>NZ_QGLR01000012.1:0-323077 GCF_003202655.1 Gilliamella apicola | reverse complement strand
CGTTTAACCGCCGTACCAGTAAAACGGTTAATGGCAAAACCACGGAATTTATCTGGCAAGGTCATAAACTGATTGCCGAAACCGACAATGACAAGCACTGGCAAAGTTACCTCTATGAGCAGGACTCCTTCCGGCCACTGGCGTTAGTACAGGGCAATGCCCAACAAGGCAAAACCCAACTCTACTGGTACCAAAACGACCAACTCGGCACGCCGATAGGGTTAACCGATGGATTTGGTGAAACATTATATGAATGCCAGTATAATGGCTATGGACAAATTATTGATGAAACCTACCATGAAGTTGGCAATCGTGCTATCCCTGATAACCCGCTGCGCTTTCAGGGACAATATTACGATGAAGAGACAGGTCTACACTACAACCTAAATCGTTATTACGATCCCTTTGTCGGACGGTATATAACCCAAGACCCGATAAAGCTGATTGGTGGTCTCAATTTTTATCAATACTGCCAGAATCCGGTCAATTGGATAGATCCGCTTGGGTTTAAAAATATACCGGGGTGTGGTGGCACCCGTAATAGAACTTCAATGAGCGATGAAGAATTTGAGAGAATAGCGGGGTTAGAAAAAGATCAACGACCAGCTAATGTCCTTGAATACTTGTCAAAAGAATATGTAGATGCACATCTGGCTTTATTTGAGCAAGAAGGTGCTAGTTTTATTGTGATTGACAGATGGCTTATGAATGATCTTAAAAAGGGACACAGAACTTTAGCACCAGATAAGTTTGTGGCTTTAAAATCGGATATGGAAAAAATCCTTGCTGAATACCGAGCTGCCGGTAACGATAGGCAAGTATTGATTAAACGATTAGGATTGGATGAAAAGGATCTTGAAGGCGCGCGAATATATGTCATTCATATTAAACCTAACGATATTCGCTTTAAGTTTGGAATGTCCACCGGTAAAGAAGTCGGGGCCAATAGCAAATGGTTACCGGGTGGCTGGACTAGTGGTGGTATTAGAGAAGCCATTTTAAGAGGGTCGGAGAAAATTATACATAACGGTTCGATTAAAAAATTATTAAAATACTTTGAAAAATGGGAGGAGTTATAATGAAGGGCTATTTTGACGAAGCAGTAAAAAATAATGAAATTACTGCCTATTTAAACGGAGAGGGTGACTATTTTGCAACAGAGGAATTCAATATGGGATATCATAATCATATGATTAATTTTACGGGAATGTTGGGGTATCTTAAAAAGCAAGAACATCCTTATCAAGAGTTGGTCAAATATTTTAGATTATACTTAAGTTCACTTAAGGAAGATCCTCTAGATGCCTGGGGTTTATTTAATAATCTTGGTTGTTATTATACTCTTCGAAAAGATAATAGCTATTTTTTAACCCAAAATGAAGATTTAATGGATGAATTGACTGCGGAAGAGAAAAAGAAAATCGGGGTATTATGTCGTTATTTAAGAGATAACTTTGAAAAAGTTCCGGGTTCAGCACAAATGTACCCTATTGAAAAACAGATGAAAATGGAAATTAAATATGGTTGTCCATATAATCTTTTGACTTTTTAATGATTAAGGTGTGAGTTGCGATTTAACCGGAGAATAGTTTAAAAAAATAGAGCGTTACCGCTTTGGCTATAATGTATTGAATCTAATTACAAATTCCAAACGGTAATGGTTATGTTTTATACCCGCAAGTGAACATCTAAAATATATCTAGAACTTACAAGCTGATAAGCATATTAGAGATACTTTTTTGTCATAAAAATCCTCAGCACTATCACTTTACCAAGGAGGAGTTCCCATGAAGGGGTATTTTGACGAAGCAGTAAATAATAATGAAGTTACTGCCTATTTAAACGGTGAAGGTGACTATTTTGCCCCGGAGGAAGGTAATATGGGATATCATAATCATATCATTAATTTTATGGGAATGTTGGGGTATCTTGAAAAGCAAGAACATCCCTATCAACTGTTGGTTAAATATTTTAGATTATACTTAAGTTCACTTAAGGAAGATGCTCTAGATGGCTGGAATTTATTTAAAAATATTGGTTGTTATTATACTCTTCGACAAGATAATTCCTATTTTTTAACAAAAAATGAAGATTTAATGGATGAATTGACTGCGGAAGAGAAAAAGAAAATTGGGGTATTATGTCGTTATGTAAGAGATAACTTTGATAAAGTTCCGGGTTCAGCACAAATGTACCCTATTAAAAAACAGATGAAAATGGAAATTAAATATGGTTGTCCATATAATCTTTTGACTTTTTAATGATTAAGGTGTGAGTTGCGATTTAACCGGAGAATAGTTAAAAAAAACAGAGCGTTACCGGTTTGGCTATAATGTATTGAATCTAATTACAAATTCCAAACGGTAATGGTTATGTTTTATACCCGCGAGTGAACATCTAAAATATATCTAGAACTTACAAGCTGATAAGCATATTAGAGATACTTTTTTGTCATAAAAATCCTCAGTACTATCACTTTACCAAGGAGGAGTTATAATGAAGGGTGATTTTGACGAAGCAATAAATAATAATGAAATTACAGCCTATTTTAAAGGAGAAGGTGACTATTTTTCGCCAGAGGAAGGTAATATGGGATATCATAATGAGATAATTAATTTTAACAGAATGATAGCTTATCTAAGAGAAAAGGAAAATCCTTATCAACTGTTGGTCAAATATTTTAGATTATACTTAAGTTCACTTAAGGAAGATCCTCTAGATGCCTGGGGTTTATTTAATAATCTTGGTTGTTATTATTATCTTCGAAAAAAAAATCGCTTTTTTTTAACTGAAAATGAAGATTTAATGGATGAATTAACCGCGGAAGAGAAAAAGAAAATCGGGGTATTATGTCGTTATTTAAGAGATAACTTCGATAAAGTTCCGGGTTCAGCACAAATGTTCCCTATTGAAAAACAGATGAAAATAGAAATTAAATATGGTTGTCCATATAATCTTTTGACTTTTTAATGATTAAGGTGTGAGTTGCGATTTAACCTGAGAATAGTTTAAAAAACATAGCGTTACCGGTTTGGCTATAACGTTTGGAATCTATCAACAGATTCCAAACGGTAATGGTTATGTTATATACCCGCAAGTGAACATCTACAATAAACCTAGAAGTTGCAAGCTGATAAGCATATTAGAGATACTTTTTTGTCATAAAAATCCTCAGCACTATCACTTTACCAAGGAGGAGTTCCCATGAAAGGTGATTTTGAACAAGCAGTAAAAAACAATGAAATTAGTGCTTTTTTCAAAGGTGAAGGTGAGTATTTTTCGCCAGAGGAATTTAACATGGGATATCATAATGAGTTAATTAATTGGCAGGGAATGCTAGCCTATCTTGAAGAGAAAGAAACCCCGTTTGAACTGTTGGTCAAATATTTTAGATTATACCTTAATACAGTTGAAGAAAATGCTTTAGATGCTTGGATGTTATTTAGTAATATTGCTTCTTATTATTTTCTTCGAAAAAAAAATCGCTATTTTTTGACTGAAAATGAAGATTTAATCGATGAATTAACCGCAGAAGAGAAAAAGAAAATAGGAGTATTATATCGTTATTTAAAAGATAACTTTGATAAAGTCCCTGATTCAGCCAATATGAGACCATTTGATGAACTGATAAATATAGTAAATGATTGTCCATATGATCTTTTTTCTTTATGACTTTTGACTTTTTAATGATTAAGGTGTGAGTTGCGATTTAACCGGAGAATAGTTTTAAAAAAAAACATAGCGTTACCGCTTTGGCTATAAAGTATTGAATCTAATTACAAATTCCAAACGGTAATGTTTATGTTTTAGACCCGCAAGTGAACATCTAAAATAAACCTAGAACTTGCAAGCTGATAAGCATATTAAGGGATACTTTTTTGTCATAAAAATCCTCAGTACTATCACTTTACCAAGGAGGAGTTCCCATGAAAGGTGATTTTGAACAAGCAATAAATAATAATGAAATTACTGCCTATTTAAACGGTGAAGGTGACTATTTTGCCCCAGAGGAAGGTAATATGGGATATCATAATCATATCATTAATTTTACGGGAATGTTGGGGTATCTTGAAAAGCAAGAACATCCCTACCAAGAGTTGGTCAAATATTTTAGATTATACTTAAGTTCACTTAAGGAAGATCCTCTAGATGCCTGGGGTTTATTTAATAATCTTGGTTGTTATTATTATCTTCGAAAAAAAAATCGCTATTTTTTAACTGAAAATGAAGATTTAATGGATGAATTAACCGCGGAAGAGAAAAAGAAAATCGGGGTATTATGTCGTTATTTAAGAGATAACTTTGAAAAAGTTCCGGGTTCAGCACAAATGTTCCCTATTGAAAAACAGATGAAAATGGAAATTAAATATGGTTGTCCATATAATCTTTTGACTTTTTAATGATTAAAGTGTGAGTTGCGATTTAACCGGAGAATAGTTTAAAAAAACAGAGCGTTACCGCTTTGGCTATAAAGTATTAAATCTAATAACAAATTCCAAACGGTAATGGTTATGTTATATACCCGGAAGTGAACATAAGTTATCAGTAAACTTATAAAATTAAACTGAGAAATATTCACCATATATCTAAAGCTTGTAAGGTGATGAAGGTATCACCAGATACTTTTTATTATTCAAAAAACTCGCCATTTTTTAATTATTAGAGATGATTAAACTCTCCCGCTAAGCTAATATTAAATTTATGTCTATATCTAAAAGTATGTTTCCTGAAATATCTTTACCAATGGTATCAAACCAAGGAGGAGTTCCCATGAAGGGTGATTTTGAACAAGCGATAAACAATAATGAAATTACTGCTTATTTTAAAGGAGAAGGTGATTATTTTGCGCCAAATGAATTTTGTTGGGGAAATCATAGTTATATGACTAATTGGATGGGAATGATGGCTAATCTTGAAAAGGAAGAAAATTCCTATCAACTTCTGGTCAAATATTTTAAATTATATTTAAGTTCATTAAAGGAAGATGTTCTAGATGCCTGGGGTTTATTTATTAATCTTGGTTGTTTTTATGGTCTTCGAAAAGGTAACAGCTATTTTTTAACTCAACATAACGATTTAATTAGTGAATTAACTGCGGAAGAGAAAAAGAAAATTGGGGTATTATGTCGTTATGTAAGAGATAACTTTGATAAAGTTCCGGGTTCAGCCAATATGAGACCATTTGATGAACTGATGAAATTTGTAAATGAAGATGCTTGCCCATATGATCTTTTTTCTTTATGACTTTTGACTTGTTAATGATTAAGGTGTGAGTTGCGATTTAACCGGAGAATAGTTAAAAAAAATAGAGCTTTACCAAGGAGAGGTGACAATAATGAGTAAATTTGAACGAGCATTGAATAACAATGAAATTAGAGCTTTTTTTAACGGTGAAGGTGAGTATTTTACACCTGAAGAATTTAGCATGGGATATCATAATCATATCATTAATTTTACGGGATTGATGGGGTATCTTGAAAAACAAGAACATCCCTATCAAGAGTTGGTCAAATATTTTAGATTATACTTAAGTTCACTTAAGGAAGATCCTCTAGATGGCTGGAATTTATTTAAAAATATTGGTTGTTATTATACTCTTCGACAAGATAATTCCTATTTTTTAACAAAAAATGAAGATTTAATGGATGAATTGACTGCGGAAGAGAAAAAGAAAATCGGGGTATTATGTCGTTATGTAAGAGATAACTTTGATAAAGTTCCGGGTTCAGCACAAATGTACCCTATTAAAAAACAGATGAAAATGGAAATTAAATATGGTTGTCCATATAATCTTTTGACTTTTTAATGATTAAGGTGTGAGTTGCGATTTAACCGGAGAATAGTTTAAAAAAACAGAGCTTTACCAAGGAGAAGTGACCATAATGGGTAAATTTGAACAAGCAGTAAAAAACAATGAAATTACAGCCTATTTTAAAGGAGAAGGCGACTATTTTTCGCCAGAGGAGGGTAATATGGGATATCATAATGAGATACTTAATTTTATCGGAATGATGTCCTATCTTGAAAAGCAAGAACATCCCTATCAGCTGTTGGTTAAATATTTTAGATTATACCTTAATTCACTTAAGGAAGATGCTCTAGATGCCTGGAGTTTATTTAGAAATATTGCTTGTTATTATTATCTTCGAAAAAAAAATCGCTTTTTTTTAACTGAAAACGAAGATTTAATCGATGAATTAACCGCGGAAGAGAAAAAGAAAATCGGGGTATTATATCGTTATTTAAAAGAAAATTTTAATAAAGTCCCGGGTTCAGCGCAAATGTTCCCTATAAAGAAACAATTTGGGTTTACTCGTAAAAATGGTTGCCGATATGATCTATTTTCTTTTTAATAATTAAAGTGTGAGTTGCGATTTAACCAGAATAATTTTAAAAAAAAACAGATGGCTACCGGTTTTCTATAAAGTATGGAATCTACCAACAGATTCCAAACGGTAATGGTTATGTTATATACCCGCAAGTGAACATCTAAAATAAACCTAGAAGTTGCAAGCTGATAAGCATATTAAGGGATACTTTTTTGTCATAAAAATCCTCAGCACTATCACTTTACCAAGGAGGAGTTCCCATGAAAGGTGATTTTGAACAAGCGATAAACAATAATGAAATTACTGCCTATTTAAAAGGAGAGGGTGAGTATTTTACACCTGAAGAAGGTAATATGGGATATCATAATGAGATAATTAATTTTAACAGAATGATAGCTTATCTAAGAGAAAAGGAAAATCCTTATCAACTGTTGGTCAAATATTTTAGATTATACTTAAGTTCACTTAAGGAAGATCCTCTAGATGCTTGGAGTTTATTTAACAATATTGGTTGTTATTATTATCTTCGAAAAAAAAATCGCTTTTTTTTAACTGAAAATGAAGATTTAATGGATGAATTAACCGCGGAAGAGAAAAAGAAAATCGGGGTATTATGTCGTTATTTAAGAGATAACTTCGATAAAGTTCCGGATTCAGCACAAATGTTTCCTATTGAAAAACAGATGAAAATAGAAATTAAATATGGTTGTCCATATAATCTTTTGACTTTTTAATGATTAAGGTGTGAGTTGCGATTTAACCTGAGAATAGTTTAAAAAACATAGCGTTACCGGTTTGGCTATAACGTTTGGAATCTATCAACAGATTCCAAACGGTAATGGTTATGTTATATACCCGCAAGTGAACATCTAAAATATATCTAGAACTTGCAAGCTGATAAGCATATTAGAGATACTTTTTTGTCATAAAAATCCTCAGTACTATCACTTTACCAAGGAGGAGTTCCCATGAAGGGTGATTTTGAACAAGCAATAAGTAATAATGAAATTACTGCTTATTTAAAAGGAGAGGGTGACTATTTTACACCAGAAGAATTTAATATGGGATATCATAATGAGATGATTAATTTTATGGGAATGATGGGATATCTTAAAAAACAAGAACATCCCTATCAAGAGTTGGTTAAATATTTTAGATTATACTTAAGTTCACTTAAGGAAGATGCTCTAGATGCCTGGAGTTTATTTAACAATATTGGTTGTTATTATGATCTTCGAAAAGACAATTCCTATTTTTTAACCCAAGATGAAGATTTAATTAGTGAATTAACTGCGGAAGAGAAAAAGAAAATCGGGGTATTATGTCGTTATTTAAGAGACAACTTTGATAAAGTTCCGGGTTCAGCACAAATGTACCCTATTGAAAAACAGATGAAATTGGAAATGGAAGATGCTTGTCCATATAATCTTTTGACTTTTTAATGATTAAGTTGTGAGTTGCGATTTAACCGGAGAATAGTTTAAAAAAAAAACAGAACGTTACCGGTTTGACTATAACGTTTGGAATCTATCAACAGATTCCAAACGGTAATGGTTATGTTATATACCCGCAAGTGAACATCTAAAATATATCTAGAACTTGCAAGCTGATAAGCATATTAGAGATACTTTTTTGTCATAAAAATCCTCAGTACTATCACTTTACCAAGGAGGAGTTCCCATGAAGAGTGATTTTGAACAAGCAATAAGTAATAATGAAATTACAGCCTATTTGAAAGGTGAGGGTGACTATTTTTCGCCAGAGGAAGGTAATATGGGATATCATAATGAGATAATTAATTTTATGGGAATGTTGGGGTATCTTGAGAAGCAAGAACATCCCTATCAAGAGTTGGTCAAATATTTTAGATTATACTTAAGTTCACTTAAGGAAGATGCTCTAGATGCCTGGAGTTTATTTAACAATATTGGTTGTTATTATGATCTTCGAAAAGACAATTCCTATTTTTTAACCCAAGATGAAGATTTAATTAGTGAATTAACTGCGGAAGAGAAAAAGAAAATCGGGGTATTATGTCGTTATGTAAGAGATAACTTTGATAAAGTTCCGGGTTCAGCACAAATGTACCCTATTGAAAAACAGATGAAATTGGAAATGGAAGATGCTTGTCCATATAATCTTTTGACTTTTTAATGATTAAGTTGTGAGTTGCGATTTAACCGGAGAATAGTTTAAAAAAAACAGAACTTTACCGGTTTGACTATAACGTTTGGAATCTATCAACAGATTCCAAACGGTAATGCTTATGTTATATACCCGCAAGTGAACATAAGTTATCAGTAAACTTATAAAATTAAACTGAAAAATATTCACTATATATCTAAAGTTGCAAGGTGATGAAGGTATCACCAGATACTTTTTATTATCCAAAAAACTCGCCAATTTTTAATTATTAGAGATGATTAAATTCCCCCGCTAAGCTAATATTAAATTTATATCTATATCTAAATGTATGTTTCCTGAAATATCTTTATCAATGGTATCAAACCAAGGAGGAGTTCCCATGAAGGGTTATTTTGACGAAGCAGTAAATAATAATGAAATTATTGCCTATCTAAAAGGAGAAGGTGACTATTTTTCGCCAGAGGAAGGTAATATGGGATATCATAATGATATGATTAATTTTATGGGAATGATGTCCTATCTTGAAAAGCAAGAACATCCCTATCAGCTGTTGGTCAAATATTTTAGATTATACTTAAGTTCACTTAAGGAAGATGTTCTAGATGCCTGGAGTTTATTTAAAAATATTGGTTGTTATTATACTCTTCGACAAGATAATTCCTTTTTCTTGAATCAAAATGAAGATTTAATGGATGAATTAACTGCGAAAGAGAAAAAGAAAATTGGGGTATTATGTCGTTATGTAAGAGATAACTTTGATAAAGTTCCGGGTTCAGCACAAATGTTCCCTATTGAAAAACAGATGAAAATGGAAATTAAATATGGTTGTCCATATAATCTTTTGACTTTTTAATGATTAAGGCGTGAGTTGCGATTTAACCGGAGAATAGTTTAAAAAAATAGAGCGTTACCGCTTTGGCTATAATGTATTGAATCTAATTACAAATTCCAAACGGTAATGTTTATGTTTTATACCCGCAAGTGAACATCTAAAATATATCTAGAACTTACAAGCTGATAAGCATATTAAGGGATACTTTTTTGTCATAAAAATCCTCAGCACTATCACTTTACCAAGGAGGAGTTCCCATGAAAGGTGATTTTGAACAAGCAATAAGTAATAATGAAATTATTCCCTTTCTTAAAGGTGAAGGTGACTATTTTTCACCAGATGAATGGTGTCGAGGATATCATTGTTATATGATTAATTTTATGGGAATGATGGGAGGTCTTGAAGAGAAAGAGCATCCGTATCAATTGTTGATCAAATATTTTAGATTATATCTGAGTTCACTTGAGGAAAATGTTGAAGACGCTTGGAGTTTATTTGAAAATATAGAATGTTATTATCATCTCAGAAAAGATAATTCCTACTTTTTTTTAACTCAAAATGAAGATTTAATTGATGAATTAACCGCGGAAGAGAGAAAGAAAATAGGAGTATTATATCGTTATTTAAGAGATAACTTTGATAAAGTCCCAGATGCAGAAAATATGAACCCTTTAGACATACAATTTAACTTTACTCGTAAAAATGGTTGTCCATATGATCTTTTTTCTTTTTAATAATTAAAGTGTGAGTTGCGATTTAACCGGAGAATAGTTTAAAAAAATAGAGCTTTACCAAGGTGAGGTGACCATAATAGGTAAATTTGAACGAGCTGTAAACAATAATGAAATTATTGCCTTTTTTAAAGGTGAAGGTGACTATTTCTCGCCAAATGAATTTTGTTGGGGAAATCATAGTTATATGACTAATTGGATGGGAATGATGGCTAATCTTGAAAAGGGAGAAAATTTCTATCAACTTTTGGTCAAATATTTTAAATTATATTTAAGTTCATTAAAGGAAGATGTTCTAGATGCCTGGGGTTTATTTAATAATCTTAAATGCTTTTATATTCTTCAAAAAGATAACAGCTATTTTTTAACTCAACATGACGATTTAATTAGTGAATTAACTGCGGAAGAGAAAAAGAAAATTGGGGTATTATGCCGTTATTTAAAAGATAACTTTGATAAAGTCCCTGATTCAGCCAATATGAGACCATTTGATGAGCAGATAAAAATAGTAAAAGCAAATGGTTTTCCATATGATCTTTTTTCTTTATGACTTTTAACTTTTTAATGGTTAAGTTGTGAGTTGCGATTTAACCGGAATAATTTAAGAAAAAACAGATGGCTACCGGTTTTCTATAAAGTATGGAATCTACCAACAGATTCCAAACGGTAATGGTTATGTTTTATACGCGCAAGTGAACATCTAAAATATATCTAGAACTTGCAAGCTGATAAGCATATTAAGGGATACTTTTTTGTCATAAAAATCCTCAGTACTATCACTTTACCAAGGAGGAGTTCCCATGAAGGGTTATTTTGACGAAGCAGTAAATAATAATGAAATTACTGCCTATTTAAACGGTGAAGGTGACTATTTTGCCCCGGAGGAAGGTAATATGGGATATCATAGTCATATCATTAATTTTACGGGAATGTTGGGGTATCTTGAAAAGCAAGAACATCCCTATCAACTGTTGGTTAAATATTTTAGATTATACTTAAGTTCACTTAAGGAAGATCCTCTAGATGCCTGGGGTTTATTTAATAATCTTGGTTGTTATTATACTCTTCGAAAAGATAATAGCTATTTTTTAACGCAAAATGAAGATTTAATGGATGAATTAACCGCGGAAGAGAAAAAGAAAATCGGGGTATTATGTCGTTATTTAAGAGATAACTTTGATAAAGTTCCGGGTTCAGCACAAATGTTCCCTATTGAAAAACAGATGAAAATAGAAATTAAATATGGTTGTCCATATAATCTTTTGACTTTTTAATGATTAAGGTGTGAGTTGCGATTTAACCGGAGAATAGTTTAAAAAAATAGAGCTTTACCAAGGAGAGGTGACCATAATGGGTAAATTTGAACAAGCAGTAAACAACAATGAAATTACTGCCTATTTGAAAGGTGAAGGTGACTATTTTTCGCCGGAGGAGGGTAATATGGGATATCATAATGAGATACTTAATTTTACCGGAATGATGTCCTATCTTGAAAATAAAGCACATCCCTATCAACTGTTGGTCAAATATTTTAGATTATACTTAAGTTCACTTAAGGAAGATGTTCTAGATGCCTGGAGTTTATTTAACAATATTGGTTGTTTTTATACTATTCGAAAAGAGAAATCCTTTTTTTTGACTGAAAATGAAGATTTAATCGATGAATTAACCGCGGAAGAGAAAAAGAAAATAGGAGTATTATATCGTTATTTAAAAGAAAATTTTGATAAAGTCCCGGGTTCAGCGCAAATGTTCCCTATAAAGAAACAATTTGGGTTTACTCGTAAAAATGGTTGCCGATATGATCTATTTTCTTTTTAATAATTAAAGTGTGAGTTGCGATTTAACCGGAGAATAGTTTAAAAAAAACATAGCGTTACCGCTTTAGCTATAATGTATTGAATCTAATTCCAAACGGTAATGCTTATGTTATATACCCGGAAGTGAACATCTAAAATAAACCTAGAAATTGCAAGCTGATAAGCATATTAAGGGATACTTTTTTGTCATAAAAATCCTCAGTACTATCATTTTACCAAGGAGAGGTGACCATAATGGGTAAATTTGAACGAGCATTGAATAACAATGAAATTAGAGCTTTTTTTAACGGTGAAGGTGAGTATTTTACACCTGAAGAATTTAGCATGGGATATCATAATCATATCATTAATTTTACGGGATTGATGGGGTATCTTGAAAAGCAAGAGCATCCCTATCAAGAGTTGGTCAAATATTTTAGATTATACTTAAGTTCACTTAAGGAAGATCCTCTAGATGCCTGGGGTTTATTTAACAATATTGGTTGTTATTATGATCTTCGAAAAGATAATTGCTATTTTTTAACACAAAATGAAGATTTAATCGATGAATTAACCGCAGAAGAGAAAAAGAAAATCGGGGTATTATGTCGTTATTTAAGAGATAACTTTGATAAAGTTCCGGGTTCAGCACAAATGTTCCCTATTGAAAAACAGATGAAATTGGAAATGGAAGATGCTTGTCCATATAATCTTTTGACTTTTTAATGATTAAGGTGTGAGTTGCGATTTAACCGGAGAATAGTTTAAAAAAACAGAGTGTTACCACTTTGGCTATAATGTATTGAATCTAATTACAAATTCCAAATGGTAATGGTTATGTTATATACCCGCAAGCGAACATCTAAAATAAACCTAGAACTTACAAGCTGATAAGCATATTAAGGGATACTTTTTTGTCGTAAAAATCCTCAGTACTATCACTTTACCAAGGAGAGGTGACCATAATGGGTAAATTTGAACGAGCTGTAAACAATAATGAAATTAGTGCCTTTTTTAAAGGTGAAGGTGACTATTTTTCACCAGATGAATGGAGTTGGGGATATCATAATTTTATGATTAATTGGATGGGAATGATGGCTAATCTTGAAAAGGGAGAAAATTCCTATCAACTTCTGGTCAAATATTTTAAATTATATTTAAGTTCATTAAAGGAAGATGTTCTAGATGCTTGGGGTTTATTTAATAATCTTGGTTGTTTTTATTGTCTTCGAAAAGATAATAGCTATTTTTTAACTCAATGTAACGATTTAATTAGTGAACTAACTGCGGAAGAGAAAAAGAAAATAGGTTTTTTATGTCGTTATTTAAAAGATAACTTTGATAAAGTTCCTGATTCAGCCAGTATGAGACCTATTGATGAGCAGATGAAGATGGTAAAAGCAGATGGTTGTCCATATGATCTTTTTTCTTTATGACGTTTAACTTTTTAATGATTAAGGTGTGAGTTGTGATTTAACCGGAGAATAGTTTAAAAAAATAGAGCTTTACCGCTTTGGCTATAACGTTTGGAATTTATCAACAGATTCCAAACGGTAATGGTTATGTTATATACCCGGAAGTGAACATCTAAAATAAACCTAGAACTTGCAAGCTGATAAGCATATTAGAGATAGTTTTTTGTCGTAAAAATCCTCAACACTATCACTTTACCAAGGAGAGGTGACCATAATGGGTAAATTTGAACAAGCAGTAAACAACAATGAAATTACAGCCTATTTTAAAGGAGAAGGCGACTATTTTTCACCAGAAGAATTTAGTATGGGATATCATAATGAGATACTTAATTTTATCGGAATGATGTCCTATCTTGAAAATAAAGAACATCCCTATCAGTTGTTGGTTAAATATTTTAGATTATACTTAAGTTCACTTAAGGAAGATGTTCTAGATGCTTGGAGTTTATTTAACAATATTGGTTGTTTTTATATTCTTCGACAAGATAATTCCTTTTTCTTGAATCAAAATGAAGATTTAATGGATGAATTAACTGCGGAAGAGAAAAAGAAAATTGGGGTATTATGTCGTTATGTAAGAGATAACTTTGATAAAGTTCCGGGTTCAGCACAAATGTTCCCTATTGAAAAACAGATGAAAATAGGAATTAAATATGGTTGTCCATATAATCTTTTGACTTTTTAATGATTAAGGTGTGAGTTGCGATTTAACCGGAGAATAGTTTAAAAAACAGATGGCTACCGGTTTTCTATAAAGTATGGAATCTACCAACAGATTCCAAACGGTAATGATTATGTTATATACCCGAAAGTGAATATCTAAATATACCTAGAACTTACAAGCTGATAAGCATATTAGAGATACTTTTTTGTCATAAAAATCCTCAGTACTATCACTTTACCAAGGAGGAGTTCCCATGAAAGGTGATTTTGAACAAGCAGTAAACAATAATGAAATTACTGCTTATTTAAACGGTGAAGGTGACTATTTTACGCCAGAGGAATTTAATATGGGGTATCATAGTTTTATCATGAATTTCACAGGAATGATGTCCTATCTTAAAAATAAAGAACATCCTTATCAAGAGTTGGTCAAATATTTTAAATTCTACTTAAGTTCGCTAAAAGAAGATGCTTTAGATGCATGGAGTTTATTTAACAATATTAGTTGTTTTTATACTCTTCGAAGATATAATCCCTTTTTTTTGACTCAAAATGATTACTTAATCGATCAATTAACTGCGGAAGAGAAAAAGAAAATTGGGATATTATATCGTTATTTAAGAGATAACTTTGATAAAGTCCCGGGTGCAGCACAAATGTATCCTATAGATAAACAATTTGAATTTACTCTTAAAAAAGGTTGTCCATATGATCTATTTTCTTTTTAATTATTAAGGTGTGGGTTGCGATTTAACCGGAGAATAGTTTTAAAAAAAACATAGCGTTACCGCTTTGGCTATAAAGTATTAAATCTAATAACAAATTCCAAACGGTAATGGTTATGTTATATACCCGCAAGTGAACATAAATTATCAGTAAACTTATAAAATTAAACTGAGAAATATTCACCATATATCTAAAGCTTGCAAGGTGATGAAGGTATCACCAGATACTTTTATTATTCAAAAAACTCGCCAATTTTTAATTATTAGAGATGATTAAATTCCCCCGCTAAGCTAATATTAAATTTATGTCTATATCTAAAAGTATGTTTCCTGAAATATCTTTACCAATGGTATCAAACCAAGGAGGAGTTCCCATGAAGGGTGATTTTGACGAAGCAATAAATAATAATGAAATTACAGCCTATTTTAAAGGAGAAGGTGACTATTTTTCGCCAGAGGAATTTAGTATGGGATATCATAATGAGATAATTAATTTTAACAGAATGATGGCTTATCTAAAAGAAAAAGAAAATCCCTATCAACTGTTGGTTAAATATTTTAGATTATACTTAAGTTCACTTAAGGAAGATGTTCTAGATGCCTGGAGTTTATTTAACAATATTGGTTGTTTTTATATTCTTCGACAAGATAATGCTTTTTTCTTGACTGAAAATGAAGACTTAATCGATGAATTAACCACGGAAGAGAAAAAGAAAATTGGAGTATTATGTCGTTATTTAAGAGATAACTTTGATAAAGTTCCGGGTTCAGCACAAATGTTCCCTATTGAAAAACAGATGAAAATAGGAATTAAATATGGTTGTCCATATAATCTTTTGACTTTTTAATGATTAAGGTGTGAGTTGCGATTTAACCGGAGAATAGTTTAAAAAAATAGAGCGTTACCGCTTTGGCTATAAAGTATTAAATCTAATAACAAATTCCAAATGGTAATGGTTATGTTATATACCCGCAAGTGAACATAAGTTATCAGTAAACTTATAAAATTAAACTGAAAAATATTCACCATATATCTAAAGTTTGCAAGGTGATGCGGGGTAAAAACTCGCTAAATAGGTTATGCTAATTCGTACAGCTTAAAGTATAAGCTATTCTAAAAAAAGGCAAAACCCAACTCTACAGGTACCAAAACGATCAACTCGGCACGCCGATAGGGTTAACCGATGGATTTGGTGAAACATTATATGAATGCCAGTATAATGGCTATGGGCAAATTATTGATGAAACCTACCATGAAGTTGGCAATCGTGCTATTCCTGATAACCCACAGCACTTTCAGGGACAATATTACGATGAAGAGACAGGTCTACACTACAACCTAAATCGTTACTACGACCCCTTTGTCGGGCGGTATATAACCCAAGACCCGATAAAGTTGGCGGGGGGATGGAACTTCTATCAGTATGTGTGTGGTAACCCTGTAAAATGGTCTGACCCATTAGAATTAATTAAAGGTTTATCTGATGGTGTTATCATATCTACTCCAAATCAAAACTATCGAGCAATTGCGATGGGAGTGGAAAGTTTAAGCCCTACTCAAGCAACAGTTTTAGCTGAGCTCCCTAGCTATGGTTCAAGCACTATTGTTAAAAAAAGCCTTTTTGGACAAAATGATTTAGTTGCACTTAGTGCCGCAACAGGGGAAGAGTTTGCAATGTTTATCACTGGTGGGCGTAGATTAATTGTTCGAGGAAATGCTACCAGTATTCCGATAGATATAAATAAAGCGAAAGTGCTTGGTGAACAAGGTTGGCGTTGGTCTAGCCATGTACATCCTGATGGTACATTGATGTCATCGGAAGGAGATCGATTAATTATCAGATTTTTTAGAAATACAAGAAGTGAAATATTTGATCTAAAAGGCACAAGAATACTCTTTAATTCTAAAGGTGATATGATACCCCCAGACAGGAAACCGTTACCGAGTAGGATACGAGAATGATTGATACAAAAAAACATATTGAAAATGAATTACAAGAAAAAGCAAGATTATTAACAGTTGAAACATTAAGTGAATATATTATTCCCGCAGAAATTAATGAGAAAATGACTCTGGGTATTGAATATCATAACAATGGGGATCGATTCTTTTTTCTATATCTTCCTTGTGAGCCAGCAAAAATGGGTATTGAGATTATCCGTACTTACGGCAATATCCATACTGGCGAATGTAAAGTGACGTTTGTTGGTCTCGATAAAAAAATTGATGCTTCACTCAATGAATTAACTAAACAAGATATTTTAGGCTCAGCAATTGCTATCCCTCTCAATGAGTGTTATTTCATTTCCGCTCAAGTATTGTATGTGTCTTATTTAGATGAGACTATTCTTCTTGGTATTTATGGTGATAAAGTCAAAAAAACTAAAGAGATAAGTACTCCTCCTACATATCCAAATCGATTCTCTCATTTAATTTATTCAAATGCTCAGTATATAAAAAGTGGTGGTTGGTCAATTATCTATTTTAGTGAAATAGACAAAAGTTACAAAAATTTAGCTCGTAGAATAGTTGATAATGAATTATGGTTAAATGACACTCGAATTAGAACAGCCACGGAGAGCGATAAAAAACTATTTGATATGATGGAAGTAAAATCAAAAGAAGAAGTTGAATGTATGCTGGCAGGATATTTTAATTAAATTAAATAGTTAAATAAATCAAACAAATAAAAAACCAATTATATTTATTATAATATAAAACATAGTAAGCTCCTTGAAAGATAAAATATTGTATATGTAATCTGGTTATCTATTAGAACGTTAGATTTGAAAACTTAGACTTAAACATGTTTGTTTCCTGAAACATCTTTACATGCACAAGCAATACTTATGCTGACTAACAATAGTCAAAGATAGCTAATCGTTGATGGCGCTGTTTTATAACTCATTAGGCCATAAGTGTGAGCAAATAGATTGCTTAACCGCCGTAGCCGTAAAACGGTTAATGACAAAACAACCGAATTCCAATACTCGTCTCATTGGTATCGTTAAAGCAAGAATTCCAAACTGGGCTGGTGATACTATGAAGGGTAAACTTGAACCTTTTGCTATGGCTTATCCTGAATATGGTTTAGGAGGAAGCGCAGCAACTACATGCAAATTATATGTTGATTAAATCAAAAAAAAATCACTATACTTACATTACAGAGTGAGTTTTGCATCAAGGATATTAGAATGAGATCGTTATATTATATTTTAGTTGATATTGATCTACATCCATATTTAGCTAATGCTCCAGATGGAGTGTTAAAAATAGCTATTACCGCAGACAATTGTAGAAAAAACGCGCCAATTATTTACATTGAAGGAAAAGGAAAAGCAGATAACGCGTGTTCTCTTTCTTTAGAAGATGTATATAAGTATTCATTTTTAAAATATTTTGAGGAGCAAAAAATCACTTGGATTTTAGACTTTATACGAGATATTCCAAATTTTACGGAAAAAGAATTAACGCAAGAAATAGTATCTCATGGATTAGCCTTAGTTACACAAGAATATTAACTTTATTGTATAACAATATCTTTGTGATTTTATGTTAAATTTTTAGACCCCTTTGTCGGGCGGTATATAACCCAAGATCCGATAAAGCTGATTGATGGTCTCAATCTTTACCAATACAGCCCAAATCCAGTTAACTGGATTGAACCGCTTGGGTTGTCTTCAGTAGTGACATCTGGAACTGAGTTTGCAATTGATTTTTATGTCGTTCCAAATGGACCAAGTGCGACTCTACCAACTACTGGGTATCGTTATATGCGATATTTGAATGATGATAGTACTGTAAATAATTTAGCATCACTGACTTTAGATACGATGACAAATAAAGTAAGTTACTTTGGTTTTAGAAAATTTAGTAATGGCTCAGCTGCAAGAGAAGCTTATCAAATTAGTAGGTTATGGTCTGAAGCGAGGCTCTTAGGCGAATTTGATACATTACAACTTTTTGAAAATGGTATCGTTCAAGCAAGAATTCCAAACTGGGCTGGTGATACTGTGAAAGGTAAACTTGAACCTTTTGCTATGGCTTATCCTGAATATGGGTTAGGGGGAGCGCAGCAACTACATGCAAATTTTATGTTGATAAAATTTAAAAAAAATCACTATACTTGCAGAGTGAGTTTTGTATCAAGGATATTAGAATGAGAGCGTTATATTATATTTTAGTTGATATTGATCTACATCCATATTTAGCTAATGCTCCAGATGGAGTGTTAAAAATAGCTATTACAGCAGACAATCGTAGAAAAAACGCGCCAATTATTTACATTGAAGGAAAAGGAAAAGCAGATAATGCGTGTGTTCTTTCTTTAGAAAATGTATATAAGTATTCATTTTTAAAATATTTTGAGGAGCAAAAAATCAGTTGGATTTTAGACTTTATACGTGATACTCCAAATTTTACGGAAAAAGAATTAACGCAAGAAATAGTATCTCATGGATTAGCCTTAGTTACACAAGAATATTAACTTTATTGTATAACAATATCTTTATGATTTTATGTTAGATTTTTAGACCCCTTTGTCGGGCGGTATATAAATCAAGACTCGATAAAGCTGATTGGTGGTCTCAATTTTTATCAATACAGCCCAAATCCAGTTAACTGGATTGATCCGCTTGGGTTGTCTTCAGTAGTGATATCTGGAACTGAGTTTGCAATTGATTTTTATGTCGGTCCAAATGGATCAAGTGCGACTCTACCAGCTACTGGGTATCGTTATATGCGATATTTGAATGATGATGGTACTGTAAGTCATGCGGTATCAGTGACTTTAGATGAGATGACAAATAAAGTAAATTATTTTGGTATTGTAAAATTTAATACTGGCTCAGCTGCAAGAGAAGCTTATCAAATTAGTAGGTCATGGTCTGACGCGAGGCTCTTAGGCGAATTTGATACATTACAACTTTTTGAAAATGGTATCGTTAAAGCAAGAATTCCAAACTGGGCTGGTGATACTATGAAGGGTAAACTTGAACCTTTTGCTATGGCTTATCCTGAATATGGTTTAGAGGGAAACGCAGCAACTACATGCAAATTATATGTTGATTAAATCAAAAAAAAATCACTATCCTTACAGAGTGAGTTTTGCATCAAGGATATTAGAATGAGAGCGTTATATTATATTTTAGTTGATATTGATCTACATCCATATTTAGCTAATGCTCTAGATGGAGTGTTAAAAATAGGTATTACCGCAGACAATTGTAATAAAAACGCACCAATTATTTACATAGAAGGAAAAGGAAAAGCAGGTAATGCGTGTACTCTTTCTTTAGAAGATGTATATAAGTATTCATTTTTAAAATATTTTGAGGAGCAAAAAATCACTTGGATTTTAGACTTTATACGAGATATTCCAAATTTTACGGAAAAAGAATTAACGCAAGAAATAGTATCTCATGGATTAGCCTTAGTTACAGAAGAATATTAACTTTATTGTATAACAATATCTTTATGATTTTATGTTAAATTTTTATAAAGCTATGGATTGTTTATTATAATAAAACATATATATTTTAAGTTTATTACATCTTAGTATAACTGTAATTTTAGGTTTTTATATTGAAGTAGCGAGATTTCCTGAACCATCTTTACAAAAACTGATCAGCTTCATGTTCTTTAAATATCATTTTTAGGTGATATTAATAATACTTATGTTGACTAATTAAAGTCAGAAACAATCAATCGTTAATGGTAAAATAACCGAATTCAAATGCTCGTCTCATCCCTGAGACTCGCTCCTTCGGAGCGAACGCTAAAGCGTTGTTCAAATTTTTTCCCGAAAAATGCGTGGCAAGGCAATAATTTGATTGCCGAAACCGACAAGCACTGGCAAAGTTACCTCTATGAGTAGGAGTATAAAACCAAGGAGGAGTTCCCATGAAAGGTGATTTTGAACAAGCAGTAAATAATAATGAAATTATTGCCTATTTGAAAGGTGAAGGTGACTATTTTACACCAGAGGAATTTAATATGGGGTACCATAGTTTTATTATGAATTTCACAGGAATGATGTCCTATCTTAAAAATAAAGAACATCCCTATCAAGAGTTGGTCAAATATTTTAAATTTTACTTAAGTTCACTTAAGGAAGAAACTTTAGATGCATGGAGTTTATTTAGAAATATTGCTTGTTTTTATATTCTTCGAAGTAATAATCCCTTTTTTTTGACTCAAAATGATTACTTAATCGACCAATTATCTACGGAAGAGAAAAAGAAAATTGGGGTACTATATCGTTATTTAAGAGATAACTTTGATAAAGTCCCGGGTGCAGCACAAATGTACCCTATAGATAAACAATTTGAATTTACTCTTAAAAAAGGTTGCCCATATGATCTATTTTCTTGTTAATTATTTAGTATATAAATTCCGATTTAATCGGAGTATAGTTTAAAAAAATAGAGCGTTACTGGTTTTGATATAATATTTTGATTTTACTAACAAACTCAAACGGTAACGCTTATGTTTTATTCCCGCAAACCAGCATAAAACTATCAAACTCCCCGATAGGCAGTGGTTGCAATATCATTACCGTAACGGTCAGCTAAGTGGAATGACGCTGGATGGGCAATCCTTAATTGTCATTTTTATGACTCAGTAATATATGGAAAATAAACAAAGTTTTTCTAAAACTACAAATAGCGTTAGATAAAACTATATTATTGTCTCATAATCTTTATATGGCCGAAGGTTATTACTTAGAAGAAGTAAAATATTTATTAAAGTTTAATCATGATGTTGTAAAAGAAGGGCATATTGGCGAGCAATTAAAAACATGGGAAATTAATTTTATGGAAGATAATACTTATGATCAAGCTAAAGAATTATTTATAAAATATCAAGGAAATGTTTTCCATATGGAGCGTGATAATTTATATAAAACATTCCAAAAATATAATATCCCTAATAATTTATTATCACTGTGGTATAAAGAGTTATTATTAAGAAATAAAAAGAATTATTAGCACCATCAAATAACAAGGAAATAACTAACAATTTTTTTAAATATTTAGAATTAATTAGATGTAATATCCAATACTTTTCAATGAATGACATAAAATTTGCATTCGATTTTTTTTATAAACACAAAGAATTGGATGATTTTTCTAAATTAGTGATGATAGAGATAATAATTAATTTCATAAAAGATAAAGGAATAACAGATGAATCAATAAAAAAATACTGCAAAGAGGTATTAGTAAGAATAGATACTTCTTTGTTTACAGTTGATGATAGTTATAAATATAATGGTGAGCTTCCTCCATATGTATTAAAAGAAAAAATAACGCAACGCATTCTTGACGATACTAAAGCGTTAGAAAGTTTATAATATAAATTCTTATATTTGCTTAATGATATTCCTTGGATCATAAGTTATTAACAGCCGAAAATATTCGAATGTAAATATAAAAACTTAAGATATTCCTGAAGTATCTTTACATGCGAGCCCCATTTTGACTAATAAAAGCCAGCTAATCGTTAAAGGGCTGTTTTATAGGTCATGTTGATGTGAGTAAATAGGTTGCTTAACCGCCGTACCAGTAAAACGATTAATGGCAAAACCACGGATTTATCTGGCAAGGTCATAAACTGATTGCCGAAACTAACAATGCCCAGCAAGGTACTCCCCCAATTTTACTGATAGCCAAACGACCAACTCGGCACGCAATAGGGTTAACGGATGGATTTAGTTAAACATTATATGAATGCCAGTATAATGCCTATGGGCGAATTATTGATGAAATCTACCATGAAGTTGGTAATCATGCTATCCCTGATAACCCACTGCGTTTTTAGGGACAATACTACCAGGAAGAGACATGTCTACACTACAACCGAAATTGTTACTCCGCCCCATTTATTGGGCGGTATAGGGTTCAAGATCTATTGATGAATTTAAAACCTATCAGTAATAGTTGTTATTAATATATCTAGAAGTTAGATTATAAAAACGGTAGAAACATCATGGAAATATTTAAGGTGAAAAATATGTATTTTAAAGATCATACACACTATAGTTACAATTGGAACAAACCGTTAAAAATGATTGTCAATATTGGTTGGCTTTCTTCTGAACATTCTTATGAAATGGGCGATACCGAACCAGAATTCATTGAAAAACTCACAGAAATTATAAGCAACGATGATATTTATGATTATACATTTAATAGGATAAGATGTAATACTCCTTGTAATTTATGTAAAGAATCTATTTTACAACCTTATATCAATAAGAAGAGAAATTTGCCTGCGAGAATACCTTTAGGATATTGCGAATTATTAATTCCATCACAAGTGACTAATCAATATTATGCGTCACCAGATCTAATCCTCCATTATATAAGGGACCATTATTATAAACCACCACAAGAATATATAGATTCTGTGATGGCATTAGATTTAACGCGTCCATTTAACGCTCAAGATTGTTTCGAATACCAATACCTTAAGGACAATAGAATATTATCTCAATTATTAAATACATTATTAGATGATTTTATTAAACTTCGAAATATTTTAATTGCTGAACAGGATAACACTTGGTTATCTGCAATTAATCGTACAATTGCAGATATATCATCAGCAATTGAAGATACAAGTTCAGCTGATTATTTTATTGAATCTGCAAGAGATAATTATTACTCAATCCAAAGGAGATATTATGGCTTTGCCGAGTTTCATATTTGGCGAGAGAACTTTGAAGAGAGAAAACCCCTCAACGAAGCACTTGATCAATTAAAGCAAAAAATAGATGATGATTTTAATGCTATTTCAGATTTTTTTAAAAAATGATATATCTCTAGGCGAATAGATAGCGTTATTGAGTGCCATGAAAACAGTAATTAACCAATATTGTTAAAACAATTTGGAAACTAGATAAAGCTAAAATAATGGGTAAATTTGAACGTGCATTGAAGAACAATGAAATTAGTGCCTTTTTAAAGGTGAAGGTGAATATTTTTCGCCAGAAGAATTTAATATGGGATATCATAATGAGGTTATTAATTGGCAGGGAATGATGGCCAATCTTAGAGAGAAAGAAAATCGGGGTATTATATCGTTATTTAAAGGAAAAATTTGATAAAGTTCCGAATACTACTAATATGAGACTTGTTAATGAACAGATGAACCTTGTTAATGAAGATGGTTGTCCATATAACTTTTTATCTTTTTAATTATTAGCTTATTTAATGGCGATGACATTAAATAAACAGTAATCGCTAATTTTGTCGTATGATTAGTATAGATAATCCAAATTATCAAAGTTGATAAAAAGAGGATATTTTAGGCTGTTTAAAACAGTTATCTCTATAATCTATTAGGTAATAGATTAATATTCTAAACTTCGACTAGAACTCGATATTCTTTTATTGTCCTCATTTACACAGTAAGATTGAGTCCAATCGCCATGTTGGTTATGATTTGAATAAAAACAAACTTCTTTAAGTCTTTCAAGTGGGCTGTTATCATCGGTTTTTTCATTACTATACCGCAGAGAGTATTTAGCTATAGATTTGATTAACTGATTTTGGTCGTTATAAAAAAAATAGCTTTTGAATAAATCTTCTTGGGAATGTTCCTCAGAAATGTAGATAAATTTGTTTGAAAAAAATGCTAGTTTATTATTATCAAAATAGCTTAATTCTTTAGTATGGGTCAAGTTTAATTCATCATCACCATCATCACCATCATCACCATCACCTTCAACGTTAAATATATTTGTCACTCTGCCTCTGTCATCGAATTTTGCGTAACTCGCTTGTTCATTTCGATCATTAAACGTCTCAATAATATTGTTATTTTCATCTAATTTTAATTGATAAATTTGAGCCTGATCTTCATCATCGTAAGATTTGAAAATAGCATTGATATAATCAACTTCTAAGAATTTATATTCGTCACCATATACTGCTGTAATAAATCCATCTGAATTAGCTTCGATGGTTAAAGTTGATTCGTTATTACTTCCTTCATTATTACGGATTATTTTTTGTTTCTTAATTGCGATACTGTTAGGGGCATACTCTGACCTCCATATTAAGTTATAGTTATTCGAAAGTACTATTAACTTTTTTTCTTGTCCTTCGCTTTTTTGAATATTACACGAAAATAAAGCTAAACAAGTTACGGCAAAAATTAATATTTTTTTCATTATTTTATTACCTTAAAAATATCATAAAGGATCTTTTATTTTTGTCTGATTTATTGAACGTTCTGACAATTAGCCTTTTTATTAGCTAGGCAACTATCTAATCCTTTGTTTATGCAAGTTAACTATTTTTTGAAACAATATCATCAATTAAATAACATAATGTTAAAAATATAATAATGTAGATTTCAGATTAATCAAGTTTAAAGGCATACTAGGTGATTATTTCGCTAATTTTATAAAGCCTTTAAAGTGTTTAAAGCCTAGGTAATAAACACTACTCAATGGTACATTATATATCGATCATCTATATTGTCGATAAGTTGAAAAGTCGCCCAATTAGCTGACGAACGCCTATATTCCCATTAATTTTAAGGGTATAATTACGACACTTAATTTAATGGTTAATCTGCGTTTATGACTTCTTCATTCATTCGAAAATCTGGCGTTGTTTTTGGTGCTTTTTTAGTGACGACGTTTATTATTGGAGTAGCGGGTGCTTTACAATCACCTACCTTAAGTCGCTTCTTATCGTTTGAAGTTGGGGCTGATCCTCGTTTAGTCGGCGCGTTTTATTCGGTTAATGCGCTAGCCAGTATTATTGGTAGTTATTTGTTAGCCAAGTATTCAGATAACAGGGGTGACCGCCGTAAAATTGTAATTTTTTGTTGTTTGATGGGGCTGGCAAATAGTCTGATTTTTGCTTATTCACGTAACTATTATGTGTTAATTACCTTAGGTGTATTTTTTGCCGCATTAGCGTCTGCGGCAATGCCGCAGGTATTTGCGATGGCGCGTGAGTATGCCGAAAAGAGCGGTCGTAATGCAGTTGCCTTTAATTCCCTGATTCGTGCGCAATTATCATTAGCATGGGTGATAGGTCCACCATTATCTTTTGCGTTGGCAATCAATTACGGTTTTACTGCGATGTATTTGTGTGCCATGTCGATGTTTATTATCTCGATGATTGTCGTCACTATCTTCTTGCCGCCAGTTGAAAAAAGAGCAATCAGTTCGTTTACGGCAACTGAGTTAGCTACGGCGAACCAATCGATTTTCACCAATCGCAATGTGATGTGTTTGTTAATCTCCACTATTTTTATGTGGACTGCAAATATGATGTATATCATCGATATGCCGATTTATGTGGAAGCGGTATTACACCTGTCTAATTCATTACCGGGTAGTTTGATGGGATTAGCGGCAGGAATTGAAATTCCTATTATGATTATTGCTGGTTATTTGGTACCAGTATTAGGCAAACGCAATCTATTTTTTATTGCTATCATTTGCGGAATTTTGTTTTATGTCGGGATGATTTTATTTAAAGATGCAACCATGTTGTATATATTACAAATCTTTAATGGATTGTTTATTGGGATTGTTGCCAATATTGGTATTATCTATTTCCAAGACTTATTACCAACCCGCATGGGTATTGCCTCAACTTTATTTAATAACGGCATTATTTGTAGCGTGATTTTGGCTGGTATTATTCAAGGTTTTGCCTCTCAAGCTTACGGTCATGAAGTGGTTTATTGGATTGGCTTAGTAATGGTGACGATTTCTTTACTATTTTGTGCATTAGTAAAAAAATAGTTGTCAATTCATCTCATTTTATCTTATGCAAATTAACGTCTTCCTTATTTGATTTAACAAGTAGGAAGACGGTTGCCATCAAACAAAATTTAAACGTTAAATGTGGCTTTTATCTGATGATAAAACGCATAATCGGTACGTTCATAATTTAACGGGGTGATAGCAATATATCCATCATTGGCAGCATCGAGTTCTTTTTCGACATCAATCACACCTTGGTTGCGTTTGGCTCTAAACCAAAAATAGTCATGACCTTCCGGATCTTGAGTTTCAGCAATTACAAATTGGCTAACATCCGGACTGCCTTGTTTGGTGATTTTAACGCCTTTTATTTGCTCAGCTTGGCAATTAGGGAAGTTGATATTAAAACAGATATTATCTGGGGTCGATAGCGCATAAAGTTGTCTAATTATGGATTCAGCAAGATGAGTTGAACAGTGCCAATCGGTTGGTATGTTATCTTCACTACTAACTTGACTTAAAGCCATTGCCGGTACGCCTAGCGTCATCGCCATCATTGCTGCCCCTACCGTACCCGATAATACTGTTTCAAATCCTAAATTGGAACCATTATTAATTCCTGATAGCACCAAATCAGGTAATTGGTTGGCCATGACAGATTTTATAGCAAATAGCGAACAGTCGGCAGGTGTGCCATAGACCGCATATTCCGTTTGGCTACGCTTTTGTACCCGAAATGGCGATTTTAGACTCACCGAACAAGAAACACCGCTCTGATCGACCACCGGCGCAACCACCCACACTTCGTTAGCGATATTTTCCGCGATACTCTTCAAAATTCGGATCCCGGTGGCATCAATGCCATCATCATTGACTAATAGAACTCGGTTTACTAATTTTTTTGACATATTGGTTCCTTTACTTAAATTTCCTTATTGAATAAATGTATTGCACTGATTTATCGACCCACTATCAAAGCCACGTTTAAACCATGTATAACGTTGTTTTGAGGTGCCATGAGTAAAACTATCAGGAACAACATAACCATTATTTTGTTGTTGTAGACGATCATCGCCAATCGCTTGCACGGTATTGAGGGCTTGTTCGATATCGCCCACTTCTAAAATATGCTGTTTTTGCATAGCATTGCCCCATAAACCGGCATAACAATCGGCTTGCAATTCAAGTTTAATCGATAGCTGATTCGTTTGATTTTGCCCTAATTGCTGGATTTTATCAAAAGTGCCAAGTAAATTTTGTACGTGATGTCCAACTTCGTGAGCAATCACATAGCCTTGGGCAAAGTCACCGCCACCACCAAGGCGTCTTTTCATCTCTTGGTAAAATGATAAATCGAGGTAAACGGTTTTATCTAAATTACAATAAAATGGACCCATCATAGCTTGGCCAGTACCACATAGCGTCCGGGTTGCACCGCTATACAGCACCAGTTTAGGAGGAATATACGTTTTGCCTAATTGTTGGAATTGTTCTTGCCAAAAATCTTCGGTGCTAGCTAAAATCACTGAAGTAAATTTAGCAGCGTCACTGTCGTTAAGTGGAGCGTCATCAACTTGGCTCGTTGATGTGTTATCGCCTAAATTAATCACACTGCTGTCTAGTAAGCCCGTCAAGTCAACGCCGTAGTAACCGGCTACTAACACGATAAGAAATAAAATAATTTTACCTTTACCACCAATTGGGATTCGTGTCCCAATATCACTTGCTGAGTGTGAGCGGCGATCTTCAATGTTATCACTCTCTCTTTGGTCTCTCCATCGCATAGGGAATACCTCATCAGTTTGGGTAATCTCATTCTAAAGGATAATAGATAAGGTTACTAGCAATAGTCACCATCAACAAGATGAAAATGAAGATAATAGCATGGTGTGATAAATGAGTTATTTTTGCTAAATTTAGGTATATAATTCTTTCCTATCTGACATCAATCATTAAGCAAAATTGGTGTGTTTAGATTTTTACCTCGAATTTATCTAATCTTATCGTTTATCTTTGGCATGGCAGCCGGTTGAAATTAATTATTTGGATTTAAATCTTGATATTAATAAATTTAAAAGGCGGTATTTCATGGCAAAATCGAATCATAAACCTCTAGACATTAATGACATTCCCATTGTTAATGATAACCAATTAAAAAAAGCCACTTGGGCATCGGCTTTCAGTAATGCTATTGAGTGGTATGACTTTGGTGTATATAGCTTTTTGGCGTATATTATCGGTCAGGTGTTTTTTCCTCATGTATCGCCTAGTGTGCAGATTATTGCAGCGTTATCGACCTTTTCTATTCCCTTTTTTATTCGTCCATTAGGAGGGATAATTTTTGGTTTAATTGGTGATAATATCGGTCGGCAAAAAGTACTATCTATCACGTTAGTAATCATGTCATTAAGTACATTTTGTATTGGACTGATACCAACTTATGAAACAATTGGCATTACCTCACCGGTATTACTGTTAATGGTTAAATTAGCACAAGGGTTTTCAATTGGTGGTGAATACTCAGGTTCCGCAACGGTGGTGGCGGAATATTCACCCGATCGTAAACGCGGTTTTATTGGTGGTTGGCTTGATTTTGGTTCAATGGTCGGGTTTATTATTGGCGCAGGGTTAGTGGTGTTCTTATCCATGCTACTTAGTCAATCGGCGCTATATAGTTGGGGTTGGCGTATCCCATTTTTAATTGCCTTACCATTAGGTATAATTAGTTTTATCTTACATCATATTTCCGAAGAGACACCAACTTTCCAACAACACCTCGAAGCTAGAGAATCAGAAGAAATAGCTGAAACCAAATCAGCGCTAAAAAATATTATCAGCAAATATTGGCGACATATATTGGTTTGCGCAGGATTAGTTATTGTGACAAACGTATCGTTCTATTTGTTATTAACTTATATGCCAAGCTATTTAGCGCATAACTTAAATTATGACACTGAGCATGGTTTACTCATAATTATCGCGATAATGGTCGGAATGTTAATTATTCAACCTATAATTGGGCTATTAAGTGACAAAGTAGGACGTAAACCATTTATATTAATTGGTAGTATCGGTCTATTGCTATTATCTTATCCGGCGTTTATGTTAATTAACAGTCAGCATATTCCCTTGGTTTTTTTAGGGGTATTTATCTTAGCACTGTTTATTAACTGTTTTACCGGGATTATTACCTCAATATTGCCCGCCATGTTTCCTACCAATATCCGCTATAGCGCCATTGCCAGCATTTTCAATCTTGCGATTATTGTTGCTGGGGTAACGCCAACTTTAGTAGCATGGCTTGTTGAATCAACCGGTAACTTATATATGCCAGCCTATTATTTGATGTTGGTGGGATTTATTGGTGTTGTTACCGGTTTTGCCATGCACGAAACCGCTAAAAAACCGTTACATGGTACCACGCCAACTGCCGCCAATCGCAACGAAGCTGAATCACTCCTATCTGAACATTTTGATTCAATTGAAGATGAAGTGGAAGATATCGATGAGCAGATCGAAGAACTACAAACTAAACGACAGGAACTTGTCGATCAACATCCCAAGTTGGATTAGGTTTTTACTTTGGTAAACATCACTATTACTAGTGATAATAAAAATAGTTTAGATAAATAATACAATCATTATTTATCTATAAAATTAGTTATTTAAAAAAATTAATTCGTCTTTTTATTCAACTTTATTAGGAATATAGAGAAAATGATTTGCTGTGTTAAATATACGTTTTTATAGTAAATACAATCATAGTTATTTTTTCTAATTTCAAAAAAATAATCGCCCCTAAATTTAATGAGCAAATATAGTTTGTGTACCAAGTTAACTAAAAAGAGTATTGTTTTTGATTAAAGCATGAAATAATAATTTATAAACAAATTAATCCCTAGAAATATTAACTAAAAAGATTAACTAAAAAGATTAACTAAAAAGATTAACTAAAAAGATTAACCAATATGAAATATCATGCGATTAAAACTGAAGCGGTTGGCATTATAAGCGGAAGAAATGCGATCTATTTAGATGAATTCAAGCAGATATTTGATTCAGAATATAATTGTATTTTTAAAGGTGAATTCAGTTCCACATTAACTGAAATAACTTCGGGGAAAGATTTTATCCCATATACATTTTCTTTTTCGAATGTCATATATTATCAATGTTGTGAATTAGATCTTTATGTAAATGAAAATAAGATGGATTCATCTTTTGATTTTGTTGACAATTCTTGTTTAATTCAAGAATTAACCAACCGATGGACAACTTCTAAGATAAAAAAAGATCATAAACATTATGTATTACAAACATATGATTATGTTTTTGATATTGTCGCCAAAGATTATAAACTCGAGATTGAAGCTGAATAACCGAAAATTAGCAAAATAACCAAATAAATTATAATGGGGTTTACTAACCTTTTGAAACATTTATGGTTATTGGTTAATGTGGTGGAGGTTTGATAAAAGGTTTTAATCTTATTCATGATAATCAAATGGATCAATGGCTAATAATATTGTGTAAACTCTACGTTTATTAATAATTCATTAAATAAAACTTTTTTTCGATGTTTGATATAATACCGGAATTGGGTAAAATATAGTTTTTTTATCCATGAATTTAATAATAGATTTTATATTATCTCTCACTCTTATTTATAAAGAACAAGTAACAATGTAATGGCAAAGGAATGTTAAAATTAAAGTTTTTTTTTATTATTCACTCTTTTTTTTGTTAAATATCACCGATGTTTATGCTGCCATCAGTGCTAGAACCTCGTCAATACCTACAAGAATTTATCTTCTCAGGGGACCCAGTGATCGAATCTTTAACGCAGCAATTTGTGAATTTTTAGTCGTATTGTTTGTTATTATGATTGGTATTGTTGAAGTTATTGAAAAGCGAATACAAAATAAAATAGAGAGAAAACCAAAGAAGCCGAAAAAAATATTCAAAACCGAAGTACCATTAATAAAATCCGTCCAAGAATTTAAAAAACTCAGAAAAAATAGTTATAAACGCCGTTTACTTGACTTTTTTGGGAAATATTTATATCGATTAAAAGAATTTTTTAGAAAAAAAAGTTGAGGAACGAGATTTTCAAAAAAAATTAATACTATGCATATACGACTGTGTTTTCGACAAAACCTGAATCCTTAGTTTTAACATTTCTAACCTACTAACAATTATCTTTTATTTTGATTCTTTTTAGCTTTTTGTGTCAGTTTTGATGTTTTGCGCTCTAAAGTGTGATGTGCTCTTTTCAATAGATTGCATTGGTTATAGTATGGACAAAAATTGAGTGAATTTTGGCGTGATCATAACCCAAATAAGGAAACATAAAATGGCTGTAAATAATACATCAGATCTTGTAGCGAAGTTAAAAAATATTGTCGGTGATAAATATACCTTAACTGATCCAAGTCGTACTTTACCTTATCGTCAAGGAGCACGTTTTGGGGTAGGGGATGCATTAGCCGTTGTGATTCCCGGCACGTTGTTAGAACAGTGGCAAGTTTTAAAAGCTTGTGTTGAGGCAGATGTGATTGTGATTACACAATCGGCTAATACAGGATTAACTGGTGGCTCAACACCTGATGGAAATGATTATGATCGGCCGATAGTGATTGTTAGTACTCGTCGATTAGATGGTATTCAAGTGATTGAAAATGGTGATCAGGTGGTCTGTTTGCCGGGGAGCACACTATTCCATTTGGAAAAAGAGTTAAAAAAATATCATCGTGGCCCACATTCTGTGATTGGTTCTTCTTGTATTGGCGCTTCGGTTTTAGGCGGAGTTTGTAATAATTCCGGTGGTGCATTAATTCAGCGTGGTCCTGCTTATACACAAATGGCAGTGTTTGCCCAATTGGATGAGCAAGGTGAGCTACATTTGGTTAACCATTTAGGAATTGAATTAGGTGATACCCCAGAAGCGATTTTAGAGAACCTACAAAAACGCAGTTATACTGATAAAGATGTTAATCCTAACGCTGGTTTGGGGCATGATTATCACTATTGTGACCATGTGCGACAAATCGATGCCGATACGCCAGCGCGATATAATGCCGATCCTGCTCGTCATTATGAGGCATCGGGAAGTGCGGGTCGGTTGATGGTGTTTGCGGTACGGTTAGATACCTTTCCATTAGAGGAAAACACCGCAGTATTTTATATTGGAACCAATGATACAAGTGAGCTTGATGATATTCGTCGTCATATTTTAGGTAATTTTAAAAATCTACCAATCTCTGGCGAGTATATTCATCGTGATGCGTTTGATATTGCAGCGGTGTATGGTAAACATCTGTTTTTAGCGATTCAAAAACTGGGTACTGATACCATACCAAAGATGTACGCATTAAAGAATTTTGTCGATCGAATAATGAGTAAAATTCCTTTCTTTTCAGGAAGTTTTTCTGATAAATTTGCGGTGACAGTTTGTAAATTGTGGCCAAACCATTTGCCAAAATCGCTACGAGATTATCGTGATCGTTATGCCCATCATTTAATTTTAAAAATGTCTGATGACGGCATAGCCGAAGCTGAGGCGTTTTTAAAAGAGTATTTTGCTAATAGTTCAACAGATAAGCGTAACGGTAGCTATTTCCGTTGTAATGATAAAGAAGCTGAAGCAGCAATGTTACACCGTTTTGCCGTAGCTGGTGCTGCGACTGTTTATCGTAATGTTCATACTAAGACTGTCGAGGATTTAGTAGCGCTAGATATTGCTTTGCGTCGTAATGATAAGCAGTGGTTTGAAACGTTACCTGAAAATATTAGTCAGCATTTTATTCATAAGCTGTATTATGGCCACTTTTTCTGTTCGGTGTTTCATCAAGACTATTTGGCTAAAAAGGGTACTGACTGTGCGAAAGTTGAAGAAGAAATGTTGGTGATACTCGATCAGCGTGGCGCTCAATACCCTGCTGAACATAATGTTGGTCACTTGTATCATGCCAATTCCGATTTGCAAAAATTCTATCATGAGTTAGATCCAACCAATAGTTTCAATCCGGGTATCGGTAAAACTTCTAAGAAGAAATTTTGGAAATAAGTTAGAGGCTAAATTCAATATCCAAACCGCCATTATTAAATTAATGGCGGTTTTTTTTTTTTTTAAATAATTTTTTTAATTGATAGATGGCCTCTAACGCCTGTTTTGGTGTTAGAGCATCAGGATCGATCTGCTGTAGGGCGAGTTCGACTTCTGATGGTTCACTATCAGTGATTAAAGTAAGCTGTGAGCTTTCAACATGACTGTTAGCCGATTGTTTAGAGATGACTTCTAGCTCTTTTAGCTTTTGTTTGGCGCGTTTTAAGATAGTTTTCGGTACACCGGCTAGCCCTGCAACAGCAATACCAAAACTTTTGCTGGCGGCACCTTCGGAGACTTCATGAATGAAGGCGACACTGTTGTCGTGTTCAATAGCGTCAAAATGGATATTATAGACACCTTGCATCTGTTCAGGTAATTGGGTTAACTCAAAATAGTGGGTGGCAAATAGCGTCATCGCTTTGATTTGGTTAGCTAAATTTTCTGCACATGCCCATGCTAATGAAAGTCCATCATAGGTTGAGGTGCCACGGCCAATTTCATCCATTAACACTAAGCTATTTGGCGTAGCGTTATGCATAATGTTAGCGGTTTCAGTCATTTCAACCATAAAGGTAGAACGGCCTGAAGCTAAGTCATCGGATGCCCCAATTCGAGTAAAGATACGATCAACAGGACCAATTGTCGCTTTAGACGCCGGAACAAAACTACCTATGTAAGCCAATAAGACAATTAGCGCCGCTTGACGCATGTAGGTACTTTTTCCGCCCATATTGGGGCCGGTGATAATCAGCATCCGTCTATCTGATGAGAGAGACAGTGAGTTGGCGATAAATGGTTTTTGTAGCACTTGTTCGATCACAACATGTCGACCGTCTTTGATTTCAATACCAGTTTGATTAGTTAATGTTGGACAATGGTAGTTGAGCGTGAAAGCTCGTTCAGCAAGATTAGTTAGAACATCAAGTTCGGCAATCGCATCGGCACTGATTTGCATATCAGCTAATTCAGGCATAAGTAGATCGAACAGTTGATCATAAAGCTGCTTTTCAAGCGCTAATGCACGGCCTTTTGAGGTTAAAACTTTGTCTTCATACTCTTTAAGTTCAGGAATGATATAACGTTCGACATTTTTAAGTGTTTGTCTACGCGTGTAGTGTATTGGTGCGAGGTGGCTTTGACCTCGGCTAATTTGGATGTAGTAACCATGTACCGCATTAAAGCCTACTTTTAGAGTATCAATTCCTAAGGTTTCACGTTCGCGAATTTCAAGTTGTTCTAAGTAGTTGGTTGCACCATCAGCTAGGTTACGCAATTCATCTAATTCAGGGTGATAATTAGTGGCAATAACACCTCCATCTCGAATAATAACCGGTGGCGCTTCGACAATCGCCCGATTTAAGAGATCGGCAATTTGATCGAATTGATTTATTTTGGCGCGTAATGCAATGAGTGATGGTGCGTTAAATTGCGCTAACTGTTGTTGGAGTTGTGGTAATAGGTTATAGGCATCACGTAACCGAGCAAAATCGCGTGGCCGAGCACTTCGTAGTGCTAATCTTGCTAAAATTCGTTCAAGATCACCAATTTGCTTTAATAGCGGTTGTAGGTCGGTAACATCATTTTGTAACTCTTTAATGGCTTGTTGTCGATTTTCTAAAATGGCCAAATTACGAATTGGCGAGTGTAACCAACGTTTAAGCATTCGACTGCCCATGGCCGTTTGGGTGTTATCTAAAATGTCGGCAACGGTATGTTCAGTTCCACCAGATAGGTTTTCGGTGATCTCTAAGTTTCTGCGAGTGGAGGCATCTAATACCACAAAATCAACTGAAGATTCTTTAACTATTGAGCGAATATGTGGCATGGCTGTGCGTTGGGTATCTTTGACATATTGCAATAAACAGCCAGCTGCACATAAGGCATAGTGGCAATCTTCCACCCCATATCCCACTAAATCATTGGTACCAAATTGTAAATTAAGTTGCTGTTTGGCGGTTTCCAGATCAAAGTCCCAAATTGGGCGTCGTCTTAATCCGTGGCGATTTTCGATTAAACACATTGATGGAAAGTCTTCAGGGTAGAGTAACTCAACTGGGCTAGTTCGCTGTAATTCAGCTTGCATTGCTTCCGGATTATCACATTCAAATACAAAAAAGCGACCTGAACTCATGTCTAAAGTGGCATAGCCAAAGTGCTGTTTTTGTTGCCATATGCAGGCAAGTAAGTTGTCTTTACGATCTTCTAATAATAATTCATCACTTACTGTGCCGGGAGTGATAATACGGACAATCTTACGCTCCACAGGCCCTTTGCTGGTTGCTGGATCGCCTATTTGTTCACAGATTGCCACTGATTCGCCTAACGAGATAAGTTTGGCTAAATAACTTTCAACTGCATGATAAGGTACCCCAGCCATCGGAATTGGCTGACCATTTGATGAACCACGTTTAGTAAGCGAAATATCTAAGAGTTGTGAAGCACGTTTGGCATCTTCATAAAACATCTCATAAAAATCACCCATACGATAAAACAATAAAATATCGGGGTTTTCAGCTTTTAACTTGAGATACTGTCGCATCATTGGTGTGTGGTTAACTAAGTTTTCATTATCATTCATGGCGATATTTCTTTTTATTGTTGATATTTCAATTGGTTAATTAATTTTGATTGTCTCACTAAGAATCATGAGATCTCATAAAAATGCAGAGATGCGCAATTATTATTGTAACCAAAAATATAATCGAACTGTTTACATTAATAATTGTATTATTATAACCGATTATTGTTTTCTAACAGAGGGCTATTTTTATGGCAGATGACGAAAAAAGGATTATTTCATCAGGCTACACTAAAGATCAGCCCCCACGGATAACTTATTAAGTTATATGAAAGAAAATAGAGGATTAAGAGTATAACACTCAAAAACAGGTAAAAAACGTTTTTTATCGATATAGACGAACAGACGGTAAATAAGTCGGAATGATAATAGGTTATTTTCCTCAAATACAATTAGCCGAAGCTAGATTGATGCTTTAAGAATTAAAACAAAAACGAGAATGAGGTTTCTGCCCTAGAAGTGAGCAAGAAGAGTAAAAAAGTAGTATGTACAATTAGAACAAGAGCAACAGAAAGTAACCAATTTTACATTTAAAAAAATGATTAATCTCTAACTAACGCAGACATTGAAGATCGTTGTACAAGTGATGGAAACTAATTTTAGGTGTATGTAAATCTAAGGGACAAGGTGTAATTAGGAGAATGTTACATGCAGATGTTGAAAAAGAATAGAAAGATGTTGTTACAACAGATATCACTAGACAAGATATTATTGATTTGATTATGTCAACTGTTGTATTGGATGCAAACGTTTAAGTGGTTAATGTATTAAGAGAGTTAAATACTGCTTATGAATATGTCATTGGCTTAGGTAAAATTGACAGTAGTTTTATCAATCCGTTGTGTTTGCAAAAATAGCCTTAATATGGAAACAGTTAAATTAATTTTAAAAGGAGGGGGAAGCGAGTATTATATGAATCAGAATTGAATGAACTCATGATTTGCATAGTTATGATAATGAATGCCGAGAATAGTTACAGAAGTGGGGTGATTATTTAAGTAGCTCAAGTTTTTTCTTTTGTATTTAAAATTTAATCTATTCAATATTGTTGTCCTTCTAAATTTAAATAACTTATTTTCTCATAATGTTACTGAGGAGTTGTATGAAAAATAAATTTTATATTGATGAAAGTGGTAATACTGGTGATTTAGTTGTATCAGAAAAAAATAGTAACTTCAGTAATCAAGAATACTTTACGTTAGCTTGTGTTAGTTTGCAGGATTCACGCATTAAACACCTTGAGGAATTCGTAGAAAATTTAAAATTAAAATACAAAATACAGGCAAAAGAATTAAAATTTTCAAAGATTAAAAGCTTATTTGGAAAAAATATTGATTTTGTTTTTGAACTGTTGAACGAAATCCAAAAGAAGAGCTATTTTATTATAGAAATTGTTGATAAAAAATATATTATATGTGCTAATATTGTAAACTGTCTTATATTTCCACCATATTTTCAAAAAGATTTAGAACAAGAAGAAATGGACTTTGTTCATAAGTACCTACCTCAATGGCTTTATGACAACATAACACTTCAATTTTTAATTAAGTTTACTAATATTGCTCGAAATCCAAGCGAAATCGGTTTAAAAGAGCTATTTGATGAGTTACTTATTTTAGCAAAAAATGTGAGAGATCCGCTCTCAGAATTTATTGTTGAAAGTATAACTGACACTATGGATATTTTTGAGAAATTTAAAAAATGTGAAAATTTAGATAGAGAAGCATATACATATTTTCTTCCGCTTCCTGATATTAGTAAAAAAGGGCAATTAATTGGCATACTTCCATATATAAGTAGTTTTTGTAATATTCATGCTAGATTAAATCATTTATTTCATCGGAATTTATCAGAGGTTGAATTTATTCATGATAATCAATCTTATTTTGATGATATAATAAAGTACTACCATGATAGTGCAGTAAATAATACTATGGATAAAAGAAAGTTTGGTTTTTCTGATTTTGTTTTTACAAATATATCTAGTTTAAAGTTTCAAGATGATAAAGCCCGAATTGGATTACAGATTGCAGATATTGTAGCTGGATTCATAAATAAAGCTATTCCTGTTCTTCTTGAACGTAAAGATGCTGCTTTAGATGAGAAAGAATATAACACTATGATTAGAATAATAACCCTTCTATATTCTAAACACAGTATTAACTTTGTTTTACCTCCGAAACATAATGAGTATTTGTTTAATTACTTTAATTTTATTTTATTCAATAATTAAAAAAGTTGTTTCTTTAAATAAATATGAAGGGCTACTCTAGCCCTTTATTAATTAAAAACTATAACGAACCCCAACCATTAAATCAGTTGTACTCAGTTTTAATTCTGATTTTGCACTGTTATCGCCGGTTGATACATTAATCTTGCCACCGTAAGTATAACGAGCTAGGATATCTGTCGACCAATTGTCAGTTATCTTATAGTTACCGCCGAAACCTGCAGCATAAGCAAAACGTGTTTTACTTTTTGAATTGGTATCAGCATCTTCATTATCACCACCGGAAACAAGTCCTGTACGTTCATATTTTAAAAATGCCGCACCTACACCTAATGATACGTATGGCGTAAAGTTAGTACCCGTATCAAAATCATAATAGGTATTAACCATGAGGGTGTTCATTCGTGTTTTGATATGTAAGTAATATTCCCCATTTATCGAGTCTCCATCATCATCTGTACCACTAAATTGGCGTGCATTAGTATCTTTATTTAAATTGCCACGCATCGTAAACATTAATTCAGTACGAATAGGTAAGTCAAAATGTGGTTTAAAATTATAACCGATACCAACACCTCCATTAACAACTACTTTGTTTTGAGAGTCAAAGCTAAAGTTGCTAGGATCAACATCATCATCAAGAAATTTGTGACTAATGCTTCCTGCGCGTAACCAGCTTCCACCTAATTGACCATTGACATAGACACCAGATGTTTCAGCATAAGTAATACCTGTTGAACCGAATAAAATAACAGCTGCAATTAACGTTTTTTTCATTTTTTCCTCATATCATATTTTGTTATAAACCTCATTAATTATAGTATAAATTAATTGACATATCAATAAAAGATATATTTGGGGTTATTTATATCTATAATTGATATTTAAACATCAAGATAATAACAGGAAAATAAGTAGTTATTAGTCACTTAATTTAGAGCTATTCAAAAATGGCAAAAACGCCAGTTTCAGATATTGATAAAAAAGTAGGTAAACGAATACAGCAGTGTAGAAAAGAGAGAGGTTTAACTGTTGTTCAATTATCTGAAAAAATAGAATTAGCCGCTCAAACCATTTCACGTTATGAAAGGGGAGAGAATAAAATCAATTTGGAACATTTGACTTTGATTGCAATAGAACTACAAACACCTATTAGTTGGTTTTTAATTGATGAAGAGCAAAGTTATACTGTTAAAATATCCAAGAAAGTAGTCGAGAAAAAAGAAACCTACATTTATTCAAATCCTGAAGATCTTGAAAGACGGTTATTACAACGTTGGCAAAATTTAACAATAGAGCAGAAACGAGCGTTAATAATTTTAATTGATACTATGTAATAAAAATAAATTTTATTATATTTTTTTTAAACCTTTTGGTGCTTTTTCCGACGTTTTTAAATGATAAGAAGAGATATATAAATAAGTTATTGGAACTCCTTTATTTGAAAAAATTTCGTATATATCAATACATGAATTAATATTATTTGTATATGAACTTCCTACTCTTTTCCATCTTATTTTTGAGCCATCAGCTAAACGTAGGCTAGATAGGTAATAATCATTTTCTAAAATACTATTAACAGGAATAGGGTTTGTAACAGACAAATCAAACTCACCAAAACCTTGTGGAATCTCATTTGTTTCACATGCTTGAGGATTTTTATTAATTAATAATTTAAATATTTGTGATAAATTTTTATCTTTTATATGTTTAACTTTTTTTTTCATAACTTTTTAGTCCTATTTAAATTTTAATTGGTTTATCAATAATTACTTAACCAATTCAGAATATTTTTATTGGTTAAATTTAATTTACAAAAAATTTTTATTGATATTGGAGTAACTAACTTTAAATAAGTGTGTTTAAAGTTATGATATTATTAAATATTTTTTCTGGTTTGTGTTTTTTGTGGTATAATAAAATAAAGTGAAAGTCAGTATTTCATTGGTAATAGACAACAAATGATATTGTCCAAACAGGGTAGTCTTGATAACTTTTGTGGCATTTATAGTATAGTGAATGAAGTCTCTTACCTATATATTAAGAAACTCGAAACTAAAAATTTATTTCTTAGGTTAATTAACCAATATCATCAAAAATACAATATTACTGATTTGATCAATTATGGTATGACTAATGTTGAAATGGATAATCTAATAATTGATGTGCTTCAACAAGGCTACTATTATCAACATTATCCTATAAGAATAACTATGCCATACCGAAATACATCAAACCTAACAACACCACAATTATTTTCTTAAATTAATCGATTTCGTAATAAATATCCAGATAAAAGAACATGTGTCATTATCGGTACTCAATACCAACCATTGGTCTGTAATACGTACCATATATAATAAGTTTATTTATTTTTCAGATAGCAGTAATTTTAATAAGATTTATCGATATAAATTCTCATTACTTAATCCACGTAAAACCTATCAAATTAGTTTAGATGATATTTATTTTTTTGAGCATACAACATGATGATACCAAGTATCAGTGAACATGATTTAATTATTATTCAAGAAGCTAAAGCTATTATTGCTAAACTTGTGCAAACAGGCAAAAAATATGTTCTCCTAAAGATGTTAAAGATTATTTTGGGTTTTTGGTTTATATAAATATGAAATGTTTTGTGTTTTGTATTTAAATCAGCAAAATCAGGTTATCAAATTTGAATAAATGTTTAGAGGTATCTTAAATGAAACGAGTGTTTATCCTAGAGAAATAGCTAAACAAACACTCATTTATAATGCTGTATCAGTTATCTTGGTACATAATCATCCAAGTGGGGAGTGTAAACCTAGTCAACAAGATATTTTACTAACAAACAAATTGAACAAATATTGGCACTTATTGATGTTAATATTTTAGATCATTTTATCGTAAGTAATCATAATTATCTTTCATTGAAAGAACATGGATATTATTAATACTACATATCATTTATCACTAATAGAATTCAGTTTTTCGATATTTTCATTTATAAAATTACTGTCTAGTGATCTTTTTAAAATATTTTCATCCCACTTTTTATTTGATTTAGTATTTAGATTTAGCTTTAGCTTATTTTCAGAATAATATATGGGGTTACTTAAATTAACAGATTTGTCATTTTGTTTAATTTCTAACTCATTCAATTTTTCTATAATTTGTGAATTAGATAGGTTTGGTATATCTTTATAAAATTGGGCAACTAGACACCGACGATAAAATCCTCTTGTAATTTTTTTCTGAGGAATTTGTCTTTGATAATTTTTTATAATATGGATAAAAATTTCACTGTAAGTTTTTATTACTTTTTTTTGACCAGGACTAATATTTCCTTACAAAAGAAACCTACTCATTTTATTAAGAAGCTTATATTGTTCATTATTTAATTCTAAAGTTACTTTAATAATCCCATCCTCTTTCTTTTTTTCGGATTTCTCTCTGTATATACATATCTCTTTTCATTTTAATATTCCTTTTTTTATGACAGTCATTTTTAAATTAAAAAAGGTATGTGAAATTACTACATTATCAAAAGCAACAATTTATAGGGAGATTAAACAAGGAAAATTTCCTGCACCAATTCAATTAACTGATAGAAGTGTTGGCTGGTTAATGTCTGAGATCGAAGAATGGATAAATAACAAAGCAAAAAACAGGAAAGGATATCATTTACTTAATTAATTCAACATTGATTAATATTAAGGCATCATTTGTTACTCAATTCATTTGAACTTATTTTCAATGAATTTTTATAACACAATAATAACCATACTATATTTATTTTCTAAAGCCAAAGGAAATCACTGTTTGTATGGTTTTCCCCCTTAATAAAGCCCTCAATTTGCTGTTTTGAAAGAATTTAACAATTATCTTTCTGCCATATTAAAGGCATATATCATCATCAATATATTAATAATGAGTTATATACGATGGTGGAAAAAAAGAGAGATAAATATATATACGGATACATATATATGAAAGTAAATAATCACAAAGCTTATATTGTTAAGCGTTCTATTTTAGTTACATTGGATACCTACAATAAATTTAATGAAGATGTCTATAAAATCCCTTTTATGGGTAATGATAAAAGAAAGTCACCAGCATATTATAGAGATATAAAAAGTTTTTTAATACATTTAATCTGTAATTGTTACCTTTACTCAAAAAATTCAAATAATAAACGTTATACTCGATATTCACCATTTCCTAGCAAATTAGGAAAGGAGAAATTGCCTCAGGTATTTAAGCAAAAAAAATACCTTGGTTATGATAGGGCATTGGAGTTATTAGAGAAAAGTGGAATTATTAGAATTAAAAGTTATAACCACGGAAATCATCTGTGTCGTCAGTTTGCATTATCAAAAATGCATTTGAAGAAATGGTTTGGTATATCTAAAAAGTCATATATGAATCGTGAGGAACGATTCATACATCTTAATGCATCTAAAATAGGCATTAACCGTCATATTTGGACACAAAAAAAATTGATAAATGAGATAACAAGAGGGAGAAAAAAAACAAAACATTCAATTCGCCATGTTTCACGTAATACGATGAATTATATGTCATCAGTATATAATGATATGGGGTTGTTGTTAGTTAATGTAGATAAACTTTTTTCTTTTAAACCTAGAAGTAATATCGAACAATTACATAAAACAATGCTTATTCAGCATTTAATTGATAGAGGTAGCGAGGTTATAAATGACAGCCCTCTTGTTGTTGGTTATAGCCCCGAATATAAAGTTGCCAATATAGGCACTCGCTCATTTGAAAAAGGTGGCGGATTTCAGTTTTTAAAATCAAAACTGAAATGGCATGTTTTTGAGGGCTACAATTATGACATTAAAAGTAGTCAATTAGTAATTTTAAAAAATGAGTTTAAAGAGAACAACATTAAATGTAAACGACTAAAAAAAATAACCAAGAAAAATGTTATGAATCTATTTAACGTTAGTGATAAAGTCGCAAAAATGTTGATATATTCTTTAATATTCTCAATGGGCCATGTCCGTATAACTAGAAAAAGTGAAGTTTTCAAAGGGCTATCAAAGTATTATTCTTATAAAAATACAGTAAGGTTGCTCAAAAAATGGAAAAAATACGTGAGACCTATTAAGGAATCACTTAATAAATTAGTTGATATTTATATTTCTAATGCTAAAAAAAGAGTTGATCGGGGTATTTCTATTTGCAATGCGGTTGGACATACCTATTTGATTAAAAATACTAAGGTAATGATAAAAGTGAGAGGTAAAATACTAGCACATATGATTCAAGGTATTGAAAGTCGTGCTATTTATGAAACTATTTTGAATAACCCAAATATCTGTGGTTCTATAGAACATGATGGGGTTGTATCAAGTGATCCTATTAACTGGGTTCATCCTTATTTGAAGCTTAAATTAAAGCATAGTAATAATTTTAAAATTAATTAATAGTCTATTATTTAACTGAGCAGGTAATATATACTATAAATTACCTGCAACTATTTATGTAATGTTTTTGTATTAAACAATTTATTTTTTCGATAATATGAGTAAAATAAATAAAAATTGGTTATTGTTATGATTTATCTATATATTTAAAATAATACTTTAGGAATAAATTATGGAAAGTAATAAAAAATATATACAAAAAGTAAATTCTGTAATTTATCCTCCAGCATCTTTGGTTATATTATTTGATGATAAACAGTGGGAATCATTTATTGAAGATTGTTGCCGTGTAGATATGGGGATAGGGAAAAAGTACAGTTTTGTACAGATGCTTGGCGGAGCAGGTGATGCTGGAAGAGATATTGAAGCACGTTATCAAGAAGAATTGAAAGCAAATGAGTGGGATTTATATCAAGGTAAACATTTAACGCAACCGGTTGGTGAGTCGACTTTATATCCTGAATTAGCAAAAGTAATACATCATATATCCATTGGAACTTATCCTGAGCCTAAAAATTATTATCTTTGTGCCCCTAGAAATACAACACCAAAATTGCATGATTTATTAGCAAAACCGGAAGAATTAAAAAAGAGATTTATTAATGCTTGGGAGAATGGTAAAAGTGGTATAAAAAAAAGTCATTTTCCTTTTAGTGATAAAACTAAATCAATAGCTAATTCTTTTGATTACAGAAAAATAAAAGAATTTCCTGTCAAAGATTTAATTGCCCTTCATTCTAAAGATTCAATAGCTCATGAAAAATTATTTGGTATTTCAGCTGTAAGAAGTGACAATCCAGATATTCCAGATATACCGACTACATTAGAGCAAGTATATATTAATGAATTAATGAAAGTATATTCAGAACATGGCAATCAGGTATTTGATATAAAAAACATAATGCACTATGAAAATTATAAGAATCATTTAATAGGTTGCAGAACAGAGTTTTATAGCGCTGAAGGGTTAAAACGTTTTAGCCGTGACATTTATCCTTCAGAATTTGAAAAGTTATTATGTTCTGTTCATCAAGGTATAATGAGGACATTAGCAAATCCAACCTATAATAATAGTTTTCAACGATTAGAAAATACCCTTGAAAAAGCTGCAACCCTTCAAATAACTGATAATCCTTTATCAAAACGCTTGCTGCCAGCAGATCTCCCTGGAACATGTCATCACCTTGTAAATGAAGAGAAGATTAAATGGACAAAATAGGTATAGATAAAAACACAATTGATATTTTCAATACTCCATTTGAATTAGGTATGAGAATGGTTTATTTGTTAAGCAGTATGTATCCCAGTGGAGCCGATTTACAAAAATTAGTTTTACTTGATTATGCTGTAGTTTACTCAGGTGATTTTGATGGTCCTGATAGTTTACATACTCCTGTGCCTTTTAGGGGAAATGAGCTTTATAGTCGAAGAGAACTTATTAATATAGGATTGCATTTAATGATCACTAGAAAATTAGTTATGGCTGAGTTTAATGAGTTCGGGATTATTTATTTTGCTGGTGATGAAAGTCGCTCTTTTATTGATTCTATAGGTATATCTTATGCAGAAAAATTGATTGATAGATGCTTATGGGCTACAAATAAATTTGGTCATATGAACTCTATTGAATTAACTTCATTTTTTAATGAAAACAATTTTCGTTGGGGTGCTGAGATTGAATTTAAAAGGACTGTATTAATATGACTATAAAATTAGAAAAATTAGTATCAGCAAGTAAAATTAAAAGTGATGTAACAATTATTTTCGATATAAATAGGACATTAATTCTAGGGCCTAGCGATACAGGTAAGTCTTATATTAGGGATTGTTTATGGTATTTATTAGGTGGTAATGATATCCCAAGAAATATTCCCGAGAGCAAATCATATGACACTTTATTTTTACAAATTAATTATAATAATAAAATCTATACAATAAAAAGATCGTTGAAAAACAAATCATTAACTGAATTATATCAAGCTAATATTAGTAATATAGATGAAAAAAATAGAATAAATCAAGATATTGGCTCTTTCTTGGTAGAGTGCTCTGGGGCTAAAGATAAAATCATTCTTCGTTCAAAGTCTGAAAATGGCCCAATTAACGGAAGTGATCTTAGACATTGGTTTTTACTATCTCAACCAGGAATGATTAGTAAAGATCCCACTTATGGTACCCCTACAGAGAGAACCCAGAGAAAAGCTTCATTTTATACATTTCTAACTGGACTTGATGATTCTGATATGGTTTTAGATCAAAGTGAGAAAGAGAAAACAAAAATCAGAACTTCTTTAGATTTGATTAACAAAAGACTTATCACATTAAAAGAAAACTTACCAGATGATTTCAATCAAGAAGAAGTTAATAATTCGTTAATAAAATTAGATAGAACTTTAGATGAACTTAGTCATGCTCGGAATGCAAAAACACAAGAGTTGAAAAATATTAGGATCGATTTAAGTAAGGTAATTACATTACTGAATGAAAATCAGTCTAAATTAATTTATGCCGAAGCAATGCTATCTAGATTGAAATTACTTAATCAAAAATACGAAAATGATTTAGATAGGTTAAATACGATTGATAGTAGTCTTGCCATTTTTAATAATTTAGAACCTCAAGCATGTGTTCTATGCGGTTCCATTTCGAATAAATATAATGAACAATTATCTGAACTTGATATTATTAAACAGAGAAATGCAATTGCGGTTGAATCAAAAAAAATTAAGTTGCTCAAACAAGGTTTACTTGATTCAATAAAAATTGAAGAGGAAATTGTTGAGTATCATACTAGGCAAGTAAAAGAGCTAGATGAAAGATTGATTTTTATAAGAAAACAAGAAGAAGATGTTTTATCATCTAAAGACGATGAAATTAGTTTTGATATTAAAGAATTAGCTCTAAAAAGAACAGAATACTCATTGTTATTGAATACGAATCGCGAAATTCAAAAATTAGTTAAAGAGCATGATAATTTTAAAAGTTTAATAAAAGCTAAATCACCTCCGATTAATCGTGAGTTAGGAGTAGAATTTGAGAATATAAATATACTTATTCGATCTATATTGCATTCTTGGGGATTTAGCTATATTGAAAGTATTCAATTGGATATTATGGAATGTGATATTCAAATTGATGGTCGAGATAGGTTAAGTTATGGAGCGGGCCTACGTTCAATTTTTTTAGCCGCATTAGCTATTGGATTTCTTTCCTATTCTATAGACAATTCTCATCCTAATTTAGGGTTTTTAATTATTGATTCACCATTAAAAGCATATGGAGAGGCTAAAAATAGTAGTGATGTAACAGTTCCTGTTAAGACAGTTAAAAATTCTTTCTATGAATGGTTATCTAATTGGAAAGGAAATGGACAATTGATAGTTTTAGAAAATGAACCAGTGAATGAAAACATCTATGCTCAATTAAAACCTATTCAATTTACTGGTACTTTAGGTTTAGGTAGATATGGATTTTACCCTAAATAACTGATTTGATAAGATCAAATGAAAATTGATTATGACACTAATGTTTTTTTCATTATTGTTGGATTGCATTAGTGAATTGATATTCAAATTCAAGAGCAGTTTATTATCAGGTATTAATATTCAAAAGTATTTATGAAATAGGAAAAATCTATAATGGAAATGTCTTCATTACGTCAACTTCATCAAAGTATGTTGCAGATTTCAGTTGATATGCAACAATTTCAAATAACAACTGGATTAACTAGTTTTGATTGCCTATTTTCCACAAGAGAATCTCCATTTATTTTATCCTTGACCTCAAGAGGTGATAACCCTCACTTTTTTAAGTTTGAAGTGATGAAAGGATATCAAATAAAACCATATTTTGATGGTTTTTATTATGAATTAGTGGAAGTATTGAATAATGATTTTAACACTGGAAAACTAGAACCTAAAAAATTCTTAGACCAATTAAACACTTCTTTGCCTAAAATAGCGTCAATTCGATATAGCCCTACAACAAGTGAAATTGTACGATTAAGACATGATATTATAGAAGAAAGAGAAAAACCTTATTTTGATACATGGATCTATTGGCATAGTGAAAAAAGACCAAATGGGGCGTCAAAAGAAAATCTAAAGAAAACTTTATTACTGCTTGGTAAAGATGCTCATCAACATAGTATAAACATGAAAGCTTCATCAAAATGGAGTTCAATTGATTTGGGACACAATTGGAGGAAATGATGACTTCCAAATAATGATCCACTTGTTATGTCAGAATGGCGTGACCTAGGTCGATAAGCCTGCTTTATTAGATATCTTATAGGGGTTGTTATAGATATAGTTAATTGAACTAATCAAAGAAGCGAATAAAATAATGTATTTTTCTATCTATTGGACTTGCAATACTTAATTTTTATTAGTATTACCAAAAGTATGGTTTATTTCTATTTCCTTTTAAAAACCAAAATAAATCAAATGTATTTTACTAACGCATCATTGGTGTGTGGTCAGTCAAATCTTGGTTATCTGTCATAGCGTTGTTTCTTTAGTTTAAAAAATGGTATTTAGACTTTAATCGTAAAATTTCATATTTAAGGTGGTTATCTGTATTTATAACCGTTTACAACTATCTTAAATATGAATGGTTATAGTTTGCATAGAATAATAATATATATTCATTTTTGGATCGATACGTTCTTAGCTACTTTATTGACAAGGTATTGAGCTAATAGCTCATTATTATACCCAATTATTTTTACTTAATGCAGAAGTTATTTTTTTGTTGCAGCATTAAATTAATTTTATAATTTAATACCTTGATTATAATTATTATTTTCTCTGGTTTATTTGTTTACCTAAAACTATTTCATTAATTCGTGCCTAATTACGTGTAATGATCTTGAATAAACCCCCAAAATTTGGTAGTTTACTGCAAGTTATTTTTATCATATACAACAAAAAAGAAGGTAATTGTTATGACAATCAAAGTAGGTATTAATGGTTTTGGCCGTATTGGTCGTATTGTTTTCCGTGCTGCACAAAAACGTTCTGACATTGAAATCGTTGCGATCAATGATCTATTAGACGTTGATTATATGGCTTATATGCTTAAATATGATTCAACTCACGGTCGTTTTGACGGTACTGTTGAAGTTAAAGACGGTAAATTAGTCGTTAACGGTAAAACAATCCGCGTTACTGCTGAAAGAGATCCTGCAAACTTAAAATGGAATGAAGTAGGTGTTGATGTTGTAGCTGAAGCAACTGGTTTATTCTTAACTGATGAAACTGCGCGTAAACATATCCAAGCTGGCGCTAAAAAAGTTGTATTAACTGGCCCATCTAAAGATAGCACTCCTATGTTCGTTATGGGTGTTAATGATAAAGACTATGCAGGTCAAGATATCGTTTCTAATGCATCTTGTACTACTAACTGTTTAGCACCTTTAGCTAAAGTAGTTAATGATAACTTCGGAATTGTTGAAGCGTTAATGACTACTGTTCACGCAACAACTGCAACTCAAAAAACAGTTGATGGTCCTTCTCACAAAGATTGGCGTGGTGGTCGTGGTGCTGCTCAAAACATCATCCCTTCATCAACTGGTGCGGCTAAAGCGGTAGGTAAAGTTATTCCTGAATTAAATGGTAAATTAACAGGTATGGCTTTCCGTGTTCCAACTCCAGACGTTTCTGTTGTTGACTTAACTGCTCGTTTAGCAAAACCAGCTAAATACGAAGATATCTGTAAAGCAATCAAAGCTGCTGCAGAAGGCCCAATGAAAGGCGTTCTTGGTTATACTGAAGATGACGTTGTGTCTACAGATTTCTTAGGCGAAGTTTGTACTTCTGTATTTGATGCTAAAGCGGGTATCCAATTAAGCGATAACTTTGTTAAATTAGTATCTTGGTACGATAACGAAGTTGGTTATTCAAATAAAGTATTAGACTTAATCGCAGTTGTTTCTAAAAAATAAGAATCAATTGTAATTAAAAAAAGCGACCTTGGTGTCGCTTTTTTAATTTCTGCTTGAAATTATTGTTTGTACGCATAAAAAAACGCCTATTTCGAGAAATAGGCGTTTTGCTTATATTATTTAATTAAATTTAATTAGATAACAACAACTTCAGCCGCTGCTGGTCCACGAGGGCTATCCTGGATAGCAAATTCGACTTGTTGTCCTTCAGCTAAGGTTTTAAATCCGTCACCTGAGATAGCAGAGAAGTGAACAAATACGTCTTTGCTTCCGTCGGCAGGGGTAATAAAACCAAAACCTTTACTTTCGTTGAACCATTTTACTTGGCCTGTTTTTTTATTCATTTACTAGACATCCTAACAATAATTAATAATTTGCCTTATCGGCTGTTTAGGCATCACTAAACATTATTACTTCAACTCAAAAACAAATTTAACTAGTTAAACGCTAAATTAAAAAGTTAATCGTTTCCATAAAAATGCTTATGTTGTTTGCCCATTACTATTACCTCATAATTTAAAATCGAAAGCAAGAGTTTCATTACAATTTTTTCATCTTATGATAAAGTTTTTTCTATGATTTTTTGGTAATTGATCGTTTTTTGATCTATAGCAAATTGCTTATATTATAACTACTTGAGGATATTTCGAAAGTCAAAAAAAGTGGAAAAACACGAGCCATAAAATTTTTTTTCTATGACTCGATGAAACGATTACTTTTTTGTTAAGAAATGTTATTTTTGTTTTGCACGTTCAAAAGATTCGATAATTTCTTTGCGTGCGGCTTCGGCATTATCCCAACCTTCAACTTTTACCCATTTGCCTTTTTCAAGTGCTTTATACTGTTCAAAGAAGTGTTTGATTTGAGATTTTAATAACTCAGGTAAGTCATTAACGTCCTTGATGTGATCATATTCTTTTGACAGTTTAGTATGTGGAACTGCTACTAATTTTGCATCAGAGCCGGCTTCGTCGGTCATTTTTAATACGCCAACTGGACGACAACGAATAACTGAACCTGGTTGTAATGGGTACGGAGTTGGAACTAATACGTCAACAGGATCACCATCGAGTGATAATGTGTGATTAATATAACCATAGTTACATGGGTAAAACATCGCTGTTGCCATAAAACGATCGACAAAGACAGCACCAGTATCTTTATCTACTTCATATTTGATTGGATCAGCATTCGCTGGAATTTCGATTACAACATAGATGTCGTCTGGTAATTCTTTACCTGCTGGTACGTTTAATAGTCCCATTTTTGTATCCTCTATCTTTTATTTGTTAATAGTGTTTAATAATAAATATAATGCAAACATTATAAAAACTTACTCAGTTTCGCTCAAATCTTTTAAATATTGAAAGATTTGTCTAGCAGTTTTTGGTGGTTTGTTTGCCGTGAGTTCTTTTTTTGCTAAACGCGCTAATGTACGCAATTGCTGTCTATCTGCGGAAGGAAATAGCTCCATAATTGATTCTGCATCACCAGTTTCGATAAGTTCATCGCGTAATTTTTCTAATCGATGAAATAGCGCGACCTGCTGATTATGGCGGTTTTTAAGTTTATCTAAAGCTAATGTAATCGGTTCGATATCACGACTTCGAAGTAACTTGCCAATGTATTGGATCTGTCTTCGATAACCCTCTTTTTTTATTTTTTGCGCTAATTCAATCGCATAAAGTAAATCTTCATCAAGGGGAATTTTGGCAATTTCATTTTTGCTTAAGTTGACAAGTTCGACACCTAACTTTTTAAGTGCTTCAGCATCTCGTTTGATTTCACTTTTACTAACGTAAATAATCTCTTCATCTTCAAGGTCTATATTGAAGTCAGGTTCTAAATTTGGCTCTTGATTGCTATTCATGCTATTTCTTTTGTTAACTAAAATTGAATTCTGGCATATTATAACGTATCACTAGCAGAATTGTAGAAAATAATAGAATGAGTGTAGAACAAATTAAAAAAGACGCGATGAGCCAAAAGCAGCATTTGTCAGCGATTGTCGCTGATGCGATTAAACAGGCGCAAGCTCGAGTTGATGCTGTTGAGGTGTCGATCAATCAATCGACTGGTATTAGTGTCAGTACCCGAGAAGGTGACACAGAAAATGTTGAGTTTAATAGTGATGGTGCATTAGGCATTACAGTGTATCAAAATCAGCGTAAAGGTAGTGCATCAACCAGTGATTTGTCGCCACAGGCGATTAGTCAAACGGTGGATATGGCAATTAACATTATGCAGTATACCTCAGCGGATCCTTATTCTGGCTTGGGCGACCCTGATTTGATGGCTTTTGATGCACCAGATTTAGATCTGTTTTATCCAAGTGATTTGAATGTTGATAATGCTATTGAGCAAGCAAAACAGGCAGAACATAATGCACTTACTCACTCTTCTTTGATAAGCTGTGATGGTGGTTATTATAGCAGCCGTTATGGTGTTTATGTTTATGGTAATAGTTTAGGAATGTTACAAGGTTATTGTGCGAGTTCGCATTCACTTTCTTGTTCTGTTATTGCTCAGCAAGATGGACAAATGGAGCGTAATTATGAATATACGTCATCTCGCGATGTCAGCCAACTAAAGTCATCTGCTTGGGTTGGTAAGCATGCTGCTGAAAAGGCGGTAGCCCATTTAGGAGCGAGGCAAATTCCGACAATGCAAGTTCCGGTTCTTTTTTGTGCTGATGTTGCTGTGGGGTTGATGCGGCACTTAGTTGGTGCAATCAGTGGTGGTGCTATCTATCGAAAATCCTCTTTTTTATTAGACAGTGTCGGTAAAGCGATTTTTCCCGCTTGGCTGACAATTTTAGAAGATCCTCACATTTTAACAGGGATAGGGTCGTCACCATTTGATAGTGAAGGCACCCAAACATTTAAGCGCAATATTATTGATCAAGGTGTTTTACAAACTTATTTGTTAAGTAATTATTCAGCAAGAAAATTGGGGTTGAAATCAACTGGACATGCAGGTGGCATTCATAATTGGTTAGTTTCACCAAGTCAATCTGATGCTGATTTTGCTGCAATGCTCAAAAAATTAGATAAAGGTGTTGTCATTACCTCGTTAATGGGACAAGGTGTTAATAATGTAACCGGTGATTATTCGCGTGGTGCTACAGGTTTTTGGGTAGAAAATGGTAAAATCCAATATCCAATCAATGAAATTACTGTTGCGGGTAATCTTAAAGATATGTATCAAAATATTGTAGCAATAGGTAATGATATTGAGACCAGAAGTAGTATTCAAACTGGCTCAATATTAATTGAAAATATGAGTATAGCAGGGAAATAGGCAAACATGGGAAAGTTTACCAATAGCGCGTTATTCCAAAAAGTGATTCTTTGGATGCCGGGGTTAATGAGTTTATTACGCTATAAGCGTGAATATCTTAGTTTTGATATTAAAGCGGGATTATCAGTGGCAGCAGTCTCTTTGCCAGTATCTATCGCCTATGCGGAGCTTACTGGTGTCGGGGCGATTGCTGGATTATATTCAACAATTTTACCACTTATTGTTTATGCGCTTTTTGGTTCTTCTAAACAACTCATTGTCGGCCCCGACACGGCAACTTGTGCGGTGGTGGCGGCTGTGGTGTTTCCTTTGGCAGCAAATGATCCTATATTGCGTTGGCAATTAGTGATACTGTTAACTATTATGATAGGTATTTGGTGTCTTATCGCTGGTAAACTTCATTTAGGTGCCTTGGCAGATCTCTTAAGTCAACCAATTTTGATTGGTCTGCTTAATGGGATTTCTATTACCATTATGGTTGATCAGTTAGCTAAAACCTTTGGCTTTAGCTATGACTATTCTTATTTAATTGAGCGTATCGTCTATTTACCGTTTAAAATAACGGAAATCCACTTATTAACTACCTTAGTGTCTTTTTTTACATTAGTGATTTTAGTGGTTTTAAAAAAATTCAAACCGCGTTACCCTGCGCCACTTTTTGCTGTAATTATTATGACTTTTCTCTCTTGGCTATTTAATTTTGAACATTACAATGTTCGAATTATTGGTAGTGTAAGCAGTAATTTTATTCCTGCTGAGTCATGGATAGATTTTGATAAAGGTTTGATGCGAAATTTAGTGGTACCTTCACTTAATATAGCCGTGATCTGCTTTGTTAGTATGATGATAACGGTACGTAGTTTTGCTTCTAAAAATAATTATGAAACTAATGCTGATGTCGAATTTAAAGCGTTAGGTATGGCCAATATCGTAGCTGGCTTATCACAAGGTTTTGTAGTAAGTGGTACTTCTTCGCGTACTGCGGTGAATGATGCCAATGGAGGCAAAACCCAATTGGTGTCAATTATCGCCGCGGTTTTGATTGGCTTTGTGGTAATGTTCTTTTTGTCACCGCTACAGTATATTCCAACTTGCGTATTAGGTGTCATTTTAATTTATTCTTCTCTATCCCTTATTAATTTACAAACTATTGTTCGATTTTTTAAATTTGATCGTGATGCATTTTATCTAAGCTTAACGACGCTTATTTCTGTTTTAGTCATTGGTATCATACCGGGTATGGCGTTGGCGGTGCTATTAGGTCTATTTTTGTTTTTACGACGAGTGTTTAGACCAAATGATCAGTTATTAGGTGTTGATGAAAGTGGACGAATTCATTCTATTGGGCCTGATGTCTATCCGTTAAGTAATACGATTATTTATCGTTTCAATTCACCATTAACTTATTTCAATATTGCCTATTTTAAACGTAGAATTATCGGTTATATTGATGAATCTTCTGAACCAATTAATTATGTTATTGTTGATGCCATACCTTGTTTTACCTATAAAGATGTCAGTGTATTAACCGGTATTGATGAGTTGGTTAAATCATTAAAAGTTAGAAATGTGGTGCTAATTTTATCAGGTCGACGCAAAACTTTGAAAAATTGGTTTAAACAGATGAATCTAAAATTAGATAGTGATTATATTGAGTTCGCTTACGATCTTTATTTTGCGGTGCGATTAGTACAAAGTAAAGAGCATATGGACAGCAAAACCGACGAAGATGTTGATAATTAGAACATTAATCATCATATTAAATTAGCTAAGGATAATTATGAATCAGATAAAAAAGCGCATCAAAATTGAAATGCTTAGTACTGGTGATGAAGTTTTATACGGTCAAATTGTCGATACTAATGCCGCTTGGTTATCAGATTTTTTATTTGAAGAAGGGATCACTATTACTTCGCGCCATACGGTAGGCGATGATTTGTTGACCTTGGTTGAAACTTTGCAAGAGCGTAGCTTACACAATGATATTTTAATTGTGAATGGCGGATTAGGACCAACCAGTGATGATCTTAGTGCCCAAGCCGCAGCTCAGGCGAATAATGAATCGTTGATTTTACACGAAGAGTGGCTTAAGACGCTTGAACGCTACTTCCTTAATCGTGGTAGAGTGATGCCTGCAACCAATATTAAACAAGCTATGTTACCTCAGAGTGCAACGTTAATTGATAATCCTATTGGCACCGCTTGCGGTTTTAAAATGCAGTTAAATGATTGTCTTTTATTTTTTACCCCAGGTGTGCCGTCTGAATTTAAAGCTATGGTTAGAAATTCGATCCTACCGGAAATTAAAGCTAACTATCCAATCACCGAAAGTAAACTTTGTTATCGTTTAACCACCATGGGGCGAACTGAAAGTGATTTAGGGCAGGCAATCGAAACAACCGTTAAACTTCCTGATTCTATCACTGTTGGCTATCGTGCAGCTATGCCCATTATCGAGTTAAAATTAACTGGACCAGAAAGTAAAAAGAGTGAAATGGATAACATCTGGCAGAAGATAAAAGCCATTGTTGCTGATAATTTACTTTATGAAGGGGTCGTAATTAATCAAGGTGAATCGGGCTTAGCTCAGGTGGTATCAAAGTTATTAAATAAAAGCAAGCAATCTATTGTCGTTATTGAACAGCAATCCGCAGGTATGGTGAGTTACCAATTGCTAGAAGCTAATGCGCCTGTTGTAAAGTCAGAAGTAGTCCCTTTTGTGATGGAAGAGCCGATTGATTACTTCTCACAAATATTGCAAAATCAGAGAGCTGATATTGCACTCGGCATAGTAAATTTTCAGGAGAAGAATACTGAATTTACTTTGATTATTGCCACCATCAAGCAAGTTTTACACTTTAAGTTAAAATATATTGGACGATCGCAAAGTAGTAAAATTCAACAACAAATTTTGACAGCGATTGCCTTGGATGGTTTGCGTCGTTATTTATTAAATCTGCCTATTGTTGGCCCTAATGTTTGGTTGGAACAGGTTGCATAGATTTATCAACTATTTTTTACTTTGCAAATAATTTAAATTAGGTTTTTCACTAATTAGTAATATTACTATGGACAATTCCCTACAAAATTAAGTAGAATAATTGATCTTTCAATTGAAGCATTTAAGTTAAAAAATTAGAGGTAAAAATGGCTCGTGTAACTGTCCAAGATGCAGTAGAAAAAATTGGTAATCGCTTTGATCTCGTTTTAGTTGCAGCAAGACGCGCTCGTCAACTACAAGTTGAAAACAAAACACCACTAATTCCAGAAGAACACGATAAAGAAACTGTAGTGGCTTTACGCGAAATTGAGAATGGGCTTGTAAATAAACAAATCCTTGATACAGCTGAGTTCCAAGCTCGTCAAGATGAAGAATCTGAAGTGCGTAACGCTCTTCATGAAACGGTACTTTTAGAAAACACTCCTTCATACGAATAAACATTGCTGAGAATTGTCCATGCAATATTTTGAAAGCTTAAAAGAGGTTGTTGCATCTTATCTTCCAGCGAAACAAGTTGAATTTATTCAAGATGCCTATTTCTTTGCCAAGCAAGCACATGATGGACAATTCCGTTCCAGCGGTGAACCTTATATTACTCATCCGGTTGCGGTAGCAACCATTTTAGCCGAAATGCGGTTAGATTATGAAACCGTTATCGCGGCACTGTTACATGACACCATCGAAGATACTCCAGTCACCTTTCAAGACATCACCCAAAAATTTGGTAAACATGTCGCTGTTTTAGTTGAAGGTGTCTCAAAACTTGATAAGTTAAAATTTAGAAATCGACAAGAAGCCCAAGCTGAAAATTTTCGTAAAATGGTTTTAGCCATGACCGAAGATGTGCGCGTAATTTTAATTAAGTTAGCTGATAGAACGCATAATATGCGTACTCTTGGTGCATTGCGGCCGGATAAACGTCGTCGGATAGCCAAAGAAACCTTAGAAATTTATGCGCCTTTGGCTCATCGGTTGGGTATTCATCATATTAAAACTGAGCTTGAAATACTTGCTTTTACTGCTATGCACCCTAATCGAGCTAAAGTTCTTGAAAAAGTGGTAAAAATTGCTCAAGGAACTAGAAAAGAGCTGGTTCAGCAAATTTTATCAGAAATTAGAGGGCGTTTAAGCGAAGCGAATATTCATGCGCAAGTTGAAGCACTTGAAAAGAATATCTATGCAATCTACCAAAAGATGCAACTTCGTGAGCAACATTTCCATTCAATTATGGATATTTACGTTTTCCGCATTGTTGTTGATGATGTCGATGCTTGCTATCGTACGCTTGGTTTAGTCCATAATCTATATAAACCAAGACTTAATCGCTTCAAAGATTATATTGCTATTCCCAAAGCCAATGGTTACCAATCATTACATTCGTCATTAATTGGCCCACATGGTACACCGGTCGAAGTGCAAATAAGAACCGAAGATATGGAACAAATGGCGGAAATGGGGGTTGCGGCACATTGGATTTATAATGAGAATGATGAGTTAAATAACACTACCGCGCAAATTAAAGCTCAACGTTGGATGCAAAGTTTATTAGAACTTCAGCAGAGTGTCGGTAATTCATTTGAATTTATTGAAAATGTTAAGTCGGATCTATTTCCTAAAGAGATATATGTCTTTACACCAAAAGGTCGAATTGTCCAATTACCGGAAGGGTCAACTGCAGTTGATTTAGCATATGCCGTCCACTCTGATATTGGTTTCCAATGTATTGGTGCGGTAGTTGATCGTAAACCTTATCCGCTTTCTCAACCGTTGAGCAATGGGCAAACGGTTGAAATTATTACCTCCCCTGAAAGTCGTCCTAATGCAAGTTGGTTAAATTTTGTGGTGAGTGCCAAAGCCAGATCGCGTATTCGCCAAGCATTAAAAACCTTGAAACGAGAAGATGCTATATTGTTAGGGTGTAAATTGCTTAATTTGGCTTTAATAAAAACCAGTGGAATTGATTCGCTAACTGATAATCAAAAAGAGCGTATCGTTGAGTTGACTCAACTAAGCTCGTTTGATGATGTTTTAGCCGAAATAGGACTTGGCAATATTATGAGCTATTTTATTGTCAAAGGTCTTGAACATAAAACACTTTTATCAAACGAATCTGAGGCCAATAAAACATTAGTTATAACCGGAAGTGAAGGGGTATTGGTAACTTTTTCAAGATGTTGCCATCCTATTCCTAATGATCCGATTATCGGTCATGTCAGTCCGGAAAAAGGTTTGACGGTCCACCATGAGTCTTGTCGTAACATCAGTGGTTATCAAAATAATCCCGAAAAATACATTCCACTTAAATGGGCCCCTGATATTGAGCAGTTTTTTGTGGCGGAAATCTGGGTAGATATTGTTAATAATCAAGGTTCTTTGGGGCATGTTCTTTCTATCATTAATGATGAGAAAGCCCATATCCAGTGGTTGAATACCGAAGAAAAAGATAGACAAATATACACTATTATTTTGCAGATTGAAGTTAAAAATACCCAACAACTTAATGATTTAATCCGAAAATTGTCACTCCAACAAGATGTAGTGAGTGTGACACGCAATATTAATTAGTTATTATGGCTGATCGTTTGCTAAACCACATACCGCTTGCAAAATTAGCGGGCATTGGGCCTAGTTTAGAAAGTAAATTCTCTCAACTGGGTATTAAATCTGTTCAAGATCTGTTATTACATTTTCCGCTTCGTTATGAAGACCGTTCTACATCTTCCGCTATTGGTGAGGTGGCAATTGGCGAAACAACCACTATTCAAGGTTGTATCATTAAAAGTGAAATTATCATTACCAAACGTAAAATGTTGTTGTGTCATATTCAGGATGATTCAGGTATCGCAATTTTACGTTTTCTTCATTTCAATATGGGGATGAAGTCTTCCCTAGCCCCTGGTAAATGGGTGAGTGCTTACGGTGAGATAAAAAGCGGCAGTCATTATCCGGAAATTATTCATCCACAATTTAAAATTCAAAGCCAAAAAGAAGCGCATAGCGCTTTTGCTGATGCCAATGAAGAGCGATTTACGCCAATTTATTCTACTACCCATGGATTAACTCAAAATGTCATTCGTAAGGCAATACAATCGGCATTAATATTGTTAAAACGCAATCCACCCGATGAAATTTTACCGACTACATTGAGTTCTAGATATTTGCCTGTCATTGAATCATTAGACATTGTTCATAATCCTTCATTGACCACCGATGTCGAGCAGTTAATTGCTGGCGAGCATCTGGCAATAAAACGTTTTATTTTAGAAGAGTTGCTTGCTTATCATTTAAGTATGTTGCTGATTAAATTTGATAATCAAAGACAACATTCTTACCCAATGCATATTACTCAACATTATATTCGGCCTTTTCTTGCGGCACTACCATTTGAACCGACCAAAGCGCAAAAAAGAGTGGTGCAGGATATTTATCAAGATATGGCAAAATCAGTGCCAATGATGCGATTAGTCCAAGGTGATGTAGGGTCGGGTAAAACCTTAGTTGCCGCGTTAGCCGCTTTAAATGCTATTGAAAATAAGCAACAAGTCGTCTTAATGGCGCCAACTGAAATATTAGCCGAACAACATTTTCATAATTTTTGCCAATGGTTTGAGCCACTAGGGATTAAGGTTGAGCTACTCACTGGTCGTTTAACCGCTAAAAATAAACAACTACGCTATAATGATATCGAATTGGGTGAAATTTCAATGTTAATCGGTACTCATGCGGTGTTTGTAGATAAAGTTAAGTTTAACCATTTAGGCTTAGTCATTATTGATGAACAGCATCGGTTCGGGGTAAATCAACGATTAAGTCTTTGGGAAAAAGGTGCTAAAGATGAATGTCATCCGCATCAATTAATCATGACGGCAACGCCAATTCCAAGAACCTTGGCAATGACGGTTTATGCTGATTTAGATGTATCAATTATTGATGAATTACCTCCCGGACGAACCCCAGTAACAACTATCGTTATACCTAATTCACGTCGCGATGAGATTATTGAAAAAGTGAATAATGCTTGTCTTAATAATCGTCAGGTTTATTGGGTTTGTACGTTAGTTGAAGAGTCCGAAACACTTGATGCCCAAGCTGCTGAAATGTTGGTTGAAGAGTTGCGACTGTTATTGCCTCATCTAAAGATCGCTTTAGTTCATGGCAAAATGAAATCGGACGAAAAACAAACCGTCATGAAAGCGTTTAAATCAGGTGAAACACAACTTTTAGTTGCAACAACCGTTATTGAAGTCGGGGTTGATGTGCCAAACGCAAGTTTGATGATTATTGAGAATGCTGAACGATTAGGGCTTTCGCAATTACATCAATTACGAGGACGAGTTGGTCGGGGAAGTGCAATTTCATATTGCGTCTTAATGTATCAAGCGCCACTGAGTAAAGTTGCACAACAAAGGATGAAAGTGATGCGCGAGAGTAGTGATGGTTTTGTTATCGCGCAAAAAGACCTTGAAATTAGAGGAAGTGGCGAAATTCTAGGTACCAGACAAATGGGGGTCGCCAATTTTAAAGTGGTTGATTTAATCCGTGATCAACATTTAATTAGCGATGTTCAACAAGCCTCATATTATATTCAACAAGATTATCCAGAGTCTGCGCAACAACTTATTGAATGTTGGTTGCCAGAAAGACAGAAATATATAAATGCCTAGCTGTATAACTAATTGTTTAGTTTGGCTTAAGATCAAATAACGGCTTGCACAACCAACAAAAAACGGACTTTGAGATTATTCAAAGTCCGTTTGTTTTATCGTTTTACTTTATAAGAATGAACGGTATGGCAGTTCAGGTTCATCGGTAAAGATATCTCTAAATCCACGATAGTGTTGATAGTGCATTTTGTTTTTATCGGTTGGATAAGTATATTTACCACCAACTTGCCAGAAGAATGGCGTAAATTGATACTCCAGACGATCCTTTTTCATTTGCCAAAGGACTTCAATTTCACGCGGGTCACTTTGGAAATTCGCCCATATATCGTGGTGGAATGGAATTACTACTTTAGTATTTAACGATTCTGCCGCCCGTAAAATGTCTGATGAAGTCATTTTATCGGTTACGCCGCGCGGGTTCTCGCCATAAGATAACAAAGCAACATCAATTTTATGATCATTACCATGCTTGGCATAATAATTAGAGTAGTGAGAATCGCCAGAATGATAAAGTGATCCGCCAGAAGTTTCGAATAAATAGTTAACCGCACGATCATCCATTCCATCTAATATGGATTTATCGGTGGATGAAACACCTTTCGGTAAAGTAACTAATGAAGTTCTATCAAAAGAGTCTAAAACGCGAATGGTAATATCACCAACTTGGATAGTTTCACCTACTTTAGCAACAATACAGCGATCTTCAGGAACGCCCCAACTTTTCCATAATTCAACACAAGCTTTAGGGCCAATAAATTTGACTTTTGGTGAGCAGTTTTGAATGACTGCCGCCGCAACATTGACATCAATATGATCAGCATGATCATGGGTTGCCATTACAGCATCAATCTCTTTGATTGCAAAAGGATCTAGAACAAATGGACTGGTTCTAAGATTTGGTTGTAGTTCACGAACACCACCCATTCGCATCATTTGATGTTGTTTGTTCATTAATGGATTGGCGTGAGTTTTTTTACCTGTACCACACCAGAAATCGACAGAGATATTAGTATTACCTGCTGATTTTAACCAAATCCCGGTACAAGCAAGCCACCACATGGTAAACGTATTAGGTTTGACCTCTGTTGTTTCTATTTCTTCATTAAGCCACGTTCCCCATTCAGGAAAGGTATTCAATATCCAAGATTCTCTGGTAATTTCGTTTACTTTACTCATACTTTGTTCCTTTTACAATTTAATTATTAAACTAAAATCACTTCTGTGCCTTGTTCCTTTATGCTTTCAATTACTTCCTTATTTGCCTGTTTGCCTGTTATTAAAATATCAATTTTAGTAATCGGGCAAAAAAGCATGCCAGAATTTGCTTTGGTATTTATCTTTGAACTATCAACAACAACGACTAATTTCTCTATTTTTTCAAGTATTTGTTGTTCTGCTACCGCACCTAATATTTCATTTTTATACAGTCCATTAGGCGTTAAAGTTTTACCACTGGTAAACATCCATTTACCTGCATAAGAATCAGTTATGTTAGCTATTGGGTTGAGAATAATATTTTGTGTTTTGTTATATAACCCTCCCATAATGATGACGTTTTCATGATCATGTTCAATCAAGTAGCACGCTAATGGAAAATAGTTGGTAATGATTGAAACATTCTTACCACACAGTTCACGACCTAACAAAAATGCTGTAGAACCACAATTAATTACGATATTTTCATCACTTCCACATAATTTGGCTGCTCTAATCGCGATACGTGCTTTTTCATGATAATGATCGGTATTGTTATTGCCTATCGGCGCCCAAATGGGTTTTGCAACTTCAATCCGCATAATTCCATTGCGAACTTTTTTTACTCTTCCATCCTGATCGAGCTTGGTAATATCTCGACGAGCCGTGGCTGGTGATATTGAAAAATAGGAGACTAATTCGGTGACTCTTACCATTCCTCGATCATTAACCATCGCTACAATTTCATTATGCCGTGATATTTCGTTCATTATTGCCTCTTATTAAGTAAACATGATTTTTTATGATTGAAAATGATATTAATTTTCGTTTGGTTATTTGTCAATCGTTTAAATCAATAATCTTAACTTGTCACTACAATGTATTGATAATAATAGTTATATTTTTAATTTTTACTTGCGGTTTTTTATCAAAATGTGACAGAAATCACATTTGTTTAGATAATAGTGTAAGAAAAGTGATCTTGATCAAAATAATCACAAACAATCATTGAGTGATTATTTATGATTGTGGAATATAGCATTAGTTATTCATTTCTCCGATTTGGATAACGCTAAATGAGCAAAAGTTCCATCAATTCGTTTTGCGAGATGAGTAATTATACAAATGACATTAAGTGGGGTTGATGTCTCCATGCTTATAGCATTAATGCTATCTAAAGTTGTCAACAATCAATGAGAGGGACATATGGAAGTAATTTATAACATATTTTATATCTTTTATAGTCAAGTTATGACGAAGGCACCATTATTACTGGGCCTAGTTACCTTGCTAGGTTATTGTCTTTTAAAAAAAGATATCACCACGATTTTAAAAGGCACGATTAAAACCATTGTTGGTTTTATGCTGTTACAAGTTGGCTCAGGTGTTTTAGTTTCAACATTTAAACCTGTTATTGCTAAACTTTCCGAATATCATGGTATAACCGGATCGATTATCGATACTTATGCCTCAATGGTGGCTGTCGAAAAGGGGATGGGTGAACAATATTCATGGGTTGGTTATGCAGTATTGCTTGCATTAGCGATTAATATTTTACTGGTCATCTTTAGACGTTTCACCGGAATTAGAACCATCATGTTGACCGGTCATATCATGTTCCAACAAGTTGGTTTAATTACTCTTTTCTACTTCCTATTTGGTTATGGCATGTGGGAAACCATCACCTACTCAGCAATAATTACGGCATTATATTGGGGAATTTTTTCAAATATGATGTTTAAACCGACTGAAGCGGTAACTGGTGGCGCAGGTTTTTCAATTGGTCACCAACAGCAGCTAGGTTCATGGATTGCGGTGAAATTAGCACCAAAATTGGGCGATAAAGATGATTCAGTAGATAATTTAAAATTACCAAAATGGTTACATATTTTCCACGATAGTATTGCTGCCACAACGATTGTGATGACGTTCTTTTTTGGTATCATCCTTCTTTCATTTGGTTTGGATAATTTACAAACAATGGCGGGGTCGACCCACTGGACTATCTACATTTTCGAAACCGGGCTTAAATTTGCCGTAGCTATCCAAGTTATTGTTGGTGGTGTAAGAATGTTTGTGGCGGAGTTATCTGAAGCATTTAAGGGAATTTCTGAAAAATTAATACCAAATGCGGTGTTGGCTATCGATTGTGCGGCTATCTATGCTTTTTCACCTAACGCTATGGTATTTGGTTTTATTTGGGGGGCATTAGGTCAATTTTTAGCAATAGCCTTATTACTGGTATTTAAATCGCCAATCATGATTATTCCTGGTTTTATTCCTATGTTTTTCTCTAATGCCACTATCGGCGTATTTGCCAATCATTATGGTGGATGGAAAGCGGTAATGAAACTCTGTTTCATTATGGGAATGGTTGAGGTTCTAGGCTCTGCTTGGGTAATTAATATCTTCGCCCAAAATGGTACACCAATTGATTCTTGGATGGGAATGGCTGATTGGGCAATTTTATTCCCACCGATTTTACAAGGTTTATCCTTCTCTCATCTATTTATCTATGTCTTGATTGCGTTATCTCTGGTCTATATGTTCTTTGCGGCTAAATCACTACGAGCCGAAGAAGCCTTACAAAAACAACAACCGACCAATGATATTCATGATGATGTTAATGAAGCAGTAGTTGAAAAAATGGAGGAAGTGGCAATTAGTGAAGGTCAACCGATTCGTATTCTTGCTGTTTGTGGTAGTGGTCAGGGATCATCAATGATGATGAAGATGAAAATTGCCAATTATTTAGATAAAAAAGGTATCGCAAATGTCATGGATTCATGCGCAGTCACGGATTACAAATCAAAACTACCTAATGTCGACATTATCGTTGCTTCTAAACATTTGATTCATGAAATCGAGGTTAATGAAGGACAACATGCGTTAGGTGTCCAAAACATGTTAAATCCTCAAACTTTCGGCGATGAACTTATTGAGCTTATCAATAAAGTGAATGGTAAATAGGCAGAATATTTAAAGGAGTCCAACAATGGCTTTCAAAGAATCATTAATTGAAAATAACTCTATTTTACTTAAAGCAGAAGCTACAAATTGGCAAGACGCGGTTAAGTTAGGAACAGATATGCTAGTTGCGTCTAAAGCGATTGAGCCTCGTTATTATGATGCCATCATTCAATGCGTTAAAACCATGGGGCCTTATATCATTATTGCCCCTAATCTGGCCATGCCACATGCGCGACCAGAAGATGGCGTGAACCGTACGGCTTTTGCATTAGTAACTTTGAAAAAACCTGTTTATTTTGAGGGAGAGACTGATCCTGTAGATGTACTAGTTACTCTTGCCGGCAGTACTTCTGATCAGCATATGGAAGGATTAATGGAAGTGACACAAATTTTAGATGATGAAAATAGTGAGACTGGTGTTGATCTGGATAAATTAAGACGTTGTAACAGCAAAAAAGATGTTTATGCGGTTATCGATCGCGCGCTAAATGGAGGCTAAATAATGTTTCAAGCATTAAAAGAACGCGTACTACAGGCTAATTTATTGCTACCACAATATAATTTAGTCACCTTTACATGGGGAAATGTATCAGAAGTGGATCGTGCCAAGGGGGTCATTGCCATCAAACCATCTGGGGTTGAGTACAGTGATATGACCATAGATGATATTGTTGTGGTTTCATTAACCGGCGAAATTGTCGAAGGCAAACTAAATCCCTCTAGTGATACTGCAACTCATCTCGAACTCTATAAAGCCTTTGCAAATATTGGCGGAATTGTGCATACCCATTCTCGCTATGCAACCGTTTGGGCACAGGCAGAATTGGATATTCCTGCATTAGGTACCACTCATGCTGACTATTTTTATGGCGATGTACCTTGTACCCGCCGACTAACTGATAGTGAAATTGCCACAGATTACGAAAAAAATACCGGATTAGTTATTATCGAGGAATTTAAACAGCGCGGTATTGATCCTATGGCGATGCCTGGGGTTATTGTCTCTGGTCATGCGCCATTTTGTTGGGGTAAAAATGCCTTAAATGCGGTACACAATGCTGTGGTACTTGAAGAAGTCGCAATGATGGCAATTTCAACTCGACAACTTAATCAAACCATCAAAATTCAACAAACATTATCCGATAAGCACTATTTTCGCAAACATGGTGCTAATGCTTATTATGGCCAAAAATCAAATTAGATAAGGAAACCAACATGACAACACCAAAATTACAAATTGCTTTAGATCAAACAGAACTAACCTCAGCATTGGAGGTGGCAAAAAATGTTTCAGGATTTGTTGATATTATCGAAGTTGGCACTATTCTCGCCTTTGGTGCTGGAATAGAAAGCGTTAAAAATCTAAGAAAATTATATCCTAATCATATATTAGTCTGTGATTTAAAAACCACTGATGGTGGAGCGATATTAGCTAAAATGGCTTTTTCAGCTGGGGCTAACTGGTTAACGGTTTCAGCTGCCGCACATATAGCTACCATTGAAGCGTGTAAAAAAGTGGCAGACGAATTTAATGGCGAGATTCAGATCGAATTATATGGTCATTGGACACTCGAAGATGCCAAAGCATGGCGAAAATTAGGGATTAAACAGGCTATTTATCATCGTTCTCGTGATGCTGAGCTAGCCGGCGTAGGTTGGGGAGAAGCAGATCTTGTTAAAATGCGTCAACTTTCGGATTTAGGCCTTGAGCTATCTATTACCGGTGGGATTGTACCAGAAGATATTCACTTGTTTGCGGGTATTAAAACTAAGGCTTTCATTGCTGGTCGCGCATTAGCCAATGAAAATGGTAATAAAACGGCGCAAGCATTAAGAGAGCAGATCGCTAAATATTGGTAATTTAACTGATGCAGTCGGGAATACGACTGCATTTTTTTATGTTTAAACAACTGTTATTAGGTTTTAAATATGTCGAAATTTGCAATCGATCCAACCAAATTGACTAATCATATTGGTATTTATGAAAAAGCCTTACCTAATGATCTTACTTGGCAAGAAAAACTAGACCAAGCAAAATCACTCGGATTTAATTTTATCGAGATTTCAATTGATGAATCAGATGAACGCCGGGCAAGACTTGATTGGTCAGATGACGAAATTTATCAATTAAAACGTTTATGTGAACAATCTGGTCTACCATTACATTCAATGTGTTTAAGTGCTCATCGTAAATATCCTTTTGGTTCTGCTGATGAAACTATTCGTCAACAAGCAAAAATCATTATGAACAAAGCGCTCATTCTTGCCTATAAATTAGGTATCAGAGTAATTCAATTGGCAGGCTATGATGTTTATTATGAACCAGCCAATTTACAAACTCACCAGCGCTTTATTTCGGGTATGCAATGGTCGGCAAAACAAGCGGAAAAATTAGGGATAATGCTTGCTGTCGAAATTATGGATACTAATTATCTAAATTCGCTTAGCAAGTTTGAAATTCTCAAAAAAGAGGTGAGTTCACCTTACTTTATGGCCTATCCCGATGTGGGTAATATTTCCGGTTGGAATTATGATGTTAGTACTGAGCTTATGTTAAGTCGTGAACATATAGTGCAAATACATTTAAAAGATACTTATAAAGTTAACGGCAATTATGCAGGTCAATTTAGAGATTTAACGATTGGTGAAGGTGAAGTGGACTTTCTTTCCATCTTTAAAACCCTAAAAAGGATGGATTATACCGCACCATTAGTTATCGAAATGTGGGCTAAAGATGATAAATGGCAAGAAAATATTATCACTGCCAAAAAACGCCTACAAGCAATCGCCAAACAGGCAGATTTTCCTCTATTTTGAATACCTCATTTGCAATGATAATTTAAAACAGTGCTCCATAAAATTTTAACGTGGGGCATTGATTAGGTTAGGCTGTGGCGATTATCAGACTTAACTAGATGGTGAAGACGCGGTATAGACGCCGCAATTTTTTAACAAAAATTTTATTAAACCAAGTAATCATTACCAATAAAGCCTATGAATGATTGAAATATACGGTTAAAAGTTAAGAGGATCCGCATCTGGTAACTTCGGTTTAAAAAGGAGGTATGCTCTTTAATAGTTTAGCCCGGTTATATGTATGGTTAATTTTAGGTGAATAGGGGTAAGACGGTATAGATGCCTCGATATTTTTTCAAAAATTTAAATTAAACTAGGTAATAATTACTTAAAAAACCTATTAATAATTGGAATGAGCGGTAAAAATTTCAGTTAATACATCCGCTAACACTAATCAAAAAATAGTTATGTTCTTTAATAGGTTAGCACAGTCTTATATCTGGTTTAATTTTAGGTAAATAGATGCGAGGAGGTATAGATGCCTTGATATTTTTCAAAAATTTATATTAAACCTAGGGATTATTATCTAAAAAAATAATCAACCTATTGAAATATTTCGGTCCAAGGAGTGATGATATTTATCGGTTAACATGGTTTTAAAGAAGGATAGTGTAGGGTATCTATCTTTAACTTGAATTATTTCGATAATTAAAACATCATACCAGTTGATGATCAAACCACTATCACTATTATGATTAAATTATTGGTCGTAATTTTCTCGGATTTACTGTAGAAAACTTAATGATTTGCTCTTTGCACGAATATGGCTATCGTGTAATATAGAGCGCATTATAAATTTGATTAAATTGTGAATATTGTATGAAATTCTTTTTAAAACTTATTGCTACTTTTTTAGTTGTTTTCACTCTAGTCGGCTGTGGTTTAAAGGGACCACTCTATTATCCTGCTGATGAGTCAGCTGCCGCTGTTCAATCTAACGATATAAGTAAAATCGCTTAAAGGAATCATTTAATGGAATTGTTACACTATCACAATGGCCAGTTATTGGCTGATAACGTCGCTATTTCTGAACTAGCTAACCAATATGGTACGCCGTTATACGTCTATTCTGCAAACCATATCACTCAGCAATTTCGTGCTTATCAAGATTCGCTTAAAGATAAGCAACATCTAATTTGTTATTCCGTTAAGACCAACAGTAACTTATCGGTTCTCAACTTATTAGCCAAACTTGGTGCAGGTTTTGATATTGTTTCGCAAGGTGAGTTAGAAAGAGTATTAAAAGCCGGTGGTGATCCTAAAAAGATTGTTTTTTCAGGTGTGGCAAAATCCATTGTCGAAATCAAAAGAGCGCTTGAGGTTGGCATTAAATGTTTTAACGTTGAATCCGAATCAGAATTATATCGCATTAACCAAATTGCTCAACAGTTGGGTAAAATCGCTGCAATTTCATTACGAATTAATCCAGATGTGGATGCAAAAACCCATCCCTATATCTCAACTGGATTGCGGGAAAATAAATTTGGTATAAGTTATCAATTAGCTTTAGACGTTTATCGTAAAGCCGCTTGTTTAAGTCATATTAAAATAGCTGGAATTGATTGTCATATTGGCTCTCAGTTAACAGAACTATCACCATTTCTTGACGCTACCGATAGAATTTTAGCTTTAGTTGATAAGCTTAAAGCAGAAAATATTCATCTTGAACATATTGATTTAGGTGGCGGATTGGGTGTTTGTTATGATAACGAAACACCTCCTTCCGCATCATTACTTACTGCAGAATTAATGGCAAAATTAACCAATTATGCTGATCTTGAAATTATTTTTGAACCGGGTAGGTCAATTATCGCCAATGCAGGTATATTAATTACTAAAGTTGAATACACCAAACATCAAGATGGTAACCATTTTGCTATTGTAGATGCCGGAATGAATGATTTAATTCGACCCGCACTCTATAAAGCTTGGATGCGAGTTTTACCGGTTAAAGAACCAACCAGTTCGGATAAAAAAGAATGCTATAATGTTGTTGGGCCTATTTGCGAATCGAGTGACGTATTAGCCTATCAACGCGAATTGTCGGTTGCACAAGATGATCTATTAGTAATTTGTAGTGCCGGTGCTTATGGCTTTAGTATGGCATCAAATTATAATAGCCATCCACGCCCAGCTGAAATCATGATCGAGGGAGGCAATAGACATAAGCTAATTCGAAAACGTGAGACGTTTGATGATTTATGGCGCGGTGAATTAGTACTATAATTTGCTTGCGAGGGCACTAACGATGTGCTGATGCGTAGGGCAAATAAAGCCCTTTTTGAATCAAATTTTAAACAATAATCAATAATAATGTTTCACACTAAAGGGTAATTAAAGATGAACTTTTCTAAAATGCATGGATTAGGTAATGATTTTATGGTTATTGATGCAGTAACGCAAAATGTTCATCTTTCAAGTGAAATGATTAAACGGATGGCAGATCGATATACTGGAATAGGATTCGATCAGTTACTGGTTGTTGAACCACCATATTCGCCAGAAAGTGATTTTCATTATCGAATATTTAATGCTGATGGTACTGAAGTTGGACAATGTGGCAATGGTGCCCGTTGTTTTGCTCGTTTTGTTCGTTTAAAAGGGTTGACGAAAAAACGGGTGTTAAAGGTGAGCACCATGAAGGGTAATATTGTGTTAACTGTTAATGATGATGAAACCGTGCGGGTTAATATGGGTAGTCCCATTTTTGAGCCGAATAAAATTCCTTTCAAAGCCATTAAAGAAGAAAAAACCTATATTATTCGCGCGCAAGAACAGACGGTTCTGTGTGGTGTGGCTTCAATGGGTAATCCACATTGTGTTTTGCAAGTAGATGATATATTGACAGCTCAAGTTGCCACATTAGGTCCTTTGTTGGAACAACATGAACGTTTTCCTGAAAAAGCCAATATTGGTTTTATGCATATTATTGATAGAAATAATATTAATTTACGAGTATTTGAACGCGGCGTGGGTGAAACACAAGCTTGTGGTACCGGTGCCTGTGCAGCTGTTGCTGTTGGAATAAAGCAAGGACTGTTAAATCAGCGAGTCAATGTTAATTTGCCTGGTGGCAAATTAGTTATCGAGTGGCAAGGCAATCAGCAACCACTTTATATGACTGGACCTGCCACACACGTATATGATGGTTATATATCAATTTAATAACTAATCAAGCAATGAGGTTTGCTACAACTAACCTCATTGAGCTCAATAAAAATAAATTATGGTCAAAAAAAAAGCAGAAACAGCCAAAAATAAGCTAAGTCATAAACAAAAAACAGTCGTTAAATTGAATGATGAAATGGTGAGTCAATATATCATTGATAATCCTGATTTCTTTATTCGCAATGCGGCGCAAATTGAGCGTATGCGTGTGCCACACCCTGTTCGTGGGATTATTTCATTACCAGAATGGCATATGGCTAGACAACGTAATAAAATTAATCAGTTAGAATCTGAAATCACCATGCTGATGGAACATGCTATTGCTAATGAACTGCTGTTTAATCAGCTAATGAAATTACAATATGAATTAATTAAAGCAAAAGATATTGATGAACTAATGACTTCTTTAAAAAATTGGGCTAAAGAGTTAGGTCTCAATGGTGCTTATTTATATCTTTTCGATGATAAATGGTTAATTAACGCTCCATCTAACTATCATCATTTGGCTTTAAGTTCTGCACAATTTGATTTTATTCGTGTCCGTCATTTACAGTATAGTCAGTTCTATTTAGGGCAGTTAAACACCAGTGAATTAGACCTTCTATTACCACACCGTGGTTATGTAGGTTCGGTTGCTTTATCCTTATTTGGTCAATTTGGTGACCTTGGGGTGTTAGTTTTTACCAGTTCAGATTCTATGCATTATCAGGCTGGACAAGGTACTTTGTTATTGGAAAAGGTAAGTGAAATACTACCTATTTTAATTGAAAAATGGATTATGCGAAAAAAGTAAGGAATTATGATGGTTGAAAATAATCTCAGTCACTCCTCTTTATTAGCTAAACCGATTGAACAGTTCTTAAATTATTTAAAATCGGAAAAACAACTTAGCCTTAATACACAAATTAATTATCGTCGCCAACTCTATGCTATTATCGATTTAAGCAAAGATTTGGATATCACTAATTGGCAAGATCTTGATTCATCAGCGGTACGGCTGTTAATTAGTCGTAGTCGGCAAACCGGTTTACAAGCAAGAAGTCTCTCTTTACGCTTGTCGGCACTGCGTAGTTTTTTTGATTGGATGGTGAAAAATGAATTGATTGCCGCTAATCCGGCTCGCGGTGTAGTCAATCCGAAATTAGGTCAGCATCTTCCTAAAAATATTGATATTGACGAAGTTAACCAATTACTGAATATTGAATATAATGACCCATTATCGGTACGCGATAGAGCCATGCTCGAAGTAATGTATGGTTCCGGATTACGACTGTCCGAATTAGTGAATATCAATTGCCGAGAGCTAAATTTGCGAGAAGGTGAAGTTCGGGTAATGGGGAAAGGCAATAAGGAGCGAAAATTACCTTTAGGCCGCGAGTCCATTAAATGGATTGAACATTGGCTAAGCATGCGTAATCAATTTAAACCTCATGATGATGCTCTATTTATTTCTAAATTAGGTAAACGAATTTCGCCGCGTAATGTGGAAAAGCGTTTTGCTCAATGGGGCGTCAAACAAGGTTTAAGTTCGCATGTTCATCCACATAAATTACGTCACTCGTTTGCCACGCATATGCTTGAATCGAGTGGTGATTTGCGAGCAGTACAAGAATTACTAGGTCATGCTGATTTATCCACAACTCAAGTTTATACACATTTGGATTTTTCACATTTATCGGAAGTTTATGATTCTGCTCATCCACGAGCTAAAAGAGGGAAAAAATAATGCATTTTTATCGTTCAATTGACTGCATTAAAGCGATCACTTTCGATCTTGATGATACTTTATATGACAATAGTATGATTGTCGATAAAGCTGAAGAGGAGATGTTAAAAACTTTACAAAAACATCAGCAACTAGCAAATTTAACTTTAGACTTATATTACCAAGAGAAAAATTTGATCCTTTCTTTCAATCCGGAAATCTATCATGATGTGATAGCTTGGCGGATTGAGACCATCAAATCTCTATTGAGTAAAACCAATATCCCCGTATTACAACATACTAATATTATTGATGATGCTTTAGGCTGTTTTAATATTTGGCGGCATAAGATGGTTATTCCTGAATCAACGCATATCTTATTAGCCAAACTCGCCAAAAAATATCCACTAGCCGTAATTACTAATGGCAATGTTGATGTTAATAAAATAGGTTTAGGTGACTATTTTCAATTTTCTTTACGTGGTGGGCCGGATGGTCGCTCAAAACCATTTCCTGAAATTTTTGACTTAGCCGCAAAAAAATTAGCGGTAGCCAAAAACTACATTTTACATGTTGGTGATAATTTAGAGACCGATGTAAATGGTGCCATTAATAATGGATATTTGTCATGTTGGATAAATATTTTTGGTCAAGATATCTACCATCTTACTGATGCAAGGTGTCTACCTCATGTCGAAATAACTCGATTGCCAGAATTAGATAATCTGTTATAATTGTTCAATATGTGTATAAAAAGACAGTGAAGTTAGATGTAATTACGCTTGCATTTACTCCTGTCTTTATTTTTTTAACGGATCCTCTAAAAAAATATTATAAAGAAAATGAAAATATTAAAAAGAGTTGCAACATTTAGAACTATGAGTGATTTATGTTATCGTGATGGGTTAATGCATAATGGACATTAAACAATCATTATTAAGCGATCTTAATACCGAACAACAAACTGCAGTAACCACTGATAACCAATATACTATTGTGCTTGCCGGTGCCGGAAGCGGTAAAACCCGTGTTTTAGTTCATCGAATAGCTTGGCTTTGCATTGAAAAAAATTATTCATCTGGTTCAATTTTTGCCGTTACATTTACCAACAAAGCAGCTGCTGAAATGCAAGAGCGAATAAAAGCGCTAGTTGGTGAGAGCTATTTAACCGGTATGTGGGTAGGAACTTTCCACGGCTTAACCCATCGTTTACTAAGGATGTTCGCCCAGCAAGCTAATCTTCCCGATAATTTCCAACTTATTGATACAGAAGATCAGATTCGACTTATCAAGCGAATTTTTCGCGAACTACAAGTAGATGAGAAAGAGTGGTCAGCTAAAGAGTGTGCCAATTATATCTCAGCTCAAAAAGAGAAAGGGCTGCGGGCAAAAGATTTAGTGCCAGAAGATCCAAAACAAGTTATGTGGCAAACGATCTATCGCGATTATCAAGCAATTTGCGATAAAGTAGGATATGTCGATTTTTCTGAACTAATTTTGCGAGCTTATGAATTACTCTGCAAAGATGAAAATGTTTTAAGTTATTGCCGTCATCGTTTCTCAAATGTGTTAATTGATGAATTTCAAGATACCAATAAAATTCAATATCGATTTGTGCAAAAGCTTGCGGGTAACACGGCTAATGTAATGATCGTTGGCGATGATGACCAATCTATATATAGTTGGCGTGGGGCTAATGCCGATAATCTTCAATTATTTATCAATGATTATCCTGATACTGAGATTATTCGCTTAGAGCAAAATTATCGATCTACCGGGATTATTTTAGATACGGCAAATAAATTAATTGCAAATAATAAGAATCGTTTAGGTAAAAATCTATGGACGGATAGTGGTCAGGGCGAGAAGATCACCGTATATAGGAGCTTCAATGATGCAGATGAAGCTAGATTTGTTGTTGGCCAAATCAAAAAATATCATGATGAAGGTCAGAAATATGCAAGTTGCGCTATTTTGTATCGTAATAATATTCAATCGCGAATATTTGAAGATACCTTGATGCAAAATGCTATACCTTTTCAAATTTATGGTTCGATTAGATTCTATGAAAGGCAAGAGGTTAAATTAGCCCTCGCTTATTTACGTTTATTGCATGATCATAACAATGATATGGCATTCGATGCTACCATAAATACCCCGACTCGTGGTATCGGACAAGTAACATTAGATAAAATTAGAAATTGTGCTAACCATAATGCTATCTCCTTGTGGGACGCCTGCTTAATGTTGATTGAACAAAATGCGCTGACTGATCGACAACGTAATGATGTTAATCGTTTTTTGCATTTAATGGAATCTATCTACGCCGAAGTTAAAGATCTACCTTTCTATACACAGCTTGAGAGGATCATTAAATTATCCGGTGTAATGCGAATGTATGAACAAGAGCCGGGTATTAAGGGACAAACAAGAATAGAAAATCTTGAAGAACTGGTTTCAGCGGCTGAACAATTTTATCTTTTAAATCAAAATGCGGTGATTGAAGATAATGTCACTGGTAAACCATTAACTGTTCTTGAATCATTTTTATCGGTTACTTCACTTGAAAGCCGGGATGCGGTTAGTGAGCAAGATTCTGTGCAATTGATGACGCTACACTCGGCTAAGGGTTTAGAGTTTGATAATGTCTTTATTGTGGGTTTGGAAGAGGGGATTTTTCCTGCGCAACGATCAATCCAAGAAATCGATAAAATGGAAGAGGAAAGACGATTAGCTTATGTGGGAATTACTCGTGCGCGAAAATGTTTAACCCTTTCACTGTCAGAACAAAGACGACTTTATGGCCGTGAAGAACGTAATTTACCATCCCGTTTTTTAGATGAATTACCGATTGAAAATTTAAATGAAACTTTCTACCATGGTAGTTTTTCATCATTTAGTCATCGTGGTAAATATCAGGACAAAGATGATCAATTCTATCAAGAACGTAAAAAATCCTATTCTAAGAAGATGAAAGAAGATGATGGCTATACGTTAGGTAGAAAAGTGAAACACGCCCGTTTTGGTGAAGGCTCCATTATAAATCTTGATGGCGAAGGTGAGCATAAACGAGTGCAAATTGCTTTTGTTGATGTTGGTATCAAATGGCTTGTGATAAAACTAGCCAACCTGACATTACTGTAAATAACATATACCTTAAAAAAGGCGCTAAATTGTTATCTAGCGCCTTTTCTTTAGATAGTTATTGTTCGGCTTGTTCTTGTACCGCTTGGGCAAAGATATCGCTGAATGATTGATCAGTACGATTACAGATCCATTTGTCATTGATAAAGTCAAAATGATACCCTTGCTTTCTGGTGGCTAACCAAACTTGGAATAGCGGTTCTTGGGTATTAACAATAATTTTACTGTGATTAGGAAAACTCACCGTAATGACATTACCATTAGTTTCATAATCTAAATCGATATCATGTTCATCAGCATAATCATCAAGGTATAATTCGATTTGATTAAAAAGTTGATCTGTTAAGGTATGGAATTGGGCGATATTCATATTGATCTGACTATAGTTGGGCGATTAAAGTAGGGATATTAGCATAAATAAAAAGACTCTGCCACAGCAAGGTGGCAAGAGTGTTAATAGGTGAATAAAGTGTTTATTTATTAAGTGGTAAAGAACAAGCAATTACGAGTAATTGATGCTTATCGTCCCCTTTCAGGGCTCGGTTCCAACGACTTGGAATGTTAATATGATTAATTGTTTTACCTTCTGCAAAGAAGTTTTCAACAAGATCTAGTTGCCCTTTAGCGATCTCTTTTTTTGCACAGTTAGCATAATAGTTGATCACAATTGCATGATATGGCGTTTTTACATTATCGATATTTTGTACTAATTCTGGTACATAATTGATAACTTCCCTAAAAACACGAATTCTTTGATTATATGGGTGTAATTTTATTGAATCCTTATCAAGGTAAGCATAACCAAGCTTGTTATCTTCATTACTTTTCGAAATTGGAACGAATTGTTTGCCAATTTTGGGATTACTCAGCATCAATTCAATTTGTTTAGCTTGCGCTGCTTTCTCAGCCTCTGTATAGGATGGTTTCTCTTTGTTTTCTGCGGCATGGATTGTTGCTGCAAAAGAAAAGAGCATTAAGAATAGACATAATTTTTTCATTTAAGTTTAATCTCCTTCCTTCGAGCTACTGTTTTTTAGTTGATTGTGGTTGGTTTTCGGATACTGCTTTTTTTTCTTGTTGTTCTTGTTGTTTCTTCAATTTATAGGCTTTGTTCTTTTCTTGCCGAATTTTTTCAAACTCTTCGTCAAGTGGTTTTATATCCGGACGATCTTTATAGAGAAGCTCTTTATTTAAATCGCCTTGAATAGAACAAAGCAAACTATTTTGTTTATTATCCATACTTTCTAAATAAAGGGCTTTTTCAATAGTGCCAAGTCTTGGTACTACCGAATCAATAGAGTAGGGATTGTTTTTCCATACTGGTGATTTGGCGTTGCGATCATAGATTTTTGAATTAGCAATATAGACTTTTTCATTGTATCTGGACCAATTTAACTTATCTAAGGTTTTAATAATTTCTTCTTGACTATTATCAAAAATAAAGCCCCAATAATAATATTGACCAGACAGATTGGTTGGTATGAAAATATTTTGATAGCCAGTTATCGTCAAGCCGTGATATTTAAGTGGTTTTTTGAAATTAACGCTATTTTTATCCTGTTGATAAATCGATTCAACTGGGATAAAAGTGACATTATCTTTAGTGGTTAAATCAACATATTCACTTACTGTTTGCTTATTTTCCGCTAAATGCTGAAAAAATTGATTATCACAGTTAAGAAAAGTATCAACTAAATTATCAGTAACGCTTGGTTTATTATCTTGAGCAAAAACTGTGTAAGAAACAAATGAAAAACAAATAAAAAGTGTAAATTTTTTTAAAAGCATGCTGTTGTTCCTTTAAAAAAGTACTCTTATAAAATGTAACGCTATTGTAAAGTAATGTAAGTTGAAGTCAATTCAAACTGTACTTATCTTCAATGAATACCAATAAGTTACCATTTTTAAAGGAAATTTTCACTGTGTCATCAATCGCTTTGTTACGTAAACTGGTAAACCCCCCCAAAGATAAAGTTTGATTATCTATTGGATATTTAAAGCCGCTGATAGTCAAATGCGTTACTGTTGATAATGGCATTAGTGAAATAATATGGTGCTTAACATGATGAATAATTTGATGATGAGTAGCGAAAAAAAAGTGACAATAATCATCGTAAAACACCATTTTGAACTGTTGATGATATTGCATAGCAACCGATAAATTACCTAAAAAATGGTCACTGGCACGTCCTGTTGCACCATATATGCTAAATGATGTAACTCCTTTACTATTTAAAAATAACAGCGCCTTTTCAAAATCAGGTTTAGATTGATCGGGCGTGTGAATGATTTGCGTTTTATCCGGCACGGTCATTTTCGGGTTAATACTGTCTAAATCACCAATAATAAAATCCGGCACAATTGCGGATTCAGATAGATAACTGTGATATGCGCCATCCGTGCAGGCTATATATTGATAGTTTGCTAAATCTAAATGTGTAGGAAGTTTTTTAGGTGGCTCACCATTTACAAATAATAGTGCTCTGGACATAATTACTCCCGTCAAAATAATTTATAGTGCTAAAGTATAAGCCATAATAATTGCATCTTCCCGATGACCATCGGCAGATGGATAATAGTTTTTTCTTATGGTTATTTGATTAAATCCAATTGACTGGTACAAGACAATTGCTGGAGTATTTGATCTTCTAACTTCTAACCATAGGGTTGAAATCTTATAGGGCGAGCTTATTGCCATTAACTCATCAATTAAATGATTTAATAATGCTTTAGCTAATCCTTGCTTCCGGTATTTGGGGTGGATGGCAATATTAAATAAAGTTGCTTCATCAACCACTTGTTGGCAAATACAAAAGCCTACAATTTTATTAGCAACTGTTATTTTAAAATTTAAATAGCGTTCACCTTGGTTTGAAAAAAAAGTCTCTTTAGACCAAGGAATTGGGTGACATAGCCGCTCTAATTGATAAGCTTCGGCTAAATCATTTTCGTTCAGGATGGAAATGGTTTTCATAGTTACATAGTTGTTGCCAAAGTTTGCGCTTTTGTTGCGGATCTTTGGCAAGCGAATCTAAATCGCTAGTGTTAATAGTTAAGTTATTTTGCCAAGGTTCATCAGTATTTACGTCAATAAACCAAGTCACGATTTTTACTTCATTTGCCGGTATTATTAATTGTGAAGGTGTAAGAAATAAAACTTGTTCTTCGGTTAATTCAATAGCTTTTAAAATATCATAATATATTTTTTGTGTTGGTTGCTGTTTTGCGACCACAATTAAACGAATTTTATCATCCATGTGTGTAGCAAGTTCACCTTGAAAAACGGCAGAATTGCGTAAAACATATTGGGTAATATCACATTGCTTAAGATACCAATCAATTTGTGTCATTGTCGGATTACGGTTTTATTAGGGATTAAAGAGAGTTAATTGTATAATCTTCGCATCAATTTATAAAGGTTTTTCATTGAGGCATTATGGCAACATCGATATTTACTCCTGCTAGCCAAGTACTTGAACGTCATCAATCCTTTTTTGAGGATAAAAATATTTTAATTGCAGGCGATATCCAAGATAATTATCCAGCGGTTATTGCGGCTAATTTGGTTAAGATCCACTGCTCGCAGTATCACACATTTTTAAATTTTAAACACAGCAAACGATCAGATAGTACAAATTTTTCACTCTATCCTGACGAATCTTTTTATACCGATATTAATACACTCATTTACTATTGGCCCAAAACCAAGAGCGAAGCGCAATTTCAATTATCGTTTTTATTAAACAATATGCCCAAAGAGAGTGATATTTTTATCATAGGTGAAAATCGTACTGGGGTAAAAAGTGTTGAAGGGTTATTAGCGGATTTTGGCACCATCCAAAAAATAGATAGTGCCAGACGATGTGGTTTATATCATTTCCGTGCAGATAGCCGTTTGGCTTTTGATTTAAAAGAGTGGTGGTTAAGTTATCATTTAACTATTGAAAACCAAGCTATCGAAATTAAGAGCTTGCCAGGTGTCTTTAGCCAAAAAGGTTTGGATGCAGGAAGTGAATTATTATTGAATGCATTGATGGAGCAGAGTGATATTATTAAAGGCAACGTTCTCGATGTAGGTTGTGGCTCAGGTATTTTATCGACAGTTTTAGGTAAGCTATATCAAGATCTAAACTTAACATTAACCGATGTTAATAGCGCCGCGTTAGAATCCAGTAAAGCTACTTTAGCTGACAATCACATTGCAGGAAAAGTTATTGCTAGTGATGTATTTTCAGATATCAATGACAAGTATCACTTAATTATCTCTAATCCTCCTTTTCACGATGGTAAGGAGACCAGTTACACGGCAGTAAACAAACTGATTAAAGAAGCTAAAAAGTACTTAAAATTAAATGGCTATCTTTGTATTGTGGCAAATTCATTTTTGCCTTATCAATCGATTTTGGATGAGACCTTTAAACAGGTTGACGTTATTGCGCAAACAACCAAATTTAAAGTCTATCTAGCCAGTCATTAATCATTAAAGATAATCAAATATTCATGCGTGAGTTAAACCAATTAAATCACGCGTGAAAACTGATGTTGTCGGACTAAGCGACGCATATAGATATCAAAGCACATACAAATATTGCGTATTAGCAAATGACCTTTAGGTTGAACAACGATGCTATCTTGATTAACGATTACTAGTCCATCTTGGGCTAGTGGTGCAAGTAGTTTTAAATCGTCAGCAAAATAGTCATCAAATTTAATGTGATAAAGTTGTTCAATCGGTTTTTTATCAAGATGGAAATGACAAATTAGTTGCTTAATCACATCTCTGCGTATTTTATCATCTTGGTTTAAGGTAAAGCCTTTCCATAGACCATGACCTTTTTGTTCAACCAAAGTTTGATATGATTTTAGATCTTTCTGATTTTGCGCATAACTATCACCCAGCATGCTAATTGCCGATACTCCAAGCCCCACTAAATCCGCATCGCCTTTAGTGGTGTAACCTTGAAAGTTACGATGCAGCTTATTCTGCTGTTGAGCGATAGCTAACTCATCGGTTGGTTTGGCAAAGTGATCCATGCCGATAAATTGATAACCAGCTTGGGTTAATTTTTCGATACTGGTTTGTAAGATCTTTAGTTTTTGGTTAGCATTCGGTAGATCATGGTCTTTAATTTTACGTTGAGCAGCAAAACGGCTAGGTAAGTGTGCATAATTAAACACACTTAATCTATCAGGAGAAATATCAATAACTTTATTTAATGTCTCGGTAAAACTTTCAACGGTCTGCTTAGGTAATCCATAAATTAAATCAAGACTAATCGATCGAAAATGATTTTTTCGTGCTTGGGCAATTAATGAGCGGATCAAATTCTCATCTTGCTCACGATTAATAAGGTTTTGAATTTCATGATTGAAATCTTGAATCCCCATACTTAACCGATTAAAGCCAAGTTTGGCAAGATGATCGATAGTTTGTGGGCTGATTTCTCTGGGATCAATTTCAATGGATAGCTCGGCATCTTGAGCAAAGTTAAAGTGTTGCTTTATAGAGGTAATTAATCGGCTTATTTCATCGTCAGTCAAAAAAGTAGGTGTACCGCCCCCCCAATGCATTTGAGTGACAATTCGATCTTTGAACAATTCAGCTCGTTTGGTTATTTCAATATCTAATATATCAAGATATCGGGTAACTTTATGAGTTTGCCGGGTTACCAGTTTATTACATCCGCAGAAATAACAGAGTTTGTGACAAAACGGAATATGAATATAAAGCGATAATGGCCGCTGAGGATAATAAGAAGCGGCTGAAATAAAGTCTTGCTCAGTAAACTGCTCATTAAATTCAAGTGCTGTCGGGTATGAGGTATACCTTGGGCCGGAATAGTTATACTTTTCAATTAACGCTTGATCCCAGAGTTGCGATTGAAGCATATTATTATTTTTTAATTCTACGTTTGACATTGCCACTTCCATAACGTTTTGCGGTATTAGGCTGTTTGGTCTTTAATTGCGTTTTAATTTTAAGCCGATTGATTTTTTTCAAATATAATAATGTGCAAATAAATAATCCCAAGTACAAACCTAGCATAATAAATATTGGCATGATAGATGGCTCTTTATGGTGATTTGTATAAAATTATTAATTTGGCATTGATATTGAATCAAATTAACTTACTTACGCTTAAGTAGGCCGACGATATCTTCTTTAGGCTCGTCTAACTCCTCATCATCTTCAAAATCATCATCTTCAATACCTAACTGTTTCATCAGTTGATCAATGCGATCTAGTTTATTATCGAGATAAGATTGTTGATCATCAGTTAATGTTTTGCCTTGCTCAACCAAATCAAGTAAATGATCTAGTTTAGTATCATTTTCAAGTTGTTCTAACTCTTGTTGCGGTGTTAATTTAGTTTTTTGTGGTTGATTAACTTTGTTTTTTATTGATGAATCATTGGTTTGTAGCAATGAAATTGGTTTTTTGCTGCCAATTCGTGGATCTTTAATTGTATTGGTAGATTTTTTATTTTGATTGTTATCTGGTCCATTAAAACGAGAACCACTAGGTAAACCTTTATGTTTACGTTTGCGCTTGAGTTCGCGTGACTCTTCATTAATCTCTTGACGGGTTTTTTTAGGTTTTAGTTTCGATTTATTTTTTAACATACAATCTCAATTTGATATCTGGTTATTAATGCATTAAATCTATTTTACCAGTAAGTGGTTAATATAGCTATGAGCAGAAGTTAATGCGAATTTATGATTGTAAAAAAATAGATTTAGTATAATCTGAGCCAAATAATTTTTAATTACTGAGCAATAGAGAATAAAACATGAAAAATCATTTGAGCCCTTATATGCAATTTACCCGACAAGAGTGGGCAGGCTTGCGTAATGCGGTACCGATGACTTTAACAGCCGAGGAGCTAACTTCACTACAAGGAATTAATGAAGACTTATCAATGGATGAAGTAAGTGAAATTTACTTGCCTTTATCTCGATTACTCAATTATTATATTAATAACTGTTTTAGCCGTCAGGCAGTCTTATCAAAATTTCTAGGTAAAAGCCAAAAAATACCTTATGTTATCGGTATTGCTGGTAGTGTTGCTGTAGGAAAAAGCACTACAGCCCGTGTCTTACAAGCATTATTAACTCGTTGGCCAGAACATCGCAAAGTTGCGTTAGTGACGACCGACGGTTTTTTATATCCCAATCGTTATCTTGAAGAACGTGGTATCATGAATAAGAAAGGATTTCCTCAATCTTATGATATCAAAAAATTGATTAATTTTGTTGCTGATGTAAAATCAGGGCAGTCGGAAGTTAAAGCACCGGTTTATTCACATTTAGTTTACGATATCGTTGAAGACGAACAAATCACTATCGATAGTCCAGATATTTTAATCCTTGAGGGATTAAATGTTTTACAAGGCTCCATAAATTATGCTCAAGCTAACAATCGGGTATTTGTTTCGGATTATGTCGATTTTTCTATCTATGTCGATGCGCAATTACCACTACTACATGACTGGTATGTGAATCGATTTTTAAAATTTAGAGCTGGGGCATTTAGTGATCCTAACTCTTACTTTAACCACTATTCTAAGCTTCCTGAACAAGAAGCCGTGAATATTGCTAACCGCCTTTGGCGAGAAATTAATGAATTAAATTTAATCGAAAACATCCTGCCAACACGGGAACGAGCAAGTTTAATTCTAACCAAAGGTAAAGACCATAAAGTAGATTGTGTTCAATTAAGAAAATAAACTTAGGGGAATCAATATGAAATCAGCAATAAGGTTATTAAGTAAGTTAAGCATTATCACTTTAGTTACTGCGTTTTCTGTCAACAGTTATGCAACAAGCAATGATGAATACCGAGGGTTAACTTGCGACGCTAAAAAGCAAGCAATCCAAACCAAAATTAATCAAGCTAAAACTGCCAATAATACCAATGAAGTAACCGGTCTTGAAAAAGCTCTTCAAGAAGTTAATACCAACTGTAAAGATGAAACATTAGAAGAAAAATACAAAAGAATAGTGGTTGAAAAAACTCAAAATGTCACTGACAAAACTAAAGAATTAGTTGAAAAAACCAAAGAGTATGCAAAAGATAAACTCAATGCCAATCAAGATAAAATTGATGCTTTAAAATCGAAACTTAATGATGCAGAAAAAGAGTTAACTGAAGCCAAAAATAATTTAGCTGATTATTATAACAAACTTAAAGCTAAATAATTGAGATTTTTGTTCTTATCTTATTAGATAGTTATCGATTATTAACCATAATAAGATTAAATTTTTCAAATTAATGATGGTCTCATGTAGATAAATTTCAAATCTGCATGAGACCTTTTTTATAGATTTTTTATAGATTGTAAAATATTTCTCTTTATAAAAGAGTTACAATTCTTTAAGATAATTGATTACTAAAATAATAAGTCTATAATTTATATATAAATATAAAGAAATATAAAGAAATATAATGGAAAACATCACTAAAATTCGCGAATGTATTAAAGTTGCTACCCAAGGTTTTATTGGTCGTCAGCAACTTGCTGAACTTATCATACTCGCAGCTATCGCCAAAGAACATTTATTAGTTATCGGGCCACCAGGTACAGCTAAAAGTGCTGTAGTTAGGCGTATGGCTAGAATCATGGATGGTAATTATTTTGAATATCTTTTAGGTCGTTTTACCGAACCATCAGAATTGTTTGGAACGGTGAACCTTAAAAAACTTCGAGAAGGGAGCGTTGAGACCGATACCCAAGGGATGTTACCGGAAGCTGAAATCGCATTTTTAGATGAAGTTTTTTTAGGTTCAACTGCAATTTTAAATACCTTGCTAGGTATATTAAATGAACGAAAATTTAGACGTGGACATACGCAAATAGACTGTCCATTGAAAATTTGTATTGGAGCATCAAATTCGCTTCCAGAAGACGAAGGTTTAGCGGCTTTCGCCGATCGTTTTTTAATCCGTCTTTTTATTGAACCAATTGCTGATAGTTTTATTGAAGACCTGTTAGTCGGTGGTTGGCAAGCTGAGTTTACCCATGTTGATTCAGTTCTTTCATTAAATGAACTTTCAGAAATGAGCGAACATTTAAAAAATGTTAAATTAGATCACATTATTCCTTTTTTTGCTGATGCAATCCGTTTACTCAGACAAAGTGGCATTGTTTTAACTGATAGACGAGTGGTAAAAACATTAAAACTTATTGCAGCAGCCGCTTTAGTAAATGGTCGCCTTGAAGCTCAAAAACAAGACATATGGCCTTTATTTTACGTTTTACCTACCAAAGATATGCAACAGCGTGGTCAAGAGATCTTAAAGGAATTTTTTACACTATCAAATAATTCTCAACTGTTTTACGCTACTGAATTGGCGTCGCAACAACCTAACGGCCGTTTGCAAAGGTTGGTTGAACTGGCTAGGCGTTGCCTAAATCAAGGCGATATTCAGGTAGAAAGCGTGTTACGTGAAATTGATGCCAATTACACCACTGAAACTATACCTGATGAATTAAACCAGTTAAGAACACAATTAATTAAATTGATAGCGTAATATGAACAACAAAAGTTTGATCAACTGGCATTGGCAACTCAATACTGAGTCAGTAATCCCTGTTGCTGTAGTTGCATGGTATGAAACAGTGCCACGTTTACTAATCTATCTTTTGAAAAATCAAGATAAATACGATTTACAAAAATTTAAATTTGTGAAAGGTGAAGATTTTATAATCATCATTGGTCCTGAATCTCAATTACCGTGGGTAGATGGAGTACAGTATGCAATGGTTGACAGTCAAGCTCCCCAACTTTGGTTACCGTGTCATGCTAAACCCTCAATTTCAACCTTGCTTTTAGCTAATGCTATCGCGAATAAATTTACCCATAAACATGTACTATTATGGGATCATCCTAAAATGGTTATTCCTTTAGGTGTTAGTTGGCCATTAACCAAAGAGTTTCTTGAATATGCCATATAATCAATTAACCAAACCGATTAAAACTTGGCAGTCTTGGTTATCATGGTTTGATGAAGACTTACAACCCGTTATTGCTGATTTGCTTTGGCAATTAAGCAATTCTCTTGGTCCTGTCAAGGAAAGTAAATGGTGTGACCAGATGTTATCATCAGGTTCAGGTGACATTCGCAATCGAGGAGATTACCAACACTTATTGACGACAGAATGGTTAATAGGGGAAGAAGAGCCAGATGAGTTTATCCGTCGTGCAGTTAGTAATGAGCATCTTTTCGTAACGCCAATATATGAAAAATCAAAAGCGAATGGTGTGATTATCGCTTTGTTTGATTGTGGATTATTACAATTAGGTGTTCCGCGTCTTGCCCATCTGATTTTGATGATATTATTCGATATCCGAGCTCAGCAACACAAGAGTCAATTTTATTGGGGTATCATACAATCAAGATCAAAATTAAAATTGTTTTCAGGTATTGAGGATCTAAAGCTGTTATTGAATAGCCGTACAATTACATGTATTGATGATAACCAATTAGATTATTGGCATAATTATTTACAAGAATCTGAATTTTTTTATGATGAATGTTGGTTAATTGGTAATAACATTTCACAAAGTGATTTTGCAACTCATAAAGTATCAATTAGCAGATTGATTAATCACTTTAGTAAAATAGCAGTTAATATAGTGAGTAATAAAGTAGCAAAGCGTTTTGAACTCACATTACCTAACCAAGTTATTTGCGCAAAATTATTGTCGGGACAATTCGAGTCAGGTAGTAATTACGGTGTAATTAATCAACAATTCATTGAACCTATAAATATTAACTTCAAACCTAAAATTTCAAAAAATGGAGATTATGTTTTAATGTTTAACAATGAAAACAATAATATTCATTTTATTGGAATTAGTGATGCCTTATCTCAGAGACAGAAATGCCGTATCAAATTTTATCAATTGAAGTTAAAGTCTAAGGTATTGGCAATTGATATTCAAGGTAAATACATATTCGCTTTATATCAAGAAGATCAAAAAATTTTTTTATGGGGAACTAAAGGTCCACGAAAAGCGCTATCTGAAGCTATTCAAATCAATACAAACCACACTTTGTCTCATTTTTTATCGATATCTAGACAATCGATGTATGGATATGATGTAACGAATATTTTATATATTGACGATCAAAAAGTACTTTATTCAATATTTTGCGTACCAAAAAATAGCGAGGAAATTAAACAAGTTGAGAAAATTGCTCAAAACGTTATTGCATTGTTTAAATTAAGTGATAGACATGCATGTTATATTTATCATAATCAAGATCAGTTTTGGATAGAAAGTGATCATTTGTATCATTTACCATATTGTTTAAAAATAAAATCAATTCATGATAATCTACAGTATTTCATTTCCGCCGAAAACTTATGGTTGACAGGTTTTGGTCGACTAGCCATTGGATTCGAGCAACAATGGCAAGTATTTGATAATGAAAATAGTTATGTTGAAGTAAAAACGCCTTTAAACTGGCAGGTTTTTGGGCTTTTTCATGATTATCATGAAGATAAAATTAATTTTCTAATAATCAATCATGATAAAAAACAAGTGGCAACATTTGATTATCTCAATAATAACATTGATATCTGTTTGAGTTCATCAAATAAAATTGTCAATTATAGTTATAACTCATTAGCTCAATGCTTCACAATTATCACTGATATCGGTGAATTAATTTTGTATTCCTTTTTGACGCGATCAATAAGATTAAAATTATATCAAGATGATTTACACAATGAACAATAACACCTATTTTATTGGCTATCCAACGCTGAAAGGCGTACAAAAGGTATTTGGAATATGGTTTCCTAAGCAATGGTTTGATCGTGAGCAGCGTCGAGGTTTGTTGATAAAATCGTGGTTTATAGGATGTTCAATTTATCGATTTGAACAAGGTGACTTACTCAAGTTTGCAACCCCAAAAACGCTCAATTGTAATAATTTAGATGGTTGGCCATTAGTTTTAGAAAATGGAATCCTCACCTCAACACAATTTGTAAAAAAACCAGATGCTGAAATCATGAATTATGATTTGGTTATTGTAATGGGGAACGATATCAATTGTTATCGTTATGAAGATGCGGATAATATCGATCCTGCCGATTGGATTGATCTAACAGAATATCAATTAAGCGAGACGGACAGTTATAATATTAATATTGTTTATGATGAGTTATCTGAAGATATTGAAGAGAGTAAATCCATCGAACAAATATTGGCAGGAAAAATACCTCGCCCTAATCGGCGAATGTTGGCGTTCGTTAATAGCCAACATAATGGTATTCAACAGGAAAAAGATAAACAATATAATAAATACCATCAAGAACCATCAATAACAAAAAGGAATTTGATCTTACCCATTTTTATTCTATTAATCTTGCTGATGGCAATATTGATTTATTTTAATTTTAAATTATTTTCACTTGAAACACGACTTAGTCAAAATTTATCTAAAATTTGCTCTTTTATCCTTTTGACCTCATTTTATGTCGTGACTATTTTGCTAGGTATAAAAATTATAAAATTTCTATACAATCTCCCATCTAAGGTTAAACAAGCTAATTTTCCTCCCAACATTGTAGCAAAAAATTTTTCTTATAATATTAAAGCGGGTGATTTACAAGCAACTCCTAACCTTAATTACTCAACGCTACCATCGCGTGCTAATCGAAAAAAATCGGTATTAAGTCAGTGGCGTCATTACGCAACATTATTTGCCTTAGTTTCGAAATTGAGCCATTTAGTTGCTTTTCGACAAGGTAAATATATTGACACAATGATTAAAAAACTTGAGAAGGGTGATTTGATGGATGCTTTGCGTTATGCTATTCCGATCAATGGTGATCAACCTCCAATAGGACAATCATTTGGTGTACCCAAGCCGCGTGAAAAATTGTCATTAAATGAATCGGTTTATGGAAATTCGCTCGCTATTAATCTTGACCAACAATTGAAAAACTATTTGCAACAGTTATATCGACAAAGTGCTACTAAGTTAATCCAACAAAAAAAAATTGAAGCAGCGGTTTATGTTTTAGTTGAATTACTCAATAATTTAAAAGAAGGAATAGAATGTCTAGAACAGCATAAAATGTACAAACAGGCTATGGAGTTAGCTATTGCTAGGAATGCAAATACTGCGTGGATAGTTAAACTATGCTGTTTAGCTAATGATTGGCATACAGCAATAATGATAGCAAGACGAGATCATGCATTTGCTAGTGCGATTATAATGCTTGAAAAAGAGCAACGTGAAATTGCAAATAAGTTAAGAGTAGAGTGGGCAAAAACCTTAGCGGAAAAAGCAGAGTGGTTAGCAGCGATTGAAGCTATTTGGCCACTAACAGAATATCGCTATCTAGCTGAACAGTGGCTTTGTAACGTTGATAAATTTAATGCCAAAGCGATCGTAAAACGCTTTATTCTAATGCCAGATTCCATTAATAAACTTGAAGAATGCTTAATGGAAATCAAAACTAATGTTAGTTATTATCAAACAAGACTGGAAATAGCTTATGAAATTCTAGAACAACAAATATATATTGATAAATTGCGCGGTTTGTTGCAGATAATGATCAATCATATTCTTGTTGATGCGATCACTTATCCTAATAAATTTACTAAATCTGATATAGCAGCATTAATTAAACTAACTCAAGATAAAGCGTTGCAGGTGGATCTGCCGTTATCAAGTTTAAACCGTGTTAAACAAAAATCGTTATTAGAGACGAGTAATGTTATACGATATCATTGTCCCGATAAGGGGCAGAAAGCAATTTTTGCTATGATACCGTTAACCAATAATAACTTTTTATTAGCATTAGGTGAACTAGGCATTATTCAAGTTAATAAGCAAGGTAAGCAACTAGCCCATTTTATGATAGTTGCTGATAGCTTTGTAGTATCTGCAAACCGATTACAGGTTTTAGCATTGATTAAACGAGATAATTATTATCGTATTCATAAACTTGATTTGAGTACCGGTAGCATCGTCGATCTTGGGGTGATCAAATTTGATTTATGTTGCTGGGAGTTTGATGGCATCAATTGGACTATTATTAAAGATAATTGTTTAGAAATTATTGATATAAGTGATAAGTTATCTGTGGTTTGGCGTGTGGATTTTTCCCCGAATAGTGTCAAACAAATAGCCATGAATATTAATTACAAAACTATTTTGACGCTCAGTAATGAAAATAAATATGAAGCTTTTTGTTATAGTTTGCCGGAACATTGTTTAATAAAACGAATTGATATAAATGAAGAAAATAATAAAATATTTATCTCTCATGATTCTGACATAATGAAAATGGAATATAATCGATTCAATCAGCAGTTGCGATTTAGATTTAGTGACATTCGTTATTGCTCCGAATTTCCATTAAAAATAGTCCAAAAACAATTCGATAACCTACTTATCTACTCAACCGGTCGACTTATGGAACTTATGGCACTTATCATTCAAAGAATAGATGAATCGGGTTATGATATTCATCTCTTTTATCCTTTTAATAAGAAAATATGCATGACAATTGAGTGGAATGCATCGACCAAGGTGTCGTGTTCGTATATTGGTGATGAATATTGTTTTTTTGATGATCAGGGTAGAGCATTGCATGTCAATGTTACGGAAAATAAGGTAACGTCGTTTTCGGTATAGAATTAAATTAAACATGTCATTTTTAGTTAAAATGCGCGATTTTTTTAATAAATTAATTCTAGCATTGCGCTACCAATAAACACTTAAACTAGCGCGTTTTTAATCAATATTCTAGACTTTTAGCCCTAAAAAGAGTAAGGTGTGCGCCTTATTACGTGGTTCGTGAACCTCCCACGCTAAAAAACTAAGGAAAATTATGAGTAACCTAACACTACTTGGCGATCAATCCGTTCGCTATCCAACTGACTATTGTCCAGAAATTTTAGAAACATTCGATAATAAACATCCCGGCAATGATTATTTTGTCAAATTCAACTGTCCGGAATTTACCAGTCTTTGTCCAATTACTGGCCAACCCGATTTTGCTACTATTTATATTTCGTATGTGCCAAATATAAAAATGGTAGAAAGTAAATCACTTAAGCTATATCTATTCAGTTTCCGTAATCATGGTGATTATCATGAAGATTGCATCAACATCATTATGAAAGATCTAATTAAGTTAATGGATCCTAAATATATAGAAGTGTGGGGCAAATTCACGCCACGCGGTGGGATCTCAATCGATCCATATGCCAATTATGGTAAAGCTGGCACCAATTGGCAGCAAATAGCGATGAATCGTTTAGCTAATCACGATCTTTATCCTGAAAAAATTGATAATCGTTAATCTCTTCAACGCAACAGTATTACGAAATAGTTAAATTGGAATAAAGAAACATGCAAAATCGTAAAGCACTAGTGATATTTTCTGGTGGGCAAGACTCTACCACCTGTTTACTGCAAGCCATTGCTGATTATGGACGCGAAAATGTGGAAACCATTAGCTTTCAATATGGGCAACGGCATGTTATTGAACTTGAAAAAGCTAAATGGATTGCTGAAGATCTTGGCGTTAAACAAACGGTGATCGATACTTCGGTGATTAAACAGACCACTAATAATGCTTTGATTGATGACTCGCAAGAAATCAAAGCAGCCAAAGATGGGGATTACCCGAATACTTTTGTTGACGGTCGTAATATGCTGTTCTTACTTCTAGCAGGTTGTTATGCCAAGCAACAAGGTATACCTAATATTATTATTGGTGTCTGTGAAACGGATTTTAGTGGCTATCCTGATTGTCGAGATATCTTTATCAAATCAATGAATGTATCGATGAATCTGGCTATGGATTACAACTTTAATCTAATCACGCCACTGATGTATCTAACCAAAGCTCAAACATGGGAAATGGCTGATAAACTTGGCTATTTGGCTTATGTCCGAAAGCATACGCATACTTGTTATTATGGTGTAGATGGTGGATGTGGCCAATGTCCTAGCTGTATTCTTCGCGAAAAAGGTTTAAACGAATACCTTAATCATTCAAATTAATTGTAACACTGGGTTCACTTACCCCATTAAAAAAGGAAAAATTTATGTATCTGAACACTAATTCAGAACAAACTAGCCAATTTACTCACGCACAACAAATGAAAGCCCTTGGTTGGCTTTCGTTTTTTCATATTTTGGTTATTGCTTCAAGCAATTATCTGGTACAAATCCCTTTTGATATTTTTGGTTTCCATACCACGTGGGGAGCGTTTACCTTTCCATTTATCTTTTTGACTACTGATTTAACTATTCGGGTCTTTGGCGCGAGTTTAGCGAGAAAGATTATTTTTGTGGTGATGATTCCCGCTTTACTATTTTCTTATTCTATCTCAGTACTGTTTTTTGAAAGCCACTGGATGGGATTTTCCGCGTTAGCCGTGTTTAATAGCTTTGTTTTTCGCATTGCTTTAGCGAGTTTTGCCGCTTACTTAGTAGGTCAATTGATGGATATTACCGTGTTTAATTATTTACGTAAAAATAGAGCATGGTGGGTAGCGCCTTCAGCATCGGCAATATTAGGTAATGGTATTGATACCATCGTCTTTTTTGCGATCGCCTTTTATAAAACAAATGATGAGTTTATGGCTACGCATTGGGTCGAAATCGCCACTATCGATTATAGTTTTAAAATTATCATCTGCGGTCTATTCTTTTTACCATTATATGGCATTATTCTGAATTTTATCTTAAAAAAATTAATTATAAAATCGCAGTAAATTAATCGGTTAGCAATTAATAATTGCTGCAAGAATCATCATTTAGCGCTTATCTGATTCCTGATAAGTGCTAAATGTCAGTATTCCCCCCTTTAATATTTTGTTCCTCAATTTTTTCAATCGTATCAAAAGATTTGTCTATCACAGAATAAATTATCAATTTCATTGAAGATTTTTGCTAAAGTTTGTGTGATAATGCATATTATTAAAAATAATAACAAATAGATTCATTAGAATTAGAAATTGCAAGGATTGGGTGAAAGAATGAAATTCATAAAACCTTTATGTATGTTAAGTTTGTTTTTGACGTTATGCGCTTGTGATGATCAAAAAAAGAAAACTACTGATTCGGAAAATATCAATAAAAGTGAAGTAACTACCACCAAAAGCGAAGTAACTACGGCTAAAAGCGAGGTAACTACGACTAACACCGAAGATACGACTACGCAAGACACGGTGACAACCTTACCAATTAATAATGCTTTTAATCCTACTCCTGAATTAATTGAAAAATATAAAGGTAAAGATCTAAAGGTAATTGATAGTTCAGAAGTTATTCTGGATGGTTCAAGTACTTTAGTCGTGACTTTTTCAGTGCCTATCAATCCTAAATTGAATTTTTCAAATTTATTGAAATTGGTTGATAAAGAAACTGGTGTGGTTGATGGTGCGTGGGAATTGTCAGAAAATGGAACAGAATTAAGACTACGTTATCTCCAACCAAACCGTAAATTGACATTAACGATAGATAAAATGGTATCAGCCATCAACGATAGCCATTTACCAACGGTTTATCAAACCGAAATAACCACTCAAGATCGCCAACCAACAGTTGGTTTTGCAAGCACTGGATTTTTATTGCCAAGTAAGTCGATGAGTGGATTACCTATCACCACTTTAAATGTTAATAAAGTTGATATCAATTTTTTCAAAATTAAACCGGAACAATTATCTAGTTTTATTGATAATTATGGTTTTATTAACATGTTATCAACTTGGCGCTCACAAGAGATGAGAAAATATGCCGATTTAGTTTACTCATCAAAATTTGATCTTAATCCTAAACCTAATGCTCAAGAAACCATTATAGTTAATCTTGCTAATATTTCTGAACTTAACCAAGAAGGCGTTTATATCGCGGTAATCAATGAAGTTGGCGCTTATAATGAAACCAATCCAGCGACACTATTTTCCATTAGTAATATTGGCGTTTCGTTACATGGTTATAAAAATGGTAAATTGGTGGTAATGGCACATGCCTTAGATGATGGTAAACCACTTGATAATATCAATTTATCACTACTCTGTCAGATCAATGATAGTAACAAAAAATGTAGCAATGTTTCAGCAACCACCGATCAAGATGGTTATGCTGAATTTGACAAACCTAAAGGCTTTACATATAACATATTAACAGCTACCGATGGCAAACAAACGTCTTTTGTCACTATTGATCGAAATGCACTTAATTTAACGGATTTCAATTTATCTGGTAAACCTTTCTATCAAAAACAACTATTTGTTTTCGGTCCACGTGATCTCTATCGCCCAAAAGAAACTGTCTATTTTAATGCTCTTTTACGTGATGCCGATGGTCAACCATTACCGGATCAACCTATTTTAGCTGATGTGATTTCTAATAGTGGTCGAGTTGTTAAATCTTACCAATTAAAAAGCAGCGCTAATACCAATGGTTTATATCAACAAGAGTTTGTTATTCCTAGTGATGCACCGACCGGTATGTGGTCAATTCGTTTTAATTTAGGCGATGATAACTATCGCTATTGGCAATTCAAAGTTGAAGAATTTTTACCAGAACGCATGGCGATGGAAATTAACAGTTCATCGGATGTCCCAGTTCAAAATGATGAGGATGTTTCCTTTGAGATTAAAGGTTGGTATTTGTATGGCGCACCAGCATCAGGTAATAGCTTAGATGCCAACATTTATTTAAAGAAAGTGGATACTGTATCTGGACTAGATGAGTTTAAAATTGGTGCAGTTACGGATAATAATCCATATCGTGAACTTGATTCTTTAAATTTGAAGTTGGACAACGATGGTTTAACTCACATTAATGTTGATAAAGATTACTGGTCAGGAACACGTTCCCCTATGAAAGTAGTTTTACAAGCTAGTTTGCTAGATTCAGGTGGAAGACCAGTTACCCGTTACGCAACCCAAACTATTTGGCCAGCAGAAAAAATGCCAGCAATCCGTGCATTATTTGGCGATTCACCATACTATGATTGGAATAGTGATAACTATTATCAACGTCCTACTGTAGATATAAATAGTAATGCAGAGTTCGAAATTGCTTATGTCAATACTAATGGTGAAAAACTAGCGACTAATTCACTAAAAGCTAGAATAATTCGTGAGCGTAATAATTACTATTGGGTATGGTCAGACGAAGATGGCTGGCGTGAAAATTACACCACTAAGGAATTTTTGATTTCTGAAGAACAGTTATCTATTGAAAGGGGAAGTACCACAAAAATAACTTATCAACCAATGGATTATGGTTCTTACCGTGTGGAAATTGTTGATCCTAAAAACAATGTTGTGAGCAGTTTTCGCTTCTGGTCTGGTTATGATTGGGAAGATAATACTCGTGGCACCAAATCCGTACGCCCAGATCAAGTTAAGTTGAGTATTGATAAACCATCTTATAATCCTGGTGATGTCGCTAAAGTTAATGTTCAAGCACCTGTTGCTGGGTCTGGTTATATTTCACTTGAAACCAATGATGGTACTATCTGGAAAAAAGCAATAACGATTGGCGAAGAAGGTTTAGATGTCGAAGTTCCGATTGAAAATTGGGGTCGACATGATATCTACATCAACGCCATGATTGTTCGCCCATCGACCGATGCTTCAGTGCAAACCGTGAAACGAGCAATTGGTTTACTTCATTTACCGATTGATACGACTAACCGTCAATTAAAAGTGTCAATTGATACACCTGTACAAGTAGAACCTGAAAGTGTGGTACCAATTAAAATTAAAATGGATAAGCAATCTATCCAACAAAATAAAAAAGTTACTGTATTGATTTCAGCTGTTGATTCAGGTGTGTTAAATATCACCGATTATGTTACGCCAGATCCTTATGCCGAATTCTTAGGGCGTAAACGTTATGATGTCGATATCTATGATGTTTATGGCAAATTAATTGAAGGGATCGGTCGTAATGTTAACATGAGCTTCGGTGGTGATGCGATGGGTACCGGCGGTAAAAAACCGTCAAATGAAGTTAAGATTGTGGCACAACAACTAAAAACTATTGAATTAAATGATCAAGGTGAAGGAGTAATTAATTTATCCTTACCTGATTTCAATGGTGAACTACGTATAATGGCACAGGCCTGGGATGATAATCGTTTTGGTAAAGCTGAGAAAAAAATGAAAGTTGCAGCCCCGGTTGTAGCTGAATTAATAACTCCACGATTCTTGTCAGGTGGTGATAGCGCAGTATTAGCGTTAGAACTGCAAAATTTGACTGATAATACGCAAAATATGCAAATTGCTGTATCTACTAGTGGTTTGTTAACTCAAAATGAGATAAAAACGCTATCTGTCAAACTTGATAGTAAACAAAAAGATATTGTTCAAATTCCAGTAGTAGCTGATTATGGCTTTGGTACTGGTACAATAGCAATTGATGTCAAAGGAATTTTGCTTGATGAAAACACAAATGTTAACTTGCAACGTTCATGGTCAATTGGCGTAAGACCAGCATATGCTGGAACAACAAAATCTTATGTAGTAGCATTAAATCCAAATAAAAGTTGGCAATTACCAGATCAAGCATTGGTCGGATTAATTGAAAACACTATTGAAGGCCAATTGGTTATCTCTAATCAACCACCATTAAATATAGCTCAGTATATCAAACAGTTATATGCATATCCTTATGGTTGTCTCGAACAAACAACGAGTGGTTTATTCCCATCGTTATATGCTAATAGTGAGCAACTTGCAAAGTTAGGTATTAAAACTGATTCGGATAATGAGCGTCGTAAAAAAGTTCAAAAAGGTATCTCACGTATCTTAACCATGCAACGTAGTAACGGTAGCTTTGGTTTATGGAATAGCGATAGTGAAGAGGAGCATTGGCTAACGGTTTATGCAACAGACTTTTTATTGCAAGCTAAGGAACGGGGCTACCAAGTTAGTGATAAAGCGCTTGATTCAGCAATGACGCGTTTAGGTCAGTATATTTATGATAACTCTGCATTTAATAATCTTAATTACTACGGTGATTCAAATGTCCTTGAGTTTAATAAATTGTCAACTAAAGCTTATGCTTTAATGGTGCTGAGTAAACAAAATAAAATTACTTCAGCAATGCGTAATGAGATATATTATTTGACAGATAAGATTACTCAGAATAAATCATCTCTCTATTCACCGTTACCTATTGCCCAATTAGCGGTAACCGCGAAACTGATTGGTTATCAAACTACTTATGAAAAATTATTGCCAATGGTATTTAACACTTCATATAAGTACAAAGATGACTGGCTCGGTAACTATGGTAGTGTTATACGTGATGAAGCATTAATTCTCTCTTTATTGATAGAGAATAATATGGCTCAGAATACTCAAGCAAACTATTTAGTTAGATTATCAAATTTATTAAATGATAAAAACTATCTCTCAACGCAAGAGCTAAATTCCTTGTTTATTGCTGGTTGGTCAATAGAACAGCACAAGGGTGATAATAAATTTGACGTGTCAATAAATGGTGAAATTACTGAAGTTGATTCAGTGTTATCACGTTCTTATGATTATGCTGGATTAGCGCAAGGATTATCGTTGCATAATTCTGAATCAAAAGCCCCGCTTTATATTAAGTTTACTGTTAATGGTTATTCTAAAACACCACCGGCACCAACCTCTACTGATGGTTTCTTTAATATCAGTCGAACTTATTATGATTTGCAGGGTAATAGCATATCACCAGAAACTTTAGAAGTTGGTTCAATGATGGTCGTAGTGTTAGATGTATCAGCTCAACAGTCTGTTCGTGATGCGTTGATTGTTGATTTTTTACCTGCAGGTTTAGAACTTGAAAATCAAAACCTCTCTAACAGCAGTGTGAATTTATCATCAATTCCTGGCATTGCTCATTTAATAAAAGGCCAAGATATCAGTGATATTATATATCAGGAATATAGAGACGATAGATATGTTGCAGCGGTTAACCTTAAAAATTATATGGGACGTAATAAATATTATACCCGTATTGTTTATTTAGTTAGAGCGGTCACTACTGGTAATTATATGATTCCTTATCCTTATGTTGAATCTATGTACCGTCCAGAACGTTTTGCTATAGGAAATGCTCCTGATTTGATGACAATTTCAAATCCTAAAAAGGAAGAAAATTAAGCAACTATCGATAAAATCAAGCTTGACTGATCATTCCGCCAATCTATTTGGCGGAATTTTTATTTCTAAATACATTTAGCTGAGTAATTTAACAACGATAATGAAAAAATGCTTTTATAAACTACTCAAATTTTTATTGATATTATTAGTTTTAATGGTGGGCAGTTTTTTTATTGCTGACTATTTTTTTCCATTATCTATTTCACAAAATAAAACGACTCAAACGGTTGTCGCCGAAGATGAAACGCCATTATGGCGATTTGCTGATGAAAATGGAGTTTGGCGATATTCAGTCAGTCTCGATGAAGTTCCTGACTATTATCTCGAAGTTTTATTGAATTATGAAGATCGCTATTTTTATGATCATCTCGGTATTAATCCGCTTTCTCTATTTCGTGCAGCTTGGCAAAATATAACCAATGATAGAATCGTCTCTGGTGGTAGTACTATCTCCATGCAAGTGGCGAGACTTTTATATCCACACGATCGAACCCTGACCGGTAAGTTAAAACAAATTTTCCGAACCTTTCAACTTGAATTACATTATAGTAAAAAAGAGATCCTAACTTTATATATCAATCATGCGCCTTATGGCGGTACCATCGAAGGTATTGGGGCGGCAAGTTGGTCCTATTTTGGTAAACAACCCAAAGAGTTGACCAGAAGTGAGGCTGTATTATTAGCCGTGTTGCCTCAAGCACCGAGCCGATTAAGACCCGATCGATTTCCTGAAAGAGCTAAGCAAGCCCGAGACAAAGTACTAGATAGATTAGCTGAATATGAAGTGTGGTCAAAAGACTTAATAGAAACAGTTCGCCGTGATGAAGTTTGGGTCTATCCAAGAAAAGCACCACAATTAGCTCCGTTACTGGCTTACCGTTTAAAACGTAAATACCCTGATGAGGATATTATTCACTCGACGATCGATGTTGGCATTCAATATAATTTAGAAGATTTAGCCATTAATCGGGCAAAACAGTTACCACCTAAAACCTCATTGGCTATTTTGGTGGTGGATCACACGGATATGACCGTTAAAGGTTATGTCGGTTCGGCTGATTTTAATGATAACGAACGCTTTGGCCAAATCGATATGATTAGTGCACTACGCTCCCCCGGCTCGACATTAAAACCTTTTATTTATGCTTTTGCTATTGATGAAGGTATGATTCATTCTGAATCGTTATTACAAGATGTCCCACGTATTACAACCGACTATCGCCCAACAAATTTTGATGAAGGTTTTAATGGTCCGGTTAGCGCATCTGATGCATTAAGCAAATCATTAAATTTACCTGCGGTGCAATTAATTGAGTTATATGGACCAAGACGATTTACCGGCAAACTGGCTGCTGTTGGTTTACCTTTATCTTCAATAGCAAATGAACCTAATATCGCTTACATCTTAGGTGGTGCTTCATTAAGGTTGGATAATCTTGTTAGTGCGTATAGTGCATTTGCAAGACATGGTGAAGTGAGCCCTTTACGGTTTACCGCAAAAGAGCCATTAATTAATAAACCACTAATTTCCGATGGAAGTGCTTGGATAACCAAACAAATGCTGGCTAATAGTAATTTATTAGCATATAAAACCGGAACCAGTTATGGGTATCGTGATGCTTGGGCGGTGGGTATAAATCCAAGATATTTAATTGGTGTTTGGGTAGGGCGCCCGGATGGAACTCCCGTTGTGGGACAATATGGCTCAATGTCTGCCATGCCACTTTTACAACATATTAATTCAATGTTATTAAACCGGGAAAATCGTCTAAATCGACCATTTGTTAATTATGAAAAACCAGAATCAGTATCTTCTATGAAAATTTGTTGGCCTTTAGGGCAACCACTTGCCGAATCGGATATAAATTGTCATCGACAAAAAACGGCATGGGTTTTAAATAATATGGTACCACCAACACTCAGCACCTATAGTGAATTAAAAAATAATATTTATCGTTCTGGTTCGATAACTATTTGGGTTAATGAACGAGGCGAACGTGTTGCTGCTGATTGCCCGGGCGCACAAAAAAAACAACTCGCACTGTGGCCAGTTTCGTTAGAAAATTGGTTATTAACCAAAGAGAAAAGACATAATATTTTACCGCCAATTGATAAAAGTTGTCCGGTAATGGGGCAAGATGTTTTTGCCTCACTTAATATTGTTGGCTTGCGCGATAGACAACTAGTTAGAGCATTACCGGGAGCTAAACAAGTCACTATAGGTTTAACTCCTGAAGGTGGCTATGGCGAAAAATGGTGGTTTTTGGATGGTGATTTAGTCGCTAATTCCCAAGATAATGAAAAAATTGCTTTAACTATCACCAAAAAAGGCGTTCATCGTTTACTATTAGTGGATGAAAGCGGGCAAATTTTTCGATTAACGTTTATGTCCGATTGATCAAGATATTGCCGGAAACCTGATTCCATGCAGTTTAATTTCCTGAAAGTCTGTATATTATTGCTAATATTTATTGATTGAAAATTAGATAATTTATAATTAACCCACCCCAAAAATTATATTGTATATCATCATTGAGTAAGCTATTGGTCTTTTATACAATCTTGGTTAAATACCATGGATATAGATAAAATGGTAGAGTAAAAAGTATAATTGGTTTTCCGAATAACAATTGAACTAGACAAAAAGTGCTAGGAACACGTCACGAAATTACTTTTGGTGATTAATAAATTTCTATTAATTTTCGTGGTTATTGGTTGTTTAGTTAGCAATTCTCAAATAAAAGTTTCCAAAATCATTACTTAATTTTATAGATGCTGAACCTGATGAGACAGCAATTAGTATTAGCCTTTAAATTATTTTAAAAAGGTTATTTTACTTAGAAATTCAACTTTGCAAATCAGAATTCAAATTATCTTTAATTACATTTGTAAACGACAGCAATCATGCGTTGAATTTTTTTGTATTAATTAGATCTCCTTATTAAGTTGGAACAATTGTTATCAATGTTAAAAGTGCTACTTACGTTTCAGTGACTCAAGCAGAGGAGTTTGATAAAACTAACCATATTGAGGTTGAAGCATAATATACTGAAACAGCTGGTTAATTGGTTAATAACCTTGATATTACCGATAAATAGATTTTTTAGCTTATTTGTGGCATAGATTAACTGGCAATATGCAATTTAAATATCTGATTTTGAAGAACTTGTAATGTTTCTGTGTCCAAATGATTATCGGTAATAATGTCGGTAAAACGGTTTAGTGGAATAGAGGTAAATAAAGAGTAAGAGTTATATTTACTACTATCAGCAACCAGAACGACTTTATCAGCCTTCTCAGCAAAACCAGCTTTGATTAACGCTTTATCTTCAGTTGGTGCGGTTACTCCCTTACTTAAACTCCAAGAGTTACAACTAATAAATGAAATATCAGGATTAATTTGCAATAACAGGGAGCGACCATGTTCACCGATACAGGATTGGCTACTGTCATCAATTTTTCCACCAATAATGGTGACTTCAATTTGTTTGAATTCGGATAAAAATAGCGCAATATGTAAGTCAGAAGTAATCACCCTAACAGGCATCTGAGTAATTCTTTTGGCTATTTCTAAAGTTGTCGTTCCTGCATCAAGAGCGATTGAGTCACCAGGTTTAATTAGCTTGGCTGCTACATCAGCAATTAATTGTTTTTCATTAAAATTTTTATGAATTTTTTCAGAAGTCGTTGGCTGATTAGGAATAAAGCGGTTTAGTGTTACGCCACCATGGGTTCGACTAATAACGCCATGTTGATCTAATTTGATTAAATCTCGGCGAATTGTAGCAGGAGAGGCTTCAGTAGCGATGACTAACTCTTCGACTGTTACTAAATTATGAAGCTTTAAATAGTCCATGATTTGATCTAGTCGATTATATTTTCCCACTGAAAGTTCCCCCTTTGTATTTTTACTTAGATAACAGTTCCGCTAATCGAATTGATTCTATCATACTATCGGCTTTTGCAATACCTTGCCATGCAATATCGAATGCAGTTCCATGGTCAGCAGATGTTCTTATAAATGGCAGACCAGCAGCAATATTTACACCATCATAAAAACCTAATAGTTTAAGCGGTATATGACCTTGGTCATGGTACATCGCAACAACAATATCAAATTTACCTTGATGAGCCTGTAAAAAAACGGTATCAGGTGCACACGGTCCAATAGCATCAATACCACAACTCTGCATTTTTTCAATAGCTGGGGTAACGAATTTGATTTCCTCATCACCAAATAATCCATGTTCTCCGGCATGTGGATTAACGCCTGCTACTGCAATTTTAGGGGCAGATATTCCAACTTTTTTAAGAAAATCATCAGCTATTTTAATTACTTTTTCAATTCTATCACTACTTAATTTATCTAAAAAGTTTCGTAGTGAAACGTGAGTAGTAACATGAATCACTTTTAGTGAATCAGTATAAAGTACCATAGCAACATCTTTGCTATTAGTCAATTTAGCTAATAGTTCAGTGTGTCCAGGATACATATGTCCAGCCGAATGTAACGCTTCTTTGTTAAGAGGCGCTGTTGCAATTGCAGTTACTTCTCCAGCAAGTGCTAATTCGGTAGCTTTTTTGACACAACGATAGGCCAGATCACCCGCTTGAGGTTGAATTTTGCCAGGTTGCAATGCATCAATATCGGCTAACTTTACATCTATAATATTGATGACATTTTCTGAAAAATCAGCATCACTCATGTTGTTAATTATATTGAAACTAACATTATTAAATAGTCCCATTGTTAACTGTTTTTTTAATAAATCTGCCGAACCAATTACTACAGATTTTATGTTTTTTAAAATATCTGATTGTAATGCTTTGACAATAATTTCTGGTCCAATTCCAGCTGGATCACCCATAGTTATCGCTACGATTTTTGACACAATTTATCTCCTTAAATAAATCTTAATGATTTTAAAAAAATATCCTTTTTTCCAAACCCGCCAGCCTTGGTAAATACTCGATAATTTAAATTTTGGGTGCTTAATAATTTACCGTAAGGGACACCATCGCAAACTTGCCCTTCAATTCTAAAACCTATTGCACCTAACGATTTAGCAACTGAAATTGCCACATCACCACCGGTTAAAAATAAATTATCGAACTTCAAATGCTTAACCAATCTTGCTAATTCATTACAAATTTTTTCACCTAGTTCGGTTCTTGATAATTGATATTGTTGACAATATGAATCGATTTTTTCTCGTTCTTGTTTATCTGTACTGGTTCTAATAATACAATGTTGATTATCATCAAGTATTTCTTGAATTTTATTCCTATATCTTTCCAATGTATTTGCTGATAGTTCTGGTAATAGATCTTGAATTTTTAGATCAATGACCTTCCATTTATTATCATGTTGAATGGTATAATTTATCTGTTGTTGGGTAATTTCGCTCATTGATCCAGCAATAACTAACATCGGTTGTGAACTGGTATGTTCCGTTTTTGCTGCGTTATCGGTCATTGTTGGTGAAAGGAAATCAACCAATCCAGCCGAGCCAACTAACAAAATGTTATCTTCAAATGCCTGAATTTGTTCAATTATGGTTTTTAAATCATGATTTGTTTCAGCATCGATAATGATGATTTTTGTTCCTCGAGTTACAAAGTCTTCAATACGTTCTTCTAGTTGATGCGTTCTTACTTCATTTAGATTGATCTCTTCACATGGATAATCAGTTTGTTGTTCTATAATCGTTTTAATATTCGATGAACAGATAGGTGTTTTAGGGTCAGTTGCAAATTCAGTATGAATTAACTCTTTACCGTCAACATAACATTTCCCATGTTTAGTTATGCGGTTCATGTTGGGAAAAGCGGGTATAACTAAGGCAAATTTAACCTGAGTAGTGGCTAATAGTGTTTCTATTTCACAACCGATATTCCCCCTCATCGTGGAATCTATTTTTTTATAAATAGGCGATAAATGTACATTATTTAAGATGACCTGTTTTATTCTATCTTGTGCCTCGTGTCGCGAAATTGCTCTACTTTCCGTATTAATAACAACAACTTTATCATCACCATCATTTGTATTTAATAATTGATTAGACTTCCAATCAAAAACTACATCTACAGTAAATCCTTTGTTAACAAGTTGCACTCCAGCATCGTTAGAACCAGTGAAATCATCAGCAATTATTAATTTTATCATTGATTATTTTTGCTCAAAAAAAACTATTTTTGCGATTATACAGATTATTTTCCGAAAAAAACAACCCAAAGTGATTAAATTAAATCATTTTAATCATAATGTGATCTAGATCATAGTTTTGTAATCTAGAAATTGATCGTTTTGCCAACATAAAATAACATTAAATGATTAAATTAAGTCAATATGATTTTTAATACTCATTTTATTGCAAATTATTGGAGCAAATTATGCACATTAACAGTACTGTTTTAAGTGGACAAGGTGTACTAAATGATCTTAATTTTTTATTTACTCAAAGAAATCATGTAGTTTTTCTTACCGATAAGAATATTATTAATTTGCCGATTGTCAGCAAATTAATAAAGACCCTTGAAGATACCGTTGCGCATTTAACACTTATTGATGATATCCCGCCAGAGCCTAGTCATCATGATGTTACCAATTTATTAAATCGAATGAAAATAACTGACGTCGATTTAGTTGTTGGAGTTGGCGGTGGTAGCGTTCTTGATGTTGCTAAATTAATTTCAGTATTGTGTGCCAAGGACAATCAACTCACCCTTGAAAAATTATTAGCGGGTGAAAAACCATCTAAAAGATGTACATCGATTCTTATTCCTACTACAGCGGGAACCGGTTCTGAAGCTACGCCAAATGCGATTTTAGCTATTCCGGAAAAATCCACCAAACAAGGCATTATTTCACCGGTTATGCTGCCTGATTATGTCTGTTTGATTCCTGAATTAACTATTTCTATGCCGAAGCATATCGCTGCATCAACCGGAGTTGACGCCCTGTGCCACTTAATCGAATGTTTTACAGCCAATATCGCTAATCCTGTTGGCGATAATTACGCTTTGATTGGTATGGATAAATTATTTCATTCCTTAGAAAAGTCAGTCAATGACCAAACGGATATTGAAGCAAAATTGAATATGCTTTGGGCTTCATACTATGGTGGCGCTGCAATTGCTCATGCTGGAACACATTTAGTTCATGCAATGTCATATCCACTTGGTGGTAAATATCACATACCTCATGGTGTAGCGAATGCCATTTTACTTGTTCCATGTATGGAATTTGTTCGTGATGCGGTTGTTGACAAATTTGCTCAAGCTTATGACTTATTGCCTGATGCCAATTTAAGTTTAACAGACGAAGAAAAATCTCACGCACTAGTCAATTATTTTAGAGAGTTAGTGAAACGTTTAGCGCTACCTTCTAAGTTACAGGAACTGAATATCTCACCAGAACATTTACCTTATCTTGTTGATTCTGCTTTAGACGTAAAACGCCTCATGAATAACGTTCCTAAACAAGTGACCAAAGATGATGTTCTAACTATTTATCAATCACTTTTATAAACAATCCTACTTCTGGAGTAAAAATTATGAGCAAAAAAGTAGAGGGAATCTTAACCGCCATTGTTACAACTTTTGATGATAATGGTGATTTTTGCCCTAAACGAATGCGCAAACAAGTTCAACGGCAATTATCTAATGGCAATAGTGTTTTTTGTAATGGTACTAATGGTGAATTTTTTGTATTAACTCAGCAAGAAAAGATACAAGTTACAGAAGTTTGTGTCGATGAGGTTGCAGGACGCTCGCCGGTAATGGCTCACATTGGTGAAATCTCAACACGAGAAACAATAAAACTAGGCAAAGAAATAGCAAAATTAGGTGTCGATGCAGTATCAGTAATTGCACCATATTTCATCCCATTAAAACAAGAAGAGCTAATCTACCACTATTCTACCATTGCCGATGCTCTCACTGTCCCTGTATATCTTTATAACATTCCAGCCAGAACAGGTAACACTATTTTACCTGAAACCGCCGCAAAACTTGCTGAGCATCCTAATATCGCAGGAATAAAAGATAGTGCAGGAAGTGCTGAAAGTTTGCAAGCCTTTCTTGACGTAGCAAAAAACCTAGATGGATTTGATGTATTAACTGGACCTGACTCATTGATATATCAAGGTTTTGTAGGTGGAGCAGTTGGATCAATTTCAGGGTTGGCTAATGTTGCACCGGGATATATCAATGCAATTTGGAAAAATTTTAAAACGGGTGATCTGGAAAAATCTAAAGCAGCTCAAGACGCTGTGGGTGATTTAAGGAAAAATTTATACGCAACAGTGTTCTCACCTGCGGCTGTTAAAAAAGCATTAACTCTGATGGGGGAAGAGGTTGGGGTAAGTCGTTATCCAATAACGTTTACTGATGATCACATAACCACCATCAAGGCTATTGTTAAGCAATTATAACAACTATTTAACATGTAATTATAAGAGAAATAAAGGTGATATATGCATTACTTTGGAACAATGGACACAATAATAATAGTTAGTATTGTCGTCCTTTACATATTAGCTACATCATGGATGACTTATTTTTTAAGAAGTAAAAATAATAGCGATTTCATGGAAGGCTCCAGAACTGTACCTGCAATAGTCGTTGGAATATTATTAATGACTGAGTACATTGGCGCAAAATCAACAATTGGTACCGCACAATCTGCATTTGATAATGGGATTGCCGCATCATGGTCAGTCATTGGCGCGGCTATTGGTTTCCCACTGTTTGGATTATTGTTAGTAAAAAAAATCTACAATACTGGTGAAATTACCATTTCAGCTGCTATTGCCCAAAAATATGGTAATTCGACTAAAAATTTAATATCGATCATTATGATCTATGCCTTAATTCTTGTTAATGTCGGTAACTATATTAGTGGTGCTGCTGCAATTTCAACAGTTTTACAGATTTCATTACCAGTTGCAGCTTTTATTACCGCAGTAGTTAGTACTTTCTACTTCGCATTTGGTGGCCTAAAGGGTGTTGCTTATGTCACCATAATACATAGTGGTGTTAAATATTTTGGTGTGTTATTTATACTGGGTACGGCGCTATATCTTACTGGCGGTTTCGGACCAATGATTGAACAAATGCCACCACATTATTGGACATGGGATGGAACAATTGGCGCAAGCACTATTTTTGCTTGGTTGATTGGAACAATTGGTTCAATATTTTGTACACAGTTTGTTATTCAAGCGATTTCTTCAACTAAAGATGCTAAATCGGCTAAACGCGCATGTTGGTATGCATTCTTTTTCTGTCTTCCTATTGCGATCGCTATTGCGGTAATTGGTGTATGTGCAAAATTTTTGCATCCTGAAATCAAAAGTTTATATGCATTGCCAGTATTCATTCAAGATATGAATCCTTTCATGGCTGGTATTATTACCACATCATTAGTTGCTTCTATCTTCATTAGTGTAAGTACAGTTGCTTTAGCAATTGCATCATTAATTGTGAAAGATTTTTATGTTCCATACTTTAAACCAACACAAGATAAAGAATTTAAAGCAACCAAAATCATTTCAGTTATTGTTGGATTTGCCCCATTACTGTTAGTACTAGCGTTTCCAGAGGTTTTAAAACTATCGTTCTTTACTCGGGCTATTCGTTTATCAATTACTATCGTTGCAATGATCGCGTTTTATCTACCATTTTTAAATAGTACTAGAGCAGCTAATATGGCTTTAATTGGTGCAGCGGTTATCACTTCAACGTGGTTCTATTGTGGAGATCCGTTAGGTATTAATAATATGTATGTAGCATTACTTTCGCCAGCAATCATCATGTTATTAGATAAAATATTAATCAGTCCTTTTGTAAAATCTAACCAAAAAACTGATGCTTAATAGGGAGATAAATGAATGACGAAAATTACATTGGACTGTAACGGAAAATTGACCACAAATAGTTCTGATCCATTACGCATTGATGCTTATTTACCAACTGAATGTGTACAAAATCATGCTGCAAATTTATTACCATTACCAAATGGTGATCTACTTTGTACGTGGTTTGGTGGTACACAAGAAGGAATTGCCGATATTTCGGCTTATTATTCAAGGTTGAAGAAAGGTTCAGATACCTGGAGCAAAGCAATAAAACTATCTGATGATTCCACGCGTTCTGAACAAAATCCATTATTCTTTTTGGATCCAGACAATGTGTTATGGCTTTTATATACAGCTCAAGTTGCAGGTAATCAAGATACGGCAATCGTTCGTTATCGTAAATCAAATGATTTCGGTGAAACGTGGGGACCAATAAATACGCTTCTTGAAGACCCAGATAAAGGCATTTTTATAAGGCAACCTATAACAGTTATGCCAAATGGTGATTGGTTATTACCCGTATTTTATTGTATTGCTAAACCTGGTGAAAAATGGGTTGGTAGCTATGATACGAGTGGTGTAATGATATCAAAGGATAAAGGTAACACTTGGACTAATGTTGATATTCCAGACAGTCTTGGTTGTGTTCATATGAATATTATGATGTTACAGGATAATAGTTTATATGCTCTTTTCCGTAGTCGTTGGGCTGATCATATTTATGAAAGTCGATCTAATGATGGCGGATATACCTGGACAAAGCCAACTCCTACAAAATTACCTAATAACAATTCGTCTATTCAAGCAACCGTATTGAATAATGGTCATATCGCGCTAGTTTTCAATAATTCAAGTGCGAAGGATGCAAAAGAGAGACGAGTATCGTTATATGATGAAATTGAAGATAGTAGCAGCGCCAATAAAAAAGAAGCCGCTATCATTCAAGGACAAAAAAATGCTTTTTGGGGAGCACCAAGAGCGCCGATGTCTTTAGCTATTTCAACTGATAATGGGAACACATGGTCTTTTATTCGTAATTTAGATGAAGGCGATGGTTACTGTATGTCGAATAATTCTAAAGATAAATTGAATAGAGAGTTTTCTTATCCTAGTATTAAACAAGGTTTAGATGGCAAACTCCATATCGCTTATACCTATTTCCGCATGGCGATTAAATATGTCGTTGTTGATGAAAATTGGGTAAAAACAGGTAAATAATTTAATCAAGCCCATCAATTTTGATGGGCAATATTGGATTAAATATTATTTTAAACAATGTAATGGAGCGTAATGATGATTGCAGGGAATATGAATTTTTTGAAATTAGCAACACTACCAAAGTCGTTATATGATATTTTGTCTCAGCCAGAAACAAGCCTAAATTATTTAAAAAGTTTAGCAGATGGTCGTTATCAGCTAGAGGGTGAAAAATGGTTTTATAATATAGGTGATTCAATTACTTCACCAATTCAAGATAGACATACTGAATTTCACAAAAAATATTTAGATATTCAACTAATTTTAAACGGTGAAGAAATTATCCGTTATGGATTAAATGATTGTAGTTCTGATTCATATTTTGAGAAAAAACCAGATCTTTTTATTCTAGAACAGCCTTTGTTAACTAATTCTATTCATCTAAAAGAGGGGGATTTTGCTACTTTTTATCCAGGAGAACCACATCAAGCATTATGTATGGTTGATACGCCTAAAAAAGTTCGAAAAGCAGTATTCAAAGTTCCTGTAGAAATTATCTAATTGTAATTTCATAAAGATTAAGTTAATTCCTATTTAAGTTTATTGTAAACGCATTATTTGACTTTACAGTAGACTTATATGGCTATTTTTATAACAATTTTGTAAAGTCTCGGTTAAATTATCTCACTATCTATCCTCTTAACTCAATTAATTTTCAGGCTGATAACCACATATAACCAATAGTTATATGGATGTAAATTTTTGTTATTTAGCACTAAGAGTGTTTATTGGTAGACTTTTTATGTAAACACCAAATTACCTTATTGAGGATGTGTCATGAAATTTCTAACTAAATCGTTAACAGCTGTTGCTTTGATCGGTACACTATTGAATGTTAATTCTGCTTATGCAGATCGTTTGGATGATATTGAAAAACGGGGGGAGATTAAGATTGCTGTTTTTGATAGTAATCCTCCGTTTGGCTTTATTGATGAAAAAACCAATAAAATTGCCGGTCTTGATGTTGATTATGCCAATGAAATTGCCAAAGCATTAAAGGTAAAAGTCGAACTGGTTCCTACTAATCCAGCTAATCGCATTCCTTTACTGACTTCACAAAAAGCGGATTTAATTGTGGCAAACTTTACAGTTACTGACGAACGAGCTAAAACAGTTGATTTTAGTTTACCTTATTTTGCTACCGGTCAGAAGTTTGTAGCTAAAAAAGGGTTATTAAAAACTGCTGATGATCTTAAAAATCTTCGCATAGGAGCAGATAAAGGGACAGTAATGGAAATTACGTTACGTGAAAAGTTCCCAAGCGCTAAAGTGATCTCTTATGATGACACGCCTTTTGCTTTTGCCGCACTACGCAATGGTGTAGTACAAGCTATTACTCAAGATGATGCAAAGTTAATTGGTTTGCTAGCTAATCTTCCTGAAGAACAACGAGCTGCTTTTGAAATTTCACCATTTAGTATCACTCAAGAATATCAAGCTGTTGGTATTCCAAAAGGGGAAACTCGTTTGCAAGAGAAAGTTAACCAAATATTATTAAAACTAGAAAATGATGGTGAAGCCTTAACTATTTATAACCGTTGGTTTGGACCAGATACTAATTCAGCTATGCCTCGTGGTGATTTCAAAATTGGTAAAGGTCAATAAAGCATGTTTGAGCAATTACTAGCGCCACGTTATTGGTGGTGGTTGTGGGATGGTTTTTTAGTTACCCTTGCAATTTCAGTTTTAACCATCATTTTATCTACAATATTGGGATTTTTGCTGGTTATTGCTCAACAAAGTCATATCAAAATTATCAAAGGTGTTGTCATTGGTTATAACGCCATATTTCGTTATTCTCCATTATTACCGCAACTTTTCTTTTGGTATTTTGGTGTCGGCAATTTATTACCGGTGGAATTTAAAATATGGTTATTTGATGAACCACAAATCCAACTGCTGTTTTTCACACTAAAAATGCCTTCTTTTGAGTTTATTATTGGATTAATTGGCTTAACGTTTTACTCGAGTGCTTTTATAGCTGAAGAATTTCGTGCAGGAATTTTGGGCGTAAGTAACGGACAAGAACAAGCATCATTAGCTTTAGGACTTACTCGTTGGCAAAGTATGCGATTGATTATTTTACCGCAAAGCATTCGTATCGCATTCCCTCCGCTAATTGGTCAATATATGAATATTATCAAAAATTCCTCCCTAACAATGGCAATTGGCGTATTGGAGCTATCTTATGTTTCACGCCAAGTTGAAACCGAGTCGTTAAAAACATTTCAGGATTTTGCGATAGCAACATTTTTATATATTTTAGCTATCGTTATGGTGGGTACCTTTGGCAATATTTATCAAGCAAAGCGATTAAACAAGGTCTAATGCATTATGGATTTTAAAGGTTTTGAAGTTATTTGGAATAATTTAGATTACCTATTGTGGGGCAACTTCCCTGGCGGCATTATTTTGACATTGTTGATGAGCTTTGCGGCCATTATCTTTTCGACTATTTTAGGAATTTTCGCGGGTATCGGTTTGACTGTTTGGCGAGGTTTTTTACATCAACTTTTAGTTGTGGTATTGGGCTTTTTAAGAGCTATCCCTGTCATTATGCTGATATTTTGGACTTATTTTTTATTGCCCGTGCTATTAAATGTTGATGTGCCGGCCATTGCCACAGTTATTTTTGCTTTATCTTTGATTGGCGGGGCCTATATTGGACACTCTGTGCATGCGGGAATGGTTGCTATTGCCAAAGAACAATGGCAAGCAGCTTTTTCATTAGGTTTAAATAAAAAACAGGTCATCTTTTTTATTATTTTGCCACAAGCGTTAAAAATGATGCTACCATCATTTGTTAATCAATGGGTATCATTAATTAAAGATACCTCTTTAGCCTATATAGTTGGTGTTGCCGAGTTTACTTTTATTGCTACTCAAATTAATAATCGAAGTATGGTTTACCCAACTGAAATATTTCTGTTTGTTATTATTGTCTATTTTATTATTTGTGCTGCACTTGATTTTAGTGTATCGGTGTTACCGAGGCTTCATTTATTGACTCGAAGAAAGTAAACCAATACCTTAATATGGTTTTATGAATAAATATCAGCTATATAAAGCTTAAAGTTATTATTAAGGTTCTTTTAAGCTTTATTAGTTAAATTACAACTAAATATTGTTATATAGGTCGTTGTATGTTGCTTGATATGAACACTCATCTTTTTTTATTAATTAATGCTCAGGAAAAAGCTTCTAAATTATTTATTCTTTTTGCTATTTTTTGTGCTAATTATTTAATCTTAGCGCTTATCGGTATATTGGTAATATACTTTTTATTTAAACCTATATATAGACAGTTAATTATAAAGATGGTTTTAGGGTTAGCGTTAGCGTGTTTCTTAACCTTTATCATTCGACATCTATTTTATTCACCACGACCATTTGTACAAAATATTGGTACTAATTATTTAGCTCACGATAAAACCAGCTCTTTTCCTAGTCAGCATGCGGTTTTTGTTTGGACTATCTGTTTTTCAATTTATCTAAATTATAAAAAGCAGTTTAAGGCGTTAGCTTATTTATGTACGCTCGTGGCATTGCTAGTTTGTTGGAGTCGTATCTATCTAGGCGTTCATTGGCCACTGGATATGCTAGTGGGTCTGTTGTTAAGTTTTATATCAGTTTATTTAGTCAAAAAAATAGGGATTATACGTTCAAATAGTTTTAAATAGTTATTGCTGCATTATAAATATTTAAATGATATCAATTTCTTTAATAAACTCGGGGAATAAATTGTAAAGCGTATAATAGTTCTTAATGTTAATTTTAACATTTTTCAATTCTACATTAGGTAACATAATAATGAAAATTCTTATCGTAGAAGATGATAGTTTATTACAAAAAGGTCTATATGATGCGATAACTTCTAATGGCTATGTTTGTGAAGTTGCATCGAATGGTAAGCAAGCTGAAGAGCTTGTTGGGTTTGCCCAGTTTAGTTTAATTGTGTTGGATTTAGGACTGCCAGATTGTGATGGTTTAACGTTACTCAGCCGATGGCGTAAAAAAAATATCGATATTCCTGTTCTTATCTTAACTGCTCGCGACACAATTGAAGATAGAGTGGAAGGTTTAGACCTTGGGGCTGATGATTATTTAATTAAACCGTTTGCTTTAACCGAATTGTTAGCCAGAATAAGGGCGTTGATTCGTCGAAATCAAGGAACAGCTGATAATGTGGTTAATTATGGTCCTATTTCAATGGATATAAAACAGCAAAAAGTCACTTTAAATAATCAAGAGGTGGTTTTAACGCCTAAAGAGTTTATTTTATTATCTCGACTAATGTTAAAAGCCGGTGAAAAAGTGCACCGAAGCTTATTGCAAAATGACCTCTATGATTGGCAAAGTGATCCCAATTCAAATGTGCTTGAAGTTTATATTCATGCGCTGCGAAATAAAATTGGTAAAGATTTAATTAAAACCGTACGTGGATATGGTTATCAACTCAATATCAATAGTTAGTTCTTTTTTAACTTAATAAATGGCAAATTTATGATTGAAAAGTCTTTGAATAACATCCGTCATAGTATTCGTTGGAATCTATTTTTTACATTGGGTGCAATTATGTTAATTTGCCAAATCATTACGGTTTTTTGGTTATGGCATGAAAGTAAAGAGCAAATTGACGTTTTAGTTAATTTAACCTTGAGTAAAAATAAAATTGCAGAAGTGGTTGAGCATGAAGAGTTAGAAGCAATTTTCGCATTATTTTGTTCTGCATTTTCCATGATGGTGGTGACCCTATTTTTAGCTTATAAGGCAATTAAATGGATTACTAAACCACTCGAAATACTTGAAAAAGATCTTAATCAAAGAACCGAAGATAATCTGAAATCGATAAAACCAATTAGTAATATGCGAGAAATTAAGTCTATTACTGCGGTATTAAATAATTTGTTTGAAAGGCTTAATAATACGCTTTCCCAAGAACGTTTGTTTACAGCTGATGTTGCCCATGAGATGCGAACACCATTAGCCGGGATTCGTCTACATTTAGAGTTGTTAGAAGCTAAAGAAAACATAGATTGTCATGAATTAATTGAACGTATAGATCGCTTAGTTAGTACCGTGGAACAACTGTTAATGTTAGCTCGTGCAAGCCAAAAATTTACCTTAGGTCATTATCAAAAAATTAATTTTTATGATGATATTCAACTCCCTCTTTATGATGAATTAACTGAATTAACCGAACAAAAACAACAATCTATTGATTGGCAAATTGCGAGTAATAATATTACTTTTAATGGTGATGCGACCTTGATTCGTCTATTAATTCGTAATTTAGTAGAAAACAGTAATCGATATAGTCCGAATAAAAGTAAAATTATTATCAGTTTTTATAAAGATTCAGAAGAAATTATATTAGCGGTCAAAGATGAAGGACATGGGATTGATGAATCAAAAGCCGAGAAGTTAACCCAAGCTTTTTTCAGAATGGATCGTAAACATGATGGAATAGGGTTAGGATTAAGTATTGTTAACCGTATAACTAAATTACATCATGGGCAATTTACGTTAAGAAATCGGCAAGACCATAGAATGGGTACTATTGCCGAAGTCAGACTTAATGATTCACTTCATCAATTAACTTAGTAATTAGTGGGTTACGCTGATTTTCTCGAATAAGTGATGATAAAAATCGTTGCCATGTGCGTTCAATTTTGGCTTTGGCAAAAAATCCCACATAATTAGCGATAGGAATAAAGGTTGAATTACCAATGTTATCAATAATAATTAAGCGATTTTCTTCAGCTGATAGGTGCTGAAATAGAATATTTTTACTTTTGATTGTCATCGTAATAATGCGATCTTTTAGTAATGCTGTTTTTAATGCTTTAAGTGATACAACTAACGCTGCATAATATTGTTTGGTTAGCTTTTCATCGCAAAGGTATTTTTCTAATGGGGTAGAAATTTTTCCATCATAATCTCGAATAAGCTCAAAAACATGGCCTTGGCCAAAATTAGTGGTTACCGGGCCATAATATTGGGCTAATACATCCCATGAGATGTTGCGGTTTATAAGATGTTTATAATAAGCAATTTCACGGTTGGTCTCTTCTTCTGCGCCATCATTATAATTAACCTTGATACATTTATTAGGATCATCGGGATGATGATAGCATTTGCGGTGTAACCCTTTACTTATATAATCTTTCTCAGTAAGTTGAATTAAGTTTTCCATCAATCTTTATCGTATTAGTGAATGTTAGGTAAAAGTGTAGCAGTTACTGTTTTTTATCGCTATGCTTTTTTTATTATAAATCCTAGCGCTTTTGTATTATTTCTGTATAATATTGCCACCCACGTTACAACAGTGTTCTTCCCAACACTGTTTTCGATTGTCAACATTTAGTATAACAACTCGAAGGGGTTAGTTAGTTAAATAGTAGCGATCAAAAAGTGTAAATAAATCAATTGATTTATTAACGTGAGATTAATTAAAATTTGGATAAATACAAATGAGTACTTTTTCAGCTAAACCAGAAACAGTTAAACGCGACTGGTATGTTGTCGATGCAGCAGGTAAAACGTTAGGTCGTTTAGCTACTGAAATCGCAAGCCGTTTGCGTGGTAAACACAAAGCAGAATATACACCACATGTTGATACAGGTGACTATATCATCGTTATCAATGCAGAAAAAGTTGCTGTAACAGGCAAAAAACGCACTGATAAGATCTATTATCGTCATACTGGTTACATCGGTGGACTTAAAGAAGCGACTTTTAAAGAAATGATTGAACGTCATCCTGAACAAGTCATCGAAATTGCTGTAAAAGGCATGTTACCGAAAGGTCCTCTTGGTCGTGCAATGTACCGCAAACTTAAAGTTTATGCTGGTAGTGAGCACAATCATGCGGCACAACAACCGCAAGTATTAGATATTTAAGGGGATAGAAGATGGCTGATAATCAATATTACGGTACAGGTCGCCGCAAAAGTTCTGCTGCTCGCGTGTTTATTAAACCAGGTAGTGGAAATATCGTTATTAACAAACGTTCATTAGAGCAATACTTTGGTCGTGATACTGCTCGTATGGTTGTAATGCAACCTTTAGAGTTAGTTGAAATGACTGACAAACTTGATCTTTACATTACTGTTAAAGGTGGTGGTATTTCAGGTCAAGCTGGTGCGATTCGTCACGGTATTACTCGTGCATTAATGGAATATGATGAAACTTTACGCTCTTCATTACGTCAAGCGGGCTTTGTTACTCGTGATGCACGTCAAGTTGAACGTAAAAAAGTGGGTCTACGCAAAGCTCGTCGTCGTCCACAATTCAGCAAACGTTAATTGTTACGTTACAAATTTGTTTCAAAACCCAGCCTATGCTGGGTTTTTTTGATTATTTAATATTGCTCTATAAACTACCGTAATAATAATTTTACTTTTTTATTAATTGTAAATTATTCAATTAGATAATTATTTTATTTTATCTATTTTTCTTCTTTTAAACGCCGTTAACAAAAGTTTAAAAAGACTATTCTTAGAAAAAACAAAAAGAAAATACATTTTTTTTAACAAATTTGTTATCCAATTTGCTAGAATAGTAATCATATAATAACTTATTTTAAATTTGCATATTTGGAGTGAACATGGTTGTTGCTGTTAATAAACGTTCTGTAATGACATTATTTTGTGATACAACTGATATTTACGGCCATCAGATTCGTTTCGTGTTGGCAGAAAAAGGGGTAACCGCAGAGGTTGAATTTGTTACAGCAAATAATTTACCTCAAGAATTATTGGATCTTAATCCATATGGTTCAATTCCAACATTAATCGATCGTGACCTAACTCTATATGAACCACATATTGCCCTAGAGTATTTAGATGAACGTTTTCCTCATCCACCATTAATGCCGGTATACCCAATTGTTAGAGCAAATTCTCGCTTAACAATGTACCGTATTAAAAAAGAGTGGTACAGTGCTTACGAAACCATCTTAGCCGATCCTGATAGTAACGAAGCCAAAGAAGCGCGTAAAAATTTGCTTGATGATTTAGTTTCTATTTCGGTTATGTTTAAAGAAAAAGATTATTTTATGAGTGATGATTTTACTTTGTGTGATTGCTATTTTGCACCATTACTCTGGCGTTTACCAATGATCGGTATTGAATTACCAAAAATTGCTGAGAAAAATTATCTATCATATATGGCACGTATTTTTGAACGTCCTGCTTTTATAAGCTCGTTAACTGAAGATGAAAGAAAAATAAGAGCATAATATTTTATTTTAAATAATTACAGCTTAGCAACTCAACAAGGTAGCCGTTATGGAACTTGATAACATGACTCCTCGTCGTCCTTATATGTTTAGGGCGTTTTATGATTGGATTTTAGATAACGAATTAACTCCCTATATTGTGGTTAATACTTTAATTGATGGCGTATTGGTTCCACAAGAGTTTGTCAAAGATAATCAGATAGTACTTAATATTGCTCCTCATTCGGTTGGTCAATATTTGGCAAATAACGATCAAATTGAATTTAATGCTAGATTTTCCGGCGTTCCGCAACATATTGTGGTGCCAATGGCCGCCATTGAAGCTATCTATGCACGTGAAAATGGAGTGGGGATGGGATTTGAAGATGAACCACATTACAAAGCATTAAGAGACGGCATCAATAAACCATCAGAAAAAGCCAAACCGGATAATCCTTTCCGAGTAGTTAAATAATTATTCTTAACTATTCTTAATTATTTTTAACTACTCACCTAATTTTATTATCCTATTTTGAATGTTGCTAAAAATAGGATACCTTCCTTTCTAAGATAATATCTATCCTAATAATAGTGAAGATAAATCATACAATGTATGAAAGTAATTGTTATTTGATAATTTATAATTGATAATGATTATTATTTCAGTTATAAAGTGCTTATTCAATGAAAACAAGTAATCCCAGTTATCGGCTTTGGCAACTCACATTTAGATATAAGATAATAATTATCTTTTCTTGTTTATTTTCAATCCTGAGTGTGGCGACAGCTTTTATTCCCTTTATTTCAGTTTATTATATAGTTTACGAAATAATAACGGCGCTGGTTAATCATCAACTATTAAATAGTGAGCTTATCATTAATTATGGTTGGTTGGCTTTTATAGGTGCTGCTTGTTCAATCTTTTTTAATTTTCTTGCACTCTGTTTTTCACATATTGCCGCTTTTAAAACTCTCTATCATTTAAAATATAATTTTGTTCGTTATTTATCATGTTTACCACTTGGATTTTATACTGCACATTCGAGTGGAGAATTACGAAAAATTGTAGATGATGATATTGAAAAAATTGAGATTTTTATTGCCCATCAATTACCAGATATCATTGGATCATTTACAACACCTGTGATTATATTGATTATTTTAGCCTTTTTCGATTGGCGTTTAGGTTTAGCAACGTTAGTACCAATAATTTTAGCCTATATTGTGTTAATCAGCGGTTACCGTCGAAAAGGTATCAAAAACAATATGCAAGAGTTTCAAAAGCGACTTGTTGATATGAGCAATGCATCGGTGGAATATATTCGCGGAATAACGGTTGTCAAAGCTTTTAACCAAACGTTTTTCTCATTTAAACGTTTTTATGAATCCATTAAAGCCTATGAACAATATTGCCTTAGGTTTATTAATTGCTTCAAATACCATATGGCATTTTTCATTCTTATCTTAAATAACATTTATCTTTTTATTGTTCCAGTAATAATTTGGTTATTAGGTGTGACTGATAATTATGCGCATTTTATTTTGGCTTCTATTTTCTATTTGATCTTCTCATTGGCATTACCGGCACCATTTTTTAAACTTTTGTATGTCTCACAAGGTTTACAACGAGCAGTGAAAAGTGTTGAAAATATGGATAACATTTTAAATACCAAGCCATTGGTTGAGCCAGAATCGGGCCTTGAAGTCGATAATTATGATGTTTGTTTTAATGAGGTTACTTTCGCTTATGATACAAATGAGGCAAGCGATGCCCCAGAAAATAATGCTTTGAATCATATCTCTTTTGATGCCAAACAAGGAACCACTACCGCGCTAGTTGGACTGTCGGGAAGTGGTAAAAGTACAGTATCTTTACTTATTCCTCGCTTTTTTGATCCAAATAAAGGTTCAATCACGATTGGTGGTGTGGATATTAGGCAAATGAAGAGTGACTATTTATTATCGCTAGTAAGTTTCGTGTTTCAAGATGTTTTTCTTTTTAAACAAACTATTCTCGATAATATTAAAATCGGTAAACCCGATGCTAGTTTAGATGAAGTTATTGCCGCAGCTAAAGCTGCACAATGTCATGAATTTATTGAAAGACTGCCTGATGGCTATCAATCTGTAATTGGCGCCAAAGGAATGCATCTTTCAGGAGGGGAAATGCAACGTTTAGCGATAGCCAGAGCGCTATTAAAAAATTCGCCTATCTTGATTTTAGATGAAGCGACTTCTTTTGCCGACCCAGAAAACGAATATAAAATTCAACTTGCCTTGAAAGTTTTGATGGAAGGTAAAACCGTTATTATGATTGCTCACCGTTTATCGACAATAAAAGATGCAGATCAGATTGTAGTTTTAGATAAAGGTAACCTTGTTGAGAAGGGAACCCATGACGAACTTATTGATCGTCAGCAAACCTATTACAAAATGTGGCAATACTATAAACAAACGTTAGATTGGCAGATGGATGGTTCTAGTCACAATGATGAGGTGGCACATGTTTAAAAAAATCTTAATGTTGTCTGATATCGAAAGTAGAAATCTTAATCAAGCTATAATAGCTTGTAGCATTTCCAATTTGTCATTAATGTTACCTTTTGTCATTTTGTTACAAATAATCATACTGTTAATTGAACCATTAACTAATCAAATACCGGTAAATATTTATTATCTCTGGATGATGGCTGGCTTAGGAGGGCTATCAGCAATCTTGTTCTTACTATGTTATAAAAGAGAATATAAAAAAACTTATACTAATGCTTTTAGTCAAGCAGCTAATACCCGAATTGAAGTTGCTGAAAAGATGCGAAAATTACCGCTTAGCTTTTTCAATCGAAAAGATCTTTCAGAGCTCACTGCTAATATTATGGGAGACTGTGCGGTTATAGAAAACATGCTTAGCCATGTAATACCGCAATTGATTGGTTATTCATTAAGTAGCTTTATAACATGTTGTCTATTAGCATTTTATGATTGGCGTATGGCTGGCGCTATTTTTTGTACTTTGCCAATTGCCACTATTATTGTTGTTGTCGGTAAAAGGTTAGAGCAAAAATTAGGGGAAAAACATGTTCAATCCAAATTAGCTGTATCAGGCGAAGTTCAAGAATATCTTGAAGGTATAAAGATTATAAAAGGATTTGGCTTAAGTGGTAAAAAATTCCAGCGGTTAGATCAAGCCCTTAAAAATATGATGTGGGCATCAATTAAGTTTGAAGGAATAGGCGGCATTATTGTCACCTTGTCTACCATGGTCTTGCAGGTCGGTTTAGGCATTGTTGTACTCCTAGGCGTTAATTTGATGGTTACCGGTAGTTTGGATCCAATTACTTTTATTGCTTTTATCATTATTAGTTCTCGGATTTATAGCCCTTTGATATCGGTTTTAACATTATTACCTGAACTGTTTTATATGCTTGTCTCTATCGACAGAATGAAGAGTCTGCAAACTGAATCAATCATGGAAGGTAAAGATGATGTAACTTTTGATAATTTTACTATTAATCTTGATCATATTAACTTTTCCTATAACCAAACCAGTGTTATCAATGATTTAAGTTGTACTATTCCGGAAAATAAAATGACGGCATTAGTTGGACCATCAGGTAGCGGTAAAAGTACCTTATTGCAATTGATTGCTCGTTTCTGGGATGTCAATTCCGGTAAAATTACCATCGGTAATCAGGATATAAAACAGATTGATCCTGAAACCTTGATGCACTCCATGGCCTTTGTTTTTCAACAGGTAGTATTATTTGATGATACCATCATGAATAATATTCGAATTGGTAAGCATAATGCTAGTGATGAGGAAGTTAAACTAGCAGCTAAAATAGCCCGATGTGACGAACTTATAGCTCGATTACCAGATGGTTGGAATACATTAATCGGTGAAAACGGTAGTAAGCTTTCAGGTGGTGAAAGACAACGAATCTCAATAGCCAGAGCATTATTAAAAAATGCGCCAATCATTTTACTTGATGAAGCTACAGCTTCATTAGATCCAGAAAATGAGGTTTATATTCAAGAAGCAATTGCTAATTTAGTCAAAGATCGAACCGTGATTGTTATTGCTCATCGCCTAAAAACCATCGTCGGTGCGGATAATATTATTGTCTTAGATAAAGGTTTAATTGTTGAACAAGGTAATTATCATGAATTAATGGCAAGAAATGGTTTATTTACCAAGCTTTATAGTTTACAAAAACAGACATTTTCGATTACTTCATGACAGGCTATATTTATCAACTTAATCAGTATATCATATAGCAAAATAACTGATAAAAAACAGACAAATGAGTAACGAAATTGAATTAAAGTTTCAAATCAATCAAAGTGATATAGAGCAGTTACAAAATTACTTAAATCAATGGGTTTGTTGTGATGAAGCCGAGTTTTCATCGCAACAACATTTGGTTAGTCAATTAAATCTGACTAACACTTATTACGATACTGAAGATCATTTTTTACGACTTAATGGTTGTGGTCTTCGAATTCGAACTACAGAAACTGAGCAAAGTAAGTGTTTTGAAATTACCTTAAAATCAAAAGGTAATTCTGTAGGTGGATTACATGAACGCATTGAAATTAACCAACCTTTACCTAATGATAAGCTCGATTTAAGTGTCCTACCGAAAGAGGCATTACCTAATGGGTTAACGCAGTTAAGGCCTCTTTTTACCACCAATTTTAAACGGCAAACTTGGCTGATTTCATTTGCCAATAGCGAAATTGAAGTTGCTTTAGATTTGGGGCAAATTACCTCAAATGGTCAATCTATGCCAATACAAGAGGTAGAGTTAGAAATCAAACAAGGCAATAAACAAGATTTGCTCAACTTTGCTATCGAATTAAGTCGCTTTAATTTACATCTATTTTCTCAAAGTAAAGCTTCTCGGGGCTATCGTTTATTAGATAACTTAACCTTAACTCCTACTATTTTTTCCTCACAAATTGAGCAAGATTTAGCCGGTCTACTAAACTTTTGGCAACAAAATGAAGAATATGCTTTAGCAAATAATGATTTAATTTTTTATAAACAGCTACTTATTCAAATAAACGAGATACTTATTAACCAAAATCTGCAAATTGAGCCTGAATTTAAACAGTGGCAAATGGCGATACCATTTATTGACTCGATTAAACAGTTTGCTTATTGCGAGGTGAATAACAAGTTCAAGTTGTTGTTAATGGCTGAAATAAATAAAAAATAGGTATACGAATTAAAATGAAAACAACTCTCTTCAAATTACCACTATTATTAGTGGTATTTTATTGGTTATTATATAGTGTTTTTACCGTTATTTATCTTACCAAATTTGATAACGATTTTATATCGTTATATGTTGGGACTGATCAAATTGCCTTGAAAATTGTTAAGCAAGTTTTAATCAATTTTTTACTTCAAATACCTAATTCAGTAGTTCTTTTTACTATTTCCACAATAGCATTTAATCAGTATTCCATTTCCATAATTAATCGGAAAAACATTATTAATACCTTCTTAGTTGCCATATTTATTGTATTAAGCTACATGGTTTTTCGCTGGAGTTACTACTCTTATAGTTATGATTGGATTGTGTCTAAACTAAGATTTTTAAATATCAAAGATGGAGATAATTTTTCGGCATATATATTTCATCTCGCAGAACATCTCATTTTCTATTTTTTTATAACACTTTGTACTTATCTTAGTATTAAATTATTCAAAAAAAATTATATCTGTAACGAAATCATATTAACCGAAACAGAAAGTCAGAAGTTACATATGGTATTATTCATCTGTTTTTATAACTGTTTCTTTATTACCATGTCATATTTGTTGCTTTTCGATGGTATGTATTACAGTTTAAGTAACCTGATTTTCTCTATCGTCTTATTGGCGACATTTTTATCAATAGTAAATTTAATTGGTTATTTCTTGCTAAGAAAATGCTTTACAGCGGTAACAGAAATTTTGGCTTTAAAAAAGGTAATTTTTAGTTCGCTTATTACCTTTATATTAAACTGCCTTTTATTAGTACTTATTCTATACATTTACAACTATATCTATAATTTCCTACCATTCGATATTATCTCTAGTACTTTTAAATTGTTCTACTTATGGATGTTTTTAATTACTTTGTTGATTTCAAGTTGTCTATTGGTAAGAAAGATGACAAAGCTGTTTTTTGATAAACATTAACTCACTATTCCAATCAAAGAATATAACATTGTTATTGGCCGTTACGTTATAACCAATAACAATGATAAGGTAAACAAGTAATATAAGACCTAACGATAGTCAGCAGCTATAGTTTTATCGGTAAACAGATTGCGAAAAAGTATCAATACTGTTTTTCGCGATTTGTTTAATAAAAAGATAGGTGAACTTAAAAAGTCATTTATAATAGTTAATTAGGTGATTTCATCAACATGTAACTATTTTAAGTGAGTGCTTATTATGTCTCAGCCTATATCGCTAGCTTCACCATTAATTGATCAGCAAAAACAGAAAATTATCTCCCAATTATCACAATGTGATGCAAAAGAGGTGCTCGATAACCTTGATATTTTGCTGCAAAGTGACTTTATTGTTGATGCTGTTTATCGCTATCCAGAGTGGCTGACTGATATTGTTAACAATCCTCCGCAAGCTGATGAAAGAAATTACTATCAACCGTGGTTAACTGAAAAATTAGCATCAATATTTGATGAGTTAGCATTGATGAAAGCGCTAAGATTATTTAGGCGCTATATTTTGCTAAGACTCGAATGGTCACAATTAACTCGCACAAGTAGTGATGAGCAAATTTTATTGCAACTTTCTCACTTAGCTGAGGTGATTATTGTCACTGCACGAGATTGGCTTTATGAACTAAGTTGTAAAGAATGGGGAACTCCCTATAATTCACAGGGACAAGCTCAGCCATTACTCATCCTAGGTATGGGGAAATTAGGTGGTGGAGAACTTAATTTTTCCTCCGATATTGATCTTATTTTTACCTACCCTGAGCATGGTCAAACACAAGGTGGCCGGCGAGAATTAGACAATGCTGTCTTTTTTACCCGCTTGGGACAACGTCTAATAAAAGCTTTAGACCAAATTACCGAAGATGGTTTTATTTACCGCGTTGATATGCGTTTACGTCCGCTTGGCGATGGCGGTCCGCTCGTCTTGAGTTTTTCCGCGATGGAAGACTATTATCAAGAACAGGGCAGAGACTGGGAACGTTACGCTATGGTAAAAGCGAAAATACTAGGCGATCAGCAAGATCCTTACATCAAAGAACTCTACCAAATGCTAAAACCTTTTGTTTACCGCCGTTATATTGATTTCAGTGTATTACAATCATTGCGCAATATGAAAAGCATGATTGAACGCGAAGTTCGTCGTCGAGGTTTAACCAATAATATCAAACTTGGGGCAGGTGGTATTCGTGAAATAGAGTTTATCGTACAAGTTTTTCAACTTATTCGCGGTGGCCGAGTTGTTGGTTTACAAACTCGTTCCCTATTATCGGCGCTACAGGTGATTGAACAAGAATCCCTACTTAATGTTAACGAAGTAAATACGCTACGAGAAAACTACTTCTTCTTACGTCGCTGTGAAAATCTATTACAAGCGATACATGATGAGCAAACGCAAACTCTACCAGAAGATGAATTAGACCAAATACGTTTAGCAATCGGCATGAATTTTAGTAACTGGAACGAATTTGTAACGGAACTCACTCGAAGAATGCAATTTACTCGACAAATTTTCAATCAGCTTATCGGTGATGAATCAACAGAAACAGTTCATAACGTAAACAACGACCAATATGCTGATCTTTGGGTACCGGATTTACAATTAAGTGATGTTACTTCGGTATTAACCAACTATGCACATGATGATGCAGAAAAGCTCTATCAGATGCTTTGCCAATTTCGTGATGATATCGGTAAAAGGACGATTGGTGTTCGCGGCCGAGAAATCCTTGATCAGCTAATGCCAAGATTATTGGAATCGGTTTGTAATGATAAGCATGCGCTAATCGTATTGTCGCGGATTTTACCGCTATTAGTGAATATTGTTAGTCGAACAACGTATTTAGAATTACTGCTTGAATACCCAACCGCATTGAAGCAACTAATTCGATTATGTAGTGCTTCGCCAATGATTAGTGAACAGCTTGCACATTATCCAATCCTATTAGATGAACTAATAGATATTAACTCACTTTATCAAACTGTTGCACCTAATGAATACAAAAGTGAACTTTATCAATATTTACTGAGAATTCAGGTTGATGATGAAGAACAACAACTTGAGGCATTAAGGCAGTTCAAACAGATGCAACTACTGCACATAGCGGCGGCTGATGTTGAACAGGTATTAAATACCATGAAAGTTAGTGATCATTTAACCTATGTCGCTGAATCACTGCTTGATTTTGTCGTTCAAATGGCGTGGAATCAAATGGTGGCTCGTTATGGAATACCCGCACATTTAACCGATAATCAAAAAGGCTTAGTTATTATTGCTTATGGTAAATTGGGTGGCTTAGAATTAGGATATGGTTCTGATTTAGATCTGGTATTTCTTCACGACTGTCCTGTCGATAGCATGACCAATGGGGATAAACAGATTGATAGTCGCCAATTTTACTTGCGATTGGTGCAGCGAATCATTCACCTATTTAATGTCCGCACCAGCTTTGGTATTCTTTATGAAGTTGATGTTCGTTTACGTCCTCAAGGGGATGCAGGACTATTAGCCTGTAGCTTGAGTGCATTTTATGATTACCAAATGCATGAAGCTTGGACCTGGGAGCATCAAGCACTGGTTCGAGCAAGAGCTGTTTATGGTGAAGTAGATCTTATTAAACGCTTTAATCAAATCAGACATGATGTTCTATGTAAAAAGCGTGAGGAAAATGTATTAAAAACCGAAGTCCGAGAGATGCGTGAAAAGATGCGAGCCCATTTAGGTACTACTGAATCTCATCGGTTTAATTTAAAAATTGATGAAGGCGGTATTGGTGATATTGAATTCTTATCTCAATATCTGGTACTAAACTATGCACATCAATACCCTAAAATGACCACATGGAGTGATAACGTACGAATTCTAGAGTTAGCGGCAAATTATCAAATTATGGATAGTCAAGAAGCAGAGCAACTAACTAAAGCTTATATTGATATGCGTAATGAAATACATCAATTATCATTACAACTTTTACCTAGCACCGTTGATGATTCCTGTTTTAAATCAGAAAAACAGATTGTTAACCAAAGCTGGTTAAAATGGCTTAAATAATAGTTAGTCCAAATCTATTCTTGATTAATGTTGTTGATTTGATTAATAAGAAAAACTTATGGAGTTTAATATTTAGTGGCGACGATCAAAGATATTGCGAAACTTGCTGGGGTATCTCATGGTACTGTTTCAAATGTACTTAACGACCGTGGTAATGTTAGTGTAAAAAAAATTAAATTGGTTGAACAAGCGATTCAACAACTTGGTTATCAAATCAATTTATCAGCCAAAACTTTGAGAGAAGGTTCAACCAAATCTATTTCGGTAATACTGCCAAATATTACCTCAGAGCAGTATAGCAATTTATATGATGGTCTATTTAGTCAAGCTAACCGACTGGGTTATGAACTTTCCCTTTATCTAACTTATGATTCTAAAGAACTTGAATTACAATTAATACAAAAAATAGCGGCCAAACGTGATCATGCCATTATAGTGGTTAGCTCATTATCCGATGCTACTGACTATTACCAAAAAGTTAAATTACCTAAAGAAAAAATCATCTTTGTATATCGAAAACCTTTATCCGCACAGCAGTTTGTGTCCCTTGATTATGAAAAAGCCGGGCAAGATATTGCTAAAGAGTTAATGAAAAAATCCTATCGTCGCATTGGCCTATTTAGTAATTCAGAACATTATACTCATATCCAAACCTTCAAAAAAGGTTTACAAAATACCTTCAAAGAACAGCATTACGATATAACCCTGAATAACATTACCTCAAAACCTTCTAACGGTACCTATAACTTAGCCTTTAGTTTTTTTGCAGACGAGCAGGTTAATTATGATGCTATTATCACCATGGATATGGATCGAGCTCATTTTGTGCGCAATGCAAATTATTTTGGTAGTCTACAATCTTGTCCTGCAATTTATACATTAACTAATAATAGTTTTTTTTATGAAGATAATATTTACCAATACCATATGAATTATGGCATATTAAGTGAGCAAATTATTAAGTTGATTGAAGGAAAAACGGTTAACCAGATTGAGAATAAAGGATTTTCATTATTACCTGATTCAGGCTCTGATAACATCACTAAACATTCACAAACCATTAACTTTTTGATATTACCCAGTCCATCAACCCAAGCAGTTAAAAAACTATTGCCGCATTTTAAAAAGATGAGTGGCATTGATGTTAACTTAATAATAAAACCTTTCGATGAAATATATCCAGTTCTTAATCAACTTGAGCAGCATCAGCAAATTGATATCATTCGAATTGATATGGCCGGATTACCATGGTTCGCACCGTCGGTATTTAAACCCTTAACCAACTTAGATATTAACTTAAATCAGCTATTAGCAAAATATCCTCCAGAAATTGTTGAGCGCTTTAGTTATGTGAATGGCACCGCTTATGCTATTCCTTTTGATCCTAGTGTTCAGATGCTCTTTTATCGCAAAGATTTATTTAATGATCCGTTAATTAAACGGGCTTATTATGAAACATATCGGCAACATCTGGATATTCCTAAAAGCTTTAAAGAGTTTGACCAAATTGCAACTTTTTTTAATCGACAACAAAACCCCGAATCCCTCGTAGAGTTTGGCAGTTGTATTACTCTCGGTAATTATGAACTTATCGCATCTGAGTTTTTAGTTCGTTACTATTCTCAAGGTGGAAAGTTAATCAACGCTAATCAGTTTGGTTTAAATCCAGCTATTGCGCTAAGTACTTTGAATCAGATGCGATCATTTATAAGCGTGGCTAAAAATATACAATCAACTTGGTGGCAAGAGTCGGTAAATTTATTTGAACAAGGTAAACTTGCCATGTTAATTGTTTATATGAATTTATTTAGCTATATCAATCATCGTAATATTTTACCTTTAGTTGGATATGCCAAAGTACCTGGCAAAAAGTCACTATTTGGTGGTGGTTCCCTAGGGATATCAAAATATAGCTCTAAAGAAGAACAAGTAAAAACTTTTTTCAATTGGCTTTATTCCACCGAAATTAGCGAACAAATAGCTCTACTTGGCGGGGCAACTGCACAAAATACTATTTTTCAAAATCATCGAATTATTAAAAGTTATCCATGGTTACCAGTGGTACAACAACAATATGCCAATGGAATTCGGGAAAATAGCATGACAGGGAACGCGGTTAATTTAAGATTGATGGAAAACATTATTGGTAAACATCTCACACAATGGATCATCAATCAATATAGCTCAAAGCAAGTCATTGAGTTGATCAATTCGGAAATTGAAAAAAATATGGCTAATAAATAATTATTAGCCATGATAAATCTTTTAAATTAAAGCAATTATTTTACTTTAATATCTACTTCTGCTTGTTAGGTGTCATGATGACATCTTTATCTCTAAAGAAATACCAGAAACCAACAGCAACGATTGCGGCAACTACAGCAGGGTAGATCCAAAACTCTTGCCATTGTGGTCCAGCACTTGGTAGTGTTTTTTCGGTAACAACGCGATTATTGATAAATCCACATACTGATGCCGCCATAAATACCCCAAAGCCGTTAGAAACAATAAAACGTAAGCCTTGAGCTTGAGCTTTAATTTCTGGACCGGCTTTCTTATCGACATAGATATCACCCGCAGTAAAGAAGAAGTCCCAACAAATACCTTGTAATAACAAAGTACCAATAATATAGAAGAACATATTACCGTCAGATGTTGCTGCCAGCGATAACATCATGCTACGAATTACCCAACAAATTGCGCCGAATAAAATGATTTTTTTGAAGCCAAAACGACTTAATAAGAATGATAAAAGGAACATAAATAGTACTTCGGTTGCGATGGCAATTTGCATCATTGAAGCAGGCTCTAGACCTAATACAGGTAGATACACTGGTAAATAAGCACTATATGCAGTTTTAGTTATCATTAAGACAAAAGTCGAAAGCATGAAAATAGTGAAATATTTATCTTTGAAAAGTGATAATGCATCTAAACACATTGCATCACGGATTGAGAATTTTTTATTTCGACTGGTTGGCGGTGTATTTGGTAGGGTGAAACAATAGATCCCATAAACCACTGAGGCACCAGAAGCAAGTAAAAATGAGTTAATTGAACTTGAGAATCCGGTGTAACCAAGAATCAATCCGACAATCATAAAACCGATAGTACCAAATACCCGAATAATTGGGAACCAACGCACGCCATCTATATGTCTAAAGCTAACGCTATTCGCTAAAGCAGTTGTTGGATAGAATAATAACCCAACAATAAAAATCATAATTAAAAAGCCAGCTATATTACCACTTTCGACAAAATTAGGAATGATAAATAAAACACCAGCATTAAGAATATGTAATATCCCCATTACTTTTTGCGAGGCAATAAATCTATCAGCAATCATTCCAATAAAAAGCGGAGAGATAATGGTTGCGATCCCTAAAACAGAATAAGTCGAACCAACAATTTCTTTTAATCCATAAGCAGCAAGCACTGCCCCAATAACCATATTCCATGCACCTTGCACAAAATATTGTAAAAACATCATTACCAGTAAGCGTGGTATTTTAAACATATAAAACTCCATTTTAAATCGTCTTCGTCAAGCCATCATAGGCAACTTGAATATTGTAAGGTTTAAATATTTCAACCAATTCATCATGCATAAAACCACTGCTATGCGAGTGATGAGAAGTGATAAGTTGAGTGTTTGAATCGAAAATACCCTCATCTAACATACGCTTTTGCGTTGCAATAACGGTTTCAATACTCATGTGGTTATTGGTCTTATCATTCTGCTTGTAGCCGTAAGTACACTCAAAAATAGCCATATCAATTTTTTTACCGCTATCTTTTAACCACTGCCAAGTGAGTTCAGGGAAATAGCCTGAATCATGGCCATGCAGTAACGTTTTTCCATCTTTTTCGATTAAGTAAATAAAGCAGAATTCCCATTTAGCATGATTAGCCAGCAGAGCCGTAACGGTATAACCAGCAGAAGTCACAACTGTTTGGAAAGGCACTAACAAATTAAATACAAAACGCTCAGGACTATATCCTGGTAGGACATTTAAACAGCCATTAATAGCAATATCATTGCCATAGACATGTAGAGGATGGTCAATATTAAAACCATAATCCACCATACGACTAAATAGATCGCCGACATTAAAATGGTCAGGATGAGTGTGAGTAAACAATAAGTCCTTTATTTTGGTGACATCAATGTTTTCTCTCATAACTTGATAGCTATATTCTGGGGCAAAATCAATTTGCACAATATCATCAATAAGAATAGAACTGCGGGTTCTAATATTTTTTCCTTTTTCAATGCGTGTTTTTTCACAAATCTGACATTTACAAAAAGGATTTGGGATACCTTCCGATGCAGCCGTACCCAAAAACTGTAATTTCACATTGTTCTCCTAATTAAACTTTAAACACCGTTATTTTATAAAAATTGGAACGTTTCAATTTTATTTTAATGTTATTATAACCACAATAAAATTAATATTTTTTTTTGCTAATTCGTGAGCTGGATCAAATTTTATATATTAACGGTTACTGTTTTAATGCTCGGAGAGATTATCGACGATATTGATCATCGCCGATAATAGAGGAATTGAGCGGGAAGAGATAATCTTTAGTTGGCTTCTTTCCAAAGAATTAGATCTTGATCATCAAGTTCTGAGGCATCAAATCCCATCATTGGTGGTAAATCTTCACGGTCAAAAGCTAAATCGCCACCATTAACATCGATATCACCCTTCTTAATCCCTTTGAAATCGTAAAGATTCGTATCGCATAAATGCGAAAGGGTAATATTTTGTGTAGCACGAAACATGGTTTCGATACGGCCAGGAAACTTTTTATCCCAATCATTTAGCATCTCTTTGATCACTTGCCGTTGTAAATTAGGCTGTGAACCACAAAGATTACAAGGAATGATAGGAAACTGTTTTATTTCAGCATATTTGGCAATATCCTTCTCTTTGCAGTAAGCAAGAGGTCGAATAATAATATGCTCACCTGAATCATTCATCAATTTAGGTGGCATAGCCTTAAGTTTGCCACCATAAAACATATTTAAAAACAAGGTTTCCAAAATGTCATCACGATGATGTCCAAGCGCTATTTTGGTTGCACCAAGTTCAGTTGCAGTGCGATATAAAATACCACGTCGAAGCCGAGAACAGAGTGAACATGTAGTTTTGCCTTCAGGGATTTTTTCTTTAACAATACCATAAGTATTTTCTTGAACAATTTTATATTCAATACCTAAGGATTCTAGGTATTGAGGTAGAACATGTTCAGGAAATCCAGGCTGTTTCTGATCTAAATTAACGGCAACTAATTCAAATTGCACTGGAGCACTGATTTTTAAATTAATAAGAATGTCTAGCAATGTATAACTATCTTTACCGCCTGATAAACAGACCATTATACGATCGCCTTCTTCAATCATATTAAAATCAGCGATTGCTTCGCCAGTAAGACGACGTAAGCGTTTATGTAATTTATTTTGATTGTATGTATTCATCACGATTTAATTGATTATTCCGCTCGGCTCATATATCGGCGTTCAGCAATATGAATTTTAACTTTTTCGTGGTTATCAATATATTCAGGTACTTGAATAACAAGACCAGTAGAAAGTGTAGCCGGTTTAGTGCGTGCACTTGCCGACGCACCTTTAATACTTGGCGACGTTTCAATGATTTCAAGTTCAACTGTTTGTGGTAATTCTAAAGCCACCACTTCACTTTCAGCCATTAAAACTTGAATGCCATCCATACCACCTTCAGGGATAAATAGCAGTTCTTCTTCAATTTGATCCTTCTTAAAAATAAACGGCGTATAGTCTTCATTATCCATAAACACATATTCATCACCGTCAATATAAGAAAAGCTAACAGGGCGTCGAAATAATTCGATAGTATCTAAAATATCATCACCTTTAAAACGCTCTTCAACTTTGCCACCAGATTTAACATCGGTAAAACGCATTTTATAGAGTGTACTTGCACCACGAGCACTAGGGCTTTGTACATCAATTTCTTTTACCAGCAACAACTTGCCGTTATAGGTGACCGCATCACCACGTTTTATTTCATTTGCTTTAGCCATAATACATTCTTCATATTTAAAAGAGTTAAAAATTAGCTCGCTATTTTACTCTTAACTTGCTATTGTCACCAATAAAATTTATAAAACAATCTCAAATTCATCCAATTCTCATGACTGATTCATTTCAATGCCGTAAAAATTGTGGTGCTTGTTGTATCGCACCGTCGATCTCATCAGCTATGCCAGGTATGCCAAACGGCAAACCGGCGGGAGTCCCTTGTTATAATTTGGATGAAAATTTTCAATGCAAATTATTTGGTCAAGCAACCCGCCCTAAAGTTTGTAGTCACTTAAAGCCATGTTTTGAAATGTGTGGTACTAATCGTAACCAAGCATTCAATTATTTAACTCAATTAGAACAGTTAACTAGCAACTAAGTATTGCGAATATTTAACATATCCGCTGTATTATTAGAATTATTTATCTCGCAAATAAATTTTTTTGATACACTTCACGCACTTTATTAGCTAATGATAAATATCAAATAAATTAGCTTAAATCAGTTACTCATCTATAACACATTAGGTAGTAGCTAGGATATTTAGTAAATTTAATCTGTTTAATAAGAAGAAGATTGATATGACAAAAAAATTAAAGCGTGATTTGAAAGCTCGCCATTTAGCAATGATCGCTATTGGTGGCTCAATCGGTACCGGGCTATTTGTTGCCTCTGGAGCTACGGTTGCACAAGCGGGACCAGGTGGCGCCTTACTCTCTTATGCGATTATTGGCATAATGGTTTATTTTTTAATGACTAGCCTTGGTGAGCTTGCAGCTTATCTTCCTGTTTCAGGAACTTTTGCAACTTACGGCGCTCGCTATGTTGATGAGGCCTTTGGTTTTGCCATTGGTTGGAACTATTGGTACAACTGGGCGATTACCGTTGCGGTTGACTTAGTTGCGGCACAATTAGTGATCTCCTATTGGTTTGATGCAGGTGCTTATAGTTGGTTATGGAGTTTATTGTTCCTAAGTATCATCTTCTGCTTGAACTATATTTCTGTAAAAGGCTTTGGTGAAGCTGAATTTTGGTTCTCATTAATCAAAGTGGTTACTGTCTTATTATTTATTGTGATTGGCTTATTGATGATAATTGGCATCTTAAAAGGTGCTGAAAATGCTGGTTGGCAAAACTGGGAAATAGGTGATGCACCATTTGTTGGTGGATTTTCCTCAATGATCGGTGTTGCGATGGTTGTAGGCTTCTCATTCCAAGGTACCGAACTGATTGGAATTGCCGCGGGAGAATCAAAAGATCCAGAAAAAAATATTCCCAAAGCCATGAAACAAGTCTTTTGGCGTATACTACTATTCTATATTTTTGCGATTTTAGTGATTAGTTTAATTATTCCCTACACTGACCCTAATTTACTGCGTAATGACGAAACGGATATTAGTGTTAGCCCATTTACTTTAGTATTCCAACATGCAGGGTTATTATCAGCAGCAGCTATCATGAATGCAGTAATTTTAACCTCAGTCCTCTCCGCAGGTAACTCCGGTTTATATGCTTCAACACGTATGCTATATGCCTTAGCTAAAGAGGGGAAGGCTCCTAAAATCTTCAGTCGATTATCTTCATCAGGTGTACCGGATATGGCGCTGTTTGCCACAACATTAGTGGCTATGCTGTGCTTTTTAACTTCACTATACAAAGACCAACAAGTTTATTTATGGCTACTTAATATGTCTGGAATGACCGGGTTTATTGCATGGCTTGGTATAGCTATTAGCCACTATCGTTTTAGAAAAGGTTATGTGTCACAAGGGCGGGATCTGAATAAATTACCGTATCGCTCAAGTTGTTTCCCATTTGGTCCTATTTTTGCCTTCGTACTCTGTTTGACTATTACGCTAGGTCAAAATTATGAAGCATTTTTACAAGATACCATTGATTGGAATGGTGTTATTGCCACTTACATCGGTATTCCATTATTTCTTGCAATTTACTTTGGTTATAAGATTGTTAAAAAGACAAAATGGATAAAATACGATCAAATGGATTTTTCTCAAATGGATTAATCTAATCACATCTAAATTAGCATTGCGCTTCCGTCGACATCTGTCGACGGAATTGTATTAAAAAAGAGAAAATAACCTATAAACTGGTTAACGATATACAAACAACAAGTGTGATAACGGTATTAGCGACTACGGAATATGATACGCGCTTTTGAAAGATCATAAGGTGTCATTTCAACCGTTACTTTATCGCCAGTCAGAATACGAATATAGTTCTTTCTCATCTTTCCAGAGATATGTGCGGTAACAACATGACCGTTTTCAAGTTCAACACGAAACATCGTATTCGGAAGAGTATCAAGAATAGTACCTTGCATTTCAATGTTATCTTCTTTTGCCATTGGGGCCTCTTAATATTAAATACAAATTAAATACACTCAAATCAATTAATATTACTTCGATTTTCTTTATGCTTAAATTAGAAAAGCGAATTTATCAACTTAATCACCAATTTTTGGTGTGTGTAAATTCATTGATTTGAGTATAAACACAGAACAGCTATAAATAGAATATCTAAATATAGCGGCGAAATAATGCCGAAAAAACTCTCAGATGTAAAGTCATTTCTAACATTTCTTTGAATTATAAAGTCCATGCTCATGAATATACTGCCAAACTTTGGGCGGTAATAACTTTTTACACCTTTGTGGGTCATCAATATTTTGCCTTATTTCTGTCGCAGAAATCGCTTCAAGTGGCGTATTAGCAAAATAGATATAACCGTTAGGGCTGTGGTGTAATGTTTGGATATCATTGGTTTGATGTTGATTGATCCAGGTTTGTAAATTGCTTTCGAAAGTGGGTTGAGCATAGCCAGGTCTTTTACATATAAGCAAATGGCAATAATCGACAAGTTTTTGCCACTCTTTCCACGTTGGTAAACTAAGTAAAGAGTCTTGCCCCATAATAAAAGCCAAGGCTGATTGAGCACCATTTTGCTCACGCCATGCTTTAAGGGTATCTATGGTAAAAGAGGGTTGATCCATCAGTTGCGGTTGTAATTCACGAGTATCAATTGTAAAAAGCGGATAATCAGCAATTGCCAATTTCAACATAGCTAAACGTTGCTCAGTTGTGGTCCCTGGTTGAGGTTTATGCGGCGGTATCCGATTAGGCAACAAACTGATATTACTCAATCCTATCTCTTCGGCTAAAGCTAAAGCAGGGCGCAAATGACCATAATGAATGGGATCAAAAGTACCACCAAATAACGCAGTTAACACTTTTCTAACCCCATAAACTGCATAGTTAAACTTAACAGCGCATCCCAAATAGATAAATCATTATTCTGCTTTAAGCTAATCTCGATGTCAGTTAAAGTCGCCAGTAACGCAAATAGACTTTTAATATCAAAGCGATTTAAATAAGCACTATACATCGATCTTCTATTTTGCCAGACTCGATATTCATCAAAAACCTGTCGTGGGGATTTGTCTGCTAAAGCCAATTTTAAATTGATTAATAAAATCAATTCACGTTGAACAATACGCATCAATATCAATGGCTCAAAATCATTCATCTTAAGCTGTTGTAACACATGCATTGCACGCTTAGCTTTATTGGCGATCATTGCATCAATCCAATGAAAAGGCGTAAATATTGCCGAATCGTTGATATTAGATTCAACCTGATCATAAGTAATAGTCTGGTTTGGATAAAGTAACTTTAATTGCTCGATAATTTGTGTTAAAGCCAGTAAATTACCTTCATAATAGTAACTAAGCAATTCAATAGCAGGTTGTTCAATAGTCATTTGCATTTGTTGCAAATAGGCTCTTATCCATTGAGGTAATTGTGCTGCATCTGGTGTTACGCAATTCACCACTACTAATTTATCCGATAAAACCTTATACCATGGTGCATTTTCCTGAGTTTTGGTTATCTTAACTAAACTGATTATCAAGCCAATATCAGGAGTTAACATTTCACATAACGTATTTAACTTTGTGGCAACTGAAACATTAAGTACGCCTTCACCAATATCTAAACAGAGCAGGGTTTTACTTGAAAACAGATTCATTGCCTGACAACAATCATACATTGCAGTCCAATCGGTTTGGGCATTGATAGTAAAAGAGAGTTGCTCGTCATAGTGAGCTCGTTTAAATGCACTACGTAATTCAGTTAGTACATAGTGTTTCAAGTAAGGATCGCTATCTAAAATTAAATAATAGGGCGATCCTAAATGCTGGGTTACTTTTTCCGCACTAATTTTAATCATAGTATCTGGTTAATTAACGGTATCAACCGATTTTAATTTACCGATGATCTGTTTTGCAGCTTGTTTATACATTTCATCTTCAATTAAATTTTGTTCTACCGTTTTCGCTAGTGCTTCGGCTGGATTATCAAAGAATGTGCGGAAAACACGAACGTTAATTGGGTGAATTTGTTCACCTGCAATTACCACTTGAGCTTGAACCGCTAGTACCAGTTGATATTCTGCCGCTTTACCATCTTGATAGATTGATATAGTACTTTTATCCAAAGAATCACCAACTATTCTTAGTGATGGATATTTTGCCACATCATTAACATCAGCCAAAATTACGCCATTGTCACGCAGTAACTCTTTAATATCTCTAGACAAACGACCATAAGGGTCGCCGCTAATATAAGAGAGTGTTTTAAATCGAGCTGGAACCTCTGTTTCATGCTGCAAATGAAAGCCACAACCAGTTAGTGATATTGTCAATAACATCAGTAAAGCTAAATATTTTTTCATTGGTATTACCGCCTATATCTCAATTATCCAACAATATTAACTTACCACTAGATTCAATAACTTACCTGGCACATAAATGACTTTGCGAATTGTGGTATCAGTTAAGTATTTTTGAATATTGGGTTCTTGTTTTGCTTGCTCGACAACAAAATCTTGTTGAGCATCTGCGCTTACTGTAAATTTACCGCGTACTTTACCATTAATTTGCACCACAATTAATTTTTCGTCTTCAACCATTGCTGATTCATCGGCAACCGGCCATGAAGCATTATCAATTGTTTCACTATGACCTAATGCTTGCCACATAACAAAACAAGCGTGAGGCATCATAGGGTAAAGTAATCGAACCACCGCATTTAAAGATTCATTCATTAATGCTCGATCTTGATCTGTCTCTTGCGGGGCTTTTTGTAAGCGATTCATCAATTCCATTACTGCGGCAATAGCAGTATTGAAGGTTTGACGACGACCAATATCATCACTCACTTTCGCAATCGTTTTATGTAATTCACGACGTAACGCTTTTTGATCAGCATTTAATTTAGCAATATCAAGCGCGCCTGCTTGACCACCTTGAGCATGTTCATATACCAAACGCCATACACGTTTAATAAAGCGGTTAGCCCCTTCAACCCCTGACTCTTGCCATTCAAGGGTCATGTCAGCAGGTGAAGCAAACATCATAAATAGACGCACAGTATCCGCACCATATTTATCCACCATCTCTTGCGGATCAATACCATTATTCTTCGATTTAGACATCTTAGTCATACCGGCGTGAACCAGCTCATTGCCTTTACTATCTGTTGCTTTAGCAATACGACCTTTATCATCACGCTCAATAGTCACTTCAGTTGGTGACACCCAGATACGTTCATTAGTTGGGCTGGTATAATAAAATGCATCGGCTAACACCATACCTTGGCAAAGCAGACGTTTTGCTGGCTCATCAGATTTAACCAAACCGAAATCTCGCATCAATTTATGGAAAAATCTGAAATAAAGTAAATGCATAATTGCATGTTCGATACCGCCAACATATTGATCAACTGGCAACCAATAATTGGCTGCGTTTTCATCTAACATACCTTTGTCATAATGAGGACAAGTATAGCGAGCGTAATACCATGATGACTCCATAAAGGTATCAAAGGTATCCGTTTCTCGTAGCGCAGGTTGACCATTAACAGTGGTTTTTGCCCAATTAGGATCGGCTTTAATAGGACTGGTGATACCATTCATCTCAACATTTTCAGGTAAAATCACCGGAAGCTGATCTTCAGGGGTTGGGATAGTTGTACCATCTTCAAGGGTCACCATTGGAATTGGCGCGCCCCAATAACGTTGACGAGAAACCCCCCAATCACGTAATCGATAATTTACCTTACGGTTACCAATACCTAAAGCAATAAGTTTATCGGCAATGGCATTAAATGCTTGCGCAAAATCAAGGCCATCAAACTCGCCAGAATTAAATAGTTTACCGTGTTCAGTATAAGCTTGCTCAGAAAGATCGGGAGCTTGTCCATCTTGATTTAAGATAACTGGTTTAATTGGTAGATTATATTTTGAGGCAAATTCATAATCACGTTCATCGTGACCAGGAACCGCCATTACTGCACCAGTACCATATTCAATTAAAACAAAGTTTGCAATCCAAACTGGAACTTTATCACCGGTTAATGGATGGATGGCAAAAAATCCAGTCGCCATGCCTTTCTTTTCCATAGTTGCCATATCGGCTTCAGCAGTTTTGGTGGTCTTACATTCAGCAATAAACTCAGCAATTTTAGGATTATTTTGCGCAGCTAATTGTGCAAGTGGGTGTTCCGCTGCCACCGAAACAAAACTGACACCCATTAAGGTATCTGGGCGAGTAGTATAAACACGTAACTTATCATTATAGTTTTCAACTGCAAAATCAAATTCGACACCTTCAGAACGACCGATCCAATTACGTTGCATGGTTTTAACTTGTTCTGGCCAACTTTCAAGCGTATCTAAATCATTCAATAATTCATCGGCATATGCAGTAATTTTAATAAACCATTGTGGAATCTCTTTACGTTCAACCGGAGTATTACAACGCCAACAACAACCTTCAACTACTTGCTCATTCGCAAGAACGGTTTGATCGTTAGGGCACCAGTTAACCGCCGAAGTCTTTTTATAAACTAAACCTTTTTCAAATAGTTTAGTAAAGAACCATTGTTCCCATTTGTAATACTCAGGACGGCAAGTTGTCACTTCACGATCCCAATCATAACCAAAACCAAGTAATTGCAATTGCTTTTTCATATAAGCAATATTTTCATAAGTCCATTTAGCCGGCGCTGTATTATTTTTAACGGCCGCACCTTCTGCTGGCAAACCAAATGCATCCCAACCGATAGGTTGCAAAACATTTTTACCATTTAAACGTTGATAGCGTGAAATCGTATCCCCGATTGTATAGTTTCGCACATGACCAAGATGCAGACGACCGGAAGGATAAGGAAGCATCGACAAACAGTAATACTTCTCTTTAGATGGATCTTCAGTAACGTGGAAAGTTTTCTCTTCTTGCCAATGTTTTTGTACTTTGGCTTCAATTTCATCTGGGCGATATTGTTCTTGCATGACGAATTAATGTCCTATCTATTATTGCTAATAAAAATAATTTGCTAATTGTATTGGTTATTGACTTGTTTTACAAACGTTATATGCTTTATCAAGCGTGAATTATTAGTAGATGAATTACTGATTTCGACCACTTAATTACTAAATAAGTAATAGAATAGGAAAGGATATTCTATAAGTTATATAAATGAAGCTAAGTAAAAAATGTAACAATTTCAATTTCACTGTCTAACCAAACGTTCTACTATATTATTGCTGTGTTCAATGCTAACGATAGCATTTATTGTTGCATGTGGTGTAATTTGCTTTTTATTTATACAGTTTTTATATTTATTCACTCACTCTGGATTTATGATTGTCTTTTCGGATGCCACTATAGTGATTTGCGTTTTATTTGGCTGCCTATTTGGGCTTGCTGATAGTTAAAGCATTACGTAAAAATATGACGATTGAGTTAACGCCCTATGGCATAAATATAAGTGATCATATTAACTCAAAGCAGTTTTCCAATAGTCAACATTGAAGCAGATTATTGTTTTTAAGGCATATTTACCTCGTGGATATTCCCAAAACATTATATTGCAATTTGAAAAAACACCAATCGAAATGTTAATGGTAGACGCAATAATTCCACTATTATCGAAAAAAGATAATCAACAATATATTGGATTTATAGAATATTTATCTAAATATGTTATAGAGTCAGAATTTACTTTGTTATCTGCTAAAAAACTGTCTCAACGATAATAGCCGAATGTTCGACAAATATTAATGTTCAAGAATACCGTTTAGTCTTTGAAAGAAAATAGTTTAAATCAATAATAACTCAGAATAAGAGTAAAAAAATGGCTATTTACAATTAAATAGCCATTGATTTATAAATCATAAATAAGGGATTTATCTACCTTGATTTAACAATTACCCACCATTGAATACACTTAAAAAGCGAGAAAAGTAGGATTTTTTCTCTTCAACTGGCATATTATCAAGGTTAGCTTGAATAAGCTTCTCGACTTTTTGGCTCTCCTCAGTCAAGCCCAATTCATTATAAGCATTGTGCATTAACAGTAACCCTTTCTTTGTTGCATCAGTATCTGGGAACAATGATAGCATTTGTGTTACGCGATTAATCACCGCAACATAGGCGCCACGTTTCGTATAATATTGAGCAACTTTTAGCTCATATTGCGCGATACGATTTTTCAAATAGATCAAACGTTTTTTCGCATCAGCAGCATAAGAACTATTTGGAAAACTAGAAACTAAATAGGTAAAATCTTTAAATGCTGCCATTGCAAATTCAGGATCACGATCTGAGCGATCAACATTAAACCAACCCTGAATAGTATTATCACTTTGAGCCATATTACTAATACCGCGCATATAAATCACCCAATCAATATTAGGATGGATTGGATTTAATTTTAAAAAACGGTCAATTGATGCAATGGCTAAAGGATAATCAGCTGTTTTATAATAAGCATAAATTAAGTCAAGTTGAACTTGTTGAGAAAAAGGTCCAAAAGGATAATTTTTATCGATAGTCTCTAAAACAGTAATACTGGATTTTATATTGCCACCTTCAAGCTCATTTTTAGCTTTATTGTATAGCTCAATTTCTGGCACACTTTCAACATCAGGCTTTGAGCTTGTACAGCCAATTAGTACGCTACTTAAAGCGATGACTAATAAAGTATGTAAACGCAGTTTCATTCGATTTCAATCCAAAATATAATTAAACATTAAAGGCAATGATTAGTATATAATACTCTAAAACATAACAGCTTAAAATAGATAAATTACACATGTATAAGTTAAAACTTTCATCTGATATCGAACCAACACAACTTGGAATGCGTTTGGATCAGGCTTTATCAGAGCTTTTTCCTGATTATTCAAGGTCAAGAATTAAAGAATGGATTATTAACAACAAAGTATTGGTTAACAATAATATTATAAATAAACCCAAAGAAAAAGTATTGGGCGGTGAAAAAATAACCATTGAAGTTGAAGTTGAAGAAGAAACTTTTCATCAACCTGAAAATATCCCATTAAATATTGTCTATGAAGATGATCATATTTTGGTTATCAATAAATCCCGTGATCTCGTTGTTCATCCAGGAGCGGGTAACCCAAATGGCACGGTATTAAATGCGTTACTTTATCACTACCCTGACATCGCTCGAGTGCCGAGAGCGGGTATTGTTCATCGCTTAGATAAAGATACAACAGGACTTATGGTGGTAGCTAAAACCATAGAAGCACAAACACACTTAGTTGAAGCGCTACAGTTGCGTGAAATTACCCGTGAATATGAAGCAGTGGCAATGGGTATAATTACCGCAGGTGGAACAATCGACCAACCGATAACTCGTCATCCAACCAAACGAACCCATATGGCGGTGTTTCCTACAGGTAAACCTGCCGTCACTCATTATCGAGTCATGGAAAAATATCGACTTCATACTCGATTACGGTTAAGACTTGAAACTGGTCGTACTCACCAAATTAGGGTGCACATGGCACATATAGCCCATCCTCTTGTCGGCGATCCACTTTATGGTGGACGACCAAGGCCACCAAAAGGTGCGAGTGACTCTTTTATCCAAACATTACGTGATTTTGATCGTCAAGCTTTACATGCAACCATGTTACGTTTATATCATCCGATCACTGGCGAACTAATGGAGTGGCATGCGCCAATACCTGATGATATGTTAAAATTAATCCATGCGTTACAAGAAGATACCGAACTTCATAAAGATGAACTTGATTGGTAATTATTATGATTAAATCTATCTATCCTTATTGGCCTGCACCTAGTAATATTCGCGCTTTCACCTCCACTCGAAGTGGAGGGGTAAGCCTTGCTCCTTTTGATAGTCTTAACTTAGGCAGTCGAACAGGAGATGAGCTAAACAATATTGTCGAAAATCGCAGTCGTTTAATAAAATCTGAAAAAATTCCAAGCGAACCTTATTGGTTAAATCAAACCCATAGTACCACTGTACTGGATATTTCAGAAATACAATTAAAACCAGCAACAGGGATGATAGGTAGCACGGAACGATTTGAAGCTGATGGCTCGTATACTAGTCAAGTTAATCAGGTTAGCGTGGTATTAACTGCCGATTGCATGCCTGTACTTTTTTGTTCACTCCAAGGCGATCAAGTTGCGGCAGCACATGCTGGCTGGCGAGGATTATGTCATGGCATTTTGGAAGAAACCGCGAAAAAATTTCAATGTGCGACCAATGAAATTCTTGTCTGGCTAGGACCCGCAATTAGTGCACAAAAATTTGAAGTAGGGGTTGAAGTTAAAAAACAGTTTGAAGAACAGGATGCCAATGCGCATTATGCATTCAAATTAATTGACGGCAAACAACAAAAATATCTTGCCGACTTGTATATGATAGCTAAACAGCGATTAAATGCTATCGGCATAACGCAAATTTATGGTGGTAATTATTGCACCTATACCGAACAAGATCTGTTCTACTCATATCGTCGAGAAAACAAAACGGGAAGAATGGCAACTATGATCTGGTTTGAAAAACATTAAACCAACGGTGATAATCATTACCAGCTTTGATATTGTAACTTGAACCAAGATATCTATTCATTATCTTCTTCGTGATGACTAATAAACAGTGGTAAAATCCATTTACCGCCAGCTAGCGAATAATCGCCACTAACAGTGTTTTTTTCGCGTAAAACAAAGTCAGCACCATCCCATTGCAAAACAGCAGTAGGAATGTATCCATCTCCGTCAAAACCTAAATCTAGGCATGGTTCCTCATTTATTAAACCATTATTATAGTTCATACCATGGCGAGTAATGAGTTTAAGTTCTTGATTTGAAGAATCACCGTTGGACTTGTTAACCAACCAATACGCATTCGATTGATTTCTGGTCGTACTCGCTGAACAGAGTACTTCAAGCAATTGATAATTATCATCTAAATTAAAAAGTTTAGGCAAATAATCGTTATCAACAAAAAAGTTGTTAGTTTTATTTCCGGTTAACTCATCAAGCGCATCACACTCCTCTACCTCTCCAGCGCCTTTATTCATATAAACTTCAGGAAAATGAGGAAATTGCTCTAACAGTTGGGTATAAGTTATTGGTATAGCTTCGTAGGAATTGGAGATCGCAGCTCTATTTATCACGGGTATAGCAACAGCCGGATAAACCTCTGACTCATCTTTAGCACCTTTTTTAATAATAGCCCCAACAGTCCCAACCCGACCTTGCACATCATCCATTTTTAACATAGTCGCATTAAAACCTCTTGCGGACAAATTAATCTTTTGATCTTCAATAACCAACATCACAACATCATCTACACTTTTTAATGAATTAATAATTACATTAACTTGATTTTCATTAAGTTTATATTGATAGTTGTCAAATGTTAATGGCCCATATTGATGATCATTAATCAATAAATCCACCTGCGTACCGCTAGGGTAATCAACATTTATCTTGATTACCCCATCGATAGACTGTTTTTCACCTGCGTGACGAATAAGGAGTAAATTTGCTTTGCTGACAAAGGCATCATCACTATCATTGTTAATGGCATAACCCACCGCATAACAAGTTAACGTATTGTCACAAGTTATATGCCAATCAGCATGATGAAACTCAACCGATGCATTGGCATGCACTGAATAAACACATAAGAATAATAAGCCGACTAAAACACGATAAAACATAACTATTTCGACCTCTATTTTACCTGAGTGACCCTAAGTGGCAGTCGCCAAGTGCCTCCTGCAAAACCGTTACATGAGCCAGTGGTGTTTTCGGCAGAAGGTACAAATTTATATCCATCCCAAGTTAGCTCTTCATATAGCCAACAATCTCCCAATCCACGCCCTTTGCTGTTGCTTTTTATTACACCATTACTATATTCAGGAAACACATAGGTTCCTACATAATTGATTTTATTATTATTTGTTTTTTTCTTAGGGATAACCCAATAAGCATCACTAAAATTATAAGCACCAGTTAAACACGATGCTTCTAATAAATCGTTGTGCTTATCTAATTTGTATAGATAAAATTGCGGTTTAAAGTTAACTTCTTCTTCATCTAAATCATAAGAAAAACAATCAGCTTCTTTTTCGTCACTATAGCGTGTTTTAAATTCAGGAAAAATTGCTACAACTTCTTCAAGTGTTAAATTTTTGCGTTCATCAGACTTAATCACCGCCCCTTTTTTTATAACAGGAGCAGGTATCGGTTTATAAACATGGTTTTCGTTTTTTTTACCCGGTTTTATAATTGCGCCAATTGTACCTATACGACCCTGTACTTCATCCATTTTTAACATTACTGCATTATAGCCTTTATCAAATAACTCCCAATATCTGTCGCCTTGCTTGAAAATAATTTCATTATCAGTTTTTTTTAATACTTTAAGGAGTGCGCTTAATTGATGAGGTTTTAATTGATAAATAGAATTGGGTTTCTTTGTTAGTGTACCCAAGTCTTTATTATTTATAACTAGGTTGATTGGCTGATTCTTTAGTATTTGCTCTTTCTTGTCATCGTCTTCATATTTATAAGATTCGTATTTAAAATAACCACCAGTAATAGGTTGATCTGCACCTGCTTTACGTTCGAGTAGGATTGATATAGGGCTTTCACCATCATCAACCTCTCGACCAAAACCCGCTACACGACAAGTTAACGTATTGTCACAAGTTATATGCCAATCAGCATGATGAAACTCAACCGATGCATTGGCATGCACTGAATAAACACATAAGAATAATAAGCCGACTAAAACACGATAAAACATCACTATTACTATTACTAATAAAAAATATTGGCAAATAATAACGCTATCTTATTAAATTTTAAAGCCTAACTTATGGATAAGATTGCTTTTTTATATTTAGTCGTTAATCGTAAAAGATTATTCAATATTAGCAAACTTGTGCGTTTGCAAACTTAACAGCCACTTATTATCAACACGATTATGGTTAATCAGACCTAACAACTCTATGGTATCAAACATATTCATCTCGCCATTGATTTCGCAAGGCGACAAATAATAACGCTTAGCTTGAATATGCTGCTCAATATAGTAACAAAAATCGATAAATCCTGTCTGTTTTTCTGCGACAATTCGCACTTCATTTGCCGACGGTTGCACAATTTTATGATAACGACTTTGATAACAAAATTTCGGGCTCAATGCGATATAATCAATCAAAGGGTCGACTTTACCTAGCCCATTACTCTCAATAGCAATAAAGTAACCAGCCTGCTTCAACCGAGACAACAGTAAGGGTAAATCTCTAACCATAGTAGGCTCGCCACCAGTGATAATAATATTAGAACTGTTAAATTGCCCAACTATAGCCATTAATTGCTCTAAAGTAAGGCGTTTAAACTGACGAAAATTAGTATCACACCAACTACAATTTAAATTACAACCCGCAAAACGAATAAAAATAGCAGGCATGCCGGTGTTATAACCTTCGCCCTGTAAAGACTCGAAGATTTCAACAATGCGATAGTCAATCATTTTTCGCTCCGCTGATACTCGCAATAAGAGGTTGGTGTTTCCCAAAGCTTAATCATCGATACTGGCAAAAAATGTGACAAACGATCGAAAATAAACTTACTCATCCCCTCGGCAGTGGTACGGCAAGGAAAAGCAAAAACTTTACGTTGCATCTGCTGTAAAAGTGTAGCGATTTGACATTCATTAGCACTATCTTGATGATAAAGGAAAGCATGATCTAACTGATCGACAATCTGTTGATTTACAATCAACTTTAGATCTGCATAATCCATTACCATATCGGCACTTGAACCATTGGTAATAAGCTCATCGCTGATCTCGACTAATAAACGGTAGGTATGACCATGAAGGTTATGACATTTGCCATTATGCCCGTCTAACATATGACAGGCATCAAATTGAAATTCTTTAGCAATTTTGAACATACATATTCCTAGTTTTTTTACGTGGGATGGATCACGAACCACGGTTAGTTAACTTAAAAACGTGGCCAATATAAAGGATAAACACCATTGTGTCATCTTAATTTTGTCAACATAACTGATTAATTGATGATTTTTCAAATCACTTTATCTTTTGCTAAGGCGCGAGTAAAATAACAGCGTATATGTTGCAAAAAATCATCAAAAATATTGTTAATCAGCTCTTGAAATTTATTCTTCCACACTTATTTAGTGATTATGCAAATGGATTGAATGTTTTATACATTTAATCCAAATTTATTGCTTAGGAGATGAATAATATGAGGTTAGATAAACTCACAAACAAGTTTCAACAAGCTTTAGCTGATGCGCAATCAATCGCATTGGGTAAAGACAATCAATATATAGAGCCTGTACATGTGCTATCAGCCATGTTAAACCAAGAAGGGAGCAGCATAAATCCCTTACTAGCTGCATCAGGCGCCAATGTTCAGACATTACAACAAGAACTAAATCAAGCAATTGAACGTTTACCGCAAGTTCAAGGTATTGGTGGCGAAGTTATCCCATCACAAGAATTTGTCAGAATTTTAAATCTTTGTGACAAATTATCGCAAAAAAATGGCGATAGCTATATCTCGTCTGAATTATTTATATTAGCGGCATTAGACGAAAAAGGTAGCTTAACAGATATCCTGAAAAAGGCGGGTGTTACCAAAGAAAAATTTAGTCAAGCTGTCAATCAAGTAAGAGGAAATGATAACGTGAACGATCCTAATGCTGAAGAGCAACGTGGTGCACTAAAAAAATACACCATAGATTTAACAGAACGCGCCGAACAAGGCAAGCTTGACCCGGTCATTGGTCGTGATGAAGAGATTCGCCGTACAATACAAGTATTACAACGTCGAACCAAAAACAACCCAGTGCTTATTGGTGAACCAGGCGTAGGTAAAACGGCTATCGTTGAAGGATTAGCGCAACGAATTGTCAACGGTGAAGTGCCAGAAGGCTTACGTAACAAACGCGTATTATCCTTAGATATGGGTGCACTAATTGCTGGTGCAAAATACCGTGGTGAATTTGAAGAACGTTTAAAGGCTGTATTAAAAGATATTGCCAAAGCCGAAGGCAGTATCATCTTATTTATTGATGAAATACACACTATGGTTGGTGCCGGTAAAAGTGACGGCGCAATGGATGCGGGCAACATGTTAAAACCAGCTTTAGCGCGTGGTGAACTTCACTGCGTTGGGGCAACCACTCTTGATGAATATCGTCAATATATTGAAAAAGATCCGGCATTAGAACGCCGATTCCAAAAAGTCTATGTGGCCGAACCAACTGTTGAAGACACGATTGCAATCTTACGTGGTTTGAAAGAGCGTTATGAACTGCATCACCATGTACAAATTACTGATCCGGCAATTGTAGCTGCGGCAACCTTATCGCATCGTTATATATCCGATCGTATGTTACCAGATAAAGCCATCGACTTAATTGACGAAGCAGCATCAAGCATCCGTATGCAAATGGACTCAAAACCAGAGTCATTGGATCGACTTGAAAGGCGTATTATCCAACTCAAACTTGAACAACAAGCGCTCAAGAAAGAGTCTGATGATGCAAGTAAAAAACGACTTGAGATGTTAAATGATGAACTTGCTGAAAAAGAAAAGGCTTATGCATCACTTGAAGAAGAGTGGAAGTCAGAGAAGGCTGCACTTTCGGGCACTCAAAATATCAAGGCCGAGCTGGAAAAAGCGCGTACCGAGATAGAACAAGCTCGCCGAATCGGTGATTTAAACAAGATGTCCGAATTACAATATGGTAAAATTCCCGAGTTAGAAAAGAAATTGGCTTCTGCAACGCAGTTAGAAGGCAAAACCATGAAGTTATTGCGTAACAAAGTCACCGATAACGAAATTGCCGAAGTATTATCAAAAGCAACAGGTATTCCCGTATCAAGAATGCTCGAAAGCGAAAAAGATAAACTACTTCACATGGAAGACGCTTTACATAAACGCGTAATTGGCCAAGACGAAGCTGTTGTTGCTGTTGCTAATGCGATTCGTCGTAGTCGGGCAGGGTTATCTGATCCGAACAAACCGATTGGATCTTTCCTATTCTTAGGACCAACCGGAGTTGGTAAAACTGAACTTTCTAAAGCATTGGCTAACTTTATGTTTGACAGCGATGATGCCATGGTTCGAATCGATATGTCCGAATTTATGGAAAAACATTCTGTGGCTCGCTTAATTGGAGCGCCTCCGGGATATGTAGGTTATGAAGAAGGTGGTTACTTAACTGAAGCGGTAAGACGTCGACCATATTCTGTCATCCTCCTTGATGAGGTCGAAAAAGCTCATCCGGATGTATTTAACATCTTATTACAAGTATTGGATGATGGACGATTAACTGATGGGCAAGGTCGAACTGTCGATTTCCGCAACACGGTAATCATCATGACATCTAACTTAGGTTCAGACCTCATTCAAGGTCAAATTGAACTTAGTTATGATGAAATGAAAGCTTTAGTCATGACAGTGGTAACCAAACACTTCAGACCGGAATTTATCAACCGAATTGATGAAACAGTGGTATTCCACCCACTAGGCCAAGAAAACATTAAAGTAATTGCCAAAATACAATTAGCACATGTTGAAAAACGCCTAGATGAACGTGGATATGAAATGGATATCTCTGACGCTGCACTTGAACAACTTGCCAAAGTTGGCTTCGACCCAATTTATGGTGCAAGACCGTTAAAACGTGCAATTCAACAAGAGATTGAAAACCCACTCGCGCAACAGATTTTATCTGGCAAATTGGTACCGGGTAAAAAGATTCATCTCGACGTAGATAATGGTAATATTGTGGCAAAACAATAACTTTATATAGTTGATAATTGGTGGTCGAACACCCCAATATATTAATAACCCCAAAAGCCTGAAATGACAATTTCAGGCTTTTTTTATCTATAGCTTTAGTATTTTTAACATTTACAAAATGAAATCAATTACATTTATTTGAATAAAAAATTGAGGAATAAGGTTTTAAAGGTTTGTTAAAATTGACTTATAGATAGGTCAAGCAAGACTAACTGATTTAAGACTCAGGATATAAAGGCCTGACTCCGGTTGAATATCGAAATCAGGCCTTACAAGCCGCTTAATAAAAGTGTCCAACTTTATGGTGTCACTTCATAACTTTTCAGGCTTATTTTAAATAATTAAAAAAGCTTATATTACAACGGATTTACATCAGAAAATCTAAAAATATATTCAGGCTCTGTTAACTTACCATCCAAACTTAGACTTGATTCATAAATGCAGGTCTCGTTATCTTTAAAAAAGTTACCTGAAAACTTCACTTTTTGACCTTTTTTCATATTAGCAACTTTATCGAATAAAGGCGTATCAGGTTTAAGTAATGTTTTATGGAACGTGTCTGATATTGCATTATTCCAAGTTTTAACATATATTTTTCTGGCAATTTCAACTTCTAATACACCGTAACCATCAGAATTTGAATCAATCTTCTTAATAGTTCCTACCCAATCTTTAACTGACAAATTAGTGATACCGTTACAAATTGCCTTGCTTCTCTCTCTTAGGGCACTGCCTTTTTGCATATCGTTATCAGCCTTTATAGCTTTATCCATAGCAGTTTTACTTGCTTCAATTAATGTAGTTTGATCTTGAGGATATTGGATTTCAGGAGTTGCTTTTTTATCAGTATTATCATTGTTGCTATGTCCAAAAATAGCCACAAAAACTATAAAAATTACCGCAGCGATTAAAATCTTTTTAGTTTTAGAACTCTTCTTTTTTGGGGAGGTTACATTCGTCATAAATCATCCTTTTAATTATGTTGAAAATACATTCTAATAAAAAATTATTAAATTTCAAATGAATATTTATTTTAATCTCAACCAGATATTGTTAATACACTATATTGCATGTTTTAGAATAATTGGGCAGAATAAACATAAACTCGATTAACAACCCCAAAGGAAGCAAGCATGATTAAGTTGATTATTACTGATTTAGATGGAACGTTCTTAAACAATCAAGGCGACTATGACCGAGCTTTATTTACCCAAGTATATGAACAAATGGCGAAACAAAATGTGCAATTTGTTGCTTGCACAGGCAAACAGTGCGAACGCGTTGAAGAACTTTTTGGTGACTATAGTGATAAAATTTGGATAGTCGGTGATAGTGCTACGGCTATCAAACATAAGGGTGAATTTATTTATCGCTCTTTCATCCAAAACCAACTTGGTCAACGTATAATCAAAACACTTGAGGACGTAAGCCAAGAGCATGTTGTAATTGCCTGTACTGCAAAAGGTGCGGTCATTAAATCCGATCTACCTGCACATCTAAAACAAAAAGTGCGTGGTTCTTATGCCACCATTATTGAGGTCAGTGATTTTAAAACCGTTACTGATGATTTTATTAAAATCACAGTTTATGATGAAAAAGGTCAATGTCCAAAAACGCGTATTCACCTAACGCCTTATGATAACGACGTTTACATTGTAGTTTCCGAAGCCGCTTGGATAGATATTACCGAATACAACGTCCACAAAGGTAATACCATCAAAAAATTACAACAAATTTTAAATGTCACCTATCATGAAACCATGGCTTTTGGTGATGGTTTCAATGACATCGAACTTCTCGAACAAGCCGACTTCAGCTTTGCGATGCGCAATGCCTTCGATGAAACCAAAGCCGTAGCTAAATTTATTACCGGTCTAAATGATGAAAGCGCAGTAATGAAAACTATTCAGCTTATGTTAGGTTTACAAAGCAAAACTAATTAAAAGCAACAAATGCATGATATGGAGTTTTTTAAAGCTTTAGCATCCACCAATTTTTTAAATAGATGCAAATAATCTTTGATTTTCTCCATTAACTTCCTATTTTTCACTTATTTTAGAAGTTTTTTTCACTTTATTCGCAATTAAGAGCTAAAAATGCGAATGATTATCTTTTAAAATGTCGCATTTATTGAAATACAACCGTATTTGATAGGAAGTATGATGTCTGTATTTACGCTTGATCACCTTTCATCAGGACGAGAGGCTATTATTAAACGCTTGTTACCTGAATCGTTACCTTTTCGTCGTAAACTTTTAGCTATGGGCATGACCCCCGGATGTCAGTTGACTGTTATGCGAATTGCGCCATTAGGTGATCCAATTGAAATAAATCTTCGTGGTTTTCTGCTTTGTTTGCGTCGTCATGAGGCTGCTGCTATTGAAGTCGAGGTTGCTGCATGAAAATTGCCTTAATTGGTAACCCCAACTGTGGTAAAACCACCTTATTTAATTTGTTAACGGGTTCAAAACAGCGTGTTGGTAATTGGCCAGGGGTGACGGTAGAGCACAAGTCTGGTACGTTTAATTATCAAAATCAACATTATGATATTGTGGATTTGCCGGGGACTTATTCGATCGAGCCAGATCCCGCAGGCGTCGCGCAAGATGAATTTATTACACGTCAGTTTTTGTTAACTGATAAGAATAGCCTGATAGTTAATGTTATTGATGCCACTAATTTGCAACGTAGTTTGTATTTAACTTTTCAGTTAATTGATATGCAAGTACCGATGATAATTGTGCTTAATATGGTTGACTCATTGCAAGCTATGGGTGAGAAGTTAAATATTACCAGATTAGCTAAAGTATTAGGTTGTTCGGTTGTGGCGATTTCATCGACACAAAAGATGGGATTAGCTCAGTTTTATCAGCAAATCGAAATTAGCACTCAGGATTTAAAAGCCGCTACACCAACAATTGATACCTTAAGTTGGGATTCACAAGCCATTTTTAATCGTTACTTAACTGAGTTACCTGCGACAAGTGCGATTCATCAATTCAATCGTTGGCAATTGATAGAAGCATTGCTTAATGGTGCTGATTCTTCATTAGATTTAGTCGAAAACGAAAAGCTAGATACTTGTCGTCGTTTGTTATCGATCAATTTCGATAATCAAATAGATGTCGCTCTTGCTAGTGCGCGTTACGATACGATTGACGTTGTTTGTAAGATGGTGATCGATAAACCGCGAGAGGCGAGTATTAATATCACTGAGAAATTAGATAAATTGGCTCTAGGACGAATAACCGGTATTCCATTATTTTTGTTGGCAATGTATGCCATGTTTTTAGTTGCGATCAATTTTGGTACGGTTTTTGTTGATTTTTTTGATGGCATATTTAGCACCATTTTTGTTGATGGTTTTGCTTATCTTTTAAATATGTTACATGCACCGACATGGTTGACGGTCATTTTAGCAGACGGACTAGGGAATGGTATCACGACAGTGTCGACATTTATTCCTGTGATTGCGGCGATGTTTTTTGTTTTGTCGTTTTTAGAAGATTCAGGTTATTTAGCTCGTGCAGCGATGATTGTCGATCGTTTTATGCGATGTATTGGATTACCTGGTAAAGCTTTTGTGCCGATGCTAATGGGATTTGGTTGTGGCGTGCCAGCAATTATGGGAACGAGAACATTAGATAGCCCACGTGATCGTATTTTATCTATTTGTTTAATTCCTTTTATGTCATGCAGTGCACGCTTACCGATTTATGCTTTGTTTGCTGTCGTTTTTTTCCCTAATTATGCCTCAACTGTGGTTTTTATGTTGTATCTGTTAGGGATTTTTGTGGCGATGCTCACGGGATTCGTCTTAAAAAATACCTTACTTCAAGGTGAATTAACGCCATTTATTATGGAAATGCCTGTTTATCGAATCCCGACTCTACGTAGTATGTTGCGAATAACTTGTCAACGTTTGAAAAGCTTTGTTTTGCGGGCGGGAAAAGCGATCGTGGTGATGGTGACAATACTAAGTGTCTTAAACTCATGGGGTGTTGATGGCTCTTTTGGGCATGAAAACTCCAATGATTCAGTGTTATCAGCTATTGGTCAGAAAGTCACTCCAGCATTTATTCCAATGGGAATCGATAAACAAAATTGGCCAGCAACCGTTGGTATCTTTACTGGGATCTTTGCTAAAGAATCGGTGGTTGCTACGTTAAATTCCCTTTATTCAATGGATCATCATGAACAAGAAGATTTTTCGTTTTATGCTGGGATTAAATCAGCGTTTGCCACCATTCCTGACCATCTTATTGATTTAGCAAGTTCAATAGGTGATCCGCTTGGCTTGTCTAGCGTCAATCAAGATGTGAAAAGCGTACAAAATCAATTGTCCGTCGATTCAAGTACGATATCTAAAATAAGCAGTTCATTTGTTACGTCGACATCTGCCATTGCTTATCTTATTTTTGTTTTACTTTATACCCCGTGTGCAGCAGCATTGGGCACGATTTATCGTGAGGCAGGGCTAAAATGGATGATGTTTGTCGCGGTTTGGACATTTGTCGTCGGTTGGCTATGTGCAACGGTATATTACCAATTTAGTTTATTAGGCCAATCGCCATCAGCGCTTTATTGGTTAACTGGTATCGGTTTATTGGTTATTTTGGTATTTATCATTATGCGTAAACTTGGACGTTTACCATGTTTCAATCAACACCAGCTACCTACAGCAAAATCACACAAACAATCGGCCTGTTGTGAGTAGCGTTAAATATTCATTAATATGTTAATAACTTCTATCCGCGATTATGTTCAACTAAAAGGGCGAGTCAATTTGCAAGATGTGGCTCGTCACTTTCGTTTATCGGCAAGCGCCACCGAACCTATGCTTAATTTTTGGGTGAAAAAAGGAGTGATTAAATTAGTTAATAATGATTTATTTACATGTGCAGGCAAGCAGTGTTCGGCATGCATTAGTTGTCATTTGACCGTTTATCCTAATTATGTGTGGATTGAGTAAGTTAACCTTTAAAGTAATCACCATTAATTCTTTTGATGAGTTTGAATTATTGTTGATGTATCAAATGTGTTAATCATTAACCTTTGATTAAATTTTATTACTTTTTTTATTTCACTCCTTAATTTTTACCTAATTTTCACTTTTTTGTTGCGTAAAAAAGCCCAATAATTTTTTTCTTTGAATTTCTTTTTTGAGACCTATGTCACAAAAATAAATTTATTTATACCTCAAAATAACAAATGATATTAATATGAACTTATGTTCATTTTAGCGCGTGAAGGAGAATATATGAAGCCTATAGCAATTGGTGCGGATGATGCTGCATTCGAATTCAGGGATAGTATTGTACTATATTTAAAACAACTAGGATTTGAAACGGTCGATTATAGTAGTGATAAACAAGCAACTAATTCATTGTATCCCGATGTGGCAAATGCAGTTGCTTATGCGATTAAAGATAAAAAACATGATAGAGGTATTTTAGTTTGTGGAACGGGAATTGGAATGGCAATCACTGCAAATAAAGTTCCCGGCATTCGTGCCGCACAATGCCATGATGTATTTTCAGCCGAACGAGCAAGAAAGAGTAATAATGCTCACATTATGACCATGGGCGCAAGAGTGATTGGTATCGAATTAGCCAAAAAACTGGTTCATGCGTGGTTAGAATCTGAGTTTGAAGGCGGACGATCAAGCGAAAAAGTACAACGTATTGATTATTATGATAAGTTATATAGTAAGTGATTATCTTACTATTTTATACGATGTTTTACTTTTGAAATAAATTTAGCTAGTTTAAAATTGCTGATATTTAATTTTAATTGTACCTTGTTTTTATACTATTTTTGATAAAAATAGTCTTAACTGAACCGACTATGTCCTGTCGTTTTATTATTTAATAGATGTTATTATAACAATGTTTAAAAAAACATGTAGTAGAGGAATTAGAAGTATGAGTCAATTAGATGAATTTAAAAAGTTAACCGTAGTGGTTGCCGATACTGGTGATATCGATTCGATTAAACAGTTTTCTCCCGAAGATGCAACCACCAATCCCTCCCTTGTTTTAAAAGCTGCTCAACTTCCTCAATATCGTTATTTAATTGATTCTGCTGTTGAAACTGCGAAAAAACTTGGTGGCAGTAAAGAACAACAATTAGTTAATGCCTGTGATCAAGTAGCAGTAAATATCGGTGCTGAAATATTAAAAACTGTACCTGGTCGAATTTCAACCGAAGTCGATGCGCGATTGTCGTTTGATAAACAAGGTTGTATAGAAAAAGCCCGCAGAATTATTGAATTATATCAACAAAAAGGGATTGATAAATCGCGGATTTTAATCAAAATTGCTTCCACTTGGGAAGGAATTAAAGCGGCGGAAGTGTTAGAAAAAGAGGGAATTAACTGTAATTTAACCTTACTGTTTTCATTTGCTCAAGCGCGTGCTTGTGCTGAAGTAAATGCGTTTCTTATTTCGCCGTTTGTTGGTCGTATTTATGATTGGTATCAAGCTAAAAAACCAATCGACCCTTATGTTGCCGATCAAGATCCTGGGGTAGTATCGGTTCGTAATATCTATAACTATTATAAGCAACATGGTTATAAAACCATTGTGATGGGAGCAAGCTTCCGTAAAGTCGATCAGATATTAGCGTTAGCGGGTTGTGACCGTTTAACAATTTCCCCTAATTTATTGGCGGAAATGCAACAATCCAATGCACCAGTTGAGCGAAAATTAAATCCAAACCAAACTGTGGTTGAACGTCCAGCATTAATGACAGAAGCTGAATTTAGATGGCAACACAACAGTGATGCAATGGCAGTGGAAAAACTAGCAGAAGGAATTCGTGCCTTTGCTGTCGATCAGGGTAAACTTGAAGATATGATCGGCGCCTTGCTTTAATTAGCAATAAAAGAGGGGAGATAGTTCCCCTTTTTAATTTTACTATAACCTGTTTTATTCGTCTGTTGGCAACAGGCAATCAATGAATTATTAATTTATTTTTGGAGATTATTATCATGAATGCAACCACACTATCCCACCGCGAACTAGCAAATGCGATAAGAGCATTAAGTATGGATGGCGTGCAAAAAGCAAAATCAGGCCACCCAGGTGCACCTATGGGGATGGCTGATATGGCCGAAGTACTTTGGCGTGGATTTTTAAAACATAATCCAACCAATCCTAATTGGGCTGATCGGGATAGATTTGTATTATCAAATGGTCATGCATCAATGTTAATTTATAGCTTATTACATTTGACTGGTTATAACGTAACGCTTGATGACATAAAAAACTTTCGTCAATTAAATGCTAAAACCGCAGGTCACCCTGAATATGGCCATCTTCCGGGCATTGAAACAACCACAGGCCCATTAGGTCAAGGTATTGCTAATGCTGTTGGTATGGCAATCGCTGAAAGAACATTAGCTGCGCAATTTAATAAATCAGGTCATACTATTGTTGATCACAATACTTACGTATTTATGGGTGATGGTTGTATGATGGAAGGCATTTCTCATGAAGTTTGTTCATTAGCCGGAACCCTTAAATTAGGCAAACTGATTGCTTTTTATGATGATAATGGTATTTCAATTGATGGTGAAGTCGAAGGTTGGTTTACCGACGATACAGCCAAACGTTTTGAAGCATATGGTTGGCATGTGATTCGTGGTATTGATGGACACGATGCGAAAGCATTAGCTCAAGCGGTTGAACAAGCACAAGCAGTGACTGATAAACCATCATTATTAATGTGTAAAACAGTTATCGGCTTTGGTTCTCCAAACAAAGCAGGAAGTCATGATTGCCATGGTGCGCCACTTGGTGATGCTGAAATTGAAGCAACTCGCAAAGCATTAGGTTGGTCTTATCCTGCATTTGACATTCCAAAAGAGTATTATGACGCATGGGATGCGAAAGCAAAAGGTAAACAACGTGAAGACGAATGGAATGCTCGTTTTGATGCGTATGCTAAAGCTTATCCAGATTTAGCCAAAGAATTTAAACGCCGTATGAATGGTGATCTACCAAGCAATTGGCAACAAACAGCTAGAGATTTTGTTAATAAATTACAAGCTAATCCGGCAACTATTGCTACTCGTAAAGCCTCACAAAACGCGATTGAAGCTTTTGCGCCAGTGTTAACTGAATTCTTAGGTGGTTCTGCTGACTTAGCACCGAGTAATTTAACTATGTGGTCAGGCTCTAAAGAAATTTTAGCTAATCCAGCTGGTAACTATATCCACTATGGTGTACGTGAGTTTGGTATGTCAGCTATTATGAATGGTATTTCTCTACATGGTGGCTTTATTCCTTATGGCGCCACTTTCTTGATGTTTATGGAATATGCGCGTAACGCAGTCCGTATGGCAGCGTTAATGAAAATTCGCTCTTTATTTGTCTATACCCATGACTCAATTGGTTTAGGTGAAGATGGCCCAACGCATCAACCAGTAGAACAAATGGCAAGCTTACGTGTAACACCAAATGTAAGTACGTGGCGTCCTTGTGACCAAGTTGAATCAGCCATTGCTTGGCAATACGCGGTTGAACGTAAAGATGGTCCTACTGCACTTATCTTCTCAAGACAAAATCTTAAACAACAAGAACGTACTGAAGAGCAATTAGCTAATGTTTATCGTGGTGGTTATATCTTAAATGATTGTAGCGGTACCCCTGAACTTATCCTTATTGCTACCGGTTCAGAAGTTGAACTTGCCGTTGCTGCATATCATGAACTAACTGCAGCGGGTAGAAAAGTGAGAGTGGTTTCAATGCCATCAACCGATGCATTTGATAAACAAGATCAAGCCTATAAAGAATCAGTATTACCTTCATCTGTAACGGCTCGATTAGCTATTGAAGCAGGTATTAGTGACTTCTGGTATAAATATGTTGGCCTAAACGGTAAAATTATCGGTATGACAAGCTTCGGTGAATCAGGTCCAGCAGATCAACTGTTTGCTAAGTTTGGCTTTACTGTTGAGAATGTTGTAGAACAGGCAAAAAGTTTGTTGAAATAAATTATAGTTTGCTTAATAGTATAAAACTTCGCTAATAACTTTAGCGGAGTTTTTTTATACGTTTATTTTATGTTTCTATGAATTTTAATCTTAGATTTAAAACGCATTTATCGATTATTTTAATCACATATATATCCAACTTCCAGTAATGCAAGCCATTTTATAACCTATTGTTTATTATTTGGTTATAAATTTTTCTCCCACCTTGGCACAATCAAAAAATCGATGCTTTTGATAAGCAGATCAAACCTATAAAGAATCAGTATTACCTTCATCTGTAACGGCTCGCTTAGCTATTGAAGCAGGTATTAGTGACTTCTGGTATAAATATGTTGGCCTAAACGGTAAAATCATCGGTATGACAAACTTCGGTGAATCAAACCCAGCAAAACAACTGTTTGCTAAGTTTGGTTTTACTGTTGAGAATGTTGTGGAACAGGTGAAAAGTCTGTTGAAATAAATATAAATATAAAAACCTCCTTGTTATTGGAGTCTCTTTTGTTGCTATTTAAATATGAATATTTGAATATTCTTTTGTCTTGGTATATCAGTCAAATTATATTAAATATAATCATGTTGGATGTTCAATTGAATCCCTATCCAATGATTTAATAAATAAACGAATTAATAACCTGAAATTTGTTTATTAATTTTAACCTGATTGGTTTCACCTGAATTAAAAAATAGCAATGGCACTTAGTAACTATTTTTGGTTTTCTCAATTATGTTTTAAATCTTGGTATTGTTTAGTGTGCGAAAGCCCATGAGCAGCAAAATAAACTATGGAGTAATCTTCATTATATTTTTTTAGTATCTCTATTGTTGACTTTATCAAGTCGTCTGTTTATTTTATGCTACTAACATAACAGGATACATTTTTATTGTTAAGAACATATTGCATATCAAACTATACTCATTTTGCAAAAATGAGTATAGGAACCAATTAAGTGCATAACAATAAGTTTCGGTTTATCATACTGTTATGTTAATAAGGAATCTAATTCAGTTAAAAGTAAAGTATCGTATTTACTACGAGATAATTTACCGTTGTATTCGCCTTTTTTGGTATAGAAGATATTTTTACTATAAGCTGTAATTCTCTGTACCGTAATTTCCATTCTACCTTATATTCCTTAATTAGATAGCGAATAGGTTTCAAATCCTGCATTAATAGCAATCGCGATAATATTATTATTTAATTTTGTATTGACCTCATGATTATAAAAATAACTAGACTGACTAATTAAGGGAATTGAAATTTTAAAAAAAGAATAAAACCTATGACTAATAGTAATGGTATAAAATAAAAGTAAAGTAAAAGAGTAATTGTGAACAAAATTCTTGTATTTCTACAATATCAGTTTCTGATACTGCACTTACCACTGCAACTTTGGGACTTACATAATAAAATCCTATCGGAAAATAAAGTGCAGCAATAAAAAATAATAATTTCAATAAAAAACGGAAAAATGAGAACCTGACTAAAAAATTATAAATAAATAGTATATTATTAAATCTTTCTGGTTAACTTTGTAATTAAATCAGTAATATAGAAAGGCAAATAAAAAACTATGTGGAAATAATTCTTTTTTAATGATTATTAGAAAAAAATATCTTTTAAAACAGTAGATTGATAATTTGAAAATTATATAAGAAATCAAAATTTAAGCTACATATATTTACCTTAGATGAATATGAATAATCATTACATATTTATGCAATGATTATTTATTCGAAAAATTAATATATTAGGATTAGTTTTTATTTTTTATGCTATACATTAGAATTACTGCACCAAGTAGTGAGCAAGCCATCAATGTGTAGGAAGTGTTTGGGCTGCCAGTAATACCGTTTAAATAACCAACAAACCAAGCGCCTAAAAACGAACCTAATGCGCCTGAACAATTTATAGTACCAATGGAAATACCTAGAACATTTTTAGGTATAAGTTCTGGAACATAAGCAAAGAATGGCCCATATGGCGCATACATACATGCAGCTGCAACAATGAGTAAAAGATAAGAAACCCAAAAATATTCAATACCTAGTATATATGATGTAAAAAATGATACTGCTGCGATTGCATGTAATGGCCAAACAAATAGTTTACGATTCTGAAATTTATCTGATAACCACGAAATTGTTACCATCAAACAAATTGCAGCTAGATAAGGAACGGAGGTTAACCATCCTGTTGAAACTAAATCAAACGAAGACGCCGATTTGATGATTGATGGCATCCACATCATTAATCCATATACACCAATGTTCCATAAACCATGTATTAGGCTAAGTTTGATGACGATAGGAGAATGAAAAACAGCGCTATAATTTTTAATAGGAACAATATTTTCTTGCTCTTTATTCATTTCATTTTGTAAGTTTTCTTTTTCAGAAGTGCTTAACCATTTGACTTCATCAGGTTTATCCCGAACGATAGCAATCCAAAAAAAAGCCCAAAGAATAGCAGGTAAACCTTCAATTATAAACATTTCTCTCCATCCATATGCTTCAATTAAATAACCTGAAGCGATGGACATCCATAGTACTGTAACGGGGTTGCCAAGTATCAAATAAGTATTTGCTCGTGAACGTTCTGATTTAGTGAACCAATTGCTAATGTAGATAAGCATTGCAGGCATTACAGCTGCTTCAACAACACCCAAAATAAATCTAATCGCCATTAACATTGCTATATTCTGTACCATTCCAGTTGCAGCTGCACAAAGCCCCCACAATATCAAACACCAAAATATGAGTTTTCTAACACTTCGTTTAGATGCGTAAATAGCTCCAGGGATTTGAAAAAAAAAGTATCCTAAAAAAAACAACGCTCCAATCAACGATGAGATACTGTGGCTAATACCTAAATCTTGTTCAATTCCTGCTGCTGCTGCAAATCCATAATTAGCTCGGTCGAGATAAGCCAAACTATAGGTGATAAAAATGATTGGCATCAAATACCACCAACGTTTTATAGATAATTTTGTATTCATAATAACTCTTACCTAGATAATTTATTTTTAATTAAAGTACAGCTAACCAGCCACCATCAACGTATATTACTTGACCATTTATATAGTCTGATGACGAAGCAGAAAGAAATATTGCTGTTCCAATTAATTCTTCAGTTTTCCCCCAACGTTTTGTTGGGTTACTATTTTTAACCCAATTATCAAAAGCTTCATCTTTAATTAAAGCTTCATTCATATCAGTTAGAATGTAGCCAGGACCAATCGCATTGGCTTGAATATTAAATTGCCCCCATTCAGCTGCCATTGATTTAGTTAACATTTTTATACCACCTTTTGCGGCAGTATATGGAGCAACCGTCGGACGAGCCTGTTCACTAGTTAACGAACAGATATTAATGAATTTACCGCCTGATTTACGGGCGATCATTCTTTTAGCCGCTTCACGTGAAACTAAAAAAGTGCCGGTTAAATGAATATCTACTACACGTTGCCAATCTTTTAATTCGAGCTCAACCATTGGTTGCCGATGTTGAATTCCTGCATTATTAATGACAATATCAACATGAATACCATCTTTATCCATAAGGTTAAACGCATTAATAATTTGTTCTTCTTTAGCAACATCAATAACATAACCAGTTACTTTATAACCTTTAGCTTTTAATTTATTTACCGCTTCATTAAGAGGCTCCTGATGAAGATCACTCAGTATAATATTAGCACCAGCAGAGGCTAAACCTTCCGCGTAAGAAAAACCTAACCCTCGTGCAGAACCGGTGATCAAAGCAGTTTTTCCTGATAAATCAAATAATTTATGCATTATATTTGTCCTTTAAAATTTATTGTATGTTTAATAATATTGGCGAGATACATTGTCATACATTTACTTGTATTATGACATACAAGTTATTATTAGAATGCATTTAGTTTTTATTTTGATCAAGAAGAGAGTATTAATTTTGTGATCAAGTCTACAAAATTAATCGAGAATTTTGATAACGAATTGATTAAAAGCATTGATAAAATAGGAACAATCAGCTGTAATATCACTAATAACAATCAAAAGATGATAAAAGTAATGATTCAATCAATTCCAAAAAATAATATAGTTGATTCAGTCTATGAACAGATGTTAAGTAAAATACTAGATGGAAGCTGGCCTGAAGAGAGTAAATTACCATCTGAATTTGAATTAACCGATCTTTTTAGTGTCAGTCGTACCAGTATTCGTAGTGCGGTGCAAAAGTTACGTGATTTGGGGATTATCTATACAAAACATGGTATGGGTTCTTTTGTCTCTAAAAATTTGAATAAGAATAAAATATTGAATATTAATCAACCTATTATGCATTTAAGTCAAGAAGAATTTACTGACATGATGGTTTTTAGACAAACGGTTGAATTTAAGTGTATTGAACTTGCTGCTATCAATGCTAATGAGCAAGATATCTTAGCAATCGAAGAAGCGCTAAACCGTATGTTAATAAATAAGAATGATTACAAAAAATATTCACAAGCTGATTTAGACTTTCATATCGCGATTATAGAGGCATCACATAACAAAATATTTATTAATATTATTCATACTATTAAGGATGTGTATTATTATTATTTAGAAGAACTGAATCGAGTGTTAGGTATAACACTCGAAAGTATTGAAGCTCATATTAAAGTCTTTATGGCTATCAAAGAGCATGATGTTATTACCGCAAAACTCTCACTTGATAATGCAATGAAAACCAATGTTGTTGCAATTAATAAACTAAAAGAAGAAGTTTGATCAATGCTAATTTAAAAAACTTGCATACTATCTAAGATAGTGTTATTTTTAATTTGCGAGATACGATGTCATACAAGTTAGTTAGAAAACAAGTATACATCGGAGATTTTATGTTAAAAATAACAAATGTGAAAACTATCTTAACAGCACCGGGTGGAATAGATTTGGTTGTTGTTAAGATTGAAACTAACCAAGACGGTCTATATGGTCTAGGCTGCGCAACATTTACCCAACGAATTTTTGCAGTTGAAGCTGCAATAAACGACTACATAAAACCATTTCTTATAGGTAAAGATCCCCGTCGAATCGAAGATTTATGGCAATCAGCCGTGGTTAGTGGCTATTGGCGTAATGGTCCAGTAATCAATAATGCTGTATCTGCTATGGACATGGCACTTTGGGACATTAAAGGTAAAATGGCAAACATGCCTGTCTACGAGCTGTTAGGCGGAAAATGTCGTGATGGTATTCCTCTTTATCGTCATTGTGATGGTGGGGATGCTATTGCTGCCGAAGACAATATTCGCGCCGCCATGGAAGAGGGGTATCAATATGTGCGTTGCCAGATGGGGATGTATGGTGGTGCTGGCACTGAAGATCTCAAATTGATCAATACTCAATATGATAAAGCCAAAAATATTCACCCTAAACGTTCACCTCATAACAAAACTGCTGGTATCTATTTCGATCCTGATGCATATGCGCGCAGTATTCCTCAATTTTTTGACCATCTACGCAATAAAATTGGTTTTGATGTCGAATTTATTCATGATGTTCATGAACGAATTCAACCGATTGCAGCACTGCAAATGGCAAAAAGTTTAGAGGATTATCGTTTATTTTATTTAGAAGATCCTGTTGCTCCTGAAAATGTAGATTTTTTAAATGTTATGCGCCAACAAACTTCAACACCAATTGCTATGGGGGAACTTTTTGTCCATATTGCAGAATATAAACATCTCATTACCCAGCATTTAATTGATTTTATCCGTTGTCATATCAGTATGATTGGCGGAATAACACCCGCTAAAAAATTAGCGACACTTTGTGAATTACATGGGGTCCGTACCGCATGGCATGGTCCTGGTGATATTTCACCTGTAGGTGTTGCTGCCAATATGCATATTGATTTAAGTATTACTAACCTAGGTATTCAAGAATACACCCCAATGAACGATGACCTGAGAGAAGTGTTCCCAGGTTGTCCTGAAATTGATCAGGGCTATGCTTATCTAAATGATAGACCAGGATTAGGCATCGATATTGATGAACAAAAAGCGAAAAAATTTCCAGTGATTGGTGGATTACCATCATGGACAAATGCTCGAACTCCTGATGGAACCGCAGCACGACCATAACTACTGTAATGGATTAACTTATTTTTGTATAATTGAAGCAAAAATTATGTTAATCCTTTTAATGTTATATATTATTCAGAATCTATTTTTAAAAATTACTTTCAGTGGTTGCTTTTTACTGTTGATCATTTTAGAAATAAAGAAAAAATGTTGTTATTGCTAAAACTGATATTATTCTTATCCAAAAAAATCAGCTACGCCAATTGACTACATAATAAGATCGGTTAATCCTTTGTTATATCCATTAATTCAACTCATCAATAAGAGTAATGCAAAAACACTTTTAGTATTTTTATGACTTCGTAATACCTTAATTGCTACAACTCTTATATCATCTTGAACGATGATAGCAAGTAGAATAATAAAATTTAGACTAATAGATATAATATTGATCTCATGGATAAATAGAGTAATAACTGCTGATCGGGAAATGACCAAAATTGTTGCAACAACAGCGGCTAGCATGAAATTTATCGCTAAACTTGCATAGTGAGTTTACCCGGTGGCAATACACGGTTGATCTTAAACAACAAGAACATACTGAAGAGCAATTAGCTAATGTTTATCGTGGTGGTTATATCTTAAATGATTGTAGCGGTACCCCTGAACTTATCCTTATTGCTACCGGTTCAGAAGTTGAACTTGCCGTTGCTGCATATCATGAACTAACTGCAGCGGGTAGAAAAGTGAGAGTGGTTTCAATGCCATCAACCGATACATTTGATAAACAAGATCAAGCCTATAAAGAATCAGTATTACCATCATCAGTAACGGCTCGTTTAGCTATTGAAGCAGGCATTAGTGACTTCTGGTATAAATATGTTGGTCTAAACGGTAAAATTATCGGTATGACAAGCTTCGGTGAATCAGGCCCAGCAGATCAACTGTTTGCTAAGTTTGGCTTTACTGCTGATAATGTTGTGGAACAGGCAAAAAGTTTGTTGAAATAAATTATAGTTTGCTTAATAGTATAAAACTTCGCTAACAACTTTAGCGGAGTTTTTTTATATGTTTATTTTATGTTTTTTGAGGAATTTAATTTTAGTTTTAAAACACATTTATCGATTATTTTAGTCACTTATATATCCAACTCCCAGTAATGAAAGCCATTTTATAACCTATTGTTTATTATTTGGTTATAAATTTTTCTCCCACCTTGGCACAATCAAAACACCACACATTGGACCCAAAATCAATATCACTTTGTTTTAAGCTATCTTAGACTTTTTACTAACAAATGTGTGGAGGATGTCACATGTATTTAGATGAACGAAGTGCTATATTACTGAAAGAGATTTTGTCTCATCTCAATATAACCAGCATGGATTTGCAAGCGAGGTTAAATTTAACTCGAAGACAAATTGATTATAGTTTTAATAAAATTAATAGCTGGTTAGAAAAGCAAACTTATCCCAAAATACATCGAAGTTCAAATGGTCAATTTGTGGTTGAGCCTGATTTATTTCAATTGGTCTCCGATCTTAAACCACAAGAAAAAGCAAAGCAACGCTATATTCCCTCCGAAAAAGAACGCATTAGTTTAATCATCTTAATGTTAGTTGCGAGCACTGAAAAATTATCTCTTAACCATTTTATTTTTGGTTTATCCGTCAGTAAAAATACCGTGTTAAATGATTTAAAACTGACCCAAAATGCGCTAAACAAATACCAAATAGATATCTGTTATTTTCGAAAAACTGGTTATCAAATTAAAGGTGATGAATGGCGAATTCGTACCGCCTTCATTTATGCTCTAGAACATATTATGGAGAGTTTTTGTGGTGAATTGGCGGTTAGTGAATTCACCGGTATAAATACCGATACCATTGAAAAACATCGGCAAAATTTAGAGCAGGTCGAGGAACAATTAAAAATCCGTTTTATTGACAAAAAAATGCGGATTTTGCCTTATATCTTAGAGACAATTTTTAGGCGAATTAAAAAAAACTCGATTATCAAAGCTGATTTTTTAATCGATTATTCCGAACTATCTGATACGCGAGAATATAACGCAACTGAAATACTCATTGGTAATCGAAATAATATTCCTCAACCAGAAAGATTTTATATCACTTTGCAGTTGTTAATCTCTAATGTTCTCTTAGAACAATTACAAACCGCTAAACCAATCAATAAATATAAACAAGAATTGCGCGCAGCATTAGTCAAGATCATTGATGAATTTGAAAAAAATGCTGTCGTTGTATTACAAAATAAAGATCTCTTATTAGAAAGGCTTTATGCACATATTAAGCCAGCCTATTATCGAATTAAATATAAATTATCAACTGATTATACTAGCGCGTTTGATGAAACTGATAGTGAATTCAATATTATTCATTTTTTTATCAAACAATCTTTAAAACCGTTAGAAGAGGTTATTGGCACCAAGATTCCTGATAATGAAAGTATGCTAATAGCGTTGTTTTTTGGTGGTCATTTAATCGAAATAAATAAGAATTTTAATTCGCCAATTAAAGCCGTTATTGTTTGTTCTGGTAGTTTATCCATTCTTCGAATTATGGATAAGACATTACGATCGATTTTTCCAGAAATCATGTTTTATCCTGCCATGTCTGCCCGGCAATTTGAGCAAACCAATGTAATTTATGACGTGGTTTTTACCACCATACCTATTTATACCTCAAAAACCATGTTCGTCATCAATCAAGTTATGAACGAAAAAGAACAATATGATCTTAGATGTCGAGTTATGCGCACGGTGTATAACATTGAATGCAATATTATCGGCGTTGAAGAGCTGATGAGATTGATTGATAAATATACCATTATTCAAGAAAGAAAAAAATTAGAGCGAGCAATTGTTGACTCATTAGCTTCAACATCAAATTTACTGGAACATCAAAAAGAGACTCAAAAGAATCTTGCCGAGCTTTTAACGCTTACCCATATAACGAAAACCGATAGCGTTGAAACTTGGCATGATTCAATTCGTTTAGCTGCCCAACCATTATTAAATGAAAATTTAATTAGCCAAACTTATGTTGAGGCAATGATCTCTCGTTATCCAGAAATCAGTGAAAGTATTGTTCTGCGACTGGCTATCGCGATTCCTCATGCCGAAATTGAGAAAGGTGCAAACCAGCTTTGTATGAGTCTTTTACATATTAAGCAAGGTATTGGTAGTGAACAACTCGGCAAACTCCATTTTGTGGTGGTTATTGCTGCAACAGATAGACGATCACATTTCACAGCATTATTGCAACTAATGGAGTTAGCTAACGATCGTTCAATATTAAAAAAACTACATGATACCACTACTTCAGAACAGCTATACCAAGAAATACAAATGTTTGTGTCTCAAAATGAATTCAAATTAAAACAACAAGTTATATTACAGGAGAATTAAGTTCTATGTATTTAATCGATTTCTTAAAAGAAAAAATGATCTGGTTAGATAGCTATTGCCGTGATACGAGTGAGCTTTTTCAAATGGTCGCTAATCAGGCTTTACAGCTTGATTTAGTTACCAACGCTTTCTTATCTAAGATTAATGAGCGAGAAAGTTGTTTTCCTACAGGAATTCAACTTAATGGTTATGGTGTTGCTATTCCACACACCGATCCTGATTGCATAAAAGAGCAGTTCATCGGAATTATTATTCCGCAAAAAACTATCCAATTTAAGTCAATGGAGAATGAAAACCAGATGGTAAATGCCAAACTAATTTTTGTTCTTGGTTTAAATAAACCCCATTGTCAATTAGCCGTCTTACAGCAAATTATGAGGACAATACAAAATAAAAATTATGTTAATCAATTAATTAAAGCAAAAAGCCATAATGAAATAACCCAAATCATTCAAGATATTTCATTGGATAACAAGTAATACTATTAGGAGAGTTAATCATGAGCCAACTTAAAATATTAGTCGCGTGCGGTGCTGGAATTGCCACTTCAACCGTGGTGACAGATAGAGTCGAACGTTTAATCAAAAAACATCAAATTGATGCTGAAGTAAAACAGATAAAAATTGCCGAAGCTGCCTCACAACAACATCAGGCTGATCTTATTGTTTCAACCACAATTTTACCAACTACTTACCAAATCCCGGCCATTATTGCTACGGCTTATATCAGTGGCATTAACGAGGAGGCATTAGATGAAGAAATATTGTCTTATTTGAGATGAAAAATTAAGTCCCTAGGTAACTCAAATTTACCTACACGTTAAATATTACTGAGCAAGGAATGGAATATGGATACATTATTAGCAAGCGTGCAATATGTACTTGGTTTAGGCCCTACGGTTATTTTACCAATTGCTATTTTTCTTATCGCTATTATTTTTAAAGTCCCGGTGGGGCGAGCAATTCGTTCGGCAATTATCATTGGTATTGGTTTTGTTGGTATCAACCTTGTTATTGGATTACTTTCACAAAGTTTGGGACCAGCCGCACAGCAGATGGTTGAACGTTTCGGTTTAAGTTTAACCATTATTGATGTTGGTTGGCCTGGGGCAGCAGCGGGTTCTTGGGCATCCCCGGTTGCGGCTATTTTAATTCCTATCTGTTTAGTGGCAAATCTTATCTTAATTTTCTTTAAGATGACCAAAACGTTAAATGTTGATATTTGGAACTATTGGCACTTTATTGCAGCAGGAGCAACCGGTTTTATCGTCACAGGTGGTAACTGGTGGTTTGCAATTTTATGTGCACTTATCTATGAAGTGCTATGTCTATGGATGGCCGATAAAACGCAACACTTAGTTGAAAATTTCTATGGTCTTAAAGGAGTGTCCTTACCAACTGGTTCAACAGCAGCATTCGGTTTTGTCGGAATACCTATTGGTTGGGTTATCGGTAAAATTCCGGTGATTAAAGATTTACATGTCGATCCGGAAACCATCCAAAAACGCTTTGGTATTTTTGGTGAACCAATGATTATGGGCTTAATACTAGGTATTGTCATCGGTTTGCTTGCTGGTTATGAAATAGGTGAAACCTTTAAACTCGGAGTTTCTATGGGGGCGGTAATGTTATTAATGCCTCGTATGGTAAAAATTCTGATGGAAGGCTTAATTCCTATTTCAGAGGCAGCCCGTGAATATATGAAATCACGATTCAAGGGGCGAGAACTCTATATTGGTTTAGATGCCGCGTTATCGATCGGCCATCCAGCTAACATCTCAACAGGTTTATTACTGGTACCAATAACCCTATTTTTAGCGATTGTTATTCCCGGTAATAAAGTATTGCCATTCGGTGATCTGGCTACCATTCCATTCTATGTGTCATTCGTTGTCGCTTCACGCAACGGTAACATTCTCCACTCGGTCCTAAGTGGTACGGTAGTTATTGCTTTTGCATTACTTATGGCAACTGATTTTGGTGCAGTGCATACCGCAATGTTAGATGGGGTTTATAAATTCCCTGAAGGTGCTAGTGAATTAAGTACTTTAGATATGGGCGGTAACTTCTTTAACTGGATAATTCTTAAGTTCTCTCAATTATGGGAAACCTTTTTTTAATTAATGGTTAACAAATATTTATTTAATCAATTGGATATTGCAATTAAGTGGTAAGGAAAAAATATGAAAGCAGCAGTTCTTTATCAAAACAAGATTATTAATACTGAGGATGTTAAACCTCGAGTATGTGGCGCTAATGATGTTCGAGTCAAAGTGATGGCAGCTGGCATCTGTGGATCGGATATCCACAAGATGCAAACTCAATGGAAATATCCTTTACCGGCAGTAATGGGGCATGAATTTTCAGGCGTTATTAGTGAGATAGGTAGCAATGTTACAGGATTATCAATAGGACAAAGAGTAGCTGGCATACCATTTTTACCATGCTATACATGTGTTAATTGTAAAACTGGCAAGTTTTCACTTTGTGAACATTATCAAATGTTAGGCGCTCATTTCTTTGGTGCTTTTGCGGAAAACGTCGTTTTAAATGCAAATAATGTTCTTCCGGTTGATGATCTTGATTTTGATGAAGCCGCAATGCTTGAACCCCTTGCCATCGCACTGCATGCCACATTAGGTATTCAACCACAATTAGGGGATACCGCTGTCATTTTTGGATTGGGGGTTATTGGGATGTTAACCACCCAATGTTTAATAACCAATGGAGTAACTCAGATTATTGCTGTTGATATTAGTGATAAAAAATTATCTTTTGCAAAGAGTTTAGGTTGTCACTACACCATTAATCCGACCAGAGAAGATTTAAAAGAGAGAATTGATGATATTACCCGTGGTGTTGGCGCTGACATTGTTATGGAATGCGCTGGTTCAAAAGTGACACAAGAGCAGTGTTTATTAGTGAGTAGAAAAGGGGGCAAAATTGGTTATGTGGGTATTGCTTATTCCGATGTGTTATTGCACGAAGAAGCGTTTGAAAATATCTTTCGTCGTGAATTGATACTCAAAGGTTTTTGGAATTCCTATTCAGCGCCATTTCCTGGCAGGGCATGGACAACCGCCATTGAACTTGTTCGACAACAACGTATTAAGTTAAAACCCCTGATCTCTCATCGCTACCCACTAGTAGAAACTAAAGAAGCATTTGACATGATTTTATCTGGTCAACATGACTATAACAAAGTTCTTATTCTGCCTTATATGGAGAAATAATATTATGAAAGCATTAGTAAAGACAGCTTCAGGCTATGATCAAATGGAATTAAGAGAAATTGATGAACCTGAAGTATATGGAGATAGAGTAAAAATTAAAGTCGTTTATACCGGTATTTGTGGCTCTGATATTCATACTTTTAAAGGTGAATATAATAACGCTAATACACCAGTTGTATTAGGACATGAATTTTCCGGTGAAGTGGTAGCGATTGGTCCTGATGTTAAAAGTATTAAAGTCGGCGATCGCGTTACCAGTGAAACAACTTTCCAAACTTGTGGTACTTGTCCATATTGTCTGAAAAAAGACTATAACCTATGTGGAAATCGTAAAGGAATAGGTACTCAAATCAACGGTAGTATGGCTGAATTTGTATTATCGCGTGAAGAAAGTTGCCATGTTCTGCATGACAATATTAGCTATAAATCAGCGGCACTTACTGAGCCTTTAGCATGTTGTGTTCATGCTGCTTTAGAAAAAACAACGATTTCGCCAACAGATATTGTGCTTATTTTTGGTCCTGGACCTATCGGATTACTTCTTGCTCAAGTTGTTAAATCACAAGGAGCAACTGTCATTATGGCGGGAATTACCCGAGATCTTCCGCGCTTAGAATTAGCCGTTGAACTTGGTGTTGATCGCATTATCGATCTACAAAAAGAAGATCTAACCACTTTAGTCTTATCAATGACCAACAATATAGGTGTCGATCGTATTTTTGATTGTTCGGGTGTGATTTCCGCTGTAAATCAAGGGTTACCTTTAATTCGTAAAAAAGGCGATTTTGTTCAAGTTGGACTCTTTGCTAAGAAAACTAACGAACTAGATGAGGAGTCCATCATCCAACGTGAAATTAATTATATTGGTTCACGTTCACAAAAACCGAGTTCTTGGATTACCTCATTAGATCTATTGGCCAAACATAAAATTAATACTGAGAAGATGATCACTAAGATTTTTGACCTTTGTGACTGGCGAACAGCATTCGATAAAGTCATGGAAGGTACAGAAATAAAGGTATTAATCAAATCTTAATTTCAAATCGTAATAAGATGAATCTTTTAATAAATAATTGATAACACATCTATTTTTTAATTTAAAAACTAGGTGTGTCAAGTAACGCTTAGATAGTTATGAGGTAATAGTATGAAAATTGCAATTGGCTGTGACCATGGTGGAAAGAATTTAAAAGATACTATCATTACTCATTTAACAACCAATGGATATGAAATTATTGATGTCGGTTGTTATAGCCATGAAAGTGTCGATTTTCCAATTTATGCAAAAAATGTAGCTGAGTTAGTTGTTAGTAAAAAAGCTGAACTCGGTATTCTATGTTGTGGTACCGGTATTGGTATGTCGATTGCGGCCAATAAAATCAAGGGAATTCGAGCGGCGGTAGTTGCTGACTGTTTTTCAGCTAAAGCAACCAGAGAACATAATGATAGCAATGTTCTTTGCTTAGGTGAACGGGTTTTAGGTATTGGTTTAGCACTTAATATTGTTGATATATGGGTCACCAGTGAGTTTGCCAAAGGTCGACATAAAAGACGAGTTGATATGGTAACAGAACTCGAAAATAAGTGAGGTTGTTATGAAACAGATTGCAGCTTCTATAATGTGTGCTGATCAACTTAACTTACAGCAAGAGTTAACACAACTGGAGCAGGCAAAGGTTGATTTATTACATTGTGATGTCATGGATGGCGTCTATGTTAAAAATCTTGCCTTAGGTCCCGAACATCTTGCTTGGGTGAAATCCGCCACAACAATTTCGTTAGATATCCATCTAGCAACAGTAGCGCCGTTAAAATATGCTCAAATGTTTGCTTCGATCCAACCAAAGTATATCTCTTTCCATATTGAGGCTTGTGATGACGCATTTTCCATAATTGATTATCTACGCGAACAAAATATCTGTCCCTCTATCGCTATTAATCCATTATCACCAATTTCATTATTAGAACCTTATTTGCCCCACATCGATATGATTTTACTCATGACGGTTAATCCAGGGTTTGCTGGACAAAAAATTCAACTAAATACTATAGATAAAATTGCGCAATTAAAAATCAGATTAAGTGAGTTAGAAAATCCGCCTCTAATTGAAGTAGATGGCAATATTAATCTGCAAACCATTAATTTAATGCAAAATAGTTTGCCTGATGTTTTTGTTTTAGGGACATCCGCACTGTTTAATAAAAAAAATAATGATAATTACACGGTAAGAGTTGAGAAAATTAGAAAACAAATAGAATTAACAGAATAATATTAAGGAGTTAGCATTATGTTAGAAAAAGATTTACAACAAAAAATCGTCAATACTATAAGAACACTGTCAATTGATATGATTGAAAAAGCAAAATCAGGCCATCCAGGAATGCCAATGGGTGCAGCTCCAATGGCTTATTCTCTATTTGCTAATCATTTAAAATTCAATCCCAATAATCCGAATTGGTTTAATCGTGACCGCTTTGTATTATCAGCCGGCCATGGTTCAGCACTATTGTATAGTTTATTACATCTTTTTGGTTATCAAGTCACATTGGATGATTTGAAATCATTCAGGCAACACAAAAGTCGAACACCAGGTCATCCTGAATTTGGCTGGACTCCAGGGGTTGATGCGACTTCTGGTCCATTAGGCCAAGGTATTGCCATGGCTGCGGGTATGGCTCTGGCCGAAAGCCATTTGGCGGCACAGTATAATAAACCAGATAATCAGATAGTTGATCATTATACTTTTGCAATATGCGGTGATGGCGATTTGATGGAGGGAGTATCAGCTGAAGCGGCATCATTAGCAGGACACCTATCATTAGGTAAATTGATTGTATTGTATGATTCAAACGATATCTGCTTAGATGGCGATTTAGATATTACTTTTAGTGAAAGTGTTGCTCAACGTTTTACATCTTATAATTGGCAAGTATTAACAGTAGCGGATGGTAATAACTTATCAGAAATAAATGCCGCCATCGAAAAAGCTAAGAAATCTGCAAAACCAACACTAATTGAGGTCAAAACAACAATTGGTTATGGGGCGCCAACTAAGAGTAATAGTTCTGCTTGTCATGGTTCCCCTTTAGGTAAAGAAGAAGCGCTTGCTGCTAAACAATTTTATCAATGTGAAAATGTTGAACCATTCTTTATTCCTGAAGATGTACAACAACATTTGAAAAAATATTCTAAATTAGGTGATCAAGCTAATACACAATGGAATCAACAATATGAAAAATATTGTCAATCTTATCCTGATGAAGGAAAACAACTTGGTCGTGTTATTGCGGGTCATCTCCCTTCTAATTGGCAAAAAAATCTTCCTGAGTTCAATGATGTTAAACCAATAGCTACTCGATCCGCCTCAGGCAAAATGATTAATGCCATTGCCGATGTACTACCCGAATTTTTTGGTGGTTCAGCCGATTTAGGTTGTTCTAACAAAACGTTTATCGATGCAAGCGGCGCATATAGCAAAAATTCTCCTGCAGATAAAAATATTTGGTTTGGTGTCCGCGAATTTGCCATGGGTGGTATGTTGAATGGGATGGCATTACATCGAGGGTTACGTTTGTTTGGCTCGACGTTTTTTGTTTTTTCTGATTATTTACGGTCAGCAATTCGTATGGCGGCTTTAATGAATCTTCCTGTTACCTATGTTTTTACCCATGATAGTATAGCCGTTGGCGAAGATGGTCCCACACATGAGCCTATTGAACATTTAGCATCATTACGCGCGATGCCAAATTTAACGGTTATTCGTCCTGCTGACGCCAAAGAGACTCGAGCAGCATGGGAAATCGCCATTGACAATGAAAGTGGACCAATAGCTTTAGTTTTATCAAGACAAGATTTACCTATATTAGCTAATCCACAACAAGAGGTGACCGAAGGCGTTAAAAAAGGAGGATATATTGTATCGCCGGCGATTAACGAAACGCCTGATCTTATATTGATAGCCACTGGTTCTGAGGTCTCTTTAGCGATTGAGGCGCAAAACCAGTTACGTGAAAAAAATATTGATGCATCAGTGGTTAGTTTATCCAGTTGGGAAATATTTGCTAAAACCACCAAAAGCTATCAAGAGACAATCTTTCCAAGTTCGGTTAAAGCTCGTTTGGCTATTGAAGCAGGTTGTTCATTTGGTTGGTCTCAATTTCTTGGTGAAAATGGCGATATGATTGCTATCGATCATTTTGGTGATTCTGCGCCGGCCAAAGATCTGTTTAAAGCTTATGGTTTTACCGTCGAGAATATCATTCATCATGCGCAACGATTGTTAAAAAAATAGGAGATTAACATGATTTACATTGCTCCTTCTTTACTGGCTGCTAATTATATGCGCTTAGAAGAAGAAATTCAAAGTGTTGAACAATCTGGCGCCGATTATCTGCATCTCGACATCATGGATGGTCATTTTGTACCTAATCTGTCTTTCGGCTATGACATGCTGGCGCAAATTAAAAAAATAACGTCGTTGCCGATTGATGTTCATTTAATGCTAAGTCAACCTGAAAATTATATCGAAAAGTTTGCTCAATCAGGAGCTGATATTATTTCAGTACATGTTGAATCATCACCGCATATTCATCGATTAATTCAACAAATTAAACAATGTGGTTGTTTAGCCGGTGTGGTATTGACTCCCGGAACACCGGCGCATCATTTGGATACGGTGTTAAGTGAGGTTGATCTGGTGTTACAAATGACAGTCAATCCGGGATTTGGCGGTCAATCATTTATTAATGAAACACTAATTAATATTCAATACTTAGCTGAGTGGAAGAAACAGCATAACCTCAACTATTTAATTGAAGTTGATGGTGGAATTAATGTTGAAACCGCGCAAATATGCAAGGCAGCCGGTGCCAATGTGTTAGTTGCAGGTACTACCTTCTTCAAAAGTCATGACAGAGCCAATATAGTCAGTCGCCTAAAAGCAATATAGCAGCTATATAGCCATGTCGAATAAATATTTTAAGGATAATGTTATGAGCCAATTAGATGAATTTAAAAAGTTAACCGTAGTAGTTGCCGATACCGGTGATATCGATTCGATTAAACAGTTTTCTCCCGAAGATGCAACCACCAATCCCTCCCTTGTTTTAAAAGCAGTTCAACTTCCTCAATATCGTTATTTAATTGATTCTGCTGTTGAAACTGCAAAAAAACTTGGTGGCAGTAAAGAACAACAATTAGTTAATGCCTGTGATCAAGTAGCAGTAAATATCGGTGCTGAAATATTAAAAACCGTACCGGGTCGAATTTCAACCGAAGTCGATGCACGATTGTCATTTGATAAACAAGGTTGTATAGAAAAAGCCCGTAAAATTATTGAACTATATCAACAAAAAGGGATTGATAAATCGCGGATTTTAATCAAAATTGCTGCCACTTGGGAAGGAATAAAAGCGGCAGAAGTGCTAGAAAAAGAGGGAATTAACTGTAATTTAACCTTACTGTTTTCATTTGCTCAAGCGCGCGCTTGTGCTGAAGTAAATGCATTTCTTATTTCACCATTTGTTGGTCGTATTTATGATTGGTATCAAGCGAAGAAACCAATAGAGCCTTATGTTGCCGATCAAGATCCTGGGGTGGTATCGGTTCGTAATATTTATAACTATTATAAGCAACATGGTTATAAAACGATCGTGATGGGCGCAAGCTTCCGTAAAGTCGATCAGATATTAGCGTTGGCGGGTTGTGACCGTTTGACAATTTCCCCAAATTTATTGGCAGAAATGCAACAATCCAATGCACCAGTTGAGCGGAAATTAAATCCAAACCAAACTGTGGTTGAACGTCCAGCATTAATGACAGAAGCTGAATTTAGATGGCAACACAACAGTGATGCAATGGCAGTTGAAAAACTAGCTGAAGGTATTCGTGCTTTCGCTGTCGATCAGGGTAAACTTGAAGATATGATCGGCGCCTTGCTCTAATTAGTAATAAAAAGGGGAGATAGTTCCCCTTTATTTTTCCTTTTTATATAACCAATTTTGCTAAATTCAAAGCTTACGACTGCTAATAATCCCTTAGCTATACTCGAAATAGTTTAATTGTTATCTGATGTTAGTGGAGCAAAAGACGTCCAACTAAATTAATTCATTCTGTTAAGTAGATATGATGAATATTTCACATAGCTATATTATATAAAAATTAAATTTAGTCATTTATCTCGACATATGAAAATATCGCCAAAAACGGAATCATTTTAGCAAATACTCTTTTCATCAGTTAATCAATCACAAAATGTGATAACTGTAATAAGTTATTTATTTTTAATTGGTTTAAATATTTTTATTAAAATTTATAACCATGTTTTACTAATATTAGTGATTAACCGCTAAGCTAATATTTGATTTTTTTCGATTTATGTTACTATGGGTTAAACATTTGTTATATTGATTAACTATTGTTAATTACAAAAAATCGGCAGGAGTGATTTATGAGATGGGAAGAAAAGCGAGATTTAGTCAAAATTGCGACTTGGTATTACCAGTATGGTTGGACTCAAGCTCAAATAGCTCAAAAGATAGGTATTTCACGATCAATAATTTCTAAAAAATTACAGGATGCTAAAGATTTAGGTATTGTTGAAATTTTTATTAAAGATGAAACTGCATATACCGTTGAATTAGAACAAAAACTTGAATCTAAATTTAAACTCGAAGAAGCGATTGTTGTTGCAACCCATGATCTGTCTTATGAAGAATCCTCTAATTGGTTAGCCAAAAAGGCCGCTTATGCATTGAATAAACGAATTTTGAAAGTTAATAAATTAGGTATTTCATGGGGAAAAACAATTAGAAAATTTGTTAATGAATTTCCTTATATTACTCATAAAGAGCTAGTTATTGTCCCTTTAATTGGTGGTATGGGGACAGAAGAAGTTGACTTGCACTCTAATCAAATTTGTTATGATCTTAAGAAAAAAATGCAGTGCACCTGTAAATATCTTTATGCACCGGCGTTAGTTGAAGATCAAACCATGAAATTAGATTTATCTAAAAATAAATATATAAATGAAGTTCTTAATGAAGGTAAAACTGTTGATATGGCCATCGTCGGTATTGCTAATCCTTATCATAACAGTACTATGCAAGAGATTGGCTATATTAATAACAAAGATCTTGAAGAGTTTCGTTATTACGATGTCGTTGGCGATTGTAATTCACGTTTTTATACTTCTGACGGCGAAGAAGCTAACAGCCCGATAAATCAGAGAATTATAGGTTTAAGTTTAGCTGATTTACGTGAAATTCCAACCGTGGTTGCCATTGTATCTGGTGAAAATAAAGAAAAAGCGGTGGTGGCGGCTTTAAATTCTAACATTATAGATATTGTCGTGATGACTGACAAAATGGCTGAATATATTTTAAATACCACTCTTTAACGAATTTAATATTTAAATTTTAGTTAGCAAGCCTCTTTATTTTTATAAAGAGGCTTTTTTATAGCCAAAATTTAAACATAATAGACAAATGTCATTTAGTGTGACAAATGTCACATAATAGTGTTTTATTAATTGTGGTTAAAATTTGTTATGTTATCTTTATGATAAATACATATTAAATCTATTTAATATTAATTTTTATAAGGAGAAAACAAAAATGACTATCTATAAACAATTGTTGCAAAGAGAAGAAAATGACAACCCAATTAGAGTAGGGGTTATTGGTGCCGGTCAAATGGGAACAGGAATGATAGCGCAAATCGCCACCATTCCGGGAATGTGTGTAACAGGAATTAGTGATATCAATTTAACAGCTGCACAGCAAGCCGCCAAAGACTATAAAGCGAGTGCAAATAAAAAAAATGATATTTTGGTTTCTAAAAACTTTAAAGAAGTTATTCAAGCAAAAGAGGTTGAAATTATCGTCGATGCTACAGGAGTACCGGAAGTAGGGGCAAAAATTGCCTTAGAAACATTATTAGCCAAAAAGCATCTAGTTCTGCTTAATGTTGAAATTGATATCACAATAGGTCCTTTGATGCACAAACTATTTAGTGCTGCCGATCTAATCTATAGCGGTTCCGATGGTGATGAACCCGCAGCAACACTTGAGATGTATGAATTTGCTAAATCAATGGGCATGGAAGTTTTAGTCGTTGGCAAAGGTAAAAATAACAAATTAAAAATCGAAGCAAACCCTGATACAGCTCAAGCTGAAGCTGATTCAAAGCATATGTCATCTCATATGTTAGCCGCATTCCAAGATGGTACCAAGACAATGGCAGAAATGAATTTACTTTCTAATGCCATGGGATTTATCCCAGATGTCGTGGGCATGCATGGTGTTAAAGGTGACTTGGATTCGGTCCTTCAAGATTTAAACTTAAAAGAAAATGGCGGCGTTCTTAATAAATTTGGCGTAGTTGAATATGTTGATGGTTTAGCGCCGGGTATTTTTGTCATTGTTAAAGGACAAAATCCTAATGTTAGTAATGAATTAAATTACTTAATGAAAAAAGGTGACAGAGATCATCATATTTTATATCGCCCTTTCCACCTAGCCAGTCTTGAAACTCCGCTGACTATTGCTAAGGCCATTTTAAATCACGATACCGCTATTGTTCCTTGTGGAGCTCCTGTCTCTGAAACGGTTGCTGTTGCTAAAAAGAATATTAAGTGTGGTGAAAAACTCGATGGCATCGGTGGTTTTTGTGTTCGAGGGGTAATTGAAACTCATGCGGATATGCGGAAAAACCAAAATATCCCAATTGGGCTTATCAGCGGTAATGTCGTTGCTAAACGAGATATACCAAATGGTAAGTTTTTAACTGAAGATGATGTTGTTTTAGATGAAACAACCACAGTTTGGCAATTACGCAAACTTCAAGATGAAGTCTTCGGCTAAAAATATAACCACTGCTGAATGATAAGACTCAGCAGTGGTTAGCGCAATGAGTTAAGTTGTTGTTATCGGAGGTAAAAACATGAATATTGTCATTATCGCCAGTGTTATTTTGGTCTCGCAGTCTATATTGAGTTTAATGCAAATTAACTATTATCAAAGATATATGTACAACATCACACAACAATATTTGCATTTTAAACATCATCAGCTTTATTCATCTATTGAACGTAAATGGTTAGGGGCAACTGCGATTGTAGTTATGGTGATCGATGAAAACCAAATGGTTAAAGAATGCCAACTTTTGAAAGGAAAATCAGTCTTTGCCAAATTTAAACCGCTACCAAGATTCTATGGACATCATCTGTCACAAATTTTGATTAACTTAACGGAAGAAAGTCAAACGAGAAAACTCTCGCTAGAAGAAAGAGCAATGATAAAAATGGCAAACCAAATTTCTGGGTGATTTAACTTATCAACACATTAAAAACTAATTCAAAGGAGATAATAATGGACTATATAGAGTGGTTTGGAACCCATTTTATTGGGTTATTTCAGGCTGGCGGACAAGTTTTTGTCGGATTTATGACTGGCATCGTGCCGCTATTGATTGTGTTATTAACATTTACTTATTCTTTAATCGCTTTTATTGGTGAACAACGAGTCACCAAAGCTATCCAATTTTCTGCTAAAAACAGGTTATTGCGTTACAGTTTAATGCCAATTCTATCTGTTTTAATGTTGACTAACCCAATGGCTTATACTTTTGGTCGTTTTGTTAAAGAAGAACAAAAACCGGCTTTTTATGATTCGGTAGTCTCATTTTTGCACCCTGTAACCGGTTTGTTCCCTTATGCCAATGCCGGTGAGTTATTTGTATTTCTAGGCATTGCCAATGGTGTGATGGATGCTGGTTATAACATTTCAAGTCTTTCAGTACGCTACTTTTTGGCGGGCATTATCATTATTTTAATGCGTGGTGTTATCACTGAAATGATCACCAAATTCTTGATGCGTAAAGAAAAACTGTAGGAGAGTGACGTTATGTATAAAACAATTTTTATCGAGAAAGGCCAAGGTGGCTGGGGAACAGGTTTTTCTTTAACCCCAACGGCAGAAAAACATAAGATACTCTCTGTGACTGGCGGTGGTATTCATCCAGTTGCGCAAAAAATTGCTGAACTCTCCGGTGGTGAAGCGGTAGATGGTTTTAAAAATGCCATTCCCGAAAATGAAATTTTGTGTGCAATTATAGATTGTGGTGGTACCGCGCGAATTGGTGTTTATCCGATGAAAAAAATTCCTACCATTGATGTTATTCCATCAGCACCGACGGGTCCTTTAGCAAAACATATTACTGAAGATATTTTTGTTTCAGGAGTGAAACCGCAAAACATACTACTATCAGAAGGTAATAATGAACAATCAACGACATCTGCGCAGGATGAACAGCAGCAAACACAAACGGGGAAAGATCCACTTTTGGATCGTGAAAAATTCAAAGAAAAATATGCCCAAATAAAGCAAGAACATCATCAAAATCAAAAAGAAGGTTTATTGATAAAATTATCCCGAGGAATAGGTAAAGCAATGGGAATCTTTTATCAAGCTGGTCGTGATTCGACGGAAATGTTAATTAAAAATATTATTCCTTTTATGGCATTTATCAGCATGCTTATAGGTATTATTAATTACACCGGTATCGGTCATATTATCGCTACCACCTTGTCACCTTTAGCTGGTTCAATATGGGGGATGATGGTAATTGCGTTCATTTGTAGCTTACCATTTCTATCCCCAATCCTTGGACCAGGAGCGGTTATTGCTCAAGTTATTGGGGTCTTGATTGGTTCACAAATTGCAATTGGTGCAATACCTGTTGCTTATGCACTACCTGCGTTATTTGCGATTAATGCACAGGCTGGATGTGACTTTATTCCGGTTGGCTTGTCTTTAGGAGAAGCCGAACCTAAAACCGTTCAATTTGGCGTACCAGCAGTACTCTATAGTCGTATGCTAACCGGAATATTAGCTGTGGTTGTTGCATGGGTTATGAGTTTTGGAATGTATTAAACATTAAAAGGATTAATTATGGCAAAGAGTATCATTACTGAAATTGGTTCTATCGTTCCAGAATTCAAAGAAGAAAAAGTGATTATTTTATTTGGTCCAATGGCAACACCTGATTTACGTGAAATTTGTGTGATACATGAGTTTCATAAAAAACCTAATCAAACATTAGTTGCGGGTAAAGAATTTAGACTAGGTAGACATAAATATACCATTAAAAAGGTTGGTTGTGAGGCTAATAGAAACTTTGAAGAATTAGGGCATATTTCTATCTATTTTAAATTAAGTGATGATGGCACCTTGCCAGGTGCCATAGAAGTTGAACCAGCTGTTTTCCCTGAATTAAATATTGGCGATGATATTTGTTTTGAATGATAGATGGTAATTAATGGATTAATTTATAGGGATATTGTCATTTCCAGCAATACTCAATTTAAAAAACCATCACTATTAATTTAGTGATGGTATAGTGATTTTTAACTAAAAATTGATTATTTAAAATGGATTAGGGTCTTTTTTCAAATTATTAAATGGATATAGTTTATTCTTCCAATCTTTGATTTGAATATTCTTTTGTTCAGGTATATCAGTCAAATCATATTGCATATAATCATGTTGGACATTCAATTGAATCCCCATCCAATGACTTAATAAATAAACGAATTGATAACCTGAAATTTGTTTATTAATTTTAACCTGATTGGTTTTATCTGAATCAAAAAATATCAATGGCACTTGAAAACTATTTTGATATTCCCAATTGTGTCTTAAGTCTTGATATTGTTCGGTGTGCGAAAGTCCATGATCTGCAAAGTAAACTAAAGAGTAATCTTCATTATGTTTTTTTAATATCTCTACTGTTGATTTTATCAAGTCATCCGTTTCTTTAATACTACTGACATAACAGGAAACGTTTTTATTGTTAAGATCAAATTGCACATCAAACTGCAATCTTTTACAAAAATGCGGATGGGAACCGATTAAATGCATAACAATAAGTTTAGGTTTATCGTGCTGTTGCGTTAATAATGAATCTAATTCAGGTAAAAGTAATGTATCGTATTTACCATGGGATGATTTACCATTGTATTCGCCTTTTTTGGTATAGAAGATATTCTTACTATAAGCTGTAATTCTCGGTACCGTTATTTCCATTCTACCTAATTTTCCTTGATTAGATAGCCAATAGGTTTCAAACCCGGCATCATTAGCAATTGCAATAATATTATTATTTAATTGGGCATTGACTTCACGATTATCTAAATAACTTGATTGACTAATCAAATGCGGAATTGATGATTGGGTATTTGATGCCGGAGCGATTAATCCATCCCAAATTAATGAGGCATTATTATCGGTAAAAGGGGTATTGCTATATTTAAAGCCATAAGCGCTCATATAATCTTTACGAACACTTTCACCAATGATAACAACATAAGTTTTATGTTGAGGATTGACAGAAACAATAGGTATTGTATTAGTTTGTTGGAGTTGCTTAAGCTGTTCTTGTTTTTCCGTTAGATATATTTTTACACTTGAATATAAATCCAGACAAAATTCAAAAAAAGGATATTTAAAATTATCTAATACGGTAGTTGTGATTCTAGTCAATGTAGTTGGTTGATACTTTATGACTCCTTTGACTGGTCTATAAATACAGATAAGTAATGCTATAGCAATAACGTAATAATTTCCTATTTTAGGAAATTGAAATTTTTTAAAAAAAAGAATAAAACTTATGACTAATAGTAATGGTATAAAATAAAAATAAAGGGGTAATTGCGAACAAAATTCTTGTATTTCATCAATATCAGTTTCTGCTACTGCACTTACCACTGCAACATTTGGACTTCCATAATAAAATCCTATCGGAAAATAAAGTGCAGCAATAACAAATAATAATCCTAATAAAAAACGGAAAAATGTGAATCTAGCTAAAAAAATTAGAGAAAAATAAGTAAGCAGTATTCTATCAAATCTTTGTGGGTAACCTAATAAGTAAACTAATAAAACAGAAAGACCGATACAAACAATATGTGAAAATAATTCTTTTTTGGTAAATATCACGAAAACAGATCCATGTTAAAACAATTAGTTGATAAGCCAGAAAATTATATAAGTAATCAAATTTTAAGCAATATAAATTTAGGTTAATTTTTTTATTGAGATAACTAATAAGTTATAATTCATATATTAATATTAAGATTTTTAGATAAAAATAGTCGCCAAACTTTCAATATTTTTTAATAAATTTGGCGAGGAATTTTTATTTTTATTATCTTGAGGCTCTATTTAATATCACATCTTGCGGTAGTTTTTGGATGTAGAGCATTCTAGCAATAAGTAAAAATGCTGCTACAGCTAGACCTAATATAATTCCTATCCAAAAACCGGCAGCGCCAATTGGTTGCATAACAAGATCGGTTAATCCTAAGATATATCCAACCGGTAACCCCACTCCCCAATAAGAGATTAGGGTAATAAAAAAGATGCTTTTAGTATCTTTATAACCACGTAATACATTACTTGCTACGACTTGCAAATAATCTGATGCTTGATAGATGGCAAGTAAAATAATCAATTGTAGACAGATGGTTATTACATCGATCTCATGAGTAAATATGGTTATTATTGGTGATCTAAAAATGACCAGAATTAATGCCACGATTACCGCTATCATGAAGGATATCGCTAGACTTATATAAGCAGTTTGCTTGGCTAGAATTGGTTTATTTTTACCCAATAAGTAACCAACACGAATACTGGTTGCTACCCCCAAAGATAATGGTATAGCAAACGTTAAACTACTGATTGTGAAGATTATTTGGTGTGCAGCCACGGTTATTTGACCAAGTGGCGCAATAAGTAGTGCGACCACCGCAAACAAACTCATTTCAAAAAAATAGGCTAAAGCTAGTGGCGTGCCGAGGATAACTATTTTTTTGATGATAGCAAAATCAATGAGTTTGGTTAGTGGTGTTATGCGAATATCATGTTGGCTAGCTGTGGTTAATGTATACAAACGAATTAAAGCAAACATCAACCAAAAAATGATAGCGGCAGTAATACCACAACCAACACCACCAAAAGCAGGCAATCCAAACTTGCCATAAATTAATACATAATTAATCGGAATATTGGCAAGTAGTGCTATAAATATAATCACCATAGCGGGTTTAGTGTTAGATAAGCCTTCGCATTGATTACGATAAACCAAAAATAATAAGAAGGCAGGTACTCCCCACATAATTGCGCGTAAGAATGAAACGGCTACATCAACCATCTCTGGATCGATAGGATGATCAGCTGAGCTTCTTAGACTAATTATTTTGTCGGAATTGTACAAAACTAGCATCATGATGATGGATAAAATTAACGCAATCACCACCCCTTGACGAGTCTGATCGGCTACTTGCTCACGTTTGGCCGCACCATTTAAGTTAGAGATTATAGGGGTTAAAACCGTTAATAATCCTTGGCCAAACAAAACAGTAGGCAACCAAATTGATACAGCAATGGCTACCCCCGAAAGAGCAGTTTTGCTGTAATTACCCGCCATAATGGTGTCGACAAACGTGATTGCTGTTTGTGATATTTGGGCAATCATCACCGGTATAGCTAACGTGATTAGGTTTTTTATTTCGTGTCGATAATGTAGCTTCATTGGAAATATTTACTGTATTACAGTACCCCATAAATCGTATTCATCTGAATGTTCAATGTTGACTTGAACAATATCGCCGACTTTAACAGTTTTCTCTTCATTCAAATAGACAACACCATCAATTTCTGGCGCATCCGCCATACTTCGTCCGATGGCACCTTCTTCATCAACCTCATCAATTAAAACCGATAAAGTTTTGCCAATTTTGTTTTGTAGTTTTTGGGTCGAAATCGTTTGTTGTAATTGCATAAAACGATGGAAGCGTTCTTGTTTTATCGCTTCTGGTATCTGATCTGCTAATTGATTTGCCGCTGCACCTTCAACAGGACTATAAGGAAAGCAACCCACGCGATCTAATTGCGCTTTTTCTAAAAAGTCGAGTAATAACTCAAAATCTTGTTCAGTTTCGCCCGGATAACCAACAATAAAGGTTGAACGCAAAGTAATTTCCGGACAAATTTCACGCCAATGATGAATTCGCTCTAATGTTCTTTCGATCGTCCCCGGGCGTTTCATTGATTTTAAAACCGTTGGGCTGGCATGCTGTAACGGCACATCTAAATAAGGTAAGATTTTTCCTTCAGCCATTAATGGAATTAAATTATCGACACTAGGATACGGGTACATATAATGTAGACGTACCCAAATTCCAAGGGTTGATAGTTGTTCACAAAGGGTATAAATATCGGTTTTTAACGGCATACCATTCCAAAAGTTGGTGCGGTTTTTGATATCAATACCATAAGCTGAGGTATCTTGAGCGATGACTAAAAGTTCTTTTACTCCGCTATCAACTAACCGTTTTGCTTCATCTAGTACATTACCAATAGGACGACTGACCATTTCTCCTCGTAAAGAAGGTATGATACAGAACGTACAGCTGTGGTTACAGCCTTCTGAAATTTTCAAATAAGCGTAATGCTTCGGTGTTAATTTCACTCCTTGTTCTGGCACAAGGCTAGTAAATGGATTATAACTCGGTTTAGGTGCATATTTGTTTACATGTTGCAGTACGGCTTCGTAACTGTGTGGTCCTGATATTTCTAGCACTTTAGGATGCACATTACGGATCTGATCTTCTTTGGCGCCAAGGCAACCAGTCACAATAACCTTACCATTTTCGTTTAGCGCTTCGCCAATAGCTTCTAATGATTCTTGTACCGCACTATCAATAAAGCCGCAAGTATTAACAATAACTAAATCAGCATTATCGTAGCTAGGCACAACTTGATAACCTTGAGTACGTAACTCGGTTAAAATTCGCTCAGAGTCAACTAAATTTTTAGGACAACCAAGGCTCACAAATCCTATAGTAGGGGATGACATATTCATAGTAATTATAGTAATTTTAAATTAATTGCGGTAATTTTCGACAATCTAAAAACGATTGAATTTAGATTAAGATAACAGATGAACATTCTAACATAATTAAACAGGGCGAAATAAAAATTTTTAATTTGATATAAAGAACGATGGATATGGATAAAATCTAAAAAAAGCTCTTATAACAATAAGAGCTTTTACAATTATAGGAAGTTAATTCGGGAGAAAAAGCTTATTTTAATGCATCTATTACTTCATCAATTTGTAGATCTAAACTTTCAGCACCGCCACCAGATAAGTACCAAAGATCTGGAGTTAAGTAGACAACTTTGGTTTGGCTTTTCGCTAACACTTTTGAGTCGAAAAAGTCACCTGACATTGCTGATTGACCAATAGCTTTACTTCGGTCGACAACATAAATAATGTCTGGTTTAACTTTACTAATATAACTGTTATCAATAAAGATTGGTTTTGGTTTACCAACACTATTGGTTGGTTGCAATGCGAATGGCGCAGCGCGTTTAACTTTTAATACATCGTGAATTAACGCTGCGCTTGAACTTGCATTGATTAGAATCATTTTCCCGTCATTATGGATAGCTACAATTGCTTTTTTATCGCTCGCTTCAGCTATCGCACGTCCACTGGTAATTTTGGCCTCAATTGATTGAATTAAATTACTCGCTTTTTCTTCAGTGCCGGTAATATTGCCTAAAATATTGATGTGGTGTTTAGTTGATTCAAGATAATCTTTGGCATCAACGCTTAAATTAATTACTGGTGCTATTTTATTTAATACTTCGGTTCGACTAGCTTGACGACCATCAATGATGATAAGTTGTGGTTTAGCTTTTTCTATTGCCTCAATATTAGGCTCTTTCATATTACCAGTGTCGGTAATATCTGCACTTTTATATTGTTCTAGATAAGAAGGAAGAACGGAAAGTGGTGTTCCTGTAACAATTGAACCTTTACCTAATGCATCTAACGTGTCTAAGGCGCCATAGTTCATCACAACAACTTTACTTGGCGATTTAGGTACCACTACCGATTGCTTATTATCTGGGCTTACTGTGATTGATGATTGACAACCAGTTAATCCTAAAATAAGAGCAGTTAGCGTACTTAATAGTACCTTTTTTTTGGTATTCATGGTAATTCCTTTTGCTACTTTGAAAATGATAACTATTATTATTTAAACATTATTAATTGTCTAGTGATAAATAAATTTTGGTAAAGATATTGATAATTATTCTCATATAATATATCGTTACGCACAAATTGCATTGAAAATATCAATATAAATAATAGGGTTAAACAAATGAATACTAGGTTTAAGTTGGCAACACATGTCATAAATACAAGTATTTTATTATCACTATCAGGTTTAGCGATGGCAGCCGATGATAAAAATACCGATACTATGGTGGTAACAGCATCAGGATTTTCACAACAGATTAAGGAAGCACCGGCAACGATTTCGGTAATCACACCGGAAGAGATTAGCAAAAAACCTTATCGTGACGTTACCGATGCTCTTAAGGATATTCCAGGTATCACCGTAACAGGCGGTGGTGATTCAACCGATATTAGTATTCGAGGAATGGATGGCAAATATACTTTAATGTTAATTGATGGTAAAAAAGTGAACACTCGTGAAACTAGACCAAATAGTGATAATTCCGGTTTTGAACAAGGCTGGTTACCACCATTAACAGCCATTGAACGTATTGAAGTCGTTCGAGGACCAATGTCTTCCTTGTATGGTTCTGATGCTATGGGTGGGGTAATCAATATTATTACTAAAAAGGTATCAAATATCTGGCATAGTGGATTACGAGTTGAATCAATTATGCCTTATCGTTCTGATGAAAAAAATACCTATATAGGTAGTTTTTCAACGACTGGACCAATTATTGACGATATTCTCGGTATTCAATTATATGGGCAATATACAAATCGTCATGAAGATGAGTTTTTAAATGGTCATTCTGGACAGAAATTACGCAGCTTGAATGGTAAATTATCACTTAATGCTACTGATAACCAAAAATTTGATCTCGATTTTGGTCGTTCGTTACAAAATAGTACTTCAATCAGAGGTAAAACAAGAGAAAAATCAAGAGATAAAGATTATAAGCGTGATAATGCTAGAAATTCTTTTGCGCTAACTCATAATGGTTTATTTGATGATCTATCGACGACTTCTTTTATTGCTTATGAAGAAAACAATAATCCAGAAAGAAAAATGAAAATTCGTAATACCGATCTAGATTCTCGAGTGACGATTCCTTTTAGTATTAATATGCTAACGGTAGGGGGTAAATATAATTACCAAGAGCTTCATGATAAAGGTAATGAACTTACTAGTGATATTACTAAAATTGATCGCTGGAATTATGCATTGTTTGCCGAAGATGAAATAAGCATTTTCGATAACTGGAGTATCACGGCTGGTTTACGTTATAACAAAGATGAAAACTATGGTAGCAACTGGAATCCAAGAGTCTATAGTGTCTGGAATATTGATGATAATTTTACCCTGAAAGGCGGTTACTCAACCGGTTATGCAACGCCAAAATTGCGTCAAGTTGTTTCTGACTGGGGACAAGAAACAGGTGGGGGATATTGGGATGGTGTAGTTGTTGGTAATCCTGATTTAAAACCTGAAAAATCAAATAATTTTGAAATTGGTCTAGGATATACCAATGATTACGGTATTGATGCTTCTGCAACAGCTTTTTATACTAAATACAAAGATAAGATTCAATCTTACTATATTTGTGATAATAAAAATATCGAAGAGAAAACATGTTCTTATAAAAACTTTAGTAAAAAATTTCATTTTATCCAAGGTTTAGAAAATGTAGATAAAGCAGATCTTAAAGGTATAGAGCTCTCATTCAAAACCCCATTATTTACCGATTTCTTATTAAGTACTAATTATTCTTGGACTAAAACAGAACAAAAAACAGGTAATAATAAGGGTAAACCTTTAAACCGTACACCTAAACAAAAATTCAATACTCAGCTTGATTGGAATTTAACGCAACAATTGGATTTATGGACTAAAGTTGCCTATTACGGCGTGGAATCTACTACGGATCGTAGTGGCAAAAAAATTGAGTATCCTGGTTATACCTTCTGGGATGTGGGAACGTCTTTCCAACTAAACCAAAATGCTAAGATTTATGGTGGTGTTTATAACTTATTTGATAAAGATGTTTCAAACGATGATTTTGGTAAAACTTTAGAAGGTCGTCGTTACTTTGTTGGTACTGAAATTAATTTCTAATTAGTACTTATCATCAAAAAATGTAATTATAAATATTGAGTGGCTGTTAATACAGCCACTTTTTTATTTAATAAATAAACTATATTAACATTTTAATTTATTAGTTATGATTGAGGATTATTTGACAAAGGTATTTCAAATTAATCATGTCCAAATAAGGATGTTTCAAACGATGATTTTGCTAAAAGCTTAACAGGTCGTCATTACTTTGTTGCTACAGATATTAATTTCTAATATTTAAAATTTATCAGCTAGCTAGTTTTTTAACTGCTGGTTGAGAATTATTTATTTAGCTCAAAATAGCAATTTATTAAAGTTCAATTAATACTTTTTTTAAGATTATTACCATCGGTCAAAAATAACTTTTCTACTATGAAAAATTACCCCTCCTAATACGAATTTCTTACTAAGCTTGTTTTCTTTGAAGCAAAAGTAAATCAATTAAAAATCACGGCTAGAAATCCTACAACCCAAATACGACTATAGCGAAAAACGTAAGTGAAAGTTGACGACTAATAGCATGATGCAAACACTTAATAACGATTTAAATGAGATAACTAATAATTTTCGATTAGGCGAAATATAAAATGTCAGCTGTTGATCTCTTCTATAATGTCGAATAAACGACAATCGTATCTTTAACCCTATCGGATGTGTATCAGGCAGTTAGGAAATAACTAATCAGGGGTTAATTTAAACAGATTGAAAATGCCGATGATAATAATTGCCTGATTTTAGGTTTATTGAATGGTTTTTTATTTGGTTTATTAAATAAAAAGTTAAAAAATGTGTTTTAAATAACTAACATTTGCCAAATCTTATTTCAATAAAGACCTGCATGATACAATTATTTAATCTTTTGTTTTGCGTGCGATCTTATGAACGACATGTTATCTGATTAAATGATATTACTTTTTAATATTTCTCACCAATATTTACCATAAATTCATCTCTTTTTACATTGACAACATTTCAGCTATTTCCATTTGATTAGGCAGAAATCGCGGTTAACTAGTTAATATTTAGATCTTAGTCACAAAATTGCTATAAAACCATTTGCGGAGAAAATTTATTGGTTATAATTGAACAAAAGATTAATAAGTAAACATTTGTTCGGAGGTTTTATGGTCAGTATCATTTTAGTATCTCATAGCAGGAAGATCACTGATGGGCTAAAAGAGATGATTGAGGAAATGGTTGATTCAACAGGGGATGTGAGAATTTTTTCGGCAGGGGGGACAGAAGATGGCCGTTTAGGAACTGATTCTGTTGCCATTTATAACATTATTAAACAATCAAGCCAGCATAGTAACATTCTGATTTTTGCAGATATAGGTAGTGCAATATTAAGTACCGAAACCGCAATTGATCTAATTGAAGATGAAGAGCTAAAAAGTAAAGTCATATTAGTTGATGCGCCATTAGTCGAAGGTGCTTTTTATGCATCAATTCAAGCTATGGTTGATAAGGATGTGGAAGGTATTTTAGCTGAGTTACAAAATATTTAGAGAGAGAATGGCTATGAAATTTTTTCGAAGTTTTGTTGGTTATTGTATCGCGGGCATGATAGTGATGGCTGTTTGGTCACAATTAGGTACTTATGGCATTTTTGGTGGTTATCTTGCGGCGATAATCATTATTGGGCCAATGTGGTATATGAATCATTACATTAATTTAACCGGTAACGAAGATGATGCGGCTTTTGTTGATATGGGGTTAGCTATCGCAGTATGTGGCATTATGAGAGATACCTTTATTCAGGGAGGCGATGCTTTTTCAACCTCTTTACCAACAATTTTATTAGTTGGTTGTGGGGCCGCCCTAGGGGGAATTACTGCGGCATTTATTGAAAAAGACATGGCTAAGAAAAAAGAGTTTGTTAATGAAAATCCAAGAGAACCAGGACTTAGACGTTCTGATTTTGAAAAATTAAAAGAGGCCAAAGAGAAAATCTTACGCGCTAAAAGAATTAAAATTTTTCAAAAAAAGAGTTCAATCTAGGATTAAGGAGTGAATGATTATGACAATACAATTAGCTATTGCAACGTTAATCGGTGGTTTCATTTTCCCTTTTGTCATTCGAATGGCCTGGGGAAGAATGGTTGATAATTGGGGGCCAATCGGTGGGTGGATGGCAGCGGCATTTATTGTAGGTACCGTATGGTGTATCAATCATGGTATAGCCACACCGATGATTACTCAAAGTGGTACCGTTTGGGTAGATCAGGGGTTAGCTGCTGGTGTTGGCGTTTGGGTTGCTTCAGCATTAACCGGTGGCAGCAAGCGTAAATCAGTTAAAAATATCGTTGCTGCGGTTAGCGCAGGTATTGTAGGTGGATATGTTTTGTCACTTTTTCTTGTTTCTTAAGTAAAAGACAAAAGGTTGAAGGATAGAAAGGAGTAACACAATGAAAAGATTAATTAATGATGGTTATGATGTGGTTGAAGAGCTGTTAGAAGGTTACTGTTTAGCACACAGTGATTACGTAGAACTCAAGCAAGATTGTAATCGAGTAATTGTAAGTAAAAAAATGAGCTCAGAACCAAGAGTAAGAATTATCGTTGGTGGTGGCTCTGGTCATGAACCTGCTTTTTTAGGCTATGTTGGTAAAGATTTTGCTGATGCGGCAGCGGTGGGTAATGTAAATACCTCGCCATCCCCTGAATATTGTTATGCAGCGGTAAAAGCTGTCGATGCCGGCAAGGGATGCCTTTTTGTTTATGGAAATTATGCCGGCGATGTAATGAACTTTGATATGGCTGCCGAACTTGCTGCCGAAGAGGGTATTCGCGTCGAAACGGTAACCACAACTGATGATATTTATTCATCAGAAAATGTTCAAGATCGTCGTGGTGTGGCTGGTAATGTATTTGTGTTTAAAGTTGCTGGAAGTGCCGCTGCTAAAGGTTATGATTTAGATAAAGTGAAGGCACTTACCCAAAAAGCCAATGCAAATACTTATTCTATTGGTGTGGCATTATCTTCATCAACACTACCAGTTACCGGCGAGCCGATTTTTGAAATGCAAGATGGTGATATGGAAGTAGGAATGGGGATCCATGGTGAACCAGGCATCGAAAGAACTAAACTAGAAAAGGCTGATGTTGTGGTTAGTCAATTAATCGATCATATCTTAGCTGATTCTAAACTAAAATCGGGTGATGAAATTGAGTTACTTATCAATGGACTGGGCGGTCTGGCATTGATGGATCAATATATTTGTTATCGAAAAGCTCATCTTTTATTAGCAGAAAAAGGCATCAAGATTTATAAATCATTAGTTGGTAATTATGTTACGTCAATGGATATGGTTGGTATGTCTATTTCAGTTATAAAACTTGATCAAGAACTTAAACAACTGTTGGATCATCCTTGTGATGCCCCTTATTTTAAAGTTGCTTATTAACCACAAGGAGAATCGAGATGTGTGCTCTGATGCTAAATAAATCATATTTTATTGAGACTTTTAAAAAATTGGCTGCAATGGCTGAAGAAAATCGTGACCACTTAAGTAAATTGGACTCAGATATTGGCGATGGTGATCATGGAATCAATTTGACCATCGGTTTTCGTGAAGTTGAAAAACAGTTACCTCAACTCTCTGAATCAGTAACTGATATAGCCGAATTAATGAAAAAAGTAGGTATGATTCTCTTAAGTAAAGTTGGAGGAGCATCAGGGCCATTATATGGCAGTTTTTTCATGAAAATGGCGACGCATATAATTGGAAAACAAGAAGTGACATTTAAAGAATTTTGTCAAATGTACCAAGATGGCGTTGAAGCTGTTCAAATGAGAGGAAAAGCTGAATTAAATGATAAAACGATGCTCGATGCTTTAATTCCTGGTCTTGCAATATTAAAAGATTATCAAGAAGGTGATGATCCTATAAATACTTTAGAAAATTGTGTAAATGAAATGAAGTTAGGTTCAGATAAAACTATTCCGCTAATGGCCAAAAAAGGTCGAGCGTTACGCTTAGGTGAACGTGCAGTTGGTCATCGAGATCCCGGCTCTGAATCGGCTTGGATGATTATGAATGTATTTTTACAACAACTCAAAACGATATCCTAATCAATGGCTTAGCTATTGATTGCAATTAACGAATTTTAAATAATATTTAGTAGATACTGGAAGGTTGAATATGAAAAAAATCTATATTGGTACAAGTTGGAAGATGAATAAAACTTTAGCTGAGGCGTTACTTTTTTGTGAACAACTTAAAACCTTTTATCCGGAAAATCTGAAAAGTCATATTCAACCATTTGTTATTCCTCCATTTACTTGTGTTCGGGATGTCACCGATTATATCAATAATCACCAGATTAACTGTTTAACTGGCGTGCAAAATATGCATTTTGCCCAATCGGGGCCTTTCACCGGTGAAATTTCAGCCAATATGGTTGCCGATACTGGTGCCACCATAGTTGAAATGGGGCATTCCGAACGACGAGAATATTTTGCCGAGACAGATAGTTTTGTGAATAAAAAAGTTCATGCTGCATTAAACTACAATTTAACCCCATTAATTTGCATAGGTGATAGTGCCCAAGAAAAATCTTGGGGTGTATCAGTCGAAACTGTGGTTAAACAAATGAAGATTGCTTTATTTGGCATTGATAAAAATCAGGTGACTAAGGTTATTATTGCTTATGAACCAATATGGGCAATAGGTGAACAAGGAGTACCTGCGACCCCTGATGAAGCAGAATATATCCATACTAAATTACGTTCTGCACTGATTGAACTTTATGATATCGATACCGCTAATCAAGTAATTTTACTCTATGGTGGTAGTGTAAATCTCGAAAATTCTCCATTATTTATTAACCAACCGAACATTGATGGATTATTTATTGGACGTAGTGCATGGCAAGCTAAAGATTTTTGTACTATATTATCTGCTATTAATCAGCAAAGTTAAGATAATAAAGGCAAGCCTAATGGATATATTTGAAGATAAACAAGAGTCAGAGCTACTTACGGAAATTGCCGTTGCTTACTATGAATATGAACAAACTCAAGAAGAGATTGCTCAGCGATTTGGTATTTCCCGTATTAAAGTAGGTCGCTTGCTGAAAAAAGCGCGAGCGGAAGGCATTGTTGAAATTAATGTCAAATATCATCCGGTATTTAGTTCGCGTATTGAACAACAATTTGTTAATAATTTTGGGATTAAAAGGGCGCTAATAGCTTTAGATCACCAAGATGAAGATGAGCAACGACGACAAGTTGCGGCACTTGTTTCGAACTATCTATCCAGTACCTTAAAGAATGGCATGACAATTGCTGTTGGCCAAGGGCGTAATGTTGCCGCTATTGCTAGCCATGTAGGGGTTTTTCCTGAAAAACAGTGTAAATTTATTTGTGGTATTGGTGGTACCCAGCGAGTTGGCGAGATTATTGACGCCGATCATATTAGCCGTAGTTTAGCAAGAAAATTCAGTGCCAGTAGTGAAACTTTATATGCGCCAGCTTATGTTGAAAACCGTGAACTCAAACGTGCGTTTATGCAGAATCGAGTAATTAAAGATACCATAGAACGTGCAAGTAAAGCTGACATCGCCTTAGTGGGTATTGGTGATATGAATGAAAACTGTTACATGGTGCAATTAGGATGGTTTACGCCACAAGAAGTGACTTATGCAACATTGAATCAAGGTGTTGTCGGAGATATTGCCGGTTATGGCTTCTTTGATATTAATGGTAATCCAGTTGATACCAACATGAACGATCGGGTAATTGGTTTAAGTATTGATGAGTTACGTAATATCCCATGTGTGATTGCTATAGCATCAGAAAACACTAAAGCGACGGCAATTTTAGGTGCACTTCGTTCAGGGGTGATTGATATCATTGCAACCAGTGCTTCAAATGCTAGAACGGTACTAAGTTTACAACAAAGTAAAATGCCTACAACAAAGTAAAATTCAATTTGGATTAAACGCTATTTGTCACCAAGCGACAAATAGCGTTTTAATTAACTTGAGATTATAGTAAGCGTTTAATAATTCGATCTACCCGAATTCGGCTTAAACGTTTAATTAATTTATGTACATGTTTTGGATAGAATTGGCTAGCTTGAATTTGCTGGAAGTGGGTGACTAAGGTCGTTTTTTCACGGATTGTGGCAAGTTCTTGCTTAATCTGTTTTTGCAATTCATGTTTTGGATCGTGGATTAATAGTGCATTTTCCAGATCTAAACGCCAAGCTCGAGGATTAAGGTTATTACCAGTAATCATCATCCATTCATCATCGACCCAAATCCCTTTTAAGTGATAGGTTTGATCCCCATCTTTCCATAATCGAATGATTAACTGTTCTTTATCTATATAACTTTGTAGCCGTTCAACAAAACGTCTTAAGTTGATTTCATACAAATAAGGTAATCCACCCGAGATATTAAAAGGTTGATCTTCAGGAATATAAAAGTCGTTGGCAACTTTATCACCAATGATGATTTCCACTTGTTTGCCTTTTCTTAGAAGGCGAATAATATCGCGGACTAATATGTTTGGTAAATTAAAATAGGGGGTACAAAAAGTGATTTTTTGTTCAGTAATATTGATTAGATGATGAATAATCTTATTAAGTTGATTATTGCGACCAAGGCCAACTAGTGGTGAGATGGATAGGGTATCATTATCAGTATCGCCTACATATTGGTACTTGGCATCGGTAAGATGTTGGCGTAATGCTTTAATTGCCGCTTTGATTTGTTTCCGGGTTTTATGTTCATTAACATCTAAGTGTTGCACACCCTCAAGTGGTAGGAAGTTGTCATTTACATAATTAACCATAGCGTCAGATAAGGCTTTATTGGTGATAAAGTGATATCTGTCATAACGATATTTATCAAATTTATGTAAATAGACGTTGTTAATACTTGCCCCACTATAAATTACGGTATCATCAATAATTAAGCCTTTTAAATGTAGTACACCGAGTACTTCACGGCGATTAATCGGTACACCATAAGTTGGGATATCAATATTTGGATATTGTTGTTTTAAATCATAGTAGTAACGAGCATTGGTTTGAGTTTTATCTTCACCAATTCTTCCCCGTTGCGCTCGATGCCAATCAACAAAAATCTTGATATCTAAATTGGGACGTTCAGCTTTGGCTTGGTAAAGAGCGTCAAGAACTTCGCGACCGGCTTCATCTTTTTCTAAATAAAGTGCAACAATATAGATACGCTGTTGGGCTTTTTTGATATGTTCAAGCAAAGCAATTCTATAGGAATTTGGATCGTAGATAATTTGATATTGTTCAGCTTTTTGCTGAATTTTAGCTAACTCATCAAGATGTTTTTGATGATTATATTTTATAAAAGGTATTCGCATGATCTAAATATCATTAAATCTGACACAAAGTGTAGAATATCACAAATTATGTCAGAAAATAACACTCCTGTTTTTCATAGTTTAACCTATGGTTAAATTAATTTTTTATTCAAATTGTTTTTTAATGCAAATTAATATTATTAACGTTAAATTTAAGCTTGTTCATTAACCCAAGTTTGAATGATTTTGTAACTTAATGCTAATACCACAGGACCGATAAATAATCCCATAATACCAAAAGCCAGAATGCCACCAATTACGCCAAATAGAATAAGCAGAAAAGGAAGATCGGCACCTTTTTTAATTAAATAGGCTCGCATTACGCTATCTAATGTTGTTAATATAATGGCAACTACAATTAATACAATACCTGATACCACGTGACCATCCCAAAATTGCCAAAAAATACAGCCAAGCATAACAATAACTGGCCCAATTTGTGCAACGCAGCAGATAAATAAAACTAATGTTAATATGCCAGGAAATGGCATTTTAGTAATTAAAAAACTTAAACCACCAATTAAAGCTAAGGTAATAGCCGTGACAACAACGCCTAATGCGACTGCACGTATCGATTGGCCAGCTAAGGTAACGGTAGTTGTTCCATATTGTTTGGATAAACGATTAGCAAAAACATAAACATATTTGGTAATACTCTCTCCTCTAAGGAACAGTAATAAACTAAATATAATCATCACGCCAGCATGAAATATAAAAACGCCAATATTAGTCACCTGTTCTAAAAGCCAACCAATCATTATGCCAATATAGGGTTGAATATCGGACATCAATTGCGTGCCATCCGTTTTGATAAGTTCAAGCCATTTTTGGTGAAGTTCTTCGCCAAACATCGGTATACTCATTAACCAGTCGAAAGTAGGTAATTCCCGATGAGAAAGCGTTCTAACCCATTCAATTAAATAATGTCCATTCTGAGCAACACTGCTAATGATGAGAATAAAAGGAATAACACAGACAAATGCCAATAGTAAAGCCATGACTAAAAGAGATAACCAACGTTTATTAAAAAGTTTTTGTTGGATTTTTATCATCAATGGCCAAGTTGCAATAACCACCATTACCGCCCAAAAAAAGCCAAATAAGAATACTTCGATCACCCGATAAGTTACAACAATAAGTAAACCTATTAATAATAAGTTTAAAATAAGTTTCAGCAAGTCATCAGTTTTTTTTTCCACTGGCATTTTTACCTCATATTCTTTAATCTAGATAGTGTTATTATACGCATTATGTTTTAAAAAGAATATGATGTTGTATAAAATAGACAATTTATTGGAGGTATAAAATGAAAAAATTAATGTTATTAGTTTTAATGGGTATGGCACTATCGGCTTGTACAAGTGGGCAAAAGGTTCAACAAACTGAGCAAAAGTTAAATGAAATAGCACCTTATCCCGATGCTAAAGCAGACGCTACTCGTTATGTAATTCATCTACCAGGCTTAAAAGATGAAGCTAACGCTAAAGTAGAAATACTAATTGGTAAAGAGATGAATGTGGATTGTAATACCCGTAGTTTAGGTGGAACTGTTAAAGAACAAGAGCTTAAAGGTTGGGGTTACTCATACTATGTTGTTGAAGAAGCTAAAGGTAGCATCTCTACTATGATGGCTTGCCCTGAAGGTACTAATGAGAATAAATTTGTTACAATCAATCATAATTTAGGTTTATTAAATTACAACAGCCGTTTGCCATTAGTATTCTATGTTCCAAAAGATGTGACGGTTAAATATCGTATATGGCAACCGGAAGCAAAAATTTTGCAAGCTAACGCCGAATAAAAAAAGTAAATTAATTGTTAATAGCTCGCTAATAAAGGGTTGATTGATTAAAATCTAGTCACTCAATCCTTAATCTTAGAATATTTGATTTTTTAAGTAGACATCTGGAAAAAAAAAGGTATTTTATCCCACGTAATGCAAGGTTAGCTCTACTTGTTCATTAATTATATTAATGACTTGTGATTGCCTGATTACCTCGGTTTCGCCATATTATTAAATTCAATAATAATGGTAAAATTTGGGGGTCCGTTGTATTTAACAATGGGCTTGTGTCTAACATGTAATATCCCTAACTAGAGGAGAAGTGGTGAGCATGTTTACTCAACGTAAAACAATTCTTTCAATCATCGCTGGTGTATCACTAGCACTATCTCAATCTGCTATAGCAAAAGACCGTGTCGTGCATTTTTATAATTGGGCAGGTCAAATTGGTAATAGTACAATCTCTGATTTTGAAAAATCAACTGGTATTAAACTGGTTTATGATGTGTATGATTCCAATGAAGCGCTTGAAGGTAAACTAATGGCCGGTCATTCAGGTTTCGATGTGGTTTCGCCTTCAGACAGTTTTTTAGCTAGACAGATCAAAGCTGATATCTATTTACCATTAGATAAAAGTAAATTACCTAATTGGAACAACCTCGATCCTAATTTAATGAAGTTAATGGCTAACCATGACCCCGATAATAAGTATGCAATTCCATATGTATGGATGACTACAGGTATTGGTTATAATATTGATAAAGTTAAAGAACGTCTTGGTGAAAATGCCCCAGTTGATAGTTGGGATTTAGTTTTTAAACCTGAAAATATGGAAAAACTCAAAGATTGTGGTGTGGCATTCTTAGATGCGCCAACTGAAATCTTTGCTAGTGCGCTTAAATATTTAGGTAAAGATCCAAACAGCACTGATGCTAAAGATTATACAGAAGCTGCTTATGGAGTGTTGGCAAACGTCAGACCAAATATTCGTTATTTCCATTCATCTCAATATATTACTGACTTAGCAAATGGTGATATTTGTGTGATTTTAGGTTGGGCAGGCGATATTTTACAAGCTCGCGACAGAGCTAACGAAGCGAATAACGGTGTTCATATTAATTACAACATCCCGAAAGAAGGTGCACTGGTTTTCTTTGATACCCTTGCAATTCCAAAAGATGCAGCTAATCCTGATGAAGCACATGAGTTTTTAAACTTTATTTTGAAACCAGAAATTGCAGCTCAGGTGACTAATGATGTTAACTTTGCTAGCCCAAATAAAGTTGCAAACGATAAGTTTGTAAAACCTGAAGTGAGAAATGATCCAGCGGTTTATCCAAAACCAGAAGTGATGGAAAATTTATTCACTTTAACGGTAAAAGAACCTAAACTAGAACGTGTGATTACTCGCACATGGACAAAACTGAAAACGGGTAAATAACCGTTTGAAAATGTCAACTAATTGACTTATATATTCTAGACGGGGAGATTTAAAATCTTTCCGTCTTGTTTTTTTTGGCTTGTTGTTATGAGGAAAAAAGCGTGAACGATAAAACAACAATTCAGGTACAGCCTAAAAAAAAGATGATAACTCCATTATTGGAGATCAAAAATTTAACCAAAGTTTTTAATGATGATTATTATGCCGTTGATGATGTCAATTTAACCATTTATACCGGAGAGATTTTTGCCTTATTAGGTGCTTCTGGTAGTGGTAAATCAACATTATTGCGGATGCTTGCCGGTTTTGAACAGCCGACTTCCGGACAAATTATTTTAGATGGGAAAGATTTATCACAAGTACCACCTTATAATCGTCCGATTAATATGATGTTTCAATCGTATGCTCTTTTTCCTCACATGACGGTTGAGCAAAATATTGCCTTTGGTTTAAAACAAGATAAATTAGATAAAAATGAAATTAAACATCGAGTTGAAGAGATGTTGGCACTTGTTCATATGGAACAGTTTGGCAAACGTAAACCTCATCAACTTTCAGGTGGTCAAAGACAACGTGTTGCTTTAGCCAGAAGCTTAGCGAAAAGACCGAAATTACTACTGTTAGATGAACCAATGGGCGCATTGGACAAACAACTTCGTGATCGTATGCAACTTGAAGTGGTTAGCATCTTAGAACAAGTAGGCGCAACCTGCGTAATGGTTACCCATGATCAAGAAGAAGCGATGACTATGGCAGGCCGTATTGCGATTATGAATAAAGGCCAGTTTGTGCAGATAGGTGAGCCTGAAGAGATCTATGAACATCCAAATAGCCGTTATAGTGCAGAATTTATTGGCTCTGTAAATGTTTTTGACGGCATTTTACAAGAGACCTTAGAAGATGGATTAATTATCAGTTGTCCGATGATTAAACATCCATTAAAAGTCGATTACGATTCACCGGCGGTTGAAGGTGTACCTATTCAAGTCGCATTACGACCGGAAAAAATTAAACTTTGTGATGAAATTCCAGCCGATGGCTACAACGTTGCCACGGGTGAAGTGGTTGAAATTGCTTATTTAGGTGATCTGTCGATTTACCATGTTAAATTACAAAGTGGACAGATTATTATTGCTCAACTACAAAACGAACACCGTTATCGTAAAGGAATGCCAACTTGGGGTGATACTGTCAACTTAAGTTGGGAAATTGATAGCTGTGTTGTGCTGACCGAATAAACACAAGAGGATAAATTGATGCGATCCATTTTATGGGGTTTGTTGTTAAATGCCTTAGTGTTACTTGGTGTTTATTTACGTTTTGTAACCATCAATGCATTTGACAATCTGTTTTTAGATGCGTTATTTACGTCAATGGTATTGAGTTTATTAGTATCATGTGTTGGCGCATATTTGGCACATTATAAACCATCTAAATTTGCTTATCGGTTGATTATAGCCGGCAGTATTTTATATATACCTGCTGGATTAGGTTTAGTGGCGATCTATTATGCTTATCGTAAGTTGCGACTACAACGTGATGATTCTGATTTGATGACACTCTACGGCCGTCTATTAGTAATAGCTATTCCATATTGTTGGATGTTGTTGCTATTTTTATTACCGTTTTTGATTGTATTTCGAATCAGTTTTTCCGAAGTGGCGATAGCCGTACCACCTTATACTGAACTACTAAGTTATGAAGATGGCCTAGTTAATATTGTTTTAAACTTTGGTAATTATTTTAATTTACTCGAAGATACTATTTATCTAGACTCGTATTTACAATCATTAAAAGTTGCTGCAATTTCCACATTGCTATGTATTTTGCTCGGTTACCCTTTGGCTTGGGCTATTTCACAATGTAAACCGTCAACCAGAAATATTTTATTGTTATTAATCATTTTGCCATCATGGACTTCGTTTCTAATTCGGGTTTATGCTTGGATTGGAATTTTAAATCCTAATGGTCTATTAAATAATTTCTTAATGTGGTTAGGGGTTATAGATCAGCCATTAATCATAATGAAAACCTATCTGGCGGTTTATATCGGTATTGTCTATTCTTATTTACCATTTGTGGTATTACCAATTTATACCTCATTAAGTAAAGTAGACACAACACTGATTGAAGCGGCGTTAGATCTTGGTTGTAAACCAATTAAAACCTTCTTCAAGATTATTGTACCGTTAACCAAAAATGGTGTTATTGCCGGAGGCATGTTGGTATTCATTCCTGCGGTAGGTGAATATGTTATCCCAGAATTATTAGGTCCATCCGATGGTCTAATGATTGGTACACAGCTATGGACTGAATTCTTCAATAATCACGATTGGCCAGCCGCGTCAGCAGTGGCAACAGTGATGTTATTGATATTAATTGTACCTATCTACTACTTTAATAAGTTCCAGAACCGACAAATGGGAGGTAAATAAATGAATAATTTACCATTAGTCATGCGCTCAGCATTGATTGTTTTTATTGCTGCATTATTCGGTTCAATAGTGCTATCGGTTTTGATCTCTGCATCAGGATTTGCACTATTAGGTAGTGCTAGCTTATATGTCGGATGCTTGCTATTTAGCCTTATTTTAACAACTATTGTAGTAATCGCGTTATTAGTGAGATGTTTAAAAGGATTGATTCTCTTAGTAGTATTTTCCTTTTTATATATCCCTATGATTATTCTGATTGTTTATTCGTTCAATAGTTCAAGGCTGGTAACGGTATGGGCAGAATTTTCAACCAAATGGTATTTTGAGTTAATACATAATGATACTTTACTCAAAGCAGTAGGATTGAGTTTGACTATCGCGGCAGGTGCTGCCTCATTAGCGATTGTACTGGGTACTTTAGCTGCTTTTACTATCATTCGCTTTAGACGATTCCGTGGCTCTAACCTGTTCTCGTTTATGACTACGGCACCGTTAGTTATGCCTGATGTCATTACTGGTTTAGCCTTGTTATTGCTATTTGTCGGAATGGGACAAGCGCTTGGTTGGCCAAAAGAACGCGGTGCATTGACTATTTGGATGGCGCATGCAACATTCTGTACCGCCTATGTGACTGTTGTTATTAGTGCTAGATTGCGAGAGTTAGACAAGTCAATCGAAGAAGCGGCTTTAGATCTCGGTGCTAATCCATTAAAGGTATTTTTCATAATTACTTTACCAATGATTGCACCAGCACTGGTTTCTGGTTGGTTATTGGCATTTACTTTATCACTTGATGATGTGGTTATTGCTAATTTTGTTACCGGACCGGGGGCAATGACATTACCAAAACTGGTATTTTCTAAAGTTCGTTTAGGTGTCGATCCACAAGTTAATGCCTTAGCGACCATTATTTTACTAATTGTTGGTATTATCGGCTTTATTTCATGGCTTTGGATGCGTAACGCCGAAAAACGGCATTTAAGAGAGATTCGCATGCGATAATCTATCTATTAATTATTGCCGCTTTTGCGGCAATTTTTTTATCCTTATAAAATATACGTGTTTTTTTAGCCATTTTATATTATAGTGTGCGCAGTCAGGTTACTGACAAAATTCTCAGGGCGGGGCGCAATTCCCCACCGGTGGTATAGCCCACGAGCGCTTAGTAAAATTCTATTTTATTAAGGACAGCAGATTTGGTGAGATTCCAAAGCCGACAGTTAAAGTCTGGATGAAAGAGAGTAGCTTATCTTTTCTATATTTGCGCTATAGCAAAATCACTATGGTCAAGCACTTGCCCTGATTCTGGTATTTAATATATTTAATGCTTAATAAATTTAGTTTAGTTAATTAAGAATAAATATATTTAGTTTAATAAAACAGGATAGGTATCTACCATGAATCAGTTTAATTTAAATGAATTCGGAACCCCAATTGAGCGCGTAAAAAGAGCAATCGCGTCAATCAAAGCTGGATCTGGCGTATTAGTTTTAGATGATGAAGATCGTGAAAACGAAGGGGATATTATTTGGGCAGCCGAAACAATCACAACCGAGCAAATGGCACTAACTATTCGATATGGTAGTGGTATCGTCTGTCTATGTATGCCGCAACCCTATTGTGATAAATTGGAACTACCAATGATGGTTGCCAATAACACGAGTAAAAATCATACCGCTTTTACCATTACTATTGAAGCGGCAAAAGGTGTTACCACCGGCGTGTCAGCGGCGGATAGGGTCACTACAGTAAAAGCTGCGGTCGCCGACGACGCTAAACCAAGTGATTTGAATCATCCCGGACATGTCTTTCCATTAGTTGCCAAAGAGGGTGGGGTATTAAACCGTCGGGGACACACCGAAGCCTCTGTGGATTTAGTGGCATTAGCGGGCTATAAACCAGCAGCAGTGATTTGTGAATTAACGAATGATGATGGTTCAATGGCTAGAGCGCCACAAGTTGTTGCGTTTGCAAAACAGCATCAGCTACCGGTAGTCACAATTGAAGATATAGTGGCCTATCGCCAATCAAATTAACTATAACCACGATTAACTGTCGAATTGATTATTCGACAGTAATTTCAGCTTTATTTAGTTTAACATTGGTAAACTCAACATATTTAGCCTATCTTATAGTTAATTGATAATTGATATTCTGGTGCAATTTATGTCACGATTAAGTTTTTTTTATATCCTAATGGTGTTTGTCATCACTGGTTGCCAGTCAAAATCTCATCTGTCGAAAGTTGTGACTATCCCGAATACTCATATTGAACTATTTCATTCAAAAACCAATGGCGATTATAAAGTAACGATTTATACTCCTAATAAACCGACTCCCGACGGTGGTTGGCCAATTATTTATCTACTTGATGGTGACAGTTACTTTTTAGCAACTAAGCAAATAATTACAAATCAAACGTGTGAACGTTGCATTATTCAAGAAGGCATCATTGTTGCCATAGATTATTTTAATCAAACACGGCGTGATGTTGATTTTTTACCTAAACCAGAGAATTATGTTTTTGAAGTTTTGCCCAATAAGCAAATAAATTTGGCCAGTAGGTACGGCGGAGCAGATGCTTTTTACGATTTTTTAACCCAAGAGCTTAAACCGGAAATAGAAAAGCGCTATGTTATTAATCCTAACCAGCAAGCCATTTTTGGCCATTCCTATGGTGGATTATTTAATTTATACATTTTTTTAACTAAACCAGTGGTTTTTAATACTTATGTGATATCCAGCCCATCTCTGTGGTTTAGTGATGGTTATATGTTTAGTGTGTTATCAAAATATCTACTAAGTCATCAACATTCTTTAAATCAACCCGTTAATTTGTTGATCTCTGTGGGCGGTGCCGAACAATCTTTACTGCCTGTTGAGCAGGCATTACCCGAACAGCAGCGAAAACTGCTATTAAAACACCGCCAGAATCGAAAAATGGTCGATTATGCAAAACAGCTATTTACTCGATTAAAACAAGCTAAACTTAATCAGCTCGCCATAAGTTATAAAGTCTATCCTGAACAATCGCACAAAACAGCGGCTATTATTGCGCTACAAGATAGCATTCAATTAAATTTCAAAGTTAAATAAAAATTTATTTAATCCAAATATCCCTAATTAGCTTGAATATAAATGAATTTCATTTATATTACTTCGGCTTAATTAATAATGATAATCATTATTAATAAAATATCAGGGATAATATATGAATACAAAATATAAATCGACTTACTTATTAGCAACACTCATCAGTTTTATTTGTCACAATGCCTATGCAGATAATGGCGATTCATCAGTTCATAACGACACAGATTCCGATGAAGTTATGGTCGTCACCGCCGCAGAGCAGAGCAAACAAGCGTTAGGTGTTTCAGTGATTACCCAAAAAGAATTAAGTAAAATGCCACCTAGAAATGATATTTCAGAAATCATTCGCACCATGCCTGGTGTTAGTTTGACCGGTAACTCTACTAGTGGTCAACGCGGTAATAATCGACAAATCGATATTCGCGGAATGGGACCAGAAAATACCTTAATTTTAGTTGATGGACGACCAGTAAAAAGCCGTATGTCAGTTCGCTATGGCTGGCGGGGTGAAAGAGATACTCGCGGTGATACCAATTGGGTACCTGCTGAAATTATCGAAAGGATTGATGTTTTGCGTGGTCCAGCCGCCGCGCGTTATGGTGATGGTGCTGCTGGTGGTGTCGTGAATATTATCACAAAACAGCCGACTAAAGAGTGGCATATTTCGTGGAATAGCTATTTAAATCTACCTTCACATAGAGAAGAAGGGGCAACCAAAAGGACCAATTTTTTATTAACTGGTGGCTTAACGGATAATTTAAGTATGCGTTTATATGGTAATCTCAACAAAACTGAGGCTGACGATTGGGATATCAACAAAAAACATCAAATTAATCCATCTTCGGTTAGTGCCGGGCGTGAAGGGGTGCGTAATAAAGATATCAATGGCATACTTCGTTGGGATATCACTGATAAACAGTCACTAGAATTTGAAACAAGTGTTAGTCGACAAGGTAATATTTACGCTGGGGATACCCAAAATAATAATCCTGATAAATTGGTTAGTCGATTTTATAATGACGAAACTAATAGAATGAATCGTCAAAATTACTCAGTTACTCATCGTGGTTATTGGGACAATGGCGTGAATACCATGTCTTATATCCAACTTGAAAAAACACATAATAGTCGTTTGAATGAAGGTTTAGCTGGCGGTACTGAAGGCCGCTTTAAAGATGATAATTTTTCAACGATTACATACAATAATTTTACTTTACATAATGAAACTAGTTTTCCGTTAACCATTGTGGTTCCACAAACCATGACTATTGGTGGTGAATATAATCATCAAAAGATGAAAGATCCCACTTCCAATACACAAACTATTACAGAAGGTGGCAGTATACCATGGATTAAAAATAAAGATCGCAGTGAAAACGCTTCAGCTAATCTTTGGGGCGTGTTTGTTGAGGATAACATCGAACTCACCCAAACTACCATGTTGACGCCAACGATACGCTATAATCATCAAAGCGAGTCAGGTAGTAACTGGAGTCCAGGGTTAAATTTATTTCAGGAAATAGGTGACTATTTTAGTTTAAAACTGGGTATTGCTAGAGCCTATAAAGCACCTAATTTATATCAAACTAACCCTAATTATCTGCTTTATAGTCGTGGACAGGGCTGTTATGGCGCGGGTGGTAGTTGTTACTTAATAGGTAACAAAAAATTAAAAGCGGAAACAAGTGTAAATAAAGAAATCGGTTTAGAGTTTCATAATAATGCAGGCTTAATTGCAGGCTTAACTTATTTCCGTAATGATTATCATAATAAAATCGATTCTGGTACTAGCCCTATTGGTCAAGCAGAAGGTGGCCAAAATAAGTTTAAAAATTCGAATATTTTTCAGTGGCAAAATGTACCTAAATCGGTAATTGAAGGATTGGAAGGTAGTATAACTATTCCTGTTACATCAACTGTTAATTTTCGTAATAACCTAACGTGGATGTTGCAGTCAAAAAATAAAAAAAGCGGTGATTATTTGTCAATCATCCCGAAATATACCTTAAACTCCTCAATAGATTGGCAAGCAACCGACAAATTTTCATTATTAACTGCTGTTACTTGGTATGGCAAACAACGACCGAGAAAATATGACTATTTGGGTGAAAAACTTACAGATAGTTCAACTAATCAACTCAGTCCTTATGCGCTTTTAAATTTAAGTGGACAATATCAATTTAACAAGAATTTTACGTTCACAGTTGGTGTTGATAATTTATTTGATAAACGTCTGTTTAGAAAGGGGAATTCTTCTTCTTTAAAAAATCCTCAAAACGGTGTAATCAGTGTTCGAGGTGCTGGTGCTGCAACATATAACGAACCAGGGAGAACCTTATTTATTAATACTAATGTCTCATTTTAAACAATTACGCTCAATAAACCGCCGAAATAATCGGCGGATTTATTGCTTAACCTAAAACTTTCAAAGCGCAAGTTTTAGTAATTTTTACTCCATTTTCTAATGCAGATGTATCAAAAGTCATATCAGGATGATGAAGACCGGGTGTCAAATCGACACCTAAGCCCCAAAAACCAGATTTTACATCTCTTTCACGCGGATAATTAAAGAAGTCTTCGCCACCTGGTGTGAAAATTGGTTCTTTCAATCCCTCTTTGCCAAGTACATCGATAATAGATTCAGCAATAATTTGCGTAACTTCATCATCAATTTCCGCAGCAGGGATTTCCTTCGATACTTTGATATCAGCTTTAGCACCGATAGATGCTACACTTAATTCAATCGCTTTAAGCGTTTTGGCTTTTAATTCATCCATAGCAGGGTTGGTTGGTGCGCGTAAATCCCAACAAACATAAGCCTCGGACGGAATAGCATTGGTTACACCGGCATCACAAATACAACGAGTTGCTTTGACGCTATAGGTTAAACTTGGTGCTAGATGAATGGTATTCACGGCTTGAATTGCCATAGTTGCCGCATCTAAAGCGTTGACGCCTAAATGTGGTCTTGCCCCATGTGCGGGAATACCATGAATATTGACTTCAACTGTGGTTGAAGCCGAATAGAACATAGCAGCAGATGCAAAGCCTTTAGGGCATTCTTCTTTAGGACGAACATGTAAACCGATGATCATATCAACATCGTCAATTGCACCACCCTCAATCATAGCTAATGCACCAGAACCTAACTCTTCAGCAGGTTGGAAGATCAACTTTAGCTTGCCTTTTTTGATATTCCCTTCTTTAATAAGCTCTTGGGCGGCGGTCAATAACATTGATGAATGGCCATCGTGACCACAGGTGTGTCTGGCACAATGTTGACCATCAATAATATGTCCTAAAGCGTCCATATCAGCGCGTAATGCCAGTACGGGGCCTGATTTACCACTATCATATTCAGCCACAATTCCGGTGGTATTATTAATATTACGCGTGACTTTATAACCGGCTTCTTCCAGTTTAGTGGCTATATAGTTGGATGTTTTAACTTCTTCAAACCCAAGTTCAGGAATTTGATGCAAATAGTGGTAGTGTTCGAGTACGTTCGACATAGATATCTCCTTTATCACACAATAAATCGCATAATGATCATAGCTATTAACGCATTAACAATACTATTAACCATTAATAGTGGCCAATATTTTTTCGGCACATCAGCAACGCCTAATAGGCGTCCCATATATTGTAATTGTGAACCCATTAAGAAAATAGCTGGTGCTAAAATTGTGATATCCATACCACTAAGAGTGCCAGTACTAATTAAATTTACTGCAACCCCTGTTCCTGCCGAGGCTGATAACCAAGCAGTCAATAAAACGGTAATTGCTTCACCCGGTAAACCAAATAGTCCCATGACCGGGGCAAATACTTCACCAATTAATTGCATTAAGCCAAGTCTTTTTAATATTTCGGTAATAACAAATGCCATAATGATGTTAGGCATTAAATTGTTAATCGCAATATTAAAGCCTTTACGCGCACCAATGACAAAAATGTCTAATGGATTGTTAGTCTGTTTTTGATTGCTTGAATTACTCATTGATAAAATCCTTTTTATAAACTGAATTTAAAACAAGGCGGACTAAAATTGCACCGACAAATTTCAATACAATCATAATGACGAGTGGCGTAAATATTGCGACAGACATTGAAGCAAATAGTGCTGAACCAATCGAAAAATAGTTATTTATCAACCCGGCTCCAGAATATTGCCATGCGCTAATGATGATCAGATCTTTTTTCGTGATCTGCTTCTCATCATATAATTCCTTGGTTAATACCGCGCCAGCATCAGTACTTTGTAAATCCGTAATTAACGCTAAACCCGTTTTTCCCGGAACGCCTAAGATAGGTTTAAGTAGTGGAGTTAATAATTTATGAGCAGCACGGATGGTACCATAATGGGTAAAGATTTCTAACACGCCTAATGCAAGCATAACGGTTGGGATTAATGACAGAGCGAAAATAAAGCCTGCTCTGGCGCTAAGTCCACCCTCACCAACGAAGGTATTTTTCTCGGGATGGAGCATTGTGCCAAACTTACCACTTAAACTGGTAAAATCAAATGCCCCCAACCAAGCCTTTCCATCTACATTATAAAATAGTCCGGAAAAAAACAGTATGGCCACAATAAGTGATACATAAGCTTTTATGCCGACTTTAAATTCATCGTCCGATTTTTTTGACATTATCTATTCCTTTTGATTTATCTGACTTATTCTTTAATAAAAGTATTAAATAAGTTGTGTTTAAAGTACTTGAATTATTTTGCTTTCGAAAAGAACTAAAGCACTAAGCAAAGTATTCTATATTGATTTAATTGAAAAAAAACCCCTTTCCGCAAATTTTTTACAATTCAAATTGTCTATATTCATTAATTCATATTAATAATAAAGCTGAATAAAGCTAAACTATCGTTGGTATTAAAGGCAGAATCAACCCATTAAAAGCTGATCATGTTGGGTAAGAAATATGGGTTAAAAGCACTATTTTTCTTTCTACTTTTAATGATTTTTGAGAAAGTTATTTAAAAGCATGTAATTAACAATTACGCTAGGCTTGCCATTTTGCAACCGTCATTATAGAATTATAAATATATGGCAAGAAATAGTAATAAAGTATCAATAACCTGTTTCCGAATTATCGATATTTTATATAAAGTTGAATTGTTTCTCTGCATAAACATCATAATCTTTAGGTGGCAAACCTTCTAGTTTGCGAACCGTCTTTTGTTTTCATTAAGCACATTAATGAAAAGACAAAATTAAGCAATATAAATTAAAAATAAAAAAATAATGAGGTCATTATGTACAGCAGGAATAAAGAGTGGGCATTTGTTGTTCTCACCTGCTTTTTTGAATTGTGTTGGGTATTTGGTTTTACTACTGCAAATCAGTGGTGGCATTGGGTTATTGTTATACTCATAATCGTTATTGATTTTACGTTTTTAACTAATGCATGTAAAACCATTCCTACTGGCACCGTATATGCAATCTTTTCCGGCGTCGGGGCCATTGGTTCATTAGTTATTGACATGGTTGTATTTGGTAAAGAAATCAAACTTATTGAAATATTTTTTGTTGCATTAATTATTATCGGTGTTGTGCAACTTAAACGAGCAGATAGCTAATTAACTCAAATTTGGATTAAGATATGGGATGGTTATTTATTTTAACAGCTGCAATTTTTGAAGTTGTTGGCGCTATTGGTCTTAAACTTTATTCTCAGCAAAAAAGCTTGTTTCGCTTAATGCTGTATTGGGGTGGTTTTTTCGTTTCGTTCACCCTGTTTTATTTTTCACTTCAATATCTAGATTTAAGTATCGTTTACCCTGTCTGGGTAGGACTTGGTACTTCGGGCGCCGTATTAGCCAATATGTTTATATTTAATGAGCCCAAAAATTGCACGCGAATATTTGGGCTAAGTGTTATTGTTATTGGTATTGTCGGTTTGCATGTTACTATGTAGCAAGAAAAGCGTGTTGAATTTAGTTATTATATTAATTTCAAACTAGAAAATGTTGCATTACTCTATAAAGTTATATAAAATAATGCCACTTTCCAGTGGGTTGTTAGCTCAGTCGGTAGAGCAGTTGACTCTTAATCAATTGGTCGCGGGTTCGATCCCCTCACAACCCACCATTCTATAATTTATTATCTCTCAAATATGTTCACAAAAATCCTTGCAAATAAAGAACGCTAAAGTAATCTTATTTCAAGTAATTTCAACAATCTTTTTCAAAATTCAGACTGTTATGTTAGGCGTTATATTATAGGCTCACATATAACTTAGCGTTTATAACATCGCAAAGATTATCAAGCCCTGAAATGAGTCTCAAACGGTTAGGCAATGGTAAATAATTGACGTTGATATATGGAGCATCACACAATTACAAAAATATCGGCTTGGATGTCGAGCCATTCCCACAGGCGTATATACTATTTTAGGGGATAGTTACATATGCACGCTAAAACTCAACTTCAAAAACAGCCAAGGTATTTATCAGCAGTAATCTGATTAAACACAATGGCGCTCCTGTTCTGGCTTAGGCTATTGCTAATGCGGTTATGGAGACAGATAGCAACATTAAACCAAATAAAAAGAAAGTAACGACAGGATAGATCCTGCAGTTGCTTTCCTAATGTCATTTGGTACCTATTTACTTTTTTGAGTATTGTGTGGTTAATCTCAATCTGTCGGATGAACAAAACAAACATTTGACGAGTTTAAAGGGATTGAATTGTTATCAAATTCCTTCTTTTACTCGATTCCATTCAGTTTTTAATATAATTTGCGCTTGTTTTTGTATTTTTGTGACTGTATTATCGAAATTATTTAAAGCGTTATTGATATCATTCACAGTATTCTTTTGACTTATATATAACAATAATTCATCATTATAATTGCGAATAGTCCTTTCCATTTCTTCAAGTAAAAGCAATAAATCTATATGGTGTTCTTCTGTAGGGTTGAGTAGTAATGACAAAAACGCAACTTTTTCTTGTATTTTTAATACATACGTTTTAAGAACTTCTGTAGTATAACTTTCATTTAATATTTGTTCATTTAGTTTCACTCTAATAATTACGACATCATATATTTCTTTTCTTAGTAAATTTATCCATTCTTGTCTATTTTTTGATAGAACTTCAATACCAATTTTAGCTTTGATTTCTTGTCCTGTTCGTTCTAGATCTGCCTGTAATATTTTCGATTGTGCTTCAATAGTTGCAATAGTTGTAAGTTCAACTGCTTTTAAATTATTTTTTGAAACTAACCATGCAATAAAACCAGATATCGAAGCCCCAATTATTGCACCTATAACAATAGCGATTCCTTGATCCATATATTTCTCCAGATAATATATAATAATTTGCTTATTTTATTATGTTATTAACGACATACAACATCATAATGACGCTAGGGTAATTTATTGATTATTAATAATAATTATTATAATTGTCATTAGTGATATAAAATCACGAAATAAATTTTACTTTTTAATTTAGCCTAATTTATTGTTAATATTGAGATAATTATTAGGTATATTAAAACGATTTTATGTTATACATAATGTTATATAGTGAAAATTAAAATTATAATATTACATAAAATATCAATGAATTAAATTTATAATTTGATCAAAATATTTTTTTCGAGTTCCGCAAATAACGGTTAATTTCTTGAGCAGCTCTTTCCTGAGCTGTTAAGTATGTGCCGATAATCAAGAATGATCGGAATTGCCGGCACGGTAAGTTAGTTGGTTTTTTCGTTGTCTTTATCTATTCATAATTTAACTCGCTATCAACAGAAAGATAACCATCATCACCAAGCTTTGATTGATAACGATAAACGTTTATTTTCTTGCTATTGCAAGTCATCAATAAGAGATGCTTATTATCATACTGCATATTATATAATTGTCAAAATGCAGTTTTTGCCACTTCAAAGCTAACCGTGTTTGTTTTCGTTTCTAAAAGTATTTCACTTCCACCTTTTCTTTGTTTTAGTACATAAATGCGATAAGTTTTTAAATCTTGAGGTGCAACCATTTTCGTTCCTTAAATCGTTGTAAAGTTCCATTGTTTTATTGTTCTGGTACTTTAATGGTAATTATTTATAAATCAATAGGTTGATAGTCATCCTATTACAACCCACTATTAAAAATTTTTGTTTTTGAGGACATTCAAAAGATTAACAAGCCAATTTAAATTAACGTATTTTGTTTTAAATTTAAGATTATTAATTAAGTCGTTTTTTTAACATTCTCAGCTCGACCAACTTTAATCTAGAAATTTTTTTATTTAATTATAATATTATGCTTATATTCAATAGGATAATAAAACTTAAATTATACTCATCTAGCTCATCAGGTGTTTAGTACATTTTTAATTAATGATATGTTGCGTTACACCTCAACACCATCTTAATAGATGTAATATAAACAATAACTGCAGGCTTAATAATCTGTTGCAGTGGCACTTGATAGTAAGTAATAGATTTTATCGTAGTGGAAATATTCTGATTATAATCCAATGATTCTGGGCAGATGATAGCCAGCGTATGTTGGCTAAAACTTGCCGAAATGTCATCAGTCGCTATGTTGTCATCTAGGATAATAATATAGTGTATCTAGTAAATTAATTGTGTTTTTGTCAGCGTTATTTTTATGAAAACATTATCGGGTTATATTGAATCATCAGATACCATTAGCATTTATCTACTTGCTGAAGCGTAGGTTGTGATAGAGCTACTCTAAATAGCTCGATAAAAGATGAAACTCTTTTATTTCCTAAACCTACTCAACTAGGTAAAGACGAAATACATTTGATCAGTCAACAGATTCAGGGGGGATTAAGTAAAAGACCGACATTCAACGGTTCTTATAATGGAAATGCAGATAATTTTATCATTAACCATAATCAAATTGTTGCAGCAAACTCTAAGATAGATACCTTGATTAATAAACAAGCCTTGAATGAAATACGTACCAAAATTAAACCAGGCAAAGAAAATATGTTTTTAATTAATACTAATATGGTTATGCCATGTATTTCAATTGATGGTGTTGATTTGTTTTTTTCTGATAAATTTTCAGAATATTTTAATCGTTGTGAAAAAAATTTTTGAATAATTTTAATGATAAAGAATCAAAAAAAGAAAAAAGTATATAAATTCCAGCTCGCCGAAGCTAAAGCGCAAAACATTATAACTGTTCCAGTGAATTTTAAACTGTGATTACAGCATCATTTTTAGCTACCACAAAAAAACAATGGCTATAAAATTAACCTGATCACTAAAAGTTACTATTTTAATTGAGGAGACATATCTCTCATTATAGTTACTGTTGATAAATCATTTGTTGATTTTTTTATTGTTCAATTTTTACTATATCCAATTATTAAAAACGTAACGTTAATAATAAATGATCGAGTTACAATATCATCGGTGTTATAAATAACTACAACATCCTTAATAGGTTTAACCTTTGAGTGGGGGTAACTAATCAATAAAATATTAAGATTTTTAAGAAATGTTCTAAATTCTAGCCATAACTACACTAGCACGATATGAAAGATTTTATTACTTTTTTAGCAATTTATATTGTTTGATATTAAAATAGATGAACGTTGAAATAAATAGAGTTTTCAAGTTTAGTAGAATTGCTGTTGAACAAAATCAGCTAATTTGCTGACGTTAATCACCCAACATTAATAAAAGAGACTGCAAGTTCCTTATTTTTAGGTATAATAAACAGCAATAGCCGATGTTGGTTATATTTTATATATGGGCATTTAAGCTAATCATTTATTAGTAGGTACCTTAACCACCATTAACCGTTGTAATATTCCATAAATCATAATCTATTTAACGCATTTTAATATCGCAATACTCTATAAAAATGTACCACAACGAGTCTATATCCTATTGATTAAAATTTTAACTTATTAAAGAGTAATCATATGAACGCATATCTACTACTTTTGGGGGCAATTATCTGTGAGGTCATTGCAACATCTTCCTTAAAACTATCTAATGGTTTTACCAACTTGGTTTTTTCGATTATCACCATAATCGGTTATAGTGCTTCTTTCTATATTCTATCGCTAGCCTTGAAAACTATACCTGTGGGCATAGCTTATGCAATTTGGTCTGGAATAGGGATTATTATCATCAGTTTAATCGCTTGGATCTTCTTAAAGCAGTCATTAGATCTGGCGGCATTAATTGGTATGGGGTTTATTATATTTGGCGTGGTAATTATCAATCTATTCTCTAATGTTTCTGGACATTAATAAACAATTAATGATTAAACTGTTATTTAGATAAATTATTTTAACGTTTAGAGAAACAAAAAAAACCGGAGGTAAACTCCGGTTGAAATCAGAAGGAAAGTAAGAAAATTATTAATTATTTAGTGTCAGAAAATGTTAGATTTCGTTAGCGTGTTGTTTTAAGTAGCTAGCAACACCATTTGGGTTGGCTTGCATACCTTGTTTGCCTTTAGTCCATTGTGCAGGACACACTTCACCGTGTTCCTCATGGAATTGGAAAGCATCAACAATACGTAGCATTTCATCAATGTTACGACCAATTGGTAAATCATTGATGGTTTCGTGACGCACCACACCTGATTTATCGATAAAGAATGAAGCACGAAGCGCAACACCAGCTTCAGGATGTTCAACACCGTAATCTTGCATAATGCTATGTTTAATGTCAGCTACGATTGGGAATTTTACTTCACCAATACCGCCTTTATCTTGTGGCGTGTTTCGCCATGCATTATGAACATATTCAGAATCCATAGAGACACCAATTACTTCAACACCACGTTTTTTGAACTCTTCTAAACGATGATCAAATGCAATAATTTCAGATGGACATACAAAAGTAAAATCCATAGGCCAGAAAAATACCACAGCATATTTACCTTTAATATGCTCAGCTAAATTAAAGTTATTCACAATCTCACCAGAACCCAGCACCGCTGCTGAAGTAAAATCTGGTGCTTTACGAGTTACTAATGTCATACAATGTCTCCTTGTGTAACGAATATTTATATTTTATATGCAGTGCATTATAGCAATCTGTGACGAGACGCCAAGTTGTTATCAGCGATTGATTTCATAAGTTTAACCTATGATAAGTAAATTATTATTCGGTTTTAATTATCATTTTATTAGGTTTTCCCTTATTTTTAGTATCTCGGTGACGTTGTTTTACTTTTTTCTTTTTCGTCTCTTCCTGTTTTTTAGCGGCATTTTTTTGCTTAGCTTTCTGCGAAGGTTTCTTTTTAGTCACCGGTTTTGGTGCTTTGGTTTTTGGCCGAAGTTCATCAATGGTTCTTAATTTGATTGGTTCACGAATATAACGTTCAATTTTCTGTAACAACTCATTATCGTGAGCTTCAACGAGCATAATGGCGGTGCCTTTTTTTCCTGCTCTGGCGGTGCGCCCAATTCGGTGTAAATATACATCGGCGGTTTTAGGCGCATCAAAATTAATGACATGGGTAATATCATCAATATCAATTCCTCTAGCAGCAACATCAGTGGCGACCAGTACGTTAACGCTGTTATTATTCATTCGTTTGATGGCTTCATTACGCTTGGCTTGCACCATCTCACCTTCTAGATAACAACTATGAATGCCTGCTTGGTGCAGTAATGATACTAACTCATGTACTCGTTCACGTTTACGCACAAAGACAATGGTCTTTTTAACTTCCTCTTGTTTTAACAGGTGAGTTAATAGAGCCACTTTGTGAGTCAAATCATCGGCACGATAATAGAATTGTAAAATCTTTTTTCGTTCTTTTCGCGAAGGATCGGCATTAATTTCAACGGGTTCGTTAAGAATACGATTAGCAAAACTGTGTAAACCTTCGCCCTCTAATGTTGCTGAAAACAGTAGGGTTTGTTTTCGCCAGCGAGTTTCAGCCGAAATAGTTTCCACATCCTGAGCAAATCCCATATCTAACATACGATCTGCTTCATCTAAGATTAACATTTCAACAGCACGGCAATCGAAGTTTTCTTCTTTAATGTATTGTAACAAACGGCCGGTTGTCGCAATAACAATATCCTGATTTTTGCTGAAAACTTCGGCGTGATTCATATAAGCAACACCACCGGTAATCGTAGCTATACTTAGGTGAGTCGACTCGGTAAGTAACTTAGCTTGCTCAGCTATTTGCATGGTTAATTCACGAGTAGGGGCTAAAATTAAAACTCTTGGTGGCCCAGGTTTTCGACGTGGAAAATCAAGTAAATGCTGGACGGCTGGAATGAGAAAGGCTAACGTTTTACCGGTACCTGTCGGTGCCGATCCTAAAACATCTTTACCGTCTAAAGCTACTGGAATGGTTTGAGCTTGAATTGCAGTGGGTTCGTGAATGTTTTGCGCTTGTAGGTTGTCAATTAAAATATCATCTAACTGTAAATCAGTGAAAGTTTGCGTTGTCATAGTGCTCTTCTAATCTATCATTTTGCTCCACATTATAACGGCAATCGCTATAACTACAATCTTTATCGACACGCAACTGATTTAGCTTTAAACAAGCATTAAACTGGTTTTGCCGACAAATGTGGTAGATAATAAAGTCGCTACTCGCCTATAACCTTATCATAGGTTAGCGATTATGATAGAATTAAACACCTTATAAGATAGCGAATACTATTCACACTTTATCTAAATTGATGATCGAATTAAAAATATGACAGAATCTTTTTCTAACGATAAATATAACCAACAACTAAGCAAAAAAATAACCAATTTAAAAACTATACTATCAGATTTTTCCTTGCCTGAATTAGTGACTTACTCTTCACCAATTAGTCATTATCGAATGCGAGCTGAATTTAGAATTTGGCATAATGGTGATGAGCTTTATCATATTATGTATGATAAAAAAACGAAGCGAAGAGTAAGAATTGATAGTTTTCCTATTGCCGCAAAATTAATTAATAGTGCAATGCAGACCATCTTACCGTTAATTCAATATAACGATATTTTACGTCATCAACTTTTTCAAATTGATTATTTCTCAACGCTTAGTGGACAGTTATTGATCACACTTTTGTATCATAAAAAACTAGATGCGCAGTGGGTAAGTGCCGCGGAGAAATTGAAACAACAATTAGCTGAACGAGGTATTAAAGCCAATCTGGTTGGTCGAGCAAGCAATCAAAAAATTGCGGTCGATGTTGATTATGTTGATGAGACTTTACCAATATTCGATAAAACTTTTAGTTATCGACAAGTAGAAAATAGTTTTACTCAGCCTAATGCAGCTATCAATATAAAAATGCTAGAATGGGCTATTTCGGTGACTAAAGGGTCAGAAGGGGATCTACTCGAATTTTATTGTGGCAATGGTAATTTTTCGATTGCCTTGGCACAAAATTTTCGTAAGGTGCTAGCGACCGAAATTGCCAAAGCTTCGGTCTATTCAGCGCAACATAATATCAAAATCAATAATATTGAGAACCTGATCATTGTGCGATTATCTGCTGAAGAGTTTACTAGTGCGATTAAAAAAGAGCGAGAATTTAATCGATTAAAAGGGATTAATTTGGATGATTATCACTGTCAAACGGTATTAGTTGATCCTCCTCGAGCGGGATTAGATGATAAAACGATTAATATTATTCAAAGTTATCAGCGAATTGTCTACATCTCATGTAATCCTCACACGCTAAAAGATAATTTGCAACAACTGACTAAAACGCACTATATCGAACATTTTGCGATGTTTGACCAGTTTCCTTATACAGATCATGTTGAAACAGGTATTGTTCTTCGTAAAAAATAACATCGACAATATCCAACTAAGGTTAATTTTGCTACAATAACACTAGCTTTACGCTTAATTAACCGTTTTATTCTAATTATTACATATCAAGTAGTTTAAAAAGCAAAAAAAAACCCTAGATAAACTAGGGCTGCATTAAATTGCAAGGAATGGATGAAAGGAAATAAAACAATGAAACAATACTGTCTAGCCTCATGAATCATTGTTGCGTTACTATAGCAAACTCAAACCGACTAATTAATGACTAGCAAATTACAAAATGGTCATTGATCTGTCATGATACCATTTGACTTCCTAAGATATCCTATTACTACATTATGCAATTTCGATAACCTGATAAAACATTAAGGAATATTCAATATGAAATTGTTAGTTGTTGAAGATGAACAAAAAACAGGTGAATATCTTCGCCAAGGTTTAGTTGAATCAGGATTTATTGTAGATCTTACCGATAATGGTCTTGATGGTTATCATCGAGCGATGACGGAAGATTATGATTTAATTATTCTTGATGTCATGCTACCCGATATTGTGGGTTGGAAGATTGTTCAGTCGTTACGTGAGGCTGGCAAAGATACTCAGATCATTCTGCTTACTGCAATGGGTAGTGTCGAAGATAAAGTAAAAGGGCTCAATTTAGGCGCTGATGATTATTTAGTTAAACCTTTTTCTTTTGCTGAATTATTAGCAAGAATTAAATCGTTATTAAGACGCAATGTCCCGCAAGTTAATAATTATCAATTAAGCATTGCTGATTTAGTTATGGATCTGCCAAAACGAACCGTAACCCGAGGTGATAAAAGAATTGATTTAACCAATAAAGAATTTTTATTACTCGAATATTTTTTACGTTATCCCGGTGAAGTGTTACCAAGATCACTTATTGCTTCACAAGTATGGGATATGAATTTTGACAGTGATACCAATGTCATTGATGTGGCAATTAGGCGATTGAGGAACAAAATTGATGCCGATTTTGAACCGAAATTAATTCATACTGTGCGTGGAATGGGATATAAATTAGATGTATTGGATGAAGCAGAGTAGCATCATATCGTTTCGTTTACCCCTTATCGTATGCCTGCTAACTTGCGGGCTACTTTACTGTTTTAGCTATCTTATTGAACATACCTTTGAAAAAATCTCAATTCAACAAAATGTTACGGAATTGAATTCGGTCATTACCTCAGTTGAACGTGAACTCACCTATTATTCACCTGATGAAAATCGCGATGAATTCTTTCAAAATCTTCTCCTGATTTTAACTGGTCATCATCATCTATTTGTTTATATTATAGATGATGCAGGAAAAATAGTGTATCGCACCCGTGGCCCTAATTTATCTATTGCTTTACCGCAACAAGATTTTGAACGATTAATTAGCCAAAACAGTACGGCAATTTGGAATATAGATAAATCATCTTACCGTATCGGTGCATCTAGAGTTATGTTGGATGGCGGGCGACAATATACGACGATTGTTGCTGTTGGACGCGATTTACAACTTGATTTTATCAGCAGGTTGCGAAATGGATTAGGTTTACTTATTGCTATTTCTTGTGTGTTAGCCTTGATTGGATCACTAATTTCCATCTATTACACACAAAAACCGATCAATCGTTTAATTAAAAAAATTGAACGAATTAATATGAAAAGCTTAAATTACCGTATCTCAACGGCTTCTGTGCCGGTGAAATATGAGAGCTTAGTTAAAGCTTTTAATAATATGCTTCATCGTATGGAAGATGTTTTTGAGCGACAACGTAATTTTACTGCCGATATTGCTCATGAAATGCGAACGCCGATCACCAATTTAACCACTCAAACCCAAATCGTGTTAAATAATGCTCGTTCGACAGAAGAGTATCGAGAAATCCTCTACTCGAATTTAGAAGAGTATGAAAAAATGTCGCAGATGATATCCGATATGCTTTTTTTAGCTCAGGCAGATAATCATCAATTGGTGCCAAATCTTATCGATATTGATTTGTATTCAATGATTAGTTTGATGTGTGAATATTTCGAACCTTTGACTGATGAGAAAAATATTACCTTTGAACTTGAAGGTAATTGTTCCCATATTCAGGGGGATAAAATGATGTTAGGACGGGCAATAATCAATATAATCTCCAATGCGATTCGCTACACATCGGAAAATCAGACAATTAAAATTAATTTGAGCCAGCTAAGCCCGAAAAAAGTTCAGATTGTTATCGCCAATCCCGGTAAAAAGATTGAAAGCCATCATTTACCTCATCTTTTTGACCGTTTTTATCGAGTTGATCAATCTCGCCACCGAAATAACAAAGATAGTTCAGGAACGGGAATTGGTTTGGCGATTGTAAAATCGATTATCGACACCCACAAAGGTCATATTTATGTTGAATCGGATGATATCTCAACTCGATTTATTATTAAACTGCCGACGGTTATTTCACGTCATAATCACTGATTAACAGATTAGCTGCCGCATAGGCAGCTTTTTCGCGTAAATCCTGTGGAACTTGTTGATTTTCAACTATTTCATTTAGAACTGTCATTACTGCGCCCAACGCATCATCAATATAACCTAAATCATTACTACCAATTTGCGCATATCGTTCACGTATGAGCTCATTATATTTGTTCATTTTTCTATCCTATTTATTAAAACTTCGATGCTATTTTAAATAAAATCAGTTAATTGTTGGTAAACTTCATTGGCAGAGATTGATTGCATCGTTTTATCTGTTGAAATGATGCTATGCTGGTTTTTACCATAGCCACCAATTAGTTTTGGATCAGTTTTTCCAAATAAAGTTATATTCGGTCGATCTAACGCGGCAGTTAAATGGCTCAATCCGGTATCTACAGAGACGACAGCCTTAGAACCAGCAATAATTGTGGCAATCTCGTTAAGAGAGAGTTTAGGTAATACTTCAACATGATTAAAGCCTTGCGCTAAACGCAAAGCGCGCGCTTGTTCATGAGGTGCACCCCAAGGAAGTTTAACCTTGAGTCCTGTTGGTTCGATTAATTCAATTAACTCTCGCCATGCCGCTTCTGTCCAATGCTTTTCTTCTCGGGTGGTAGCATGAAGAAAAACTAAATATTGTTGATTATCAGCTGGTAATGCCGATAAAAAGTGACGAGCAATAGCATAATCACCGATTGAATCTGGTTGGGTGTAGTTAAGGCTTTTGGCAAATAACAGACGAACGCGTTCAATGGCATGCATCTGTTTAGGTACATGGTGTTTGACATCATAAAACCAACTAGCAATTGGCTCTTTAATACTTTGCCGATCTAATCCATGTTTAATGCCTCGAGCTTTACGAGTAATTAAAAATGCACTTTTAATTAAACCTTGGGCATCAATAATACAATCATACTGTTGCCGTCTTAAATGGGCAATAAATTGCTGACGTTCTTGGCGAATCGCTTTAGCAAACCAATTTTTTCGCCAACGCCTTATGGCAACAGGAATAACCTCATCTACTGCAAAGTGCCAAGAGGGGATCTGTGAGAAGTTTTCCTCAACCACCCAATCAAAAGTAATATCAGGTATGCAGTTAGCGGCATCGGTTAAGGCTGGTAACGTGTGTAATACATCACCCATTGATGAAGTTTTAACAACTAATACACGCATAATTAATTACTCTTTTCACAGCGAACGATGAGTTTCATCAATGTTTCAAAAACCTGATCTGGTTTGATATCAATCAGACTCTGATGATAACCTTGTTCAGCATCACCTTTACGAACGCGGTGATAACCGGTAATTAGACGAATAACTTCGGCTTTATTGGATAATGGCGGGGTAAAATCAGGACTACTCGGACCATAAAGTGCCACTAAAGGTTTATCAAGCGCTGCTGCAACATGCATTAACCCAGAATCATTTGTGACTATGGCTTTACATGCTGAAATCACATTGATTGCTTGGTCTAATTTTGTTTGACCGGCCAGATTGATACATTGATCACCATGTACCATTTTGGCAATAATTTGTTCGCCAACCGGCTTATCTTTTTCTGAACCAAAGATAATAATTTTAGCATGCTGTTTTACGATTAAATCAGCTAACGCGGCATAGTGATAATCAGGCCAACGTTTGGCCGGACCAAATTCAGCACCAGGACAGAAGCCGATTAAAGGCACGTCACTAGGAATATTAAACGTTGCTAATGCTTGATCTACTTCATCTTTTTCAACACTAAGTTTTGGCCACAAAATTGGTTGAGGTAGATCTTTAGCCGAATGAATATCTTGTTTAGGGTAGGCGAGAGCGACATAGCGTTCTACCATTAATGGAAAAGCTTGTTTATCAAGCTGCCGTAAATCATTTAATAAACCATAACGCATTTCACCTTTCCAACCAGTGCGTTTAGGAATTTTAGCAAAGAAGGGAATAAGCGCAGATTTAAATGAGTTGGGTAAAATGATTGCTTGATCGTATTGATTGTTACGTAACTCTTTGCCGAGCTGATAACGTTTAGCTAATGCAAACTCTCCATGACTAATTGGCATAGCGATTGATTGATTAACTTCAGGCATTTTACTTAATAAAGCACGGCACCATGCAGGTGCCATTACATCAATTTCCATGGTTGGTTGTAAATGTTTTAAGGTGCGATATAAGCTTTGTGACATCATCATGTCACCCACCCAAGATGGACCAATAATCAGCGTTTTCATTGAAGCTCCTCTTATTGCTCGTTAAGCCATTTCATATATTCAGCTGTACCTTGGGCAACGGTTTTAAATTCAATTGGACATCCTGTTTTTCTAAATTTAGTTAAATCTGCTTGAGTAAAGCTCTGATAACGTCCTTTTAGCTGCTCAGGGAAAGGAATATAATCAATTTCACCTTTTTGATGATAATCCAAAACAGCATCGGCTACAGATTGGAAAGATTCAGCTCGACCTGTTCCACAATTGAATATGCCAGAAATATTATTTTTCCAGAACCATAAATTTACCTCAACAACATCATCAACATAAATAAAATCACGTCTAAAATTTTCACTACCAGTAAATAATTTAGGTTTTTCGCCTTTATTGATTTGTTCATTTAGATGATATGCCACGCTAGCCATGCTACCTTTATGGTTTTCACGTGGACCATAAACATTAAAATAACGAAATCCACAAATTTGCGAACTCGCTAGTGGTAAATTTTCCCGAACATATTGATCGAATAAGAATTTTGAATAGCCATAAACATTTAATGGTTTTTCATAAGTACGATCTTCAATAAAGTTATCGCTTCTGCCTCCGTAAGTTGCTGCTGAGGAGGCATATAAGAAAGGAATGTCAGAATTTAAACAATAATTGAGCAAATCTTTAGAATAGCTATAATTATTCTCCATCATAAATTTGCCATCCCATTCAGTAGTTGATGAACAGGCGCCTTGATGGAAAATCACTTCAATGTCCAAATTTTCACCTGATATTATTGATGAGATAAATTCATCTTTATCTATGTAATCAGCGATATCTAGATCCGCCAAATTTGCAAATTTAGTGCCGTCAGTTAGATCATCCACCACTACAATATCTTTATATCCAAGATCATTTAAACCTTTAACGATATTACTTCCAATAAAACCTGCACCACCAGTAACAACGATCATAATCATCACCTTAAACTAATAAAATTAATAGCACTATAATAACGATTTATTGGCAAATTTTCGAGTATTCATTTTTACATTTTAGATTGGTTTATAGTTAATGATGGTTATATGATAAAAACTAACATGATTTAGTTGTATATTTCAGTAATATAAATCATACCAATAAATTTGTTATTATCATCAATCACAGGTAACACCGTTATTGGTCTTGGATGGTGTTGTTGCATTATATTTAAAGCATCGGCAACGAATTTATGTGGTTCAATGGTTATTGGCTAGATAACATTAATTGCGACACCTTGATATTTAACAAATTTGGATAATGATTTAATTGCCTTCGAATATCACCATCTGTAATAATTCCAAGTAATATGTTTCCCTTATCGACTATTGCAACCGCTCCTATCCTAGCATTCGTCATTACAAAAATAGTCTCGGCAATAGATTTTTCGGCAGTAATTGCTATCTGTCTCTCATACTTTCTAACCAGTTGTTTAACAGTCATAAGATGTATTTGTCCTAGGCTTCCCCCCTGATGGTAAAAAGCAAAATCATCTTTACTAAATTTTTTAGCCTGCATCACTGAGATGGCTAAAGCATCACCTAATGCTAATTGTACCGTTGTACTGGTAGTTGGTGCTAAATTCAGAGGGCATGCTTCTTGGGTGATATGGGCATTTAAATTGTAGGTTGCAAAGCCAGCTAAGGTTGATAAGGGATTACCACAAATGGAGATTAACGCAATATTAATTTGTTTTATGGTCGGTAAAATATTAATAATTTCGGCTGTTTATCCACTGTTTGACAGGATAATAATAGTGTCATCTTTGGTAATGCAACCTAAATCACCATGCATAGCTTCGGCTGGATGTAAATAAAAAGCCGGTGTGCCGGTACTCATCAATGTCGCTGAAAGTTTACGGGCTATATAGCCGGGTTTACCTATTCCAGTCACGATAACGCTTCCCTTGCTTTGTAAAATTAACTCCACAACATTAAAAAAATTATCGTTAATTGTGCTAACAATAGCCATTATTGCCGAAGCTTCTTGCCTTAAAACTTGTTTGGTTAATTTTAACGTTTCACTTTTCACCGGTCGAAGATCTGCTGATTTTGTGGTCATAGCTAAATTTTCCTTATCTATAAATTCATTTCATTCGAATAACAACTCAATAAAGGTATTTAGAAATTGTAGTGATAAAACCAAAAGTAATGTTGACGATTCACAAAATAGTCATGAGGAAAAAGGGAAAGTTTGATTGGGATCACATTAGTTAAACACGGTTGTGAAAGTGTTAAAAGATTAACATTTTATCAATTATTTTATTACTACAATGCCGACAAATTAATCGAGAAATTAGCTATGAAACAAGAACTACCGAGATATAAAAGAATTTTAGAGTACTTAGATGAATATGATGTAGCCAACATCAATTCGTTATCTACTCTTTTTTCCGTTTCTCATATGAGTATTAGACGAGATTTAAAGCTTTTGCAAGAGAAAGGTTTAATAAAAGTCTCTTATGGTGGTGAAATAAAACGAGGTTTCTTAACTGGAACGCCGCTTTATAACATCAAACAAAATCGATGTTCCGAAGGTAAAAAGCAGGTAGGAAAAATTGCGGTTGGTTTATTGCAACCAGGGATGGTGATTTTTATCGATGCTGGGACAACGATGCGAGAGTTTGCTTTGAATATCAACCTGCCAGTTACCGTGATTACCCCAGATTTACATGTCGCGCTGGAATTATCTTCTCGCCCAGAAGTGAATACCATTATTTGTCCCGGAGAGATACAAACATCCAGTGCTGCCGTTTATAACTCGCAAGCAATGAAATATCTATCAGAGCAAGTTATTGATTTAGCCTTTATTGGCGCAGATGGTTTTAATCTTGAAGATGGCGCATTAACGACATCGCAAATTAAAGCTGATTGTAAATGGATGGCATTATCCAGGTCGATTCAATCTTTTTTGCTAGTTGACAGCAGTAAATTAGGTCTTAAATGTCGCTTTAAAATCTGTGATTTAAATCGGTTCAATTACCTGATAACTGAAAAGCAATTTCCGAGTAATTTCGAAAAACAACTAAGCAAACAGGATATTAAATATATTTATTAAGCGATTTTATAAAAAGCAATTTAACGAATAGCAAAGTAACAAAATCGTTGTAAGCAAAATCGGTGTCACAAAAAACGATGAAATAAAAAACATGAAAAAAAACAATCATGAAACCAATGACCAATAGGAAGATGTAAAAAAGTTAATTAATTGAACTTAATTTTTAAGAGGAAGCAAGATTATGAAAGTAGCCGTTGTAGCTGATGATTTAACCGGTGCTAATGCCACATGTGCTTTATTAAGCAAGAAAGGGTTTAATGCAATAACTTGTTTAGAAAAATTAAATGAAGATCTTAGCAAATTTGATGTTATCTCGTTTGCCACAGATTCTCGATCAATACCTTATAAAGAGGCTTATTCACGGGTTGTTGATTGCTTAAATCAATTTAGCAAGTATCAACCGTTAATTAGTAAACGTATTGATTCTACATTACGCGGAAATCTCGGTGCCGAGGTTGATGCAGTTATTGATAATGATCCTAATTTAATGGCGTTAGTTGTTCCCGTTTATCCATCAAGTGATCGCATCTGTGTAGGTGGTTCTTTGTTAGTTAATGGAGTGCCATTACAAAATACAGCTATGCGTAATGATCCTAAAAATCCGATGACTGAATCGTCCATTCTTGAATTGTTTCGTTGTCAATCTCGTTATCCTATTTCTCATATCGCACTCAAGGATGTTTTGGAGGGTAAGGATCGCATTGAACAGCGATTAAAACACATCTATCAACAAGGCGGACGAATTGTCATATTTGATGCCACAACCGATGCTGATATTAGCGTGATAGCCCAAGCTGCGAACAATGTTAATTTGCCAGTGTTTTGTGTTGATCCGGGACCATTCACTGCGCAATTTGCTGATCTGCGTTATTCATCAGAACGAAAGATGGCCAACAAAGTTTTTGTTGCAATAGGCAGTGTTTCGGATCTTACTCAAAGGCAAATTAAAAAATTGAGATATGACCGCAAAGTTTGGTTAGAAACTGTATTAATAGATCAACTAATCGAGATTGCAACAGACACTAAAAAAGCGAAACCCATCGTCAACAAATTGCTAGAAAAAGTAGAACAATTTGATGTTATTGGTATTGATACCGTTGAAATGCCAGAACATGTTGGTGACTTAAGCAAATTAGCCGCTAACAATAATATGAGTATAAGTGAAATTAGTAACAGGTTAAATCAAGCGATAGCAGAAATAACGGCGCAAGTACTATTCCATCCTGAATCTATTATACGAGGCATTTATATCAGTGGCGGAGATGTTACGGTAAATGTGGTTAATCGATTAGGAAGCAGTGGATTTTTACTAAAAGATGAAGTGGAACCATTAACCGTTTATGGCCACCTAGTCGGCGGGAAATGTGATGGCTATTCGATTGTAACCAAAGGTGGATTTGTCGGTAATGATAATACGTTAGTTCATTGTATCGACTATTTGAGTACCAAGATTTCATCACATGAAAGCTTGAAGCATTAATACTTTGTAACTAGTTCAACTTAGATAAAACAACCTAAGTTGAGAAAATTTTGAATAATTTTAAAGGAGTAATAAATGAAACGTCGTTGTTTAATCGGAGTACCTATGGGCGATCCAGCGGGAATAGGCCCTGAAATTGTTGTGAAAAGTATTGCAGCAGCAGAAACCTATGAATATGGATGTGTAGTGGTAACTGGTGACAAAAAGATTTTAGCCGACGCCTGTCAATTCGCTAACATAAATTTGCACATTAATGAAATTACCGATCTAACTCAAATACAAGATAAACCTAATGTTTTGAATCTTATTCAGTGTGGCGAGTTAAATTATGATACCTTTAAAATTGGCCAGATTGAAGGACAATGTGGTCAAGCGGCATTCCACTATATTAAAGTGATAACTGAGCTGGCTATGCAAAAAAAACTTGATGCTATAGCAACCACACCAATTAATAAAGAATCCCTTAAAGCTGGTAAGGTTAACTATATAGGTCATACCGAGATATTAGCCGACCTTACCGGTAGTCAAGACCCGCTCACTATGTTTCAAGTTCGAGATTTACGGGTGTTTTTCTTAACTCGTCATTTAGCACTGGTCAAAGCCATTGCATCATTAACGCCAGAAAGAGTTTGTGATTACGCCATTCGTTGTAATGAAGCATTGATTAAATTGGGTATTAATAAACCGAAAATGACGGTTGCTGGTATCAATCCTCATTGTGGTGAACATGGTCTTTTTGGTCATGAAGACGATGATGTGCTATTACCAGGTATTGAAATGGCTCAAAAACAAGGGATTGATATCAACGGTCCTAAACCAGCTGATAGTGTCTTCCATTTTGCGATGGGAGGAAGTTATGATGCCGTGTTATCGCCGTATCATGACCAAGGTCATATTGCAACCAAAATGGTAGATTTTCACCGTACTATTTCAATTACCAATGGCATGCCAATTCTGCGAACCTCAGTAGATCACGGTACAGCAAACGATATTGCCGGTAAGGGAATAGCAAATCCTGTAAGTTTGATTGAAGCAATTCGTTTAGCGGCGTTATACGCACCAAATTTCAAGCGTTAACAAGTCGTTATTCATTTTTATAATTATCTTTTTTTTCGTTAGTGCCAAATTCACTATCGAAGGAGGTAGCCTTATGTCTAAAAAAGAAAATAAAAAATCACTTTATCCTTATGTTTTATTCAATGGTGTGATTTTAGTGGTTGTGGGATTGATTGTTTTTTATCTTGGCAGTCTACATAGCATAGAAAAAAGTAGCTGGCGAATGGTCGCCGGCTTACTTGTAGCAATTACCTTGTTACTCTTTATGATCTTAAAAACTCGAATTCAAGCATTTCCAGCGTTAATTATATCCGCTTTAATCACTGGTTCATTAGGCGGCATGCCCGGTGAATTCATGATCGCCACAATTAGTAAAGGTTTTGGTAATACACTGGGTAACATAGGAATTGTTATTGGGTTCGGCGTGATGATGGGGTCGGTTTTACAGCTCAGTGGAGCGGCGCAAAAAATGGCTCAAGTCTTCATTAAATTACTGGGAAAAGGGCGGGAAGCCTTAGCGCTGGTCATCATCGGTTTATTAGTTAGCTTGGCAGTATTTTGTGACTCTGCATTTATAGTTTTATTACCGCTGGTTAAAGCTATATCCCGTAGTACTGGTAAATCAGTTGTCGGACTAGGATCGACATTAGCAATGGGGCTAGTGATTAGCCATAGTATGATTCCCCCAGCAGTTGGCCCATTTGGTGTTGTATCGCAGTTTGGTATTGGACTTGGTGAATATATGTTATGGGCAATGTTACTTGCTATTCCTATCACTTTTGCTGGTTTTATTTATACTCGCTATGTTGGGCGTAGTATTTATCAAATTCCAACAGAAGATGGTGAGAATTTTACCCGTGAACCTTTAACTGTGACTTCGAATAATATTGATGAAGATCAACACTTACCCAGTGCATTAGCATCATTTGCGCCGATCGTCACCCCGATCATACTGATATTGACTGCAACATTAGTTAATGAAATGAAATGGGATAATACCATTGCTATTATGTTAAAAACCATGGGGCATCCGATTGTTGCTGTTGGTATCGGATTATTAATTTCCATAATGGCATTAACCAATTCATTTCCTCGAAAAGAAGTTGTCCATCACATGGAAAACTCAATCCGATCTGCTGGTATCATATTGCTAGTTATTGGCGGTGGTGGCGCTTTAGGAATGGTGCTCCGTGACTCGGGAACAGGTCAAATTATTGCCGAATATATTGTTAAAATTGGTGTACCCGGTATTTTATTACCCTTAACTATCTCGACGTTGATTCGTTTAATCCAAGGTTCAGGTGTAGTAGCTATGATTACCGCAGCCAGTATTACTGCCCCAATGATTGGCACCTTAGGTGTAAATCCAATCATGGCTGGGTTAGGCTGCTCAATTGGTTCTTTTATGTTTTCTCACTTCAATGATGCTTATTTTTGGGTAGTTAATCGTTCATTAGGGGTAACGGAAGTTAAAGAACAAATTAAAGTTTGGAGTATTACTTCAACGGTATTATGGGCGGCAGGAACTGTGTCATTATTAATTGTTAATGCAATTTTCTTCTAATATTAAATAGGGATAGTGTTAAGCAATATACTATCCCTAATGTCTCCCTAATCTCTTTTATCAATTTGCATTTAATAATTTAGCCGTGACCAAAATATATCTTGCTAAGTTAATGTAGGGTTCGGTTTGGCAATACTGTTTTTCGATTGCTAATAACTCTGCGAAATGTGTTTCTGCTTTTGACTTATTGGTTAAATAGTCGTGAAAAACCCGAATTCCAGTTTTATTGATGATCTCAAAATTTTGTTGGTTTAACCATTGATACACGTGATTTGGATCGCGGGGATAATCAGGTGATAAGGTTTTCTTTTTGCGTTTGGCCAGTCCCGATTGAGTGTAACCAAAATTGCCTAATGTCACGGTTTTGAATAATAGCCCGTGGTAGTTATAAAACATTAAAGATAAATAGCCATCTTGTTTAAGATGTTTCTTTAAAGATTGGATTATTTGGATTGGCTCAGCTACCCATTCTAAAACGGCATGACAGATCACAATATCAAATTGCGTTTTAATAAATTGTTCGAGATCTTGAATAGGGCAGTGAATAAAATTTAACTGTAGATTTTCTTGTTCGGCTTGCTTTCTTGCTAATTCCAGCATTTGTTCGGAAATATCACAAACAGTAATCTCATGCCCTAATTTTGCTAGTCGACAAGCAATCTGACCTTGTCCACCGCCTGCATCTAAAATCGTTAATGGTTTATCCGCTGGATAGTTAGCTAAGATGTTTTCCAGCTCTTGCCAAACGATAGCTTCGCGAATCTTACCTTTGTTTGTGCCATAAATATTTTTAGCAAATTTATGGCTGATATCATCAAAATTACGATCGGTTTTAGTCATAATGATTACTGATTATTTAATTTAGTTACTTCCAAATTAATTTGCGCAATTTTTTCTGACATTTGTTGATAGCACTGTTCCATTAAAGTTCTTGCCTCTTCTTTACTTAAATCTTTGGTCTCAATCGGTGGCAACATCTCGACAATCATATGACCATTATTAAGGCGATTTAACTTGATATTATTCGTATCTGATACACAGATAGGCACAATAGGTACCCCCGCGGCAATAGCGGCCTTAAATGCACCGGTTTTAAATGGCAATAAACCTCGCCCACGACTACGAGTACCTTCCGGAAACATCCAAATTGATATGCCACGTTTTTTTATCTCTTTAACGACGAAATTAATCGTATCTCGGGCTTTTGATTTATTGTTACGGTCAATTAAAATATTGCCGGTAAGGTAATAAAGTTGCCCAAAGAAAGGGATCAGTGCCAGACTTTTTTTGCCGACAGTGACGGTTTTCGGTTGTACAATATCGGCAGCCACAACCATATCATAATTATTTTGGTGATTGGCGATAAATACACAGCTACCTAACTTTTCAATTCCAGGATATTTACGAGTATCAACCTTTACCCCTAATAATGGTTTAAAGAAAAAACTAAAAAGATGGGCAAATCTAGCCACATTTTTTGGATTGCGAGGATTGAATAAGCAAAATATAACCCCTAGCACACAAGTTATAATGCCAATAAACAACACAAAGATTAAACGAAAAAGAAAAACCATAATTTACCTCACAAGTTAACTTGGCGTATTATATACGTAATCTATATGAATATACAGTTTGTTAAATATCGCGTTAAAGGATGTTTATGCACGAATCAACTATCATTTGGGATGACGATCAAATCCCAATTTCTCGCTTTTTTAATGATGTTTATTTTAATACCAATGGTGCAATAGATGAAACTCGTTATGTTTTTATCGAAGGAAATCGTTTATTTGCGCGTTTTTTACAACATCAACAGGAGAGTTTTACTATAGGAGAAACTGGTTTTGGTTCCGGGTTAAGTTTTTTAATTGCTTGGCAGACTTTCAAACAATTTAGGCAGCAAAATCCCAATAGTGTGCTCAAACGATTAAATTTTTTTAGTGTCGAACGATACCCCTTATCAGAACTAGAAATGATAAAAATTCATAACAAGGTGATCAGCAGTCATGATTCTTTAAGTTCTCTCGCGCCAAAATTACGCGATTATTTACAAGGATCAACTAATGAGACTTTAGATGATATTAATCTAGTTATTTGCTTTGACGATATCACTCATTTTCCTGATTTTTTACAACGACAAAATAGTTTAATTGATGTTTGGTTTTTTGACGGTTTTTCACCAGCAAAAAATCCAGATATGTGGTCAGCATCCCTATTTAAACAGTGCTATAACTTAACCAATAAAGATGGAACTTTTGCCACGTTTACCGCGGCAGGTTTTGTTCGCCGTAATTTAATTAGTGCGGGTTTTAAGGTGGAAAAACGTAAAGGATTTGGGATCAAGCGAGAGATGCTCATAGGCAGTAAATCTTAATTTAGTCCGCCAATTTTGGCGAACTAAATTGAAGAGCAAAAATTAGTTGAACTCAAATTGATAAATAAAATCTAATGTTTGGGCTAAGCCGGAGGCTGCTTCCACATAGAAATTGGGTAATAATCTATATCGCAGGGTAAAAGTTGCTAATGAGTCGAAAATGCCAACCCCATATTTTAATTGCAGATGAGGTAAGATATAACCACTGACGACTACTTTTGAACTATTGCCGGCACCTTGGGTATCTAAAGTTAGGTTTTTAACGCCAAAGGCATTACCGATATCACCAATGTATTTTCCGGTTTTTGCTGTTCCGACACCGACTAAAAAGGCGGTCATCATATCATTATCACTCTGATCAGAATTATCCAACCCTTGTCCACGGATCAAATAAGAGAGTGCTTCTTGCTGTGACATGGCTGGATCAGAGAAAATTTCAATTTTAGGATCTTGTGTTGATCCTTTGACGCGAATGCCGGCGGTAATATTATTATTATCCATTGAATCAGGATTTCTTATTGCTTCTATATCTAAGATGGCTTGGTCAGTCGGCCCAGAAAAAGTGACTACGCCTTTTTTAATGACTAAGTCCTGGCCATAGGCATGGAACCGTCCGTTCGGAATTAGAACTTCACCATGTAAATCTAAACCTTTATTGGTTTGGGTGGCGATTAATTTCCCTTTTAATGATGCGGTTAAACCAAATGCATCAACTGTGACCTTATCGCCAATATTGATCTCAATATGGCTATTAATTTTCATACCAAATTTTTGTGGTTGAATTTGTTTATAATTCTTATCCAACATTACTTCATCAGACGATACGTCCACACTTGAAGCCGGCAGTGAATCCACAGTAATTTTTCCTTTTGGAATCGATACTTTACCCAGTAGTGTTAATTCATCTTGGGTTGCTTCAATCTTAATATCAGGAATGACAGACATGCTAATCATAGGCGGAACAGTAACTTCCATCGCTGCCCCATTTACATAGATATTAGCTTGCCATTTTTCAAAGTTATTCCAACTCGCTTGGCCATTAATATTGATATTTCCTGATTTAGTCGCTAATACGCCTTTTAAGGTTGATGATTTACCATTAAATTTAATATCGACCATAGCAGATTTAATATCAATTGGCAGTTGATAAGTTTTAATATCACTATGCCTTAAATTAATACCGCCATTTAAGATCGGATCCATTAATGAACCAGAAAAATTGACATTGCCATTAATGGCGCCCTTGGCATATTCATCTTTACTGAGTAATGGATTAACAATGGCTAATGCTAAGTTATCAATGTTCAATTGACCGCTTAATACTTTGGTCGCGGTTGGATCTTTAACTAATAAATTACCAGTTATTTTCCCTAACTTATTTAAACTAAAATGCCAATCTAATTTAGCTTGTTGCTCATTAAATTCTGCATTGATATTAAACAAATTAAAAGGAATTGGTAAAGCTTGATTGGTGATCATCTGTTTAACAAAAACTTTATTGCTGGTTATATTAGCTTTAATGTTAGGAATTTTGCTGCCGTCATTAAATTTAATATCAGCTTTGCCATTGATAAAACCATCAATTTTAGTTTCACCATCATTGGGAATCGGTAGCTTAGCTAGATCAATATCTTTTAAACTAATTGAAGTCTCGTTATTTGGCGCAACAGCGAATGTTTTATCTAAACAGATACTGGAATTATTACTACGCCAACAATGGGCACCAATAGTCGGTATCTGATTAACGATATTATAAGTGAGACTTATCGGTTTTGCTAACTGCCAATGGCTAGCATCACCTAGCGTTAATAAGGCATGTGGTATACTTGCTGTCCATTTAGTATGTTGTTTATCAAGTTCTCCGCTTAACGAGGTTGTCATGGAAAGCGGGCTACCATTAAAATTGACGGCTAAAGTGTGGTGCGCTTCATTACCAGAAAGTTCGATATTGGCGTTTTTAACACTTTGAGTTGCAATATCAATATTTTGAGCAACTAACTTTAATTGGCCACTGAGTTGATTGTTGTATTGAACTTTACCCGAAAAGTTAGCCTTGGCTACGGTAATATCTTCATAACTTAAGCCATTAATATTTAAATTGGTATCAATCACCGGTGCAGCACTATTGCCAGTCATTTTTATATTACCAACAACATCACCATTAAGGTTATCAAGCAATAATGATAGCGCGCTCAAATTTAGTTGAGCATTTAAATTGCCTTTATCGCTAGAACCATTGATATTGATCTGGTTTTTACCCCAAACCATTGCCAGATTATTGGCTGATAGTTTATGGTTAGAATCGACAAATAGGTTGCCATTTGCTGAAAAGCTTGCCTGTTTAATATTGCCGTTTAATTGCATGTCAGGAATATTCAATTGCCATGCTTCACCATCGATTGACCCAGTGGTTTTTAATTGCCCGGTTAAACGGATAGGATAGCTAGGTAATTCTTTGGTGAGATCAACATTATTGAGTTTAACACTGGTATTCCATTTGAGTGCTTTTTGCCAATCTAACTGCCCAGAAATATTAATATCACCTTGAGGGAATTTGATATTAGCATACTCAAAAGATGCAGCTTGATTAGTTCCATTGCCAACCATATCCAGACTGGTCTCTGGCAAATCTTTACCTTTAATAGTCCCTTTGGCTAACATATTGTATTTTTCAACATTGCCATCTAAAGTGAAATCAAAATTGTCTAATTGATATTGTGGTTTTCCTTCAATTGGCCATTGAATGTGTTTTCCATCCACTTTTGCCATCAATGGTAGGTATTTTTCAATAAAATTAATTTGCCCTTCAACCGTAATCTGATTTAATCCGCTAACATTGGTATAAGTGAATAATTGGCCTAATAATTTTCCCGAAAATTGTCCGTTAAGATGATTATTGTCGTTATCCGCTTTGATTAAGGCAAAAATAGGCCAATCATCTCCTAAAGTAATTTGTCCAGATACAGAAGCGTGGGCATTGCCATATGGCGTTATGGCATCAGTTTCGACTCGTTTTACAGTAATATAATTATTAATCATATTCGTTTTAATATTAACTCGATTAAAACGATAATCTTGGCCACCAATATGCAATAGCCAATTGTTGCCGGTCAAACTGCTAACATCAATATCTAATGGAATATTCACCTGTGGAAGTGATTTAATTAAGGGTTGATTAAATAATTGGTTAATCTTTTGATTTACCGGTAGGTCATCATCAGAAGTATTAGGTTTATTGGTATTGGCGTCAGTATCGGCAAAGATTGCTTGTAGATCCATGGCAACTGCAGGGTAGACATAAATCTTTTCATTTACCCATCTGGCTTTTCCGCTAAAATCAGACATAGCAAACTGCATATCATTCACTTTTACTGTGACATTAGTAATATGGGTTTGCTGAAGGTCGATCGGCAGAGGGGTCTTAATCGTAGTTCGTTGTTCTGAAATCGGTTCATCAGGTGAAGGTTGAAGTTGATCGGTATTAACAACCACGCTCACGCCATCGGCGTCAAATTTATCAACACAAATTTTGGTTTGGATCAAACATGAACCAGCCAATTCCAATTTAGCATCTTTTACTTGTAGGTTGACACCGGGTAATTCAAGCGAAAGTCCTGTAACGTGTAGGTTATGAAAGGTACCGGTTACTTGTTCTATTTTTAATTCCGGTAAAAACTTATTAAGTACATACGTTGTTAGCTTGACACCTAAACTGGTGTAGATCATTAAAATAATAAAAGTGATAACCAAAACAAAAATAGATAACACAGCAATGCTACGTTTCTTCCATTTTCGTATTCGCTTAATTTTTTTAGCTTTTTTTACATTATTTGGATTTTTTGCCATATTATAATTCGCTTCCCAAACCAATATATAGATGTATAGAGCCTTTATCTTTTCGGTCAAGAGGTGTTGCTAGATCGAATTTAATTGGACCAACAGGTGAAGCCCAACGAATACCTAAACCGGTACCCGTATAAAATTTAGTCTTATCGACTTTATCTATCGCTTCACCGGTATCAATAAATGCTGCTCCCCACCAAGAACCGGTGACATTATATTGATATTCAGCCGAACCAGTTATCAGCTTTGAAGCCCCTTTTAATTTGCCTTTTTTATCTTTTGGCGATATTGATTGGTAGCTATATCCTCGAATACTGCGATCACCACCAGCAAAAAATCTAAAAGAGGGCGGAACCCGTTCAAAATTACTTGCTTGAATAATGCCGAAAGTACCGCGAGCTATAAAACGATGTGAATGACTAATTGAACGAATCCAAGTTTGTTGAGTTTGAAAACGCACTAAATTAATATCGGATCCTAAAGCACGAGCCGCCCCTTCAACCGAATAACGTTGAGAATCACCCCACATAGGTAATAAGTTACCGTCATTACGTATACGGGTGATACTAAGTGAAGGATAATATAAGAAAGTTTTGAAACTGTCGTCACCTTGCGTAAAGTCATCGCGTAATACATTAAAACCTAGCGCGGTTTGCCAACCGTCAAAGTTATCCCAATTACGAAGTACACCTAAAGTATAGGATCGTGAATCAGTATCGTTGTTATCGATTTTTTTATAACCGCTTTGGATGGTGTAATACTGTTCAATAGGAGCTTTTTTTAATGGTATTTTATAACTCATGGTAATAATTTGTTCTGGCGATGAGAGAGAAAGACTACTTTGAAAACTCTGGCCGCGACTATTAATCCAAGGTTTGCTCCAGCCAATTTTACCATGCACCCCATTATCGGTAGAAAACCCCAAACCTAAGTCCATTGCATTTTTTTTGCGAGGGGTGGTCACCACTTCGATGGGTAATGCTTTGTCTTCGGTAAGATGAGGAAAGTCTGGGGTAACCACAACGGAATTAAACCAGTTAGTTGAGCTCAGGCGACGATTTAACAGTGATAAATCATCAGCCGAATATTCATCTCCTTCTTTAAACGGTACAATATTTTGCAGATAATCCTTACGGATTTTTACCTTCGGAAATTTAACTATACTAAATTTATAACGCTTACCGGTATTGAAGTCTATATTCCAAAAGGCTTGATGCGCAAATTGCGCAACGGCTAATTGATGTACTGGCATATCAGCATCAAAATATCCTTTTTTTAGTGATATATTTTCTAAGCCTTTTTTAAAGTTCTCATAAATGCCATGATTTAAAATATCGCCAATTTTGGGTAACTGTGTGGTTAGCAATTCTTGAAAATCTTTATCTTCTTTACCTTCGCCATTGAGATTAATATTTAATTCTTTAATTCTAATGGGTTCACCAGGTAACACGGTTACCACTAACACTTTTGGATCTGTTTCATCATATTCAAAAGTAGGGGAATAATAGCCTAACGCACGAAGTGCTTTTCCGGTTTCACTTTCAAAATAGCGTTTGAAATTTGGCGTAGTATTAACCTTATCAGGGGTAATCAAAGAAAGACGAGCGTCAACATTTTCAGCAAGTTTGCCTGACAATCCTTTAATGGATAACTTCATTTCGGCATAAGTTGATGCCGTCGTTACCATTAGAAGTAAGCATAATGAACGCGAAAATCGTGACACATATACCTCGATAATTTTTTAGAAATTGTTATGGGAGCGATTATAGGTTTGCTATTGTTTATCAATCTAACATATCTGCTCTTTTACCGTCTATGATACGCTCTGTAAAATAACGTTAATTCTCATCGAATATTATTTTCGAGGAGGATACTTTTCGATCCATTGTTTTAGATTTTCTAGTATCGCTATAAAGTTAGATTCAGCTAACTGAAAAACGATTGTTCCATCATTGTGTAATTCATAGGGATCATCAAAACAAAAATCCGGTTTAAGTTCACCACTAAGTTTAATAGAGATTGTGACTTTTTGGTTTTTGCTAGCAATGAAAGCAAGTGAAAAGCAAGGTTCAGTAAACCATAACTCAGCATGACTAGGTAATCGACTTTTCGATAGATCATCAAACCAATTATACAGTGTGTGTAAATCAGCGATCTCTAAAGCCGGATCGGTTTTTTCAAACCGATTATTATTTTGTTGTACGATAACTTTTAGTAAACACCAATTATCTTTACTATCAGGGAACTCATAACCGACGATAGCAAATTGAAAATTTATTGTATTGGTAATATCTGTTAACTCGATCATTTATTCGTCCTTACTTGCCATATGTTTTAAATTTTTTCAATGAAGCTTTAATTAAGATTCAAGTAATGTTACATGACCAATATAAGGTAAGTGACGATAGTGCTGCGCATAGTCAATACCATAGCCCACCACAAACTCATCAGGAATTGAAAATCCAATATATTTTACTGGTACAGCTACTTCACGACGCGATGGCTTATCTAATAAGGTACAAATTTCAATACTACGTGGATGACGCAGTTTTAATATTGCCATCACTTTACTGAGTGTATTGCCGGTATCAATAATATCTTCGACAATTAATACATCTTTATCCCGGATATCTTCATCTAAATCTTTTAATATTTTGACATCTCGATTGCTTACCACTGCATTGCCATAACTTGAAGCTGTCATAAAATCGACTTCGTGACCGACGGTAATAGAACGGCTTAGATCAGCCATAAAGATAAAAGAACCTCTTAACAAACCAACTAATATAAGTTCATTTTGACTATTTGCATAATCTTGACTAATTTGTTGACCTAATGCCTTAATTCGGGTTTGGATCTCCTCCGCCGATATCATAGTTTCTAATGTGTGCTTTTTCATTAATAATGCTCAATGTACTTTTTAAAAAACAAAGTGAGATTTTAGCAATTTTCATAATTAAAAAAAATAACTAAACTAAAACTTTATCAAATAATTAAGAAATGATTTAAAGAATTTGTGCTTAAATATGAAATTAATCTTCAATAGCGTTAAGGATTGATTGTTTATGCTGTTTTTTTTGCTGCCGACGCTTTTGAAAAAAATTGCTCAACATTGAACTACACTCATCAGACAAAATACCACCGGTGATTTGCGCAAAATGGTTAATCCCTGTTCTGGACAGAATATCTATATAGGAACCTGCGGCACCAGTTTTATAATCACTGGCACCATAGACAACACGTTGGATACGACTATGAATGATCGCCCCAGCACACATAATACAAGGTTCTAAGGTAACATATAAAGTTGTATTTACTAATCGGTAGTTGCGTATACATTGGCCGGCTTGTTCGATAGCCATAATTTCCGCATGAGCTGTTGGGTTATGTTGCATAATTGATTGATTATAACCTTCACCAATGATTTGGTTATTTTCATCAACAATCACTGCACCTACTGGGATCTCACCTAGTGACTCCGCGTGTTTGGCCAACTTTAATGCATGACGCATCCAAACTTCATCTGACATGCTTTAATATTATAGATTGTTTAAATTGAGCACATCGCGCATATCATAAAGTCCAATTGGTTGTTTGGCAAGCCATAATGCAGCGCGAACAGCACCATTAGCAAAAGTCATTCGACTTGAGGCTTTATGGCTAATTTCGACTCTTTCACCAATGTCAGCAAAAATAGCAGTATGTTCACCAACGATATCACCGGCACGAATAGTTGCAAACCCAATAGCACCTTTAGGCCGTTCACCTGTATGCCCTTCACGACAATAAACAGCGCGATCGTTTAAATCACAACCCAACGCATCGGCAATTGCTTCGCCCATAGCAAGCGCAGTACCCGAAGGGGCATCAACTTTATGACGATGATGAGCTTCGATAATTTCGATATCGGTATAATCACCCATAATCTTGGTGGCTTTTTCAAGTAACTTAAGTACTAAATTCACGCCAACACTAAAATTGGCAGCAAACACGATAGCAATTTGTTTCGCGGCAGTTGCAATAGCTTGTTTACCGGCCTCATCAAATCCGGTGGTACCAATAATCATCATTTTTTTATTTTCAATGCAAAAAGCTAAATGGCAAAGTGTACCTTCAGGACGGGTAAAATCGATTAAGACATCAAACTGATCTTTCGCCTGTTGTAAATCAGCAGTAACTTTTATTCCACAGTGACCAATACCAGCAACTTCACCAGCATCACTACCAATCAATGATGATCCCTCTCGTTCAAATGCAGCACCTAAGGTAACCCCTTCAATTTGCGAGACAGATTGAATTAGTTGTCGTCCCATTTTTCCACCTGCGCCAGCAATAGCGATACGAATCATATTTGTAGACATATAACTTTCCTTAACTTTCCATTGAATATTGATAAATAATTATTATAGCGGAAAACTTTTAAGTTATATACCTAAACAAGATGATATACTTTTCAAGTTGTTAATATTAAGACTAATAGGAAATTGAAGTGCATAGTCGATGGTATTTTGGCTGGAATATTGTTATAGCAGCCGCATTTTTAACCTTACTTTCTAGTGGATTACGCATGAGTATGGGGGTCTTTTTTCTGCCTATAGCTAACGATCTCCATTTCAGCCGAAGTGCTTTGTCGAGTATTATTGCTATAGGGATGCTATTTTCCGGTATCGCCATGCCGATAGCTGGGTACTTAGTCAACAAATATAGCACCCGATTTGTATTACTATTGGGTTCAATTATCATTATTATTTCAACTGTTTGGGCAGCTAATGTAAACGGCTATTGGAATTTTTTCTTATCTTTTGGGGTAGCTTTATCCTTTGGTACCTCATTTGTCGGCTCTGTCAGTTTTACCCCTATTGTGGTTCGTTGGTTTAGCAAACATAGAGGCCTGGCACTATTTATTCTGTCGAGTGGCAGTATGGCGGGTATTGCAGTTATGCTACCGGTATTTGCTTATTTTATTCCGCTGTATGGATGGCAAACCACGTTAGTCGGATTTTCTCTGCTTTTTATGCTACTAGCTCTGCCTATCGCTATTTTTATTATGAAGGATAATCATATTGAGACAGCGACAACAGAAGTTCAGGAAAATCTAAAAAAGGATATAACTTTAAAACAGGTGTTAAAAACACGGCCTTTCTGGTTGCTTAGTTTTGGCTTATTTACTTGTGGGTTTAGCATGAATTTACTAGGTACACATGGTGTTCCTATGTTAATTGATCACGGTTTCGACGCAATTACTAGTTCTTCAGGGATAGGTTTAATCGGATTAGTGGCAATCTTTAGTACCTTGGTACTCGGTTTTATTTCCGATATAGTGCAACGAAAATTAGTATTAGCGATGATCTTCTTAGTTCGAGGGCTTGGTTTTATCGCATTAGTCATTGCTTCAACTAAATGGCAACTCTATGGCATTGCATTAGTTGGGGGATTAGTTTGGGCAGGCGCTTTATCTTTATCTAGTGCTATTAGTGCTGATATTTATGGGGTGAAAATTGTAGGCTTACTCTCTGGATTAACTTACCTTGGACATCAAATTGGCGCAATGGTTGGTTCATGGTTAGGAGGATGGGCATATGACAATTGGCATACTCACTATATTGCTTTTGGCGCTGCTAGTGTTTTACTCCTATTGGCTGCCTTTGGCTCATGTTTTTTACCGAAAATAATTAATAAGTAAACGAGAAATAATGGACGCGAATGCGTCCATATATAATACTTATAGGACTTTTAATAATTCGACATCGAAAATCAGTGCACTATAAGGTGGAATAGAGGCGCCGGCGCCTTGTGAACCATAAGCTAGCTCTTGAGGAATGTATAGACGCCATTTTGAACCTTCCGACATTAATTGTAATGCTTCAACCCAACCACGGATCACACCATTAACCGGGAATTCAGCTGGTTGCCCACGTTCAACTGAACTATCAAATACCGTACCATCGATTAATTGTCCGGTATAATGAACTCGAACACGATCGGTTGCTTTAGGAAATGCACCATCACCTTGTTTAATGATTTCATATTGCAGACCAGATTCCGTCGATTTTATACCCTCTTTTTTTAGATTTTCAGCTAAAAACTCTTGACCTGCTTGGGCAATTTTTTCAGCTTGTTTGGCTTTTTGTTTGGCTGCTTCTTCGTGAACATGACGAAGGGCATCGTGTAACTCTTGTAAAGGTAATGCGGGTTGATTACCGCTCAAAACATCTTCCATCGCTAATTTTAATGCATTAAGCTCTAAATTATTTAAGCCAGATTCTTTTAATTGTTGGCCAATTTGTAGCCCAATTGCATAACTTGCTTTTTGTTCAATCGTTTCTAATTTCATTTTTTACCTGTCATTGCTTGATAATAGTTTTTCATTATAGAGTATTAAGATTAGATTTAAGAAGTAATTTATTAAAATTTGCTGATAATTGTCAGTATAACAATGCTTTTTATAACACAATTCCTAAAGATTTTATTATTTTATCTAGCGCTTAGTGAAAATATCAGCGATAATATGCGCTATTATTATTTTAAATGGATAAATTTAGATGCAGTATCGTAAACTTATTCCGCTTATAATTGTGTCAACTATGATATTAACTGGTTGTTCATTTACAGACCGCCTAGTTTATAGGCCAGATATCAATCAAGGTAACTATATTACCCAAGAGGCAATTGAATTATTAAAAGTCGGTCAAACCAAAGAACAGGTGGCTTTCATCATGGGCTCACCAATGTTAACTTCCTCTTTTGGTGGTAACGTTTGGTACTATGTCTTTCGTCAACAACCACAACATGGCAAAGTAAGCCAAATTAATTATGCGATTTATTTTGATAACAGGGGCGTGGTGACTGATATCAAAACTTCAACTTTAGAGGGGTCTTTATCATTGGAAGAGATGAACCAACAACATATCTCAGATCCAATTAATACGGATTCTGATGATGATCAAGATAATAACCCATAAACTCCTAAAGCAAAACAATCGAATATAATCTTTAAAAGAACCTCGAATATGAAGTGCCCCCATAAAGTTGGACACTTCAATAACGAGGTTTTTTCTTTATGTCAATCTAAGTAAAATAGGCAGGTTGCTAACGATGAGCTGCACCAAAAATTATTACAGCTACAAATAAAATATAAAGCAGCAGAAATAGTATTAAAACTATGTAACTAATTAATGTAAACTTCCAATACCCATGTAAATTATCGATAGCTTTGATATAGTCCTCTTCTCTATTAAGCCCTGCGGCTAAACTAAATGCCCCTCCTGATTTAAAAAGCTTAACTCCAGCAATGATTAATGGAATACCTATAATTGCAGTAAAGATACCTAGGCAGAAAAATGAACCACCAATAATATTTAATACCCCAAAGATCTGTTGCATGATCGCGATAAATTTCATTTTATCTTTCAATAGTTCATTTGATTTAGTTGAAATAATAGTTGTTTGATTGTTAAACATCCTCATTCCTTATACTATAAGATAGTTGTACTATAAAAAAATCAAAGCTAGAATATCACTTTATCAAGGTATGTCGAGGTGAATTTGTATACAAAATCCACATTAAACCGCTTTTCTATTGCTCCCATGCTCGATTGGACTGACAGACATTGTCGTTATTTTCATCGTATATTGACCAAACAAACCTTACTCTATACCGAAATGGTCACTACCGGCGCAATTTTGTATGGTAAAGGCGATTATCTTGCTTTTAATAGTCAGGAACAGCCAGTGAGTTTACAATTAGGTGGCAGTGATCCCATTGCATTGGCTAAATGTGCAAATTTAGCTGAGCAACGAGGATATGCTGAGATTAATCTTAATGTGGGGTGTCCATCGGATCGTGTTCAAAATGGTATGTTTGGTGCTTGTTTAATGGCTAAAGCTGATTTAGTGGCTAATTGTGTTGCAGCTATGCAACAAGAGGTCAATATACCTGTGACGGTAAAAACACGCATTGGTATTGATAACCAAGATAGTTATGCATTTTTATGTGAATTTATTGAAAAAGTCATGCCATATACCGCAACATTTATTGTGCATGCTCGCAAAGCATGGCTTTCAGGACTCAGCCCTAAAGAGAATCGAGAAGTGCCTCCTCTTGATTATGAACGAGTTTATCAACTAAAGCGTGATTATCCGCAGTTAACTATTGCCATAAATGGTGGCATTAAAACCATTGAAGAGATCAAACAGCATTTAAATTATGTTGATGGTGTGATGGTAGGGCGAGAAGCTTACCAAAATCCGATGCTTTTAACCCAGATTGATCAGCAAATCTTTGGCGATGATACGCCAATTATTGATCCGATTGCGGCAATACAAGCACTTTATCCTTATATCGAAACGCAACTTAGTCAAGGCGGACAGCTTAATCATATTATGCGACATACCCTAGGTATCTTTAATGGTAGAAAAGGGGCAAAACAGTGGCGACGTTACCTTAGTGAAAATGCACATAAACCAGGGGCAGGAATTGAAGTTGTTGAACAAGCGTTGACTTTCATTCAATAGAGCTCGAGTTTTTATTTTTAATGCTACTACCTCTGATTGAACATGATGGATAAATCAGTATATACTAGCGAACAATTTTACTTAGGGTTCATTTTCTGTGCGTTTAAATTCAAGCCAACAACAAGCAGTGGAGTATGTCTCGGGGCCTTGCCTGGTATTGGCTGGTGCGGGTTCGGGCAAAACTCGGGTAATCATTAATAAAATCGCTTATCTCATTCGAGTTAAGGAGTATTTGCCTCGTCATATTGTTGCCGTGACTTTTACAAATAAAGCTGCGCGAGAAATGAAAGAACGTATTGCCCATTCGTTAAGCAAACAAGAGGCCAGAGGGCTGAAAATTTCCACTTTTCATACGTTAGGTTTAGATATTGTTCGCCGCGAATATAAACATCTGGGAATAAAATCTAATTTTTCACTATTTGATGATCATGACCAATTTGCTCTGCTTAAGGAACTCACTCAACAATGGTTTGAAGGTGACAAAGACCTTATTAACCAATTACGCGCTACCATCTCAAATTGGAAGAATGATATTATCGATTCAACTATAGCGATGGCTCGAGCACAAACCAATAAAGAAAAATTATTTGCCCACTGCTATCAACTTTACGAAAAACAACTTAAAGCTTGTAGTATTTTAGATTTTGATGATCTGATTTTATTACCCACCTTATTACTGAAAACTAATGAAGAAGTTAGAGAAAAATGGCAAAACCGTATTCGCTATCTACTCGTGGATGAATATCAAGATACCAATACCAGTCAGTATGAATTTATTAAATTATTGGTAGGAAGCCGAGCTAAATTTACGGTGGTTGGTGATGATGATCAGTCAATTTACTCCTGGCGGGGGGCCCGTCCCAAAAATTTAATCTTACTAAAACAGGACTTTCCGAAGCTAGAAGTGATTAAGTTAGAACAAAATTATCGTTCATCAGGAAGAATACTAAAAGTTGCCAATATTTTAATTGAAAACAACCCGCATATCTTTGAAAAAAAATTGTTTTCAGAGTTGGGTTATGGTGAACATTTAAAAGTGATCTCTGCCGATAACGAAGAGCACGAAGCTGAAAAGGTGGTTAATGATCTGATCGGTCATCGCTTTGCCAATAATAGCCAATATGGTCAATATGCTATTTTATATCGAGGAAATCACCAATCTCGCTTAATTGAAAAAATGCTTATGCAATATCGAATTCCTTATCGAATTTCCGGAGGAACATCCTTCTTTGCGCGCATTGAAATTAAAGATCTAATGGCCTATCTCCGGTTATTAACCAATCCAGATGATGATAACGCGTTCATCCGCATTATCAATACGCCAAAACGCGAAATAGGGCCGGCAACTATCCAAAAATTAGGTGAATGGGCCAATCAGCGTGGAGTGAGCCTATATCATGCAAGCCATGATATGGGATTAACGGAATTACTCTCCGGTAAACGTTTAGAAACATTGCATACTTTTATTCACTGGTTCGATTCTCTTATTGAAAAATCACACACTGAGCCAATGGAAACTATACATGAGCTACTACATGGCATGCACTATGAAAGTTGGATCTATGAAACGTCAACATCACCCACCGCGGGACAGATGCGAATGCGAAACGTTGAACAATTAGTGACCTGGTTACAAGAAATGTTACAGGGTGACGAAATCGATGAAGCATTGACGCTAGAACAGGCTGTAGCCAGATTTACGTTACGCGATATGTTAGAACGTAATAAAACAGAAGAGGAGCTCGATCAGGTGCAATTAATGACCTTGCATGCCTCAAAAGGCCTTGAATTTCCGTATGTTTATCTGGTTGGCATGTCAGAGGGGTTATTACCGCATCAAACAAGTATCGATGAAGATAACATTGAAGAGGAGCGACGACTTGCTTATGTCGGTATCACCCGGGCTCAACAAGAGTTAACCTTTTCATTTAGCCGCCAAAGAAAACAATTTGGTGAAACCGTTTATGTTGAACCAAGTCGATTTTTACTCGAACTACCACAAGATGATTTAGTTTGGCAAGATCAACGTAATGAATTATCACCCGAGAAAAAAATGCAACAAGGCCAAAGCCGCTTAGCTATGCTAAAAGCGCAAATCGCTAACGCCAAATAACTTATCGACATATTAAATATTATCAAGCGGGGATTCACTTACCCGACTAGGCCATAATTCACAACAATCGAGGACCGAGGTTGTTGCGATGAGGAACGCGGTTTTTGATATTATAAAAAATACTAAATTTATCTTAAAAAACCTATGAAAAATGATAAATCGAAAAATCGCATTCATTCTAATTTGTCTTACTCCTTCTAAATCCAATTAAATTTAGATAAATAGAAAAAATTGACGAATGAGGTTTTTGCGGTTATGAAAAGCAGCAAATTTATCCTAAAAAAGATTATAAAAGTAATAAATCGTAAAATCGGATTTATCTCAATTTGTCTTATTGCTACTAAAATTTATTTAATCCAAATTGTAAAAAAGTGGAGCAATAGGGGGGGATGAGGTAAAAATAAATAATTTCCCATTATTAATTAGTATGGTATTTATGGTTATGAACTTTAATCTCAACTGGATTATCTCGTTAAATTGACGATATTTTGTCTATATAGATGAATAAACCATTAAAAAGCATTGACGGATCAAAATAGCTTTATATAATACACAACGATTATTTAATAAATCCAATCTTTGTCTCCTTAGCTCAGCTGGATAGAGCAACGGCCTTCTAAGCCGTAGGTCACAGGTTCGAATCCTGTAGGGGACGCCATTAAATTCTATTATTATCATTTAGTTACTATCAATAAGTCTAATTACTAATTATTTTTTTTTCATCTTGTGACCAATTGTAAACTAGTTGAAAATAGGCTTAACTGTAGGCATTCAAATGGGTTATTTTTCCATAATTTCTAAGGGTATTGTGTTGCCTGCCACTTAATTCTTTTAAGGTTAATAAAGCCTTTCTTCTCTCAACATATAAAGTTTTTCATCTGTGCCCAAGTCAAAAAGCATAGAGTCATTAATGATGCCTTATTCAGTAGATTATTTAAATATTTAACAGCCGAGATGTTTAAGTGAATTGCTTTTTAAATTAACAAAATATAGGTTTTACTAATTAACCTGTTGTTTTCAATAATGCAACCATCTTATCGTTTAATGGTAATAATCTTATATGGTTATTTTTGTTATATTATCATTAGCTATTGCTATTTTTTAATCAGTCATTCTCTATATCTTAAATAAAATTTGGTTTAGCTAGCTTACTGTTGGCTTTGTGAAGAAAGTACTAGCATCTATTTATTTAAATGATAATTTTACGCGATCACGGTTAAGCAAGTTTTTTATGAGTTACCTAACTTTAAACTTTTTTAGGTGAGCGACTTATAGGAAAGTACTCATCTAATTATGTTTATTAACCAAACGGTCTAAATGATCGTTAGTTTTGTTTTTTGCTTCTGATAATAGCGATACACATTGAATAGACAACGTTATAAAGTAATTTAAATTAATCGGACAAGACAATTAAATTAATAGCATTATTTTTTATATGCTATAGTTACTACTCATAGTCGTGAATTGAGAATTCTTATGAAGTTTGAAAAAATCAGATATTGGTTAGCGGTTATTATTTTTTCGGTAGCCGTTTTCTTTTTTGTAGATCAATTTGATCTGTTTAATAAAAGAGGCATTGAAAATGGATTGCTTTCTCTTTCAAAAGAGATAAATAAAAAGACTCCATATCCGTTAGATCAGTTCACTATTTTAAATACAACTATTGCGCATAAAAATAAGTTAGTTTACAAAATGACAATTGTTAATCTTGATATCGAAGATAAAGAATTAGATTTTGATAAGAAAAGGCTTTTTATAAATATAAGAAATCAACTTTGTACTAAAGAAGACACCAAAAAAGTAATATCTCAAGGTGCAATTTTTGAATACATGTATAGTGAAGAAAATGGTAAATATTTATTTTCTATTACTATCGACAATAACGAATGTTTAGCGATGTTAAAAAATGATTTAAAATAAGAATTCTTTAGTAACTCTAAAATATCATCATAAAATTCTTTGATGATTCAGTTATTTTAGATTGTGATTGTTGCTCTATTTGTCTATTTTGTTTAAATTTCTTCGCTAACTGAATTTACTCAACTATGATTGAAGGCTATAGTCGTTTACCGATATCACTTTCCCTTCTTCCTTGATGTTGTCAGCGTTAACAGTTATTTGGTCACCTTTCTTAATGTATTGAAAGAATCCTTTCGCCTTATTTCCAATCATTCGATAATTTAAACAAGAAGTTTTAGCCTATTCCTATATCTTTGTATAACAGTCGTACTTAAGCTTACTATATTTTTGCTATTCTAAATCACAGTTAATTTTTTTATTTCTTTTCATTATTACCCATCAATGTAATTGGATTAATTGCTCTAAGTTACTCTCTTTTTATGTTGCAACTACACAAAAGTAGCATCTAAAATCATTGCATTATGTTGGCCAATTTCAGTTTCGGCTTTCTTATTGAAAATAACCGATTGTTGTATTTCTATTGCTACCACAACCGGTTGATATTTAAATTGCTTTCTATTAACTTTTTCTAGTCATTTCTTTTCGCTGAGTTTTGCGTAGATTATTATCTCAAGTCTTAGTTTGCTTGTGCATTGATTCAATGTGATTCAATGTTATCATTCTAAATAGGAGACCTTTATTTTAAATCGTCCAACCGCATAAACCAAAAATAGTTAAGGATAACTCATCGGCTTTTGGTTGGAGTTTTACATCTTGAGTTAAGCCATATTGATAATGAAAATTGCCACTTGCTGATCATTCTAACTGATATACTATTTAATCGAATTAATTGCCTGGCTAAGTTAATCATCTCTCGATAACTAATAATCAATTGAACGTTTGATTTACCTTCTTTAAATATATCACGACCAAAGGATAATAAACTTGTTTAGCGTTACATTGGATTCTAAATCTAATAGCAAGCATTGCACTATAGTAGCTAAAATCTCTGTATATTCGCCTTGCTAGTGCTGATGTCAGATTAATTATCATTATGGAATTTTTGCCATATGCTCCGAACTTATGTGTATAGGGTACATTATGAGCGTTGATTGTTAATCTTGACTAAGTTAATTAGTTTCACTAATGTTATGATTTTCTATAAATTTGTTTTGTAATGCTAGGTGATTGACTACTTCAGTGTATTTTTCTTTGGCCATTTTAATTAATCTATTTATTGATCGACTAACTGAAAAGTCCTCTGGCAATTCATCGGTTTCTGATAATCAGCAAGCAACATCCAAGCTTAAGTTTTATATTGTTATCTTATTGGTATTAACAGGGTAATTTACTTACAGCTAGAGTCAGGACATCCTTTTATACTACCTAGTTGTGATTTGCTGAGGTTTTTACCGTAGTGATAATTTTTATGAGATATGGCGTAATAAATGCCAGTGCTCATTTGTAGTTAGTCTCGAATTGATACTTAGCCTGTGAATAGCAGATATCAACAATAAATTGGTTATAGATATCATTATCAATAGTTTTACTTTCTAGCTTGATTTTTAGTAGTTCAACAATTTGCCAATCATTGTCATTACCGAAATTTCTGATTAGCTCTTCTGCACGATCTTCAATCCAACTATCACGAGCATCTTGCATTTCAGCATCATTCATCATTTTGCAATATGCTCTTTGGTAATGATTTTCTACCGCTCTTTGTAACGACATAAATCACCTCGTTGTTACCGATAAAGTCATATAAAATAGGCCCAATATGACACTCAATAAAACCATCGCGGTACAAAATAGGGCAAACTTAACTTCACTATCAGTTAGTTGATAGTCATTGTGAAACCTATCTTTAGTTTTTATTTTGACAAAATCCTTATTAGTCATGATTACCTCGAATAAAGCCCGATTACTGCGACAAATGGATGTAGAAACTGTTGTCTCACCTGTTGTTATTAATCCACTCAACAAAAGTCCACTTTTATACTAGTTTTTGATTTGAATACTTATTAGCAATCTGTTTCCTAAACGATTTATATTTAACAAGCTTCTCGAAAGGCCGAGAGTGATTACCTCGTACATCCGATTTGCTATCAAAACTGTAGTATATTCATATATTTCTACTACAAATCATATCACCGGATTGAAAACTTCTAGTCATGCCAGTTTTTGATGAGTTGATTTGTTTTGATGAAATGATTATACAGATGAAACTGTTTAAAGTAAACAGTTTAAACTGTATTAAAACTGTATTTTATTGGGTGAGGTGTTTTTTTGATTAGATGTTGGTTTTTTTGTATTTTGTAAAGATAAAAAAAGCTCTACAAAGAGCTATTTGAAAATTTTTTCATTTTCTATTTAATTTAATTCGGCACCCACTATTCTTTTTAATGCTTCTTGAACAGTATGAACAGAGGTAACGATAATTGAGTGTTTATCTCCTATCTCTTCAAGAGTTAAAAAAGCGTCTTTCATTCTTTTTATTTGCGGTTTACTGTATATGGGTTCATCATCATAAGGTCTGTAAACAATGAGTTCATGAGTTTGTCTTTGAAAGAAATCTTCATGATCTTTTACGGCAAATAGATCTAGTAATCTAGCTTTACTTTTATCTAAATCAGTAGAAATATTACTTGGTCGTAATCTTTCAGTGTTGATGGCTGAGCGGTCGCTCAAGAAAAAGATTTTTGCAGCTCTGGCTTCTTTTGTTACTTTAAATTGTTGATTAAAGTAATGAGAAAAATGTGCGTGTTTAACTAGAACTGCATCTTTTACCAATTTTGACCATGTGTTATCTGACGAATATTGTTCGTTTTCTTCATCATTTGAGTAGAAGTCTAATGATGACATGCTAGCAGATAGCATTACAGCTTGTCTAAGAACTCCAGTTATATCTGTAGAGTAAGTTTGTTTTATTTTACCTAAAGTTACGCCTTGCATTGGAGGACACCAATTCTCTAAATTTTTAATTTTACTTAAATGTAGCGTAAGATTCGATATTATCAACTCAATCAATGAATTAAATTGTTCTGATTTACTGCCATACATTGCCTTTACAACATCTTGTCGTATTGATTGATTTATTTTAAATTCACCATTTTCGGCAATTGCAACTACAGCAACAGTCAATCTTTCACCAGAACCCATAATAGGTTCAAAATAAATAGGCGCCCATGCAGCTTTATAGCTAGGTAGTTTGGGTAATGTAGATAATAATTTTATACTATCAATCATTTACAAAATCCATCTGAGGTGGAGTGATTTTATTATTTATTATATTGGCAATAAATTTACTTCGTTTCTTGAGAAACGATAATAACTCACTTTTTCTTGATTCATCAAGAGGTATTTTATCCGCAACTTTATCTATAAGTGCATTGCCTGTAATCTCTTTGCACCAATTGTTAAGTCTGTTACATAATTCATTTTTGTCTAATTGATGATTACAGTTTAGTCCAACAAAGTTACAAAGGAGATGTTTGAATAATATATTATTCCAATTATCCGAGAATTCTGGATTAACCTCATCTGATGGAATTGATAGACCATGATCAATCATCATTATATTTTTACCATTAAATAATAAATTTCCTGAATGCCTATCAGCATTTATGATAAATTCATCAAAAAATGCAGCGCTTTCAATATCATCCCAGTTTTTTATTACTGAATGAAATTCTAAATAAAAGGGATCTTTGGAATTCAAAAAATGATAAAGATTAGGGTAACCGATATCAATGGAACCAAAGCATAAAACATCTTTACTATCTAATAACAAGATTGGTTCAGGAATAGGTAGATTTAGTGTTCTGCCTAAAATTGAACATATTAACTCTTTAATAATTTCAATAGTTTTTAAATATTTAGCAATTACAGGATATTCTTCATCACCACAGCAAGCAACACATCTAAAAGAATCGTTTATTCCTTCTCCGATTGGTTCTGAATCACTAATGATTCTTCCTATCTTAACCATGTTATCTGTCATTAAATATTATTCCTTATGCAGCTGAATTTGAATTGTTATTTTTTAATGGCCACCATAGCAGTTATTTATGCATAATTCACATCATAATCAAATTGTTTAACTTACAATTTAAACTTGTTACCTTTTCCTTCTAAATATCCGATGCTCAACCATAGTACCAATTACTCTAATCTGTTGTTTTAACGAACTCATCGTTGTGTAGTCAGGATTAAGCGGGATAAGCTCGAATTGCATTCTTTCGTGTTCATCATGTCCTAATTCCCGATATTTTTTAAACGTAGCGTCCTCTTCACCATTTACCGCTACAACAAATTCACCTGGCATTGGTTTAATAGCAGGATCAATAATAACCACATCACCTTCTTTAAACTCAGGTTCCATTGAATCGCCTTTAATCTTTAATGCAAATGCTTCATCTGATAATTCTAATGATGTCATAATATACTCAAATCCAGTTGAATCTCTAAGTTCACATGACTCTGTCCATAATCCTGCCTGTACATAGCTTATTAATGGAACTTGATAAGTTTTAAAGTCTATAACTTCTACATTTTTTACATCTTTATCTTTACCGCTTAATAGCCACGCCATATCACATTGTAAAGCGACTGAAATTTCGTATAAATGGCGAGGTTTTTTAACACTACCACTTTCTATAGCTTGATAGGATTGTTGTTTAATTCCTACTTGTTGCGCAACTTGTTCTTGAGTTAATCCCAATTCTTCGCGTCTGGCTCTAATTCTTTGACCGAGATTGTTCATTTTAAAAATCCTCTTTGATGATTATTAAAATAATACAGATAAATCTGTAATTGACAAACAGAATAAACTGTTATTTAATACAGTTATAACTGTAAAATATATTGAGGTCCAAATGACAATAGGGGAACGAGTTAAAAATAAACGCATCGAACTTAATATTAGCCAAGCCTCATTGGCTGAATTAGTCGGAATGAAACAACAGTCAATTAGTGATTTAGAAGCTGGACATATTGAAAAGCCAAGAAATATTGTAGAGATAGCTAAAGCGCTGAATTGCTCGGTTGAGTGGTTGTATTACGGAACTGCTGAGCATTAGGCAAGCAAAAATACGTTAAAAACCTAATATACAAAATCAGTACAAACGGCTGTTAACTCATTTGCAGCGCAGAATTATTAATCCAATCAGTTATTGAATTTCTGCGTTTGCTGAGGATAAGGCGTTCGTTTTTACGACCTTAAAAAACTGGATTTAACTTAATAGCCGTTTGATTGGCGAAAACGGTGTTCAATACGCTAAGTATTCGATGAGAGGTGTAAATTGAAAGCAACAGAGTATCTTCTAACCATGGGCAAACCCATTGCCTATTATCCCAAGTTAGCTAAACCTTTAGGCGGAGTTAGTTCTGCCATTCTATTTTCACAATTATTTTATTGGCAGGATAAAGCAACTTCTGAGTTAGGTGTATATAAAACGCGTGATGAATTAGAAGATGAAACCGGTCTAAGCCATAACGAACAGCGAACGGCAATAAAAAAACTTAGTGATAGAGGTGTGTTAATTGTCACTGAAAAGCGCTTGGTCCATAAAACGTATTACAAAATTGATAATGAAACAGTGAATAAAGTTTTAAGTGATTTCGCCAAATCTATGATTGAGTTATCACGGGATATAAAAAGTATGCAACCCGAACTCAACATTGTAGATGCCGTGATGGCGACAAAATCAAGTTCGTTAGATCAAGAGATTACTACAGAAATTACTACAAATAATAACAGGTCATCTTGCGATGACAAGCGTAATCCTAAAAAGAACCATATTATTGATTTTGATCTAATTATTGATGCATATAACGACGCAGTGGAAGATAAATTACCTAAAGTTGTAAAAATGACCACAGCAAGAAAAAACGCCGTTAAAAAATTACTCAAAGAATTTGATGCTCCGACTTTTCAGAACCTAGCAAATTATTTTTATGACTTCGCTGAAAAAGCCAACCGTTTTTATTTTGGTGAAAATGATAGAGGATGGCGTGCTGATTTTGATTACATTGTAAAAACAACGACATATTTAAAATTTATCGAGGGCTCGTTATGAATATTACTCCTCACGATTTAGTCGCAGAGCAAGCAGTACTAGGTACGATGATGTTGGACTTCGATTCAGAACGCTGCCAAAAGGCGATCCGCCAGTTAAAAGTAGATTCATTCTATAGTAGGCATCATCAGATAATTTTTAATCAGATTATCGAACTAAACAGAAAGAATCATCCTGTTGATCTAATTACCGTATCAGACAGTATGGAGGCCAAAGGCACCTTGAAAGAATGTGGTGGTTTCGCTTATTTGGCAGAGCTAGCGAAAAACACCCCATCAATGGTAAATGTTATCGCCTATGCTGGAATTGTTCGTGATAAAGCGGTCGAACGTTACACTTTAAAAAAATTAAATGATTGCAGCGCAATGATTTTTGAAAAATCCAATTTATCAACTAACGAGAAGTTATCAGCCATTCAATTGTTATTTACGCAAATTGACGACTATAACAAAACCGGTAAAACGCTAGGGCTTAAATCACTCACAAGTATTGGTGAAAAATGGAAAGCGACACTGGAAAAACGATTGGTTAATTCGGATAACGCCAGAGGCTTGTCAACTGGGATTAAAGCATTAGACGAAAAACTTGCGCCAAAAGGATTATTAAGAGGTTCACTATTGGTTGTAGGTGCTCGTCCTAAAATGGGTAAAACCACGTTTGAAATCAATATGGCTCGCCATTGTGCGATGATTGAAAAGTTACCTGTACTTATGTTCTCACTTGAAATGCAAGACGAACAAATGCTCGAAAACATTTTGGCACAGGAATCTGGTGTAAATAGCGATATTTTTTATGACGATGGTTTAGCTACTAATAAAGAGTTTGCTCGAGTTATAGGTCATCTTAAAGCGTTAACTGATACGGATAATATTTATATTGATGATACACCGGCAATTACGCTATCACACATTCGATCTGAATCAAGAAGAATAGCAAAAGCTAAAGGACAGATTGGCATGATCATGGTGGATTACCTCACGCTGATGGATAAAGAGAAAGGTGATGAACAACGTAATGATTTAGCTTATGCCGCGATAACTAAAGGGCTTAAAGCGCTGGCTAAAGAATTAAATTGTGTAGTTGTTTTATTAACACAACTAAACCGTAATCTTGAATCGCGAGCCGATAAACGACCTGTACCAAGCGATAGCCGAGATACCGGACAAATTGAACAGGATTGTGATTATTGGCTCGGTATTTATCGTGATTCGGTTTACAACGATCTGGCAAATAAAAACCTAATGGAGATCATCGTGGCGTTGAATCGCCATGGTATCGGTAATTTTACTGTATATGCTGGAATTAAACATGCTCGAATTTATGAGATAAATCAAGCTGAAGCATACGCACAATCAAACCCTGAGCCAGTAAAAAAAGAGCGTAAATATGCCAGAGCTAGTTAATCACCGCTCAGGTCAGAATCGCCTACTAAACAAAATAGCGTGATCTCTGCCAAGACATCCACTATGCGAGAAGCAAATATAGCCAGGGAGGATGCTCGGAATTGATTTCCAGTTTTCCCAATATTTAAAAAAGTCACAGCGAGCAAATGGAATAACGGTTTAAGTTTGTGAAATTAAAAATCATTTAAGCTGACAGGGAGGCATAATTTATTGATTTTATGGTGATTAATAAAGGTGGGGGTGATTGATCCGCAGCAGTAAAAGGACATTGAACAGCTGACGTAAGAGTAACAATAGCAATCATCGCTGATATTTAACCATTTACGTTCCTAGTAATTAAAAAGCGAACTAAATATCGAATTAAAAACAGAGTAGTGTCAGGAACTTGAAAAATTTTAAGGGTGAAAATAGTGACAGAGTATAAATATAAAGAAGATGAAAAACCAAAAACAGCGGATAAGTCGATCGCAAAAGTGAGATTTAAAGCTGATTATGATATTACTGATGTATGTATGCGTTTTGGCAATTGGTCAAGAAAAAACCTTTATTTAAAACAAAATACACTATTATATTACCATTCACAGCCAAAAAAACTTAAAGAAGTCTGTTCTGATAATGATGCAATGCTAATTAACGATGCACTTTTGGCTATCTTATCTTTGAACATACCTCAATCCAAAGATATATATAATACCTTGATACTCTATTATTGGGGTGAAAAACAAGAGGTTACTGACTATATAGCTGTGGATGGCTGTGTTAAAGAGGAATGGAAAAGACAAGCGCAAGGTTTTCATGATTTGCCAAATTCTAAAAAAATTGCCCGAGGTATCAGAGAGGAGAAACTCTACATGGTTAAACCATTATCGATTGTTGATATTGCCAAAAGATTTAAAACCAATTGGAATGCAATTGATAAACTGAAAAAAAGTGGTGAGGATTTTTTAACAGGGTATTTTGCCGCAATAAAAAGCAGTTCCGGGATTGAATTAGAGATGTTGAAAAATAAATTTTTATAAAAAAATTGATTTCTTAAGAGAGGTGTGGTATAAAGTACACAGAATGGAATAGTTGTATATAAAGCTCTGAAAAAGAGCTTTTTTATTATCTAACTTGCTAGTTAATTAGAAAAATATGAGAACAAGAGCATATAGACGACATCAGATTAAACGATGTTTAGATAATAGAAAGAATGACTTTTATGGTGCTACTTCAAGAAAGGCTCTAAAAAGGCATGTAGTAACACCCGCAGCTTGTTCTTGTTGGATGTGTGGTAACCCAAGAAAACATCTAAATGAAATCACTCTACAAGAACAACGTTCAATATTGAATTACCAAGAAGGCCTCTTATGAGGCTTTTTTATTGTCTTTATAGAACTTAATAGCTTCTACTACTAGCTTTGCTTCCGACATATTTAAATCTATAGCAGTTTGTTTAATCATTGCTATATCGTTTATATTTAATTTAAAACCTTTTGTTTTAACTCCTCGCTTTTCGTCACTTTTTTGATTAATTTGAACTCTTGTTAGTGCCATGTTATTCACCTTGATTTTTTAAATCTACAATCATTTTTTTAAGGTTATTTAATAGGTTACCTAAAATTTAAACTACTATAGAATGCCGGCGAGCTTATCAATGTTTTGAAGATGAACAAACTGCAAAACAGAAAATGACTGAATTATCTCCACAGATGCAACAATTACAGCAAACTATCGAGTGAAATAATCAGATTATTGCCGCTACGAACAATCAAAACGTGAGCTAGAAAATCAATCTATTTCACGTCAGGAGCAGATCCAAGAACAACTCAAAAATAATGACTGTGCTAGTCAGTTCGTGCCTATGTCTATCTCTGGTAGCCTGTACAACCAAGTGAAAAGTCTACGTGAATCAGCCAATTCCAGCAAATCTGCTCAGTAATTGCATAGCAAATTTACCGCCACAAAAAATGACGTTCGGCGATAGCATCAGATACAAGGAGCATTTATTCAATGTTATTGAAATGTGTAATCAAATTAAAAAGGCTATTAAGGAGATAATTAAATGAATTCATCGCAAGAGTATGATAAAAAATCAAATATTTTTTCAGTTAAAGAGTTCGGAGCCGTAGGGGATGGGCTACAGGATGACACCTTAGCCATTACTAAAGCAATTGATGAAACGTATAAAAATGGTGGAATTTTATTATTCCCGAGCGGCACTTATACTATTTCGTCAGATATTGAATTAAAAAGAGAATTTATTTCTACAGGCGCTGTTTCTTTTAAGGCTCCTGACAATGGAGATCTTTCTCCTAATGTGGTTTTTTATATTGGGCGTAGAATGAATGTTTCAAATGTAACATTTAATAATCTGGTAGTGAAACTTGCGCCAAAAGATAATGAACAAATCTATACTCCGGTTGCGTTAAACGGTGTGAATTTTTTACATTCGAGCCTGCAAATTGGTCAATCGCGGACGATAACAAGTGGATATTCTATTCGTTGTTGTAAATTTACTTCGATTAAGAGTCGAGCATTCAATGGATTAACTGTTCTAAATGCTAATCACGTATTAATCGACAATTGTGAATTTCAAGAGTTCCTAAATGGGATTTATATTGAACCAACAATGTCATTTGCTGCTAGTGAAATTCGTATCCTCAATACCCGTATAGCAAATTGTGTCGCTTCTAGTATATCTTTAATTGGTACGAGTACCGCAAGATTATCTAAAATAATTTTAGATAATTTGGTTATTACAGGTTCATTGCGTGATAAGGAGATGTTAAAGCATGGCGGGATTAGAGCATACTTTTGTAATGGTCTTATGATTAATAATATTACAGCCAGTACCATAACAGATACTATAAAATTAGAGGCATGTACTGATGTAAAAGTTCACAATTCAAATCTAACTTCTAACGAAAAAGCTTGTAATATTAGGGCAACCGGATGTGTTAATGTTGATTTATTCAATTGTGTATTTGATCGAGCTGTTAAAACAGGTTATGCAATTATTATTGGTAATGCCAATTTAAATGCACAAACAAGAGGAAATACCTACCCAAGTAAATTCTGGCGAATACATGATTGTAGTTTTCATTGTTTATCATCAGGTATAAAAATTGAATACACTGATAGTATTTCTGTTTTTAATAATAAATTTTACACAGACGTTACACAAACAAATACAGGATTATTATGGTTTAGTAAAGAGGTAACAAATGGCCAATACTTTAACAATGAATTTTATGCCCCTGGAGAAATAAAAACCATTAGAAATGATTCTTCTGCTGATGTAACAAATATTTATAATGAACAAAAATTAAATATTATTAAACCGTCAATCAATGATTATATTTCAGAGCCAATTATAAAAGAGCATGATTCAGATCTAAATGAGGCAACCTCATACCTTATTGAATTTCGAGTCAATGATTATCGAAAAATACAACAAGCAGCTAATACTAACGATTTTAAAACACTATCTGACTGGATGAAATCTATTGATAATGCAACCTTAGCATGGAATAGCAGTGCTTGGCATGTTCCAAGTAAAAAACTTGGTGATATCGTCGTCAATGGAACTGTATATGATACATATGGAACAGAAAACTTTTGGTGGGCACGCAGCATGCTTGTCATTGATAGATACAATAGCTTAACATGTCGCGATTTTTCAACACCTAGTTATAGTTCCAATAACCCTTTGATGATTGCCTCAGCTAGTATTGCTGAAAACGCATGGCAAACAGCAATATTTCGAGCCCCACTTGTTGTAGATGGTGAGGTATATGATCCAGTTCCAAATAAATTGTTAGATTATAATGGTTGGGTTGGATATTTATCCGCTAGAATGTGTTTAGGACAGAAAAAAGATGGAAGTTATATTTTGCTTGCTGTTGATGGTAAATCTGGATTTGCTGGTTGTACAATGGAGCAAGTAGCTAGAAAAATGAAAGATCTTGGTTGCATTCATGCGTTTAATCTTGATGGCGGTGGTAGTGCATCATTGTGGTACAAAGGGAAAATTATAAATAACCCTAGTTTAGGTGAAGGAGAAAGAAAAATACCTGCAATCATGTATATTTAAGTTAATTAAAGGAAAGATTATGAAAAAGGGTGATAAGAAAAAAATAGGTCACCCAAGTCAACTATCTGAATGGTTACAGGCCAATGAATAATGCGTTAGATAAGGGCATTAAATGAATAAGTTTGATTCATTAGTTGAGCAAGCGACTAAACTGATTAATACCGAGCCACTTCCTGATGATGCAGAGGAGCAATTACAACGAATCATTGACCAAGCAGAAAGTAAGCCCGAAAGGTTTATGTTAGCGACTTTTGCTGAAGCTCTGTTTGTTATAAGGCATGAGTAATTAATTCACCGAACCGCCGTCTGGCGGTTTTTTATTATCTAAAAAATTAACTAAAGGTATAAATATGACAAAGCTCACCGACAAACATGAGCTGTTTTGTCGTGGCTATTTAGTAGATCTCAATACGACACAAGCAGCAATCCGAGCAGGATATAGTCAGCAGGATATAGTCAGCAGGATATAGTCAAAAGACGTCCGCACAATTATCTTACCAATTACTTCAAAAAACTTCAGTTCAAAATTATATCTAAGAACCTAAACAACAGCACGATAAACGTAACAAAATAGATGCTGACTATGTGCTAAAGCGATTAGTTGAAATAGACCAAATGGACATCTTGGACATCCTCGCTCATTCAGGTGATTTCCTCCCCATGAAAGAATGGCCGAGAACATAGAGGACCACATTATCAGGTTTAGATATTGCCATTATCGGAATTGGGGACACGGAAGCACTTATGAAAAAAATAAAATACCAGACAAAGTCAAGAATCTTGAATTGTTAAGTAAACACGTGAGTGTTCAGGTATTTAAAGAGAAAACCGAAACTACAGTTAATATGTAATATGGCAGATGAAATGGCTATTAAAGCTAATAAAAAGGGGAAAGAGTTAAAATGTGAAAATGGTAAATTAGTTCTTGTTAATCCTGAAACAATGGGGTTTACGGACGAGCAAATAATTTTCAAAATCAGCAAATTAAAGAATCGTTATTGAATGAAGCTAACAACGAAATAGATATACTCATCGATAAAATAGAGTTCGACCAGGCGACTGATAAAGATGTAACAATGTTAAAAAAATGGAAACTATATCGAATTAGTCTAAAAAAATTAGACGCATCGGATATCAATGTTATTTTTCCAACAAAACCAGAATTGAGTTAACAATCATCGCAACGAACTTCAATCTTCAATACTCAACAACATCAGACAACATCAGACAACATCACAAAATCGGCGATATCAAACATGTCATCATCATTTTGATAGAAAACGTAGTTATGATCGTCGTGACTGTTAATTATGTAGCTTATCGCCTGCTAATTCTAAATCGTAATCGTCGGGCATTATTCTAATATAAAAAGATTGAGAAACAGATCGAATAAATTCAAAAAATTTTACGGTATTTAATTTGTTCTTTATCTTTATTTTTCAAATAATTAATAAATTAAGTACTATAATAAAATCCTAACGAGGTAAAAATGTCAGAGTTTAACACACCACTTGAAATCGACAACAAAGGTAAACTAAATTATTGGATTGCCCAGATGGCTGCGGGGCAAACAGTAAAAATCGCATGTTATGGTGATTCAACAACAGATGGGCATGCGACTACTGGATGGACGCGAAATAAATTTGGTACAAATCACAACGATAATGCCCCAAATTCTTGGCCTGTGATATTACAAGCGATATTACGGACAATGTACAATAATGACAATATCCATGTTTATAACGCGGGGTATTCAGGTAAACGACTGGATGACGGTTGGGCAGTGCAAAATTTTGAAAATGCGATAACTAATAATCCCCATTATGGCAAAGTCGATATTGTAATGTTTGGATTTGGCATTAACGATGCTGGTCATAACAAAGGAGACTTATTGGCGGATACATTACAGCAAACAAATTTATTAATTGATAAAATAGAAAAGATTGGCGCCTTACCTATTATATTGACGTGCAACGTTGTCCGTTTAAAATCAACGGGGGATATGGATAGCAAACCCTTTAAGATCGAACGCATAAATAGTATGAAAAGATACATTGCGTGTACTCGAAATATTCCCTTGTTAGACCTAGACGCCGAGATGAAAAAGTGGATGTCAAATACAAATGAGTATAACTACGCAGATCTCCAACCAGATAATACACACTGGTTGGATTTGGGACATTCGTTTCAGGCATGCTGGATTGCCAATCTATTTTATAATCGCATTGTTAAAATTAACGACAGCAACACGTATGAAAGCGTACACTTTTTAGATGATAGGGGTAATTCACCTATAGGTGTTAATACTTCATCTACGACAACAAGTTGTAAATATGGTGTTAATCCTTATGTTAATCCCCAAAAATTTGATTGCAAAAACAAAGTACTGCTCGATATTTGGGTTTGGTGTGAGCATCCTAACGCTTCCATTGTTTACCGCCGGATGTTGGGGGATGCCAGAACATCGAGCATTAAAGTAACGGATGTGCTAACGGGTAATAGTGAATCAAAAATCGTAGGTTCGATGTTGTGGTATGGTGAGTACTCGGCGGTGGATACCCCAGAATACATTAAAGATCTGAAATATGGGCTAAATAGAATTCAATTAATAGGAGATATGAGCCTGACAAATAGTGTGTTCTTTGGTCATTTTGATTTTATTGTGAACTATCAAGCTAAACTTACAACTAAAGATTTGCTAAAAAATTATAGAACGTTTAGGGATCAGCAAGACCTAGTTGCACCGGCTGATGAACCATTTATAGAAACTAGTTTTTGCCGCACATCAGATATTTACGATAGATACGGAGAGAACGTTGTACAACTGTTCACTCGAGATAAAAATACTCATATTATACTAGAAGGGCTTTTCGATGACGGTTCGGGTGTGTTCTTATGTCAAGCACCTGGTAGATATAAGAACACCATTAACGGCATTATGTTGTATTTTTTCTCTGGATACATATCAATATATATACATACATTTGATACTTTAAATAATGTTAATCGCTATGAAAAAGTGGGCTATCTAAATATTAAAAAATCGGACTCGCGGTATAGTGTAAGTTTAACGTCATTCATTGACAATCGAGGTTACGCGAATATACAAATAGAAAGCGAAGGTGCAATCGCAACAATGTCATTTGAGAGAGTTTTACCTAACGTAGAGCCTGTTACCTCAGGTGTTGCGGGCAATGTTTACCGAAGAATCGATAAAGGTGAGGCTAAAACGATGCGCGTTGAAATTACTCGATTTGAATGTTGGTATACCAATAAATAAAACAGTATTTTTTACGGTATTTTTATTTTATTTTTTAACCCTACTAATCAATTGGTTGTTTTTTATTTTTAATCTTGTAGGCGACGCCATTAACAAGTACACGAAAATTCAAATTTTACCAATGCAGATGCCTACATCTGACTATCTTATCGCTGAAAATGCCTCAATCCAAAGATATATATAATACCTTGATACTCTATTATTGGGTGAAAAAAACAAGAGGTTACTGACTATATAGCTGTGGCTGGCTGTGTTAAAGCGGAAGGAAAAGACAAGCGCAAGGTTTTGATGATTTGCCAATTTTTAAAAAATTGCCCGAGGTATCAGAGAGGAGAAACTCTACATGGTTAAACCATTACCACTGTTGATATTGCCAAAAAATTTAAAACCAATTGGAATGCAATTGATAAACTCAAAAAAGTGGTGAGGATTTTTTAACAGGGTAGTTTGCCGCAATAAAAAGCAGATCCGGAATTGAATTAGAGATGTTAAAAAATAAATTTTTATAAAAAAGTTGATTTCTTAAGAGAGGTGTGGTATAAAGCACACAGAATGGAATAGTTGTATATAAAGCTCTAAAAAAGAGCTTTTTTATTATCTAACTTGTTAGTTAATTAGAAAAATATGAGAACAAGAGCATATAGACGACATCAGATTAAACGATGTTTAGATAATAGAAAGAATGACTTTTATGGTGCTACTTCAAGAAAGGCTCTAAAAAGACATGTAGTAACACCCGCAGCTTGTTCTTGTTGGATGTGTGGTAACCCAAGAAAACATCTAAATGAAATCACTCTACAAGAACAACGTTCAATATTGAATTACCAAGAAAGCCTCTTATGAGGCTTTTTTATTGTCTTTATAGAATTTAATAGCTTCTACTACTAGTTTTGCTTCTGACATATTTAAATCTATAGCAGTTTGTTTAATCATTGCTATATCGTTTATATTTAATTTAAATGCTTTATTTTTTATACCACGTTTTTCGTTACTACGCTCATTAATTTCAGTTCTAGTTAACGCCATACTATTCACCTTGATTTTTTAAATATACAATCTTTTTTTAATTTTATTCAATGATTTATATTTTATTTCTACTATTGAATATTGGCGAGCTTATCAAAGTAGCAGAATTAAAATGCGTATTTTACCTGTTATTTTACTTCTCTTTAAGTCCTAGTATTAGGTCGATAGTAGCTTATCAGCGTTCTATTGATGGTTATCATTGTGAGTTAACTTATAATAAAGCTCAAACGCTTAATCAAAAATAATTTAATTATTTTTAGTTGTTAATGAAATAGATTTCTTAAAAAATTACCTTGCTCATCTTTTGTATAATTTTTATAACTGTATTCGTAAAACTTAAATAATGCTAAAAATTATCTAGTTAACTTTATAATTCCAGTTAGGGATTATTTTAACTAAAGATTTAATATAAATTTAGTCTAAGATTCTATAAAAGAGTTATCGATTATATAGCAAATAAATCTAACTGAATCGAGATATTGAAAGTTAGCGCTCTATTTTTTCGCGTTGAGTAATATTTTCAAATATTGAATACCGTATAATCAATTTAAGAGATGGGATAAGTACTTATCTTTTGAAGGTGAGAATATATTTTTAAATAAAAATAAAATGAAAAGATTAACAATATGTAATTGTTTTTTTGATGATTTATTTTGTTATCAATCTGTTCTTTTATATCTATTTTTCGGAATAGAGGCTCAATAATTTAACTGATTATCACTACCTCTTTTATAGTGGCGATGCTGCATTTTTTGAATTTTTAGCACTTTTTTTCTATGACTCTCTAATAAAGAAAAGATAATGCATCAATTTGTTTACATTTAAAATCTTAATTATAAAAGAGTTATAACTAACTTAACGATACAATTTGTAATTGATTATTTTTTTAGGGAAAAATAACTAATTCAAAATGCTAGATTAACCGCTTAATTGCGGTTTTTTTATGCTTGTTTATAGACAATTAACCTTAATTTTAATTCATGGTAGACACTATATTTTCGCTAATTATCTATTTTAAATAAAGTTTCTCTCATCACTTTTACTAATTTTTGACATAGTCAAAACTAGATACCTTAGTGAAGAGCTACAGCATCGACAGCAACGCTAGACACACACAACCAACCAATGCTTAGCTAGCACGCTGTCATTTCTATTAACTAACATAAAGATTTTATCATGCCAATAAAAGACCCAAACAACGTCAACTGGACGGTTGTTGTATACCTATTTATTATTACTTCGCTCGGTTCATTAGCAAGCTATTCTTATCATGTTATAAATGGTGGTAAATTCAGAGTTGGTACGTTGATAGGTCAGATATGTGTATCAACTTTTGCTGGTTCTCTTGTGGTTCTTGCTGCTAGTTATTTTAACTGGGATTTTGAACTAGCAGGCGGTATAGCTGGGTTAGCAGGTTGGTCGGGCGCAACACTGATTAAAGCGCTGGAAGAAAGACTGATTAAAAAAGCCAAAGGAGATAACTAATGCAACTAACCGAACATTTTACGCTTGAGGAATTTACCCGCTCAACCACAGGCGAGAGAGCCAAAATAAACAATTCTGTACCAGTTCAATTAATGCCCAATATCAAGCTAACTGCCAATAAATTGGAGTGCGTAAGAAAAGTTTTAGGTTTCCCGATTATTATCACATCAGGCTATCGTTGTCCGGCACTCAATACTCAAGTAGGCGGTTCACCAACTAGCGCGCACACCAAAGGGCTTGCCGTTGATTTTCATAGCTCATACGGAACGCCTAAAGAGATTTGCCAACGTTTGATTGATGCCGGTGTGCAGTTTGACAAATTAATCCAGGAGCACAACCAATGGGTACATATTGGATTTAGTCCGAGCAATAACCGCCAAATCGTGTTAACTGCGGTTAAACAGGGCGGTAAAACAGTTTACGTCAATGGGTTAGTCTGATGGATAAATTAAAACTACTTTATAAGCTGTCTCCGATAATATTATTAATTATTGTTATTTTTAGCATTTATTTTGCTTATCAATGTTTTGAAGATGAACAAACAGCAAAACAGAAAATGACTGAATTATCTTCACAGATGCAACAATTACAGCAAACTATCGAGAGAAATAATCAGATTATTGCCGCTAACGAACAATCAAAACGTGAGCTAGAAAATCAATCTATTTCACGTCAGGAGCAGATCAATGAACAACTTAAATATAATGATTGCGCTAATCAGTTCGTGCCTATGTCTATCTCTGGTAGCCTGTACAACCGAGCGAAAAGTTTACGTGAATCAGCCAATTCCAGCAAATCTGCTCAGTGATTGCATAGCAAATTTACCACCACAAAAAATGACATTCGGCGATAGTGTTAGCTATAACGAGCATCTCTTGAATGTTATTGAGATGTGCAATCAAGATAAAAGGGCAATAAAAAAAATAATTAGCGTAATCAATTAAATTGAGCTTAGTTTTTAACTTTTACTCTATACAAATAAACCATGTTTATATAATTTAACTATTTGATTTGCATAATGATATTTATAGATTTTTAATCTATAGGAAACATAGATGCAATAATATACTAATAACAATTGAAACATTTCAATGTTAAAAGTCACCCTAACTACGAATTAAATATATAACTCTATCGAGCATCATAAGAGCTATACCTTTAATAATCAGTAAGTAAAAATTAACCTATTTGCCGCTTAATTGCGGTTTTTTTTATTTTTGGAGAAACTAACATGACTGAAGTACAAAAATCACAAAGCGAATATACCAAAACTAGAGATATCGGTGTATTTATTAGTAAAGATCCTTCAACAAAATTCATCACTGATACCACCCCAAAATTAAGTTTAGAGTGTACGGTAACCGACTATTCCATGACATCACCAGAAGGTGAAGAGATTGATGTCTCAACACTTTCATCTCGTACCAAAGAAACCATTAGTGGATTACCGGCTGAACCAACTGTATCAATGAACGTTAATTTTGTTATTGCAAATGATGGTCAAAAAGCTTTAAGAGAATCCTATGAGTCAGGTAATAATTACGCATTTAAAATCCAACATGAGGATGGTAGTTCTGTTGACTGGATTGCGCGTGTTACCAATTTTGAGTTTAAAGGTGAAAAGAATGGCATTTTAACTGGTTCATTCGCATTCAAAGTAAAAGGCTCATTTGTGTTTAATGAACCGACTCCAGCTAATTAATTTGTGGAGAAAACATCATAATGAATTTAAAGAAAATTATCACTGCTAAAAATTCAGGCTTTCGCACTAAAGAGTTTCAGGTGGCAGAATGGAATACAACAATTTGTGTTCGAGAACCGTTACATATTGATTTTTATCGTTATGTAAAATCCATTGAAAAAACGTCAAAAGATGACTCATTAACTGAGCAAGAAAAAGACTTACTTAATATCAAAGCTGAAACTTTATTATTTGCTGCAACCGTAATTGATAAAAACGGTAATCTTATTTTCAATAGTAATGACAGTAAAGAAATGGAGGCGTTAGTAGAAAGTTATGGTCCTGTTCATACTCGAGTACTGAATAAAGCCCTCGAATTGATAGAGTTAAATAACGATCCTCTCAAAGAGGCTGAAAAAAAGTAGAAAATGAACCAGAGCTTTTCTTTAAATTAAAGCTAGCATTAAGGCTTGGTAAAACACTAGCTGAACTTGAGCAATCACTTTCAGCTAGTGAATTTTACTACTGGGTCGCATTTGATAAATTAAATCCTATCAGTGACGAGCGAAATGACTGGCATGCAGCTCAAATTTCTTCATCTATATACCGCTCACAAGGTGGAAAAGTCTCTTTCGACGACTGTTTAATTAAATTTAGAGAAGAGAAAAAGCAACCAGTCACTTTATTCGACGCATTATCTAACTTAATTGGAAAATAATATGGCTATACCGCGAGAATTGGTGATACGACTCAGTGCAAATTCAGAATCGTATCAACGAGAAATTAAAAGAGCAACCCGTCTTGGTAATGATTATTACAAAACAATGGAGAAATATTCACGGCGTTTTGATCAACACATTGCTAACAATAAGAAATCAATTCAAGCAATCAATGCGCATTTAAGTAAGTTAAAAATTTCAGCCTCCGAGATGACCAAAACACTTGGAGTTGATTTTTCAATTACTGGTATTTTGAAAATGGCCGATGACTATGGGCAAATGGCCAATCGCGTCAAAATGGCAATAGATTCAGTTGGTGGATCTGCTGATGATTATCAATTAGTTCAAGACAGGTTACTTGCAATAAGTAACAGAAATGGTAAAGCGATTTCAGATTCCCAAAAGTTATATATTGCGACTGCTTCATCAATGTCTGATTTAGGTTACAGTACTAATGAAACGGTCGATTTTATCGAGGCGATGTCAAATAGTTATAAAATAAATGCGACATCAGCAACTGACGTATCGACAAGTATAAAAGCAATTAATGAATCACTGCTTACGGGTAAAGTAAGCGGTGATGATTTTAAAACAATATTGTCATCAACATCTAATGTTGCTACTGCATTATCTGACTCCATGGGAGAATCTGAAGCTACCATTATCCAACTCGGTATGTCTGGTGAAATTTCAATGCGTCAACTTTCTGATGCGATGATTAACGCCAAAGATAAAACGGGTAAAATGGCAGATGCCATGGGTGATACGCTTCAAGGTGGCTTTAATGCAATATCTAATGATTTTGGACAATTAGTCAACGAATTAAATAATAGTCTTGGATTAACTAATAATATATCGAAGGCTTTAAAAATTTTAGCTGATAATATTGGATTAGTTTCCGTTGCTGGAGCAGCAGTTGTATCGGCCAAATTTAGCAATTATCTAAATGGTGCATATACATCATTAAAAAAAGTTTCAGTTCAAATAGTAGATCAAATTAATAAAACCAGAAATCTAGCATTAGCTCAAAAACATCTTGCTGAGTCTGAGCTGCAAAAAATAGCAGTTGAAAAACAATCTATTGCAAGCACCAAACAGGCGGCAATTGCTAGATTGCAAAATATTTCCGGTATTAGTTCTAGCATATATGTACGAAGAGCTGTCTTAGCACTTGAAGCTCAAGAAATTGCTCTAACTGAAAGGGAAACGCAGGCTAAAAATGGTCTTAGGGCAGCAAATGAGAGACTTAAGTTGTCAAGTAGCGCAATGACTATTTTAACTCGTGCCGGTAGTACCTTGTTAGGAGTACTTGGTGGCCCATTAGGATTAGCGATGACAGCCATAGCTGTTGGGACAGCTTTTTTCTCAATGAGAGATGGCGCGAATAGTGCTAAAAAACCAATCGAAGAGCTACAATTACCTGTTGATCAATTGATTGCAAAATACAAAGAACTTGATAAAGCACGTCAAGGTAACATTAGAGCAGGACTTGACGCGGAAATTAAAGTCAATGTAAAAGCTGTTAATAGCGACGTATCAGAAATTAAAAAAATATTAACTGACAAATTAACAGAGCTAATACCGTCATTTGATTATTCAAGTTTTTCACCGTACATCTCGCCAGAAAATGAAAATGCAATAGCTAAATATATTAATCAAATTGAGGTGTTAAAAAATAAAGTTATAGAGGGGGAAATTACCTCAAAAGAGTTCGGAGAGGGAATTAATGAAGCAGGTATAAGTTTAATTAATGCAACGGGTGGTGGAGAACAGTTCACAAACCTTCTTAACACAATAACAGGCTCGTTATTGCAAAATATAGCAGCACTAGCAGAAACCAAAATAAAGATAGATGCCACTAAAAAAGCGTCAGAGGAAACGGCTGGAGGTCTTAAAAAGCTTGACGTAGCAGATTTTCCAAACCTCGGTTACCAACTTCGTATATTAAACCAAGATCTAGAAACAAACAGTCAAAAAACAGGATTATCCGCGGAACAGGTTTACATATTAGCCGGTTTACAAAAAGCAGCGGGTAATGCAGCATTGGCACATTCAGAAGACCTTATTGCTTTAGTGACCAATCAGGAACTATCAGCAGAAATGTCAGATGAATTAGCTGAAAAATTGAAAGAGTACATTGAGAAGTTACGAAAGTCTTATCAAGAACAAGAGAAGCTAAAGCGTAGTAGTTTGGATAAAAATCCAACTAATCTTTATCAATCCCAACTTGGAAAACTTAACGATCAAATTAATGCCTATAAAGATATCACTGAACTTCAAAAAATCCGACGCCAATTAGCAGAGGGTGAATTAAAAGTATTATCTGGTGAGCAAAAAAAAGCTTTAGAAAATAAAGCCATTGAGATTGATCAACTTAATGCCCAAAAAGAATACAAATCTATTCTTGATTCAATGCGTAGTCCTACCGAACAACAATTTGATAGTTACAAACAAAATCTGTCAGTTCTTGAAAAAAGTAACGTTTCCTTGCAAGAACGTGAAGAGTTGCTTAAAAAAATGAATCAAAAAATGGTTCAATCAGCGCCTACGTTAAGTATTCAAAATTCTTATAATGGACCAGGTAGTGAGCTAATCAAAGTTGCTGAAGATGAAAAAAACCTCAAAGATTGGCAGCAACAACAGTTAGCAATTCAAACTGATTTGCTAAATGCTAAGTTAATAAATCATCAAGAATATGCTGACGCAGTTTTGAGCATCGAGGAAACTATGCAGAATAAGCAACAAGAGTTGCAATCTGTATATACAATGGCGGCGTTAGGTACATTTTCAACACTAACTGGTTCAATTGCTGATATGTTCAAACAAACAGCTGGTGAATCATCAGCTGCATATAAAGTGATGTTTTTAGCTAGTAAGGCTTCTGCTATTGCTCAAGCTATTATTAGTACAGAAGTTGCAGCATCAAAAGCGCTTGAACTTGGCCCTATTTTTGGTATTTCCGCTGCAAGTTGGATCAGAGGATTAGGTTATGCTTCAGTCGGATTGATTGCAGCTCAAACCATTTCAGGTATGGCGCATAGTGGTATCGATAGTATTCCTCGCGAAGGAACTTGGTTACTCGATAAAGGCGAGAGAGTTGTTGATGCGCGCACAAATGCTGATTTAAAAAATTTCCTTGATGCATCTAAATCATCTGGCGGCAGTATTACTGTAAATGTACCAGTCAATGTTGGCGGAGGTGATATTAGCGAGGAAGACGGCAAAGAAATCGGTATAATGATAAAACAATCAGTGTTATCAATACTAGACGAACAAATGCGACCTGGTGGTAAATTAAATCGTCGTTGATTTAATAACTAAAATTTCATACCATTCATTATATATTAGTGACATAAGGATGAATGGAATGAAATGGTTTATCATATCAATTTTGGTTGTAGGTACATTAGTATCAACATTTTTAATATATGTACATGAAAGTGTTAGCTATGATGATGTTTTTTTATATGACTTGAAGCAAAGATGTTCCTTTGCAACTAAAGAACGTATGGTGGCGCCATCGTCGTATAAAATTCTAGAATTATCCTTGACTAGTAAGAAAAACTGGAGCCAAGATAGAATTGATAATTACTTTTCAAGAAATCGAATATATTCATCATTAAAAGAAAAGTATAATGATCCCAAAAATTTCTATAACACAACTGCTTTGGTTAAATTTTCATCCAAAAACCGAATGGGTGTTGATTTAGTCGGTTATTCTTCATGCGAATATTATATTGACAACACTCGTGAACCAAGAGTTGATGAAATTGGAGAAATAGATATTGATGGACATAATTACAAAAAAGATAGCTTGGATTATATTTATGCTGAATTAACATTGAATAAACATGGGATAAAATATTCGTTAATAGACAAGATAAAAACCTTAATGAATATAGAGTTTGAGTATAAACGATAAATATAACCAACTAAATTAATTGTAGATCTCCAACTTTTATTTCCCGATCATAAGATCGGGAATGCGTCTAACACAATACCCATATGAGAGAATACGTTCGCTATCTCGTTACAGTTTTGTGCTCCAGATCTCCTTTTGAGTAATTTAAGGCGTAGTTATGATGCGACGAGTGGCGTAAAACAGTGTTGCCTGTATTCACTGGGATTAATCAATAATAGAGATGAATTTTGACCCTATTGAGTTACAGTTGTTTAGTATTTGTAAACAAACATTAGCCACTGCTATCAATCCGTTGAATGATTTGCGAGAAAAAATAGAATCGTCAGCGTTAAAATGTCACCATTAAAGAATTACAGGGCGTGCAAATGTGGTTCGTCAAATCGCTTACTTGATCAGATACCCGCTTATAGCCAAGTTACATAAGCAAATAACCTAAAAAATAGAGTCATTTTGCTAATAATAAATCACTAAAAACATCTCAATAAAATCATGCAAAAAAACAGTAAAAAAGTTGGTGGAAATTTATCGCTTAGTATTTTAACTAATAAACAATAAGTTATAATAAGTGTTCCCTGTATACACAGGGATAAACCGTGTTTTATCAGTATTTCAAATGGGAGCTCTAGGTGTTCCCTGTATACACAGGGATAAACCGGCAGAGGTATCACAAACCATGAGAATACTAATGTGTTCCCTGTATACACAGGGATAAACCGTTCGAGTTTTTATCAACCCACATCCCCAGAGTGTGTTCCCTGTATACACAGGGATAAACCGAGACAATCGAATATCTTATTAGAAATGGTTTTGTGTTCCCTGTATACACAGGGATAAACCGACAAAGATGACATTATTCGATTTTTAGAAAAGGTGTTCCCTGTACACACAGGGATAAACCGGTTTTTATGAGGGAGCTAATCGGCGTTTATTAGTGTACCCTTTATGTACTGGGATAATAGGTGCACAGTTACAAAAAGAATAACGAATAGAAGAATTACTAAAAGTTTATTGATTTAACTGTCGAAATTTCATACCATTTAAAAAATGAACACATTAGGATGGAAAGTATGAAAAGGATTTTGTTTTGTTTATTGTTTTTCCCTTTTCTAGTTAGCGCAAATTCGAATTTAACCGAAAATGATATATCTACATATTTAGCTGACATATGCAAGTCAACCCCTTATTATTTCACACAACAAATGAATGGATTAATCATAAAGGATAATAGCCAAAGTACTATCGGGAAAATTTCACGTGAAGATATAAACAAATACAAATTAATAGAAAAATATAAAAACCTTGGTGATGATGCGTTCAAAAGTTATGCAACAATAATTGACATGACTGGTGAAATAAATATCAAGAATATTCACTCTGAAACCAGAATTGCGGGTGTGTGTTTAGTTTTAGTCGCTCAAGATGACATAATGAGTGTAACTGCTGACTATGTGATGGCGCATAGTGAGGGTATTTCAAAATTACCCATTGCAATCATGGAAACCCTAGTAAATAAAAACGTAAATGAACTTGAAACGTTGTTAGAGAAAATAAAAAAATTTAACTAGTAAAGTTGTACCTAGAGGGGAGCATTGCCGTGTAGGTCGTTTAGAAATCTAGAGGACGACAATACATCATTGATTTATACCGTATAGGTAACTAAAAATTCACAATTAAAATTCACACATACCGCCTGTTGGCGGTTTTTTATTGTCTGGAGAAAATATGGAAACATTCAGTTGGGAGCTTGCTCCAGGTTTAACAGTTAAAGCTGAACCAAGGGTCAAACTTATCAAATTTGGTGATGGTTACGAACAACGCGTTAGAGATGGGATTAATAACGATCTACGTTTATATGACGTAAGTTTGAATGTTCCTAGAGATGATGCTGCTATGATTGATGACTTTCTAACGCGGCATGGTGGTGTTCATGCCTTCAAATGGCGAGAGCCAAACACCAATCGATTAATCACAGTTAAATGTCCATCATGGTCAACAAATGTTAAACATACAGTAATATCAATTACTGCAACATTTGAGGAGGTTGTAGTATGATACCGCAAAAAATGCTACTCGATATAACTAAAATAGCACAAGATGCGATTGTTGATTTGTATGAAGTTGATTTAACTAAAATTGTCGGCAACAAAACTATATTTCGATTTCACAATGGATTAAATGAGCTGAGACGACCGATAACGTGGCAATGTAATATCTATGAACCTTATCCCATAAAAGTTGAAGGTTTTGAAAAGAATGGACAGGGTGTGAGTAACCGTCCAACAATGAGTGTTAGTAATGCGATGGGCTTTATCAATGGTCTAATTGCTGATTTTGACGGTTTACTTGGTGCAATTGTCACCCGTCATGAAGTGCCTGTCAAATATCTAGATGCGGTGAATTTTGAGAACGGTAATCAATATGCCGATCCGTTTTGCGAAATTATCTCAAATTATGTGATTGAGCAGGTAAAACAACAAAATTCAATGGTTGTTACATTTGAATTAGCATTGCCATGCGAGTCCGACGGTGCATTAATTCCGGCTCGTGTCATTGTTGCTAACACTTGCAATTGGATATATCGCTCGTCGGAATGTGGTTATACAGGCGGTGCAGTAGCGGATGAGTTCGACAAACCAACAAACGACATCACTAAAGATAAATGTAGCCGATGTTTAACTGGTTGTAAACTTCGTCATGGCCAATACGGTATTCTACCATTTGGTGGTTTTCCTACTGCTGCAAAATTATCCTAGTCAAAACTCAATAATTACAAATCTATTTCCCCCTTAAATATACCTAAAAATCAGGTTAAATAATGAAAAAAGAGATACTCAATCATGCTAAACAATGCGGTGAGGCTGAATGCTGCGGTTTTGTTATTGATAATAAAATCTATATGCCATGCAACAATATATCAGCAACACCGACAAAAACATTTGAAATATCCCCCGATGATTGGATAAAAGCTGAAGAGAAGGGTGAGATTACAGCAGTTGTACATTCTCATCCTGACGGTGAGCCAATTCTTAGTGAGGCTGATCAAATTTATCAACAGTTTACAGGTTTAGATTGGTGGCTGCTATGTGATAACCAAATTCATAAATTTAGATATATAAAACCATTATTAGGTCGAGAGTTTCAACACGGAAAAATCGATTGCCTAACAATAGTACGTGACGCCTATATGCTTGCTGGTATTGAACTACCTGACTATGAACGTCAGGACGATTGGTGGCACAACGGTCAAAACCTCTATCTAGATTTACTGCCCCAAAACGGGTTTGTGCAAGTTGATGCGCAAGAACTGCAAGAAGGCGATATCATCATCATTTGTCTAGGCTCATCAACACCTAACCATGCAGCCATCTACATTGGCAACCAACAAATCTTACATCACTGTCCAAATCGTCTATCTAAACGAGATATGTACGGCGGTTTTTGGATGGACTATACGCATTCAATATGGAGACATAAAAAATGGCAAAAATTCGGCTTTATGGCGATCTTAAACAATATGGCGATAAGTTCAATATGAACGTTGAAACAGCAGCAGAAGCATTAAATGGTTTGTATTGTCAGATAAAAGGCTTAAAAAAGCAAATTATGAACGGTTTTTTTCGCGTACGAATTAATGGTGTAGATATGAATGAGGGCAATTTACAGTTTGGGTTGCATAGCCGAATTCCTCAAAATGCCGTGATTCATATTGTACCCAAAACAGAAGGTGCAAAAGGTGGGGCATTCAGCTTTATCGCAGGTGCTGTAATGTTTGTTGTTGGGGCTATTTTTTACTGGACGCCAATGGGTTATCCATTGATGGCAACAGGTGTGGGCTTAATGATCGGTGGTGTAGCCATGATGCTAACCAAGCTACCCAAAACCGAGAAATTAGCCGATGGCGGTACTAATAAAAACACCTCTTTTTCTAATCTGGACAACACGATAGCACAGGGTGCACCAGTACCACTTTGCTACGGATTAACAAAAATAGGCTCTAAAGTTTTATCACAGGGGTTGGAAACAATAGATGGGTAAAGGTAAAAAAAAGGCTAAAACGCCCACAGAGGCGCAAGATAACTTAAAATCAAATCAGCAACTGAGTATTATTGATTTGTTGTGTGAAGGACAGATAGAAGGACCAGTGAATGGCCTACAAAGCGTTTTTTTAAACGATACGCCAATTCAAGCACCAAACGGTTCATACAACTTCAAGGGAGTTGAAGTCGAATGGACGGCTGGCGTTCAGTCACAAGCACCGCTTGAGAGTTTTCTAGCAACGGAAAACGAAGTGCCTGTTAATCTTGAGGTAAAGGCATCAACCCCGATTGTACGAACCATTACCGACCCCAATATTGACAGAGTTCGGGTTACAGTTGGTGTACAGTCATTAAGCTCAACGGACAAAAAAGGCAACATTAACCGAACATCGGTGTCAATGGCAATTCAAATCGGTACGGGCCACATGTGGGAAACGGTAAAAACTGTTGATTTAATCGATAAAAAAACCCGCTCACAGTATTTAACATCGGTTATTTTATATGATTTACCTCCGAAACCGTTTAACATTCGAGTAGTGCGCAGAACGCAAGATAGCACGTCATCATTATTAGCTAATAATACGCTGTGGAGTTCGTACACAGAAATTTATGATACCAAATTTTCATATCCAAATACTGCGGTAGTTGGACTAAAATTCGATTCATCGCAATTTAGTGGTGTACCTCGCCGAAACTATTTAATCAAAGGTATGATAGTTAAAGTGCCTGACAATTACGACCCTGAGACGAGAGAATATAAAGGTTTTTGGTCAGGAAATTTCAAGCTTGCTTGGACAAATAACCCAGCTTGGATATTTTACGATATTTTGACCAACACACGTTACGGTATGGGGAATCGCATCAGTCAATTCGGTGTCGATAAATTTGCGTTATATACCATTTCTCAATATTGTGATCAGTTAGTCGATGACGGTTTCGGTGGCAAAGAGCCAAGATTTACCTGTAATTGCTATATTACCGAGCAACGACAGGCGTATGAGGTTATTCATGATTTATGCTCGATATTTCGGGCGATGCCGATTTGGGACGGTACACAATATACAGCCGTTATGGATAGACCAAGTGACCCTGTGGCGATTTATTCAAATGCGAACGTTGTCGATGGTCAGTTCAACTACACGTCAGCCGCGCAAAAATCACGGCATACAGCTGTGCACGTACGTTATATTGACCCCAATAATAACTGGGAGACCACAACCGAATACGTTGCTGATGATGAGTTAATTAAACGATTCGGGTTGAATGTTGCTCAAGTCGATGCATTTGGCTGTACATCGAGAGGGCAGGCACATAGAGTTGGGAAATGGCTAATTCAAACCGAAAAATTAGAGACACAAACCGTTACATTCAATGTAGGACGTGAAGGTATTAGACATTTGCCTGGGGATATTATTGGTATTACTGATAATGATTTTGCAGGTACGACTATCGGTGGACGAATTTTAGAGGCAAATGGTAGTACTATTAAGTTAGACCGTGATATTGACATTAAAAATATGAAAAATGCGTATTTAAGTGTAACTGATACCAATATGCAACTACATAAAATTAAAATTCAAGCACAAGTCAAACCCAATCAGCTTGTTTTGGTAAATAGTGTTAGTGTTGATGATTATTCTGTTTGGGGACTATATGACAATAAAATCAAGCCACGATTATTCAAAGCTCTTTCCATTACAGAAAACAGTGATGGCACTTACTCTATCACTGCGCTAGAACATGAAACTAGGAAAGAAGAAATTGTTGATAACGGCGCTAAATTTGAAGAGGAAAGCGGTTCTATTTTTAGTTGGTTAATTCCGCCTGTAGAGCAGCTGCAGACTGAAATTATCCCTGAATCTGATCTATATCAAGCACGATTATCATGGTCTACACCTCGCACGATTCAAAACTTGAGATTCGAAGTAAAAATCTATCGTGATGATAAACTAATTAGTCGTGAAACTGTTAATAATACTGAATATTACCTATCAGACTTGCAACAAGGTAAATTCAATGCAACAGTCAGAGGAGTGGGAGAAGACGGGCGATTAGGTGATGAAAGAACTATCGCATTTTCAATATTACCACCAGCAAAACCTTCAGGATTAGTATTAACGCCAAGTGCATTTAATATTGCAGTTCGCCCAGTTATGACAGCAACATCTAGCTTAGGTACTCAGTTTGAATTTTATAAAGGCACCACCAAAGCAGAAGTCGAGGCACAGACCAACTACTTGGGTCGCGCCATGTCATTAACAGATGTTGACTGCACCCCAGATACCGAATATTGGTATGGTGTAAATGCGGTTAATGTTGTTGGGCGTTCAGAAATGTTTATTGCTAACACTCGAACATTAGTTGCAGAAAATGGCGCAGGTGGTCTATTTAGAATTCAAACAGGTGATGGTAAATTTCCTGCTAATGATAATGCAACGCAGATGTTTTATCGTGAATTTGGCTTTTATCCCGCTCGTGATACGACATTAATCATTTACTCACTAGCCTCTGACGGTAAAGTTTCGCACTCAGAAGCTAGGCTATACAACGGTGCACAGTGGATAGAGCCAAAAATGTTCATTGATGGCGATTTAATTGCAACGGGTACAATGCGAGGTGATAGATTAATTGCTGGTACAGAAATCAAAGCGCCGCTAATAACGGGCGGGAAAATGGTTGCCGGTAGTGTAATAAGCGCAGGGACACCTCCAGTATTTGAGTTACTGCCTGATGGCACCGTCAATGCTCGTAAAGCCAATATCTCAGGAAATATTTATGCTAATTCTGGAGAACTAAATAATGTAATCATTAACAAAAATTGTCAAATAAGAGGTACTTTGGATGTTAATCAAATAAGGGGTAACGTTCTTTCAGCAAAACTTTTCAAGAAAGAGATTAGGATTGTAGAGACAAACCCAAACCAAAACGTTCATGTAATGAACATAGAAGCATCTGGAGAGTGGCAAAAATTATGTTTTATCGAAGAAATTAAAGTTGTCGGAGGGGTAATGGGATTGGGATCTGACTTTGAAAATATTCGTGGGAGTATGCGTTTTTTATTTAATGATCAATACCCCTATGAAGTTAATAAATTTTACATAAAAGGGGTGGGATTTCGTAATTTAATTTTACCTATTCCTCCATTTTCCAATGGTGAGCGAGTTAAAATATCATTAACTATTAATAAACCTGCTTCGGTTTCAATTAAATATACATTATCTTTTAACTCCCTAGTTTTTCTAATGAAAAACTCAAACGGTTTTCTACCTGACTAAACGATTAATATCTATTATGACATTAAACACCTAAATGTCATTAAACAAATGAGAAGAAAATATGGCAAAAATATCAGGAATTTTAACGGATGGTGCAGGTCAAATTATCAATGACTGCACTATCGAACTATATGCAAAAAAAACGACTAGCAAAGTATTAACTCAAACGCAAACATTTCAAGTGTCTGAGAACGGCAAATATTCAATGAATGTATTGCCATGTGAATATGAAGTTAGCTTAATCATTAACGGTTTCCCCAAAAAGCGACTTGGAAAAATCAATATTTATTCTGATTCAGTAGATGGTACATTAAACGATTATTTAATTAATCCCGAAGAAAGTGACTTAACTCCTGAATTTTTAAAGCAGATTTTTGATGCTCGAAATGAAGCAATAAAATCAGCAATAGATTCATATACATCAGCGAAAAAATCAGCAGATAGTGCTAACCATGCTAATACATCAGAAACCAATGCGAAATCATCTGCCGATGCGGCGAAAGTAAGTGCTGCTGAAGCAGCAACAAGTTCACAATTAGCATCAAAATCGGCGATAACAGCAACAGATGCAGCAAGTGTTGCAACTACAAGTTCAGATACTGCGAAAATTTATGCAGATAATGCAAATAATTCGGCAAAAGAGGCTAACCAGTCAGCTATAAACTCGGCAAATAGTGCTAAATCCGCAAATACATCTGAAGTTAATGCAAAATCATCAGCGGTAGCCGCAAAAAATAGTGCTGACAATGCAAAAGAGTGGGCGTCAACTATTGACCCGCAGACAATTATGCGATATTGCGGCGATTTAGATAATATACCTCCCAACCATCTAGGAGCATTGGCTAAAGGAATATATTATCAAAAACATGATGCTAAGGCGCTCGTGGAACTAGGTTACCCGATTCAAGAGGCAGGGTCATTGATAATTTTACCGACTTTGACCGAGGGCAACCAAAGCTGTGTACAAATATATACACTCTATAAATCAGGTCGTCAATTTATTAGAAATTATAGAGGTAGTACTGAAGGCGGATTTTGGGAAAATTGGGTAGAGCAAATAACTACAAATAATATTTCAGCCGATATTGCCAGAGCTTTACCTGCAACTAAAAGTGTAGTAAATGGCGTACCTACCTACTCAGTAGGTGATCATGTAGTCTTTAAAGATGCAATCGGTGAATTTCGATTGATGCCGTTCCGTGCTGGTGAATTGCCGTTTGGTTGGTATTTTAGAAACGGTGATAACTATCTGTTAAGTTCACCACAAGGTCGTGCTTTAAATGGGTTATCTGCTAATTATAAACGTGATCATCAAATAACAATTAAAGAAATTGATGGTCAGCAATATATTAATGTACCGTCCGCGTTTGCACCAGATGGTAGAGGATTTTTTGAAAGACCTGCAAATGGAACTACTCGCCAAGTAGGTAGTGCTGAGGATGACGCAATTAGAAATCTGTATGGCGAAATTCACCATATTTTTCACTGGAAAGATACCGTGCCGAACGGTGTCTTCAGAAAATTTCGAAATGACGATGGTTCTGGATTGAATAATAGAAATTATCCAGTTACTTGTCACGTGTCGGATTCTGATTACCCAGAGCAATCGGTTTTATTTAATGCATCATGGTTTGTTCCAACTGCTCATGAAAATCGACCACTGAATATTGCTCTGACCCCTACGATTTATTTGGGCGTCTAAACACCAAGGTATATTACTGGTGTTAACCCAATATTAATCGGGCGATTCTCATGTGCTGTCGGCACAACTCGTGATGCATCAAATAGAATATCTACGTGCCAACCATGCGCATTGCCATCGTACGCCGGAGACGCGATTGCATTAATATTAAATGCTCCTGTGGCATCTAATGCCGATACTATAAAATTGCCATATCTGGCCCAAATATTTCTGATGGCGTCATCTTCTGCACTACCTACTTGGCGAGTAGGTAAGAAATTAAATAGGAAAAATTATGATTAATTATTATTTTGATAACACAAATGCACTAAAACCATATACACATCAATTAGACGCTAACGATGATACGTTACCACCAGATAATGCATTACGGATTGCGCCAGAGTTTAAAGAAGGCTTTCACCCATGCGAGAAAAATGGTACATGGGTTTTAGTTGAGGATCATCGTGATGAAATAGTTTTCGATATTGAAACTAAAGAATCGGTTAAAATCGATTATTTAGGAGAAATAAAAGAAGGTTTTACATCACTGGAGCCGTTTCAGTTTTCAAAATGGAACGGTAAAAAATGGGTTTTAGATGAAGATGACCAAAACGCATTTAAAGTAAAACAGAATAAAATGTTAAAAAACTCACTATTAAATGAGGCTAATGAAAATATATCCATACTACAAGACGCGATAGATTTGGACATGTCAGAAAACGGTGATGAAGACAAATTGAACGCGTGGAAAAAATATCGAGTTTTGCTAAATCGCATTGATGTATCAAATATTGCTGTAATATTTCCTGAAAAGCCCTAAATGGGCTTTATCGGGAATATGGCCTTAATATCTGTTGCGTCCAATTTCTTAAAGTTAATTCGGTACAATTTCCATTTTTTTAACATTGCAACATCGTCATCTGTCGCCTCGTCGAACTCTATTTTATCGTTGAGTATATCTATTTCGCTGTTAGCTTCTTTGAATAAAGATTCTTTAATTTGCTGATTTTGAAAGATTATTTGCTCTTCTGTAAACTTCATTGGTTCGGGAGCAACGAGAGTTAATTTGCCGTTTTCGTATTTTAACTCTTTCCCCTCTTTATTAGCTTTAATAGCCATTTCTGCATATTCTTGATTTGTAATAGTCATGTTAATATCCTCTTACTGTCCAACGAACCATCACTGCTCCTGGAATACTTGATGTGTAGGAAGCAAGCCAAAATCCAGTTGGATAAACCTCAGCATACGCAAACTCCGTTTGTGCCCATGGTCCGTTATTAACTTTATCAACACTTATTCCATAATGATATGATTTCATTGGTTTTAATAAATTAATAAATGTTCCATTTACCGCATTAATGCTCTTCGTTTCTATATACTGAGCATCAGATAGTTCAATATATCCGTCTGAATAAACTTGATACCACGCGTTATCATTATGGTATGATTCAACAACATAAGTACGATTATTGAGAATATTTAAATTTGTATTTATTGAGTTAATTTTATTATTAACATCTGTTAAATCAGTAATTACAGATTTACCATTGACAGTCGGTACTTTTTCAAAAGAAATATTATCACCTACTTGTTTGATAGATACTTTATGGCTATGTTTTTAACAATTTTTTACACAAAAGAAAATTGTATGGCTAATCCGAACTCTATTTAATTAAAACCTAAGTTGATTTGTTGGATAACTAAAAGAATTATTATTCACGTAGTTAATGAGCATTTTTTATTTATGTTTTCCTGTTCGTTGAATTTAATTTTTTCCATTACATCGTCCATTTAAATAAGTTTTTCTTGAAACAATATACATTCTCCAATAATGTTTGGACCATCCATAAAGTTAAATTCGAACCCTTCTTTTAATATTTTTTTCGGCGCTTTTTCTGACAAAAAAATTCTTCCTCTGCTATTGTCCTATATCTCTAATCTCTCGGCGAAATATTAAATTTAAAAACGATAATCCAACTTTCTTTTAACTCTGGTAAATAAATTTGAGTATGTAAAACCTTCGTTGATGGTAAAAGTCTTTTTTCTCCATCAAATATAGTCCTATCCCAATTAAATAGTGATTTTATTATTTACACTCTACTTTAATTGAATTAACTTTTTAACTTCAGTCTTTCCATTTAAATCAGCAACCTCAATAGCCCTCACAGAACCTATTCCATCTAAGTGATCTGCTTTATAAGCAACTTTTGCTACTGCATCATCTACATCAAAATACACTACATTTTTTCTTATATAAAATCATTATGTTAATTGTACAGAACCATGTATAGTCTATTTAAAAACTCGTTTTTTAAAGATTAAGCAATTGCTTCTTAAATTGTAGAAACAAAAGAGCCTAGAACTCAAAAAGAATAAGGTTGTCAGGTTTAAAATTTCGATTTAGCCATATGGAATGATTAGCGATAGCCCAGATATCTATTCCCCTAAAAAATGGAAAGCAACTACTTGGTTAGCGAAAGTTTTAATTTAGGCTAGCGAAGATTTTTGCAAAGTATAAAGAAAAAAGCTATTGTTCTAAATAGCCTCAAAAGATTAAATAGAATTATTTAAATGAAAAGTTATATTTTAATTCATGAGTTAGCTGGTTCACGTATTGTAGCACAATGTGATGATGTAAAATTACAGCAACTATTAATAGCTTTAGGTTTTATAAAAGAACAGAATGATTTTTTTATTAAAAAAGTTGATACAGAGCAACAAAGAATCCACATTATTAAAAATTTAATGCAAAATTATCAAGTATTATTTGCAGATGGGCAAGATTGGAGTCCCGCTCAATTAATCTTGTATTATAGAGATCAAGGAATTATTGACGGAAAAATTAAAATCATTTCTTGGCAAAACCAGCATAAATATAAAATTATAGAAGAATAGAAGCAGGTTGACTTTGGCTTTACAGGGAACAAGCGTAATTTAAATACCTATCTGTATAGCAAAATTCAAAAAACATCTACTAGATTCAGCAGATAATGCATGGTGAGATCTTTTTTAGAGCGAAAAGTATGAATAATTTATTATTAAAAGTGGATAAAGCAATTGAAAAAATTTCAAATTCTTCAATTCATGATATTAAAGTAAGTGAAAATCAAAGGGATATTATTTTGAATTATTTAGATAATGTAAAAAAAAATATGTTATCGAATAATTATTTTGAGCTAATCGATGGCGCTCAAATATCATATTTTATAATTGATTCATGGAATTATAAAGAAAGTCTCACAACTGAATTATTATCCATTATTCAAAATTATGAAAAATGGGTAAAAAAAATTAATAACTAAACAATAATAACCAATTAAAATGAGTTGGCCTTTTTGTTTCAACTAGTCAACACCATTATCCTCAATCGCACTATTTCATTCAGACCGAGGAAAAGAGTTTGATAATCAATTACTCGATAGTTGATTTGTGGTATTGGGTATCACTCGCTCATTGAGCCATAAAAGATGTCCTTACGATAATGCTGTTGCTAAAGCGATATTTAAGACAATTAAAACTGAATTTGTCAAAAATGAGATATTCACCAATACGAATGAACTAAGGCAATGTACTACGACAACGTTTTTCTGCTTATGCATATTGGTACAACAACAATCGACTGCATTCATCATTAGGTTACTTGACGACTATAACATTTAATAAACAGTTACTCCTTAATTTTGTTGTATAAAAAAGTGTAGACATTCCAGATGAATTAATATCTAATCCTAATTATAAACCTTAAAATCCCCCAAAAATAGAATGTCCTTAGAAGTATTAAATATTAAAGGATTAGATTTAAAGAATAATAAAGTAATAAATCTAAACCTAGAATTGTTTGAGAGTGATGAAGAAGATGTGGTTTCAATAAGTATTTATTATGATAATAAAGAAATCAAAAAAAAAGGAGAATATTGGTTCCTTGTATTTCAAGAATTAAAAGATTTATTATTAGATAAATATATAGGACTACAATGTTATGGTTCGTTAATAAATGTATATCCTTCACCAATGATGATGAATATGGGAGGACATAAAGCATATTTTTTAAAAATAGGAGAACCATCACTAAACAAAGACATAGTAAATATTTTTGATTATATTGATATTTATGAATTTGCTACCAAAGAGCAACAAGATCAGTTCTATAATAAATGGTTAAATTCTATAATGAACAAATGATTTCAAAATAATAACATTTAAATGAATAATTTTTTTCTTTTACCGTACAAAAGATATTTTCTCACAATGGTATCTATGTAATTTTATTATAGATCATAATTTTTTCAATGGTGCAGAACAATGAATGATGTATTCAAAAGCATTATTATTTAAAGATGTAGAAATAGCTAAAAAAATATTAGAAACTAAATAACCAAGAATACCAAAAGAATTAGCTCGCAAAGTAAATTTTCTTGATTTATCTATATGGAATGAATAGGCACAAAAGATATTTTATCAAGGGAATTTTGCAAAATTTAACCAAAATGAGCATTTAAAAAAGATTCTACTTTCCACAGGAAATAAAATTCTAGTCGAAGCTAGTCCTCATGATATTATTTGAGGAGTAGGTATGAATGAAGATAATCCTGATATTTTAGATCCTAAAAATGGAAAGGCACTAATTGGCTAGGAGAAGTTTTAATGCAAGTTAGAGAAGATTTAAGCAAAGAAAAAAATATAAGGCTATCAATAATCACAGCCTTGTATGTTTCAACTGCTTAGTTTATCCAGTAATTCGAGTTGATCCTCAGGGATAAGGATTTTAATAAGTTTTAAAGCTAATGCTGCTGGTAAGTTTTTGACAATGAAATGCTCAAAGTCATACGTAATCCTAAAGGCCAATTGATTCGTTTTGAATATGATGCTTTAAGAAGAACGGCTAAAATGGTTAATTCAAAAATTTATTCCTTTTTTGAGGGAATAATGTTTTATTACCTAATGGAGCTTTGAGCTAGGTGAGCAATCTTAAATTGTATCTGATGATTTAGGATTGCTTATTTTCGATAAATCTGAACCGACCCATAACGTTACTACTTGGCTGTATGAAGATGGAAGCTTAGTGCCAACTGCTAAAATATCGGATGATAACACTTACTTTATTCTATCTGATTATTTTGAAAGCCCCGCTCAGGCTTACGATAAAGAAGGAAAGCTTGTTTGCAGGTAGCGTTTGATATTTATGGTAGAATCTGGGAAGATAACTTTAACAATAAGCATTTCTTACCTTTTAGATTCCAAGGTCAATACTACGATAGTGAGATAGATTTGTGCTACCAAAGGCACAGATATTACGACCCAAATATTGGTAACTTTATAAGCCAAGACCCGATTGGTTTAGCAGGTGGAAACCCGACAATGTACGGTTACGTTAAAGATTCCAATACGTGGATAGACCCATTCGGGTTGGATGTTTATGGACTTTATACTACTGCCGACGGTTGGTATCCTGTACATACAAAAGGACAACCACAGCCAACTTCATACGTATTTATGAAAAAAGACGAGTTGTATAAAATAGGGGAATCAAAAAATTCGGCAAACCGTTATTCTACAATAGCTTTAGATGAGGCAAGAATAAACAAATCAGGAGCTAAATCCGTTGGAGTAGATGCCAATGGTAAAGTTATACAGGGTCAAACAGCTGGACTAAGAATGGACTTTTTTGACCAAGGAGGTACTAAGCAAGCTGACCGTTTATTAGAAAATCAATTATTAGAAGATTATAAAAAACAAAATGGCGGTAATTTACCTGCGGGTAACAAAACTTGTCATTAAAGACAATAACTTATGGGTACTTTTTTAAAGATAACTTACGAATCAAGATACGCTGGAAATTTTGAAAATAATGTAAAACAAATAAAAGTTGTAAGATATATAATTGACAATCTAAATAATATGGCGTGGCAAGAATCTATATCTAACCAATTGCAAAAAATAGATAGACATCATACATCATTAAGCATTATTTTGAGATTGTTTGATATAAAAGATATTGAAGCAGGTAAATTAAAGTCTTATGCACGATATAAACAAAAAGAAGATAAACTTGTAATAGACCAAATGCTTGTTTTAAATGAATATATAAATTTTCCAGAGGACGAAATGCGTAACAAACTTTGTAATGATATTTTTATTTATTTAAAAGAGATATTGATAAAATACAAAGACCGTTTTTCAGATTTTAATTCTATTGCTTTTATTCCTTTATTAGAAGAGCGAATTAAAAAAATAAAAGATAACGAATTTGAGGATAATTTTTATGAAACAGAATCTTTTGCTATGTTAAAAAAAGCTGAAGAGTTAAAGAAAGATATAAATAATAAACTCAATCCTTAAAGTTTTCATTTAAAAAAAAAACCAGTAATTGGTTGTCCAACTATTGGGGGGCACTTCATCGAAGCGGTTTTTTACTTTTACAGTGCAGCAATATTTTTAAGTTTTACGGATTTAATAAAGCCATCAAGGAGATGTAAAATATGGTTTTTATCTTCACTCTGCATATTTTCAAGATCACTTAAACGCTGTAACATAATTGGATCTTTAAATAAATCTGCTTTATCTGTTTCTCCTAATAAATATCCTACAGTAGTTTTTAAAAAACCTGCAATTTTTTTAGCTACCTCAATACTAGGGGGCATTTCATCTCTTTCATACCTGCCAATAACAGAAATAGAAGTATTCAACAATTTAGCTAATTCATCTTGTGTCATCTTTCTTTCCTTCCGTAAAGAGGCTACTCTTTTACCAAAATTATCCATAATAAAAAACACTTAAAAGGGTTATAAAAACCGTGATTTAACTTGGATAGGCTACACTAATTCGTACAACTTTTTTAAGGGATAAGATAAACTACCCCAAAAAAGGAAAATACGATGAAAATAATACGACGAGAAAGACGAACCTATACAGATGATTTTAAATAGCAGATGGTAACGTTATATCAACAAGGTAAAACCCGCAGTGAATGAGTTTTACAGTATGAGTTAACGCCATCAGCGTTAGATAGATGGATAACACAATACTCCACAACGGGTTCATTCAAAACTAAAGATAATCGAAGTACTGAAGATAATGAGTTGCTAGCCTTGCGCAAAGAGAATAAACGGTTATTGATGGAAAACGAAATCCTAAAGCAAGCCGCACTGATAATGGGACGAAAATCGCAGTGATACCATCAAATCGACATCGCCATTCATTGAGTTGGTTGTGTCGATGTTTAGCTATATCAAGGCATTACTTTTATTATCAGTGCAATACGCGCCTTGAGAAAAAAGTTTTAAAGTATGCACAAGAGATTCAATCTATTTTTAATCGTAGCTATCAATCTTATGGTACGCGAAGGATACGAAAAGCGTTGTCAAATCAAAGTATAATCCTATCGCGTTGTTATGTGGCTAAAGTCATGAAAGTATTATCATTGAGAGCAAAACATACCGTAAAACGGTATAAAAACATTTTTATAGAAGTTAATTCTTTTGCAATTGCTATCTTTTACAATAAAATTTTACTGTTAGCTTGAAAACAAATGTCATTGTCGCTGATTTGACTTATATAAAAGTGAGGCAAAAATGGAATTATCTGGGGGTATTACTCGCACTCTCAGCATGAAAGATATCCGGATTGGACAACACAAAACAGCCGAGCTTGTTATGCAAGCATTAAGCCAAATTAAAGCTATATTATCCTCAATCGCACTATTTCATTCAGACCGAGGAAAAGAGTTTGATAATCAATTACTCGATAGTTGTTTTAGGTATTGTGGATCACTCGTTCATTGAGCCATAAAGGATGTCATTAGTAGGGAAATATGGATTTAAGAGAAGAATTTATAGAAGGATTACGGCTTATATTCAAACAAGGTTATAGTTCAGAATTAGCCACTAAATATGCTTTTGATTTTTATTTGAAGCATAAAATATCTGACAAAGATTTGTATGATATTGTTGAAGATATTATGATTATAGATGCAGGATCAGAATTTGAAATGACCGAGGGTGAAATTAAAAAATTAGTAAAAGAAAAATTAAAAATAAATTTATAAAACCAAGAGGCTGCCTCAAAAAGAGACAGCCTTTTTCATTTAATTATTTACTTTGTCTAAGAGTTCCAGTTCAGGTTCGGGAATAAGGCATTTAATGAGAGATAGAAGATTGTACATATTCCAATCGTTTCCGATATTACGATAGTAATTCAGGAATTTATATAAGCAAAGACCCTATCGGACTTGCTGGAAATAACCCAAATTGGTATGCGTATACGCATGATAGTAATGTTTGGGTTGATGGAATTATTTAGAACTATGACTAGAGCTGAGTATTTTGATACTCTTGAAAATGGATGGCGCATGGGAGGAGATAGTGGAGGAATGATGGCTAAATGGTTTGCAGAAAGTTATGAAGGTGCTGTAGAATTTGGTCATAAATTAGGCCATTTAGAAGGAGATAGTAAATTTTGTGTAGTAGGATTTGAAATAGATAATGATATAGCTAAAAAGGCATGTATAGCTGATTATGATTTGGATGGAATAGGAAAATCTAGAGCTATAGAAATTGATGATTTAAATAAAAAAACCTACCAAAGTTACAAGTGTTAATTCTCATCGAGTAAAATATAAATAGAAATTATGAAATGTTTAATTAATTGGAATAAAAATATATTTGACGGAGAAAAAAGGCTTTTGCCTTCAACTAAACTTTTATATACGCAAATATATTTACCTGAAAGCAAACAAGGATGGAGTATTGCTTTTAAATTTGATATTTCACCAAGAGATCAAGGATATAAAACAATAGCTAATGAAGTGTTTTTTTTATCAGAAGATGCACCAAAGGGAATACTTAAACAAGGTTTTAAATTTGATTATATGGATGGAGCTCACAAAGTTGGTGAATGTATATTGTTTGAAAATAAAATTTTAGAAATTGAAGATATAATTGATAGAGTTAAATTAATTGAACAGGAAAAACATGATTTAAAAATGTATATCAGTTCTATAGATAATAATTCTCTTAATTATACCAAAGATAATTTAGAATATTTAGTTAAATATAGTTCGGAATATCCATATATATTTTCTTTTGTATTAAATATTGATAAAAATATAGCGTTAAAATATTTATCAAATAATTATTTAGTAAAGCTAAGCAATACATTAGAATCATCTAATTTACCTCTATTCTTATTTAATATTGAAAAGTTTTTAGGAAAAGATGAACTTGATATGTTTATTAAGAAACTTCCTAATGAAATTAAGGAGAATGAAATATTTAGAAATTCAATAGAGGAAATTTTATAAAGGGATAATTTATCACAATCGTTTCCGATATTACGATAGTAAATTAGTAACTTAATATAAGCAAAAAACCTATCGGACTTGCTGGGAATAACTCGAATGCGTATACTCATGACTTTAATAGGATGGTCGACGCGCTGGGGTTGGATCCATTTTTTAGAGGTACACCTATAGGGTTTAATGGAAGTAATGCTACTCAAAGAATAGGTATAACACCTGTGATGACAGAACCAAGAGTAGCAACAATATTTGCTAATCATTCTTCTAATTATGGAGAGGCTGTTGTACAAATATTTGATAAAGGTGCTATAGATTCATCTAAAATATTAGATGGTAATGTTTTAGCGTCATTTGAAAATAAAGTAGGAATAGATATGTTACCAAATGATTTAAGGTAATTAGCAACTGCTGAAATATCCGCAAAGGATGCAACAGCTATCTTAAAAAAATGGGGTATGATGTTCCTACTAAAGTATCTATTGGGGATCTATCCAATACATTTAAACAATTAGGATCAATGTCTGATGCAGAAATAAATGAATTTGTTAAAAGAACAAAAGCATTATGTAAATAAATAATATTATGAAAAATATATTTCAAGTTGAATTCTATGGCGAAATAGATATTAATTCATTTTGGGTAAATGGAAGATTTATAGAAGGAGATGTTTTAAATATTGGAGATATTTTTACAACTTTTAAAGATGATCTTAATATTAATGAAGTTAATTATAAAATTTTAGATATTTTAATGTATAAAAAATCTATTCCTACAATAGATATAGGTATGACAGGAAGAATAATTTTGCTTGGTAAATTTTCGTTTATTCCTAAAAAAAGTTTTGAGTTAATATGTAATAATAGATAATATATTATTTATAGAATAGAAATAACACCAAAAGCCAACTTATAAAAGTTGGCTTTTTCATTTAACTATTTTTCTTATCAAGGAGTTCGAGTTCCTCTTCAGGGATAAGGGAACGCATGAGTTGTAGAAGGCATTCGTCAACGCTTAAACTCTGTTCCGGTGCTTGCGCTCCAGCTTCGCTAACGCTTGCTTACCCTTGCACTCTTCACGTGTTTCGCTTCTCCTCATCCGCTGTTTCTTCGTCTGCTGGCGCATCCGCCACAGTTTATCTTTTTGCTCGCAGACTGGTGCAGCGCGCCACGGCGACGAAGTTCATTTGAAAATAAGTAAACCACCTGTGACACCGTTCACGGGCAGTTTATTCGCCAAAATAGTCTAAGGAATGGATTTTATTTTTGGCAAGATCTCACCGCTCGCGCTTGCACTCTCGCTTTACTGCTCGCAACACCGCTTAAAGCTCGTTTTTGTAACGAGTTACAAAAGACCTCGTACGTTTTTTAGTTGTTTATCCGCCAACTCAGAAAGCATCCTCTATAAACTACTAAAAATACGTCTAATCTTTTTATTTCATTTGGAAGAAAAAATTTATCTTTGATTCTATGAAAAGGTATCTGTTTTTTTTGATTGTACTTTTATCTTTTTATTTCAACTGTAACAGAATGAAGCTAAACGTAAAACCTCGCGCGAAGAAAAAGGATACACAGGGTTAGACCACAATCGTTTCCGATATTACGATAGTAAATCAGTAACTTATATAAGCAAAGACTCTATCGGACTTGCTGGGAATAACCCAAATTTATACGCTTAAACTCACGGCTCTAATACACAGGTTGACCCGTTCGGGTTGATGGCTTAACCTAAAGGTACGCCATATAAAATTGATAACACTGGTAGATGGCATGATTCAGACGGAAAATTTACAAAATTTGCATGGCCTCAAAATGATGGATTTTCAGGTGGTAGGAATACAGTAAATTTATCTCAAGGTATGTTGTTAGATAGATATGGTGGTTAGTTTGACACTGAAGGAGTTTTTAATCATAGAGGTAAATTCTTAGCAGAGTCAGGAGTTCCCTTTACAAATAGGGCTATGTTACCAGTAAAAGAAGGTACCATATTAACAACATATAGAGTTAAGAAATTATTTGAAGTTGATGCTGGAGATATAACCCCTTGGTTAGGTAAAAAAGGAGAAGCTCAACAATTCTTTACTAAAAATAAAACAATAGGAGATTTAATTGATTCAGGGCATTTGGAAGTTGTTGATCGAAAGATAATATGTCCTTAGAATTATAAAAATGGAAAAAGAATATATAACTTATCAAAAAGAGAAAGGCTATCCTACAGGAAAAAATATTTATTATGAATGTACATTGTGTAATACCAATGTAAATAGTTTGCCCGAAACATTTTCTGAATGTAAGTGTGGAAATATAATGATAGATGTTCCTATGGCAAGATTAATGATAAATGATAAAGAACATTTCAAAATATTTAAGTTTGTTAAAAATAAAAAATAGATATATATAATTGAAATGATCTAATTTCTTATCATGATAATGAGTATGAAGAACTATATTCAAACTCATTTTCTGAACTAATTGAAAAGAATTTATAAAAATGAGGCTATCCTTCTTTTGGACAGCCTCTTCTGTTTAATCGTTGAGTTTATCAAGCAATTCCAATTTGTTACTAGGAACCAGGCTTTTGATAAGAGATAGAAGATTGTACATATCCCATTTATTATGGTTGGAATATTTAGGATGTTCCATTTCAGCCAGTAAAGCCGTTTGCATAATATTACCAAGTGAATGCAGCGTATAACCTAGCTGCTGGTAATCTTCTAAATGTTTAAAATGGTTTAATGTGGTTAGAAATTGTTGAATTTCTTATTTTGAAAAATCGACCTTTTTGTTTAGGGTTGTCATAAAAATATTATAGAGAAGTTTCTACTTTTTTATGTACTATTTTAGGGGATAGTTACACTGAACCGACCCATAACGTTACTATTTGGCTGTATGAAGATGGAAGTTTAGTTTAGTGCCAACTACTAAAATATCGGATGATAACACCTACTTTATTCTATCTGATTATTTTAAAGTCCCGCTCAGGATTACGATGAAAAAGGAAAGCTTGTTTGGCAGGTAGAGTTTGATATTTATGGTAGAATACGGGAAGATAGCTTTAACAATAAGCATTTCTAACTTTTCAGGCAACTTGGTCAGTATGAGGAACTTGGAGGACGCTATTATAATCGTTTCCGTTACTACTCCCCCAAAACAGGCGCGTATATTAGTAAAGACCCGATTGGGATAGATGGTGGGCTGAATGTTTATGGATATGTGAAGGATATTAATTTCTATATTGATCCATTTGGGTTGGCGAGAAAACCAATGAGTAGTAGATTACCAGAAGGAAGTAGAACAGGTGTCTATGGTCCTAGTAATGGAACTCTTGTTAAAACAAATCCAGAAACAGGAGATATAATTCAAATAAGAACTTATGATTCTAATGGTAATCCTGTAAAAGATATAGATTTTGGACATGATCATGGTTTTGGAGATCCTCATGCTCATGATTGGGATTATCCATCAGATAAAGCCCCTAATAAAGTAAGGAGTGATGGAAGAGTTATTGATTCTGATGATTTATCGTTAATAGATGATGCAAAAAATGGAAAATTTACATGTGTATAAAGATTATCATGATATAAGTATTAATGGTATTTATCATGATAAAAGCCAAAATATTTTAAAATTACTTTGTGATAACTCTCAAGAGATTATTTTTTCAAATATTCTTCAGTTTGAATTTAATTTCTTTTCAGATCAAAATGTTATATTTGAAATCAATAGTTATAAAACAAATGAACTGCCAGTTCCCATAATGGAAGATTATCCTTTTTTAAAAAATTATATAAATACTGATTTATTAATTTTTTATATAAATTCATCAGTAGGATTATCAGGTGTAATTATTTGTGAAAATAAGTACAAATAGTTAGTAGTCGAATAGAATTTAAATAACAAAAAGCCAACTTTAAAAAGTTGGCTTTTTATTTTTAGCTTTGCCTTATGCAATCAGAAAGCCTAATAATAGAAATCCAACTACTCAATACTTCATTACAAAACTGGCTAGTATTAAAAAGTATTTTAGAACAGAAGTATGCTATTGAATATTTCGAAAAAGGAGATTTAAATTTTGAGCATTCTAATATTGAAAATCAATTAAAAATAATCTCACTTAATTTGGAGCTTACCTCAGAGTACAAAGGTGAAAATGTTATCTCTCTATTCACTAGTTCTGTTTATTCATTAACAATGGAAGAATTAAAGCCTGTATTTGATTTTATAGAATATATTGGTAGAACAATAAAAAATGAAATTCGGGTTTATGAAGCAGAAAGTAAAACTTTACTATTTACCTATAAAAATAATAATTGATTATTAAAAGGGGAAGAATAAAACTTATTTTAAAAAGGCATTCGTAGGCGCTCAAACTCTGTTCCGGTGCTTGCGCTCCAGCTTTACTAACGCTTGCTTACCCTTGCACTCTTCACGTGTTTCGCTTCTCCTCATCCGTTTTTTCTTCGTCTGCTGAAGCATCCGCCACAGCTTATCTTTTTTGCTTGTAGGCTGGTGCAGCGCGCCACGGCGACGAAGTTCATTTGAAAATAGGTAAACCACCTGTGACGCTGTTCACGGGCAGTTTATTCGCCAAAATGGTCTAAGGAATGGATTTTATTTTGGGCAAGATCTCACCGCCTGCGCTTGCACTCTCGCTTTACTGCTCGCAACACCGCTTAAAACTCGTTTTTGTAACGAGTTACAAAAGACCTCGTACGTTTTTTAGTTGTTTATCAGCCAACTCCTAAAAGCATTCCCTATAAACAACTAAAAATACGTCTAATCTTTTTATTTTATTTGGAAGAAAAAATTTATCTTTGATTCTATGAAAAGGTATCTGTTTTTTTTCATTATACTTTTATCTTTTTGTTTCAACTGGAACAGAGTTTAAGCTAAAAGTAAAACCTCGCGCGAAGAAAAAAGATGCACCAAGTTAGATCACAACCGTTTCCGGTACTACTCTCCTGAAACAGGTTCCTACATTAGCAAAGACCCCATCGGACTCGCAGGGAATAACCCGAATTTATACGCCTATACTCACGACTCAAATACGATGGTTGACCCGTTCGGGTTAAATGAGTGTGGATTTAAAGATGTCAATAAAAAAATACAAAGTATTTTAAAAGATTTTGAAGATAAAATTAAGAAACTAGCTCCTAATGCTCAAATAGGTTTTAGAGGTTCTGCCGCAACAGGCGTAAAAGGCCCTCATAAAGGAAATGCACCTTTTGATCCCACAAATATTGATGTTTTTATTGTTATTGACAAACTATATGATTCAGATGTATTTTCTAAAAATGATTGGTGGCGGGGAATGAGAAAAACTGGAGCAGGTGATATTGTTAATGAAATGGAAAATGTGTTTATTGATAGTTTTTCTGGATATAGATTTGACCCTAAAAACCTATGGATATAAGGATATTTAAATCAGGAAAAATAGGGAGTTTAATAGATGAAGGTGTGCAAATATTTTATAAGTATAATATTAAATTAATCAATAAAAATGAAATATTTTAAAGGAAATGTAATTTTTAAATATTCTGAAAAAGATATTATTAAAGTAGGTAATATATTATCTAAGTTAATTTTTGATAAAGAAGAAATGTTTTACGGGTTAGACAATTACTTACGTGATGAAGTTCCTTTTATTTATACCGATAATATATTAGGTTTTTATTTTGGAATTATGCAAAATCCAGAGCAATTAGATTTGTTTAGCTTAGAAATAAATGATGTGCTTTCTAAAGGTAATGATCAGCATATAATAGATATTACTGATAGATTAAAATTTGTTATAGAACAATTTCCAAAATTTGAAATAATAAAAGGTTAGACGTAATTGCTTATAAGAAACAAAAAAGCCAACATTTAAAGTTGGTTTTTTTATTTTTTAAGCATTGAGCTTATCCAAAAGTTCGAGTTCGTCCTTGGGAATAAGGATTTTAATAAGGGTAAAGATATTGTATAAGTCCAGCGGTTTGTGGCAAAGGGTAAGGCTTTTGCATTCCGTTTCTGCCAGTAAAGCTGTTGGCATAATATTACCAACTGAATGCAGCGTATAACCTAGCTGCTGGTAATCTTCAAAATGTTTAAAATGGTTTAATGTGGTTAGAAATTGTTGAATTTCTTATTTTGAAAAATCGACCTTTTTGTTTAGGGTTGTCATAAAAATATTATAGAGAAGTTTCTACTTTTTTATCTACTATTTTAGGGGATAGTTACACTGAACCGCCCCATAACGTTATTACTTGGCTGTATGAAGATGGAAGTTTAGTGCCAACTGCTAAAATATCGGATGATAACACCTACTTTATTCTATCTGATTATTTTGAAAGCCCCGCTCAGGATTACGATGAAAAAGGAAAACTTGTTTGGCAGGTTGCGTTTGATATTTATGGTAGAATCTGGGAAGATTGCTTTAACAATAAGCATTTCTAACCTTTCAGGCTGCTTGGTCAGTATGAGGATGAGGAACTTGGAGGACGCTATTATAATCGTTTCCGATATTACGAAAGTAATTCAGGAACCTATATAAGCAAAGACCCCATTGGGTTACTCAGCGGTCAGCCTAATTTTTATGCCTATGTGAAAGATACAAACACTTGGGTTGATCTATTGGGATTAGAAGGAGCTACGACACCCATTGGGGAATTACGCTCTGCAGGATTAAAAGATGCTCATTACGTAATTCAAGATGCAGCCATTAGAGATTACCAGAATACGATACCAATAAAGCACCTGGCGTTCAGTTAGAAGGTCCTTCTACGCAAATAGGAACTCCGCACTATAAAGCAACACAAGCCAAAGAATGGCAGGAGGAGGAACATATGGAGCAGAACGAAGAATTGGTTATCGAGCTCTAAGAGAAGTAGGTTTATCACTAGAACAAGCACGGGCAGCAATTCTTGACGCAGATAAATATTTCGAGTCTATTGGTGTAACAAAAGATACAGTTACACGTCGTCCTAGAAATAGAAAAGGATGTGGATAAAATCATTACTATGGAACAAAAGATTGAACAATATAAGCCACTTATAAAAAAGTTAGTAATTCGTATTTCGAACAAAGAATATGATTTAATTAAGACCAATGGGCAAAACGGAAGAGTTAATATTGAAGATTTGAAAAGAGTTATTGACGATTACGGATGTACTATTGTTTCATTGCCTGATAAGGCATTCTCAATAGCAGAAGCATACGATATTACCTCTGAAAATAGAATTGATATTTATTTACCCCTTTGGACAAAAGAGGAAGGGAGAAGTGATTTAACATTGTCATTGTCTTGCTATAACGACAATGGAGTGCCAAAAATTGAAATTAATGATATAAGAGTCTTGTAAAACTGAATTGTATACAAACATTAAAGCCACTCAAATGAGTGGCTTTGTTTATTTTACAGTGCAGCAATATTTTTAAGTTTTACGGATTTAATAAAACCGTCGAGCACGTGCAGAATATGGCTTTTTTCGGTGTTGTCCATTCTGTCGAGTTCAGCGAGCCTTTGGAGCATTACTGGGTCTTTAAACAAATCGGCTGCATTCATCATTAGGTTATTTGACGCCGATGGCATTTAATAAACAGTTACCCCTTAATTTTGTTGTATGAAAAAGTGTAGACATTCCAAAAATTTATCTTTGATTCTATGAAAAGGTATCTGTTTTTTTCATTATACTTTTATCTTTTTATTTCAACTGAAACAGAGTTGAAGCTAAAAGTAAAACCTCGCGCGAAGAAAAAGGATGCACAGGGTTAGACCACAATCGTTTCCGATATTACGATAGTAATTCAGGAATTTATATAAGCAAAGACTCTATCTGACTCGCTGGGAATAACCCAAATTTGTATGCTTATACTCATGACTCCAATACGATGGTCGCCCCGTGGGGTTGGATAAAAAAATAAAAGTTTTTTGGTCTGGAGGGAGACTAACTCAACAAACTGCTCAAGAATATGCAGAAAGTATTGGAGGAACTATTCTTGAAATGACACCACAAGGGAAAGCTTTGGAAGCTTGGACTAAAGATATGGATTGGGTTGATGCTGAATCATTATGGAAAAAAACTTCAGCTGATTTTGCTGCTTCTACTCCAAAATCTCGAACACATACAATTGCTTTTATTGATTCCTCTCGATATAGACGGGCTGATAGTGTATGGAAAAAAATAGAAAAACTAATTCTTGACAAAAAAGGATTAACAACAGAAATTAGAGATATAAATTCTAACAAATTAAAAACAGGAACATGGCCATAATTAAAGATGAAATAGCAGAAGACTATATTGTAATTAAAGGAAGATCTGGAATAGAATATTTTGATGCAAATAATAATGAATACTTTATAGATAGTGAGATGGTAGTAAGTGAAGATTATGATATTGCAATTTATCCAGAAAGTTTAATTCAAATAAATAAAAATAATACTACCTCAGAAGTAAAGAACAAAAAGCTAATACTTGAACGTATATGTAAACTATGTAGACAAGGAAATATCAAAAGTCGTTTTTTTCTTGATCAATAAACTTTCACTAAAATAATGAATTAGTTAATGAATATATAATCTTATAATCAAAAAATTATGAAGAAATAAAAGAGGTGATGTAGTGTACCTAAAAAGTGATAGTCCGGCTATGACAATAGTTAGTATATTTTCTAATAGTGTGATTATGAGTGTAATTACTTTTTAGATGGAAAACTTATTGGAGTTACTTTATATAAAGAATCCATCACTAAAAAACAACCCGATTTCAAAACATCAATTACGTTTAGTTCACCAAAGATACATTAATAAGGTACTACCTTATTACTTTTTTGAAGTTTACAAAAAAAACAAAAGCCAACTTTTATGAGTTGCCTTTTTTTCTTTTATTTTTGCCTTATGCAATCAGAAAGCCTAATAATAGAAATCCAACTACTCAATACTTCATTACAAAACTGGCTAGTATTAAAAAGTATTTTAGAACAGAAGTATGCTATTGAATATTTCGAAAAAGGAGATTTAAATTTTGAGCATTCTAATATTGAAAATCAATTAAAAATAATCTCACTTAATTTGGAGCTTATCTCAGAGTACAAAGGTGAAAATGTTATCTCTCTATTCACTAGTTCTGTTTATTCATTAACAATGGAAGAATTAAAGCCTGTATTTGATTTTATAGAATATATTGGTAGTACAATAAAAAATGAAATTCGGGTTTATGAAGCAGAAAGTAAAACTTTACTATTTACCTATAAAAATAATAATTGATTATTAAAAGGGGAAGAATAAAACTTATTTTAAAAAGGCATTCGTCGGCGCTCAAACTCTGTTCCGGTGCTTGCGCTCCAGCTTTACTAACGCTTGCTTACCCTTGCACTCTTCAGGTGTTTCGCTTCTCCTCATCCGCTGTTTCTTCGTTTGCTAGCGCATCTGCTAAAGCTTCTGTTTTTTGCTTGTAGACTGGTGCATCGTGTCGCGGCGACGAAGTTCATTTGAAAATAGGTAAACCACCTGTGACACCGTTCACGGGCAGTTTATTCGCCCAAATAGTCTAAGGAATGGATTTTATTTTTGGCAAGATCACACCGCCCGCACTTGCACTCTCGCTTTACTGCTTGCAACACCGCTTAAAACTCGTTTTTGTAACGAGTTACAAAAGACCTCGTACGTTTTTTAGTTGTTTATCAGCCAACTCCTAAAAGCATCCCCTATAAACAACTAAAAATACGTCTAATCTTTTTATTTCATTTGGAAGAAAAAATTTATCTTTGATTCTATGAAAAGGTATCTGTTTTTTTTGATTGTACTTTTATCTTTCTGTTTCAACTGAAACAGAGTTGAAGCTAAAAGAAAAACCTCGCGCGAAGAAAAAGGATGCATCAAGTTAGATCACAACCATTTCCGATATTAGGATAGTAATTCAGGAACTTATATAAGCAAAGACCCTATAAGACTTGCTAGGAATAATCCAAATTTGTATGCTTATGTATACGACTCTAATGCAGCGGTTGACCCAATGGGATTAAGTGAGTGTGGAGTTCATTCAGATTTTGATTCTGGAGCTTCTTTTTTGATGACAGGAGATGCTTATGATTTTTTTGGTAAAGGAAAAAGCCATTTAGCTAGACCAGATGGACAGCTCGTCGCTCCAACAAGTCAACTAGATGATTCATTGAAAAAAAGCAAATGGTGATATTTCTGTGATTGAAAAAAGGATTAGGTATACTTGCAAAAGATTGGCAAGGTAAAAGAGAGTCATATAAGATAGCTATACCTAAACCTACAGATCATAATTTTAGACTTCCATCGTCTGATTTATCAGGAGATAATGCGTTATTTATACCGGTAGGTACAGCCTCTGGAGGTATTGCAGAAGTAGTGGTAGATCAGGTACCGTTTATTAAGTAATAATTACAAAAGTATTATAAAAATGGTTATAAGAAAAGACATTAATGAATTATTTATTCAAGCAGTTCAGAAAGATCAAATATTTGATTATTTGACAGGTCAAAATGGATATGAAATTCGATTGAATGAAGCATACATGCCCACAGATATTATTTCTGCAACATTTAAAATAGATGAATATTTGAAAAATAATCCAAATTTTGATAAAAAAAAGATAATTGATGCTTTTTATAAAATGAGTAGTGATTCAGAATGGTCTTGGTTGATAGTTTATTATTCAGCATATTTTGAACGAAGAAATATGCAGTTTTTGCCTCTTAATGAATTATATGAAAATGTAAAAAGTAATAAGGTGCAATTGTGTAAAAATAATAATTGGATATGTTTTAATTTGGCGCCAAGATATAACAATTTATGGGATGTAATAGTTTTTGAGAATAATAGATTTATAAATGATGGTTATAGGCTACCAAAATTAGAATAATTAAATGAACAAGCCAACTTATAAAAGTTGGCTTTTTTCTTTTATTTTTGCCCTATGCAATCAGAAAGCCTAATAATAGAAATCCAACTACTCAATACCTCATTACAAAACTGGCTAGTATTGGAAAGTATTTTAGTGCAGCAGTTTGATAGCAATACGTGGGTCGCTCCATTTGGGTTAAGTTAGAAATTAATTAGATATTCTAATACTTACGACTTTGTGGCCATGCCCTAATAGGAGTAACAGAGAATGGAACTACTACTTATATTGGACAGTGCCTAGAGATTGTTTTAATTATAATAAAATACCTAAAATTAGGATTGCAGATATTCCTAGAGAACTAAGTTATAATCATATAAAGTATTTAAATAGTTCTAATTTGCATTCAGTATTTTATGATATAGATGGAACACAAATGTATAATTTGAAACAATATATTAAAGAGTTTAAAGCTGGTAGCACATCAATTAATGGATATAATTTACGAGATAGGCAATGTGCAAGTTTTGCGTACGTTGCCACTCAAGAAGCAGATATAAAAGAATAAAAATGTCTTGGTATAAATGGGTTACGCCTGCTACATTAGCTAAAAAATAGATTCTTTAAAATCTAAAATTAAATGTTTAAGTTAATTTCACTAATAATTTTTTTAATAATATCTTTATTAATTATGTTTTCATTTTTAAAACCTAAATTTTATATCAAATCTTATAAGGAAGATTATCACTCTTTAAACCTAACTATCTATTCTCAATCTGAAGAGTGTGGTTTTATTAATATAAATGATGAAAATATTATATTTCAATATTCATCAAGATTAGTTGGAAAAAAAGGTTTAATTAATATAAGAGATGCTAAACTATATTTTAATAAAGATACGTTTATGATTAAAAATCAAAAAGATAAAATTATTTTTTCTCTTCAATGTAATGAAGAAATATATAATAAAGCTGTAAACTATTTTAATATAAAAAAAGAGAGAGTAAATGATGCCAAAAATAAATCTAAACGAGATTTATTTCTGGAAAACTAAAAAATAAGCTAAAAATATTTAGACTATGCAAAAATATTTAAGATTATTAGAAGAAATAGCAAACGAATGGGATATATTCTATCAGAATCTCAATGCAACTTATGAAGATAATGTTAAAGAAAAACAAAAAATAAAAATTATAATTGAGCAATTTTATAATGATAATTCTTTAACACAAGAAGATAAAAATGAGTTATTAGTTAAATTTATAAATTTTTTAACAAAATACTCAGGTTGTGCTGAAGATTTAGAAATATCTGAAAATCTACTTGGTTCTTTAGAAAGTATGAAAATAATAGATCAAAAATATTTTGATTTATTTTATGCTAATACTTCGACTAATAGGTGGATGTAGTTATTTATTATTTGTTGGTAAAACCAATGTGATAATAAATTTTCAATATAAAATAACAAGCCAACTTTTATAAGTTGGCTTGTTGTTTTTTAAGCATTGAATCAAGCTTACGATGAAACAGGCAAGCTTATTTGACAAGTAGAGTTTGATATTTATCTAGAATACGGGAAGATAGCTTTAACAATAAGCATTTCTAACTTTTTAGGCTGTTTGGTCAGTATGAGGATGAGGATGAGGAACTTAGAGGACGCTATTGTAACCGTTTCCGATATTACGAAAGTAATTCAGGAGCTTATATAAGCAAAGACCCTATCGGACTTGTTGGGAATATATTTCAAACAGGAAAAAGTCTTGATACATTTAATGAAAATAGTGTATCTTTTGAAAATGTTAAGATTGAAGGTAAATAATCAAATTTTATAATAATGATTACAGCTGAAGAACAACAGTTAATCTATAAGTTGCTAACTAATAAAATAGATTTGGATAAATTTTATAGTGAATATTCTATAGATTTAAGACAAAGTATCGATTATTTTTACTTAAATTTATTGGATTCGATTGCTAGAGAGAATGTTGAGCAAGTAGAAGTAAGCTTAGATATTATAGAGTATTTATATGATGAAGAATATATAAATAAGAATATTGATAAGGTTTATAAGCAATTAATTGATAAAATATGGGTACCTTATTACCTATTAGAAAGAATTTTAGATTCATTAGAGGTATGTAAGGGTAATATTAAATATTATCTAAAAATATTGCATATTAATAAATTTCAAGAACAGGATACTGAAAATATAGAAACATTTATGGTTCCAATCTGGAAAAAATGTCTTTGGAATTTATATAAAGTAGGTATCAATAATGAGATATTAGGTATCTTAAAGCAATATTTCGATTCTCCTTATGAAGAATTAAATAATACAGCTAAAACTCTAATACAAAAAACTGAATTTAATCCGCTTCAATAATTCATTTGATTTTCTAGTTCATTATTTAAAATGAGTTAGTGTATTTCTTTAAAAAAATCTGTAATATCATCAATTTGAACAATCCAATCTTTTTAGATATTTTTTAACAGCTCCACCCTTTAACCCTATTTGAATAGATTTATAATCTAAATTCTCCAGTTTAATACTTTTTTCAGGATCCCACTGAATACGAACAACTGTATTGTTCAATTTCCCTTTTTAATTTTCATAAGTTTTATAAATATGCTTTTTAAAAATAAATAAACAGACATTTTCCAAAGCCTATTAAAACCTTCTCGTTTTATTTTAATTGCTAATATATGTTCTTGTTCTTTCTCCTCAGCACATCCAGATCTGTACATCATCGATAAAAAGAAGGTTTAATCCAAGTCATTCTTTCAACTTTAAAGGGAGGTACAAAAGTTTGAGCCTTTACAGCAGGTAAAGCAATTTCTTTTCTCTATGCTTGATATACCGTTATTGTTTCTTTATAAAACAACTCTTATTTCTTTATCTTTAATAGAATACAAATATAAATAAAATTCAACTTTTTGAGTTGGCTTTATTGTTTTTTTAAGCATTCAGCTTATCTAAGAGTTCGAGTTCGTCCTCGGGAATAAGAGAACGCATGAGTTGTAGAAGGCATTAGTCAACGCTCAAACTCGGTTTCGATGCTTGCGCTCCAGCTTGGCTAACGCTTGGTTAATCTCGCGCTCTTCACGTGTTTTGCTTCTCCTCATCCGCTGTTTCTTCGTCTGCTGGCGCATCTGCTAAAGCTTCTGTTTTTTGCTTGTAGACTGGTGCATCGTGTCACGGCGACGAAGTTTATTTGAAAACAAGAAAACCACCCGTGACGCCGTTCACGGGCGGTTTATCCGCCAACTCCCGAAAGCATCCTCTATAAACTATTAAAAATACGACTAATCTTTTTATTTTATTTGTAAGAAAAAATTTATCTTTGATTATATAATTAGTTATTGATATAAACACCTAAACTAACTTAAGATCAATTATGCATATTAAAATATCAATTATAAATTAAAAGCATTTAACTTTATGACAGCTATTATCTATAAGCTGGCTATAAAATTTATGACTATATATTCTTAAATTTATATTTATAATTCAAATATCCATTTATTAAAATCACTTTATCAAAATTAACAAACTAGCGAGTAAAATACTTCAATTTACTTATATGTCTCACTCTACGTTTAAGCTTACCTATTTTAAGTTCTTCAAACATAACTTCATCAATATTTAGCACTCTACAATGTTTTGTATAATCTTTAAAGTTTATTTTAGATGGGCTAGATTTAAAATATTTATAAGTATCTAATGGGCAAAAAAGAGTGTATGAAGATAAATTGAAAAATTTTTCTCCTCTTAAAAGATAAAAATTACTATCTTCATCTAAATCCTTAAGCTCCCAAATTGGATCATAAAAAATATTTTTCGCAAAATCATTTTTATTCAAAATAGCTACATAAGGGGTTCTATCTATAATTAAGTATTGTTCAAATATATTATGAAAAAGGTTATTATAAAAAATAGCTAAAACAAACGAAATAACTAAGATTAAAAAAGCTATACAACTTAGAATTATTTTATATGAATTATAGAACATGTAATATATAATTGCAGGAAGATATAAAACAATTAGCAATATAGCATAAATCAATGTAAGCCAAAGAAAAATCCCAAGCAAACCCCAAAGCGAACTCTCATTAGATGATTCAAATTTAGCACCCGTGATATGCAAGAAAAACCACCTAATTAGTAAAAATGAAAAATACGCGGAAAAAAAATTAATAAAAACTAATTTATTATGAATTTTTATCCCATATCTAATATAAAAGTAACCTTTTGAATAAAGCAAATACACCAAAGCGGAAACAACTAAGGTTATATACATATTGAAACAGATTATCGCTAGTAAAAAAATTGATATAGTAATAACAAAAAAATGTAGAATAATTAGTACTATAATTTGTTCTATAAATGCCCGTTTACTTGAAAAAACAAAAGGTAAATCTTCACTAATAAGAATTTTAGGAAAAAATACAAACATAAAACTCGGGACGGCGCTTAAATAAACAATAGAGAACATACAGATATAAAAGACAATAAGAGGCATAAAGGTAGCTTGATTACCAAAAGCGATTTGTTGGAAAACATCAGTTCGATCTATACTACTCAAAAAACACCATACTAAAACCAACCCTAAAAAAGGGGTTAATATTGTGAATAAAAACTTAATGAATTTGAATAAATTTTCCTCATAAAATTTCAGTTTTTTTCTTTTTTGTCTTGAATATAATTTTTTAACCATCTTAATCCTAGTTAGTTTTGAGTATTAGAAACCGATATATTTTATAAAAAATTAAGTTAAGATTAATTTTTTTATAAAAAATGCTAGACCTTTCACTAAAAAATCAATATAAACTAAAGTCTAGTATTTTAATTGCTGATAAATAAATCTAAATGTAGAATATTTCACCAGTCCATTAAAGTCAAAAAATATTAAAAAAAATATCAATTATAAAAAACATTAATTAAAAAAATACCTTTTTACATGACTTTTCTTTCCTTATCAGGTAACAAACTTTAGTACCAATAATTTGATGTTAATTTTATTGAGGTTGTGAACTTACATTAATCACTAATTTAGCCATAGCTTAACTATGTTAAATGTATTTGCTAAAAATCGTTTGTACCACTTTTGGGGTACAACAATTAAGTGTTATGGTTTTTATATGTATCTATCAGTTTTAACTCTTGGTCAGCTATTCTTTTCTTCTAATTATCAATTCGTGCAAATTTTAAGATCATTGGCCCCATTTGCAGTTTTTTATTTTGACCATTAAACGCAATAATTTGGAGGCATATTGATGACTGATTAGGATGAAAAAACGTTAATTTTTACCTTACTGTTAAGGATATTGCACAACTTGCGTAGGCTCATTATTTTCTCATCAACAAAAAGGAATCATCGCAATATGAGCAAAGATCCTATAGGACTTGGTAGGAATAACCCCAATTTATATGTGTATGTCTTCGACTCGAATACCGAGGTTGCCTGTTCGGGTTGGAAAATTGTGGGTTATCTGGTAAAAAAGTGGAAGGGAGTGCATATTGAGATGATATGCCGGATAGAGTTTCTTCAATTTGGACTCGCCGTCAATGGAATGTTGCGGTTAATCATAGAGATACTAAACCTAGAGTAGGTGGTGTTTATGCTAGGATAAGCCTACAAACAGCTTATAAAGAAATTACATGTTACCTTCCATTAGGGGATAAGGTTTTAGTAACAAAAGAATTTTCATTAGAGAATGTATTAGATTTAATAGATCCAAATGTTAGGAATAAACTTAATGTATCTTTAGATGATATTATAGCCCTAAGCGGTAATTATGATGTTACTCAAAACTTGGAGATTTTGCAAAATCTAACGGTTTTGCTGGATACTAGCGCCTTCTGCACAAGATATTGCAGGTAATAATATTATAATATTTAATGGATTATAAATTATGTATGAATTAGAAAAATACTATATAGGAGATAAATGGGAAAGTTTTGTTCATTCATTTGAAGATATATGGAATAAGAATTATTTAGATGAAAAAAAGATAAATTTATTAACTTTATTAAACAATCATACTGATCTAGCTAAAGTTGTGTATGGTAAAATTGGCAAAAATTATGAAGAATGGTTAAATTATAAAGCCCCTGTATTAGATTATTTAACTCCACTGGAATGTCTTAAATCAAAAGACTTAATTAATAGATTAAGAGAAAGTTTAATGAGAATGCCTTAAAAAAGAAGAATCCAAATCAAAAAGTAGGATTTTTTGTTTATTTAACTGTCCAACTTATCCAATAGTTCCTGTTCGTCCTCGGGAATAAGGATTTTAATAAGGCTAAAGTCTTATGACTGTTGGTAAGTTCGTTACATTGGCATGCTCAAAGCCGTACGCAATCCTAAAGGCCAATTGATTCCCTTTGCTTATGATGCTTTAAGAAGAACGGCTAAACTGTTAATTCAAAAATTTATTCCTTCTTTGAGGGCATAATGTTCTATTACCTAATAGAGCTATGAGCTAAGTGAGCGATCTTAAATTCTACCTGATGATTTAGGATTACTTATTTTGGATAAATCTGAATAAATCCATAATGTTACTACTTGATTGTATGCAGATGGAAGTTTCGCGGCGACTGCTAAAAATTTAGGATGAAAACAGCTACTTTATTCTATCTGATTATTTTGAAAGACCCGATCAGGTTTACGATAAATAAGGAAAGCTTGTTTGCAGGTAGTGTTTGATATTTATGGTAGGATCTGGGAAGATAGCTTTCACAATAAACATTTCTAACCTTTCAGGCAGCTTGGTCATTATGAGGATGAGGAACTAGCAGGACTCTATTGTGACAGTTTCAGATACTACGCCGCAAATACTGGGTTTTATTTGCGGAAAGAGCCCGTCGGGTTATAGGGTAATAAGTCTAGTTTTACAGAAGCTTTACAAGATGCAAAAGTTACCTGTACACAAGATATGAATTATGGATAAAGTAACATTTTTACTCAATGAATATTTTCTTTTCGGAAAAGAAAAGTTTCAAAATCGAGAAGAAATTAAAAAAGTTCATATTGAAGATCAATATGAAAAAGATAATCAAGGGAATGTATATAAACATATCAAATATTTAGAATTTTTATTAAAAGAAGAAGTTTTAAATGAGAAAGATATTGATCTTTTAGATATAGAGATTTCATATAGAGAATATGATAATCAAAGAATAGAAATAAAAGGGCAGTTTTATACATCAGATGGAAATATTTTTGAAGAGTTTCATATAATTAGTAATCTGGAAAACATATTAAATGAAACCAAAAATTTTATTGAAAAGTGCTATATAAAGTATAATGAGATAATTAAAAACTACACAATTTTAAAATAGGCGATCTACTTTAGACAGCTTTTTTATCTCTACTTTAGGCAATCGGAAAGTTTAATTATAGAAATTAAAATACTCAATACCACATAACAAGATTGGTTAGGGTTAAAAAACTTTTCTGTCACTATAGCCCCGAAACCGGCACCAACATCGCTAAAGCCCCCATCCGACTTACTAGTAACAATCTGATTTAGCTATAGTTACGTGACAATATAAAACTTAATAGTATGCGTGGAGACTTCCAGTATTTTAATACCGCGCTTGAAACTACCTTGATGATGGAGGGGGGACATTCTCTATGCTGTTATCTGCACGGCAAGGCTTTTTCGAGTTGGCTTGCAAGTAGCTGGATGTTACACTAATATCATCCGTCCAATATCAATAAACATTCAAAGACAATTTACGCCAAATATAGCAATAAATCGAAAGGGCTATTCGCTGTTTCGTTATTGTCGCGACAGACTTTAAAGCCTTTGGTAAAGGTAAAGTTAAAAAAAGCAGAACATGGCGCAAACCACAGTAAGCTATTAATGTGGATACTGACGAAGCTATTAGTACGCAAGCCCGTTTTGTTAATGTTGGCGATAATGAAGTGCAAAGTCTTGTTGGAGCCAATCATAATGAAAGTAGGGAACACGTTGGGTAATGTGGCATCTAAAATCGCAGTAAAACTATACTCACCACTCTATGCTACTGCAATATGCGATTTGTTTCATTCGACTATTCATGCTATTGATACCGATATTTATAGCAAAGCAGAGCAAGAAGCATGGAGCCCAACACCTCCAGATTATCAGATGTGGTTAAAACGTTTAGATAACACTCAGCCTTGGATGGCTATCTTTGGCTCACGCCTTGCTGGGTTTATTGAACTTAAAGATGATGGTTACATAGACTGTTTTTACGTGCATCCTGACTTTCAAAAGCGTGGCGTAGCAAGAAAACTCTATGACCATATACTTGACTTGGCCCACCAGAAAAATTTTTCACAATTAACTGTAGATGCTTCAAAAGTGGCCATGCCAGTTTTCCAAAAATGGGGTTTTAAAATAAAACGGACTAACAAAATATACAGAAAAAATCAGGTACTGATAAATTACCATATGTATAAACCACTTTAATTTTTATTGCGGCCTTTGTACAGTAAAACTCCACTCAAACTAAATTTCTAACTGCACTTTTTTGAGGTATTTGGGCTTATATTTAAACCTAAATACCTCTAGATAAGTGACTATTTATTGCCATTTCCCTGTTTTAAGGCAACTTTTCTGCTGTACAGATCCCCCTTGTTTGATATCAAAGTTCATTAAGCTGCCTAGAAGATGTGCTTGGATTTGTTCAGTTAATGACGTTTTAAATTAAACCGTATTTACGAAAGCAAAGAATAAGTAAAAAACCTTATGAAGATAGCAGAAAAAGAGATACACATCTGGTTTACCTATCATGAAAAAATAAATCCCGATTTTTCTTTGACCAACTACGGTCACATAGTTTTAATACGGCCACATAGTTTTAATACGGCCACATAGTTTTAATACGCCCACATAGTTTTAATACGTCCACATAGTTTTAAAACACCTACCTAGTTTTAATGCCGGTTTACCACCGGCCATTGCTGCGCAAGCTAAATTGGTGTACGAAAATACTTGACCACTACAAGTCCATTTGAAAAATTAGTAAACCAACAGTGACTCCGTTCACGGGCGGTTTATCCGCCAACTCCCGAAAGTATCCCCTTTAAACTACTAAAAATAAGACTAATCTTTTTATTTAGAAGAAAAAATTTATCTTTGATTCTATAAAAAGGCACCTGGTTTTTGATTGTACTCCTATCTTTCTGTTTCAACTGGAATATACTTGCAGCTAAAAATAAACACCGTGCGAAAAAAAAGGCTATGCTAATTTAAACCACAATCGTTTCTGATATTAAAAATGCTCAAAGCCGTACGCAATTTTAAAGGCCAATTGATTGGTTTTGTGTAATGATACTTTAGAGAGAAGAACTGTTTTTATACCGTTTCGCGGTATATCCTGATTTCAATGATAATGCTTTCATTACGTTAGCCACATCACGACGCGATACGATTATGCCTTGATTTGACAACGCTTTTCGTATTCTTCGCGTACCATAAGATTGATAGCTATGATTAAAAAATAAATTGAATCTTTTGTGCATACTTTAAAACTTTTTCTTAAGGCATGTTTGGCACTGATAATAAAAGTAATGCCTTGCTATAGCTAAACATCGACCCAACCAACTTAATCAATGGTGATGTTGATTTGATGGTATTACTGCGATTTTCGTGCCATTATCAGTGTGGCTTGCTAGAAGATATCGTTTTCCATCAATAACCGTTTGTTCTCTTTGCGCTGGGTGAGTAACTCATTATCTTCAGTACTTCGATTATCTTTAGTTTGGCATGAACCTATTGTGGAGTATTGTGTTGGTCATCTCTCTAATGCTGATGGCTAACACAATTCTGTAAAACTAATTCACTGCGGGTTTTACCTTATTGATATAGCGTTACCCCTTAAATTTGCTGTATGAAAACATGTCGACATTCCATACTTCAAAAGCCGACTTAAATCCCCTTTTTCTGTTCTCTCCTAGGATAAAAAAATTCGTTGATGTATTTTAATCTTAATCAAAATAGCCATTCTATTAATGATTTTTTGTGAAAAACTCGTTATAGTTTTCTTGGATTTTTCTAAAAATCCTATTAATAATTTTGTATAAATTTTCTAAATACATTGGTAGTTAATATCCCTAAAAATCAGTTAAAAAGCATAAGTAAGTTTTCGTTGTTAATATAAATATAATATAAGGAAAAATTATGAAAAAAGGATTATTAGTCATATTATCACTCTTATTTTCTTTTGCCGGGTATGCAAATCAATGCAGTAAATATTGGCATAAGGAAAATTATAAAAAAGCGTTTACTCCCTGTAAAAAAGTGGCTGAACAAGGTAATGCTGAAGCCCAATATTATTTAGCGTATATGTATGATGAAGGTTACGGTACAAAGCAGGATAAACAAAAAGCGTTTTATTGGTATACAAAAGCCGCAGAACAAGGATTTGCTGAAGCACAACATAATTTAGCGTATATGTATGATGAAGGAGATGGCATAGAACAAGATAAGCAAAAAGCAATATATTGGTATACAAAAGCCGCAGAGCAAGGTAACTCTATTGCCCAAAACAATTTAGGGATAAAGAATTATTTCGGTGAAGGTACAGCGCAAGATAAAGTTAAAGCTGTATATTGGTATACAAAATCGGCAGAACAAGGATTTGCTAACGCCCAAAATAGTTTAGGAATTATGTATGATAATGGTGATGGCATAGAACAAGATAAGCAAAAGGCGTTTTATTGGTATACAAAATCGGCTGAACAAGGATTTGCTAAGGGACAACATAATTTAGCGGTTATGTATGATGAAGGAGATGGAATAGAACAAGATAAACAAAAAGCGTTTTATTGGTATACAAAATCGGCAGAACAAGGATTTGCTAACGCCCAATACAATTTAGCGATTATGTATTATAAAGGAGCAGGTATAGAGCAGGATAAACAAAAGACGTTTTATTGGTATACAAAATCGGCAGAACAAGGATTTGCTGACGCACAACATAATTTAGCGGTTATGTATTATTTAGGAGAAAGCACAGATCTAGATAACCAAAAGGCGTTTTATTGGTATACAAAAGCCGCAGAACAAGGATTAGCGAACGCTCAATATACTTTAGCGATTATGTATTATGAAGGAACACGTATAGAGCAGGATAACCAAAAGGCGTTTTATTGGTTTACAAAATCGGCAGAACAAGGTGATGCTGATGCCCAATATTATTTAGGAAATATGTATTATAATGGAGAAGGCATAGAGCTAGATAAGCGAAAGGCGTTTTATTGGTATACAAAAGCCACAGAACAAGGATTAGCTGAGGCACAATACAATTTAGCGATTATGTATTATTTAGGAGAAGGCACAGAGCTAGATAACCAAAAGGCGTTTTATTGGTATACAAAATCGGCAGAACAAGGATTTGCTGATGCCCAATACAATTTAGCGTTTATGTATTATGAAGGTGAAGGTACACAGAGGGATAAAATTAAAGCTGCATATTGGTATACAAAAGCGGCGGAACAAGGTGATGCTCAAGCACAATATCGTTTAGCGGTTATGCATGATAAAGGTGATGGTATTGAGCAAAATAGATCCTTAGCGAAAAAGTATTACCAACAAGCCTGCGATGGAGATTATCAAAAGGCTTGTAGTAAATTAAAGCAACTAACAGAATAATTAAATTATTTCAAAAAAACACCTTAAATCACCATTTTTCACAACAAGCACTCAACGAGTGCTTGTTCTGTTCTCTCCCCAAGATAAAAATGAGTTAATGTATTTTTAATCTTAATCAAAATATCTATTCTATTAATGATTTTTTCTGAAAAACTCGTTATAGTTTCCTTGGATTGTTTTATAACAATCCTATTAATAATTCTGTATAAATTTTATAAATGCATCGATAGTTAATATCCCTAAACTAACATTTAAAAATTATAAGTAAGTTTTCGTTGTTAATATTAATATAACATAAGGAGAATCATGAAAAAGTCATTATTAAACATATTATCACGCTTATTTCCTTTTGCCGGGAATGCAAATAAACGCAGCAAATATTTGCATAAGGAAAATTACGAAAAAGCTTTTACTTCTTTTAAGGAAAAAGCAGAACAAGGTGATTCAGAAGCACAACACAATTTAGGGGTTATGTATAATAAAGGTGATGGCATAGAGCAAGATAAGCAAAAAGCGTTTTATTGGTTTTCAAAAGCCGCGGAGCAGGGTTATGCTGAAACTCAATATAATTTAGGGATTATGTATGATGAAGGTGATGGCATAGAGCAAGATAAACAAAAAGCGTTTTATTGGTTTTCAAAAGCAGCAAAACAAGGAGTATCTAAGGCGCAATATAATTTAGCAATAATGTATTATCAAGGTGAAGGCACAGCGCAAGATAAAGATAAAGCAATATATTGGTTTACAAAAGCGGCAGAACAAGATATTGCTATGGCCCAATATAATTTAGCGATTATATATGGTAAAGGTGATGATACAGAACAAGATAAAGTTAAGGCAGTATATTGGTGTACAAAAGCTGCGGAGCAAGGTTACCCCTATGCACAATCTAATTTAGGGGTTATGTATGATAAAGGTCACGGCATAGAACAAGATAAGCAAAAGGCGTTTTATTGGTTTACAAAAGCGGCAGAGCAAGATATTGCTATCGCCCAATATAATTTAGCGTTTATGTATTATGAAGGTAATGGCGTAGAACAAGATAAACAAAAGGCGGTATATTGGTTTACAAAAGCGGCGGAGCAGGGTGATTCTGACGCCCAATACAATTTAGCGGTTATGTATGATAAAGGAGATGGTGTTAAGCAAAATAAATCTTTAGCTAAAAAGTATTACCAACTAGCTTATGAAGGGAATCATGAAATGTTTGTAGTAAATTTAAGCAACTAACAGAATAATTAAATTATTCCAAAAAACACCTTAAATCACCATTTTTCACAACAAGCACTCAACGAGTGCTTGTTCTGTTTTTTCCCCAAGATAAAAATGAGTTAATGTATTTTTAATCTTAATCAAAATAGCCATTCTATTAATGATTTTTTGTGAAAAACTCGTTATAGTTTTCTTGGATTTTTCTAAAAATCCTATTAATAATTTTGTATAAATTTTCTAAATACATTGATAGTTAATATCCCTAAAAAACAGTTAAAAAGCATAAGTAAGTTTTCGTTGTTAATATAAATATAATATAAGGAAAAAATATGAAAAAAGGATTATTAGTCATATTATCACTCTTATTTTCTTTTGCTGGGTATGCAAATCAATGCAGTAAATATTGGCATAAGGAAAATTATAAAAAAGCCTTTACTCCCTGTAAAAAAGTGGCTGAACAAGGTAATGCTGAAGCCCAATATTATTTAGCGTATATGTATGATGAAGGTTATGGTACAAAGCAGGATAAACAAAAAGCGTTTTATTGGTATACAAAAGCCGCAGAACAAGGATTAGCGAATGCTCAATATACTTTAGCGATTATGTATTATGAAGGAACACGTATAGAGCAGGATAACCAAAAGGCGTTTTATTGGTTTACAAAATCGGCAGAACAAGGATTTGCTAACGCCCAATACAATTTAGCGATTATGTATTATAAAGGAGCAGGTATAGAGCAGGATAAACAAAAGACGTTTTATTGGTATACAAAATCGGCAGAACAAGGATTTGCTGACGCACAACATAATTTAGCGGTTATGTATTATTTAGGAGAAGGCACAGAGCTAGATAACCAAAAGGCGTTTTATTGGTATACAAAAGCCGCAGAGCAAGGATTTGCTGAAGCACAACATAATTTAGCGTATATGTATGATGAAGGAGATGGAATAGAACAAGATAAGCAAAAAGCGTTTTATTTGTATACAAAAGCCGCAGAGCAAGGATTGGCTAAGGCACAACATAATTTAGCGGTTATGTATTATAAAGAAAGAGGTACAGAGCAGGATAAACAAAAGGCGTTTTATTGGTATACAAAATCGGCAGAACAAGGATTTGCTGAGGCCCAAAACAATTTAGGAACTATGTATGGTGAAGGAGAAGGTATAGAACAAGATAAGCAAAAGGCGTTATATTGGTTTACAAAAGCGGCGGAACAAGGTGGTGCTGAAGCCCAATATAATTTAGCGGTTATGTATTATTTAGGAGAAGGCACAGAGCTAGATAACCAAAAGGCGTTATATTGGTTTACAAAAGCGGCAGAGCAAGATATTGCTATCGCCCAATATAATTTAGCGTTTATGTATTATGAAGGTGAAGGTACACTGAAGGATAAAATTAAAGCTGCATATTGGTATACAAAAGCGGCGGGCAAGGTAATGCTGAAGCACAATATCGTTTAGCGGTTATGCATGATAAAGGTGATGGTATAGAGCAAAATAGATCCTTAGCGAAAAAGTATTACCAACAAGCCTGCGATGGAGATTCTCAAGAGGCTTGTAGTAAATTAAAGCAACTAACAGAATAATTAAATTATTTCAAAAAAACACCTTAAATCACCATTTTTCACAGCAAGCACTCAACGAGTGCTTGTTCTGTTCTCTCCCCAGGATCTAAAAAGCGTTGATGTATTTTTAATTTGGCTCAAAATAGCCATTCTATTAATGATTTTTTGTGAAAAACTCGTTATAGTTTACTTGGATTTTTTATAAAAATCCTAATAATAATTTTGTATAAATTTTATAAATACATTGGTAGTTAATATCCCTAAAAATCAGTTAAAAAGTATAAGTAACTTTTTGTTGTTAATAAAAATATAATATAAGGAAGAATTATGAAAAAAGGATTATTAGTCATATTATCACTCTTATTTTCTTTTGCTGGGTATGCAAATCAATGCAGTAAATATTGGTATGAGAACAATTATGAAAAAGCCTTTACCTACTGTAAAGAAGATGCAGAGCAAGGTGATGCTCAAGGCCAATATCATTTAGCGTTTATGTATGATGAAGGTTTTGGTACAAAGCAGGATAAACAAAAGGCGTTTTATTTTTATACTAAATCAGCAAAACAAGATAATCCTTATGCCCAGTATAGTTTAGCGATTATGTATGATGAAGGAGATGGAATAGAACAAGATAAGCAAAAAGCAATATATTGGTATACAAAAGCGGCAGAGCAAGATTTGAGTGTCGCCCAATATGAATTAGCGGTTAAGTATGATAAAGGTGATGGCTTAGAACAAGATAAACAAAAAGCTGTATATTGGTATACAAAATTAGCGGAACAAGGTAATGTTGGGGTACAATATAGTTTAGCGGTTATGTATGATAAAGGTGATGGTATAGAGCAAGATAAACAAAAGGCGTTTTATTGGTATACAAAATCGGCAGAACAAGGTGGGCTTAGGGCGCAAAACAATTTAGCCGTTATGTATGATAATGGTGATGGCATAGAACAAGATAAGCAAAAGGCGTTATATTGGTTTACAAAAGCGGCGGAACAAGGTGATGCTGAAGCCCAATATAATTTAGCGGTTATGTATGATAAAGGTAATGGTATTGAGCAAAATAAATCTTTAGCGAAAAAGTATTACCAACTAGCTTGTGAATGGTCTCATAAAAATGCTTGTAGTAAATTAAAGCAACTAACAGAATAATTAAATTATTCCCAAAAACACCTTAAATCACCATTTTTCACAGCAAGCACTCAACGAGTGCTTGTTCTGTTCTCTCACCAAGATCAAAAATGCGTTGATGCGTTTTCAATTTGGATCCAAATAGCCATTCTATTAATGATTTTTTCTGAAAAACTCGTTATAGTTTTCTTAGATTTTTTATAAAAATCCTAATAATAATTCTGCATAAATTATTATAAATACATTGATAGTTAATATCCCTAAAAAACAGTTAAAAAGTATAAGTAAGTTTTTGTTGTTAATATAAATATAATATAAGGAAAATCATGAAAAAAGGATTTTTAGTCATCTTATCACTCTTATTTTCTTTTGCAGGGTATGCAAATCAATGCAATGAATATTGGCATAAGGAAAACTATGAAAAAGCCTTTACCTCCTGTAAAGAAGAAGCAGAGCAAGGTAATGCTGAAGCCCAATATTATTTAGCGTATATGTATTATAACGGTGAAGGTGTAGAAAAAGATGAACAAGAGGCTGTATATTGGTCTACAAAAGCGGCAGAGCAAGGTAACGCCGAAGCCCAATATTATTTAGTGTATATGTATTATAACGGTGAAGGTGAAGAAGTAGATGAACAAGAGGCTGCATATTGGTCTACAAAAGCGGCAGAGCAAGGTAATACTGATGCCCAATATTATTTAGCGTATATGTATTATAGCGGTGATGGCTTAGAACAAGATAAGCAAAAGGCGTTTTATTGGTATACAAAAGCAGCGGAGCAGGGTGATTACCTCGCGAAATACAATTTAGCCAATATGTATTATAAAGGTGATGGCATAGAGCAAGATAAGCAAAAGGCGTTTTATTGGTTTACAAAATCAGCTGAGCAAGATAATGCTGACGCCCAATATCATTTAGCGCTTATGTATAATGACGGCGATGGCGTAGAGCAAGATAAACAAAAAACGTTATATTGGTATACAAAAGCAGCCGAGCAAGGCGTCTACCGCGCGAGATACAATTTAGCCGATATGTATTTTAAAGGTGATGGCATAGAGCAAGATAAGCAAAAGGCGTTTTATTGGTATACAAAATCGGCAGAGCAAGGTAATGCTGACGCCCAATATAATTTAGCGCTTATGTATAGTGACGGCGATGGCGTAGAGCAAGATAAACAAAAGGCGTATTATTGGTATAAAAAAGCAGCGTATAAAGGTAACCTCATTGCACAAAACAATTTAGGACTTATGTATGATAAAGGTGATGGCATAGAGCAAAATAAAAAGCGGGCGGTATATTGGTATAAAGAATCGGCAGAAAAAGGTAATGCTGATGCTCAATATAATTTAGCGGTTAAATATGATTATGGTAATGGCGTTGAGCAAGATAAACCTTTAGCTAAAAAGTATTACCAACTAGCTTGTGAAGGGTATTCACAAGAGGCTTGTAATAGATTAAAGAAAATAAAAGAAAATCAATGCAATGAGTATTGGTATAAGGAGGATTTTGAAAATTTTGAAAAAGCTTTTACTCCCTGTAAAGTAGAAGCAGAGCAAGGTAATGCTGAGGCCCAATATTTTTTAGCATATATGTATGATGAAGGCGAAGGCATAGACCAAGATAAACAAAAAGCGTTTTATTGGTATAAAAAATCGGCGGAGCAAGGTAATGCCAATGCACAAAAAAATTTAGGGAACATGTATTATTTCGGTAATGGCACTGAGCAAGATGAGCAAAAAGCGTTATATTGGTATACAAAAATAGCAGAACAAGGTGATGCTGAAGCCAAATATAATTTAGCGGTCACTTATGATAGAGGTGAAGGCATAGAGCAAGATAAGCAAAAGGCGTTATATTGGTATACAAAAGCAGCAGAACAAGGTGATGTTAACGCCCAATATAATTTAGCCGTTATGTATGATAAAGGTAATGGTATTGAGCAAAATAGATCCTTAGCGAAAAAGTATTACCAACAAGCTTGTGAATGGTATCATAAAAATGCTTGTAGTAAATTAAAGCAACTAACAGAATAATTAAATTATTCCAAAAAACACCTTAAATCACTATTTTTCACAACAAGCACTCAACGAGTGCTTGTTCTGTTCTCTCCCCAAGAACAAAAATGCCTTGATGTATTTTTAATTTGGATCAAAAAAGCCATTCAATTAATGATTTTTTCTGAAAAACTCGTTATAGTTTCCTCGGATTTTTTTATAAAAATTCTATTAATAAATTTGTATAAATTTTCTAAATACATTGGTAGTTAATATCCCTAAACTAACATTTAAAAATGTATAAGTAAGTTTTCGTTGTTATATAAATATAGTATAAGGAAAATCATGAAAAAAGGATTATTAGTCATATTATCACTCTTATTTTCTTTTGCCGTGTATGCAAATCAATGCAGTGAATATTGGTATAAGGAAAATTATGAAAAAGCCTTTACCTCCTGTAAAGAAGAAGCAGAGCAAGGTAATGCTGAAGCCCAATATTTTTTAGCAAGTATGTATGATAAAGGTGATGGTGTTGAGCAAGATAAACAAAAGGCGTTTTATTGGTATACAAAAGCATCAGAACAAGGTAATACTAAAGCCCAATATAATTTAGCGGTTACGTTTGATGAAGGAGATGGCATAGAGAAAGATAAACAAAAAGCTGTATATTGGTATACAAAAGCGGCGGAGCAGGGTGATTCTGATGCCCAATATAATTTAGCTCTTATGTATGATCAAGGTGATGGTATAGAGCAAGATTACCAAAAGGCGTTTTATTGGTATACAAAGGCAGCAAAACAAGGTGATGCTAGCGCCCAAAATAATTTAGGCTTTATGTATGATAATGGTGAAGGCATAAAGCAAGATAAGCAAAAGGCGATTTATTGGTATACAAAAGCGGCGGAGCAGGGTGATGCTGATGGCCAAAATAATTTAGCTGTTATGTATGATGAAGGTGATGGTATAAAGCAAGATAAGCAAAAGGCGCTTTATTGGTATAAAAAATCGGCGAAGCAAGGTAACTCCATTGCACAAAACAATTTAGGAGATCTGTATTATAACGGTGATGGTATAGAACAAGATAACCAAAAGGCAGTATATTGGTATACAAAAGCAGCAAAACAAGGATTATCTGAAGCCCAATATAATTTAGCGATTATGTATGATGAAGGAGATGGCATAGAGAAAGATAAGCAAAAGGCAGTATATTGGTATACAAAAGCAGCAGAACAAGGATTATCTGAAGCCCAATACAATTTAGCGCTTTTGTATGATAAAGGTGATGGTGTTGAGCAAAATAGAACCTTAGCACAAAACTATTACCAACAAGCCTGCGATGGAGATTCTCAAGAGGCTTGTAGCAAATTAAAGCAACTAACAGAATAATTAAATTATTTAAAAAAACGCTTTAAATCACCATTTTTCACAAAAAAGCACTCAATGAGTGCTTTTTCTTTTTTTCCCACAGAACAATAATGCCTTGATGCATTTTTAATTTGGCTCAAAATAGCCATTCTATTAATGATTTTTTATGAAAAACTCGTT
>NZ_QGLR01000010.1:0-228581 GCF_003202655.1 Gilliamella apicola | reverse complement strand
TTTTGATTTCGCCCAATATGAATTAGCAGTTAAGTATGATAAAGGTGATGGCTTAGAACAAGATAAACAAAAAGCTGTATATTGGTATACAAAAGTAGCGGAACAAGGTAATGTTGGGGTACAATATGAATTAGCGGTTATGTATGATAAAGGTGATGGCATAGAGCAAGATAAGCAAAAGGCGGTATATTGGTATACAAAAGCGGCGGAACAAGGTGATGCTGAAGCCCAATACAATTTAGCGCTTTTGTATGATAAAGGTGATGGTGTTGAGCAAAATAGAACCTTAGCACAAAGCTATTATCAACAAGCCTGCGATGGAGATTCTCAAGAGGCTTGTAGTAAATTAAAGCAACTAACAGAATAATTAAATTGTTTAAAAAAACGCTTTAAATCACCATTTTTCACAAAAAGCACTCAATGAGTGCTTTTTCTTTTTTTCCCACAGAACAATAATGCGTTGATGCATTTTTAATTTGGCTCAAAATAGCCATTCTATTAATGATTTTTTATGAAAAACTCGTTATAGTTTTCTTAGATTTTTTATAAAAATCTTAATAATAATTTTGTATAAATTTTCTAAATACATTGGTAGTTAATATCCCTAAAAATCAGTTAAAAAGCATAAGTAAGTTTTCGTTGTTAATATAAATATAATAAAAGGAAAATTATGAAAAAAGGATTATTAATCATATTATCACTCTTACTTTCTTCTATTGTTTATGCAAATCAATGTAAAATATATTGGCTTATGGGAAGTAGTGAAGAAGCTTTTACTTCCTGTAAAGAAGAAGCTGAGCAAGGTAATGCTGAAGCCCAATTTTTTTTAGCATATATGTATGATGAAGGTGATGACATCGAACTAAATAAGCAAAAGGCGGTATATTGGTATACAAAAGCAGCAGAACAAGGCAATGCTGACGCCCAATATAATTTAGCGGTCATTTATGATAAAGGTGATGGCTTGGAACAAGATAAACAAAAGGCATTATATTGGTATACAAAAGTAGCGGAACAAGGTAACTCCATCGCTCAAAACATCTTAGCGAATAAGTATTATTACGGTGAAGGCACCGAGCAAGATAAACAAAAAGCGTTTTATTGGTATACAAAAGCAGCAGAACAAGGTAATACTCACGGCCAATATAATTTAGCGCTTATGTATAGTGACGGTGAAGGCATAGAGCAAGATAAACAAAAGGCAGTATATTGGTATACAAAAGCAGCAGAACAAGGTGAATTTAGCGCACAAAATAATTTAGCGGTTATATATAGTAAAGGCGATGGTATAGAACAAGATAAACAAAAAGCAGTATATTGGTATACAAAAGCAGCAGAACAAGGCAATGCTGAAGTCCAATTTAATTTAGCGTATATGTATGATGAAGGTGATGACACAGAACAAGATAAACAAAAGGCGTTTTATTGGTATACGAAATCGGCAGAGCAAGGTTACGCCAAAGCACAAAAAAATTTAGCGTTTATGTATAGTCATGGTGATGGTACCGAGCAAGATAAGCAAAAGGCGGTATATTGGTATACAAAAGCAGCAGAACAAGATGATGCTGAATCCCAATATAACTTAGCGCTTATTTACGATGAAGGAAACGGCATAGAGCAGGATAAACAAAAGGCGTTTTATTGGTATACAAAAGCCGCGGAGCAAGGCCAGTTTGCGGCGCAAAACAATTTAGGGAATATGTATTATAAGGGTGATGGCATAGAGCAAGATAAGCAAAAGGCGTTATATTGGTTTACAAAAGCGGCGGAGCAAGGTTCCCCCATTGCACAAAAAAATTTAGGGAATATGTATTATTTCGGTGATGGTACAGCGCAAAATAAGCAAAAGGCGCTTTATTGGTATACAAAATCGGCAGAGCAAGGTAATGCTGACGCTGAATATAATTTAGCGATTATCTATTATGAAGGTGAAGGCACAGCGCAGGATAAAGTTAAAGCTGCCTATTGGTATACAAAAGTAGCAGAACAAGGTGATGCTGAAGCACAATATCGTTTAGCGCGTATGTATGATAAAGGTGATGGTATTGAGCAAGATAAATCTTTAGCGAAAAAGTATTACCAACTAGCTTGTGAAGGGCATCTTGGAAAGGCTTGTAATAAATTAGAGCAACTAACAGAATAATTAAATTATTTAAAAAAACGCTTTAAATCACCATTTTTCACAAAAAAGCACTCAATGAGTGCTTTTTCTTTTTTTCCACAGAACAATCATGCGTTGATGCATTTTTAATTTGGCTCAAAATAGCCATTCTATCAATGATTTTTTATGAAAAACTCGTTATAGTTTTCTTAGATTTTTTATAAAAAATCCTATTAATAATTTTGTATAAATTTTATAAATACATTGATAGTTAATTCCTAAAATAACACTTAAAAAGCGTAAGTAAGTTTTCGTTATTAATATAAATATAATAAAAGGAAAATCATGAAAAAAGGATTATTAGTCATATTATCACTCTTATTTTCTTTTGCCGGGTATGCAAATCAATGCAGTGAATATTGGTACAAGGAAAATTACAAAAAAGCCTTTACTCCCTGTAAGAAAGATGCTGAGCAAGGTAATGCTGAAGCCCAATTTTTTTTAGACTATATGTATGATGATGGTGAGGGCACAGAGCAAGATAAGCAAAAGGCGTTTTATTAGTATACAAAAGCGGCCGAGCAAGGTAACGCATTACACAAAAAAATTTAACAAATAAGTATGAGATCATTATCATTGTGTATTACTAAAACTCTCGACATGAAAAATAGTCGGATTCAGTGTCGGGCAACATAAAATAGCCGAACTTGTTGAGCCAGCTAAGCCCAATTAAAGCACCATTATCCTCAATCGTACTATGTCATTTTGGCCGAGGAAAAGGGTTTGATAATTAATTGATAGTTGATTTGAGTTATTGGCTATCACTTGCTCATTCAGCCACAAAGCATGTCCTTACGATAATGTTGTTACTAAAGTGACATTTAAGACAATTACAACTTAATTTGTCAAAAATAAGGTATTCACCGATACCAATGAACTAAACCAATGAACTAAAACAATGAATCCAGACAAGGTTTTTCTGCTTATGCATATTGGTACTACAACAATCCGCTGCATTCCTCACTAGTTTTTTGATGCGACGGCATTTAACAAAACGTTATCCTTCAACTTTGTTGTATGAAGAAGTGTCGACATTGCAGTATGAGTTAAAATTGCCGATAAAGTATTTTCGATTCTGTGTGCTTAATATATCGTTATTGTTTAGAATATGAATTGGAATTTATAACCAATTATTATGCAAGAAAAGATTTCCTTTAAAAAATTGAAATTGATGATAGTAAACGATTTGATCTAAATAAAATTTTAAAGGGTTATAGTTCTTATCCTGATAACAAAATTTGTAGTTATGAATCGAAAAAACAACGAGTAATATAAAAATAATGAACAATAAAGAAAATTGTCAAAGCTTTAATTTAGCTTGTTTAGATTCCAAAAATCAAAGCATAAAAGCCACAATCAGTTTATGGACACAAAAAACTGATGATCCCGAAATATATGATCTGATTTTTAATAAAAAATATAAATTTACAGGTACTTATACAATTTATTTTATGAAATATATGGATGAACTTGGTAATATTTTTGTGAATAGTTCAGATAGGCTGAGTAATGCTTTTTATGGTTTGTGTACTAAAGTTGAAAAAAATAGCATAAAAATGCTTATAAAAGGCTGTTCATATGGATATTTTATGATACCTAGAGCTAATTATTCACTTTATACTGTCAAATTAGATTTAGGTGAAAGATTATCAAAAAATCCTATAAAAATTAATATTTTTTCGCCTGAAGAGAGTTCAGATAAAATTATAACTGTTATGGAATTACATCAATACTATCAAAAATGGCTAGAGAGTATTAAAGGTATCCCTTATTAGGGCTTATATTGCAGACAAAATGGCATAATTTTCTCGTTGATTTATGTACTAACAATCGGATATTTACATAGTGAAGATGGGTGTTTAAATCGTATACAATGCAGATAAAAAGAATACAGAATAAAAAATATATCAAATATGAAACATTATTTGATGGGACATTAGAGTTATTGTATAAACAGACTTTTATCTATGATATAGATAATGAGCAAATTGAAATTATTTTTTCCGATTTTGCCAATAATTACCTTTCAACATTTTCATTATTTAGCCAATCTATTTTGATAAGAAGAAATTTGATCAATATAGAAGATAAAAAATTGTTTTATAATCAAATAGTAGACCAATTAAAATTGAAATCTAAAACGCCTAAATATAACAATCCTGATGAATTCAAATGTTATTATGTCAAAAATATGGATTTCTCGCCGTGTTTTACTTTTAAAAGTATAAAAAACAGGTGGTTATTATTTTGTTTTGCGGTTTCAGAACTGAATTCTGGTAGATACGTAATTTTATTTTTGGGAATAATTGAAATAATAAAATAAAAACTAACTTGATTAAATTGACTAAACTATTTAGGTGTTCAGCTTAGTGATAAGTTCAAGATTATCGCCAGGAATAAAAACGTGTAAATATTTGTAGTAATAAGATTTATAGTAATAACATTTATGGTTATCTTTGGCAAAACAATGTGTTTTTGCATATAAAGCAATACTTTGATATTTAAATCTAAACTAGGATAGACTGTATAGTTAGGAAAATAGAGTTTCAATTTAATGACATGCAATTAAAATTACAATGGTAGCGTTTAATAGGCACTAACTAGGTGGAATTGCAACAATATTGAGAATTCAATAATTGATGATATTAATAATAATCATAAAAAGATTTCAACTTTTGATGTAAAGGTTATAAAAGTATATGTCTATGATGATAATCAATACTGATAAAATATAAGTTATATCAGTACTGATAAATAGAAAAAGTAACATTATATAAACGCTAAATAAAAAATTTATAATGATAGAGAAGTACTAAAATTTAAGGATTTAGATAATTTAGTCAGAGTAATATCTAATGAATGTCTTAGCAACTACACGTATTTCAATAATATAAAAAGTATCATTAAAGAATATCTTGATAGCGATGATGAAATGCAAAATTGAAGTTTTTCGTTAAATATCCAGCTTTGCTAAGAACCCATTTCATTCTCAGGAATGAGTGAGTAGGATTGTTAGAAAAATTATGTAATAAAAATAATATTTATTTTATTATCGAAAATTCAAAATGATAGATTTTAATTAGGATGCTTTGGTAGAAGAATAGATCTAATTGGTACGAGATCTGCCAATACTAAGCATTGAATAACGGTAATAAAAGTAGTAAAAAACTATAATAACCGTTGCAAAGTAGCTCGGTTAACAAAGAATAAGACAGGAATATTATTAAAAGTTGCTGTAGTTCGAAAACTTTTATCATATCAATTGCACTAATTATTAGTGCAAAGATATAGGTAATCTAATAGCATCAAGATAATTTCAAAATTTATGGATAATTTAATAGAAAGTATTAATGAAATTTTGCTGAGATTTGCAGAATTTCAAAGAAAATATTTGAATGAACAGCCATTAGCCACTGATGGATATGGATTAGATGTATTAAAGAATCTGTCTCAAAAAGAAATTGATAAAATAAATTATGATGAAAAGCATATATTTGATGATTTTGTTAACAATTATACTCTTCAAATTAATAATTTAAAAAATGATGATACGATAAAAAATTACATATCAGGTCTAGCTAGAATCTATTTTGAAAATGGAAAGGAATTTGATATGGCGCTTTTGCAAAAGATGGTATTAGTAGCAGAAATAATCATGAGAAAACGAGGAACAGTTAATATCTACAAGATTAAAAATCATTAATTATTTTCTCCAAACCAATATTTCAAATGTTAACTTTTTATTCAATAAACCAGTTCTATTTTTGATTAAATTTAGATAAATAGACTACCGATTTAGGATGATAGTAGTAAGCACAAAGGCTTAAATTTACAATTGTGTAACTGTTTTTAATTGTTACACAATATTGTAACTGTAGTGTTTGTGCTCAACTCTTATCAACTGTCGAGGTTTAATAAAGGTTTTGAGGCTTATCTTCTAGCAATTTCCTCAACATAGTGAGTAAAAACATTAAAAATCAAGCCTAAAATTATATTTATAACCTATATAAAGACACTGATTAATCGCCCTCTACTGTAATTTCAACGCTTGCACACTTTGCACTAAATCGGCAAGTTGGGTGACAATTTGTGAGCCGGTATTCGCATCATCGCCACCTAAACTTTTATTGCGCATAAAGTCACTTTTTATTTGTTGCCAGCGATTAGTCTCATCTTCCGTCATTACTCCACGAATTTCAGCCAGTTTCAGTAAGTTCTCTTCTGCGCCATTGGTGAGTAGTTGTGCCTCACCGAGGTAGTGATCATCAATAATTTGATTGAGCTCTGCATCATTCATGACGGATGACACTTTTTCAGCAAGTTTATTCATATTTCGATAACTTCCTTGCAGTTTAAACGCAGGTTCAGTTCGATATTTGTCTGATTGAGCCGCGCTTGCAATATATTGCTGATTAACTTTAAATACCACTTCACGAATTTTTAATAAATGACGTATTACGGCGACAATTTCACTAATTTCTGCTTGGCTATAGCTATAACTCATCTCATTGGTATTAAGTGGTTTGCCTTGTGCATGGTCAATAAACTGATAGAGATCATTTAAATCGCGTAAGGCTAATGGTGATAATGTTGCATTAGAGGTTAAGCAATTTTCAATATAACTGGTTGCAAATACTTCATCCATACCGCCGAGTACTTCACCTAAATTATAGATATCAGCTCGGTTGGCTAGCATGTCAGGTATTTTGAATACTTCGCCAGATTCTGTGTAAGGGTTACCAGCCATTATTACACAGAATTTTTTACCTCTCAGATCATAGGTTTTGGTTTTACCTTTCCAAACCCCTTCGATACGGCGAGAACCATCACATAATGAGATAAACTTCTGTAAAAATTCTGGATTGGTATGTTGAATATCATCAATGTAGAGCATAACGTTATTGCTCATTTCCAGTGCTAAATTGAGTTTTTCTAACTCCTGACGAGCGGTTGCATTTGGTGCTTGTTCAGGATCAAACGACAATACACTGTGACCTAATGCCGGCCCGTTAATTTTCATAAAAATTAAACCTAAACGATTAGCAACATATTCCATTAATGTGGTTTTACCATAGCCAGGTGGTGAAATGAGGAGTAATAATCCCATTAAATCACTACGACGCGTTTCTCCGACGGTACCCATTTGTTTGGCTAGATTGTCGCCAATGATTGGTAAATAAACTTGATTTATCAGTTTATTACGAACAAATGAGCTAAGTGGTTTAGCCTTGAATTCATCAAGATGGAGTGCTTCACGTTGGTTTACTAATATTTCTTGACGTAAACTTTGGTAGTGTTGGAATTGTGGGATAACCACTTTATATTGATAACGCATACGGCTAAAGAAGTCATCTAAATTAATATTTAACACGCCTTGATTAATGGTTGGGTGTTCACCGAGTAGATCGGTAATCGATACTTCAAGTTCAACCTCACTGATTGTTAGGCTATCTGCTTTATCCAAGATATTTAAAATTACAGCTTCAGCAATATAATTGTTTAGTTTGCTATACAGAGGTAATGTGCAAAGCCCTTTAAGCCAACTTTCGATTAGATTCCAACGTTCTGCTAATCTTTCATTAAGATTATTTTGTGATTGATTGAAATCACCCCACATATGCGATTGTTCAAGTTGATTTTTTAATCCATCAAATAATTGTTTGCTATATTTACTGAAAATAAATTGTTGTGGCGTTTGAGCTAATACATAGCAAAGATATTCAGACGCTTGTTTAATATGGAATGGCTGATGAGCAATTGGATTATCATTGAAAAATTCTGTCAATTGTTGAGAGATTTCCGCTTGAAGATTAATTATTCCTTCATCATGACTGAATAACTTTCGGATATCCATACAAGTTTTCGCACGTTCTGGCCAGAATTTGGCAATATCATTTTTTTGGTTATAGTGCCAATAAATAATGGCTAAGCTTCGTGCTAACGGGTTATAGCGCAGTAAACCAGCCGCTTCGCCAAGAGGAATCAATTTTGTTAGAATTTTAGCCGCATCGTGGTCATGAATCCCTTTTTCATAACCTTCACGATAGCGCATTGTGGCAAAATCACGCACTGTTTTATTAAGCGTTTCAGGTTGATTTAACTGGTTAGCTAAATCGACATAAGTTAATCCACTCTCTTTTTGTAAAGCAGCAGTAATGATCGAATAGGCGAGATACTCTGCACGGTATACCGATGGTGATTCTGATTCTAATGAAATCGTCCAAAATGGCTTATAGGCTTCTAATTGCTCATTGATTATTTTTTCTTGAAACTCAGTCCCAGTTAATTGCATAAACAGATGCTGATCTTTAGGCACTATGGTTAAATCAAGCTCTTGGGTATTAACACTAAATTTATGCCGTGGACCTAGTTTAATGACATTTCCACCAGATTCAAATATTTCCGATTTATCTCGTAAGGATCGTATGGCTTGATCTTGGGCACTTTTAAATTTGGACTCAATATCATCGGCTTTAACATTATCAAAAAGTGCTCTTAATTTTTCGACAATTTCACGGATTTTTTGCGCCAATGGGTCAGCAACAAAGAAAGCGTTAAGTTCATTTTGATCGGCAAATTTAGCGGTTCTTCTTGGGATGCTGTCTAAAATACGTTGTGCAGCGGTTAGTAGGGCATCCGTCCGTCTGGTTCTATCCTCTAATAACGCTTGTTTATGTGTTTCGAATGATTCTAGGATTTCTTCACGTTTAGTTAGAATATCATTAAGAAATTCCTCACTTTCACTAAATTGGTTCTCAAGCTCTTCTAGTTGTAGTAAAAGACGAGATAGCTCATCATCACATTTTTCTGGCGTGGTTGCCATACTTAGGGCATTGGCAATGCTTTGACCAAATAATTTAAATTGGGCGCCAAATTGTGCAACCATTTCAACATTGGCTAAATTTTTTCGTTTTTGTTGGATCTTAGCCTTTGTTTGGTTGAGTTTTGCATAGACTTCGGCAATGGATTCGATGATTCTGGTTTGTAAAGTAACATCATCAAATTTTAGGGTTGCGATTAATTGTGAAAGCATATCCAAATCAGCAGACATGGTTTCTGTAATTTCTACCGAATTGAGTAATTTCGCTACCGTATCTGCTTTGCTAAGCTGCTGCTCGATATTGTCAATTTTAACATTGAATGGTTCAAGCGCTTTATCACTTCCTAAAAATTCAGCAGTGGCTAATGAAACCTCACTCTGTCTGGTTTTTAGTTCATTTTCCATTTTATCGATTTGATTTAAATCGATGTAACGATAAGTTCTTAACGTGACTAAACTGCCAAGTTGCATTTTTATGGCATTTAATGCATCAACAAATTCTTGGGTTTCGTGCCAACTATCCGGATAAAGTTTGCTTAATAAATCTTGCTGATTAGAGAGAGCCTCACGCATCGCGCTTTCTGATTGACGACGAATACTTTCGACTTTTTCATATTCATCAATAACCAGTTCACTCGTTTGGGTAATATTACGCAGAATAGGGGAGAAGGCTAAATGTTTATCGTCATTGAGCCAAAAATAGTTATCGAAAAGTCTCTTGGTATCCTCACTAAGTTTGCTATATAGCTGTGAAGAGACGGTTTGGTTATCGATTTCACGCGAAATAAAGTAAAGATCTGAAATGCCGCGAACCAGTTCGGCATTACCTATTTTGCCAAGGAAGCTGTTATTAGTTGGTTGTTGTGCGGCAAATTCATCACTATAAAAAGGTGTTTGCCAAATCTGCATTGGATGTACCCGAGTTGGTTCATCATTTTCACCTTCAAAGACCACCATTCGACCATCTTCAAAAACCGCATATCCATGTCCTAATATCGGATTATCCAGTTTTCGTTCGATCATATTATAATTAAATAATGCTAATCGACCGTTAGTTGGATCATAGAAAATATATAACACATCCTCACCATTTGGTGAACGGCGAATACGTCGAAAACGCATGCCTGACATCGAATGGTCAAAAGTTTTATAATCACCATTTTGTAAGTAATATCCACCAGGAAATATAATCCCATGATCTTCAGGAAGTTGAATACATGCCTGTCCAATAAAGTCTATACGATGGACTTGTTGAGTTAAGGTGTTATATACAAGATAACGCCAATTTTCTTCTCGGTAAGGTAGGACTTTTAATAAGATTAATGATCCCACTTTAGCATATTCTATTTTCGCGTCATTAATTGATTGATTCTGATCAACAACTTCCTCTCGATAAATACCTAAACCATCATTGGTGTTATTTTCACATTTTATGGTTAAGTCGCCACCGATGGTTTCAACAAATACCGTATCAAGAACATTAACATGTGGAAATCGACCATTAACAATATTTTCACGGGTTGTTTCGATCCATTCAAAATCATATGCGGGTGGTAATGCGATGTCTCGTTCACCCCGATTATCGATATACTCAATGGTCTTTTTGTCACTTGATATGGACCATCTAAAAACTCGAATATCACTGATTCGCTCACCAATTTGAAAACTAGCGAGTAGTTTTCCATCACGTTCAACAAGCTGGAGTAGTTGAGCATTTTTATAATAAGTATACAGCTCATTAAAATCTTGGATAAATCGATCTATATTTAAGAATGTATTAGACAAATCAACTGGATCAGCCTCATAAGAGCCATCACGTTCTACTAATTGATAAAGGGAAAATACATCCTCTATTTTGGTTCCTTTTTTTAATCCTAAATAGACGTTATAACCAAATAATAGCCAGTCACCAAAACGAACAATATCCCGTGCGACACAATTATTTTCAGTTCTAATTCGAATACGACTAATGATGGACATGTCACTTTTACCAAACTCAGATAGCCTTTGTTGATTAAGGGCTTCCGTCTTTTGATTAAGTTCTTGTCCTAAAGAGGTTAAACGTTTACGAAGAATTTCATAAGCTCCGCCTTCCGCGACGGCTTTATCAATTGATGTTTGTTGCTGGTCTTGGATTTCTGACATGTTTTACTCGTTGAAATGATACTCAAATACTTAACGTTTAGGTAGGCATTTAATCCTACCTAAAACCGATTGGTCGTTGAATAAATAACTATTGAGATAGTAACTTACTCATTCTCATTATCGGATGACAAAAATTGTTGTGCTAACGCTTTTAAATCAGTGTTTTGCAACGTCTCTTTTAAATTGATTTTTTTGTTTCCCGATAAGCGAGCTAGTACTGATTGTAATGCTGATTGCAGTACTGGACTTTGGTTAACAGTTCCTTCAATCGCTTTACCAACGCTGATAGCTTTCGAGAAGCTATTGAAGAAGTTATCATTACCACCGACAATTTCAATATTTGCCTTACTGAATGCCGCAGCAAGAACATCAGCTTGTTCTCTAGCGATCTCTTTGTTAGCAGCAATCGCAGCCATAGCTTGTTCAAAGCCTTTTTCAAGTGCTAAGCGGAACTCTTCATGATTTTGTGATTGTTCATTCATGTTACCCATTGCTTGGAACTTCTCAACTAACCCATTAGCTTCGGCAGTTAATTTTTCACGAATGACTAATGCTTCACCACGAGCTTGAGCAGAAAGTTTTTCTTCTAGTACTTTTGCTTCAGTTAAACCTTGTTTTTCAATAGCATTGGCTTTGGCTTCAATTACTTTGGCTTCTGCAAAACCTTTTTCTTGATTACCTCTTGCTTCTGCTAATAATGTTTCAGCGGTAATGTTGGCTTTAACTAAACCTTCTTTTTCAATAGCAATAGCTTTAGCTTCAATTACTTTGGCTTCTGCTAAACCTATTTCTTGATTACCTTTGGCTTCTGCTAATAAGGTTTCAGCGGTAATATTAGCTTTGACTAAGCCTTCTTTTTCTTCAGCTTCAGCTGCTGCTTTACGAACTTTAGCTTCAGCCAGACCAATTGCTGCTTCTTCGGCTTCGATACCTTGAGCCAGTTGTTTTTTCGCTTCGGCTTGTTTTGCCGCGGCTTCTAATTCAGCTTGTGCCATAATGCTAATTTCAACCGCACGATGTTTTGATGATTGTTCATCTGCTTCAGCTTGTTTTACTTGTTTAACCAGCTCTTGTTCTGCTCTAGCTTCTGCTACAATAATCGTAGTCTGTTTTTCTCGATCGGCTTTGGAAACTTCACGTACTTCTTTAATGTGTTCTTCTTCAACGGCAACTGTTTTCTCAACCGCTATACGTTCACGAATAACATTGGCTATCTGTTTTTTTTCTTCTTCTAGCACTTTGTCTTTTTCAATTCGTTGTAGCTCTACTTCACGTTCACGAGCTACGATTTCAAGTGAACGAGCACGAGTAACCCGTTCTTCTTCAATCGCGATTGCTCTTAGGCGATTGTTTTGGGCAACCTCAACTTCACGTAAGCGATTTTCCTCTCTTACTTCAATTTCTTGTTGGGTTTGAATTCTAGCTTGTTCCGCTTTTAAACGTTCTTCTTCTTGGACTTTCAATGTTTCAGCGGCTTCTCTGGCTCGAATTGTTTCAATTTCACGTTTTTGACGAGCTTCAGCGTCAGCTTGTTGTCGTTCAAGTTCAAGTTTGGCTTCGATAGTTTCCGTATCTTTCTTTTTCAGCGCCAGCTCTAAGTCACGTTCACGTTTATTAGTTTCATCTTTATGGACAGCAGTGATGGCTGTAATTTTGTTGATACCTTCGGCATCAAAAATATTATCCGGATCAAGCGATTTAATTGGAGTTTGTTCTAAATAATCGATAGCAACATCTTCAAGGGCATAACCGTTAAGGTCTTTGCCAATTACATCAATGATACGTTCACGGAAATTCAAGCGGTCTTCAAATAGTTTTGCCAGTTCAAATTGTTTTCCTACGGTTTTTAATGCTTCTGAAAATTTAGCACTAAATAATGTACTAACTGCTTTCTGATCTGATGCGCGATCAACACCGATTGATTTGGCAACTTTAAGAACATCTTCGGTGGTTTCATTAACCCGCAAATAGAAAGCGACACAAATATCAGCACGAAGGTTATCTTGACAAATTAAACCATCTTTACCTCTTCGTTCTACATCAAAAGTGATCAACGAAATTTTCATGAACTCTTTTTTGTAGATGATTGGATAAACTAATGCTCCAGTAAAATGGACTTTAGGTTTTGACGTCATGTCATTAACGATAAGCGCGGTACCTTGCGGAACTTTTATATAAAACGCTTTAAATAATACGAAGAATCCAACAATTAATAAGAATAAACTTCCAACAATTACCAAAAAGTATATTATAGTATCATTGTTTGTAAACATATTTTTTCCTTCTCCAAATTAACTTTTATTGTCCATTAAAATCTTTTAGGCTAATTATCTCATAACAATTAGTATTTTCATCATAGTTGAGGATGACAGCTTTATCACCGCGATTAAACTGATAAGATTCATCGCATCTTACTTCCAAAATAAGACCAGCACCACCATCTTCACAGATAGCTTGTCCCTTAGTTTTGGTTACAGTACTTGAACGAATTTCGATAACTTGTCCTAATAATGATTTATGATTATGGGTAATCAACATCTTTTTAAATAGTGGACGAATTGGTTTAATAATAATGGCAGTCAAGTAGACAGCTAAGATGAATGCGATAATTAACAGTACTATGCCAGCTAAATAATAAAATAAGGTAAGATCATACAAAGGTAGGATTAATAGACGAAATGCGAAATAACAAATTGACCAGCCAATTAAAGATATTAATGTAATAATGAGTGTCATTGGTACTTCATTGAAGCCATATTTCATTAATAAACCACCGAATCCAGCCGGTGGCATATCACTACATGTATCAGTGACACTAATATCAAAATCCAGACAGTCAATAGTTAATAATCCTAATGCGGTAACAAACCAATATAAGATACAGATTGTTAACAATGCACTAAAGATAATCACGGGAAAAGAAAAAAATATTCCCAAAAATAGTTCCATTATATTCCCTTCATCTCGACAACAATATTTTAACTAATTAATTATTTTATACTTGTTTTTTGATATTTTAACTTAAAAATATCAAAAAGCGAAAAATTTAATTTGTCTGTTTTTCTTTTAATCTAGCTAAAATTGATGCCGCATTTTGATTACCAACTTTAATACCTGCCGCTTCTAATTTGCTATCAAGTGAATCAGCATTTTCAGTTCCTGCTAACTCTTTTTTTGCTTCAAAAGTAGCAGCTGCTTTCTCTTGGCGTTTTTTGATCCTGTCTAATGAATCAAGGGCGGTATGTAATTTAGCTGTTGAACCACCATAACGATGTGCGACAGCGGATTGGGCTTTTTGGACACTTTCCGTCGCTTTAACGATATCAACTTGTTGCTTTAAATTGCGAATATTAATTTCAGATTGTGAGATAGTTTGTCGCAAATTTTTAACACTATCGGTAAAATAATCAGCCTGTTTTTTATTATTAGCATGTTGATTTTCAAGGACTGAAAGTTTTTCAGCGACTTCCAAAGCTAATTCTTCATTGTTATTTTCCAGTGCTTTAATTGCATATGCTTCATATTCAGTTATTTGAGCTTGTGTTGATGCAACTTGTTTTTCAGCTAATTTTTGTTCTGCTAAGATACTGGCCAATGATTCTTTTGCTTGTTTTAATTCTTCATCAGCATCTCGGATTTCTTGGTCTAATATGCGTAATGCTTGAGAATCAACGATTGATTCACCAACTTCATTTATTCCACCGCGTAATGCTGTTACCAATTTTTTGAAGATAACCATAATTAACTCCTTTTAGGATTTTTACTTTAATTATTCAATATTGAAAAAATGTTCATAAGCTTCAGTCGCTTTGATCACATTGTCGGATAAAGTTTCAAGCTCATAAACAATATTGTTTAAGGTTGATGATGAACTCAGTGCACCATACATAATGTAATTAACTTCACCATCGCCAGTTTTTTCAATTGCTATAGTTGATAAAGCAAATAGTTTTCTAGCACATAGAATCTCTTCATTAAATGATGAAGGATTTTTAATTAGTGAAACTGGCCAAAGGAGCGCTTCAACCATTATTTGTTGATTTGAAACACTTAAAAAAAGTGGTAAATCACCATATTCATGCATAATGATATGTAAACAGGCATCGATACCATCGATCATTTCAACGCTAGCGAAACCTTGTTTGACTAAGTCAGTTTGCTTTAATTCTTGGTAAAGATCATTAATTTTCCAGATATCTCTATTTTTCATTTCATTGTTTTCCTTCACATGGCAAAAAAAAGATTTATTCGCTATAGCTGGTTGGCGAAATACTTTTTCAATTTCAAGTAACTCATCACTATTTTCCGGTAAAATCCAAACTTCTTTTTTTATCAAACCTTGTTCTCTTAAGCGTTGCCGGTATTGTTGTTGATAAAATGCTGAACTTTTTGTTTGTTTACTTTTATTCATAAAAATTTAGTGTTTTTAAGTTTTTATACGACTTATATTAACACATTCTTCTTACATGTAAATATTACATGTAATATTTTATGGGATTATTTTAACAATAACTTAACTTAATGTTTAACAATAATTTAAATATCGGAAAGGCGTTCAGAAGTAGGTATGAATAACTAACCCGCAAAATGCGGGTTAGTTAATGTTAAAGATGGAACTTTAATTTAGTCTTTTAGAAATCAATATCTAAACCTACTTGGAATGTTCTGCCAGGCGCAGTAAACATATCTAGATATTTATGATCTGATGTGCTATACAATTTATTATTACTTAAGTAATCCCAATATTTCTGATCGGTAAGGTTGTAGATCCCACCATTTAATTTCACGTTCTTGGTGATGTGAATATAACTTGTTAAATCCACTATACCATGCCCCGCAATTCTAAAATAATCGTCATTAGAGTGTGAAATTGGTGTACCTTCGTTATTATAAGTCTCACGAGATGTCGCTTCAGCTTTTTTGCCTTTTTGGAATGTAGCAGTAACTGCCACTCCATAAACTCTATTTGGATCATCCCATGCTAAACCTACAGTAGTTTTCATCGGCGCGATCGAATCCATTTCCACATATTTATCACCTAAATAGCTTGACTTAGATTTACCTTGGTTATAACCAATTGCAAATCTTGCGCTTAAGCCGTTAGCTGATTCAACCCATTTACCGATATTGAATTCACTGCTTAACTCAGCACCATAAATATAGGCTTTGTCGCGGTTTTCAGATTGATAAACTAAACGATTACCAATTCCAACAAAATTTTTCCTATAGCGGGTATAGGCAATAAAGTTTTTATATTTGTTGTAAAACGCTGAAGATGAGAGGGTCACACCAGAAACCGGGTGGCCTTTTAAACCTAATTCAAAATTATCACTTGTTTCAGTTTTTAGATTCGAATCGCCAACTAAGACATACATGTTGCTGTGTGCTAAGTAAGAGCCATATAGTTGGTTCTGATTAGGCATCTGTGCTCCACGTTTGTATTGTAAATAAGCAGTGAAGTCAGGGTTGATATCATACATAAATGCCATTGAAGGTAACACTTTAAAATCGCTATTACCTTTATACTGTTTTCCTAATTGACTGCTACTTAGTTTGGTTAATGACATATTTTCGAGGTTACGAGGTTTAGTATTTTGATAAACTGCTCTAACACCGGGAACTAAATAAAAATTATTGCTGTCATTAAAATTAAAGCTTATACGATCTTCAAAAAATCCGCCTAGCTGATAACTACGGCTATCGGCTTGTGGTTTACTATAGTCACCATCAGGAAATACTATGGCATGTGGTGACTTAGCTGATGAGAAGAATGGCGATTCATCTTCACTCCATTTACCATTTAAACCAGCACTAAATCTTTGGTTTTCATAATTTTTTACTAAGGTAGTAATAAAGTTATAAGCTTTAGTATTGTAGTTAGTTTGGGTATTAAAATTGCCTCTGGTAGTATGACGAAGATCAGTATCGTCAAATACATTGGTACGTTGATAGTTTAATTGAGTTGTTAAGCTATCTATCCAACTGATATTAGTCGGTTTCCATTGATCTTTGAATGCCAAATTAAAACGATTGTTTTTGCTTCTTTGATGATCATATGATTCGATTTTTTTACCGTATCTATCCCATGAATCATAGTGAGAATTTTTGGTTTTACTATTGTAATCGACAGTAGTATTGATTAAATGTTCTTCTGTCATTTGCCAACCAAAACCAGCTAAAATCGAGTTGGAGTGCCAATTTTCTGGGTAACTATTAATAGAATCACCATGATTACGTGTTTGTTGTCCATCTCGGCGACTTAACACCACAATCCCATTTAGATAATCATCACCCGCCGCCATCGTTATACCTTGGTGATAACTACGGTCTGAGCTATCGTAGTTGTTTTGGAAACCAAAGTAGGTGGTTTTACCTGGATAGAGGTAATAGCTTGCCGTTTTAGTTTGGAAGGAAACCGAACCACCTAAAGCATTATTGGCATTACTTACTGAAGTTGCACCAGATTCGATATCCACTTTATTGTACATATAAGTATCAATATAATCGCGACCAATTCCATAAGATCCAAATCCAGCACGACCAACCGAGTTAACACGACCTTGAGCGATAGGTAAAGGCATACCATCAATGTCGATAGATACTCGGTTGGCATCTAAACCACGAATATTGTAGCCAGTAAAGCCACTACGGTCCCAACTACTTTTGCCACTACCTGAGCCAGAAATATTACCCGGTGCCGAAATTAATGGTTGATAACGCATAATGCTACCAAAATTAGTCCCACCATCACGGCGAATATCTTGCTCGGAAATTTCGGTATTCATTCCCGGTTTTTTGGTGGCTTCATGAGCGGTTACTGTAATAGTGTCAATATCTTTTTCATCATTATGCTTATCAGTAGCGAGAGCGGGTAACGCTAATGTTAAGCCTATGGCTAATGAACTTGTCTTTTTTAATTTTTTAAAATTCACCTTTATATCCTTTCATACTTAATATGCTTAATAACAAATGTATGCATTTATTGCTTCAATTAATAAAAAATATTATTAAAATTATTGGACTACATTATTCAGGGTAAAAGCTTTGGAATAACAATTTTGCTGCTTCATCAACTCGTGGACCAATTCCAAATAAGTAACTATCATCAATAATAGTGATACGATTATTTTTAAATGCAGCTGTTTCAGTTATCCCCGGAATAGTAGCAATTTTGTCTAATCCACCAAGTTGATCAATCGAATATTTATTTAGGATGATAACTTCTGGGTTAATAGCAATGATTGATTCAGCAGTATAGCTTTTGAAACTATTATGTTTTGCTAGATTCTCACCGCCGGCAATAGCAATTAATGCATCAATGGTGGTGTTTTTGCCGGCTACCGAATTGGTGCCACTCATACTCATTAGTGATAGGACTTTCGTTTTTTGCGGGTGAGTTGCGATTTTAGTTTGAATATCGGCAAGATTGGTTTTAATTCTGTTGATTAATAATTCACCTTCTTTTTGTTTGTTCAATTTAGAGGCAATTTTACCAATATTTTCATATAACAGTTCAATAGTACCTGGCACACGTTGTAAGGCTAATACATCTACTTTAGATTCAGATACTTTTTCGATAACATTATCAGGCTCTACATCATTTAAAGTTATAAATAGGGTTGGTTTAAGTGATAATACGCCTTCAATATTTAATAACTTCCAATAGCCGATCTGTGGCAATTGCTTAACTTTTTCAGGGTAACTACTGGTTTTATCAACGCCGACAACCTCATCACCAGCGCCTAATGCAAAGACAATTTCAGTTAAAGATCCACCCGCAATAACAATTCGTTGGTTTGCTGAACTAAGGTTGATAAGACTATTGATACTAAAAATTAGCAAAAATAGGCTAATCTTTTTTACAAACTTCTTCATGAGCTAATTTACCTACCATGGTTTTCCATTTAGATTGGGTAATATAGTGAAAATGAGAACCATTATCAACCTAAAATATAGGATTATTTGATAATAATTTGATGCAATCTTGATGAATATAAGACGCTAACAAAACTTTTTTTCAAATAAATAATAAATTTATAATCAATATTTTGGCAAAATAATATACAGTTATTTTATAAAAATAGTCGCAATTTATATCTCAATAATTAGCTTTATGGTTAACATTGGAGATTAATCTATTAAAAAATGGCTATTTATAACTAATCTTAAATCCTTTTTTAACTCGAAAAATAAACTTTAAACAAACACCTCCAAAAGTTGCAGATGTTATTGTTGGTGTTTTCAATTAATAATCAATCTTCAAACCTAACTGAAAAGTTCTACCTGACGAGGTAAACACATATAGATAGTTATGGACGGCAGTAAGATACAATTTATTACGACTGAGATAATCCCAATATTTTAGAACGGTAAAATTATAGATTCCGCCACTTAATTTCATATTTTTGCTGATATTGATATTAACGGTTATATCCACGGTGCTATGGTCGGCTATTGGCAAATAATCGTCGTCGAAATTAGGAGTGGTTTACCTTGATTGCGATAAATTTTGCGAAATATCGCTTTGGCTTTTCTCTTTTTTGCAGTGTGGCAGTAAGCGCTACCCTATGAAATTTATTTACATCATTCCATGCTATAATCCAATAACCACTTCATGAGTGTTATGGAATCCATTTCAAGGTATTTATCAGCTAAGTAGCTTGTTTGTGATTTATCTTGGTTATAACCAATTGCCAACCTAACGCTTAAGCCGTTAGGCAATTCAATCCACTTGCTGATATTGAATTTCCTGCTTAATTCTAAGCCATAAATATAAACTTTATCTTGGTTTTCAGCTGGATAAACCATGCGATTACTCCTAGCCCAAAAGTTGTTTTTATAACGGGTATAAGCAATGAAATTTTATATCTATTGTAAAAAGCTGAAGATGAAAGGGTGACGCCAGTAATTGGCAGTTCTTTAAACCTATTTCCATAAGCCGTTAGGCGGTTCAATCCACTTGCTGATATTGAATTTCCTGCTTAATTCTGAGCCATAAATATAAACTTTATCTCGGTTTTCAGCTAGATAAACCATGCGATTACTCCTAGCCCAAAAGTCGTTTTTATAACGGGTATAAGCAATGAAATTTTTATATCTATTGTAAAAGCTGAAGATGGAAGGGTGATGCCAGCAATTGGCAGTTCTTTCAAAACTATTTCAGATCAAACCTGTTTCAAAATTATCACAGATTTCCTTTTTAAGATTGGCCTCACCAACAACTAAGGCTACCATGGTTCCAACTGCTTTTGCCGCCATCCGAGCCAGAAATGTTTCATGACGCGAAAATGAGCGGTTGGTAACGCATAATGCTAGCAAAATTATCACCGCCATCACGACGAATATCTTGCTCGGAAATTTCAGTCGTTGTTCCCAGTTTTTTGTTGGTTTCCCGAGCTAATACTAGTAAGGTATCAACCTTTTTTCATTCTTATTTTTTTCCCTTAGTTTGGTCAGTAGAGAGCGGGTAGTGCTAATGATAAGCCTTTTATTAACGAGCTAGTTTTTGTAAACAGTTAACATTTATCATGTTAGTCCTTTCCAACATAATTTATTAAAAAAATACTCATCTCTTGCTTCAATTGATAAAAATATTAATAAAATAGAAAAATTACTTAATGAGGTTTTACTCAGGGTAAAAGCCGTTAAACAGTTTAAATACTTCCTCAACAACTCTCGGTCCGATTGTAAATAAATAGCTATCATCGATAATAACAATGCCATGGTTTTTATATGCATCTGTTTCGGTAATACCAGCAATGGTATTAATTTTGTCAAAGCCACCTAACTCTTCGATCGAATGGTTAGTTAAAATAATAACTTCGGGATTCATAGCAGTTAGTGATTCACTAGTATAAGTTCTAACACTATTATGTGTTGCCAAATTCTCACCACCAGCGATGGTAATTAATGCATCGATAGCGGTATTTTTTCCTACTATGAAAATGTTTCTCTCCATATTCATGAGGCATAAAACTTTAGTTTTTTGCCGACGAGTGGCAGTTCTGTTTTGAATTAGCGAAAGATCATTTTTGATTCGCTTAATCAGTTTTTGTCCTTCCTTTGCTCTATCTAATTTAGCGGCAATTTTACTGATATTTTCATACAGCGATTCGACTGTACTTGGTTCACGTTTCAGGGGTAAAATTTCGATTTTTGCTTGGGAAATTTGTTTCAGTACGTTAGCGATTTCCGCATCATCAAAACTAATAACTAAGGAGGGCGTGAGGGATAAAACTGATTCAATATTTAACAATTTTACATTACCAATTTGTGGTAATTGGGTAACTTGTTTTGGATATCGACTGCTATTATCCACCCCAACGATATCTTCTCCAGCACCTAGGGCAAAAACGATTTCTGTCAAAGTACTACCTGCAACAACAATTCTTTCATTTGCTGAGCTGAAATTGATTAAGCTATTTAGGCTAAAGAGCAACAAAAATAACCACATTTTGTTTATGAAATTTTTATTTATCACTTGAGTTATAGACCTCAAATTTAAATCAGACAAAACACTATAATGAAAACAATTATCAATATCAACCACGACAAAGTAGGGTAGGGATTGAATAAAATTTTCAAAAAACACCCAAATCTAGGATGGATATTGAACAGTTATTAAATAAATACTTAGTTCAGGATAAATAAACAGCAAAAAAATTAAAAAAATATTGATAAATGATAATAATTATTATTTAATTCACCGAGATTATTTTTATGAATGGATGTTATGAAATCATTTGATGTAAGTGCGTTTTACGCTTCAAATTCAGTTTTACCTTTTAAAGATCGTTGGGCAATGATGCCATTACAAGCAAGCCTACCAGTATCACCACAAGAATTAGAGCCGCAATGGAGTATCTTGCAAAATTCAGATTTATCTGGAAAAAAACGACTGATCTACATTCATATCCCTTTTTGTGATATTCATTGTCAGTTTTGTGGATTTTATCAAAACCCATTAAAAAAGTTTGATACCAAAACTTATATTGATTATTTATTACAAGAAATATCCCTCGAAATCAATAATAAAGCTATGCAGTCGGCGCCAATTCACGCTATTTATTTTGGTGGAGGTACACCTTCTGCGTTAGCGGCAGGACAATTAGCGCGAGTAATAAGTTATTTTAAACAGCATGCGCCATTAGCGCCAGATTGTGAAATTACAGTCGAAGGGCGAATTTCTGATTTTGATGAAGATAAAATTGATAGTTATATTGAAGCTGGTGCAAATCGTTTTTCGATAGGTATTCAAACCTTCAATACCGCAATTAGACAACGATTAGGACGCCAATCATCAGAAAAAGAGATTATTCAAGGTTTTGAACGTATTGCTGCGCGTGATAGTGTTGCATTAGTTTGTGACCTGATGTTTGGCTTACCTAACCAGACACCGGCTACATGGCAAAGAGATTTAGAAATTGCTGATCAATTGCCACTTGACGGGGTTGATCTTTATTCTTTAAATCTCTTGCCGACAACACCATTAGCTAAAGGGGTGGAAAATAATCGAATTGCGATCCCATCGGTTACTGATAAGTGCAATTTTTACCATCAAGGTGCTGAATATTTAGCTAAACAAGGTTGGACCCATTTAACTAATGCTCATTGGGCAAAAACCAGTCGCGAACGAAATTTATATAATTTTCTGATAAAACAAGGCTCTCACTTTTTTGCATTCGGTTCATGTGCAGGTGGAAAGCTAGACGGACAATCTTTTATGATCCATCGAGATTTGAGTCAATATTATGCTTTATTAGACCAAGGTAAAAAACCGTTGATGATGTTAACCGGTAAACCTTTAGTGGGTGACTGGTTGCATAAATTACAAGCTGGTATAGAAAAAGGGCGAGTAGATTTAACGCAACTAACCAATCAAGCTGAACTCTTTGACCCACTTATCAAGCAATGGCATGAAGTCGGTTTGCTGCAAAATGAAGATCGTTGTTTACGCCTAACTTTATCAGGACGTTTTTGGTCGAGTAATATAGTTCAAGCATTGCAGCAATTGTTATTGCAACTTAATAATCCAGAACATATCGAATTACAACAGAAGATGGCCCAAGCTAGACAAGCCATGCAACAAGGTAATGGTATGCCTAAATCTCATCCACATATGCAAAACATCCAAGTAAAAACAAAAAATTAAAGGAAATTACTATGGCAGAAAAACAAACCCTTTTAGATAACCTTGCAGCTTATATGCAATCTAATCCAGAAGAACTGTTAGAAAAAATCGCTCAAGATCATAAAGTCACGCTAACACAAGTAATCCAAGCAATACCAGATGCTAAAATTGTTGATGGCAGCCATTTTGATGAAATTTGGCAAGAAGTAACCACTTGGGGTGATGTGTTATTTTTAGTTCACACTGGTGACGTTATTGCTGAAATTTCAGGTGAATTACCACCGGGAACACATAGCCAAAAATACTTTAATTTACGTCACCAAAAAGGGTTAAGCGGTCATATCAAAGCAGAACATTGTCAATATATTGCATTTATCGAAAGAAAATTTATGAAAATGTCGACGGCTTCAATGATTTTCCTCAACCATTTAGGCCAATCCATGTTTAAAATTTTCGTTGGCCGTGATGAAAAGCATCAATTAAAAGCCGATCAGCTAGAAAAATTTAGAGCGTTAGCAGAAAAAATTAATTAATTTGAAGAATAATAACATGAAAACAGTAATTATTTTTGGTGTTAGCGCCAAGTTAGGAACTGGTTATCAAGTATCGCAATTAATCAAACAATGCCACCCAGAGTGGCGTTGTATTGCTTTAGTCCGCGATGCTGACTTTGCAAAACAATTAGCTCAACAAAATATTGAAACCTATGTAGGTGATGCAACCGACGTTGAATTAGTAAAGGAAATCGGTAAGCAAGCTGGTTGTGATGCAACCATTATTTCAACTTTGGGTGGCGAAACCGGCAATTATATTGCGCAGCGCAATATCATTGATTGCGCAGAACAAGTAGGAATCAAACAAATGGTATTGGTGACCTCACTTGGTTGTGGTGATTCATGGTCAACCTTATCCTTACGAGCTAAACAAGCATTTGGTAATGCGGTGCGCGAAAAATCCTTGGCTGAAGTTTGGTTACAAACGAGTACCTTGAATTATGTGATCTTAAGACCCGGCGGTTTACGCGATGGCGAACTAACCAATAACGGTCAATGCTATTTTGCTCAAGAAGTTCACGGTTTCGTATATCGTAAAGAATTAGCCAAAATAATCATGGATAAAATTGCAAATCAACAATTTGATAATCGTGCATATAGTGTTGTTGACCCAAGCCTTACGGTAAATTATTAATTAAATTTATGAGGTTAATCGGTGCGCAAATCTAGTCCACAAATATTGTTATTGGGATTATTCGCTTTATTGTTAATCTTAATAATCTATTCAGCAAACTCGGGAGCATTAAAATTATCCTTTACTCAATTAATGAGTATGTCATTTGATGATCCTCTATGGAATATTTGGTGCAATATCCGATTACCTAGAATTATACTCGCGGTAGTGGTCGGCATGGCATTAGCGAGTGCTGGCGCTGTTATGCAGGGATTATTCAGAAATCCTTTAGCCGATCCGGGGTTATTAGGTATTAGCAGTGGCGCAAGCCTTATGGTGGGTATAACAATCTTATTTCCTGCTGTTTTTCCGCCGATTATGATGCTTTATGGCAAAATGGTAGCAGCTTTTGCTGGTAGTTTATTTATTTGCGTTTTGATCTATCTTTATAGTCTTAATGAGCAATGCAACCTTGCGAAAATGATTCTGTTAGGTGTAGCGATTAATGCCATCATTGGCGCAGTAATGGGCGGACTTAGTTACATCAGTGATGAGTCACAATTACGTCAACTTTCGTTATGGTCAATGGGACATTTAGGTAAAGGGTCTTGGGATCTGGTATTCGTATCTATTTCTTTAATTTTTCCTGCACTATTTGGCGTCATCAAACTGGCTCATCAGCTCAACATATTACAACTTGGCGATGAAGATGCCCATTACTTAGGTATCAATGTTGAACGTATTAAACGTTATCTCTTATTACTTTGTGCCGTGTTAATTGGTACCTCAGTGGCGGTGAGTGGCATTATTGCTTTTGTTGGCTTAGTTGTACCTCATATGATTCGTTTACAAATCGGTGCCAATCATAAATGGTTAATACCGGGTTCGGCACTCGGTGGCGCATGTTTGCTCTTATTAGCAGATACTTTAGCGAGAACATTGGTCGCACCAACGGAAATCCCTGTTGGTCTTTTAACCAGTTTAATTGGTGGCCCATATTTTCTTTGGCTTATTCTGAGACATAAATAACGCATGGAGATTTATTGTGTTAACCGCTAAAAATTTAACCTTTGGTTATGGCAGTCGCATGATCATTAATGATGTATCTTTATCAATAAATGCCGGCGAAATTGTTATTATCATCGGTCCTAATGGCGCTGGTAAGTCGACCTTATTGCGTCTATTAACTGGTTATCAAAAACCGCTATCAGGTGAGTGTTATTTACAAGGTCGTCCAGTAGCACAGTGGCCACAAAAGCAATTGGCAAAAATAAGAACCGTAATGCTGCAACAAAGCCAACTTACTTTTCCATTTAAAGTAAAAGAAGTTATTGCAATGGGGCGAGCGCCTTATGGTAAAACCCATTTTGATCAATCAATTCATGAAGTGATGGTTCAAACCGATTGTTTGCAATTTGCCGACCGAGATTATCGAGGTTTATCCGGTGGCGAACAACAAAGAGTTCAATTGGCTAGAGTTTTAGCCCAATTATGGCAACCTGAACCGAATGAAAAATTACTGTTTTTAGATGAACCTACCTCAGCGCTTGATCTCTACCATCAACAACATACTTTACGCTTATTGAAGCAATTAGCAGTTAAGCAGCAATTAGCTGTGTGTTGCATCTTGCATGATCTGAATTTAGCTGCTTTATATGCTGACAAAATAATTTTGGTTAACCAAGGAAAAATTGTTGAACAAGGGGCACCAACCGAGGTGTTAACGGTTGAAAATATCCATCGATGGTATGGTGTTGAAATCGGTATTTTTAATCATCCACATCATACATCGATACCGCAAATTTATTTGAACCCTTAAATATTAGAACTAGAAAATCATTGGCGCGCTGCATTTTTGCTCAAAATCAGTATATAATTAAAAAAACTTAACCAATGGGGCTGATGATGAGTAATGAAAATAGCAATAATTCTATTTTGGTTTCAGAGCTACTTGCAGCACAACCTGTTTTTAGTTGTCAATTGGATGGCAAAGGTAAAGCTAATCCTTTGAGTGAACAAACGGAAGTTTCAGTCAAACAACCTTATTGGATACATCTTGATTTTGCCAACAGTGAAACCATTAATTGGATTAATCAAACCAATCTCATTCCTGATCTTGTCAAAAATGAGTTAATCAAACCGAATCAATTTCCTAAAGAAATTCGTTGTGATTCCGGTATTTTAGTGGTGCTTAAAGGGGTTAACTTTACACCAAATGAGTTACCCGATCCGATTGTCACTTTCCGTTTTTATATTACCGATAATTTCATTATTTCGACTAGACACCAAAAAATTGATGCTATCATCAAACTAAAAGAAAATTTAGAAAAAGGGATTGGTCCGGTAGATGTCGCTGATTGGCTAATTCAACTCTCAGAGTTAATTTGTGATCAGGTCAATTTATCTTTTGACGGTGTGCATAATAAAATTATCAAATTGGAAGATTTATTACTCAATCAACGAATTTTTTCGCATAAAGAAATCGGTCGAGTTCGTAAACAACTCTTCATATTAAGGCGTTTACTATCACCGCAACGTGATATTTTTGTCAAAATATCAACGGAAAGAATATCTTGGATCGATGACAACGACCGCCAGCGATTACATGATATCTCAAATCAACAAAATCACTATGTGTCTGAAATTGATAGTTGCCTGATTAGAATTGGTTCATTAATGGAACAAATTAATAGTATTTTGGCTGAATCTACCAATAAACGCATCTATTTAATGTCGCTCTTTACAATTATTTTTACGCCAATTACTTTTATTACTAGCTTGCTGGGTGTTAATTTGGCCGGGATCCCTTTCAATGAAAAAGAGTGGTCTTTTGTAGGCTTAATATTATTGTTGATTGTTATTAGTATCGTTTCTGTAGTATGGCTTAAACTAAAAAAATGGTGGTAAAAGCGTAAATTTAAAAATCAGACGATATTTTGATATACATTCCTGAATTAATAGATTAACAAGCGGTTTAACTGCTATCTCAGGTTGTAAAGCGAACATTTATTTTGTTTGTTGGCAAGCAAATATCGAGTATCTGATACTAATAATCTATTGCCACCAAGTTCAGTTATAATTAAAATTGGTCGCTTATTTTTATTAGCTGGTCAGCCAAATCAAAATGTGTTTTGCTAGCTTGCAAAAGTAGATAGTGAGGATGAGTTAATTCTTATTGTTACTGATAAAAAGTGGCAAAACAAGATTGAAACTCTATATTGCAACAATGATAAGAAAATGATCCATTATTATTGCTATCTGAATATGCTGTTTGATAGCCGAAACTAAACTTAATTGTTTAAAATTATATTAAATCAATCAATTAAACGTAATTGATGAAAAAATGTATCAGCAAATAATAGAACTTAAACGCGTTAAACAGTGGTATAAAGATTTTAATTCATCAATTGATGTAGCAAAATCCGGATTAGAATTTGTTATTTTGATAGATAATGTTATTGTTTGTAAAGCATCATCTTATTTAATCCATAATATCGATAATAACAGTAACATTGAAATTAAAGTTGCTACCTACGCGGAGAATACAGCTAAACAACTTACACTGATTTGCGTGGTAACGTTAGTTTTAACTTGGGTAGTGCAGCAGATAACAGCTTACTGCGCTATAGATAACCTAACGACGGTAAAACTTATTAGTCAGTTAGATTTAACTTTGAATATACCTTATCAAACCTATGTCGTTTGCAACTTATGAATAATATTAAAGATTATGCCAACTAACCAATCATATCGTCTATTTATCGCCGAAAAGCCTAGCTTAGCACGAGCTATTGCTGATGTTTTGCCTAAACCTCACCAAAAGGGGAATGGGTTTATCAAAGCTGGCAACGGCGATGTTGTTAGTTGGTGTATAGGGCATTTATTAGAACAAGCAACTCCGGAAATATATGATGAACGCTATAAAAAGTGGACATTAGATGATTTACCGATTGTTCCTGAAAAATGGATTTTGTTGCCGAAAAACAGTACTCAGAAACAATTTAATATTTTAGTGGAATTAATCAAATCAGCCGATCAAATTGTTCATGCAGGTGACCCTGATAGAGAAGGGCAGCTGTTGGTAGATGAAGTACTCAATTATTGTCAGTTGCCTACGGAAAAACGCAAAAAAATTCAACGTTGTTTAATCAGTGATTTAAATGCTAGCGCAGTTGAAAAATCACTGGAAAAATTAAGAAATAATCAAGATTTTATCCCGTTGTCGACCTCGGCATTAGCTAGAGCTCGAGCTGATTGGTTGTATGGCATGAACATGAGCCGTGTCTGCACGCTCGCAGGACAACGTAGCGGTTATCGCGGGGTTCTCTCCATTGGCCGAGTCCAAACACCTATTTTGGGTTTAGTGGTTAGGCGGGATTTAGAGATTGCCCAATTTGTTCCTAAACCTTTTTATGAAGTCTATGCCATATTGCAAACCAAACATAATGAAACCTTTAAAGCAAAATGGCAACCAAGCGAGGCTTGTGCCCCTTATCAGGATGAGGAAGGTCGAGTATTAGTTAAAGCATTAGCCGAAAATGTATGCCAACGAATTCAAGGTCAGACCGGCATTATTAATAAAGTTAGCAATAAAAAGAAAGAGCTAGCGCCACCGATGCCATTTAATTTATCTGCGTTACAAATTGAAATGGCGAAACGCAATAGTCTAAGTGCCCAAGAAGTACTTGATATTTGCCAATCACTATATGAAAAGCATAAGTTAATTACTTATCCTCGCTCTGATTGTCGTTTTCTGCCTGAAGACCATTTAAAACAGATTCAAGGGGTAAAATCAGCGATTGAGAGTAATTGCCCAGAATTGCAAACTGCTATTAATAATGCTGATTTCGCTTTACGTTCTAAAGCCTGGAATGATAAAAAAGTAGAGGCTCATCACGCGATTATCCCAACGTTGCGTAAAGTTAATATGGATAGTTTATCCAGTAAGGAGCAAGCTGTATATCAAGTGGTTGCGACACAATATTTAGCCCAATTTTATCCCGCTTATAAATATGCTGAATTACAGATTGATGTTGATATTAGTGGTGGAAAATTTATCTCGAAAGCCAATCAGATGTTAAATGAAGGTTGGAAAGTACTGTTCAGAAGCAAAAATTATCAAACTGACAACGAAGCAGATAGCAACGAAAATAATGGCTTATTGACGAAACTGGTTAAAAAAGGCGAATCAGTCCAATGTACCGATACTGAGTTACTTAGCAAAGAAACTCAGCCACCCAAATATTTTACTGATGCTACCTTATTGTCAGCTATGACAGGTATTGCAAGATTTGTTAAAGATCCAGAGATTAAAAAAATACTACGCGAAACAGATGGCTTAGGTACTGAGGCAACACGAGCTGGTATCATTGAGCTGTTATTTAAACGCCAATTTTTGACGCGACAAGGTAAAACCATCCGTGCAACCCAGATTGGTAAAAACCTAATTTTATCATTACCAGAAAGTGTTTCAATGCCAGATATGACCGCACATTGGGAGTTACAACTCGAAGAAATTAGTAAAAAAGAGTTCAGTTATCAACAATTTATGTATCAACTAAATTGCTCTTTACTCACATTGATCGAACAGTTAAAAAATTCACGATTGAAAATTCAATCCTGATCCCCACTTATCAATAACAGTATAAACAATATGACAATTATCTATCGTCTAGTTAATCATCAATTATAAATAGTAATTTTTATATTGATTATCGACGCTATACTTATAATTTTGCTTCTCAATTAGTAAGAGATCTCTACTTTGACAGTTAATCAATATATTTACCAAGACTTTATTTTCTTTTTTAAGTATAAATTTATTATTTAATGTGTAGCTTAAATTTCCTGTAAAAATAATGCGGAATCTATACCGAGAGCTGAGCATTATTGAGAATAATCACAGTTAATTTAGCGCAGATAAATGCTTTCGACATATTTTAATTTCAGTCAGTTAAAAATAATTGAGAATTCTATAGCGTAAGGCTGTCTTTATTGAAAATAATTAGAGCGCTAATTCAGTGAATGATAAATGCTTTTAACATATTTTTAATATCAGTAAGTTAAAAATTTTGTAAATATCATTAAGAATTTTATAGCGTAAGGTGATTTTTAGTGATGTTCATTAAAAAGTTAATTCATTGTTGATAAATACTTTCGATATCTTTTAATATCAGAAAGTAAAATATCTGTAAAGATAATTAAGCGTTCTATATCGTAATACGGTCTTTATTGAAAATAATTAGAGCGCTAATTCAGTGAATGATAAGTGCTTTTAACATATTTTTAATATCAGTAAGTTAAAAATTTTGTAAATATCATTAAGAATTTTATAGCGTAAGGCGATCTTTATTGAAGATAATTAAAGCGTTAATTTACTGAAGATAAATGCTTTCGATATCTTTTAATTTCAGTCATTTAAAAATAATTAAGAATTCCATAGCGTAAGATGATTTTTATTGATGTTAATTAAGAAGTTTATTCATTATTGATAAATACTTTCAACATCTTTTAATATCAGTAAGTTAAAAATTTTGTAAATATAATTAAGAATTTTATAACGTAAGGCATTCTTTATTTTGAATAATTAGATAGTTAATTCTGATAGATTAATTCCGATAGATTAATGTGTCGGTATTTTTCCTTGCGTGAAGTAAATTTGTAACGATTTATTGAAAATTGTCAGCGTTGATTAGTTTAAACATAATCTAAACCGTGTAGGTTAACTCTTAAATTTGGCAAATAACTAGGGCGGTTAACCGTTGCGATAAACAGCATCGAAAACGGCGATTAATTGTATATGAACTCATATCATTAGTGCTGTTTTTAGTCATTTACACCACTATTTTTAGCTAATTGGTTGACTTCTTGAGGGCAAAAGCGTATAAAGTCCACGCTTTTGAGCTTTTCTTACTTTTTTAACGATAAAAGGTGGTTAAAAATGAGGGTTAAGGAAAGTTGAAATACAAAGTGATGAGTTCAATTTACAGGAGAAATATGGACACTCAATCGGGTCACCCCAAAATGTGGGGAGATAAATTCAAACACATCATTATCGGTTAATGAACCTGTCTAAATAGTTATTTTTTCAGTTCACAAGCCGAAATTGATAAAACGGTAACGGTGAACGATATGCAGTTTTCTACACGCGATCACACAAATTCAAAACACCATTGCGCTCACAAAGTGCTTTTGCGAGTGTTATATCTTACAGATAAGCATTTAGAGCCACCTAGTTGTATCTAACTCTTAACTAATTTTTATTTTTATCATTATATTTTATGCCAAGCATTAGCTTTAATGGCTAGTTATTGCTTTGCGTTTAAATTTTAGTCAATAAGAACTTATTCACTCCTAGTTTAACGTTAACTAAGAGCGGGATTCTTTTGTCTAAAAAAAATAGATAGGTACTAACTATGATTAAAAACACATCTAAAGTAAAGACAGAAAATACTTTAAACACTAAAGCACTTGAAGAAGCGCAAAACAGTTTGGATAACATTTTATCTAAATTTCAATCAAGCCTCTCTGGGCTAACCCAAGAGAATGCCAAATCTCGATTGGAACAATATGGTAAAAATGAAGTGGCTCGAGAAAAAGTTCCTTCGGCCTTTGTGCAGCTGCTGTTAGCTTTTAAAAATCCTTTTATCTTTGTTTTGTTAATATTGGCCGCGGTTAGTTTTGTCACTGATTACTGGTTACCATTACAAAACGGTGAGGAGACTGATCTCACCAGTATTATCATTATTTTAACAATGGTTACACTAAGTGGCTTACTGCGTTTTTGGCAGGAGTTTCGTTCAAATAAAGCTGCTGAAGCTTTAAAATCAATGATCCGAACTACAGCCACGGTGTTGCGTCGGCCAAATAAAAATATGCCGGCTGAACATATCGAAGTTCCTTTAAGTGATATCGTTCCTGGCGATATAGTGCTGTTATCAGCTGGGGATATGATTCCGGCAGACATTCGTTTAATCGAATCGCGCGATCTATTTGTCAGTCAAGCGGTATTGACTGGTGAATCAATTCCGGTTGAAAAATATGACACCTTAGGTGCCGTATCACAAAAAACCACAGATGAGGTAAATCCATCTGAGATTGATAAAGATAATCTACTTGATGTCAATAATATCTGCTTTATGGGCACCAATGTAGTAAGTGGTACCGCAAAAGCGATTGTTGTTGCTACCGGTGCTGATACCCATTTTGGTTCATTAGCCAAATCAATTGTAGGCTCAAGGGCAGAAACCTCATTTGATCGTGGGGTAAATAGCGTAAGTTGGTTGTTGATACGCTTTATGTTAGTGATGGTGCCGATTGTGTTGTTAATAAACGGCTTTACCAAAGGCGATTGGGGCGAAGCAGCCTTATTTGCTTTGGCTGTGGCTGTTGGTTTAACGCCTGAAATGTTGCCGATGATTGTTAGTGCAAATCTAGCCAAAGGTGCGGTAGGAATGGCAAAACGCAAAGTGGTGGTTAAAAGGTTAAACGCAATACAAAATTTTGGTGCGATGGATATTTTATGTACTGATAAAACCGGTACCTTAACCCAAGATAAAATTATTTTAGAACATCATTTAGACATTAACGGCCAAGTTGATCCATCGGTGTTACAACTGGCGTGGCTCAATAGTTACTATCAAAGCGGAATGAAAAACTTGATGGATAAAGCAATCATCCGTTTTGCTGAAGAAAAAACCAGCGTTAAAAAAGTTGGTGTTGGTCTATATAGTAAAATTGATGAATTACCGTTTGATTTTGTTCGTCGTCGTTTATCTGTAGTTGTGCAAGGCAATGATGATAATCACTTAATGATCTGTAAAGGTGCCGTTGAAGAAATGCTATCTATTTCGGATTTCGTTTATGAAAATGGTGAATATTTACCGTTGGATGAAAATCGCAAACAAGCATTGATTGAACTAGCCCACAACTATAATAAAGATGGTTTCAGAGTATTAGCGGTAGGTGTGAAAGAGATTTCAGGATCACAAACTAAAACCCAATACAGTGTGCAAGACGAGAAAGCATTAGCCATTCGTGGATTTTTAACCTTCCTCGATCCACCTAAAGAGAGTGCTTATGAAGCAATTTCTGCTTTAAATGAACATGGAGTTGGGGTTAAAGTTTTAACCGGTGACAATGAAATTATTACGATTAAAGTATGCCGAGAAGTTGGTTTAGAACCCGGTATTCCTTTACTTGGCAGCGAAATTGAAAACATGGATGATGCTGAGTTAAAAGAGCAGATCGAACAACGCACTATTTTTGCTAAGTTAACTCCGTTACAAAAATCTCGCATAATTCGATTATTACAAGATAACGGTCATACAGTTGGTTTTTTAGGCGATGGTATTAATGATGCTCCAGCGTTACGTGATGCCGATGTTGGTATTTCGGTGGATACCGCAACTGATATTGCTAAAGAATCGGCCGATATTATTTTGCTGGAAAAAAGCTTGATGGTATTAGAAGAGGGGGTAATATGTGGTCGTGAAACCTTCGGTAATATTATGAAATATCTTAATATGACCGCTAGTTCAAATTTTGGTAATATCTTCTCTGTATTGGTGGCAAGTGCGTTTTTACCGTTTTTACCAATGCTTGCGATTCATCTGCTTATCCAAAATTTATTATATGATATTTCACAACTATCATTACCTTGGGATAAGATGGATGAAGAGTTTTTACAAAAACCACGTAAATGGGATGCGCCAAATATTGGACGCTTTATGATCTGGATCGGCCCAACATCTTCTATTTTTGACATAACAACTTATGCATTAATGTGGTTTGTTTTTAGTGCTAATAGTGTAGCAGCTGAATCGCTGTTCCATTCAGGTTGGTTTATCGAAGGGTTGTTATCCCAAACCTTAGTGGTACATATGCTAAGAACACAAAAAATTCCATTTATTCAGAGCACGGCGGCATTCCCAGTGATTGTTATGACTATGCTAATTATGGCGGTGGGTATTTATATTCCATTTTCACCAATTGGCAGCTTAATTGGTCTTCAACCTTTACCTTGGTCCTATTTCCCATGGTTGGTTGCAACATTATTGAGTTACTGTGTCGTAGCCCAAATAATGAAAAAGATTTACATCAAACGCTTTGGACAATGGTTCTAAAATAATAAACTTGATGTAAGTTATGCTTACATCATTAACTAAAAAAGTATAAATATTAAACTAATGTGTTATAGTGTTTAATTAAACATTATTGAAAACATCACGGATGACAATATTTATATAGCAACAAAACGCTTTAAATATCAATTTAAGGCGCATTTATATAACAACAAGAGGAGTAAAAAATGAAAACCCCACATAAAAATTTAATTACACTAATCAAAAACCGTAAATTGAAAAAAGCACAAGAAAAAGTGAATAAATAACGATTTACCTAATGATTTGTGTAAAATTGTAATAAAATTAAACCCCATAACTTGGGGTTTTTTCTCACATAATAAAGATCGACAACGCTTAATTTAATAAATTACGCCGAAGCTTTTTTCAAAATCTCATAAAGTTGATCTTTTAATTTTAGTTTCTGTTTTTTTAGATTCTCAATACTTTCTGAAGTATCAACAGCAATACCCGATTCAATGTTTTTAATTTTTTGATCAAGATCATTGTGTTCATCAAATAATTTTTGAAAACGCAAATCGGATTTTTTTAATTTAGAAATTAAGTCACGATATTCTGGAAACATACAGCCCCCTTACAAGATTAGTTAAAATAATAGCAGTTATTTCTAAATCAGCTTACAATATTCTTAATTGTTTTAATAGCAATTTTTGAATGGGAGATGTTTATGAGTGAAAAGATCGTTATTGCCAAAAGTGAAGGTAATGATTTATACATCCTTGCATCTTTGGCTAATCGCCATGGTTTAATTACTGGTGCAACAGGTACCGGTAAAACCGTAACCCTACAAAAAATGGCGGAAAAGTTTTCGCAAATCGGTGTACCAGTATTTCTTGCTGATGTAAAAGGTGATCTAACCGGCCTTGGTGAAAAAGGCGTATTATCGGAAAAATTACAATCACGGCTAGCAAATATTGGGGTAACTGATTGGTTACCTACGTCATCACCTTTAGAATTATGGGATGTATTTGGCGAAAAAGGTATTCCAGTTCGCAGTACGGTTTCTGATATTGGTCCGATTTTATTGGGACGACTCTTAAATCTAAACGACATTCAATCTGGCGTTTTACAATTAGTTTTTAAAATTGCTGATGATAATGGTTTATTATTACTCGATTTTAAAGATTTAAGGACTTTTATCCAATTTATTGGTGATAATGCTAAAAAATTTACTACTCAATATGGCAATATCAGTTCAGCAACAATAGGAGCTATTCAGCGAGGATTACTTACTTTACAACAGCAAGGCGCAGAATTCTTCCTAGGTGAACCAATGTTCGATATTCATGATTTGTTGCAAACTAATGCAGAAGGTCATGGAGTTATCAATATTTTATCCGCCAATAAATTATATAATTCCCCAAAATTATATTCAGTTTTCCTATTGTGGTTATTATCCGAACTGTTTGAACATTTACCGGAAGTAGGTGATCTTGATAAGCCTAAACTGGTATTCTTTTTTGATGAAGCACATCTGCTTTTTAATGATATTTCCCCGGCTTTATTAGAAAAAATCGAACAAGTTGTTCGTCTAATTCGTTCTAAAGGGGTAGGTGTCTATTTTGCCACCCAAAGCCCAACCGATATTCCTGAAACTATCCTTGGGCAATTAGGTAATCGTGTCCAGCACGCATTACGGGCATTTACCCCTAAAGATCAAAAAGCGGTTAAAGTTGCCGCGCAAACTATGCGAGCTAACCCAAATTTTGATACCGAAAAAGCTATCATGGAGCTCGGTGTCGGCGAGGCACTTATTTCATTTTTAGATGAGAAGGGGCGACCGAATATCGTTCAACGAGGCATGATCATTGCCCCAGGTTCTAAAATGGGACCAATGGATAGTGATAATCAGCTGTCGATCATTCATCAATCCCACTTTTATGACAAATATTCAACAACCATCGATCGTGAATCAGCCTACGAAAAACTCAAACAAGGTTTTACTATCAATACGGCCAATGATCAAAATCCAGCAGAAAGCAATTCAACACAAAGCTCTACAAATCAAGATGAGCACGGTGGTGTAATGGATTTTTTAAGTTCAATTTTTTTTGGCAGGACTGGGTCAAAAGGCGGACAACATGACGGGATAGTTCAATCCGTTGCCAAAAGTGCAACTAGACAAATGGTTAATCAAATTGGCAGACAAATTACACGAGGGATCTTGGGTGGTTTTAAAAAATAAGTTAAATAACTAGCAGATAAACGGCAAAAAACTTAAGGAGTTATAGATGTTAAAATTGTTTATTGAATGGTACAAAAAACGCTTTAGCGATCCACATGTGGTATCGCTAATGATTGTTATCATTGTGTTATTTTTTATCATCTATTTCTTCAATAAAATTTTGCTGCCTATTTTAATTGCCATTGTTTTATCTTATCTGCTTGATAGACCGGTCAATTATCTACAACAAAAAAAAGTTCCGCATACATTAGCCGTCGTTATCGTGTTATTAGTGTTTATGTTAGTTGGTTTAGCTGGGATGATGATTTTACTTCCTTTGATTTGGCAACAAGGTGTTAGTTTAATTACTAATATTCCAACAATGTTGAATTTTGCCAACAAATTTATTACCTCTCTGCCTGAACATTATCCTGAACTTATTGATGTTGGATTATTTGATTCGATAATTCAAGGCATAACCAGTAAAGTGGTGCAAACCGGCAACTCATTATTACAGTTTTCAATTAGCTCTTTATTTGGTTTAGTTTCGGTGGTTATTAATGCCGTCTTAGTACCGATTATTATGTTTTTCTTATTAAAAGATAAATCGAAAATATGGGGATATTGTTCTAAGGCTTTACCCAAAAATCGAACTATATTAAATAAAGTTGCTACCGAGATGGATCAACAAATATCGAATTACATCGTCGGTAATGTTTTACATATCATTATTTTGTCCGTCTGTGTTTATATACCTTTTTGGTATTTCGGCTTGGATTATGGATTATTGTTAGCCGTTTTAGTTGGTCTTTCAGTGCTAATCCCCTACATTGGCATTATTATTTCCAGTATTCCGGTGGTGTTAATTGCGCTTTCGCAATGGGGTTTCACGGCGCAATTTAGTTATTTAATTTTCTTTTATATTCTTATTCAAGCTCTTGATGGTAATTTATTAGTTCCTTATCTTTTTTCTGAAAAACTTAATTTGCATCCATTAGTTATCATTGTAGCGGTAATCATTTTTGGCGGATTATGGGGATTTTGGGGCGTATTTTTTGCTATACCCTTAGCAACATTAGTTAAAGCAATTATTAATGCGTGGCCGAATTTGGAAGAGATAAATAATATAAAAAATGAAAAAAAGCAGATTAAATGATTAATCTGCTTTAATCTGAAAAATTAACTATTATTTTTTAGATAATCTAAAACAATAGTGTGATGGTTAGCTGTTTTAAAATCATCAAAAACTTTTTCGATCTTACCATCTTTATCGATCAAAAAACTTATGCGATGAATACCATCATAAGTTTTTCCCATAAATTCTTTTTCACCCCAAACGCCAAAGGCATCACAAGTTTTATGATCTTCATCTGAAAGTAGGGTAAAGTTTAATAATTCTTTATCAACAAAACGTGATAATTTTTCCGGTTTATCCGTACTAATACCAATAACAACTACATTATATTTTTTAAAATCATCAGCACTATCGCGTAAGTTACACGCTTGTACTGTACAACCAGGCGTCATCGCTTTAGGGTAAAAATAGAGTAAAATACGCTGATCTTTAAACTCTTTTGAACTAATAAGCTCGCCATCTTGGTCAGGTAGAGAAAATAGAGGTGCTTTATCACCTTCTTTTAGTGGATTAACCATAAATTTATTACCTATGTTAATAGTTAAAATTTTAATCGATATGAGTATAATTTACTATATTTTATCAAGTTAACTTATGTTTTTAAAAAAACGGCTTGCTGCATCAATTGTTAGATCGATCTCTTTATCTGTGTGCATAAGTGACATGAAACCAGCTTCGAAAGCTGAGGGCGCAAAGTAAACTCCTTCAGCGAGCATATGATGATAGAATTTTTTGAATAATTCAACATTACAATTCATTACATCCTTATAACTGCTCACTTCTAAAGCAGTTGTAAAGAAAAATCCAAACATCCCTCCTGCATGATTAACCACAAATGGTACATTAAAACGTCTTGCTGCAGACAATAGACCATTAACTAGTGTAGCGGTTTTCTCCTCTAATTCTTGATAAATACCTACATCCATCAATTTGGTCAAAGTGGTATAACCAGCCGCCATAGCTACTGGATTACCAGAAAGGGTTCCCGCTTGATAAATTGGTCCAGTTGGTGCCAATTGTTGCATGATTTCGCTTCGACCACCAAAAGCACCGACCGGCATACCACCACCGATAATTTTACCTAAGCATGTCAAATCTGGAATAACATCGTAATATTCTTGCGCGCCACCTAAGGCAACTCTAAAGCCAGTCATTACCTCATCAATAATTAATAAAGCACCATAATTATCACATAAACTTCTTAATCCTTGTAAGAATGACTTTTTAGCGGGAACACAGTTCATATTACCGGCAACAGGCTCAATGATAATCGCGGCTATCTGATCCGGAAACTGCTCAAATTGTCTTTTTACCGATTCTAAATTGTTATAATCACAGACTAAGGTATGTTTAACAAAATCTTGCGGTACCCCAGGAGAGGTCGGGTGACCAAAAGTAAGTGCTCCAGAACCCGCTTTAACTAATAAATAATCCGCATGTCCATGATAACAGCCTTCAAATTTGATTATTTTGTCACGACCAGTATAGCCGCGGGCAAGGCGTATTGCACTCATGGTTGCCTCAGTACCTGAATTTACCATACGTAGCATCTCTATAGATGGCATCAATTGAGTAACGAGGTTGGCCATTTTGGTTTCAATTTCGGTTGGTGCCCCATAGCTTAAACCTTTACGAACAGCATTAATCACAGCCTCTGCTACATCGGCATCATTATGACCTAAAATCATTGGTCCCCAAGATCCAACATAATCAATATATGCTTTTTCATCAACATCATAAATATAAGCACCATCAGCTTTTTCAATGAATAACGGTGTTCCACCAACTCCATTAAAGGCACGTACGGGCGAATTAACCCCTCCTGGCATTAAAGTTAATGCTTCGTGGTAAAGTTTTTCTGATTTAAATGTTTTAAGCATAATTATGGTCTTCTCTGTAGAAATTGTTGTCGTATTTATTCATAAAATTAACTTAAATTCAAGCAAGCCATACAAATTTAACTAATTGATGTTTTCATTTTGTATTTTCTTTTTCCAAGAGTATATAATATGAGAGTACTTAAAGTAGGAGAATAAAATGAGCGATGCCTTACCAATTAACTTTACTGATGCCGCTGCAAATAAAGTAAAAACGCTAGTAACGGAAGAAGAAAACCCGAATCTTAAATTACGAGTTTATATCACCGGTGGTGGGTGTAGTGGATTCCAGTATGGTTTTACCTTTGACGAAAAAGTTAATGAAGATGATCTAGCGATCGAAAAAAATGGTGTCTCACTTCTTATTGACCCTATGAGCCTACAATACCTTGTCGGTGGCACAATAGACTATGTTGAAGGATTGCAAGGTTCACGTTTTGTGGTAGATAACCCAAATGCAACCACCACTTGTGGTTGTGGTTCATCTTTCAGTGTTTAATCAACTCTTAATCGTTAATTAAATTTTCATTATTATTCATATTTAAACCAATTTTTGAGGGGATTGATTAAAAATTCCCTCAAATGTGACAAACATTGAGCAGTTAAACAATTATTTTAAATTTTCTATTGACGTAAGATTTAAGATCGGTAAAATGCACAGCATCCAAAACGCAGTTACCTTTCGGAACTAAGTTTTGCGCCCGGGTGGTGAAATCGGTAGACACAAGGGATTTAAAATCCCTCGGCCTTTTTGGCCGTGCGAGTTCAAGTCTCGCCCCGGGCACCATTTAAAACACCTCTTATGCGGGAATAGCTCAGTTGGTAGAGCGCAACCTTGCCAAGGTTGAGGTCGCGAGTTCGAACCTCGTTTCCCGCTCCAATTTCAAATATCCAAAAATAATAAAAAATACTCTCGTTATTTCATCTAACATTTTCCTCGGAAAGATTATTGAAATATTATTAATGCTAAAATATTGGCGTGAATGTTTTCGATTCTGTAGTCATATTGGTTTAGTAATTCTCTATTTTTGCTTATAGTTAAACATAAAAAGTTCTCTAACATGGCGACGCTATTATTTTAATATCGTCTATGAATGTTAGTTATTCTCGATTAATCGCCTCTTAGTTACAGATAATCAATCAATATCAAATACCATTCAGCACAATCTAGATAAATTTGACTGACCTGACTTTTGGTCTTTGGCAAGCAAATTTTTAATCATTAGCATCGACTATTTGTTTTTCCTTTTACGAATCACATTTTGTTTTTTATCAGTTTTTTTCCAACAAAAAGTAACCCCAATAATCATTGTCTAATAGCAAGGCCTTCGTATAATCAAATCGAAATGGATTTTTTAAAGGAGAAAACCTTTGTTAACTAAACTTATCAAAGTTGCTTATATTCAACTTGATATTGAAGCCAGTAGCTTTGAGGAAGCAATAGAATTAGCGATGTCACCATTAGTTATCGATGAGGTGGTTACGACTGATTACGTCGATAAAGTTATCGCTATATTAAGGGAAATTGGTCCATATATCGTCATTACTAAAAATATTGCCATTCCTCATGCCCCATCGGAATCCGGCGCCAAGAAACTGGCTATAGGATTTACTAGATTGAAGAACGCTATTGTTTCAGGAAATTCAGCCAATGATCCAGTCAAGTTTTTGTTTAGCTTAAGTTCACCGACCGGGGACGATCATTTAACCGCATTATCAGAATTAGTATCTTTATTTAGTGATGAGCAATTTTTAGCTTTTATACAAGCTGTGAAAAAACCGCGTGATTTTATAGATTTTTTAGAAAACTTTGAGAGGAGTACCGAAAATGATTAAAGCATTAGTTGCCTGCCGTGCAGGAGTTGGGTCAAGTTTAATGTTAAAAATTAAATTGAATGAAGTTATCAAAGAAAATAGCTTTCCAATTGCTCTTGAACACTCTTCATTAGATGGTGTTCCTGGATTTAATGGTAAATATATCATTACGTTACCTGATGTAGCCGAAGATTTAGAAAAGAAGAATCTTCCACAACGTATTATCGGAATCCAAAATATTATGGATAAAAACGAAATAAAAGAAAAATTAGAGTTTGCTCTTAAAGAAGATGGGTTAATTTAATTGTTAAGGGGTCTAAAATGGATTTTATAATTAGTTTTCTTAGCACTCCAGCTGTTTTACTCGGCGTGGTTGCGTTTGTTGGCTTGTTAGCGCAAAAGAAACAGTTGGTAGAAGTTTTTACTGGCACATTTAAAACAACCATTGGTTTTTTAATTTTTAGTGCTGGTGGGGCGCTTATGACAAGTGCTCTACAAAATTTTAATAAATTATTTCAAGAAGGTTTCCATATCGTTGGCATCGTTGCATCACCAGAAGCAGCAGCAGGTATGGCGCAAACAGAATACGCTTTAGTGACTTCTGTTACGCTAATATTAGGTTTTGCGATGAATTTAGTTTTTGCCAGAATTACGCCGTTTAAAAATATCTTTTTCACCACTGGCCATAGTCTATTCTTTGCTTGTGTATTATCACTAATCCTAAAATCTTATGGTTTATCTAATACCGCCGCTATTTTAATCGGTGGAACGATTTTAGGTTTCGCGTCAAGTGCATTGCCGCAATTATGTCAACCATTTATGCGAAGAATTACTGGCAGTGATGTGCAAGCTATCGGTCATTTTAATATGTTCGGCTATGCACTTTCTGGTCTATTAGGCAAAGTATTTAGCAAATATAGCGACAAAACAACAGAAGATATTCATTTCCCTAAATGGTTATCTTTCTTCCGCGATTTCTTAATGGGGGTTGCAGTTGTTATGCTTGTCTTATTCTATATTTCAGCATTTAAAGCTGGCGAGACCTTTACTCAAGGAAAGTACACTGGTTGGTATTTCCTTTTATTCAAGCATTTACTTTTACCGCAGGAATGTCAATTTTAATGACTGGTGTAAGAATGTTCTTAGCAGAGATCACCGCTGCATTCGTCTCTATTTCTGAAAAATTCATACCAAACTCACGCCCAGCGTTGGATGTTCCAACTGTATTTCCTTTTGCACCAACGGCTGTAATTATCGGTTTCCTTTGTTCTTATGCGGCTGGTTTAGTTGGTGTAACCACAATGGTTGCATTGGATTTTCCAGTTGTCATTATTCCTGCCGCTCATATCTGTTTTTTCTCTGGCGGTACTGCAGGTGTATTTGGTAATTCAACCGGTGGTTGGCGTGGCGCTATGTTAGGTTCTTTTGTGGTTGGACTCTTATTAGCTTTTTTACCTACCGTTTTATATCCGATATTCGGCAATATGGGAATAGAAGGCTCAACCTTCCCAAATATAGACTACAACATTGTGGGTATTTTCTTAGAAAAAATACTTCGTTTCACCATGTAGTGTATAGCGGTTTGATTAAAGATGTTTTGAAAAATAGCTAATTTTTTCATAGCATTGAGTAAATAGAGGAATTGTATGTTAGAAAAATATATTGATTGTATCAAATCGGAATTGTCAGAATATATTAAATATATTGGCGAAGAAAATTTAAATAAAGCAAAGGATTTAATCATCAGCAAAAAAAATGAAGGCAGTCGGCTACATGTTACCGGAATTGGTAAACCTTCTTATGTTGCTCATTATATTGCTTCGCTATTCTCATCAATAGGAATACCTTCTTATTTTCTAGATGGAACTGAAACTATTCATGGTTCGGCAGGGCAGGTTTTATCAGGTGATATCGTGATTGCAATTTCCAATAGTGGTGAAACAGAAGAGTTAAAAAAAGCAATTTGTACTTTGCAAAAATTAGGTACACAAATTATCGGGGTTGCGGGCAATAACAATTCTTGGTTAGCTCAACATTGCGACATATTTTTATTTGCTGGGGTAAAACAAGAAGGGGACAACTTAAACAAACCCCCGCGAATATCCATACTTGCTGAAGTGATTATTTTACAGTGTTTATCAATAAAACTCCAAGAAGCTGTAGGCTTAACCGAAAATATGTATTATCAATGGCATCCAGGTGGCAGTTTAGGTGCTTCTCTAAGAGGAGGAAAAGTATGTTAAATGGAATTATAACTGCAATGGTTACACCATTCGAATCCTCTGGAAATATTGATATTAAAGCAACAGAAATTTTAATTGAAAAATTAATTGCAAATGGTGTTCAAGGTATTTTTGTATTGGGGACCAATGGCGAATTTCATGTTATAGAAAATGATATGAAAATTAAATTTGCTAAAAAAGTTGTAGAAATAGTGGCTAAAAGATTGCCGGTTCATGCGGGCGCTGGTGGTAACTCCACTGACGAAGTCATTAAACTGGGTAAGCAAATGATAGCTGTCGGGGTGGATGCGTTATCGGTAATTACGCCGTACTTTGTTTCATTGAAAGAAAATGAATTATATAATCATTATCAAATGATTGCCGAAAACCTTGCTATCCCAATAGTCCTTTATAATATACCTAAAAATACCGGCATCAATTTATCCTTTGAGCTGGTGTCTAAACTATCTAAAATCAGTAATATCATTGGCATAAAAGATAGCAGTGGTGATATTAACAATATAGCTGGCTATATAGATAACACATCCAGAGATGAGTTTTCGGTTCTTTCTGGTTCTGACTCCCTTATTCTTAAGGCATTGAAACTAGGTGCTACAGGTGCTATTTCAGCTACATCTAATTTACTGACCACCAACAACGTTCAAATATATAAGCAATTTATTGCCGGTAATTTAGATAAAGCTGAACAATGGCAACAATCTCTTGAAGAATTTCGCCGGATTTTAAAATATGCTTCTACTCCTTCTGTTCTTAAACAAAGTTTATCTTTAGCTGGTATTGATGTTGGCTTACCTCGATTACCTGTCTTACCTGTCACCAGTCCAGATGATAATCAAGACATAGTCAATACGATAAAGAACTATTATCACTTATAAATAGAGCGGGGAATTATCATGTTTAAAACCAATATAGTTACTCGGTTAGAACAAAGTAAATTTTTAGTGATAGCTAGAGTTGAAACATTCAAAAGAGCACAAGAAATCATTGAGGGTATTTTAGCCGGTGGAATTGACTGTGTAGAAATTAGTTACACAAACAATAATGCTGGGCAAATAATTCAGCAACTTAACCAAGAATATGGTGACAAAATTTTAGTTGGCGCAGGAACAGTACTGGATAGTGAAACCGCCCGATTAGCAATTCTTGCCGGTGCCAAATTTATCATAGCCCCTAATTATAGTGATGCTGTATGCAAAATATGCAATCGTTATCAAATCCCCTATATGCCTGGTTGTACCACCATGACGGAAATTGTCACGGCTTTAGAAAATGGCGCCGCTATGATTAAAGCTTTTCCGATTTCAAATTATTATGGTAACTCTTTAGTTAATATGATTAAAACGCCGATGCCATATGTGCCTATTCTGTCTTCGGGTGGCGTTACGTTAGAAAATGTTGATGATTGGCTAAATACGGATATTGAATGTATTGGTATTGGTTCCTTATTAACTAAAGGATCGGTTGAGGACATAAGTAAAAATGCAATTAGTCTTGCAAATGCATTGAAGAAATATAAGGAAAGACATCCTTGATATTACTAATAAATTATGTAAATCATTGATATTATTAGTAAGGAAGATGGTATGATTGACTTAAAATCAAAGAAAATTATCCTAACTTTGATTGAAAAATCTTGTGAACAGACGTATTTATTGAATTTATTAAATATAACTAAACGACAATTAGATTATTCAATTTTAAAAATCAATAAATACCTCTCCTCAAATGAACAAAGTGTGGTTGTGCAAAATACCTCGTACTACTCTTTGCCTGATAAAAGTAAAGTGTTTCTAATTAAGAATCTAATTAACGGAAAAATCGGCAAAAATTATATTTTTTCAACAGAGGAAAGACAAAAATATATTTTTTTAATGTTGCTCTATCATGTAAATACTTATCTCTCTTCATTACATTTTTTATCAGCATTAAATATTAGTAAAACAACTTTAAATAATGATATCAAACAGCTAGGACTTTTATTAAGTTCCGAAGACATTTTAATCACTTATACTAGAGAAAAAGGGTATTCGTTAGTTGGAGATGAATTATCGATCCGTAATTTTTTTCTCAGAAATTTACTCAAAGATTTATCCAATAATTTAGATGATACATTCTTGTATGATCTGTTTTTAAACCAAGAAAAGGTTGACTACCTTGATATCAAAAACGATATCAATGAAATTATGCTAAAAAATGAAATTTTTTTAGGTGAAAAGAGGAAAAAAGAATTTATCTATACAGTGATATTCCTATTACCAAGAATGACTAAAAAACTGGAATATATTCCTGTTATCTCAATGCCAAATAAAATCATAATAAAGTTGCAAGAGTATCATATATCATCAGAGTTGCTCAAATTATATAAAATAGATGATAACACTTATGAAGTGCAATACTTAACTTCTTTGCTATTAGGCAATTCGGTTGGGAACCGTGATATAAAGACGGTTGATCAGGAGTTAATTTTAAATATTGTGCAAATCATCATATCGAGATTTGAACAGCTTTTAGGCATAAAATTTGATAACAATGATGATATTTCGAAAAAACTCTATAGCCATTTTAGACCCGCTTATTACCGAATACTTTTTCGTTTGCCAATCATTAATCCAATTTTAGATAAAGTAAAAGGAGAGTTTAATAAACTATTTTTGATTGTTAAAGAAACCTTAAAAATTATCTGTCCGATCATTAATAATGATATCCCAGATGATGAAATATCCTTTTTAACCATCTATTTTGCGGCAATTCTCGACGAAAATAAAATATCAACCAATCAACAAATCGTTGCCGTAATTGTTTGTCAAAATGGTATTGGTAGTTCTTCCATTGTCTATAATAGATTGAAGTTTCTTTTCCCTGATTTTCTATTTTTAGGACCAATGGAAACAGCCGAAGCCTTAGCGTTAACAAATTTTTTCGATATAATCTTTAGTACTGTAAATAATTTGGTTTTTTATAACCAAGATAAACCTTTTTTCATCGTATCGCCAATCATGTCCGATGAGGAAGAGTATTTATTACTGGAACGCGTTTATTCGCAAATTAACTCATATTTGACCTATCCTAAGATAACTGACTTGCTCGATATTTTTAAAAAGTACGGCACAATTTCCAACGAAAATGGTATCAGAAAAGAGCTTTATCAATATTTTTATAAAACAGATAAAAATAACACTATCGAAAACCCAAGTTTAGGTATTCGTCACTTGATTCAAGAAGATTTGATTCAAATAAATGTCTCTGCTAATGATTGGCAAAGTGCCTTATTTACAGCTGCATTGCCATTATTGCAAAAGGATTATATTAATCGAAGTTACATTGAGAAAATAATTGATAATGTTAATTCAAATAGAACCAGTTTCTTGATAAGCAAAAATGTCTCTCTGGCTCATGCAAAACCAGAAGATGGTGTTAACTCTCTGTCATTGAGCATAACAGTATTAAAAAAACCAATGCTTTTCAAGAATGATAAAATTCCCACGCAATATATTTTTACTTTAGCAGCAGTTAATAAGACTAGCCATATTAACGCAATGTCAGAGCTGGTTGCTTTGCTTGAGATGCCCGATTTTTATGAAATATTAAACACCGCAACTCAAGCAAATGAGATCCTAACTTTTATAAAATCTCGATTTCCTTAAGTAATTCGATAAAAGTATGCATGATAAGCATACTTTCTATAAGGACTCTAGTAAATCATGATTATTGGTGTACAAAAAGTCCTACTTTGAGTTAAAACTTCCTTTGTTATATTAAGCAAAATTTGAGGTATCAGTGGCACAAACCCTTAAACGATGACCATCAGGATCATTAGCAACAAACGTATAACCAAAATCGAGCATTTGTGGTTCAAGTTCAATTTTTAAGTTAAGCTTTCTCCATTCAGAATAAATTTTATCTACTTCATCTTTTGTTACATCACTTAAAGATAGTTCAAAACCACCGTAATGCTTTGGTGCTTTAGGGGTTATTTCATCTGCTTGTTGTAATCCCAAAACAAATTCATCTTTCAACAAAAAAACTGCGAATCCAGGATAAGTTTCTATAGGTTCTTGTGCAAATAGTTTTGTATAAAAGTCAGTACTTATATCGACGTTTTTAACATAAATAATTATGCTATTCGGTTTAAACATTTTGGCTCCTTTAAATATATTGCTATTAAACAAATTAAAATATATAAATTACATTCTCTGTATTATGATGGAGTAATAGTGACAACAGTTTGTCATATTTAAAATTACTTATTGATTATTTTAATGACCTAACATATGAAAATTAACCGCATCATCACTATCATCATGATATTGCTTCAAAAAGAGAAAATAAGTGCTAAGGCGTTGGCTGATAAATTTGCTGTATCTTTACGAACAATCTATCGAGACATAGAGGTTGTTGAAAATGCAGGTATACCGATTATCACTTTTAGAGGAAGTCATGGCGGGATTAGCATCCTAAAAGATTATAAAATCAGCAAAGGGTTATTTACTAAGGATGATGTTATTATTTTATTAAAAGGACTTAATTTATTATCTTCGCCAATATTAAACGAAAATGAAAAATCAGCCACACTAGAGAAAATTAAATGCTTGTTAACTCAACAAGAGTTCAATCAAGTAGGAGATGATGTAGGCAAACTAGCTATAGATTTATCACCATGGTTTTCGAAGGAAAATATTAACAACAAAATAGCCATCATTAAAATGGCGTTACAAGAACAGTTGCTGTTATCTTTCAATTATATAAAAATAAAAAATGAAAAAGTTTTGCGTACAGTTGAGCCTTACAAACTGCTATTTAAAGAGAGACAGTGGTATTTACAGGGTTATTGTTTGGCTAAAAAAGATTTTCGGATATTCAAACTATCTAACATGTCTGACATCAACAAAACAGAAATCAAGTTTATTCGCAAATCAGTTCCTGACATGTTCGCGGGATTTAAAAGCAACATGCAACAAAAAATCTTTAAAATAAAATTATTAATCGATCATTCTATCTTAGAGCGGGTATTAGATTATTGCGCTGAAAAAGATATTGAAAAACTTAATGATGCACAATATCTAGTGAATTTTGACTTTATTGATGATGATTACAGTTATGGTATCTTAATGAGTTTTGGACCTAACTGCATTTGTTTAGAGCCGGAACATGTCCGAGAGCAAATAATTCAACGTAGTGAAAAACTCCTTAAATCTTATTACAAGTCTCAATTAAATTGAAAACGATAGAATAAAAGATTTAATTAAGCTATTTTATGCAAAGTAACCAGACCATTTAAAGATTATCATTTTGAATAAAATTAAATTTTTTGATTTTCTTAATTGATGATGAAATTTGATTACTAATAAATATTCTTTTAGTCAGCAAACAAGCAATTCAATTTAAGAAAATCTTGAAACTTTCCATTTTAGTGTTAACCATCTTATAATATAAACAAATCATTGATTAGAGTAATGCATTCATGAATATAAAACAACTTAAATACTTTCAGATACTCGCTAAAAATCAACACTATACTTACACTTCCGAATATTTTTCTATTAGTCAACCAAGTCTTAGTCATGCTATTGCTGAATTAGAGAAAGAGGTTGGTATTAAGTTATTTCAGAAGAAGGGACGTAATGTAGAGTTGACTAAAGAAGGGGAACAGTATCTCCTCTACGTAAATCAAGCATTACAATCGTTAAATGAAGGTGAACAATTTATAAAAGAATTAACTAGCATATCGCATGGACATATCCGATTAGCTTTTGTTTATTCATTATGTATGGGGTATGTACCCAAAATTATTAAAGCGTTTACTAGCTTACCGGAATATAAAAATATTTCATTTTCTTTTTATGAAGATTTAAGCGCTAATATTGTGCAAGAGCTCAAAAGTAAACGTTATGATATCGGATTATGCTCTTATTTGCATGATGATCCCGAAATAGAATTCACGCGTTTAGCTAAGCAAGAAATTGTTTTTATTATCTCAAATGAACATCCGCTATCTAAACGCAAAAAATTAGATCTAAAAGATATCGCTAATGAGCCGGTAATTTTATATACCGAGCGTAGCGGTATGAAAGGTTATCTGGATAGTATTATTAGCGAATCAGGGGTTAAACTGACCAATGTGGTTAGTCATGTTGAAAGTGAAAACGCCATGATTGGTTTAGTATCCATCAATTACGGTATAGGCATGATGATAAACGTACCTGTTCCAGAACAAGCAAATGTTTCATTGATACCAATGAATAAAAATCGTCAAAAACGTGAAATTTATGTCGCAACCGTTAAAAACAGACCACTGATGCCGGTAGCGCAAAAATTTTATCGATTTTTAACCCAATATTGTGGAGATAGTTTTTTTAATAATTAATTTTGTGCTACTATTCATATAATTATTTAATAAATGTTGTTATTTACATAGATAATTTAAATATATTTGTTAAATGATAAACTTAAAACAACATATGTTGTTTTAAAAATTGATTAATTTCGGTAGCTAGAATAATTTGATGAGAGAAAAATGACACCATTAATTAAAAAAATTAGCTTAAGCAATTCTGTATCAATTGAACAGTTAGGTTTTGGTACTTTTAAAATTGTTGATCAGCAAGAAGCCAATAACGCTATCATGACGGCCTTAAACGATGGTTATCGCTCATTTGATACGGCTCAACTTTATAATAATGAAAAAATACTTGGCGAAGCTTTTGCTAATTCGGGTGTCGCTAGGCAAGACCTATTTTTAACCACTAAGGTAAGTAACCTCAATCAAGGTTATGAACTAACGTTAAAATCCGTTGAACAATCCTTAAAAGATTTACAAACAGACTATCTAGACCTGTTCTTAGTCCATTGGCCATTAAAAAATCATTTTTTCGATACTTGGAAAGCGCTAGAAAAAATTTATGAAACAAAAATGGCTCGGGTAATTGGTGTTTGTAACTTTCATCAATCTCATTTTGAATTGTTAAAAACGAAAGCAAATATCAAGCCAATGATTAACCAAATTGAGATTCATCCTTATTTAGTACAAAAAGAGTTAATCGAATACTTAAATAAAGAACAAATTGCGATCGAGGCTTGGAGTCCGTTAGCTCGAGGTCGGGTTGTTGATGAACCTTTATTAATAAATATTGGTAAAAAATATCAAAAATCTGCTTCACAAGTAACATTACGTTGGCATGTGCAAAAAGATCTTATTGTTATCCCTAAATCGGTTAACCCTAAGCGTATAGCGGAAAATAGACAAATTTTTGATTTCGAACTCACTGAAGATGAAATGCTGCAAATCGATAGTTTGAATGAAAACTTTAGAACAGGCCCAAATCCTGATGATGTTTATCAAAAAAATGGTTTTTAAAATATAACATATGTAATCTCTAATGCTTTATTTCTTAGAACAATTTTAAAACGTTATTTAAGTTATTAAATTAAGATTACATATTCTTATCTCCCTTCTAGTTAGAAAACTTTCCTATAAATTGTTTCTCATGGCTGAATTAATCTGTCACATCTAGCAGTTTTTAATTTTTTTTAATATTGATACCTAATTTTTATTTTAATTAAATCACCAGTAGTTATTAATAAAACTGTTTTGGTTGTAATAAAATGTTTACAGATATTTGTTGTTTAATTGTTTGATATAATTGCTGTTTATAATATTTTATGGTTATATGTAAATAATTGTTGCAATTATGTATATAAAGAATAACATATAAGTGTACTAGGTTATTGATATGAGATTTTAAAAATGAATAAAACCATCTTTCTCGTTGGAGCGCGAGCGTCAGGAAAAACAACAATGGGGCGTTTACTTGCTGAAAAATTACATTACTCATTTATTGATACCGATGTTTACCTATATGAAACCACCAAACAAACTGTGGCTGAAATAGTAGAAAAAGAGGGATGGGAAGGTTTTAGAAAGCAAGAAAGCCAAGTTTTAAAGGATGTTACCCTACCATGTCGAGTTATAGCAACCGGTGGCGGAATGATTTTAGCTGATCAAAATCGTCTTCATATGCAAAAAAGGGGGATAGTATTCTTTTTATCGGCTCCAGCAAACATTCTAGCAGAACGTTTAATGAAAGATCCGAATATTGCTCAACGCCCTTCGTTAACAGGTTTATCTATTGTTGACGAGATGGAAAAAGTACTTGAAGATCGTCATCATCTCTATATGGATTGCGCAAGTCATGTAATCAATGTTGATTGTCCGGAGATGCAAATATTAGGGCAATTTTTAGAAGTGCTCAATATCGACTAAAAAATTTGTTTTTTTAATGATTAATTCATTACCATTGAGATGAAATTCCTCCGTTTGCCCATTTTAAATATTATTATTTATTATAACTAATTGAATATAAATAATAATTAATTAATGGCACAATTCCTAAGGTTATTTTTTCTTTTATTAAAACACATTTACCGCTAATATTAACTTAAATAGATTTATAAAATTTTTAAATTAATAATGGAGTATTAACTAATGAATGACTATAAGAGCAGCTCCTGTTCCATAGCAGGGTCTATCTATGCTAATTACATTATTCAAAGTATCGCTTTAATCGTAATTATGCAATTTTCTGTCGAAATTTCAGCGCAACTTAACACTGATATAGTTGGTGTAGGTTATGTTGCTTCAGGAATAGGTGTAGGTAAAATATTGTTAATGTTTATTGGTGGAATACTCTCTGACAAATTTGGACGTAAACCATTTATCCTTATGGGGATGTGTTGTTACATAATCTTTTTTATTGGGATGCTTTTTTGTCATAATATAGATGTTGCATTCTTTTTGGCTATGTTTATTGGGGCAGGGAACTCATTTTTAGATACAGGTTCAATGCCAGCATTAACCGAATGCTTTCCGCGTTCCGCAGGCACAGCGAGTGTTTTAATTAAAGCATTTATCTCAATGGGTACATTAGTCTTACCATTTATTGTTACTCTATTCCATGCTTATGATTTATGGTATGGTTATGCTTTCCTTGGTTTTGTCGCTTGTATTGTTATAAATTTCTTATTTTTAACACCAAGAAAATTTCCTTCTAAAAATACGGTTATCTGTGGCAATGAAGGTCATAGTGACTATTTTATTGGCAAGCCAAATATTTTGTTTGAAGGATTTTTATTAATTATTATGGGCTTTACCACTACAGCTACTTTTATCATCATTTTACAGTGGTTACCAGCGATTGCCGAAAAAGGTATTGGAATGGATCCAATCGCCTCTAAACAATTGATTAGCTATTATAGTATTGCATCAATAATTTCCGTGTTTACTACTGCTTATATTGTTAAAAAATTCATAAAACCAATTTATTGTATTATTATTCTGCCCCTACTATCAGCATTAATTTTATTAATGTTCCTCTTTAATCTTAATTCGACAATGAGCTTAATAGCGGCAATTGGCATGGGATTGACAGCAGCCGGAGGTGTATTACAACTTACCCTGGTTGTTATGCAACAATTATTTCCTAATCATAAAGGCTTTGCAGTTGGAACCATGTATACCCTAAGTGGCCTATCATTTATTGTTATCCCTTTAGTGGTACCAAAATTAGCAGTAACAAATGTTAGTTACGCCATCTTAGTTGATCTTGTCATCGCATCAACAAGTGTAATATTAGGTTTAATTGTTTATTCACGTTTCAAAAAAGTTATTGATATGAAGAAAATTTAATAACTTATTTGCGTCATAATTTTAAAAAAGCATCTTATTGCAATAAGGTGCTTTACCATTCATAATAATGTTACTGCAAAATAATCGGCATCAGCATTATTAACTTTATGGTTATTCCCAAAACAAAATCAAGTTGGATTTTAATAGGTAGCTATCTAGTTTTGTCAGTAATCCTTGAGATAATTATTGATATTATCTATCCTAATTTCAGCCATATTTATGGTTCACATGCGAAAATTGGTTCCTATTTTTTAATGCCTATCCTGTGGATAATATATGGGATATATATACTTTCTAGGACTTAAACTAAATTATAAAAAAGAGTTTATTGCACCATCTATAATTTCTAGTGGCACTAATTACATTAAAGTGAAAGATACTAAATACAATTTTTTTGCCATTCCGATCCAATACGTTGGTTTATTATCTTTGATATTTGGGATTGTTATGCTATCGATACAAATCGTTTATCGATACCTATATTTATAATATTTTATTAAGAGATTATCTACGGAAGGTTGTTGAATGATTAACCACAAGTCTTACTCAGCATACTTGTGGCTTTTTATTAGTTAATCATTGTTGATTGTAATTGATAACACAATCTTATCTACGATTTGGTAGTTCAAAAATTTTATGATATCTAGCAATAATCACCAAGGCTAAAATTGCCCCTAATACCGCGATAAAGGCGTCAAACAAGATAATATTAGCGATACTGGTTTTGGAAATAATTCCGGTCACAACTGGTATAGAGAAAGTAGCTAAACTAGAAGAGGTAAAGAAAATACCAAGGACTTTACCTTTACCTTCAGGATAAAATTCTGACATGGTGGTTAATGCTAATTGTAAAACTCCCCCAGCTGCTGTAAATCCTAAAATAAATCCACCAGCAATACATAAAGTTGGCGAAGGGAACAAGAATAAAACGAACAACATAATTGCCGATAAACAAGGATAAACAAACACTATATAAACCGGACGAATCCAGCTTTTAACTAATATTGAGGTTAAAATAACACTGGCTAATGTCCCAATAGCATAATAACTAATAGTTTGCGCAGATGCAGAAGGACTCATCATTGCAACCGATTCAGAGAATTTAGGTAACCATATTGATACTAAATAAAATGTCGCGGTGGATGTATAACCAATAATGATAAAACAAACACCTTCAATCCAAAAGTTAGCTTTTTGTTTTAATTTTGGTAATGGTTTGGTCTCTTGTTCGACGGATTCTTTTGCAATTTCTTCAGCTATTGGTTGTTTATGATTTGGGAAAGGCATTTTTAATACAGCTAAAGCATTAAGGGCTAAAATAGCAACGCAGAAAAGGAATGACCAACCATAATAAGCATTAGAAACGATAATTATCGTCATCACAATCGGTAACACAAATTGTCCACCAGCAATGGCCGCTTTGGTTAAAATGGATGCGGTTCCGGTTGCCTTAGGAAATGATTCCATTAATGCTGGGTAAGTACCTGCGTCTAGCGTTGAATTAGCAATACCGCCTAAAACAGCAAACATAAATGCGACTTGGAGATTTGGACTAATCAAAATACCTAGCAAAAAGCCTATATAAAATATACCACCCAAAAAAACAAATGGTTTACGTCCAAATTTGTCAGATAACGCCCCCATAACAAACAAAACTATTAAGCGTCCAATTCCCAAACCTGAGATTACATAAGCAATCCCCTCACTATCAGTATTGAATTGATTAGCCAAATAATTCATATTTTGGGCAAGAATGATTGCCCCCATACCATGAACAAAATAGTTCATGTATAAGCATATCGAAGTAGGGATATAGTTATTTTTCATAGTGCATCCTTTGTTGAATAATTTAATTTTACAACTGTTATGTCATTCCAATTATTAAAAACAATTTATTTTATAAAATAGTTTGTTAGTTACCGATAATTTAATTCGCATCTGATTACTGAGTAATTAATATCGTTTTATTTCTATAAATCAGTGAAATAGATTTTTTTTATTTCTTCATTCCATAATCTTACCTAAATAATTTTAGCGATTATTTTATTTATTATGTATAAATTTATAAAAAAAATAAATTAAAATAACAAAATCTATAGATAAATTTATTTTATTGTTTTACATTATTAGCATCTTATTTTTACTAAATTCAGCTAAATTATTTAAAATTTCAGGAGGATTGCATGGCAATTGAACGTCCTATAGGGCTTGCGGCCTTAACGGTATTAGATGTATCTCCAGCAAATCAAGTTATTGTGGCCGCAGAAGCTGGTTATACTCATGTTGGTTTAAGACTTATTCCTGCCACACCTACTGAGCCGGTTTATGCAACAGTTGGTGATACCCCATTAATTCGGGAAGTGGAACGACGATTAAAAGAGACAGGTATCAAAGTTTTAGATATTGAAATTTTTCGGCTCAAACCAGATACCCGAGTTATCAACTTTTTGCCGGTATTAGAAACAGGAGCTCGCTTAGGCGCAAGCCAAGTATTATTAGCCGGTAATGATCCTGATAAAAATCGTTTAGCTGATAATTTTGCACGGTTATGTGAAATTGCAGCCCCATTAGGTATCGCAATCAATATTGAACCAATGCCTTGGACAGATATTCCTACCGTTAATTCTGGGGTAGAATTACTCAAAGCCGCCAACCAAAACAATCAAGGTATGATTATTGATCCATTGCATTTTGATCGTGGAGCTAATACTCTGGAGAACTTGCAGAAAGTACCTAAGGATTGTTGGCGCTATATGCAATTATGCGATGGAACTAAAGAGAAACCAAAAGATACCGAAGGATTACTTTATCAGGCAAGAAATTATCGATTATCACCGGGACGTGGCGGCATTGATTTAGTATCATTATTAAAAGCTTTACCAGAAATGCCGATTTCAATTGAATGTTGTAATGATGAATTTGCGTTGAGTCATTCTCCAATTGAACGAGCTAAAATGTATCTTGAAGATACCAAAAAATTACTTAAACAAGTCGCTGAATCTTAATAATAACTAATTGGAGAGAAGTATGAGAGCAAACATCGATGGACATTTTTTATTAATCGGACTAATGGCTTATCCAATTCGACATAGCTTATCACCGAAAATGCAAAATATAATTTATTCTAAACTAGACGTTCCTTATGTCTATTTAGCTTTTGAGGTGACACAAGAAAAATTACCTGATGCGATAAAAGGATTACGCGCATTAGGTTTACGAGGTAGTGCGGTATCAATGCCAAATAAACAACTGGTCTGCCAATATTTAGATAAATTAACACCGGCTGTTGAGCTTATTGGCGCTTGTAATACCATTTCTAATGATGACGGTGTTCTAACCGGATATAACACGGATGGAATGGGATACATGCGTTCATTAAAAGAGGCAGGTGTTGATATTATTGGTAAAAAAATGACATTACTTGGTGGTGGTGGTGCCGCAAGCGCTATTGCTGTACAGGCTGCACTCGACGGCGTTAAAGCGATTTCTATTTTCAACCAAAAAGATGAGTGCTTTGATAAAATTGTTGAAATAGCTAAGCGAATCAATGAAAAAACTGATTGTAAAGCCACGGTTTATGATTTAGATGATCAAGCTAAATTGCGTCAAGAAATTGCTGAAAGTGCCGTATTATGCAATGCTACTGGTGTCGGTATGAAACCGTTAGAAGGACAGAGTCTGATTACCGATCCTAGCATGTTAAGGAAAGATCTCGTTGTAACCGATTGTATTTATAGCCCACGTAAAACAAAATTACTGGAAATTGCCGAAGCACAAGGTTGTAAAACTTTAAACGGTATCGGAATGATGTTATGGCAAGGTCATGCACAAATAAAAATTTGGACAGGACAAGATGCTCCGATTGATTATGTAAAAGAAAAAATGGGTTTTAATGACTAAAAAATTTTAGTTAACTTAATATAATTAATATAAATATTAATATCAGCATAAATTATCCTCTTAATAATTTTGATTAAGAGTAAAGAAAAAAATAAATTGGTGATCAGATGACAAAGATTACAGTAAAAGGTTTAGATATAGGCGTTGGAGCGCCTAAGATTATCGTTCCAATTGTAGGTAAAACAGAACAAGAGTTAGTAAATGAAGCTGAATTTTTAACGCAAATCGATTTCGATATGGTTGAATGGCGAGTGGATCATTTTCAACATGTTGATGATGTTGAAAAAGTAAAACAAACAGCAAACAAATTACACGCAATCATTGGTCACAAACCAATTTTATTCACATTTCGAACCGCTAATGAAGGCGGTGTCTATCCAGCTCCGGTGGAATTTTATATCAATCTAAATAAACAGATGATTAAAACTGGCTTGATAGATCTTGTCGATATCGAAGTTTTCACTGGTGATCAATATGTTGAAGAAATTGTTGAATTAGCTCATCAACATAACGTTTTAGTTATTGCTTCAAATCATGATTTTGATAAGACACCAGCAAAAGATGAAATTGTCGCAAGATTACGCAAAATGCAAGATCTCGGTGTAGACATTCCGAAAATCGCAGTAATGCCGCGTTCGCGTGAAGATGTCATTAACTTACTGGCCGCAACAGCTGAAATGAAAGACAAATATGCGCGTAAACCACTCATTACCATGTCAATGGCAGGAAAAGGCGCAATTAGTCGAGTTGCTGGTGAAACCTTTGGTTCTGACCTTACCTTTGGTGCAGCAAAAAATGCTTCAGCACCCGGGCAGCTTGATGTTAAAGAGCTAAGACAAATTTTGAATATTTTGCATAGAAGTTTAGCTTAAAAATAATGACTTTCTTACAAATAATCTAAAAAGATTAAGTGATTAAAAAGTTTGTCGTGAAGCAAGTCAAAGATATAAACCGTCAAGTTAAAATGATTAATCGTAAATAACGACGATTAATATAAAGATAATATTAGGAGTCTGTATGAATAATAATTGGTTAGGTTTAGAGGGTGATGTCTGTGTCATCACTGGTGCGGTCGGTGGTATGGGGGCGGAAATTTGCCGGGAATTTGCTAAACAAAAAGCAAATTTAGTACTGATCGATCTTAATGAAGCCAAATGCCAAGATTTTGCCTCTGAATTAGCCAAAGAATACGGCATCAAAGCCATAGGTTTGGCTTGTAATACCACTGATGAAAAAAGTGTGGATAATGCCGTTGCTTTAGTTAAGCAACAGTTCGGCCGGTGTGATGTACTGGTTAATACTGCTGCTATTTTAAAATTCTGTCCGTTGGAAGATTTACCGCTTGATGAATGGCAATTAACTATTGATGTCAACATGACTGGTTACTTCCTTATGTCTCAACGTTTTGGTCGTATGATGATCGAACAAAAATCTGGTCGCATGGTGCATATTTCAACCGTAGCTTCACATACGCCAGAAACCTATAGTGGCGCATATAGCCCAACGAAAGCTGCTATTTCCATGTTATCAAAACAAATTGCTGCCGAATGGGGACAATTTGGCATTCGTTCTAACGCTGTTTGCCCATGTTTTGTTAAAACTCCATTATCAAAAAAATTCTATGAAGATAAAGAAGTAGAAGAAGGCCGTACACGAATGATTGCCAGTCGTCGTATTGGTGAAACAATTGATATTGCAAATGCTGTTTTATATTTAGCCAGCAAACGTTCGGATTATTCTAATGGTACAGAATTAGTTGTCGATGGCGGTTATGAAATCATGTTAGGTGACTTAGTGCCAAGACCTGGTGGGCGCCGTCAATTTGCTATTAATTCACGTCAAGCGAATAAAAGCTAAACGCCCGCAATCCTCTCATTATCTAACCTTAATTAGATCAATTTTTACCATAACACCACTTAAAGAGTGGTGTTTTCTATTTAAAAAATAAATAAAAAATATAAAAAATATTTATAAATTCAATAAAAAATAAACTTAATTTTGTTTGAAACACATTTGCATGTGATCATTCAATAATGATTGTAACTTGTTGTATTGAAAATTTTTAATTCATTTAGTAACAGGTAAATTAAGCTAATTTTGTTACTAAAATAGAACCAAAAACTCATAAACATTTGATAAATAATAACTCTATTTTTAATTCATCTATAGAAAAAATATATAAATTAATTGAAAAATAAAGAATATATTTATTGATAAATTGTGTATAATAGGGGTAATCGAATATCAATTTAAAATTAAAAGTAAGCACAACTCCAGAGTTGTGTGATGGTATGAGGGAGTAACATGAGCGATTTCTCTTCAATTTTTCAACCTATCACAATTAAACGCACCACGATTAAAAATCGAATTGTAATGCCACCGATTGGAACTAACTTTGCAACCCTAAGTGGTGAATTTGTTGATGATCATATACAGTATTATGAACAACGAGCCAAAGGGGGAACGGGATTAATTATTCTGGAAAACGTCTGTATTGATTATCCATATGGTACAAATGGGACAACACAACTGCGCATTGATAATGACCAGTATATACCAGGACTATTTCGATTTACTGAACGGATGCATAAACACGGCGCAACCGTCGCAGTACAAATCAACCATGCTGGGGCCTCAGCCTATTTTGGCCGACTAAACGGCTTGCAGCCTATTTCTGCATCAAATATTCCATCAAAAACGGGTGGCAATGCTCCAAGACCTATGTCAGTCGATGAAATTTATTATGTGGTAAAACAATATGGCTTAGCAGCATCAAGAGTACAACGAGCAGGATTTGATGCTGTCGAAATTCATGCCGGACACTCCTACTTACTCAGTCAATTCTTATCACCATTATTTAACAAACGTACTGACGAATTCGGTGGAAGTGTCGAAAATCGTGCGCGAATTGTTCGTATGGTCATCGATGAAATTCGTAAACATGTTGGTCCTAATTTTTTAATCATGTTACGTTTTAGTGCTGATGATTTTATTGAAGGCGGTAATAGTTTAGAAGATACATTAGAAATTCTAGAATACTTAAATGAAGGTGTTGATATCTTTGACGTATCAGCAGCTCAAAATGACACTTTATTTATGCAAATAGATCAAATGAACTTACCAGATGGTTGGCGCTCATATATGGCGAAAGCAGTAAAAGATAAATTCAACAAACCAACTATTGCCTCAGGAAATTTCCGTGATCCAAAAATTATTGCTGATACCATAGCAAACGGCGTTGCCGATTTTGTTGTAATGGGACGAGGTTTAATTGCCGAACCTTATTGGGTTGAAAAAGTTAAAAATAACGAAATTGATACCTTAAGACGTTGTATTTCATGTAATATCGGATGTGCTGATCATCGAATTGCCAAATCTAAACCAATACGCTGTACAGTAAATCCTGATATTATCAGTTATGAAGATTATAAACGTTATCAAATAACCGCACCACTTAATGTTGTGGTTATAGGGGGCGGGACTGCTGGGCTTGAAGCTGCTGCCACCGCAGCTGAAGTTGGTTGTAACGTAACCCTATATGAAGAAAAATCATTTCTTGGTGGCTTATCATCCATTATTTCTCGTTTTCCTTATAAACGTCGTATAGCGGATCTTCCAAAATTTTTGATCAACCGTATTAACAAATTAGATAATGTCACAATCCATTTAAATACCAAAGCAACGCCAGAAATGGTGGCTAGTCATCACCCTGATCTGGTTGTTGCAGCCACAGGTGCTAAGGCTCTATTGCCTCCTATCAAAGGATTACATGAACAATTAGCAAAAGAGAAACGCAACGTCTTCTCAATTTTTGATCTTATGGACAATTTTGAATACTTTACTGATATTCCTGATAAAAAAATTGTCGTCATCGGAGGAGGGGCTGTTGGTTTAGATGTGGTTGAATATTTCTCTGAAAATAAAGCCAAAAGTACCACTATTGTTGAAATGCAGACGGCATTAGCAAAAGACTTAGATATGATTGGCCGTTTATCAATGATGAGAATGATTGATGATAATCACGTCAACGTAATGTTAGAAACTACATTACAAGAAGTTAAAGAAGACCGCTTTATTGTTTCTCGAAATGGTCAAATTGAAGAACTCGATTTCGATTATGGATTTGTCTGCTTAGGTTTAACCCCTGTGTCAGAATTTACTGAACAATTCCGACAACATGCCGATAAAAACCACTATCAATTCCAACAAATTGGTGATTGCAAACAAGCAAGAAAATTAATTGATGGAATGCGAGAAGGTCGTGATGTTATCGCTGCTATTCAATCTATAGAAAGAAGTCGAGCACATAATATTCGTGGTGTAGATGTTAACTATGCTATCTAGTTATGCTATCTAGTTATGTTATCTAACTATATAAGTAAGCTATGTGACTATCAACGCTTCTAGCTTGTTTATTCTTCAATAGAATAATCATTAAAAGGGAACCTATAATGCGTTCCCTACTATACAATCTAATAGTAAACCTCACTCAAATTTTGACGTATCTGTGGCATAAACTCTTAGGCGATGCCATCAAGATCATTACTAACAAACATATAACCTAAATTGAGTGTTTGTTACTTAAATAAATTTTTTGCTTTACGTTTTAAACATAATCAATAATCGGTAAATAAATAATAAAAAATTCTAAGCTATAATTTATAACATACTTAAGTTAAAAAGCTTTGAAGTTGAATAAAAACAATTAAGGTAAAGAGATAATATCTTTACTTATAGTTGCATTGTTATTAAACAAGAGCTAATTAATATATAATTTAGCTACAAATAACCTATAAAACATTTAAATTAAATCATGATTGGTGATTAAACGTGTTAATACACAAATATTCTAATTAATAATAAGGTTTAGAGTAAAATGAAAAAAGTTATATCTATGTTTTTATTCTTAATAATTTTGCCTTTTGGAACTAGCATTGCCGAACAAAATAAATTATTACCGACAGAATCAAAATTCATTTTAGATAAAGATATGGTCATTTTGATTAGTCCAAGCGAGAACACTATAGAACATTTGAAAAGTATCATGGAAGACGGAGACGATTTTTATGTTATGGCTGATGATGCCAATTATTATAGGTCGTTAATTTACGATTATTTATCAGACATACATCAACCCTATTTAAATAAACATGATGATACAACTTTTTTTTATCAACAAAAAAATGGTGAATTACGACAAATAGAAAATAACAATTCGAATTCGTTTTGGTGGGCTTTGTTATATAATCATGAAAATAGAAAATACCGAATTGTTGATCTTATTGATTTTAAAGACGAGTATGAAAAATTCATAATTAACAATTAATTATAAATAGTTTATTAACTATAAACTATTTATAGCGATAAATTAGTATGTAGCTTTACTTTAAATTAAATAATATTTTGAGGTTATTTTATTTAAATATTAAATTATAGATAATTATACACACTTTCTAACTCGTCTAGATTTTTTACAAATCAAAATCGATAGTTGTTCATCAAATCATTTTGTCACTCATTATTTTTAGTATTAAGATTAAAAAAGTTACAAACTTTAACTAAGATATTCAAAATGTTATGTTGGGAACATTAAAGAATGTGCTATTGGTATTTAACTAGAAGGATAAAACTGAAACGGATGACTTATATTAATTTATTAAAAATATTTATATTATCAATTGCAATTGTATTCTCATCTATTGTAGCTGCCAATATTGGTCGTGATGTTGAGAAAGAAAATAAAAAGAAAATATTAAAAGAAATTGTTACAACAGGTTTTGAAAAAATAGATCCAAATTATGAAGATTGGAACATTAAGCATTATATTGAAGTCGATGAGTATTTACAGTTTATAACTCCATTTGAGCAAGGAAATAAGTTGGCTAACTACTCTTTTCGCCAAGAACAAGTAATGCAATTATTAAAAAAGGCATTGGCTAAAACTGATGTACATTTAAAGCTCGAATTTGAGGGCTCTAGGCGATTAAAACCAGTACTAATTGGAATTCTTGGAACAGAACCAGAAGTAATTGAAAACCGAAATGATGCTATTATTCACCATTATAAGATTATTTTAACTGATGATAATAATAACATACTGGGAGAAACCGAAATATCTGTTACGATAAATGAGTCGAAAAATATAAAACAAGCCTATTTACGAACAGAACAAGAACTACTTGAGTATCTCGAATCTCGTAATTCATTTCCCATGCCTTTGTTTGAAAAGATGGATAATCTTGGAACCTTTTCGGCTAAATCTACATATTTGAGCGGAAATTTTGTGTGGATTTATAAAAATGTGATGATAGTGGTGGAGATGTCGATGATGGAAGGAATTTCATTACAAATTGCTCATGCTTTTCAGCAAGAGCTTGAAAATCAAGTAGAATCAGAAATAAACTAATATTGTTCAATAATTACGGATATGTTATGTCTTTTTTAGATTTTTAGAATATCTAGTTTTCAATTATTGCTGATTTTTTTACTAAATCTTATTTTTTTGATTTAAAGAATATTTATTATTTCTAATTGGTTATAGTGTCAATCACCGATGAAAAATGTCTTAAACTTAAAGATATCATTGATACTAAAAAGTATTATATAAATGCTTAATTTTTAATATAACCAATATGATAGTCTTAGTTATACGATAGCAGTTGCAATATCCGATTATTCCTATATTCAAATTCTCAAGTTTGATTTCTAAAATAGTAAATAGTCTAAACCGAATAATGTTACATAGTTGATGAATGTCTATATTGATTATGATGCTATCTCTTTTTTATCTGTCACGTAAGTATCAAAATTTTAATAAAAAATTATATAATTAATTTAGAATATGCTATAAAAACAGTTAAATAAGGATATATCAAGATGATATTGGATAATTAGGATTTATTTATGAGAATATTAGGTTACAGTTTTTCTCTTTTAGCAACTGTAATATTATTATCTGGTTGTATTTATGGTGATATAGATAAGAGCACGCGATATTTTGTAACTACTGAAGCAACGAGATATTGTGAAGCTAATCATTATTCATATTGTGAAATTTATGCACAATGTTATAGAGATTTTTTAGAGCAAATGCCAGCAATGACATATTCTTTATCAGCGTTTTGGGGTATGTCTAGAGATTATCTTGATGATAACGAAGCCCCAAAAGAAATGGATAATATTTACGCTCAAATAAAAGATAATGAAAAAAAAGTAGAGAAGATTTAAGTTTAGATTATAGTTATCTATTATTTCCGCATAATAGATGTTCATCGATTATTAATGCTAAACAGTATGATATTAGTAATTATCAAGAAGCGATCGATAAAGGGATAAAAAGCTATAAACTCTATAATGAATAAAATGTTTTAGGATTTTCTCAATAGAGCCCGGAAAGTAATAGATATAAATTAAATTGTAAAATTATACATATTTGTTGGCTAATAAAAATTAGGGAAATAACTGTTTTCATCCTTTGGGCAAAGGATGAAAATTTAAACGGAGATTAAAATGAATATATTAAGGTGTAAAATTGTTATTCTAGCACCATTGTTATTACTTAGTGCCTGTAGTTCAAATCATGAAAAGTTAGAGGAAAAAGCTGGAATTGAGATTAAGGATAAATTGACTAAATCTTGTCAGGCTAACAATTATTCTTACTGTGAAATCTATGGCAAATGCTATATCAATATTTTCAATCAATTGAATGAAAGCGCGCAATATACACTCAAATTACTATCTAATATCATGCCTGAATCGGAACAAAATACGTTTAATATGCAGAAAAATCCAATGGATATCATCTACTCTAAATTAAAAGATAGTGAAGAAAAGAGTGATAAAAATTCTATTTTCAATTATAGCGCTATGTTATATCCTCATAATCAATGCTCCTCAATAATTAATGCTAAATCATATGATATTACTCGTCATCAATATCATATTGATAAAATGTTGTACGAAAAGAAAAGCAAAATAATAATGAAAAATTTAGATATGTAATAGGAATTTTAATATAAAAAAGTATTAATATTATTTGAGTTGAACGCTTTAATTAGAAATCATTAACCAATCTAAAGCAACCAATGTTGGACGTTAGATTAATAATTGTGTTGATTATAATTACCGATCTTAAAAAAACTCCACAAAAATATCAAAAATTTGTTAGCAATTATACGATTAATTTAGGGTATGTTATAAAAGCAGTTAAATAAGGCCATATCAAGATGATATTGGATAATTAGGATTTATTTATGAGAATATTAGGTTACAGTTTTTCTCTTTTAGCAACAGTAATATTATTATCTGGTTGTATTTATGGTGATATAGATAAGAGCACGCGATATTATGTAACTACTGAAGCAACGAGATATTGTGAAGCTAATCATTATTCATATTGTGAAATTTATGCACAATGTTATAGAGATTTTTTAGAGCAAATGCCAGCAATGTCAGATTCTTTATCAGCGTTTTGGGGTATGTCTAGAGATTATCTTGATGATAAAGAAGCCCCAAAAGAAATGGATAATATTTACGCTCAAATAAAAGATAATGAAAAAAAAGGTAGAGAAGATTTAAGTTTAGATTATAGTTATCTATTATTTCCACATAATAGATGTTCATCGATTATTAATGCTAAACAGTATGATATTAGCAATTATCAAGATGCGATCGATAAAGGGATAAAAAGCTATAAACTCTATAATGAATAAAATGTTTTAGGATTCTCTCAATACTGCTTTGAAAATAATAGATATAAATTAAATTATAAAATTTTGCATATTTGTTGGCTAATAAAAATATGCAAAATAACTGCTTGCATCCTTTGAATAAGGTTCGTTTTATATAATCAATAATTATTCCATATTATTTAGCTTAATTTGGATAATATTTTCAGTAAATTCTAATTTATTATTCACATTTATAACTACTTTAATAGCTATAAAATTGAGTATGTTTACCTATTAGTTACAAAGAAGATTAGTAATTAAAGCAAAACTATCATTAATCATCGTATCATAAAGTGTTTTATCATCTTTGTAGACAATACTAATATTAAGTAATCCTTCTAGTATTACCATTAATTGGTTAGTTAAAGTTATATGTTGGGGCGTTTGAGGGAGTTGTTGGCTAATGAGTTGACGAATAAATTCCTTATGTTCAATCGCTAGTTGCTTGATAGCCTGATCATGATGAAGCTCTTCGCTTGCTCTTATAAATAAACAGCCATTAAAATTATCTTGCTTAAACCAAGTTAGGTGCCATTTGAATATCTGAATGATTGCATCATTTTGGTCGAGATCTTTAATCGCCGCAATAAGATCTTGTTGAAAGCGTAAATTCCTTATCTTCAAAACCTCAAAAATTAAGTTATCTTTATTACAAAAATGTTTATATAGCGTTGTTTTAGAGCAACCGGATTGGTCTCGTATCTCATCAACTCCGACATTAGCAAACCCTTTTTGGTAAAAGAGTTGTTCGGCGGTATCCGCTATTAATTTAGGTGTTTTTTTCATTTTTTATCCAAGGTGTTTGATATGTGATCAGATCTTACCAATATAAAAAGTAAACAGAATTATTCATTTTTGCGGTTTGTATTCATACTTTCATTCATCTATTAAGATAAAGAATAATGAAATCAATTTTTTTCAGCAAGGAAAAGTTACCACCAAAAGCCAAAAATAGTGAATTATTGCAAAGTTTAGTTAGTGACTTTGGTTCTATATGGTTTCTTATTGGTTCTAGTCAATTTACACATTACGCCATTTAAGATGATGCCTTCTAGAGCAAGTTATGTGATTTTGTTAGCGTTATTTAAGCCATCATTAGCCCAATCAAGAATGTTATCTTTGGCCATTTAATTGTCGTTTTTGATAGATTAGTTTTTCTTAAATTATCTGCTAGTAATATCCTTATTACTGCATTCGCGGTTATTGGTACAATTGAAGCCACATCACTCGTAATGGGTACTGCTGTCACTGTCACTGTTGTTATCCGTATTCCTATTGTTTGGCAATATATTGGTAGCGATAATATGATAAACCTAATTTAAATCAAGCATGAACAACTTGCCAAATAGTACTTATTGATTAAGTTTAAAAGGACAGATTTCACTTCATAGTTTAGATTATTCTTTCGCCCAAGAGTAAATAGATCAATACCCCAAACCCGGCTAGAGTCAGCCTAAAATTCAAATTAAAATATTGCTAGATTTGCTTGGGGCATGGTTATGATTGGGGAGCATATATTAAGCAAGTTAACAGGAGTACTTAGATAGTAAGCAGACTTATTTTTCAATTGATAACTAGGGTTCTGTGGAGGTAATTAAATTTAAGGTCAGATTAGTGAGCACGGCCAAAATATTTGACAGTGTTCACCTCTATAATATAGTTATTTAATCAATAGTGCTTTTATTCTTCTGCATCCGATAAATTTTTTAATTTGGCCGGTTTTGAAAAAAGAATTATGATCAACTGAATTAAAAAACCAAGAAAAACCGCAAATATACAACTATTCACACCAAAATTTACACTTATGTACACTCCTATGGCAGCCCCCAAAGGCCGAGCCCCAAAAGTAACCGTCATGATCACCGACGATACTTTAGCTATCATATTACTCGGTGTGACTAGCTGTCTTAGTGAAACTGTTGATATAGTCCAGATAATAGGTCCAAATCCAAAAAAGAAAAAGGCGGTAAAAACCAATATGTTGGTAGAATATATTAGAGTTAATAATATCAAAATTGAAGCCATAAAAGCTGAAATAGGCCCTAAAGTCAGTTGAAAACCAAAACTAATTTTTTTCGATATAATTTTATATAAAAATGATCCTATTAACATTCCTAAACCGATTAAACTTAATGAAACTCCAACTGCAAAAGAAGTAAAGGATAGATTATGGATAACATAATAAGCAAAAATAGATAATAACAAGTATTGCGATAGATTAAACACAAAAGCCGTTATGGTTATTGGCATAAGGTATTTATTTTTTATTAAAAAAATCAAACCATCACAGAGTTCTTGAATAATATTTCTTCCAGATTTTTCTAAAAATGGCTCTTTAGGTAAACATATCAGAAAAACAGCGCTTACGATCGAGAGTAAAAAAGCTAAGATAAACGCTAACCCGCCAGATAAATAACTAGCCAGAATACCACCTAAAGCAGGTCCGGCTGTAAAAGCCACACTTTTGGCTATTTCTATTGCTCTATTGGCATTAATTAGTTGTTCTTTTATGACAAAAGATGCCACTAAAGCCGGACTGGCTACACTGTAGATAACGGTACCCATGGCTATAAAAAAACCGAATAAGGCAATTTTGTTGATTGATAGATTTTCTGAGAATGTCAAATAAAATAATATAAATATAGCCGTTGCTCGAACTATTTCTATTATGATCATTAGTTTTTTTCTGGATACTCTATCAGCAATCACTCCCATTGGAATTGATAGTAATAGAAAAGGCAAAGTACTTATCATTTGTATAAAAGCGGTTTCAGCTGCTGAAGCGTTCATAGATAGCACCGCTATAATCGGTAGCACAGCTATTATGATTTGTTCGGAGAACTGTGCACATAAATTTGAATAAGAAATCTTATGAATTAACAAGTTATTCATCTTATCTTCCCATTATTTTCTATTTTTATGAATAAACTACCGTAAGCATTTTCCGCAAAAAGGTACTATCTATAAGCGCGATTATTAGCCTTAATCACCTGTTCCTCTATATGTAAATATGCTGTTAATTAGTTCAACATAGCGATAGGGCAGATACCTTAATTGGTGTTTTGCTATATTTTAGTTTTCTTTACAGATTCACATCTATCTTTTCCAAGAGACTGTTTATCTGCATAAACACAGTAATTACTGTGTTAATGATTTTATTTCTAACATTTCCTATGAGTCCTTATCCTTATGTTTATCCGGTTGTTTATTTTTAGGTTATAGTAAAATTCATTCAGCATTGTTAACAATCCGAATCTTGCTAAAGTTTCCAATAGCTGTTGTCAACAAGGTAAAAATTGAGTGGGTGGCACTAATTAATATTGGTTTTATAAGTTGATCGTTATGATAAAAAAATAAATAAAGAGAGAATAATGGCAATTAATTTACCTTGAAGAGAAATAGGCAGTCTTAGCAACGAGTTTTAAACTAGATGGTGATGCTGAAGCAAAATAGAAAAAAGTGAGGTGATATTGTTGATAATTCTGACCTAACTAACTTAGCGCCAAACAAATGTATAATTTGGTACCAAACGACTAGTTTATATACTGCTCAAAATAATCGTAACGCATAAGAGGATGAGCTTCTATTTCTTCTTTATGAAGTTCGTTTTAATTATTGCTAATTTATTGTGTTCAATCATCTGTTTTAGCGCCTTCCCAACCAATCATCGCGGCTTTGCGATCACTCCCCCAATGATATTGTCCTAGTAATCCTGTTGATTTTATAACTCTATGGCAAGGAATTAAGAATGCTACCGGATTATCACCAATAGCCGAGCCTACCGCACGACTAGCTTTGGGATTATCTATTTTGTTGGCTATGTTGCTATAGGTTGAGAGTTTACCCATAGGGATTGTCAATAAAGCCTGCCATACCTTAAGTTGAAAATCGGTACCCTTGATATGTAGCTTTATTTTATCTAGTCTTGACCAATCTTGGGTAAATACTAGGATTGCATTTTGTTGAATCTGATCTCTATGATTTTGAAACTGAGCATTAGGATATTGATCTTTCAATGACTTAAGTGATGACTCTTCATCATTAACAAAAGCCATATAACAAATTCCTTTTGTTGTCGAGGCAACGATGGTATTTCCAAAAGGACTTTCAACAAAACTGTAGTTAATTGCTAAGTTTTCACCGCCATTTTTATATTCTCCAGGAGTCATACCTTCAATATCAATAAACAAATCGTGTAATCGGCTCGTACTTGATAACCCCAACTCAAAGGTGGTATCCAATAACGAAGCTTTATCTTCTTTTAAAAGTTTTTTCGCATGAGTGATACTGATATATCTTAGGAATTGTTTAGGACTAACACCCGCCCAACTAGAAAACATACGCTGAAAATGATAAGGACTTAAATGTACATGCTCTGCTACTTGTTCAAGTGTTGGTTGCGATTTATAGTTTTCACTCAAATATCCGATAGCTTTTCTTATTCGAGCAAAATCGACCTGTTTTTGCATTCTTGAATACTCCGTTTCACCGAGTTAATGAAGTTACGTGGGAAAGTTCTTGTTTATTTGAATATTGACTGGTTTATTCTAATTCTCGGAATAACAAACTATATTCATATAAATATTCACAAAAATATTCACAAAAAAAACAAGCGTATCAATATCTCAATTGGTACTAGCTCCAATCTCCCGTCTTAGTTTTTCCATATAAGTTACTTAAATTTCTTTTTTAGTATTTGAGCTTTGAGCGTCACTATTAACCAGTGTTATATAATCATTAGTTGATAATTTTTTTATGTTTTTTATTAAAATTAAAGATATATCTTTATAATATTTAAAATTACAACAATTAAAAACCCGAATCTTGCTATTAAAATAATTCATTTTGCAAAGTAAATAATGAGTGCATTGGCTTATCTTTGATTATGTCAGTTTCAAGAAGATCTCCCACTAATTTGGGTGAACATTTATTATGTAGGCGCTTATTAGCTAGTACTTTTCCCTTTGATGTCGTTGCATAACAGTATACACATCCAAAAGAGCAGGTATCATATGTACCAATATCAATACTTTCGATACATTGACAGGTTGGTCGCTGGTTTTTATCTTTTTTAGCTGATAATATGCGACCGGTTATCTTTTCAATGCGTGTTTTATCGATACATGCTCCATGAGAAATATTGCAATTCAATAACTCTATTTCCTCGGCACAGGTTTGTAAGGTTAGTTGATTATATCTAGCAATTTCAGATAGTGAACTGCATAAATTTAATATGTCAGCTACCTCTAATCGAAGGATCCCTTCTTTAATTAGTGATTGACGTATGTGCGGATAATCATCAATAAAACTAATGATACAGGTATCTGTGTAACCGCGAAGAGCGGAAGCAATTTGATTAAAAAACTCGATATGATAGTCAATGGTATAGTGTTTATTAATTAATATAGGATCATATCGCCAAATAACACGATCTTGTCCAACTTGTTCAGCTAATTGCTTGAATATTGCTATGCGTTTTTGCAAAGAGGGCAGATGTTTTTCAATGTCTGCTTGATAAGCTGTTAATGTAAATTGAAAATAAAAAGGATATTCAGAAAGCTTCGCCAGTTTATTTAACATAGAAGAGGGGTTTTTAGTCCAAAACACAATACAATCAACTAGATCGGGTGATAGAGAAATACGACTTAACTGCTTTGAATTCCTTGGATTAGGAACCAGCACAAACCCCTCTTTTAGACGGTTAAAAAACCATGAAGAGTAAAAAGCCGGAATATCTGTTCGGCGACTAGCACTAATAATCATAATTTATCTGTTTTTCTTTTTATGGCTCGAATGATGGTTTTTGTATTACAATCCACTTTCAAAGATTCGGTTATTTTTTGTAAAGCTTTATTGTAAGTCCAATCATCTAGTTGATTGTTTAGTAAGTATGCCATCGTTAACTTAGGCAACTCACGAAAATAAATAGAAATCGCCCAGGCAACAGCCATCTTAACATAGTAATCACCGTTTTTTATTTGATCAAACAAAGTAAATGCTTTCTGCGCATACTCATCATCAACAAAATAAAAAAGCAACATGACCACAGCAAAGCGAATATCATATGGTTTATCCGATGCAAAATAGGGCTGTAGAAATTCCCATACAAGCTCTTTTTCTGAAACCTCAAACTTTAAACCACAACAAAAACTATCACAGACTGACCAATTATTAATTTTAGAGATAAATTGTTTCACATAACTTGAACGCTCAGTCCATGGCAATTTAATTTCACCTATAATCATACCTTGTAACATCACTTCCTCGAAGTGTAAGTGATTATCCATGGCAAGGTAGTATTCATAGTCTATTTGCACTATTTTTTTTGCTATTTTGCGCAGTTTAGGTAACCTCACACCTAATAAATTATCAATGTTAGGGATGAGCTTTGCAGCAAAGATCCGATAATTTTCTTCGGCTATTTTTTCAAGCTCTAGGCGAATTTTTTCTCTCATAATCTAATTTTACAAACTCCATTAAGTATGACAATCTGAATCTTGCTATTTGGTAATTATATTCTAGATGTTGAAAAATAAAGGTTCGAGTTTGGCAAAAGTCTAGCTATTAGATTTAATTTTTCTTATTAAGAGTTACTTTAAAAATTTCAAAAATTAGATTATCTCTATTACCGCAATATGTTCATAATATTGTTTTCGGGCCCCGATTGTTCTCTAATTTCATCTTCACGACATTTCCGAATCCTTTTTGATAAAAGAGTTACTTGGCTATATCAGCGATTAATTTGAATGTTTTTTATTTTTTTGATTCAAATGGTTTGATAAGTGAACAGATCTGTACTAATATAAAAATGTACAGAATTGTTCATTTTTAAGTTTGTACTCTTATTCTCACTCATCTAATAGGATAAAAACTAATGAAATCATTTTTTTTCAGCAAGGAAAAGTTACCGGCAAAGCCTAAAAATATTGAATTATTGCAAAGCTTAATTGGTGGTTTTGTCTCTATATTGTGTCTTATTGGCTTAAGCCATTTAACTGGTTACACTTATATTATGGCGCCATTTGGGGCTAGTTGTGTGATTTTGTTTGCCGTATCTCAGTCACCATTAGCGCAACCAAGAAATGTTATCTTTGGCCATTTGATATCGGCCTTTGTTGGGTTAGCTTTTCTTAAACTATTCGGTAACGATATGATTGTTACTGCATCAGCTGTAGCCATTGCAATTGTTGCAATGCAATATTTTCGAGCGGTGCATCCACCAGCCGGCGCTAATCCATTGGTTATTTTATTGACTGCGGACAATATCGATTATGATTTTAATTTTCTTTTATTTCCAGTGTTGTCTGGCGCGCTAATATTAGTTGCTATTGCTTATATAATTAATAATCTTTTCAACAAAACTCATTGGCCAGTTTATTGGTTGGCACTGTTCAGTAGCAAAAAAGAGTCTTAATCTATTGTTAGTCAAGAGAAGACTACTCAAATTTAAACAACTTAGTTTGTTGATCTAAGTAGGTAAGTAAATCTGGCATGCGATGTTTGCCTGCCATCGATTTAATGTCTTGTGCTGTTTTGTCTGGCGCAGTAATATTAGTAGCTATTGCTTATATAACTAATAATCTTTTCAACAAAACTCAATGGCCAGTTTATTGGTTGGCACTGTTCAGTAGCAAAAAAGAGTCTTAATCTATTGTTAGTCAAGAGAAGACTACTCAAATTTAAATAACTTAGTTTGTTGATCTAAGTAGGTAAGTAAATCTGGCATGCGATGTTTGCCTGCCATCGATTTAATGTCTTGTGCAGCTTTGGTTAATGCCGTTCCTAATGACGTGACATATAACGGCTTATTACTTTGACCGCGTGTCACTTCTATCACATATTGACTATTATCAGCAAAGGATTTTTTAGCAACACCGATAATAGGTATCTTTTTATCAAGGGCTTGATATAGATGACCGCCTAAACCAAGCTTACCGTCATTTAAATGGACATAACCATCAACAATAATCGCATCAATTGTATTGAGATCGACCTGAGACAATAACGCTAATATACAAGGTAATTCACGTTGATAGAACTGGCCTGATTGATATGGGGCAACATTTGATTGGTAATCAGTGATAACGGATTTTATCTCCTTGATACTATCAGTAAATTGCTCAAACAAAATACCCACGGTTTTCGCTTTATCATCTAAATAGTAAACATCTATTGCAAGTATCATTCTTTTAAATTCCTTTTTAGAGTAGAATAGCAATGCTCTCATATATATCTCTCTATTAAAAAACAATTAGTCGTTAATTTCAAATAAATAAAAATTTAGTTCCTGATACATCTTGTTAACTGTTATTTATCCAATTACGCCAAAAACATTGTCGTTTAAATTGGATCGACACTTGGAGGTAGGAATGTATTTACTCGAAATGGCACCAAAATTTTTAGTTGCACTTATTATTTTACTGATTTACGTTAAATTATCTGGTAAAAGCCAGATAGCGCCGATGTCGCAATTAGATCAAGTTGGTAGCATGGTTATTGGTGCTTTGGTAGGGGGAACGTTACTTAATGCTAATGTTTCAGCGTGGGAATCAGCTGGCGCTGTGGCAATTTGGGCAGGATTGCTTATTTTAGTTCGATTCATCAAATCTAAAAACTCAAAATTACGTGACGCCATCGACGGCGAACCGATACAACTGGTTAAAAATGGTAATCTACTCTCTGAAAATTTTATTAAAGCCAATCTACCGGTTAGAGATTTCGAAACGTTAATTAATATTCAAGGAATTTGCGCTTTTAATGAATTAAAACAAGTTTGGTACGAATTAAATGGATCATTAACCATTATCAAAAAAGGCGACAAAGATATCGCGGTATTAGTGATTGAAAATGGAGCTATTAGCCAAGACAATCTTGAACAACTTCATAAAAGCGAGACTTGGCTTAAACATGAAATTAAAAAGCAAGGATATAAAGATATTAAAGAGATCTTTTGTGCAGAATGGTTTGACGATAAATTATTGGTTTACCCTTACGATGACGTTCGTAAGTCAAAATCAGAGAGTAAAAAATAATGACGAAAAATGCAAAATAAAAGGGGAGGGGAGAAACTCGGCCCCCCCTCTTATTGGAAACTTATTATCGAAGTTGACTATCTTTACTGCCACGACGATTGTATAACATAGCGGATTTTGCCAATTGCTTATCCACTTCTTGCTGACACGCCAAACAGTATTGCACGCCGGGTAGAGCAAGTTGTCTTGCTTTTGCAATAGCATCGCCACATTCAACACAAAACTCGGCACTAGGCTTATCGTGTTTTAGTTGGCGTCTGGCAATTTCGATAGCATCAGTGATCGTGCTTTCAATTTGTTGGTTAACTGCATCATCAGATGCCCAGCCACTAGCCATATTTACACCTCCTAAAAATGATATTAGATGAATAATATGGTGATTATTTGACCAGTTTCAAGTAATATGAACATATTGTTTTTAGGGTAAGTAAGTGTTGTAATTTTAAATAAAGATCGTTTCTGTTAATATCAGTTAATTGGGGGTTTTTATGCAACATTATGAACAAGCAACATTTGCAGGAGGATGTTTTTGGTGTATGGTAAAACCTTTCGACAAATATGAAGGTGTTATTAGTGTGACCTCTGGTTACACAGGTGGTCATACGGTAAATCCAACCTATCAACAAGTTTGCCAAGGTAACACTGGCCACACTGAAGCGGTGCAAATTACCTTTGATCCAGCGATGATCAGCTATAAAAAATTACTCGACATTTTTTGGCAGCAGATTGATCCGACTGATTCTCAAGGACAATTTGCCGATCGTGGTGATTCTTATCGCCCGGCAATTTTTTATCATAATAAATTCCAACAGCAGCAGGCGATAGCATCTAAACAAGCGTTAGAAGAGAGTAAACGATTTTCTCAGCCGATTAATGTCGCTATAGAGCCGGCAACAACGTTCTATCCAGCTGAAGATTACCACCAAGATTACTATAAGAAACAACCTGAACATTACAATCGTTATTATCGCTTATCTGGACGAGCCAATTTTATTGCTGACAATTGGCAAGATAAGCCAGCAACAAAAAGTGAGTAAGCAATGCAAAGTTATCCGCAGTATAGCAGTAAACAAAAATGGATCCATTGGTCATCCACCTTGTTAATCGTGATTGTCACTTTTCTGCTTTTTGCTAAAGTGACAATGTCGAATATTTTAGGTGGTATGCCAATTGTTTATTTATTGCATAAATCTTTGGGTGTTGTGGTTTGGCTATTAACGGTATGGCGAATAATAGTAATTCGAGAGCAAGGTGTACCAGATGTTTTACCTAAAGAGCAAAAACTGCAACGGATATTGTCAAAATCTACTCAAGGATTTATTTATCTATTACTGCTTATTGTGCCTTTATCGGGTTATTTAATGAGTGGGAGAGATCTTAATGTTTTTTGGCTGATATCGATTCCAGCTATTGATATGTCAAATAACCTACATCAAATTTTTCATACAATGCATCTAATCGGCTCAGATTTCTTAGCAATTTTAGTGCTATTTCACATATTAGCTGCGTTGTACCACTATTTTGGGGTTAAAGATAAAGTATTACAATCGATGTTAAATAGCCGTGATTAATACGAATACAAAACTTCTGTAGTAGTTATCGCATTTGAGTAGTTATCACATTAGTAACGTAGCGTGAGGCAGATATATGATGAAAAAATCAATGAAAGAAAAGGCCATATCAGCACTAACACCTATGCAATATCAAGTCACACAACTAAATGGTACCGAACCGCCATTCGATAACCAATACCACGCCAATCATCGTGAGGGGATATACGTTGATATTGTCTCTGGCGAACCACTATTTACCTCTCTGGACAAGTTTGATTCAGGTTGTGGTTGGCCAAGCTTCGCCAAACCTATTAATCGACAGCAGATAGTAGAAAAAGAAGATAATAGCTACGGAATGAACCGTGTTGAGGTTCGTTCATTAGAGGCTGATTCACATCTTGGGCATGTTTTTAATGATGGACCTGTTGCATTAGGAGGATTGCGTTACTGTATTAATTCAGCTGCGCTAAAGTTTATCCCCAAAGAAGAGCTTGAAGCTCAAGGTTATGGAGAATATTTAAGATTGTTTAAATAAATTGCGGTTATGCATCCCTTATACAATTAGGGGATGCAAACTAGCCAATTAGCACCGAATTCACAGATCTATTATTGAACTTAATCCGGATATATAGAGACAATTTTACCTAATAGAGCGATATAGTTGGTATATAACGTCTTATTTTTATACACCAACATCTTTTTATGAACCAATATCTTTTTATATATCGATATCATAGTATTAATCGGTAATTATACCTATTGTTTATAAACTAATTATTTATAAGCTAATTTTTTCGTTTAAATAAAATATAACTGATCAATAAAAAAACTAAGCTAGTTAGCATTGAACCAACAAAAGGGTAAATACCTATCACGATACTGGTTTGTGCGAAAAGATTATCGGCGATGTAAAAAATAAAACCAAAACTTATACCAATAATCACTCTAACTCCCATGGAGACACTGCGTAACGGTCCGAAGATGAATGATAAAGCCAGTAACAACATTACAGCAACTGAAATCGGTTTAATCAATTTCTTCCAAAATAACAAGTCATAATATTTAGTATCTTGACCTGAAACTTTTAAATATTGCGAATATTGATAAAGTCCAGAAGCTGACAAAGATTCAGGATCAAAAGCCACTATGCTTAACTTATCAGGAGTAATATTCGTCTTCCACGGCATATTCAGAAGATTGGTACCTATTACTTGCTGTGGATTAGTTAGATCATTCATTTCAATCTGTGATAACGTCCACTCGCCATTTTCAAATGTGCCGCTATCAGCATGGGTAATTGATAACAACCTATTTTTATCGACACTATAAATATCAATATTCGAGATTGAGTTGTCGCTATTGACATGACCAATAAAAATATAATCATTATTATCTTTCGCCCATAAACTACCTCGTTCAGATAATAATGAGTTACCATAAAGTTTTTCAGACCGCATATTACGTGCTGTTTGTTCACTGATCGGCGCAACCCACTCACCAACTGCCATTGTAATTAGTACCAATGGTAAAGCGGTTTTCATGACAGCTAAAGCGATTTTAAAGCGGCTAAAGCCTGAAGTTTCCATTACAATAAGCTCACTACGTGAAGCTAAAATCCCCAAGCCGATTAAGCCACCTAAAAGTGCTGCCATAGGGAAAAATATCTCTAAATCTTTAGGAACCATTAATAAAGAATAAAGACCAACAGACAACGCATCATAATCAAATTTGATTTTTCTAAGCTGATCTATGAAACGAATAATTCCTGATAAACTAATTAATAAAAATAAGCAAATCCCAATGGTATTTAAAATAGTTTTACCAATATAGCGATCTAAAATCGAAAACATCGTTCTCCCCTTAAGACGCAGTAAATTTTAAACGAAGTTTACGCATAAATAAGTTATCCCAACAATTCAAAATCAAAGCCAGTATAAAATAACCCGAATTAATCATATAAAACCACAAAGCTGGATCTAATCGTCCTTTACCGGCATTGGCTTTAACCGAGCTAGAAAGTAAAAAGTAGACCAAATAAAGCAATAATGCTGGCAAAATTTGCGCAAGTCGCCCTTGTCTTGGATTAGAAACACTCAGTGGAATTACCAAAAAAGCCATCAAAGGAACCGAAATAATTAACGTTAATCGCCAAAAAAATTCAGCTTTAGCCTTGGCTGTTGGATTGTCGTGAAGTTCTAGTAATCCTAATTGCTGAACATCTATTTTATCTTCATCAACATTGGTATCTAACTCCTTAGGTTTAATAATAGCTAAATAATTATGAAAATTAGAAATTCGGAACTCTTTTAGCTGCGCTGTTCCTTCATAGCGGTTTGCATCCTCAAGAGTAATGAATTGGTTACCGTTTTTATCTTCTTCGGTTTTTCCTCTATTGGCAATAATGATAGATGGACGTTGACTATTTTTCGGATTGATCTGAGCAATAAATACATTATCCATCTTATTTCGATCTACATTACCAATATAAATTACCGAATTGCCATCTGGGGTTTGTTGAAATTGACCTGCTAACAGACCGGCCAAACTTGGATTGATCTTGGCGTTTTCCACTAATTGATCTTGTTTCACACTTGACCAAGGACCAAACCAAAGGCTATTGGCCGTAGTTAATATACAGGTAATCACACAGAGAAATAGAACTACTTGATAATTAAGTCTCCTCTTAATTCCACAAGCATGCATCGCTACCATCTCACTGTCAGAATAGAGTCGTCCAAATGTCACCAATACCCCTAAGAACAGACTTAATGGCAAAATAAGATCAGCCATACTTGACACGCCCAACACTAAAAGTGGCATAATCAAATCACGAGGAATACTACCATCAATTGCACTGGATAAAATTCTGATTAATTTTTGAGAAAAGAAAATCAGCAATAAAATAAACAGTATTGCGCTTTGCGTTTTCATCGTCTCTTTAATTAAATATCGGCGAATTATCACTCTTTTACCTATCTATCGGTCTTATAAAATCTCACTATTATAATCAGATTTGCGTTGTTTAGTTATCTTTTTGTTGCTATCGTTTAATGAACCGATAAAATGTAACTATTGACCACAAAAATCTTACAAGAGAACCCTATGCAATACGCAATCAAAAACAGTACATCTATCATCAAACAAAAAGAAGAATGTTTAGTCGTTACCGTCAATTCTGACAAAACACAATCTAACTTAATCAGAGAGTTAGATCAATCGACTAATGACATGATAAGCCAATTAATTAATTCAGGTGATATTAGCGGTGAATTGGGTAAAACGACTTTTTTATATGTTACCCCAAATTCAACTAAACAAAAAATATTAGTAGTTGGATGTGGTCAAGGCAAAAATTTTGATATCAATGCAGCCAAAAAAGTGATTCAAGCTGCTATAAAAGAGCTAACTACCAAAAAAGTTAAAAACATTTGTTGGGATATTCTCACTCTCAATCCAGCAATTAGTGGTGAAATCGCTAAGCAGTTACCTCAAATTACCAGCGATTTAACCTACAGTTTTGACCAATTCAAATCAACAAAATCAAAACAACCAAGCTTACAAAAAATAACTTTGCTTTATAGCGATAAACAGACGATCAACCATGTTGAAAGTCAATTATTCCAAGGGCAAATTATTGCCGATGCGATTACCAGTACCAAAAACATTGCCAACATGCCATCTAACGTCTGTAATGCCAAATATTTAGCGGAGGAGAGTGAAAGTTTAGGCAAACAATATATCAACTTAAAAGTTACCTGCTTAGGTGAGAAAGAACTAGCCAAACTCAATATGAATGCTTACTTAGCCGTTGGACGAGGATCGGCCAACGAATCAATTATGACCGTCATTGAATACCATGGTGCCAAAGACAAAAAAGCCAAGCCTTATGTATTAGTTGGTAAAGGGTTAACTTTCGATTCAGGTGGTATATCTATTAAGCCTTCAGCTAGTATGGACGAAATGAAATATGACATGTGTGGTGCTGCCACTGTCTTTGGTGTCATGCAAGCTGTCGCTGAATTAAAACTACCTATCAATGTGGTTGGCGTAATGGCAGGTTGTGAAAATATGCCAGATGGTAATTCCTACCGCCCTGGTGATATCTTAACAACTATGTCCGGTACCACAGTGGAAATCATCAACACCGATGCTGAGGGTCGCTTAGTGTTATGTGATGTGTTAACCTATGTTGAACGTTTCCAACCGAAAGCGGTGATCGACATTGCCACACTTACTGGCGCTTGTATTATTGCTCTCGGTCATCATTATACTGGCGTGATGGGCAACAACTCACAACTTATTGAAGAATTGGTAAACTCATCCAATAAAGCGGGCGACAAAGCATGGTCTCTACCTATTGATAGTGACTTCCAAGAACAAATCAAATCAACCTGCGCTGACATTGTTAATGCAAGCGGTCGAGACGGAGGAACCATTACCGCTGCTTGTTTCCTATCTCGCTTCACGGAAAAATATCAATGGGCTCATCTTGATATTGCCGGTACAGCTTGGAAATCTGGTGCTAACAAAGGTGCGACAGGCCGACCGGTTGCCATGTTAATTCAATACTTACTTGACCAAAAATGAGTAACTAACTGACATGAAAAAAGTGATTTTCTACCTATTAGAAAACCCAACCCCAGCTAATGAGGCTGGGGTACTATTCCAAGAAAAGCTTGCCTGCGAAAAAATCGTCGAAGCGTGGCAAAATAAACAGCGGGTGCTAGTTGCCTGTCAAGATCAAGCACAAGCCGAAAGAATTGACGAATATTTATGGCAGCTAGATACCAACAATTTTGTCCCACATAATCTAGCAGGGGAAGGTCTAAAAGGCGGATCACCTGTGGAAATCTGCTGGCCACAAAAGCGCAGTAGTGGTGCACGACATTTATTAATAAACCTACAACAACAATTTCCAGAATTTGCTGGTGTTTATCGTGATATTATCGATTTTGTTCCTGTCGATGATCAACAAAAATCGTTAGCCAGAGAAAGATATAAAGCTTATAAAGAAGCTGGTTTTAATCTTAAAACTATTCCAATTACGTGTTGATGAACAAAAGCATTAAAAAATGACTTCAGCCTAACTAGTTTATAGAAATATGATAAAGTTAGTTTTTAAAGTAGATTTAGAATAAATACAGCGTCTATTCTTAAAATTACCTATTAAAGCATCACAATTCTTCTTTAGGGATAAAAAATCATAAAAATCGATAACATAAAAATATATTTACAATTTGTAAAAAGAGTTCGCGTAAACTCTCTTTACTCGGGCGTAATTACATTATTGAATTAGTCACCTAATAATAAAATGTCCGAAACTCATAGAACCCTAAAATTTGAGGGCGGAGCGTATTATTACCCAAATCTTATAAATAACATACCATTATCAAAAATAATTTAATAAATTAAGAAAAATGGTATGAAAAGAATATTTTTTGTTTTATTACTCCCCGTCATATTTACAACTTTTGCTTTTGCCGAAAATTCAATACAGTCAAAAGTTGATTCATGTAAATCTATTTCTGATAAAGATCAGCGATTAGCTTGTTATGATGCAGTTTTTGATGTCTTAAGAATCATACCATGCTAATACAGAACTCAATAAATTTATAAAAATTTATTAGAACTTTTGTTATAATAACCAATTATTAATCTTAAGCCAAAAATAAAATGTTAAAAAAATTATTGGTGCTCCTCATATCTTTTTTAGCTTTAATCGGTTGCCAAGAGCGACAGAAGATTACTGCAGAAATGTTGGTAGGAACTTGGCGTTGTGAAGTCGATAATAGTCGGGGCACAAAATACGTTTTTGACGGTTCAAAGTTGAGAACAATGCAACCTTATACGTTAAATAATGCTGATTATGTTGTACTTATAGGGAAAGAGGAAGAAAGACTTTTGGTGCAATCTAAATATTATCAGCTTATTGTGCCGATTTCACCTGATAATAATTACACAAAATTTAAAGGTGCCCTTGAATGTAAATCGAAATATCAAATCAACAATATCATAACTGAAATGGAGTATAAATTTATTTCAGAAGATGAATTAAAAGAGAGCTCATTTACCAAATATGAACGTTGTGATATTCAAAAATCGATTATGGAATTCAATATAGAAGCGACATGTAAACGAGTACATTAACACATATCAACTGCTTCAGTGGTTAGTTTACGAACGCCAGCCTAAAACTATCACCAATGTGTCAAATAAGATAATCCCTGCGCCAATTAAATCAAAAGTAGACAGCTTAATATTATCTACAAATTTAAGCCAACTTATTGATAGAGCAATATAGATTCCACCATAAGTAGCATAAATCCGACCGCTAGCTTCAGGGGGGTAAGGAAAGTAACCAAACAACATTAAACTTAATGCTGCTAACGCTAAAAACCAGTTGGATGCTGCTTTTTTTAAACCAAACACAAAAACAATCAAAGATTTCGGCTAATGCGGTTAACATAAGTAGTCCAATAATTTTTATTATAAAGCCATAGCCAAATTACTAAGAGGTTATCTTATTATAGCCGCTAATGGTAGTTGTTAGGTTAAACCAAAATAGTTTATAGTCATTAGCGGTTTATATTGGATAAATGAAATAAATCGACAAGTTTATCTATCATCATCAAAATTCATCATCTAAATCGGTGATAAAACAAGATTGTTTATTAATAAATGTTCTTTTATTGTACGTATTGTTATTGTTACTCTCGCCAAAATCGATTTTATGCGTCTAACAATTTATTGTTATATCATTTTACTGTAGAATAAAGGCCATTTTTATGCCTTGAATTAGGATTGATGCCTTTATTATGAAAAATACGACTTATAATCCACAAGAAATCGAACAACCTATCTATCAACATTGGGAAGAAAGTGGTTACTTTAAACCTAATGGTGACAAATCTCAGCCTAGTTATTGTATTGCTATTCCACCACCAAATGTAACTGGTAGTTTGCATATGGGACATGCTTTCCAACAAACTATTATGGATGCGCTAATTCGTTATCATCGCATGCAAGGCAATAACACGCTATGGCAATCAGGTAGTGATCATGCCGGTATTGCAACCCAAATGGTGGTAGAACGTAAAATTGCTGCTGAAGAAAACAAAACTCGCCATGATTATGGTCGTGAAGCGTTTATCGAAAAAATTTGGCAATGGAAAGCAGAATCAGGTGGTAGCATCACTAAACAGATGCGACGTTTAGGTGATTCGGTTGATTGGGATCGCGAACGTTTTACTATGGATGAAGGGCTTTCAAATGCGGTTAAAGAAGTTTTTGTAAGACTCTATCAAGAAGATCTGATTTATCGTGGTAAACGCTTAGTTAACTGGGATCCAAAATTACGTACCGCAATTTCTGATCTTGAAGTTGAAAATCGTGAAGTAAAAGGTTCAATGTGGCATTTACGCTATCCATTAGCAGATGGTGTTAAAACTGCAGAAGGCAAAGATTATCTAGTTGTCGCAACAACTCGCCCTGAAACACTATTTGGTGATACAGGTGTTGCCGTTAATCCAGAAGATCCTCGTTATAAAGATCTAATCGGTAAATTTGTCATATTACCATTTGTTAATCGTCGAATTCCGATTGTTGGTGATGAACATGCGGATATGACAAAAGGTACTGGCTGCGTAAAAATTACCCCTGCGCATGACTTTAATGACTATGAAGTAGGGCGTCGTCATCAATTACCAATGATCAACATCTTAACTTTTGATGGTGATATTCGTGCACAAGCTGAAGTGTTTGATACTAATGGTGAGCCAAGTACTGCATACGCAACCGATATTCCGGCACAATTCCAAAATTTAGAACGCTTTGCGGCGCGTAAATTAGTTGTTGCGCAGTGTGAAGCTCAAGGTATTTTAGAAAAAATTGAACCGCATGACTTAACTATCCCGTATGGCGATCGTGGTGGTGTGGTAATCGAACCTATGTTAACCGATCAATGGTATGTAAGAGCTAAAGTATTAGCGGAACCAGCTATTGCCGCGGTAAAAAATGGTGATATCCAATTCGTGCCTAAACAGTATGAAAATATGTATTTTTCATGGATGAATGATATTCAAGATTGGTGTATTTCGCGACAATTATGGTGGGGACACCGAATTCCAGCTTGGTATGATAATCAAGGCAACGTCTATGTTGGTCGTGATGAGGCTGAAGTTCGCCGTGAAAATAATCTTGCAGCAGATATCGAATTGTCTCAAGATGACGATGTTCTTGATACATGGTTCTCATCAGCACTATGGACATTTTCAACTTTAGGTTGGCCAGAAAACACTGATGATTTAGCTACTTTCCATCCAACTAATGTGCTAGTGACAGGTTTTGATATTATCTTCTTCTGGGTTGCTCGAATGATTATGATGACCATGCATTTCATTAAAGATGAACATGGCAAGCCACAAGTACCGTTTAAAACGGTATATGTGACAGGGCTAATTCGCGATGAAGAAGGGCAAAAAATGTCGAAATCTAAAGGTAATGTTATCGATCCTTTAGATATGATAGATGGTATTTCACTTGCCGATTTATTAGAAAAACGTACTGGTAATATGATGCAGCCACAATTAGCGGAAAAGATTGCCAAACGTACAGAAAAACAGTTCCCGAATGGTATTGAAGCCCATGGTACTGATGCCTTACGATTTACCTTAGCCGCACTTGCATCAACTGGACGTGATATCAATTGGGATTTAAAACGTTTAGAAGGTTATCGTAACTTCTGTAATAAACTATGGAATGCTAGCCGTTATGTATTGATAAATACCCAAGATCACGATTGTGGTTTTAAAGGTGGGGAGTTAGATTATTCATTAGCAGATAAATGGATCTTGGCTGAATTTAACCAAACCGTAAAAACCTACCGTGAAGCATTCGATACTTATCGTTTTGATTTAGCGGCAAATACTTTATATGAATTTACTTGGAATCAGTTCTGTGACTGGTATTTAGAGTTAACTAAATCAGTATTGGCAAATGGTGAACAGAATCAGCAACGTGCTGCTCGTCACACCTTAGTCACGGTACTTGAAGCCTTATTACGTTTGGCTCATCCAATCATTCCATTTATTACTGAAGCTATTTGGCAAAGTGTCAAACCATTAATGGCAATCAAAGCTGATACCATTATGTTACAACCAATGCCAGCATTTGATAGCCAATTAGTTGATGATGAAGCAGTTGCCGATATCAATTGGATTAAAGATGCTGTCATTGCGGTTCGTAATATCCGTGCTGAAATGAATATAGCACCAAGCAAACCATTACAGCTATTGATTAGAAAAGCATCACCAGTGGTACATCGCATAATTAGTGACAATGTCACCTTTATCGAATCATTAGCAAGATTATCAGAAATAGTCTTGTTAGATGAGGGTGAAGCAGGACCATTATCAGTCACTAAATTGGTTGATGGCGCCGAACTCCTCATCCCAATGGCTGGGCTTATTAATAAAGAAGATGAGTTAGCTCGTCTTGAAAAAGAGATCGCTCGCATTGATGGCGAAATTGCGCGTATTGATAATAAACTATCTAATGCTAGTTTTGTCGATAAAGCCCCAGTAGCAGTTGTTGCCAAAGAGAAAGAAAAACAACAAGGCTATATTGCTGATAAAGCCAAATTGCAAGAGCAGTATGCAGCCATAAAAAGTCTTTAAAAATTTGAATAAAAAACCTCTCATATGAAGTGACCCCCAATAGTTGGCCAACCAATTACTGGGGGTTTTTTATCTAATTAAACCGTTAAGTAATCTTGAAGTAATCAAAATGACAATGACCAATGGCATTATCTGCTTCAGTTGTAGCAAAAATTCCTACTTTAGCACCCACCCATTTGCCTTTTCCAGCAGCGAAGCTAGGTTCAATTAAAATCCAATCTGTCTTATGATGTTTATAGTAAAATTGACAGATACCATTCAAACCAACTTCGACTTTAAGTTGGCAATGATCTGAAGATAATTGACCGATAACCTGTTGATATTCGTCAACTTGACCTGAATCTTTCATCCAGCCATATCGATAATACAGCTTATACTGGCCATTATCATAACCGATCATAATCGCTGCATAACGTTCACCATAAACGATTAAACCACCCAAATCACCTGATTGCTTAGCATTCAATTTAAGTTGAGTTTGCGCAGTAAATTGCCATGCTGAAAATTTTTGCAGCAATAAGTTAGGTGCAAAATAGAGTGTACGCTGTTTATTATGAATAGGTAATGGATAACAACTTAAGGCTAATCCTTGATCGCTTGCTATTAACCAATCAGGATTAGGATTAGCCTGCCATTGCCACTGTAAACCAAATTTACCATGCTGGAAATCGTCACTGGTTTGGATTTTATACTCTTCTGAGTGATAGAGCACAGTTGGTTTTTTATATGATAATACCGGTTGTCCTGTAGAGTCATTATTGATACTCTCACCAATGCGAGGCCAATCATCATCTCCCCAATACATTGGCTGTAAATGAACAATACGACCATATAAATGGGCATCTTGAAAGTGTACAAACCAGCACTCATTGTTGTCCAATTCGACCCATCCACCTTGATGAGGGCCATTGATTGTCGTATTGCCTTGAAATAGCACATTGCGTGCAGTCCAAGGACCCGTTAAATCACGGCTACGTAACACAGATTGCCAACCATTTTCAACACCGCCAGCTGGTGCAAAAATGTAATAGTAACCATTGCGTTTATAAAGTTTTGGTCCTTCAAGTGTCGGTAAATCGGTAGTACCATCGTAAATAATTTGACCTTTGCCAATCAATGTTGAACCATCATTGGCCATTTCAAACAGCTGTAACTTATGTTTAACACCACAACGACTTTGCGCAAAGGCATGCACCAACCATGCTCGGCCATCATCATCCCAAAATGGACAAGGATCAATCCAACCTAGTGCCGATTGTAAGCAGTGGGGGGTACTCCATTTCCCCCAAGGATCAGAGGTATTAGACATAAAAATACCTTCATCCGGGGTACTAAAAAACACCCAAAATTTTTCATCATGATAACGAATCGATGGCGCCCAAACCCCTTTACCGGGTTGGACTGCATCATAACCCGGTAAGTCAAGGGCATCAAAAACGTGATTGATAATTTGCCAATTTACCAAGTCTTTTGAGTGGAGAATCGGTAATGCTGGCATATGGTTAAAGCTAGATGAAACCATAAAGAAATCATCATTTACTTTGACAATATCCGGATCGGAATAATCACCGCAGATTATAGGATTGTGATAATAATCTAAACTCATATAATTAACCTTTAATTGTAACTATTACTTATCGACATACTATCTTAGTCATCACTATCTTTATTTTGTTGTCTAGCAAGTAAATCACTTTGAATTTTTTCCATCATTTTGTCATCTAATTTATAAAAACGCATTAACCACCAAAGTAATAAATAGGAAAATGCTGGTCCAATAGTTAAAAGACCAATAATGCCCATTGTGGCTAATGGTGTTTGTTCATTTACACCTGCTTGGTAGCCTAATAAGCCTAAACAGATTCCGACTAAAGCCCCAGCGATTGCCATACCGAGTTTTAAGGCAAATAAATTACCTGAAAAAGATAGACCTGTTGCTCGGCGTCCAAATTTCCATTCACCATAATCAGCAGCATTGGCCATCATATTCCATTTGAATGGTTGATACATGGAGTGGAAAAAACCAATTAAAAAATAGAGTGGGAAAATAACCGCTAACCATACAGGTGGAACAAAAAACATTACTACGCCAATAACAAATAACGTTAAATTAATATTTTTAAAAAGTTGAATAGCAGTAAAACGTTTAGCAAAATAACCAGCAGCCATCGCGCCTAATATAGTACCAACCACCGATGTTGACACAAAGGCTGATTTCATCGCTGTACCTGCTGCTGAGCTAACGCCACCCATCATTAAGTAAGTTGCATAGTAAAGTGTTGCTGAACTACGCATAACGCCAGCCATACTTGAAAAGAAGGTAATAAGAGCAACAATACACCACTGATCATTGCCTAATAAGCATTTTAAATCTTTTTTAACACTGACATTTTTATCTTCAATTGGTACTACTCTTTCTTTAGTGGTTGCAAAACAGAACACTAACATACCAATTGCAATAACGCCCATAACCGCCATGGTTAACTGAAATCCGAGTTGCTTATTTTCTTTTCCTAACCAATCGACTAAGAATAATGTACCTATTGATACCATTAGCCCTGATGCTGATGCAATAGTAAATCGATAGGATTGAGCAGATAAACGATCTTTTTCATCACGAGCAATAACACCACCAAGAGCACAATAAGGAATATTAATAAATGTATAACAAAGCATTAATAATGCATAAGTAACGTATGCGTATAAAAGTTTACCTGAATAACCAAAATCTGGTGTTGTATAAGTCATAACAGCCAGTACAGCATAAGGAATGGCAAACCAGATCAACCATGGTCTAAATCGCCCCCATCTTGTTTTAGTGCGATCGGCGACCATACCGGTGATAGGATCGATAATGGCATCAAAAATTCGCGTAGCGAGGAACATTATGCCAACCGCAGCAGCAGAAAGGCCATAAATATCAGTATAAAAATAGGTCAAAAACATCGTCACTGAGGAATAGACAATACCACAGGCAGCATCCCCCATCCCAAAACCAATTTTTTCCATGATTGATAATTTTCTATTATTATCCATCATAAACTCCTTTTAATTATCAAAATATGATGTAGATAAAACGGTTATTATTTAATTATCAGTTGCTTTAACAACTTATAGGAAAATAACAATAAATAGAGTTTATAAAATTCATTTTTAAAACAGTATTATGATTTTGCCTACCTTAATTACGTTATATGGTTAATGTGATTGATATCACAAATTTATAAGGCTTATTTGACATCATAATGAATGATAAGATGATATTTGATAGGCTTCTTTTATAGGCAAGTTGCCGTGAATTGTTGTGGATTATTTAGTTAATATAGATCTATTGCGGATAGATATTAAATAACATAATAAAAACCTCTCAGTTGAGAGGTTTTTAACACCATTAAAACTTATAACCAACACCCAGCATCACCACCCATGGATCAAGATCATATTTTGCTGTGACTTTCGTGTTATCTAAATGCGTTTTCGCTTTCGTTTCAATATCGATATAACGGACTTGAGCATTAATCAACCAATTTTCATCAAGTGAGTAATCAGCGCCCATTTGTGCAGTCCAACCCAAAGAATTATCCAAATCTAAACCATGAAAACCGGCTTTTTTAGCTTCACCACTAAGTTTTTCATCAAAAAAGAAGGTGTAATTTACGCCAAGACCAACATAAGGTTGGAACTCATAACTACTATCAAGAGGATACCAAAGAGCACTTAATGTCGGTGGTAGATGTTTAATCTTGCCTAAATGAGCACCAGCCAATCCAGTTGAGTTGCCGCCACTTAGTTTTAGTTGATGACTAAAAGGCGTTGCGCCTAATAATTCAATAGCAAAATTATCAGTAATCATATATTGAAAATTAAGTCCAAGTTGTGTGTCATTATCGGCTTTAGCTTTAAGATCACTCTTTGCACCGCCAACTTTAACATGATCACTTTTATCTTGTGGATGAACATAGACAGGACCACCGCGAATAATAATTTGGTCGGCACTATGTGCCAAAGCGGTTGAGCTAGCTAATCCAAAGGTGATTAGCATAGCAATTGACGATACTCTCATTTTGGACTCCTTATTATACTTATATAAAATGTTAACTGATGGCAACCATAGAGGTTAATTAACAGACCGTTTTAAATATAAAGCGCTAAAGGATTGAGGTAACAATAACCTAAAAGTTATCGATAAATATTTTAGCACCATAACATTAGCAATGATATGGTGTGATATGGATTTACTGATGAAATAATTGCAGGTTTATTGACCTCTTGATTAAGAGTCAAGTGTTCAATTTAACTCAAATCCGCTTTTGATGACGCCAAAGCCACTTACCGCTAATAAGTCGATGATAAAAGAAGAAGCTTCGAATGATCCAATCTAAGAACATACCAAACCAAACCCCAATCACCCCAAAGCCAAAATAGACGCCAAAAATATAGCCAACTACAATCCTACACATCCACATACTACCGATGGCGACCCACATGGTATAACTGGCATCTTTAGCACCTTTAAAGCCATATGGCAAAACAAAAGAGGAAGCCCAGAAAGGGGTAAACAACGCATTAAACCATAACAAATGTTTGGAAATCTCGATAACTTCCTGATCATCGGTATACAGTGAACTTAAGAGCCCGGCAAATGGAATCGATAAAAACGCTAAAAAACAGAGTAACAAACTGGTTAAATGAAAGATAAACTTCAGTTGCCTAGTAGGTTGATAGATTTGCCCCATACCAATACGTTTACCAACAATAATTGTAGAGGTTGCACCGAGTGTACCGCCTGGCAAATTAAGTAATCCAGCAATAGAGAATGCGATAAAATTAGCTGCAATCGTTGACGTTCCCATACCGGCAACAAAAGTTTGCGTTAACAATTTTCCAATGTTAAACATTACCGATTCAACACTAGCCGGAATTCCGATTCCTAAAATATCGATTAAAATCTTGCCATTAAACGCATGGAAGTAACTGCGGAAAGGAATAAATAACGCTCGACTTGGTTTGATGGTTAACACCAATAAAATAAAAAACATCCCACAATAGCGAGACATCGTTAAGCCAATACCCGCTCCAATAAATCCAAGACCATGCCAACCAAAAGCGCCATAAATTAGAACATAGCTAATCGACAGATTCAAAATATTCATAATGATGTTTAAATACATTGGTAACTTAGTATTACCAGCGCCGCGCAAAGCACCACAACCAACTAAGATAAAGGCAAGGGCAGGGTAACCTAAAACGGTTAATCTTAGAAAGGTGAGCGTTAATTCCTTAACTTCAGGATCGGCCTTACCGGCAATAATTTCGACAATCCAATATCCGGAAAACTCAACAAACAAAAACAGTAAAATCGAAATTATAACTAATAACGTAATCGACTGCCTTGCTGCCACCACGGCTTTTTTACGATTGTGTCGCCCCAAACTGAACGCCACTACCACCGACGTTCCCAGCGCAACAGCCATAAAAAATGACATTACAATCATATTAAAGCTTTCCGCCAAACCGACGGCAGCCATCTCGGCCTTACCAATCCAACTCACTAAAAACGTACTGAAAATACCCATCAAAATGACGGATAAATTCTCAATTAAAATTGGCATTGCTAAAGGGTAAATTTCGCGCCAAAACAGCACATTATTAGAACGTCGCTTTTTATAAAGTTGAAGATTCTTCAATCGACTTAGAAGATTCAATTTGAGGCCTAAAATTTTCATATAAAAAATTGTGGCTATTATAACGCCTTTATCTGACAAAAATGAAATTATGTTTTAAAAAAGTGCATAAAAAAATAAGGTAAAAAATTTGTAAAACATGGAGGAGGGATTTCGTCTAAATTCCATAAATAACAGTCTGTTAATAAAAGATTTACGAGCAATGCTATGAGAAACTTACTGAGCATTGGATTATTAAGTGAGCAGGATAGTCAACATAACCGTTAGCTAAATATCAATTAAAACTCATTCCGCAAGTAAAATATTCCAATATCACAAATTTAATTAAATGATTGCGCTACATTAGTGTTTATTAGGAGATAAAGGACTAACTGGCAGCCGATGTTATGATGTGATATTAATTTATTTTTAGATGGATAAGCTGTCGCCAAGTTTGATGCTAAACAAAAAGCGACTTGTTATTTACCAGCAGATAAAGTTATTATTGTTGCCCCTATATAAGGGCAAAAGGTGTGTAGCTTTAATGTTTGACGTCATGAACATTATTGCAAACTCAATAGCAACGAAAAGAAAGTCACTAGATTATTTATAGTTCAAAATAGATATATTGACATTACTCCATCAACCTTATATTGGTTATATCAATCATTGAAAGCCGCCGCTTGAAGGTTTATTCTTATTCGAATTCCGATGGTTAAGAATATTATTTTAAAAAATCCCATCAGTTAAATCATAATTACCGCATAAAAATAAATAAAAATCTGAAATTTTTTCTAAGATCGCTAAAAGACAACTTTAGCTAAAGCTCATAGTATTAAAAAGGTCGAGGAATGGGGGGGTAAAGTCCCCAAATCCCCAAATCCTTTATTCGCAATTAATTGTAGCTTCTATTTAGTCATGCCTTAAAAAAGCACAATATTTTAACTTGATCATTTTCTGTTTATTCACTTAACCGCGATAACAATTGTTGTTGGTAGTTTGATAATTCGTTAGGTTTAACCGCTTGAAAAACTAATGGCGGTAAATAAGTCATGCCACAATATAAGGCGGAGGCTTTCATTGGTAGAAATATATCGGAAAGTTCTACCCCCAATCGTCCACTGTTACCATAGATTGTACTACCGCCACCAGCTGTGGTTACCACTAACATTTCTTTACCTTTCCATATATCTGGCCACCCACCACTCCAAACGCTATTTAAATAAGCCTTTAGCATTGGGGTGATGTTAAACCAATGTGTCGGGAACATAAAAACGATACGATTGTGCGTTTGCATAAAATGATTTTCTTCATTGACATTAATTGCCCGAGTATCGAAACCATAATGACTCTCTAAATTACGTAGCGTAATACCTTGTAAACCTTCAGCTACCTGTTGTAAACCTTTGATAAAGGTAGATTGTTCAGGGTAGGGATGTGACACTATGACTAAGGTCTTTTTATTTGATGTTTTATCAGTAGTGTTTAAAGGCATTTGGTATTCTCCCTTTTATACTATTATCTGCTTTATGTTTTTTGACGATTCATTTGGTCTTTAATTTGTCGATCAACTCTAAATCGTTGCAATATCAATCACATAACGGAAACGGGCTTTTTTAGCTATCACATCTTTCCATGCTTGATTTATTTGCTGCGCGCTGATCAGCTGAATTTGTGGTCGCACTCCGGTTTTAGAACAGAACTCCAAAACCTCTTGGGTTTCAGCAATACCACCAATTAATGAAGCATTAAAATTAACTTGTGAATAGGACATTACAATATTGCTAATATTCAGCATAAAATCTTTACCCATTCCGACAACCGTAAAATAACCAAATGGCTTCACGGTGGCTGCGTATTGCGCCGCAGCAAACTGTTCAGGCACAGTGGCAATCATATAATCTAATTTGCCTTTATAAGGTTGTAATTTACGCAGATCGTCGACGACAATCACTTCTTCTACACCAAGTTTACGGATCTCTGGTTCTTTTTCGGCTGTGGTAGTAAAAGCATAGACTTTGGCTCCTTTGGCAATCGCAATTTTCACTGCTAAATGTCCTAAGCCGCCAATACCAACTACGCCGATTTTGTCGCCTGATTTAATTTTATATTTCATTAAAGGTGAGTAAGTAGTTATACCAGCACACAATAAAGGGGCTGCTTCAGGTAAACTAATATTATCAGGAATATGTACCGCAAAATGGTCGCGTACTACGATGTGAGTAGAGTACCCTCCTTGGGTAATTGTAGTTGGTTCGCGGTTATCTGGATTACCATAGGTAAATAACGTTGTATCGCAATATTGTTCTAAGCCAGTTTTACAACTATCACACTCTAAACAAGAATCGACCATACAACCTATACCAGCACGATCACCTACTTTAAATTTGGTTACCTGTTTGCCGACGGCTGCTACAATGCCGACAATCTCATGACCGGGTACTTGCGGATAGGTCTGTTTGCCCCAGTCACCTTTTTGTTGATGGATATCTGAATGACAGATGCTAGCATATTTGATTTCGATTAGAATATCATTATCACCAACCGGGCGACGCTCAAATTGCCAAAGACGCAGCTCTCCTGATTCATCAAAAGCCGCATAACCTTTTGTTTTCACGTTACCACCTATGTAGTGGTAAGTTCTTTGCGATGATGTCTGAGTAGGGCTAGCTAAAGATATTCCCGCTTCAGTAGTCGCAGATAATTTTGCATAATGACGATCAGAAAATAATGTGTTCATAATAAAATCCTTATCAATAAAGTAACACCAATTGGTTAAATGTTTGGCTTGTTAATTAGTTGCTAAATGCATTGTAATGTGCCCGATGATTCCTTAAAATGAATAAAATAAGAAAACACAATTCCTAAAAATGAGATCATGAATTGAATCGTTTAGATGCGTTGAAATATTTTGTGATAGCGGCCGAAGTGTTAAGTTTTAAAAACACGGCGGCACGATTTTCGGTCTCTCCACAAGTCATTACCAGAATGATTGCCGAGTTAGAGGCGGATTTGGGTGAACCGCTATTTAAACGAAATACCCGAAGCATTACCTTGACTGATTTTGGTGAGGCATTTTTACCTAAAGCGGTTCGATTTTTGCAGGAAGAAGAACAGTTATTTGGCGCCTCAAAAAATGCAGAAGATGAACTGCGTGGTACAGTTCGAATAACCTTACCGCCGTATCCCTATTTTGACTGCATCTTATATCGCCTATTGACGGCACTTGAGCCATATCCACAGATTAACATCGAATGGCGGACGGATTTTGAGATCCTAAAAACCGTAGACGACCAAATCGACATAGGTATTCGCATCAGTAAAACTCCAGAGGAACATTGGATCGCTAAAAAAATCTGTGTTATGCAAGAGCTGATTGTGGCATCGCCTAAACTCATCGCTCAAACTGGGTTGCCAAAAGATATGTTTGAATTGGCACAAAAATTTCCGGTTGGTAATATTTTTAATCCGAATAGTGGTAAAGCATGGGATTGGATTATAGGGGACCTACCGATACCGCTGAATAATCCAAGTGTTGTCACTACTGATTTAACAAGCTTATTGCAAGCGGCCTTGGCTGGTCGAATTTTTGCGCCAATTACCCGCCAAGACTGCCAGTGTTACCTTGACTCAGGCGAACTAATAGTTGTGTTTGATAATCACGAAACTGAAATCTGGTCATTTTATCTCTACCGTCCATATCAAACGATAACCCCAAAACGGGTTCTATTAGTTTATGAGCTATTAGAAAAAATTTTAGCAGATATAAAATTTTGAAACCGGCACTTTTTAAAAACAAAAAAGTGAGAAATAGGTTTTTGAACCTGAAATCCCCCCATATTCTCCCTTTTATAGACAATAAATGAAATGGTTAAAATCAAAATCGCTATTTGTCTAATGAGTAACAAAGTTTATCACATATCTGCTTCTAGCTTATTGTTATATAGAACTTTTTATTGCTCGGAATTGTTAATTAAAATATCATTACTCAAAAAGGAGATGGTATGAAAAAAGTATTATATTATTTGACAGTTGTTTTAATTTTTATTTCATTAAATTCGTTTGCTGATGATAAACAAATGCCAATTGATGAGTTAAAAGATATAAATTTTCAAAATGGCGTAACGGCGAGTGCTAATTGTCATAGTTATTATGTTTTGGGTGAATTATTATTTGATTTAAAAGCCAACGGTGACCCAGAAAACACGATTCAGGGAATTCGTGATACCTTAGGTAATAAATTTGTGGACGCTATCGTGAATCATGCAACAGATAAACGTGATACCTTTAAAGAAAAGCAATATCTGGACAATAATTATAATGAATGTCTCGAAAATATAAAGAAAACAGGTGAATTTCAAAAACCATATTGATAAAGGTAAAAATTGGTTGACTATGACTAATTATCAATAAAAACACTTTTTAAGTGAGATTAGTAATTTATTTAAAATAAACGCGTTTTAACGCTGACAATGCATTTAGTTGGATGCGTAACTACGAGTAACGCAAGTTGGTCATAAGATAATTGGGTTAAGAAAAAATTTTATTTTAATAAATATTTTGATTATGTTCAGCCAATAGAAGATGAAGATCGTGTCAAAATTGTCTTTATCAAAGACGTGTTAAATGGCTATGAAATTTATGATTACCGAGATTCAAATGATAGATCAGTAATTGATTTTATTAAAAGAAAGACAGAAATGTATATTCACTTCCATTACAAACAAAGACTTTGGATTGCCAATACCAGATGATTTTTAAAGGTGAAACTGTATATTTTTTTATGAGACGTGAGCAACACACTATTAAATTTGAAGGCATGCCAGCTTTGTTTTTTTAGAAAGTTGTATTGAATTTCAGGCTTATTTATATTCATCATTAATTTCTATAAGATTCGGTCATAATGGCATTAAATCAATAATTTGATCTGCCATTACTCTTCCAGTTCTTTTTTCTTGATTGTTTTGCTCAATTGTTGATTTTTTTTAAATTAGTTCGTGTTATTTCATCCAATAAAAATCATTCACCTTGATTTCTAAATCCGCTATATTTTTGGTGTAATTTTGTTTCTAAATTTGGGGCTGCGCATACTTTCAATATTAGTTGCAATTTTCCAGAGAACATATCTTGAATTTCTTTCATTCTCTGTTTAAATCTTGTCGTTTTACCTATTTTAGTCATTCCAGTTTCTTTGCAATAAAGAGCATAGACAAAGTAATTCTTGACATTATTTCCTTTGTTCTTATTCATTAACTCATTGAAAAAACCTGTTAATAGCATTGCATTTATAAAATGAGATGATCTCACACCAATAAATCTTAGAGCATCAAAAAATTCACTAATATTGTCAGTTACCTCTTGAATATTTGATTGAGTCCCTGACAAATAATTTTGATAATTTTCACCTACCATGTTGGCAAGGCTAACTATGAGTTTTTTTATTTATTTCAAGCCTATCTTCGTTAGTTAAATCTTCAAATTTAATTTGAGTTAAAGTCATATGATATCCTCTATAGAATGAGCCTACGTCTCACACAGAATAAACAACCCAAGAGTTAGACATTAACTGTCATTCTCATAGGCTCATTCTGTAAAGTTCTTGGTTAATACTTGCCGTGTGATTGGCATTGTGATTGTAAAATTGTTTGCGGTGTGTTTTTGCAGCGTTTGAAGTTAAAATTGAATGTTTATGAATTTTAGGCATAAAAAAACACCATTTAGGCGGTTATTGTTTGTTAATTTGCCTGCTATTTTTTATCATTAAATGGATGTGTTATTTTTTCTACCCAGCGTATGGTAAATAAACCAATACCAAAAATATAGCAGACGCAATTAAAAAAATCATTATCTACGTCACGGAAAAAATTTTTCTTAGAACAAATGTTGATTTCTATTCCTAAAAACAAATACGACCAATTTATCAGAATCCGTCGAATCTATTTTAAAGATGTATTATATTTATAATCCTGTTCTGTAAAACGAGAGTAGCGGAAATAATAGCAGGCGGACAGGGTGGCTATCGATAATAAATAACAATTATGAACATTCGCAATACTTTATCTCATTTAATCTTATATTGTTCTCCATTAGGGATCGTACACAAATAATAGTGCGGTGGCTCTTCCTCCTGTATGCTATTTACACCATTTAGACCAATGTATGAACCAATCACACAACCTACACCTGTTGGTACATATGAGTATGTCAGTTGAAATCATGGCTAAACCGCCCAAAATTACTAATCCTCTTTGTAGCCATTCTCCTGATTGTTTCGAAAGACTTCTTTTTTCTTCCTTGATTTTTTCCGCGCCTTGCTTATATGTCATAGCACCACTGTCTACTTGTTCAAAAATATCATTAGCAAACTATTCAAAGCTCTGTTTTAACGCCTGCTTAATATCATCATGATATAAGTCCTGTTGATGTTGTTAAGGTCTTTTATTGGCATGCTTAAATCTTCATGTTAGTTAATTAGAATGACAGCTTGCTTGCTAAGAATTGGTTGTTTGTCTAACATCGTTGTCAATTCAGTTTGACAAATTAATCCATGAGCACAACCAATGGGGTCATATTGGATTTAGTCCGTACAATAACCGCAAAATCGTGTTAACTGCTGTTAAGCAAGGCGGTAAGACCATTTATCTTAACGAATTGATTTAAATAACTTTCCATACGAAAGGATAGTACACTGTTTAAGTGGCTTGGAATAATCAACAGAAAATCAATGAGAGAGATAGTTTTAATGTCTCATGGTAATGAGACAATATCGTTAGTTGTAGAAACGTATTTATTTGAAGAAATAATGGCATGGGTCATATCAACATTAATTACCATCTCAATTGTTTGTTTATATGAAAAATATGTTAACCCTGAAATTTGGAATTATATAGTTGCGTTTTTATTTTGATGATGTATGAATAAATCAAAAATATTAGGTATTGCATTAATCATCGTTAGTTTTGTGCTAGTTGTCTATTTCGGTTACAACAATTATCAAGAGCGAAAGCAACTCAAAAACGATAAATTCGAGCTAACTAATAGAATTAATCAACTACAGCAAACAATCGCTAAAAACAACCAAATCATCGCAGCTAACGAACAATCAAAACGTGAGCTAGAAAATCAATCTATTTCACGTCAGGAGCAGATCAATGAACAACTCAAAGATAATGATTGCGCTAATCAGTTCGTGCTATGTATATCTTTGGTAGCCTGTACAACAGAGCGAAAAGTCTACGTGAATCAGCCGATGCCAGTAAATCTGCTCAGTGATTGCATGCCAAATTTACCGCCAAAAAAAATGACGTTCGGTGATAGTGTTAGCTATAACGAGCATCTCTTGAATGTTATTGAGATGTGTAATCAAGATAAAAGGGGGATTAGAGAGATTAATATGTGAAATACTATTAAAAAAGTAATGAAAGAATATATAACATATAGCACAAATAGCTAAAAACAGCTTAATTTGTTGTTTTCGTTTATTTTTTATTAAGATAAAATTTATTTATATAAATAATATTAGATAGAGATAATTTTATCTATTAATATATGCAAATGCAGGAGTCACTCTATGTTTATAAAGGAAAACAAATTGAATTATATAAATAATATTATAGACAACGTAAATGTTGGACTAGCGGAACAAAGTAAACTATCAGTGAAGTTTGTTAGTACTTCTGAAAATGATGGAGACACCTCACTAGTTCTTTCCATCTTGGAAGACGGTGAGGAAATTATGCGTCATTTAGAAGTGGAATCTATTCATTTATTCAGCGAACCATCTTATTTGAAGTATTTAATTGACTCGATTTTATACGAGTATAGTTGAAAAAATAAACCGCCCAATGAAGTGACCCCATAAAGTTGGACACTTTTATTAAGCGGTTTTTTGTGCCTAAAATTCAGCAAATTCAATTTCAATCGGTGTGAAAACGCACCGCAACTAATTCTACAATCTACGTCAATCACACTGACGCATTGATGATACCTCTGTGGTAGTGATTATTTATTGACCAAAGTCAGAATTCTACCTAGCCCGTAGAAGGGTTTTGGTTGTTATTTAATTCAGCAATTAGTTCTTTTGTTGGCTGTAAATCTAACCAACGCCATCAACTACAACCGATCAATAATTGATGGCTGGCAAAAGTATTATTGTCAGGAGATAGCGCCAAAGAATAGCACAGAGTTTATGTGTAAAACCAAGTTAATGCTATCTAATTATGGTTATAGCGAAAAACAAGAAATAGATCACCAATCATCAGACGGGGCAGTATGTCACCTAAACCTATCAGGGTGGAGTTAGTTCCACCAGACGAGTAAATTATGACAACAGCACAAATACAATTACCAAAAAAACTGATATCTGTATTTGTTGACGAGAACGTCAGATATCTTGGCGCACATGGTGGTCGAGGTAGTGCTAAAACACGTTCATTCGCATTGATGACAGCAGTAAAAGGTTATCAGTTTGCGGAATACCTCGCTATCAAGATTTGCCTGCTAGTAAATTCGATGAAGGGATCCAGTAGCTAGATGGTATACAGTAGAGATTTTGGAGCTATTAATTTAGATAATTGTGTCGTCAACGTAATTACTAGGAAACTATATAGAAATATTATTACAGAGTATTTGATTTGTGTAATGATAAGTTGGTCATGTTTTTAGAAAAAAATAGTCTGCATCTTCATTACAATTTTTCAATAGCGATCAATAAAATTCAAATTAATGTATGTTTATCATTTAATTTCGTTGCTAATGAGATTGATATTTATAATTCAAAATTTAACAGAATTGAATGGTAATACCCCCCACCTTTGGGATGACATTACAGTTAAAAAAGTTGGTAGAAATTTCCAACTAATTATTTCAATTATAAAACAATAAGTTATAATTAGAGTGTTCCCTGTATGCACAGGGATAAACCGAAGATTTGATAAATTTTCTTCTTCAAATTAATGTGTTCCCTGTATGCACAGGGATAAACCGCCCGTTAAAAATGATTTTGTTGAGTTTGATTTGTGTTCCCTGTATGCACAGGGATAAACCGGCGGTGGACCAATTCGCAAAATGTTGATAATTGTGTTCCCTGTATGCACAGGGATAAACCGCGATCCGTATTTACTTCATAAAAGATTATGATGTGTTCCCTGTATGCACAGGGATAAACCGGAACTAATGATCGTTCTGGTATGTCTGCTGTAGTGTTCCCTGTATGCACAGGGATAAACCGGCGAAGATGACGACAAAAAAGATGAATCTGAAGTGTTCCCTGTATGCACAGGGATAAACCGCTTACTAGTAACACTCTCAGGGGCTGTATATGGTGTTTCCTGTATATAGAAGGATTAGTTGTAACTATTTATATTTTTTATATATTTATAGTTATTTTTTCAAGGAGTATTTTATGAAAACTACAGTAGTTAAATTTGCTATCACTTTTAGAACAAAACAAAAGTGGAGTAAAGAGGCGAAAAAAAATAACTTAACGTTAACAGAGTGGATCATTAATAAATTAAATTCAGATATTGAATTTGATCATAATCAACCAGTTCAACTTCATAATGACATCCCTGAAAATCAACGCTATTTTATATCTGTAACTGTTCCAAACGAAATTAAGGGATACTGGGTTTTTTCATCTAGATCATTGGGTAAAAAACTACGAGTATGGATTGTTAATAAATTGAATCACGGTATTGAGTAAAAAAATAACTAACTTTTTCTATTATTTTTCCCCTTTCTTTGTCTTTAGGGCGTTATTAATTGATTCATAGCGTCCATTTCGGACTTTTTTCTAAGTGTTCCCTATACACATAGTGATAAACCGCTACATACTGTGTGATAAAATAAATAAATGCAGGTTCCCTGTGGGTACAGGGATATACCGAAAAAGGGCGACTACCGGCACTGCTTTGGCTGGCGTTCCCCGTAGGTACAGGGATAAACCGAACAATCGGTTTTTAAACAATGATTATTGTGTATAATGTTCTAATTTACTGCCGTGTAAGCTATTTAGAAATCTGGTTCTTTTTAAGGTCACTTTGGCTCAATATTTTGTATTACACTAGCCCATTTCTTAAAAAAACTGAGGGGCGGAATTTTAGGTATACTTAACTTATCCTTGAAAACAATCATCTTCTTTAAACTTGAACGCCTTTTCGGTTCGCTATATTATATCCGCCCAAATTCCTATTAATAATACAAAATAAATTAAAGAGTCCCAATGTTAATCAATGCCAAAGATATTCTCGAAAAATTAAATCCACATAATAAAGTGAATTATGATTCGGTGTTGCAAGAGGTGATTGCTGATTGGCAGTTGGCGTCGGCTCGGCCAAAATTGTTAATTCATAGTTGCTGTGCCCCGTGTAGTACTTATGTGCTGGAGTATTTGGCTCAGTATGCCGATATTACGATTTATTTTGCTAATTCCAATATTCACCCCCGCGTAGAATATGAATATCGCAGTAAGGTTCAGCAAAAGTTTATTGCCGACTTTAATCAAAAAACCAATAACCATGTGCAGTTTTTAGAAGCCCCATACCAACCGGCTGAATTTATTAAGCAGGTGGAGCATTTGCGTGATGCACCAGAAGGCGGAGAGCGTTGTCATCTTTGTTATAAGATGCGCTTAGATTTGGCTGCAATCAAGGCTCAGGAGTTGGGTTTTGACTATTTTGCTAGTGCATTAACACTGAGTCCTAAAAAGAATAGTCAAAAAATTAACCAACTTGGTTTTGAGATACAGGAGATTTTTTCGGTTAATTATTTACCTTCTGATTTTAAGAAGAATAACGGTTATAAGCGTTCTATCGAACTTTGTAAGGAGTACGATGTTTATCGTCAATGCTATTGCGGGTGTATTTTTGCGGCAAAAGCTCAAGGTGTCGATTTGAAGAATGTGATCGCTATTGCTAAGCAGGGTTTGGCGCAGGATTAGTGCCAATTAGCGTTATTTTCTTTAGTTTCTGCTAGTTAAAAAATATCCAAAAATATCATTTTCCAAACAAATTGATTAAAAATTTGAAAGATTTCGCTATAATAAATTCATAAAAAATGATAATTATTTCTAGATTTTTGTGATCCTTTTATAGGTTAAGTCTAATTTGCAAAATGTGAGTTTGTTATGCCAAAAATGTATAGACTTGGATTGGATGTTGGTTCTACGACAGCTAAGTGTGTCGTGCTTGATGAACAGGATAATTTTATTTATACCAATTATGTTCGTCATAACACCCATATTGTACCTACCGTTTTATCCCTTTTAGATGAAATTAAACAGCAGACTGGTGATGATGTTACGTTATCAGTGAAGGTAACAGGTTCTGCTGGAATGGGAATTTCTGAGAAGGCTGATATCGCTTTTATTCAGGAAGTAGTTGCAGCATCGGAAGTAGTACAACGTAAATATCCTGAAGTACGCACATTAATCGATATCGGCGGAGAAGATAGTAAAATGATCTTCTTTTTTCCTGATCGTCCACCAGATATTCGTATGAATGGTAGTTGTGCCGGTGGTACAGGTGCCTTTATAGATCAGATGGCAACCTTGCTTAATACCCCAGTGCAGGAGTTTGATCTGCTGGCAACTAAACATGATAAAGTCTATCCGATTGCTTCACGCTGTGGAGTGTTTGCCAAAACCGATGTGCAAAATTTAATTAGTCGTAATGTCTCCAAAGAAAATATTGCTTATTCTGTATTACATGCGGTTTGTATTCAATTGGTTAATACCTTAGCCCGTGGTTATGATATTGTTCCCAAAGTAATGTTGATTGGCGGACCGTTTTCATTTATACCAACTTTAGGTCGAGCTGCATTAGAGACGTTGAAATTAAATGCAGATCAAATTGTGACCACCGAACATCCTACTTTGTTGTCAGCTTGGGGGGCGGCAATTCATGCTATTGAGCGTAGTGAGCTCAAGCTAAATGATTTTATCGATAGGTTAAATGCGTCAACTAAAATTCAAGTTAATCAATCTTTTCGCTTAAAACCATTATTTAATCAGTCGTTATCTTTTGCTGATTGGCAACAAAAACGCAAATATATTGAAATTCCTCGCTTAGCTTTAAGTGCTTATCAAAAGCAAAATGCTTATTTAGGTATCGATAGTGGTTCAACTACCACTAAGATTACTTTGATTAGTGAAGATGATGAACTACTTTTTACTTATTATGCACCAAATAACGGTCACTCAATTACCGCACTTATTAAAGGTTTAACCGTACTTAAGGATGAGATTGCAGCATCTGGTAAGGACATTGTGATTGCTCGCAGTGGTGTTACCGGTTATGGTGAGGAGTTGTTGAAAGCTGCTTTTGCCATCGATGATGGTTTAGTTGAGACGATGGCTCACTTTGCCGCGGCTAAACATATCGATCCTAAGGTGAGTTTTATCATGGATATTGGCGGCCAAGATATGAAGGCTATTTTTATCGCTAATGGCGTGGTAAATCACATTGAGTTAAATGAAGCTTGTTCATCGGGTTGTGGTTCGTTTATTGAGACTTTCGCTAAATCCCTTAATTCCAATACCATCGATTTTGCTGATGCAGCGTGTAAATCTAATAACCCTTGTGATTTGGGCACACGCTGTACAGTGTTTATGAACTCTAAAGTGAAACAGGCTCTGCGTGAAAATGCCACGATGGGTGATATTTCAGCTGGGCTAGCTTTTTCGGTGATTAAGAATGCTATTCATAAAGTACTGAAATTACATGATATGCGTAAATTGGGCGATCATATTGTGGTGCAAGGCGGAACTTTTAAAAATCCGGCGGTATTTCGAGCTTTAGAGCAGTTGACTGGTGCACAGATTGCCAGTTCTAATATTCCTGAGTTGATGGGGGCTTATGGTGCGGCGTTAGTGGCGAAAAATCACTATCAGCAAGATCAAACTCCATCACAATTTATTGGTTTAGATAATCTACAAAAAGCCGAAGATAATAAGGCCAAGCCTTCACGCTGTAAGGGATGTGAGAATAAATGCGACATTATGATTTATCGCTTTGCTAATGGGCAGCGCTATTATTCGGGTAATAAGTGCGAGCGCTTTTTAAGTAATAATCAATATCAAGATAAAAATGCATTTAATATGTTTGATTATAAAAACGCGCTGTTATTTGAGCGAACCAATATTCATAATGCTCAAGCTAAGCTTAATGTTGGCATTCCTCGGGTGTTAGGTCAATATGAAAATTTTCCGTTCTGGCATACCTTGTTAACCAATAGTGGAATTAATGTGACACTTTCGCCATATTCTACCCACGATATCTACGAGAAAGGGGCAGGTACGGTGATGTCGGATAGTATCTGTTTTCCTGCCAAACTGGTACATGGGCATATTATGGAACTGATCGAACAGAAGGTTGATCGTATTTTTATGCCGATGGTGGTGTTTGAGGCTGACCATTTTGATAATGCCGTTAATAGTTATAACTGCCCGATTGTCAGTAGTTATGCTGAGGTGGTAAATAGTGCCATCAATCCGCAAACCAAATACAATGTACCCTTGGATTATCCGGTAATTAATTTTAGCGACCAGAAATTATTAAAAAAGGGCTGTATCAATTATTTAACATCGCTAGGAATTACAAAAAAGGTAGCCAATCAGGCTTTTGCTGATGCATTAGTTGCTCAAGCCGAATATAAACAGTCACTGTATAACAAGGCAGTTGAAGTGTTGAACAATGCTAAAGAGACGGGACGATATGTGTTTATTTTAGCTGGTCGCCCTTACCATAGCGATAGTTTAATTAATCATAAAACCCCAGAGATTTTAAATGCCTTGGGGTGTGATGTGATAACTGAGGATTCAGTATTAGGGGCGATTAATCAATTATCCCCTGAGTTGCAAATCTGTTCGCAATGGAGTTATCCAAACCGTTTATATGCCGCAGCGAGTTTTGTTGCTGAGCAACCGAAAAATATTCAGTTTGTACAACTTAATTCATTTGGTTGCGGTCCTGATGCGATTGTCACCGATGAGTGTAAGGCGATTTTAGAGTCAAAAGGTAAGACCTGTACAATAATTCGGGTCGACGAGATCACCGCAACTGGTTCGGTGCGTTTGCGTTTACGTTCGATTATTGAGTCAATCCGTATGAATCACCAACAACCATTAAAAGTGGTTGAGCGTAAAAAGACGGCTATTTTTGCTAAACAAGATAAACAACGACGGACTATTTTAGCGCCTTATATCTCCGATTTTTATTCACCATTATTACCGCCAATTTTTGCTTTGTCAGGTTATAAGCTTGAGACTTTGCCAAAACCAGATAAAAGTTCGGTTGAATGGGGATTAAAGTATTGTAACAATGAGATTTGCTATCCAGCAACAATTATTGTGGGTGACATTATTAAGGCGCTAAATTCTGGTAAATATCAGCGTGATGAAGTGGCAATCGGTATTACCCAAACGGGTGGCCAGTGTCGAGCGAGTAGTTATCTTTCCTTGATTAAAAAAGCAATGATTAGTAATGGGTTTGAAGATATCCCGATAGTCTCTCTTAGTCTTGGTAATATTAACGAAATTGAACAACCTGGTTTTAAAATTAATTGGTTAAAAACATTGCCAACAACTTTTTTTGCTATGTTGTTTACTGATTCTATCTCGAAAATGTTCTATTCGATTGCGCCTAGAGCAAAATTTAAGCAACAAGCAAACCAATTGAAAGAGCTTTATATCAGAAAGTTACAACAACTCATCAATCAACATAAAGGCAAAAAAGCGATTTTTGCACTGTTAAAAGAAGCGGTCGATCATTTTAATCAAATCGAGACGTTAAATAAGGATTGTCCGCAAATTGGGATCGTTGGCGAAATTTATGTTAAATATAATAGTTTTGGTAATCAACATAGTGTGGAGTGGTTAATCGATCAGGGAATTGAACCAGTCATCCCGCCCATGATTGAATTTTTTGCCCAAACTTTTGTTAACTATGATTCCAATGTAAATAATAATATTGTTAATAAAAGTTATGTGGCTTATTTGCTTTATTTTTTTGAAACAGTAGCCCAAAGATATATTAATAAAACAAATGAAATATTGTCTGGCTTTAAATATTATCAACCATTTCACAATATTCGTGATATGGCGAAAAAAGCAGAGGAAATTTTGAATTTGGCCAATCAATATGGTGAAGGTTGGTTAATACCTGCGGGTATTATGACCTTTGCTGAGCATGGCATTAATAATGTTATTAGTTTACAGCCATTTGGTTGTATTGCTAATCATGTTGTGTCTAAAGGGGTGGAGAAGCGTATGCGCGATCTTAATCCAAAACTGAATCTGCTCTATTTGGATTTTGATGATGGTGCTGGTGAGGTTAATGTTCTCAACCGTTTGCATTTTATGGTAAGTTCATTAAAGTATGCCCAGTTACAACGTATTGTTTAATTGCATATAACATATAAAAGGAAGGACCGTGTTTTCAATCTATCAATTAAAATCGCGCTTTCAAGCACTGCTTCGTCCTTATGTAACATCGTTATATGCATCACACATTACCGCGAATCAGATCACGCTAACCGCTTGTGTAGGTTCGATATTGGTTGCTATGTTAGTTGGCTATTTTGCTGATCATCAATGGTTGTTTGGCTTAATACCGATCTGGATGTTTATTCGGATGGCGCTCAATGCTATTGATGGCATGCTAGCCCGAGAATATAACCAAAAATCGAATCTTGGTGCTTATTTAAATGAGATCTGTGATGTGGTTTCAGATTCGGCATTACTATTAATCTTTACTCAATTAAAACAGATCCATGTTAGTCTAGTGATTTTAGTCATTTTGTTATCATTTTTAACTGAGTATGCCGGTGTACTCGGTATGATGATTGGTAGTTCACGGCGTTATGATGGTCCTATGGGTAAAAGCGATCGGGCTTTTATTTTTAGTATAATAAGTTTAGGTATCGCTACCTCTCTGTTGCCAGTTGATTGGCTTAATACACTACTGTGGCTTATTATCTTTTTGCTATTAATTACGGTAATTAATAGAGTTAAAAAAGGATTACAAGAATCAAAAAATAAAAGGGAATAAAAGGGAATAAAAGGAATAAGCTATGCGAGAAGAACAACAAAAGATGTTTATTAGCCATGATGGCTGTCAATTATTTTATCGCTATTGGCCTGCTGTCGCCAGCCAATCATCTTCAAAAGCAATTGTACTTTTTCATCGTGGTCATGAACATTCTGGACGAATAGCGCATTTAGCCGATGAACTTGAGTTACCCGATTTTCATATTTTTGCATGGGATGCGAGAGGAAATGGTCAATCAGAAGGTGAACGCGGTGATGCCCCTAATTTTGCTACGTTAATCAAAGATGCTAACTGTTTTATTGAACATATCATTGAAGAATATTCATTAAATATGCAAGATATTGCCATTATTGCTCAGAGTGTTGGCGCGGTAATTGCCAGCGCTTGGGTGCATGATTATGTGCCAAATATTCGTGCATTAGTATTAGGTTCACCAGCATTTAGCGTTAAATTATATGTTCCATTTGCCGTATCTGGGCTTAATTTGTTGTATAACTTGAAAGGCAATTTCTTTGTAAATAGTTATGTTAAACCGAACTTGTTAACCCATGATGCTAATCGCGCAGACTCTTTTAATAAAGATCCTTTAATTACGCGACCTATTTCTGTCAGATTACTACTTGACCTTTATGCGGTAGCGGATCGTATTGTCAAAGATGCCAATGCTATCACTGTACCTACTCAGTTATTAGTTTCTGGCTCTGATTTTGTAGTGCGACGTAAACCACAAAAAGCCTTTTATGATAATTTAGGAACAATCCAAAAAGAGTTCCATATTTTACCAAAATTCTATCATGATACCTTTGGTGAGAAAGATCGAAACATGGCTATCGCCAGAGCTCGACAGTTTATTCAAGGCTGTTTTGCGAATCAACCGAATGTTCCGCTGTTAACTAATGCCGATCGGGTTGGTTATACCCGAATGGAAACCGATAGATTAGCTTTACCTCCATCTGGTTGGATCAAACCATGGTATTGGCAGTTTGTTAGATCAACCTTAAAATATGCCAGTAAAATGTCGGATGGTATTAAGCTGGGTTTTGAAACGGGTTTTGATTCTGGCAGTACGCTTGATTATATCTATCGAAATGAACCGTCTGGAACCTCTAAACTTGGGCGTTTTTTTGATTATCTCTATTTACAATCAATTGGTTGGCGAGGAATTCGACAACGTAAGACTCATCTAGAGCAACTATTAAAACAGACCATTGAACAGTTACAACAATCTGAACAAGTTAACATTGTTGATATTGCTGCAGGACATGGTCGCTACATTCTAGAAACCATTAATCAAATTGCCGATAAACCCAATTCGGTTTTATTACGTGATTATAGTGATATTAATATCCGTGATGGACAAGCACTAATTGCGCAACAAGGGTTAGGTGATATTGTCCGTTTTGAAAAAGGCGATGCTTTTAGTCGTGAAGAGCTTTCACAATTATCACCTAAACCTAATTTAGCGGTAGTATCAGGATTATATGAATTATTTGGTGATAATCAATTGTTGCGCCAGTCTTTATTAGGATTGGCCGATGTGATTCCACATGGCGGGTATCTAATTTATACCAATCAACCTTGGCATCCGCAATTAGAATTTATAGCCAGAGCGTTAACTTCACATCGACAAGGACAACCGTGGATTATGAGACGACGAACACAACTTGAGATGGATCAGTTAGTTGAGGAAGCGGGATTTAGTAAAGTAACCATGTTGGTCGATCAGTGGGGCATTTTTACGGTTTCTGTCGCTCAACGAAATTCCCATTGATTATGCCAAAACTATTCAACCGTCTAAATGTTTATAAATGTGTGTGGTTAGTCGGTTTGTCGTTGTTCTTTTTTGCCAGTTATAATTTTACTAACTGGCTAACTTTGCAACGTCAGGATGTGCCGAGTCTATTTTTTAGTTGGGAACATTCTATTCCACTTTGGCCATGGACGATTGTGCCTTATTGGTCTATCGATCTGATGTATGGTCTTGCCATTTTATTGACAACTTCTTGGCAATCTTTGAAAACCCTTGGTTTACGACTGTTAACCGCGCAAGTGATTTGTATTATTTGCTTCTTACTTTTTCCGCTTAAATTCTATTTTGACCGTCCCGTTTTGGATGGATTTTTTGGTTTACTGTTTGATATTTTAATGGGTTTTGATAAACCATTTAATCAAGCACCATCATTACATATCACGTTATTAGTTATTTTATGGCAATTTTATGCTCAATATTTTCGGGGATTAGGGCGTTATATATTACATTTTTGGTGTTTGCTAATTGCTCTTTCTGTTTTAACCACTTGGCAGCATCATTTTTTTGATATTCCAACTGGATTATGGGTAGGCTGTTTGTGCATTTGGTTATGGCCTGATAATAGGCTGATACCATCAATATATCGGCCATTAAATTATCGTTGGACGATGATCTATCTGAGCCTATCTCTGTTATCCCTTACTATGGCTATCTATCTCTCCGGATGGGCGCTTTGGTTATTGTGGTTGGCTGGCGCATTGGTATTGGTTGCCACTAATTATCTATTTTTTGGTGCCTCAGGTTTTCAAAAACAACAAAATGGCCGTTTTAAGTTAGCCGTAAATCTGCTTTATTTACCATACTTTATTATTATGTGGCTAAATTCGCGAATATGGACAATTAAACATCAAGCCGATGATTTGATAGCCGATGACGTCTATTTAGGTCGTATTCCTTCAACTAACACATTAAACCAACATCGCTTTACCTCAGTGGTTGATTTGTGTGCCGAGTTGCCAATTGGTCATTTTAACGGCGCTTATACACTTATTCCAGTTTTAGATATGACACCACTTTCGTCAAAGCAGTGTCAACAATCAGCCCAAATTATTGAACAATATCGGCAACAGGGTAAATTACTCGTTTGCTGTGCTTTGGGATATTCCAGAAGTGCAACCGCTGTTATTGCTTGGTTGTTATGGACAAAAAAAGCCGACAATCTGCAACAAGCTATCAACAAAGTAAAAAAACATCGGCATTCTATTGTGATTTCTAACCAGCAACAACTAATCTTAGCTAACTGGTTGGCAAACATTAAAGATGGGACAAAGACATGTTAAGAAGTAACAATAATCGGTTACCAACTAATACTATGACTAAAATAGATTTAGTGGCGTTTTGTAGTTTTTTGTCGCTAAGTAAACAGATTGATATTTTTTCAATGCTATTATCGCTGTTAGTTGTTTTTGTTGCTTTGCTGAGTTCTTCGGCAATACCAATAACCATTATTTGTTTGATGATCTTTATTCTCGGTTTAATCAGTAAGTATTATGCTATAAGAATCGAATTTGATAGGAAATTGTTCAAGCACTTAACTAATCATATGGATCATTTGCATGATGAACTATTAGCGATGGATAGGGCGTTAGCCAATTTAAAATTAATCAAGCCGAGTCAATTTACCTCAAGAACCATTGCAGATCGCCAAAAAGGGGTTTTATCGTTGTTTAAAAGGCAGTTAATCTTATTTTTAGCGCAAAATTGTTTAATCATTTTTGCGGTTATTAATGTTATTATCAATAATTAATCCTTTATTAACTAGTAATACTGCACCTAGGAGAATTTAAATGTCCCAATATCAATATGATACGTGTTTATTGTTTTTGGGCATAGGCCTGTTTTTATTAGTCGCGACAATGATTGGCCAAATTTTAAAATTTCGCTGTAAATCCCCCAATAGCGTTATCGATAATTTAAATACGCGGATAAATGCATGGTGGGTAATGGTTGGCATAATTGGGGTTGCTTTTTGGTTTGGGCAACTCGCGGTGATCTTTTTATTTTTTGTTATTTCAGGTGTGGCGTTACGTGAATTTCTCATTTTAACACCAATCAATCGCTACGATTATTTCGTGTTAATTTTTGCTTTTGGAATTGCTTTACCAATGCAATATATTTTAGTCGCCTATGCATGGTATGGTTTATTCAGTATTTTTATTCCTGTATATGCCTTTTTGTTGCTTGCGATATTCGCCACGATTTCAACTCGTAATTTTTTGGAGAGAATTGCCGATGTACAATGGGGATTGATGATTACGGTTTATTGTATTTCGTGTGTACCGGCGTTATTAGTGTTGAATATCGAAAATTATCAAGGTCGTAATTTGTTGTTAATTGCTTATTTGGTGTTAATCGTTCAATTATCAGATGTGTTGCAATATGTTTTTGGAAAATTGTTTGGTAAACATAAAATCAGCCCGAATATCTCACCATCAAAAACGATTGAAGGTTTCATAGGTGGCATTTTATCCGCCAGTTTTATTGGCGCCTGCATGTGTTGGATCACCCCTTTTACTTTTCTGCAATCGGGATTAATTTCATTAATGATTACGCTTTTGGGCTTTTTTGGTGGATTAGTGATGTCGGCCATTAAACGTGATCGCGGAGTAAAAGATTGGGGAAGGCTTATCGATGGCCATGGTGGCATACTTGATCGCTTCGATTCTATCTGCTTTGCTGCACCAATATTTTTTCATGTGGTGAGATATTTTTGGGTGGAGTAGTTTTAGTTTTATTAATCGATAGTTATTAAAAAACAGTGTGATATGAATAAATTTTAAAAAATAATGCTAAAAAAGAGCAAAAAAAATGAATTTATGATATAAATACGGGTATTGTATTAACATTAGATATAAGTAAGGACTATAATATGTTAAAAGAGCAAATGGTAGTAAAAAATGCAACTGGTTTACATGCACGCCCGGTAACGACGCTTGTTAAATTAGCTGGCCGTTATAAATCATCAATTGAACTTGTTTATAACGATAAAGCCATTAAATTAAAAAGTATGATGGGGTTACTTGGTGCTGGTGTTAAAGGTGGTTCAACTGTTGAAATCATCTGTGATGGTGAAGATGAACAAGCAGCAATGGATGAAATCCGCGAATTATTTGCTACTGGCTTTGGTGAATAATCTTAAGCAATTTTACTAGCTTATTTTATTGACTTAAAAATGAAAATCCCGTCGACCAAAGGTCGACGGGATTATTTTTTAAAAGGGCATTAACTAAATACTTTCAAGTAGACCTAATAGATTAATCTAATCTTTAATAATTGAATTCAATTCTGAATGATCAATTGAAGGCAATAATTTGGTAAAACCTCGTGTTAGATAAAGTAGATAACAAAATCCAAAAGCTAACCAAATTAAACCCACCGTCATCGCTGTCGTTTCAAGACTGGTCCATAGCCACAACGAAAGTGATACGCCAATTGCAGGCAATAATCCATATTTTAAAAGCATTGGTACTGTTTTTTTAGAACCACTTAGGTAGCTTTTGATTACGCATAGATTAACGAAGGTAAAGGCAACTAAGGCACCAAAACTGATCATTGATACGACTAAGCTTAAATCAAGTACTAAAGCGAATAGGGAAAAACAGGAAACAAAAATAATTGATAAATAAGGTGTTCTAAAACGTGGATGAATTTTATAGAAGATTCTTTTCGGTAACACACCTTCACGCCCCATCGCATAAAAGATGCGTGACACGCTTGTTTGCGCTGTCATAGTTGAGGCAAAGACACCAGTTAAATAGGCTGTTTGGAAGAAGTTATACATAAAATCATTGCCATATTTACCAAGTACATTGGTTAAGTGACTTATGTTATCCACTCTACGCATTACATCCAAACTTGCGGTATCTTTATTATCAGCAAAATCAGTCCATTGCGGATAGGCTAAATGTGCACAATAGGAGACAACTAAAAATATACAACCAGCAATCAATACGGTACCAATAATTGCTCGTGGTAAGGTCTTTTTAGCGTTGTTTGATTCTTCAGCTAGTGTCGCAATGGCGTCAAAGCCTAAGAATGCTAAACATAATATGGCCGCTCCAGAAAATAAACCACTAAAATCATCGCTTGTCACTGATATTGGTTTTAACATTGTTTCCGGTGTTAAATGGACATTTGTTAAGGTTAAAATAATAAACAATACGATGAATAACGCTTGAAATAAATTCAAAGTAATATTGGCCCAATTAATTAACTTGATTCCAAGGTAATTTAATACACTTACACCTACAATCGATGCCAATACATATACATAAGCCGGAATACTATCATAAAGTTCATGTAGATAGATGCCTAAAACCAAGTAATTTAATATTGGTAAAAATAGGTAATCAAGAATTTGTGCCCACCCAACTAAGAAACCGGCTTTTCCACCAAATGTTCTTTGTACATAGGTGTAGGCCGAACCAGCAATAGGAAGTTTGTTTGCCATTCGACAATAACTCAATGCTGTGAAAAAGATCATGGCAAGGGTGATAATGTAGGCTATAGGTAAGTGCCCATTACTGACAACGGTAACTTCCCCATAAGTGGTAAAGATCCCTAAAGGAACCATATAAGCTAAACCAAATGCAATCAATGCAGGTGTGGTTAAAACTCGTTTCATTTTTATTGCGGACATGACTTAATTTGCTCCTCTGTCCCAAAAAACAATAAAAAACTACTAAGTATAGTTTTGCCTTTTTACCCGCTTAAAGCGGCAGGGAATTCTGCCACATTATCATAATTATGCAAGCTAATTTTTAGTAAAGATTATAAATCCGGATGATTTGTAGGCTTTTCCGAAATAAAAAATCAAAAATAATAGGTTCAATAGTGTTATTACTAGGTTGGATTGGCAAATTTATTCGTTGATCAGCTAACTATTCGATTTTTTATAAACAGTTATATTTTTACTTAAAAATCATGTATAAAGATTGTACACAGAACAGTGATTAATTAGGAGGATATATTATGGAACCAATTCCCGTTTTACCTGTTGAATTAACAACTGATGTTATTACGCATAAGTCATCGGTGATTAAATTGATGGCTGAACAGAGTGAAGTTTATTTAACGGATGTAAATAAATTTTCTGCTGATGTTATGCAACATGAACAAGAGATGGAAACTGATGTTTTGCCCAATATTGCATTACCGCATTCTAAAAGCGAAGCAGTGAAAACACCATTTATTGTCGTGGCAAAATATAATCAAGGAATAGTCTGGAATAATGCCAATAAAGTTAAGTTAGTGGTGCTAATCGGTGCACCACAAAACGCTAATAAAGAGCATTTGACAATTATTGCCAAATTGGCGGCAAACTTGGCTGATGACGATTTTATTGAGGTTTTATTAAATAGTGATATTCAAACTGTAGCAAAAAAAATCCGAGGTTTATATGAGTAAAGAATCCTTAAAAAATAAAAAGATTGTCGCTATATGTGCCTGTACAGCTGGTATGGCGCACACCTATATTGCTAAACAAAAAATTGAAAACGAAGCTAAAAAACGTGGGTGGGATTGTAAGGTTGAAACCCAAGGTGCAGCTGGTATTGATAATGTGTTAACTCAGCAAGATCTGATAAGTGCTGATGTAATTTTATTAGCGACAGATATTTCAATCGATAATGCTGAACGGTTAGAACCTTTTAAAAATGTGATTAAGGTTAGTACTGGTGAAGCGGTTAAAAATACAGCTGGTATTTTTAATAATGCCGAAGCCTTATCATCCAAAAAAGAAGTGAAGGAGAGTATTGGTAAAGAGATATTTAGATCGTTGAATACTGGTATTAGTAAATTTTTACCTGTTATCATTGCTTCCGGTATTCTTTTTTCAATTGTGTTAATGACTGGGCATGTGAGTGGTGGCACCATTCTACCTAGTAATCAATTCTTTGCCAATTTGCAACAAGTGGCTTTCTACGGCTTTGCAATGATGGTGCCAGTGCTTGCGGCTTATATGGCTTACTCTATTGGTGGTAATGCCGCCTTGGCACCAGCGTTTATTATGGGCTATGTAGTAAATAATCCAATTGGTGTTAACCAAGTTAGCACTGGATTTATAGGTGCAATGATTTTTGGGATTTTAATTGGTTATTTTGTTAAATGGTTTAAAACCGTTAAAGTCCATCCGGTTATAGCTTCGGTTATGCCAGTGATGATCATTCCAACTGTGACATTATTGATCATGGCGCCCATCTATATTTATATTTTGTCATATCCTCTCGATTGGTTTGTAAAAGCAATGGTGGAAACTTTAAAAGATATGTCAGAAGTTAACGCGGCATTTTTAGGTATAGGGATTGGTGTACTTGCTGCGCTTGATATGGGGGGACCTTGTAGTAAGGCTGCCACAGCCTTCACGTTAGCCGCTATGGCGGAAGGTGTTTATGGCCCTAATGGCGTGTTCCGTATGTGCTGTGCAATTCCTCCTTTAGGATTAGCAATATCTTCTTTACTGGTATCTCGTTCTAAATACACCAAAGAAGAAAAAGAGTTTGGTATCACTGCGTTCTTTTTATCGTTAGCTGGTATTACCGAAGGTGCGATTCCATTTGCCGTTAAAGACCCCAAAAGGATTATTATCGCTATCGTTGTTGGTACAGCAGTTGCGGGTATGCTAGGTATGATTAATGGTATTGATTCCTTGGTTGCTTTTGGTGGCTTAGTGGCACTTGGTGGTGTAACCAAAGGTGCATTGTGGTATGTGATTGATATGTTTATCGGAGCATTTATTATTGCTGCGATTTTACACTTTACTCGAAAACCAGCAGTTGAGGGTGATGTTGTTGTTGATGCGGACTAGTAATAAAAAACTACCCCGACCTATTGGCGGGGTAGTAAATTTATTTAAAGTTTATTAAGCTTGTTGATAAACCGTTTTGCCGCCAACAATTGTCGTTAGTACTTTGACGTTTTGCATATCTGTTGCCGGAATGGTAAATGGATTGCGATCTAAAATAATTAAATCAGCAAATTTACCTTTTTCAATAGAGCCAATATACTTATCTTGTTTTAACACGTAAGCTGCCCCAATAGTTGCACAACGTAGCACTTCAACGGCAGTTAAATTGCGGTCGCTGTTTAAGCGTGGGTGTTCGGCGTCAATTTGTCGAGTCATAGCAATTTGGAAATCATACCATTCATTAAGTGGATCAATTGGCCAATCACTACCAAAAGCACAGGTTACGCCGGCATCAATATATTGGCCATGGGCTTCTAAACCATTATAACGTTCGGCACCAAATAGTGTTTGGTATTGTTCAACCATTGCCGAGCTACAACCAGCCCATTGGAAAGAAAATACCACACTAGTTTTTAATTGTTTATAACGGGCAAATTGATGCATAGCACTGAGTTCATTATGGGCCGTACTTGGGCGAATATCCGCATCCGGTAGTGCTTTTCGCATTTTTTCAATAGCGTTAAGAACCACTTCGATCGCTCCTTCGCCAACGGTATGCATGTGAGGGTGAAAACCTGCTTTCGATGATTCAAGGATTAAGGCATCTAGCATTTCTGTAGAGTAATAGAGATCACCATAGCGATCTTTTTCATTTTCTAATTGATATGGTTTTAGCAAACGCGCTGTCATTAACGGCGCTTGCATTACGCCATCAACGAATAATTTCGTATGCGATACCTTTATTCCCGGTTTAGGTTGCCAATTTTGGTCATCATAGCGTTTAGCGAACTGTTTTACCCGATCAATTACCGCTGGAATGTCTTCAATTGAATTGACATCATCAGGGGGTAATTCACGCGCTCCAAATAAGCGTATTGAAAGTTCATCTTGCTGTTGTAATTTTAAAAATGCATCGGCTTGGGTTTCAGTAATACGCGCATCCATTACTGAAGTTACCCCTTGCTTATTTAATTCTGTTTGTGATAATTTAGCAATGTTTACCGCTTGTTCATCGGTAAGTTTAGAAATGCTGTCAAATGCGCGCATTGCAGGAGCATCTTCTAAAATACCGTTTAATTCGCCATCTTCAGTTCGTCCAATTTTGCCATCAGAAGGCTCTGGCGTATTACGATCGAGTCCAAATTTTTCTAAAGCAATACTGTTAGCAACGAGTGTATGACAATCATTTGAGAATAGAATAACCGGACGCGTGGTATTAAGCTTGTCAAGATCAAAACGGGTAATGTCAGTGCCGATTGGTAATACTTCTTGACGCAACCAGCCACGAACTTGTAACCAATTTGTGCTATTGTTACTGGAATCGTTATCTAAATATTTTTGAATAATGGCCAGAGTGGCATCAACAGTTAAACTTTGATAATTTAAATTACATGAAGATAATTGCATACCGCCCCAAAAAGTATGTAAATGGGCATCAATAATGCCTGGCATCATGGTTTTATTTTGTAGATCATAAATTATCGTACAATTATCAACATATTGAGTGTTATTTATCTCTTGTGTGGTGCCAGTTGCAATAATATAGCCGTTTTGAATTGCAATAGCTTCACAAACTGTATCGTGTTTGTCAGCCGTGTAGATGTGGCCATTAATATAAATAACATCGGCTTTTGCCATTATACGTGATTCCTTAATTAGAAGATTGAAGTTAAAGGTGAACGATAGCAGATTTATAAAAAATTTGTCAAATGCAATAATTTTCTTTATTGTGTGATGAGTTTATGCTACAACTATCATATTTAGTTACAGCGTCACAAGGTGAGCTTATGAAATACCAACAATTAGAAAACCTTGAATGCGGTTGGAAGTGGCACTATCTAGTAAAAAGACATTTAGAAGGTGAGCTAATTACTCGTTATATAGAAAGGAGTGCAGCAGAGCAAGCTGTAAATGAACTACTATTATTAGAACACAAGCCGACAGCTGTCGTTGATTGGATTAAGCAGCATTTAAATCCCGATTTAGATAATCGCATGAAACAAACTATTCGGGCAAGGCGAAAACGGCATTTTAATGCCGAGCAACAAAATACACGTAAAAAATCTATTGATTTGGAATTTCTAGTCTGGAAAAGGTTAGCTAATTTAGCTAAACGCCGAAAATGTACGTTGTCACAAACAATTACGCAATTAATTGAAGATGCCGAGCAAAAAGAGCAATATGCCACTAAAGTATCGACAATTAAAGATGATTTACTGTCATTACTCGATGATAATCTAGACGGTAAATAACTTAAACTACAGGATAAATAGGTTTAATTATGGGAAAATCCCTTGTTATTGTGGAATCACCAGCAAAAGCAAAAACGATTAATAAATACCTTGGCAAAGATTTCGTGGTTAAATCAAGCGTGGGGCATATTCGCGATCTTCCAGTAAGTGGTAGTAGCAACCGCAATGAAAAAACCAGCAAAGATAAAGCCAGCAAAGATAAAGCTGAGAAGAAAGTTAAACGATCTGAAAAACAGGTCTTAGTCGACCGTATGAGTGTCGATCCTTATAATGGTTGGAAAGCTCATTATGAAATTTTGCCTGGCAAAGAGCGGGTCGTTGATGAACTTAAAAAATTAGCCAAAGATGCGGATATGATCTATCTAGCAACCGACTTGGATAGAGAAGGGGAAGCCATAGCTTGGCATCTTAAAGATGTTATTGGTGGTGATGATGATAAGTACCGCCGCGTTGTATTTAATGAAATCACTAAAACTGCCATTCAAAACGCATTTAAACATCCGGCTATGTTGGATATGGATCGCGTTAATGCTCAACAAGCACGCCGATTTATGGACCGTGTGGTGGGTTTTATGGTGTCGCCGTTACTTTGGAAGAAAGTGGCCCGTGGTTTGTCGGCCGGTCGCGTTCAATCCGTTGCGGTACGATTAGTCGTTGAACGTGAACGTGAAATCCACGCTTTTATTCCTGAAGAGTATTGGGAACTTTATGCCGATTTAAAAACTGCTAATCAAGAAAAATTAACCATGCAAGTGACGCATTATAAAGATGATGCGTTTGAACCCAAAGATCAAGTTGCGATTGATATTGCGTTAGCCGAGCTGAATAACAAGCAATACCAAGTTACCAATATTGAAGAAAAACCGACTAAAAGTAATCCAACTGCACCATTCATCACTTCAACTTTGCAACAAGCGGCAAGCACTCGTCTTGGCTTTGGGGTGAAGAAGACAATGATGTTAGCCCAGCGCTTATATGAAGCCGGTTATATCACTTATATGCGTACCGACTCAACAAATTTGAGTCAAGATGCATTAAACATGGTTCGCGATTATATTGGCAAAAACTATGGTGATAAATACCTACCGAAGTCACCGAATGTTTATACAAGTAAGAAAAATTCACAAGAAGCGCATGAAGCAATTCGTCCGTCAGATGTCAATATTTCCGCAACCAGTCTTAGTGATGTCGACGTTGATGCGGTTAAACTATATCAATTAATTTGGCGTCAATTTGTTGCTTGCCAGATGACATCCGCTGAATATAACTCTATTACGGTTACTGTTAAGGCGGGTGATTTTACTTTAAAAGCTAAAGGTCGTACTTTACGTTTTGATGGTTGGACAAAAGTGCAATCTCAATTAAGTAAAAATAATGATGATAAGATGTTACCAGCAGTATCGCTTGAAGATATTTTAGAACTACTCAGTTTAAATCCAGATCAACACTTTACTAAACCTCCTGCTCGTTACAATGAAGCTTCATTGGTAAAAGAATTGGAAAAACGAGAAATTGGTCGTCCTTCTACTTATGCTACCATTATTTCAACCATTCAAGACCGTGGATATGTTCGATTAGATAATCGCCGTTTTTATGCAGAAAAAATCGGTGAGATTGTAACTGACAGGTTAAGTGAAAACTTTAATGATCTTATGAGTTATGATTTTACCGCACGTATGGAGCATGCACTTGATGAGATTGCGAATAAAAAACAAGAATGGCGCGAAGTTTTAGATCAATTCTTTGAAGATTTTAGCCAGCATCTTGAAATTGCTGAACAAGATCCTGATCGTGGAGGAATGCAATTAAATCCACTCGTTTTAACACCGGAAATTAAATGTCCTAACTGTGGTCGTGAAATGGGGATCAAAACAGCTGGAACTGGGGTGTTTTTAGCATGTTCTGGTTATGCGTTGCCACCGAAAGAACGATGTAAGCAGACAATCAACTTAATTCCTGAACATGAAACTTTGAACATTTTGGAAGAAGCGGAAACAGCTGAAACTAATGCTTTAAGAGCACTTAAACGTTGCCCTAAATGTCATACTGCGATGGATAGTTATCTGCTAGATAATGAGCGTAAGTTACATATTTGCGGTAATAACCCAATTTGTGATGGCTCATTAGTTGAAAAGGGCACATTTAAAGTAAAAAGTTACGATGGTCCAATTATTGAATGTGAAAAATGTGGATCAGAAATGCATCTTAAGTCAGGCCGTTTTGGGCTGTATATGGGGTGTACTAACCAAGATTGTAAAAATACGCGTAAAATCTTAAAAAATGGTGACGTGGCTCCTCCTAAAGAAGATCCAGTTGATTTGCCGGAACTAAAATGTAGCAAATCAGATGCCCATTTTGTGCTAAGAGATGGGGCATCAGGTATCTTTTTAGCTGCACATAATTTCCCTAAATCTCGGGAAACTCGTGCACCTTTAATTGAAGAGTTACAACGTTTTAAATATCGTTTACCGGAAAAATTCATTTATTTAACCGAAGCACCAAGTCATGATCCAAATGGTAATCCGAGTATTGTTCGCTTTAGTCGTAAAAATAAGGAACAATATGTCACATCTGAAGTGAACGGCAAATCTACCGGTTGGGTGATGAAATATGTTCATGGTAAATGGGTTGATAGTAAAAAATAGGTAAGAACACCAGGTCAATTTTGACGAATAGACCAGGTTAAGTAGCAGTTTTAGTATAAAAAACTGTCTTGTGCTATAGTGTGAAAGGAATTACCTTGCAATTTCCCTCTTGCTTAAATTATTGCTTAAAAGAGGGAAATACATATGGTCAAAGGAGCCTTTGTCATGAAGTTGCAACAACTGCGTTATATTGTTGAGGTCGTCAATAACGATCTCAATGTCTCTCTTACCTCTGAAAAACTGTATACCTCGCAACCAGGGATTAGTAAGCAGATTAAATTATTGGAAGATGAGCTCAATGTGCAAATCTTTACCCGTGTAGGTAAACATCTTTCAGAAGTTACGCCAGTTGGTGAGCAAATTATTGCTTTAGCCCGTGAAATTTTAAATAAAGCACAAGATATTAAAATTTTAGCTAAAGAGTTTAGCCAACCAAATCAAGGCTCATTAACAATTACCACCACTTATACTCAAGCTCGGTATACTTTACCCTTGGTTATCCAGCAATTTATGCTGCAATATCCAAGTATCACCCTTCATATGGAGCAAGGTTCATCCTCTCAATGTCTCATGCAAGCACACACCGGACAAGCGGATTTTGCTATTGTTACCGATTTGTCAGATCTTAGTGATGATATGATTGCTTTACCTTGTTATCACTGGAACCAAGCGGTGATTGTTATGAAAGATCATCCCTTAGCCAAAAGTAATCTAATCACAATTGAAGAGTTATCTAATTATCCGTTAGTCAGTTACGACTTTTCTAATGATGGTTCAGACCTAAATCAAGCATTTATTAAGGCTAATCAGGTACCGAATATTGTATTTAGCACCACTGATGCTGATTTAATTAAAACCTATGTTAAGTTAGGTGTTGGTGTTGGCATTGTTGCTAAAATGGCGGTCAATGAGAGCTCTGATAGTGAGTTTGTGGTACTTAATGCTGGCCATATCTTCCCCTACAGTACCACTTATATCGCATTTGCACGTTCTCTGTTTTTGCGTAACTATATGTATGATTTTATTAGTCAATTTTCACCGCATTTAAATAGACAAACCATCGATAAACTTAGTCTTTGTGAAAATAATATCGCGGTGCAAGCTATGTTTAATGGCGTCAAATTACCAGTTAGATAAAGGTATTGGTCATTTGCGGCTGATAAAGTTTAGTAAACCAAGCAGCGAATGGTGTGCTTGGTTTTTTAGTGGTTATTTATGTCTAGCTTTTAAAATACCGATCACATCTTGTAGAGCAAGGTTTTGATCTTGCAGTAAGACAAGTAAGTGATAGATTAAATCAGCTGATTCATTTTTTAACTCTTCTTTATCGTGTACCGTGGCTGCAAGCGCCGTTTCAACGCCTTCTTCGCCAACTTTTTGGGCAATACGTTTAGTACCGTCATGGTAGAGTTTTGCGGTATAAGAGGATTGCGGATCGGCTTGTTTACGAGACGCCAACAACTGCTCTAAATCATATAGAAAGCTCCACTCAGTTTTGCTATTGGTGAAGCAGCTATTTGCTCCGGTATGACAAGTTGGTCCGATTGGGTTGACTAAGATTAACAGGGTATCGTTATCACAATCGGATGAGATACTAACTACATTTAAAAAGTTACCCGAGGTTTCACCTTTGGTCCATAAACGTTGTTTGGTGCGAGAATAAAAGGTGACTTTTCCGCTGTTTTGGGTTTGAGCTAAAGCCTCTTGATTCATATAACCAAGCATCAGCACTTCGCCAGATACATAGTGCTGAATAATCACTGGCATTAAATTATCGACTTTTTGCCAATCAAGTTGTTTGGTATCTATTTGTATTTGGGAATGTTGAGTTAGCATAATCGTATTTCTACTCCATGTTGAGCTAAATATTGTTTAAGTTCACCAATATTAATAATTTGTTTATGAAAGACTGAAGCGGCTAAAGCACCGTCAACGTTGGCCTCTTTAAAAGCTTGTAAAAAGTGTTCCATCGTACCTGCGCCGCCAGAGGCAATCAGTGGTACTTGGCAAACTTCCCGAATCGTTTTAAGTTGCTTAAGATCGTAACCATTGCGAACGCCATCTTGATTCATCATATTTAATACAATTTCACCGGCACCTCGCTTTTGTACCTCTTGCACCCAATCAATCGTATTCCATTTGGTGGCGACTGTGCGTTTTTCATCGCCAGTGAATTGATAAACGTGGTAACTATCTGAATCTTTATCATACCAAGTATCAATCCCCACAACGATACACTGCACCCCGTAACAATCCGCTAATTCAGTAATTAAGCCCGGATTAGCTAAAGCAGGGGAGTTAATCGAAATTTTATCCGCACCATAAGTGAGAATTCTTCCTGCATCTTCAACCGTTTTTATCCCACCAGCGACACAAAATGGAATATCTATTACTTCAGCGACTTTTGCCACCCAACTTTTGTCTACTACCCGACCGTCGGATGAGGCTGTGATATCATAAAATACCAATTCGTCAGCCCCTTCTTCGGCATAGCGTTTGGCTAGCGGTACTATATCACCTATGATTTCGTGATTACGGAATTGAACACCTTTAACAACTTGCCCATTACGAACGTCCAAACAAGGTATTATCCTTTTTGCCAACATGCAATTGCCTCCTGAACTGTAAATTTACCTTCGAGTAATGCTCGACCGACGATGATACCTGCAACACCGCTCTCTTGTAACGCTTTAACATCGTCCAATTGTCCAATTCCGCCAGAAGCTTGAAAAGCAATAGTTGGGTATTTTTGGCTGATCTCTTGATATAACTCCACATTAGAACCACTTAACGTACCATCTTTGGAGATATCAGTACATAACACATGCTTCAAACCATAAGCTAGATAATCATCAATAACTTGTTCTAAGGTTTGTTTAGAATCCTCTTGCCAACCATGAATAGCGACATTTTTGTTACCTTGTTGATCAATACGAACATCTAAGGCTAATACCAAAGATTCAGGACCATAAGTATTAAACCATTTTTTTACCAAATCAGGTTGTTTGATGGCGGTAGAGCCAATAACTACCCGTGTTGCCCCTGCGGATAATAATGTTTTAACGTCATCTTCTGTACGAATTCCTCCACCAATTTGTACCGGAACTTGTACGCCGTTAATCAGTGATTTTATCAATGAGATTTGTCGAGCTTGTGGATCTTTGGCTCCAGTTAAATCAACAAGATGTAGTTGTTTTGCACCTTGTTTTTGATAATCTTGCAGACGAATTAAGGGATCCTTGCCATAATCACGTTTTTGGTCATAATCGCCTTGATGTAATCGAACCACAGTACCATCAATTAAATCAAGAGCAGGAATAATAATAGGGTAAACTGCCATTTTTACATCTCCAAAAAGTTCTTGAGCAATTTTGCGCCGGCTGAGCCAGAACGCTCGGGATGAAATTGCACACCGTAAAAATTGTCTTTTTGCACGGCAGCGGTAAAGCTTTCGCCGTAATTGGTTTCTGCGATAGTTGATGAGCATAATGGTAAGGCGTATCCATGTACAAAGTAAAAGTAAGCACCTTCAGGAATATCTCGAAATAGATGGTGTCCGGCTTTTGGGGTGACTTGATTCCAACCCATATGCGGTAGTGGTAATCCACAATCAGGAATTTCGATGACTTTTTCATGGATAATACCTAGAGTGTCGACATGCCCTTCATTACTATAATCGGCTAAAAGTTGCATGCCAAGACAGATACCTAATACTGGTTGAGTGCAGACTTTAATTAGCTCAATTAAATTGCGCTCCTTTAATTTTTGCATCGCAGCTGATGCTGATCCAACTCCAGGTAACAAGAGTTTGTCAGATTCAAGCACAGTATCAGGATCAAGGCTAATGATTGGATTATAACCTAGTCGCTGTATCGCGTATTTAACCGATGAAAGATTGGCGCAGCCAGTATCGAGAATGACAATTTTCATCTATAACACTCCTTTCGAGCTAGGTAGTCTGTCACTTTCAATTTTAATCGCTTGTTTAAGTGTACGCGCAAAAGCTTTAAACAAACTTTCGATTCGGTGATGGTCGTTGTCGCCAGTTGTTTCAATATGTAAAGTAATTGCCATCGCATAACTCAAAGAATAGAAGAAATGCTCGACCATTTGTGTGCTCATATCACCAACTTTCGGATCACTAAATTGCGCAGAGAACACTAGGTAAGGGCGGCCTGAAATATCCATTGCACATTTCGCTAAACACTCATCCATTGGAATAACAGAGGCATAACGTGTAATTCCCCGTTTATCACCAAGTGCTTGTTTTAATGCTTCGCCTAAAGCAAGACCTGTATCTTCTATGGTGTGATGATCATCAACATGAAGATCGCCTGTAACTTGAATATTGAGTTTAATACCTCCGTGAGTGGCGATCTGATCTAACATATGATCAAAAAAGCCAATACCGGTATTGATTTGACTACCACCTTGCCGGTCTAACCATACTTCAACCAATATCTTCGTTTCTTTAGTATTGCGTTCAACTTTGGCATAACGATCAGCGGTGGTTAAACGTTGGGCTATTTCATTCCAATTAAGATTAACTGGATCATAACGTAAGCCTTTTATTTGCATGTTTTCAGCAAGCTGCATATCAGTTTGTCGGTCACCTATAACGTAGCTGTTTTGTTTGTCTAAGTTGCCACTGGTTAAATAAGGGAGCACTAATTTTATTTTAGGTTTACGACACTCACAATTGTCCTCAGGGAAATGTGGGCAAATAAGTACATCTTCAAATATTACACCTTGTGAGGCAAATATTTGCATCATTAAATTGTGTGGACCATCAAAATCAGCTTGCGGATAACTACTGGTACCTAATCCATCTTGATTGGTTACCATCACTAATTTATAACCAGCTGCTTGTAGTTTAAGCAGTGCCGGGATCACATTAGGTTCAAACGCAAGTTTTGCAAAACTATCAACTTGAAAATCGATAGGCGGTTCAACGATTAACGTTCCATCACGGTCGATAAATAAATATTTTTGTAACATATTTGCTCCTATTTTATCGCTTTAAGTGCGGTTATTACGGCATCACACTCATCTTCGGTACCAATCGAAATTCGCACAAAACCATTTTGTCCAATTGATTTACTTTGATCGCGTAGAATAATACCTTCATGCCAAAGTTTACTAAATACCTCTTTATTACTTTGAAATTTAACACATAAATAATTTGATTCACTAGGATAAACTTTTTCAACAATTGGTAAAGCAGAAAGTTGTTTAGCAAACTTCTCTTTTTGATTATTTAGATTGGTGACATGCAATCTCATCGTTTCAATACCTTCTTTACTCAATGCCTGAGTGGCAATGTCTGCTACCGGGGTAGCAAGAGGGTATGGAGCGATCACTTTTTGTAAAGCATCAATTATCGGTTTATTAGCTAAAGTAAATCCACAACGCAATCCGGCTAGGGCAAATGCTTTTGATAAGGTACGTAAAATGACTAAGTGAGGATAATCATTAAGCCAACTGACCACGGTTGAGTTTGGAGAGAACTCAATATAGGCTTCATCAATAATAACTAATGCGCGATCTTTGACTAAATTAAGTAATGCTTTAATATCCTCGGGATTGATTAAATTCCCAGTTGGATTGTTTGGTGAACAGACATAGATTAACTTAACATTATCGAGATTTTGTTTAATACCCTCTAAATCAAGTTGCCAATCAGATTTTGTTGGTACGGTTTTAGTTTTTATTCCTAAAGTTTCAGCGCTGACTTGATACATACCATAAGTTGGTGGGCAGTAAAGCACTGTATCAGTATCTGGCTCACAAAATGCACGCATTAACAGCTCTATCGCTTCATCGGCCCCTCGACTGACAATCACTTGCTCTGGATTGACACCAGCATATTGCGCATAACTATCTATAACTTGCTGAGGTTGTGCTTCTGGATAGCGGTTTAATGTTTGCTCGGTTAACTGATAATTGGGTGCCACAGGGTATTCATTGGCATTTAGCCACACATCACCGTTGCCACCAATGCGTCTAGCAGATTGATAGGGTGTCAATTTTTGTACGTTCTTTCTGACTAATTGATTAATATCCATTTTAACCACCTATTGTTTAGTATCAGCGTTAAGTTTAGCTAAGCGAATAGTCACGGCATTTTTGTGGGCAGTGAGTTGTTCTGCTTGTGCCATTAGTTCAACTGCATTACCTATTGCTTTTAACCCTTCAGCCGATAATTTTTGCACTGTCATACGTTTTTGGAAATCAGGTAATCCAAGGCTTGAATAAGTTGCGGTATAACCATAAGTTGGTAATACGTGATTTGTACCAGAGGCATAATCTCCAGCAGATTCTGGTGACCAATCCCCTAAGAATATCGAACCAGCACTATTAATTTTATCAACCAGTTGATCGGCATTTTCGGTTTGAATAATTAAGTGTTCAGGACCATAACGATTGCTGATAGTTACACATTCATCTAAATCTTTGGTAACGATAAGTCGGCTCTCTTGTAACGCTTTTTCAGCAATTCCTTGCCGTGAAAGTTGAGCAAGTTGCTTATCAACTTCGACTGAAACTGCTTGGGCGATCTTCTCATCTGGTGTAAGCAATACAACCTGTGAATCGGGGCCATGTTCAGCTTGAGAAAGTAAATCCGCTGCAATAAACGCTGGATTAGCGGAACTATCGGCAATGACCAGAACTTCTGATGGGCCGGCTGGCATATCTATTGCTGCGCCATCCAATCGTTGGCTAACTTGGCGTTTCGCCTCGGTAACATATGCATTACCAGGACCAAATATTTTATCGACTTTAGGAACTGATTGAGTACCTAATGCCATTGCCGCAATCGCTTGTGCGCCACCCAATTGATAAATTTCTGTTACACCACAAAGTTCTGCCGCATATAAAATCTCGTCAGCAATTGGTGGAGGTGAACATAAAATCACTTTACGACAACCGGCAATTTTAGCTGGAATGGCTAACATTAATACGGTTGATAGCAATGGGGCTGAACCACCCGGTATATACAGGCCTACAGAGTCTATCGGTCTTGTTACTGACTGGCATTGAATGCCAGGCATGGTTTCAACTGTTATGGTCTGCTTAACTTGAGCTTGATGAAATTTTTCAATATTGCTTACCGCTAATTGCATTGCCTGTTTTAAATCAGGTTTAACGCGACTCGTGGCTGTTTTTATCTCATCTTGGGTTAATTTAATTTGATCGATTTGCACTTTATCAAATTTATTACTTAACATTTTAAGTGCTTCGTCGCCATTTTGTTTAACTTGCACCAAGATATCGTTAACCGCTTGACTAATAGCATCGGAAGCTGCAATTGCCGGGCGAGTTAATAATTCTGCTTGTTTTTCTTTAGAACATTGTTGCCAATATGAAAGCTTCATTTTGCTTACTCCATCATTTTTTCAATTGGTAATACAAGGATTGAACTTGCACCTAATGCTTTTAGTTTTTCCATGGTTTCCCAGAATAATGACTCAGTACTAACCATGTGTAGTGCTACCCGATTTTGTTCGCCGGTTAATGGTAAAATGGTTGGGTTTTCAGCACCTGGTAATAAAGATACGACTTGATCTAAAACTGCGGTTGGCGCGTGCAACATAATGTATTTAGATTCGCGAGCTTGAATCACTCCTTGAATACGAGTCATCACTTTATCGATTAACGCCTGTTTGGTGGCAGACATTTCGCCTTCACGTTGAATTAAGCAAGCTTTAGATTTATATATGACCTCAATCTCTTGTAACCCATTAGCTTCAAGGGTTGCACCACTTGAGACTAAATCACAAATTACATCGGCTAGACCTGCTCGAGGAGCGACTTCAACTGAACCATTGAGTAAACACGTTTTAAAACTTACATTATATTGAGAAAGATAACGGCGGAGCAGGTGAGGATAAGTGGTGGCGACACGTAAATCATTTAAACACTCAGGACCGGTGTAATTAAAATCACGAGGGGCGGCAATCGATAAACGACATCCGCCAAAGTCAAGTCGACGTAATTTTTTGTATTGTGGATTTTCGCCTTCAGCTTGTCTATCTAGCACTTCTTCTTCTAAAACATTTTCACCGACAATACCAATATCAACAACGCCATCAATAACCAGTCCGGGTATATCATCATCGCGAACGCGTAAAATATCAATTGGCATATTTTCGGCAAAAGCAATTAAACGTTGCTCTTGCAAATTGATTTTAATTCCACATTGAGCTAGTAATTTTTTTGACTCATCGCTTAAGCGTCCTGATTTTTGCATTGCTATACGTAAACGTGAATTATCCAACATATTATTCTCCAACTTATCCAAATAAAATTATTAACTACAAACAAAAAACCCTCGGAAGTCTGATCTTCCGAGGGTTCTCTATTTGCTTTTGCGATATCACCGGAAGACCATTTGTCTTCCAGCACCAATCGCCCGAAGACTATTCAGGAATGATGGTGATGATGATGTTTGCTAACTAAAACACAAAAACAATTCATAAAAAATGAAACCTTTAAATTTAACTGTCGTACAAAATATAACAGAAATGATTAATGAGCAACTATTTTTTGATGATTTATTAAAAAATTTGTAAATAAGTTAATTTTCAACTGAATGATTTTTGCTTAATTGATATTTAGATAAGCACTGCAAATCAGCATAATTATAAAATTTGTTGCAATTGATGGCTGACTTTATAACGGGCAAAATTTTCAATTTTATTTAAGAATAATTTTAAAGCATTACTATCAAATTGACTAACGATCAGGTAACAACCATCACCAGTAATCTTATAAAATTCGGCTACCTCAGCAAAAGATTTTACTAACTTTTCAAATGATTCAAATTGATTTGTGTTCATATAAATAGTAATGAATTGTAATTGATCCCTTTGTTCTTTAATAGTGAATCTTTGTATAATATGATTGTTGAGTAATTCTTGCACACGTTGCCCAACAGCTTGGCTAGATAAAAATACTTTTTCGCCGATCTCTCGCCAAGATTGTCGGCTGTTATATCTTAATTCATTTAATATAGCGCGATTTTTTTTATCCATAGTTTCAATTTGAAAGCAGACTGAGGTTTATTACTTCAATTTGCTATGTCATTTAAAGGTTGATTATTTCAAAATAATAACACGAAACATTACAAAGGAGAGCAAAATGACTCAAGCATTGATGATTATTGATGTACAAAATGATTATTTCCCCAATGGCAAATACCCATTAAACAATACCGAACAGACATTGCAATGTACCTTAAAGCTCCAAAATTATTTCCGACAACAGCAATTACCGATTATTTATATCCAGCACGTTAACCAAGATGCTAATGCTCCCTTTTTTGTTAAGAATAGTGTGGGTTGTCAGTTACATCCCAAATTGCTTCCTGTAAAGCAAAATAACGAATTTATAATTGAAAAGGCTTATCCCAATAGTTTTTATCAAACACAATTACAGCAAAAGTTACAACAAGAAGGGATAACACAATTAGTGATTTGTGGCATGATGAGTCATATGTGTGTTGATTCTACTACCCGCTGTGCCTGCGAACTTAATTATCAACCAATTCTTATCCATGATGCTTGCACCACGCGGGATCTTGATTTTAATGGCAATATTATCCCATCACAACTGGTTCATAATAGTTTTATGTCAGCATTGATGCGGTTTGCGACAGTGATGAGTTTTGAATCATTTATTGAAACAATTTAACATGTTTGAGCACTTTTCTTAACCTTTGAAGATGAATAAAAATCCTCATTTTTTGACAGAAGTAGCTATTCGTGATAATCCTAATTAAAAGGAATTTAATTATAAACAACTTAGTAATTAGGATTATATATGCATCATGTTGATAGTTACGTTTTTGACTTGCTATTTATGATAATATTTTTTTATGGCATTTATGGGTATTCGTTCATATTTGTTTTTGTACCGATGCATTGGATTATTAAAGCAATTTTCACAGTTCCAGTGATTATTTGGCTAATTTTCTGCTTAATGTCTATTGATTCTATTAACATTATTATTTTTTTATTTTCGTTAACCGGTGCTGTTTTTCCAATAATACTGCGACTATGTCAATCACAAGTGAAAAAATCTTATGGTATAAAACGTAAATTTGCTTATACATTCAGTTATGTATTATTACCATTATTTGGTACTTTCTTTTGGCCTGCCTATATAATAGCACCTGTAGTTATCGAATATGTAGAAAGTAGACCAAGTAGTGAATGTAGGGAAAATGGACGTTTAGTTGAATTGTCTAAAGATACCATGTTGCGTATTTATCCTAATTCGACATATTCACCATTTTGGATTAGAAAATTAGTTGATTCTACTCTTGTAAATACTTCTGAAAAAAAATTTTGTGAACATTTTTCTCATGCTCAAGCCTATCAAATTGACGAAATCAGTGAAATTAGAATTAATTCAAGAAATTTATGCATTCATCCAACATCTAAAGCAATAATGGCTTATTGCAGTAATATAAAAAATGAACTTTTAAAATTGGATAGATTAGATATCGAATTTGTGAAAAAAAATAAAGATGAAGTTAGTGGTATTCGACTTGAATCATTTCAAAAAAGATTAGAAGATGTAAAGGAGATGAAGAGAAGTAGAAATTCAAAAGATTGGAGTTATGGAGATTGGCTTGAGTCAAAACAATTCAACAATGGCATAGAATTACATAGATTTTATAAACATGAAAACACACTAATCATTCCTCAAGTAGATTGGTTGCCACCGCAAACAGAAGCTTTAGAAATTAATTGCTATCGTAAAAGTGTTTTAAGGTGTACTTATAATTATGAGTATAATCAAGATTGGAATGTATCAGTTTTCTATATATTCAATATTGGCGACAGTATCGAAAATGAAAATGACGATGATGATAATATGCCAATTTATGATCAAGCTTTCATTAATATGAATTTAGAAGGCGCACAAAAAGCTCATCAAATAGTTGAAGATTTTATTGAAGGTCTGAGTGTGAAATGAATTAATATTATAATTTTTAAGTCATCATTAATATGGAAAATGGTAATAAGTAAAATTGAACGGAGCGCGGTTATAAATTATAGAAAATTTGGTATATCGGAACGAGTATTGATACTTAAATATTCAATCAAATCCTCTTAAAAAGAGAATTATATTAGCGTTCGAATATTTTAGGTATCAAATCATAGCTTTGCTTCTATAACCGATTATGAGTATCTATCACGATCGTTTGCTACGTTTGCCTGTTGCAGGTCATAAAAAAGTAGGGTGATGGAAATATTTTGCGAGGAATTGCATGAAAGAAAGAGAAATAAGAGCAGTATTTGATGAAGAAACAATAACAGTTTATCAAGCATACAGAAAAGAGATAGCTTTATCGGCAATAAAAGCTCAAACATTTGTGCCACCATTTAAAATAGAGAGAATGACATGGATTAAACCTTCTTTTCTTTGGATGATGTATCGATCAGGATGGGCACAAAAAGAGGGACAAGAGCATATTTTAGCTATTAAATTAAAACGTGAAGGTTTTGAATGGGCTTTAAAGCGGGCATGTTTATCCACTTTCAACGATTCTGTTTATCGCGATTATACAATTTGGCAAGAACAATTAAGCCAGACTCCTGTGCGTGTACAATGGGATCCAGAAAAAAATATTCGACTTGAGAACTTGGATTTCAAATCTATACAAATTGGTTTAAAAAATGAAGCGGTTAAAAAGTATGTTGAAGATTGGATTATTCAAATTGACGACATTACTGACTATGCAAAGACAATTCATCAATTTATTCTTAATAATCAAATAGAAAAAGCAAGTAAAATGCTACCTATTGAAAAAATTTATCCTTTACCGGATCCAATAAAGCGTATAATAAATGCTGATTAAAATTAATTAGTTATCTAATTGTTGAATTTTTTAGGATTGAAATTATGCCATTTTTAATGGTAATGAATGTTGATTATATGATTTAAGTTTTGTTTATATAGGAGTGTATTGGTAATTAACGATAACTTTTTTAAATTAATGAATATTAAATCAGTAAATGATATATACATCAAATTTAAGTGAAATTTAAAAAAGTCATTTTTTGAATCATTAAAATGAGTAAAATAAAATGACTAAATGATAAAAATTTCAATGAAAAAAACAACGACCTTTAATATGGATATAGATAATTGAATCGAGCATTATTTTATAGAAAATTTGGACGACCAGAACAAGTATTGACGCTTGAATGTTTAAATAAATTAACTATAAAAGAGAACTGTATTAGAGTTCAAATGTTATATGCACCCATCAATGCTTCCGATCTTATTCCAATTACTGGCGCTTATCAGCATCGTATCACTCTGCCACAAATTGCGGGTTATGAAGGGATAGGTAAAGTCATTCAAGCGCCAAAATCTTACCAGCAACTTATTGGCAAACGAGTTTTACCGTTAAGAGGTGAGGGTACTTGGCAATCTTTGGTTGATTCACCAGCCGAGTATGCTGTTCCCGTTCCCGATTATATTGAAGATAAGATTGCAGCACGAGCATATATTAACCCTGTTGCAGCATGGCTGATGATTAAACAGTTTTCACCCAAAGGAAAGCATATTCTTGTTACAGCGGCAGGTAGTGATTGTGCAAAATTACTATGCAAATTGGCAATAAAATTTGCAGCTTTATCTGTTACAGTTATCTGTCGTTCTGATAATCATGCGCAATATTATAATAAATATGCAATCAAACATATAAAGCAAGATGATAAGCAAATTATCGAATATTTTGCTAGACAAGCTGATATTGTTTTTGACGCTGTTGGTGGCAAGCTTGCGGAAACAATTTTGGATCATATGCCTGATTCAAGTGAATTTATCTCTTATGGTCTGCTTTCTGGTACTTTTTTTCAACCTAAAAAGCGATTACCTAAAGTTCATTGGTTTCATATTCGCCACTATTTAAAGCAAATAAGTCAACATCAATGGCTAAAGATGTTTGATGATATATGGCCCATACTAGATACAAATGATTTAAATGTAGCAAATTTATTTGCATTTAATGATTGGCAAGCGGCGATAAAAACTTATCGACAACCCTATAGAAACAATAAACCATTATTAGCATTTGGTTAAACCTTTGATGTTTCAATATTTATTAGTTAAGAGTATTTAAATATTTATGCTATTTACCCAAGTCGCAAATTATTACCACTTAGGAATCGATGCTTAATTGATTTTTTAATTATTGAATTAAAAAGTTTACAATGGTAAAAAATAATAAATAAAATATTTACTTAATATAGGTAAGTAGATATTATTGGTTCAGTTTTATAGTTTCAATTACTATAAAATGCACTAAATTTGATTTAATTTAAAATAGTTGTAATAAGGAATATAAAATGGGTTTATTTTCTCGTTTTTTTGGCAAAAAAACAGAAGCAAAACAGATGGATAGTTCGATTGTTCCAAATCCTGATATTGATAGTGCCGCTAGCTTAAGTATTGTGTTTAAAGGTGAACTTAATATTGATAATGATAAATTATTAACCAAACTTAAATCGATTGATCCGACTATAAAGGATATCCGATATGAAATACCGTATGGACAACTTGAAGCGGGCATCTGTATTTTAGTGAGTTGGGGAAAACATATTATTAGAATAATTGGTCTCAATGCGCCTTATCCTAAAGATGTATTAGAATTATGTGTTGCTCCAGCTAGTTATAGTCAGGAAATAAAACAACAAGTTTATGAAAGTGATAGTCATTTGTTATTATATTATGTCGGCTATGACCAAGATGTATTAGAGCAGTACTTAGCTTTAACACGTTTAGCGGCATGCTTTGAACAATTTAATGCATTAGCGGTAATTAATGAGAGTGCACATACTTCATTGCCAGTTAGCACTATTCATGGAATGGTTACGGAAAAAGATGGTTTAACCACTTTAGGGCAATGTTTACCTATATTGTTTTGTGGTTTTGTAAAATATGAAATAGAAAATACTAAAGGGATTTGGATGCGTACTTATGGCGCGCATATATTTGGTTTACCTAATTTTGCTGCATTAGCCAATAGTTATGAGGAAAGTGGCTATTATTTTGATATGTTTAATAATATTTTAAATTATTTACGCCAAAGTCAAGCGACAATGAAACCTGGTGATACGATGGAGATGGGTGATAATCGTATGATGTCACTGCGAGCCCCACAAGATGACGAATATTTCTTAAAAGATGAAGGTGATCTTCTAGTCATTGAAATTAATAACTAATTTTCATATTATCAAGTAGTTATAATATCAAAGTTTTAGGAAAGGTAATTCATCGTTTGCTTTTACCTTCCCTAAAATTTAACCTATTAATGATCTAATGAGTGTTGATACTTTTTGTCTGATAAAACAGAAAATCGACCGGTATCTAAGAGTGCAAGACTAAATGCGGTTAAAGACATAAATGCTGGATACTCCCAACCCCCCCCCGGATTAGTAAATGACCAACCATTAGCCCAATGTACAATGGTTATTATTGCTAGTTGAAAGAAAGCAATTAATGCAACCGCACGGGTTAAAATACCTAATAATAACAGTGCACCACCGCCAATTTCAAAAGTGATAACAATATAAGAAAAGAAACCAGGAAAACCAAGAGTATGAAAATACTCAGCAGTTCCTTCAGGGGTTAAAACAAGTAATTTGGTAAAACCATGGGCCAAAAACATCATACCTAAAGCAATACGTAATACAAATGAAGCTACATCAGTTTGATATTCTTTCATATTGTGTTTCCTATATTATGTTAGCAAAATACTAATTATAAAAAAATCATATAGATCTATTACAAAAGCTATTACTTATTTGAAACATAGGATATTGCGTGTGCGATTGTCTCACAATTAGCAATTAATAGTAAAGTAACATAAAATTAACTTCAGTTTTATAACGATATTTATTTACTAAATGGTACAGCTAATTGAAGATAGGTTAAAAAATAGCAGTACGACATTGAATTGTCGCACTGTTATTGCTTACTTATTGTTGGTGTTTGATAGATTTAAATTTTTCTGTCGTTTGTTTAAGAGCAGTTTCGGTTGGCAAACGTTCCATTGAACTTGCACCATAGAAACCATTACAATCAGGACAATTTTGTAAAATATATTCTGCGTCTTCTGGTGTTGAAATAGGTCCGCCATGGCAAAGTATAATAATATCTGGACGAATCGCTTTAGCTGCTTTGGCCCATTGATTGATTAAAGGAACACAATCTGTAAGTTTCAAAGCAGTTTGAGCGCCAATGCTACCGCCAGTGGTTAAGCCCATATGTGGAACTAAAATATCCGCACCTGCTTTGGTCATGTCAATAGCATCTTGTTCACTAAATACATATGGTGTCGTTAGCAGATCTTTTTCATGTGCTTTGCGAATCATCTCAACTTCTAACGCATAGCCCATACCCGTTTCTTCAAGATTAGCTCTAAAATTACCATCAATTAAACCGACAGTAGGGAAGTTTTGTACGCCAGCAAATCCGGTAGCTTTAATTTGATCTAAGAACTGGTCAAATTGGCAGAAAGGGTCGGTGCCATTGACGCCAGCTAACACAGGAGTATGTTTTACAACCGGTAATACTTCTTTTGCCATATCCATAACAATTTCATTGGCATTGCCATAAGCTAATAAGCCTGCAAGTGATCCACGACCCGCCATACGATAGCGACCAGAATTGTAAATTACAATCAGATCAATACCACCAGCTTCTTCACATTTCGCCGATAATCCTGTACCAGCTCCTCCACCTATGATTGGTTGGCCTTTAGCAATCATATCATGGAATTTTTTTAATAATTGAGCACGTTTACTACTCATAATTTTCTCCATTACTTTATTTAATTATATTTTTAAATTCGTTAATAACTAAATTACAAAATTCTGGTGAATTAATATGATGCGAAGTTTTTATTAATCGTCGTTTTTCAGTTTGCATAAAGACTTTTTCAAACTCATCTATGAAAGCTTGATCTGCTTGTGGTGACTCAAAAGGCCCATTTTCAATATCAAGTGCAGAAAATCCACCTTCAGGAATAATAAAAACTACTTCACCTTGACATTTATTTAGTTTAGTAGCGATCCAATTTGCCATGATTTTATTTTCTTCTGGCGTGGTTCTCATTAAAGTAACTTGTGGATTATGAGGATAAAACAGACGATCTCGATATTTTTCTGGAATAGTATCCGGACTACCGAAATTAACCATATCAAGGGCGCCACATGATCCGATATATGGAACTTGACTTCTTGCGATGGCTTCAAATCGGTCATCGTCACAAGCAAGCACTCCATCAAACAGATGATCACAAACTTCCGTTGTAGTAATATCAAGTACACCTTTTAAGAGATGGCTATCAGCTAATTTTTCCATTGCTTTACCGCCACTACCCGTTGCATGAAAAACTAAACAATCATATTTATCATTTAATTTTGCTGAAAGTGATTGAACACACGGAGTAGTAACACCGAACATGGTTAATCCAATTGCTGGTTTATCTTCGACTTGTTCTTGGGTTTTAAATAACACTGAACCTGCAATAGCATTAGCTGCATTGGAGAGTACTTTTCTTGATATAACATTTACGCCAGCAATATCGGTAACGGAATAGAGCATCGCAATATCGCTTGCACCAATATATCCTGATATATCACCTGAAGCCATGGTTGAAACCATCAACTTTGGTACGCCAATAGGCAGTGCTTGCATAGCTGGAGTGATTAATGCGGTACCACCCGAGCCACCTAAACCGAGGATAGCGTCAACATCATTTTGCGCTATTAAAAATTGTTTAAATGCATTAGCCATTGCAACGATAGCCGTTCCTCTATCGGTGGCAAAAACAGCTTTTTCACCCTCGGGATGATATTTAGCAACAGTGCTAGCGCTAATATCAGCAATGTGATTAAAAGAATGTGGTTGTTTAGTAGAGATATCAACTATTTTACTGTTAAGATTTTGTCGATTCAGTAAATGTTTGATAAAAACAACTTCCTCTCCTTTTGTGTCTAGTGTAGCGACCAAGTAAATCAATTTATGCGATACCATTCATTTTTCCTTAACAGATAAAATAGAACTAATACTCTAATTTAAATTGTAAACAACTACATTGTTAATTATATGCTAAAAATGAGATTTAAGTCTCATTATTTTTAAGTTTTTTTAAAAATTTAGTTATTTTCATAAAAGATGTATAATATACAGACATTTATATAAAAAATAACACTATGAATATAAATAATTCATCAAGCGTGAAAAAGTACACTGGTGCAAAAAAACGCACTTATGATAAGCTAATTAATGTTGCTATCGAGGCTTTAGAACACGGTAAAGATATATCCATTACTCAATTATCAGATATATGTGGTATTTCCAGAGCAACAGCTTATCGTTACTTTCCAACCAAAAGTGATTTGATATCAGCAGTGGTGGAACAATCTCTTGGCCCTATATTTTTCTGGACATCCGATAAAGAAAAAGTTGAAGATCGAATAAATGACTTTTTAGTATTTGCGTTTCCGCAAATGTTAAAACATGAAGGAGTATTACGTGCGGCACTAAGACTTTCATTGCAACAATGGGCGATGGAACGCTCAAAAATTGTCGAACAATCACAAAAACTCGTTCGTGGTAATCGTAAAGAGATTCTGTCTAGATTATTACAGCCACTCAAGCAGCAATTACCTGAAGAGATCTATAATAATGTTATATACTCAATCTCGATTATATATGGTTCTGAAATTTTTATGGTATTGAAAGATATTTGGAACTTAGAAAACCAGCAAGTCATCACACTGGTGCAATGGATAGCTAAAGCTATCATTAACCAAGCCAAAGAAGATGCCCAAATGGAACTTACCGATGAGATACTCAAAATTGGTTAATTGCGAACAAAACATACAACACCATCGATTAAACTTAATATGTTGTTTTTTTTGATAACTGTTTTAAACTAGTAGAATATTTAGTTTTAATCGAACAATAAATGGCTGTCTTAACTAATTTCCTTAATAAAATTCTTTTTCCGATAATTAAACCAGATTTTCAAAAACTCGAAGAACAGTTATCTAAAAAAACGATTATTATTACTGGAGCAAGCTATGGAATAGGTGAATCACTTTGCAAACTCATCGCTAACATTGATTGCCATCTTATTTTAGTCGCCAGAACAAAAGAGAAATTAGAAGAGATCCAAATATCTTTATCTAGCCAAAAAGCAACCATTCAACTCTATGCAGCTGATCTGCGTGATGTTAACCAATTAGATAACTTTTTAAATTTTATTCAATCCTATCACATTGATATTTTTGTTAATAATGCCGGGATATCGATTTGTCGATCAATTATGCAATCGCTTGATCGTCGGCATGATTATGAGAGAACGATCAAATTAAACTATTTGGCACCAGTGAGCTTATGCTTAGCATTGATACCTAAATTGGCACAATCACACGGACAAATTATAAATGTTTCGGCAATTAATGTTTTGTTAGCTCCAACCGTAAATTGGGCGGCTTATCAAGCATCAAAAACAGCGTTTGATCAGTGGTTACAATGTGCAACACCAGAACTTAGAAATCAAAATATCCATGTCTCAACAGCCTATTTACCGTTAGTTAAAACGCGTATGATTTTGCCAACAAAGGCTTATCAAAATTTTCCAGCATTAACACCAGTTCAAGCCGCAACCATCATCTGTCGTTTACTACAAACTAAAAAACGCCAGTATAAACCATGGTGGATAATTATAGGACAAATAACATCAGTGTTGTTTTCTGGAATCTGGCTTAAATTAACTACATACTATATAAAGCATAAGAAATGATTAATATTATTCTAGCACTTATTAAAACGAAATTATTAACCTTTAAAGGAATATGGTTGCTATTAAAAAGTATACCAACTGTCGGCATGAATTTAATGGCTTTACTTTATATTCGTCACCAACTATGTCCGCAACAGATAGCTATTAACGAAAATGGTAACGAACTTGATTATCAGACGCTCTATAATCAAGTTCAACATCTAGCAAAGCAATTAGCAGCTTACTGTAATATCCAACCAGGTCAAAAAATTGCCATGATGGCTAATAATCATTCACTTCTAATACAAACGCTTTTTGCGTTGGCAAGATTAGGTGCAGATATCTATCTAATTAACACTGAACTATCGTCTGAGCAGCTTAAAAATATCAATCATAATATCGATTTTGATTTAATAATATATGGTCCAGAAGTATCAGAAATTGCCTCTTCACTGGCAATCAGCAAGATAGCAACATTACATGATAATCAAGTTTGCATCAGTTCACTTTTAAAGAGCCCATTGCGTAATCAAACAATAAAACTTAAAGTGACGCACTTTTCAAAAATTACCGTCCTAACCAGTGGTACGACACAACGCTTTAAGCTAGCCACACGAAAAAGCCATGCGCAAAATTTTATCACTCCTTTTTGTCAGTTATTAATTAAACTCAAACTTAGCCATTACAATAAAGTGTATATAGCAACGCCTATATATCATGGCTTTGGTCTGGCAACGTTATGTTTCTCTACGTTATTAGGGGCAACGATATTTATTACCAAGCGTTTTCAAACGCAAATTGCCTGTAATATGATTGCGAAATATCAGATTGAAGTTGTTACGCTGGTTCCTTTGATGCTCTCACGCATGATAAATCATTCTGAACAGCAACTTAGGAGCTTACGTTGTATCATTACTGGTGGTGCGCCAATCACTATAACCTTAGTTAACAGAGTCTTAAATCAATTGGGTAAAGTGTTATTTAATTTATATGGCACATCTGAAGCCGGAGTATGCATGATTGCGACACCTGATGATTTAAGTAAAAATCCGACAACAATCGGCAAACCAATAAAAGGGTTGAGAACTAAGCTTATTTCCCCAAATCATACTACACCTGGAACTAATGAACTTTTTATAAAGTGTGCATGGTCAATTGCAGGAAAAGATTGGATAGCCACAGGCGATTTAGCTGAAAAAGATAATCAAGGTTACTATTATTTAAAAGGGCGGGTTGACGATATGATAGTATCAGGCGGCGAAAATGTTTATCCTTTTGAAATCGAAAATCATTTATTAAAACATGAAGAGATTAAAGAAGTAGCGATTATTTGTGTTGATGATGAAGAATTTGGCCAACGATTTATTGCTTTTATTGTTTTAACACCAAAATCTATGCAAACAGAATCAACAATTCTAACTTGGTTAAGAGCTAAAGTTGCACGTTTTCAACTGCCGAAAAAAATATATATTATTGACGAATTTCCAATGACTGGTATTGGCAAGATCGACAGAAAAAAATTAAAACAATTAATCGAGTAAAGCCGTTGTTAGATCATCAAATGTATTAAACATAATTCTTAATATTTTTAAACTAGTTAATAGTATGTTATTAAAAGATAAGTACACCTTTTAGCAAGTGTTGCCCAAAAGGGTTTATCAGTTTTTTCAACTAAAAAAACGGATTTATTAGGGTCGTATCGAAGCTACTTTGAATTAGGCTGATTGTTTTAGCATGATTATCTTTTGTGTGAAATTGTTCTTGCGATAAAGAATTTATTTTCAAGAATTTTCTAAAACCTATAAAAGCGTTATAACATCAATATTCATTTTATTCGCTGAAATGATCTGTATGATTTCATCAAGACTTGCAAATCAATAGGTTAGGGTGGCAAGAATGATGAATTTAGGATGAGTAATCAACTGTTTTTTAAACAGTTTTTTAATTTGTTTTATAAATAATAAATAATTAAAAAAGACACTGCCATGTAAGGTAGTGTCTTTATTTGAAGTTAATTAGATAATTAACTTGTTATCATAACTATTCTCTTAATGATACTGAATTGGTGATTGATTTTGTTCGTCATCAACTAAAACTAAACAAGTATCACTGGTTAATACCGCTTGTTGTAAACGCTGTTTCGCTTGCTCATTAAGCCCATTAATGCAAGCAACTATATAACTACAAGTTTTATTTTGTAATGCTTTTTCAATAGTCGAGACTAAATTCTCTTTATTTAAATGAGTTAAATGAACGACTTTCTGTTTATCAAGTCCTGCAATATTTATCCATGAGCGTTTTAGCATCGGTCGATCTGACAACCACAATTGCCATTTCTTTTCTTTGTTAAATGAACGTAATAAAGGCCGCTGTTGTTGTAACACCTGTTGAAAGGGTGTTTCAAAATTGATAGCCATAAGTTGTGGTGAAGAATGTTCAATAAGCATAATAACTCCAATGCTGTTGATTTACACAGTGTATATTAATACAGTGGTTTGGGGTTGTAAATACTCTCTATAAGCATTTTTATCTTATCTGCGAGAAAAACTATCTTTATGAACGAAAATATTGATAGGTCAAAATCCCTAAAAATGTCATTAGAACTGATCCGGCGACATGAATAGCAATAGTTGTTAATCCCCAACCAATACGGCCTTCTTGTAGAAAGTTAACTATCTCCGCCGAAAAAGTGGAAAAGGTCGATAATCCACCGCAAAAACCAGTGATCACTAATAATCGCCACTCAGCAGATAAGTTTGAATGATTAAAAAAAGCTATTGCAAAGCCAATAATATAACCCGCAATCAGATTAGATAGTAATGTTCCTAATGGAATCGCAAAGGCAATAATATTTAATTTAAGTGACAGAAACCACCGCAATAAACCACCGGCAACTGAACCTACCGATATAGCTAAAATAAGTTTTAACATGTAAAATCCTTAAAAATAGGGTACATTTTTATTCAATTTATTTTTTATGGTTAATGGCAACGAATGATAACTATAACCGAGACAAAAAGAAAATGCATATCTTTTGTTGCAGCATCATTTTGGATTTAAAAATTCGACAGCTTATATTCGAATTTTACTCTTAACTTTAGAAAAATCATTTAATAAAGAAATTATGAATCTATTACATAAAGTGGTTATACATATAATTTTTTATATAAACATGTTTGTTAAGTAGGGTTATTTTGTTTACTTCTTACCATTTATTATATGAATTATTGCTATTAATAATGAAACTTATACAATTGATAAAATAATTGACAAAGCTTTGAACTACAATTAAAACCTGATGTAAAAACTAAAATAAGATCAAATGATTAAAGTTAGTTTAATTTTAAAACTTAACAAATTGAATTAGAAAACAATAACAGGAAAAATCATAATTATGCTACCAAAAACGGATATACCTTTTAACACGCAATATCAGCAAACTGCTTTAGGGCCAATGATTATTTTAAAATCACCTTATGGTATTTCTTCTCCGCACGCCATTAGTTATCAAAATAAAACAATCATTTCTTGCAACTACTATACCAGTTCTGATGGTTATCGTTATGGTTATAGTTATAAAGTGATTTATATTATGCTTGACAGTGATTTACAAAATTATACATCCTATATAGAATCTGATGGTTATTTGCCAACATTTTTTATTAACCCAGATGGAAAATTGTATACTTCTATTGAGGTTGATCATCCTGATAAATACGGTTTAATCACCATGCTTCCTTGTTTTGAACGCGATAATATTACTTATCCAAAACCTAAAAAAATGCTACCTAGTTATTATATTGGTATTTTCCATAATTTTGCCATGTTTAAGTATGTTAATATTTTTTCAACCAAACAGTTGGATAAATTGGTTGCGGTTGAATTTAAAGACGGTGAGTTAAAAAAAACCTATACTTCAAAAATTCCTTTACCAAAATATAATGTATTTAGTATAAATAATGACAATCAACAAATTCATATCATTGCGCAAGATGAAGAAAACTGTTGGCTACATCGTAAAATCGATGAAAAAGGTAAAGTATTACAATCAAGGAGTATTGATATAACCTGTGATCATTATCCCTCTTGTATTTTAAACTTAAGTTTTGAAGAATCATCATATGTTGTAAGTTATGGCGAAGATGGAATTTTTTATCTAATTACTATTACCTCACAAGGTGAGGCGATACGAGATAAGTTATTTGATATAAATTGTTGTATATATTCAGTATGGGAACCGGTAAAAATTGCCAATGAAATATTTGTGATTTATTTTACCACAGAAAGGGGGAACGGTTGGATAACCTTGCGGAACAATAAAGTGATAGAAGCATTCCAACAACAGCAAGCTGGCAAATTTAATAATTTACTTACTAATGAAAATATCGTATTAGCTAAAGAAAAATTGATTATTTCTGATGTGATTTCCTGCCAAAACAATAGTTATACAATTGTGTTTTATGGTGATCAACAAGATAGTAGTAAAAATAATACAACTTTGTTTATTTTAAACAGAACGCTTATTTGAATCTGTTTTTTAAGTTGATATCAGGGTTAGGTAAATTTGCTTAATGATAGATAATTACCTAATGATTAAGTAAAATAGAAGCTTATATTCGTTTAATTTAAGGAATAAAGTATGTTTACAGGTATTGTTCAGGGTGTAGGTAAAATTATTGATATCATCGATCAAGATAAATTACGAACTTATCAAGTCAAACTGCCACATCATTTAATCAATAATATTGAAATTGGTGCATCAATAGCGAATGATGGCTGTTGCTTAACCGTAACAGGGATTGAAAATGATTGTGTAACTTTTGATATTATGCAAGAAACATTAGCTTTAACAACTCTCGGTAGTAAAAAGTTAAATGATTTGGTAAATATTGAACGAAGTGCTAAATACGGTGATGAAATTGGTGGTCATGTAATGTCTGGTCATGTCTCTTGCCGAGCCACCATTATTGACATCCAGAAAACAGCAACCAACTGTCAAATGACGTTAGCTATGCCAGAAAAATTTATGAAGTATGTTTTATACAAAGGTTTTATTGGTATAGATGGCGCAAGTTTAACCGTGGGAGAAGTCAAAGATAATCAATTTAACATTCATCTAATTCCAGAAACATTAGCGATTACCACTTTAGATTGTAAAAAGATTGGTGATGAGGTAAATATTGAAATTGATTCACAAACGCAAGCTATTGTTGATACGGTTGAAAGGGTATTAGCAGCCAAAAAGTAAAGTTAATCAATGACAAATGTTTAAGAGTTAAATAAAAAAATATCATAAAAAAAGCTATAATTGTTCTATTTGTTCTTATTAATTTCATTTCGCTGTTTGCTAGACCAGTAATACCATTGTTATTGAATGTATTGCCAGAAAATATAAGCAATAGATTGAGTAAATTATTTAAAGATATACGGGTTAGTGAAAAACAATTAATTAATATTGAATAAATAAAATTCTGTTTTAATGAGTTTTATATGCATTGTAATGTTAGTCGAAAATTATTGAAATAGCATTAAATAATCTTAAACTTCAATCATTCAAATCTAAATAACCATTATCAGAAAAATATAATCACACAATTGAGAAAATATTATGTCGAATGATGTAAGAGGATATATAGATTATATAGAAGATTATAATTTATCAGCCTTAATAATTTTATTAGAAGACAAATATAATATAGGAATAGAAGAAATTGAAAAAGATAAATTGTACAATTTTCCTTCGGCAACAGTAGCAAATAACCAAAGAAAACGATTTATTTTCAACATTGGAGATGATAACGAATATTATTGTGCAAGTTTTTTAATTGATTATATTAATTATGCCCCTGAAGCTGCTATAGGTTTTCCGATAGAAGGCAAAAAGCGTCTAAATATTCTTTTGGATGTTATGTCAGAAATAATTGAAATCACAAAAGCATCCAAAATGGTGATTGCAATAACTGATAGCTGCCAAATAGAAACCATAAAAAAAATAAAATTCGCTGAGATGCGAGATATTATTCATGTTGATTTCACCAAATACCAAGCACCACCTAACACACTTTATGAAATTATCTGCGAATAAACCGATAATCATCTTATTTTTCAGATTTGGAAAATTTTATATAAGGTTAACTAATAATGTTAAATTTATGATAATAATCAATTGGTTAATTTTTAATTAATCATTTCATATAATTAAGTAAAGATGAAATTACTATCATTAAATAAACTTATGTTAGTTGAACGAAATATTATTGTTATGTCTGATACGAATCAAGATGAGGAAATAGAAGATAATGAAAATTTAGTTGGCGCTGTAGATAAATATCTAGTACTAAATTCCAATGAATTAATCAGTTATGGACTAGATAATTATAAGATTGGTGACCATTGCCATATCAAGAATATTAATGATGACTATGTTTTCAAAATGATATATAAAAATATAACTATTGTAGAATTAAGTGAATAACACTCTTTCTTAAAATTATAATACTAATCTATTTCTGTAATTTAAATCATCTGAAAGAAAATAATAATTTTTTATTAGGAGTGCTATTTTGTAAGTTCGACAATCAATTTGTCTCTTTTAGCTGCGTTAATCATAGCTTGCCCAATTATAGTGAACCTAGCTGTCCTGATTAGTTATCTTTAAAGTGTATAGATTAAGGAGTAATAAATGAATAATTATATTTTCGGTTATCTTGCCGAAATTAAATGTAATAACTATAAACAAGTATTGGATGAAATAGCTGGAAAATACGGTATTGGCTTAAAAGAAATACTAACAGAGCAACTATTTCAATTTACAGAAAAGTATTTACCGAATAAAAATCAAACTAATTTCGTGTTTTCAATGAGTGATAGTGCTGAACGAGTTGAAGCTGATTATTTAATAGATTATTTAGATTATGCACCTGAAATGCAATGCAAATTTCCATCGTCAGGAAAAGATCGATTGCTTATTTTAATTGATATATTAAAGGATATGATGATTCAATCAAAGTGCTCCAAACTTGTAATTTCACTAACTGATTCTGGTTATATTTATTCTTATAAAAGTATAGTATTTGCTTATTTATCTGAAATTTTGCTTGATGATTTTGAGAAAAATCAGGGAGTACCTGATACACTTTATGAAATCATCTGTGAGTAGAATTATAATCATGTTATTTTTCATAGCTTGAAAGCTTGGCTTGTAAGATTTTTAGTACTTTGAGATTAGCATATATTGATTGAATCACATATTGACAAATCACTTTAGAATTAAAGTGTTATCTATTTTTATTTGGTCATAAAACGCTGAAATTACCGTTTAAACCTCAAGCACTCTTGCTGCTGCTTTAAAATCGGATCCGAATCATAAAAGATACAGTCGACTTATTAAATTGATATGTAAATTTCAAAAGATCATTATGGATTACATTTTATCAAATGCATATTTTTTAACATGAAGCTCAAATATAAGTGAAGCGTTATAGTATCTTCAATTATTTTTACAAAATTCCATAATATACCAAATCAAAGTATCCATTATCCGGATACAGTAGCCTACCAATTAGAGTGATTACTATTACAGAATATCTCAATTAATCATTTAATTATCAGGGATAATAAGTATCAGGAGAATCTTTTAAAGGTTTGGTTAAAGATATTAAAGATATTAAAGATATTAAAGAAAGTGACTTGGTAAAACCCAATCTTTAAACGAAGTTATTGTTATTGGCAAACGATTATTATTAATAGACATCATGGATCTGCTAAGGCAAAATTAGTTAGGATATAGAATATGTCTATAATTTTGATTAAACCATAAGTAGAGAAAACGTAGCTCAACTTTTTATTTGAATTATAAAAACTAAAATAGGTAATAAAAATGTATGAAAAAATACTTGAATATGTTGAGTTACAGAAAAAGATAACAACTGAATTTAAAAGATTAAATGCAAATTGTTTAGATTTCAGCTATTTATTAGATTTTCCAAAAAAAGGAAAATTTTGTTTAAATAGTGAAGAATGGAGTTTTGTTAAACATGGTTCAGGTTTTAGGTTTATACGTATAGCTCCTTTACCTCGTATAATTATCCATCCTCATGTTTTTCCTTTTGCCTACAAAATAGTTGATGCTTGGCGATTACTACAATTCTGGCAATCGCAGACAGGAGATATCTATGATGAACATGTGATAAGAGCTCAATTAGAAACACTATTTTTAGATAAAATGTTAGAAAAAATAAATCTTAATCAATATCAGATCAAAAATTAATATTGTATTAGTTTTCAATCTTTTCTCGATGACGTAACGTAAATGAGTATAATTGTTGTAACAAATAGCGAATCAAAATTAGAGGCTAATGTTTAAAATTATGCAAATACCAACTTGAAACAAGTTGATGGTAGAACACACCAAATAGTGAAGTTATAGCTTAGTAAAATCCGATAATAGGATGATAGATCATTTATAAAACCTAATTAACCTATAAAGATATAAAAATACAGAAGATATATTATTTATACCATGTTCGTTATGAAGATACTGATGATGAAGATTTTAGGATAATCGGTATTTATAGTTCACGTAAACAGGCTAAATTAGCTATAGAACGAATGAAAAAAAAACCGGGATTTATCGATTTTCCTAATGGATTTCAGATTATTGCTAGTGTACTTAATCGAGCGGAATGGTTAGAAGGTTTTGTGACTTGTTAATATCTAATAGATTAAATACTTTAGATAGCCATGGAGATGAAAATGCAAAAAGTCTATTATTTACATCATACAAGAGATAAAGGTACAGAGGATGAAGATGATAAAAAAATTGGTACCTTTGGTAGTTATCAATTAGCTGAAGAAGTCATAAACAGAATAAAAGATAAACCGGGATTTATTGATTATCCAAATGACTTTTACATTGATGAGTATATCATCGATAAAGATTATTGGACTGATGGTTTTAGTGATTAAAATTTTTAGAGTGTTATTCGGTTGGTTTAGTTTTCTTCTAATTTTATATATATTTGGAAATAAAAATGCAAAAAGTATATTTTTTATACCATGTTCTTTATGAGGATACCGACGATGAAGTAGCTAAAATCATCGGTATTTACAGTTCATATAAGAATGCTGAATTAGCTATGGAGAGAACGAAGAATAAACCAGGATTTATTGATTTTCCTGATGGCTTTCAAATTCTTGAAGATGTACTCAATCGAGATAGTTGGGTAGAAGGTTTTGTAACCTATACATATCCAATAGATTAAATAATATATACAACCATGGAGATGAAAATGCAAAAAGTTTATTATTTACATCATACAAGAGATAAAGGAACAGCGGATGAAGATGATAAAGAAATTGGTACCTATACTAGTTATCAATTAGCCAAAGAGGCTATAAACAGACTAAAAGACAAACCAGGTTTTATTAACTATCCAAATGACTTTTATATTGATGAGTATATCATTGATAAAGATTATTGGACCGATGGCTTTAGTTATGAAAAAGATTTGAAATGATATGTACTAACTTATTAGTCATGGGAACGTAGCAGTTGGTTAAGATTGGCTTTTATACTTTGGATCTGTTTGTATTTTAGGGTTGTAGCCAGTGGTACCTAATCGTTTAATAGACTTCCTTGCCTGAGATTAGCCAGTACCTGATTTACGTTTTAACTAAGATTTAGCCTATTCAAATTAACGTTTTTATCCATTTTCACCTTAATCAAAAAACGGTTTACTAATAATTAATTATCAATAACCGATATAGACTCCTCATTTTTTTTATAAAACTAAGCCTCTAAATCAAATTATCAATTATTTATAAACGCTTGCAACTAATCAGAAAATTTCATCGTTAAAGACAGATATGATATCACTGTCGGTAATATCACTAACAGCAAAGAGGCGGTGACTGTTTTGAAAATTGAAGATCCGACATCAGCAAACTTTGGCTTGATACCGATACTATTTTTTATATTTTTAATTATAACTCTCTAATATATATTCAGAAAATAATCATTTTTTCTTCCCTGATATGGTTATCTTTTAAAAGTACTATTTTATTAAAGTGACTAAAAACATTTTTCAATTTTAATAATGATTTGGTTAAGGAACGTTTATTTCATCATATAATTTAAAATGTTAATACAAATTTTTACTAAAAAACTATACACCGAAGTTGATAAATTCAATGTGAGTGTATTCAAGTTTGATTTAGTTTTAGTCGTTATAAAACAGTACCTTATATCTATTAGACGTTTTTTATCAATATAATAAAAATATTCATAAGTAGAATCCATATTAGCCGGGTAGTTTAGGATTGCTATTTGACAAAATTCTGACTGCAAAATTACTCAAAGTGAATTGGTTAGCCTTAGCTAATGCACTGGATAAATTAATACTTTTCTCATGTTTTTTCTACCATTGGTTGTTTAGTTTAAAAACCTATCACTATGTTTTGTTTGATTTCTACCAAGAAAAGGTCACATTTTTTTCCAGATTAATCTGGAAAAAAATGTAATCGTCTTATTTATTTAACTATTTATACTTTTAATCATTAAGTTATGAATTTATTGCAACAACAGATCTACAAGGAGTTGAGTAATGGAAAGACAGATCAAATTACTTAAACTGCTTTTTAGCCAATCGGAATTTAAACCAGCTGTTTTTTTTAGTTCAAAATTATCAATTTCAACTAAAACTGTCTATGATGATATTGCAAAATTAAATGAGCAGCTAACTACTGTCCCGAATACCGATATTCAAATTGAAAAGTTACCTCGTAAAGGAGTGATGCTAATAGGTGAAAAAAACGATATTGCACCGATTATTAGCTATTTAGAACAGCAAAATAGTCATAGTTATTTCAATAAAAAATCACGACGGTTAAGCCCTGAATACCGTCGCTTAGATATCATCAAACGCTGTTTGCTTAAAAGCGAAACATTATCACTTGAACAGTTATCCGATGACTATTTAGTCAGTAAAACATCATTACACAAAGATATCGAATTTATTAATCGTACTTTTGAACAAGAAAATATCCTGTTAAATGTTACTCATAAGGGAATTTATATTGACGGTAATGAAAACCAAATTCAACGCGCGATTAAACACTTTTTATCTTTGTATATTCACAAACAAGATGATCATTATTTAAAGCAATTAATGAAATCTTTTATTGGCGATGACTCATATGAACAAATAACTCAATTATTATTAGACCGATTTGAATCGGTAGTTGCTCAATCTTCTGAACATTATTTATCTTCTTTACTGATTTCTATTGCCATACAACTTAAAAGATTGCGTTTAGGCTTTTCAATTCCTGAAGAAGATGATTTTTTATTTAATCATATCCGATATATGCAATCCTATTTGATTGCCTCGGAATTAGCTAAAACATTAGAAGCCAATTTTCAAGTCGGGTTTTCGACCAATGATATTAAATATCTGAGCAAATTATTTTTTGCTCATCGAATTATTGATGAAAACGCCATTGTTGATGATAGTTTTTATGAGGAAATTATTCGTAGGATCATCAAAAAAATAGGTGATATTGAGAGTGTCGATTTGTCGGCTGATAGCAAGTTGTTTCACTCATTATTGTCGCACTTTCCGGCAATGATAACTCGGTTACAAAAGCAGATTCGTATTATTAATCCACTCTTGGATGAAATAAAACAAGAATATTCAAAGTTATTTAGTGTGTTATGGTATGCACTTTCAGACTTAGAACGTAAATTTGATATTCATTTAAATGATCATGAAATCTCATTTTTATTGATTCATTTCCAAATAGCCTTAGATAAAGCCGCTAACGCCAATAACATTGTTATTATTTGCCAATATGGATGTTCATCATCAAATTTAGTCTTAAATAAAGTCCGCAAACTTTTACCATCTAAAGACAATATCGAAGTGTATTCTCTTGCGAAATTAAATCCGACAATGCTAAATAATGTTGATTTGATTATCACTACCCTAAATATTAACAATATCAATAAACCGATTGTCAAAATATCGTCACTATTAAATAAACAAGATTATCAAAATATTATTCAAGCTTATGCAAACTATGTGCTAAATAAACAATCCGATTTTTCAGATAAAGGTAATTATTACCCATCAACTGCCAAATTTATTAATGCCGATCTCATTAAATTAAATGTTGATATTCAGCATAAAAGTGACTGCCTTAATTTGCTGATAAGTAAGTTAGAAGATAAAGGCTTAGTCACTAAAAACTACCGTGACTCAGTTTTATATCGAGAAGAAATCGGTGATACTTCAATCGAAAACGGTATCGCTCTACCGCATGGCTCACCAATGTTTGTTATTAAATCGAGTATTTCAATTATGACCTTAAAACGACCAATAAAATGGGGCGTGATTGATGTCAGCATTATTATTATGGTTAGCCTTTCCGAAAACAATATCAATAGCATTAATGACGTTTTTACCGAAATTTATGAAATTATTTCGAATAAACAAGCAATTTCATCCTTAAAAAATCTTACCAATTTCAAACAACTTAAACAATTTTTGGATAATCAAAGAGGAATCAAGAATGTACTTTGATCAACATTTATGCCTATTTAACATTGAGGCAAAAACCAAAGAAGAGATCTTAACCACAATGGCACAAATGTTATTGTCACATGGCATTGTTAAACAAGATTATTTAACCGGGATTTTAACAAGGGAACAACAATATCCAACCGGTTTATTAATTAATTCAATTGGTTTTGCAATTCCACACACCGATTCCACCAAAGTGAATCAATCACAAATTTGCTTTGCCTCGTTAAAGAACCCCGTCATTTTTTCAGGTATGACTGATGATAAAGAACAGATACCGGTCAAATTCATTTTCATGTTAGCAATGAAAGAGCCTCATGAACAAGTTGAGAATTTACAAAATTTAATCGGCTTATTTCAAAATGAGGAGCAAATAAAATTATTAGAACAGTGTCAATCAATTAACCAATTTATCTCTATTTTAAATAGCGCAGGCGTTAAATAGGCTAGATTATTTTTATCAAGGAGTTACAAATGGATAGTGTCATTAATATTTTTCAATGGCTAATAAATTTAGGTGGGGTAGTGTTTTTACCTATCATCATTTTTATTATCGCTCTGTTTTTTCGAGTTAGCGTTTCCAAAGCGATGATGTCAGGTATTACCGTCGGTATCGGTATTGTCGGTCTCGGTTTAGTTATTGGTTTATTATCTGATACGTTAGGTGTTGCCATCCAAAAAATGGGTGAACAATACGGAATGTCATTAAGTATCATGGATATTGGTTGTGGAGTAGGAGGGCCATTAGCATTCTCTACTACCTTAGGTTTATTACTGATTCCTGTTTCATTAATTATCAACTTTTTATTTATCTCACTTGGTTGGACTCGAACTTTAAATGTCGATATCTGGAACTTCTGGTTTGCTATCTTCCTCGGTTTAGTGGCATATTCAGTAACAGGTGAATATTGGGTGGGTATTATTGGTTGTATCACTGCGGTAATGTTGCAGTGGTTTTTAGCTGATCTATTACAAAAACCAATTAGTTCATTCTTTGGATATCCGGGGATTGCCGTTACTCACCTTATGGCGTTATCAGGAGCAATTGTCGCCATACCGTTAAATTGGCTATTTGATCGTATTCCAGGTTTAAATAAATTAAATGCCGATTCAGAAACCTTAACCAAACGATTTGGGATTTTCGGCGATACCGTGGTAATTGGTTTAATCATCGGTATTGTCGTTGGTATCTTAGCCAATTACGATGTTCCACAAATTGGTAAATTAGCGATTTCAACTGCGGCAATCATGAAAATTATGCCCAAAATGGTTGCTATGTTTATGGAAGGTTTACTGCCAGTTGCTGATGCTGCACGTGAATTTACCAGTAAAAAACTCAATGGTAAACAAGTTAACATCGGTATGGATGCGGCGTTAACCGTTGGTCATCCTGCGGTAATGGCAACTGCACTTATTATGGTGCCAGTATCACTATTATTAGCCTTAATTTTACCGGGCAACAAAGTGCTACCTTTTGGTGATTTAGCATTCTATGCCTTTGGCATCTGCTTAATGGTACCATTTTTCAAAGGGAATATTATCCGTTCAATTTTAGGTGGCACCATCTATTTGGTCGTCTGCTTATATATGGCAACATGGCTTGCTCCAGTTATTACTGATGTATTCCATTTGGCTAATTACGATGTGGGTACTGCTGGGATTGTTACCGTAATCCTATGTGGATTATGGCCGGTAACCTTATTTGTACTGTTATTAACTCACCTTGGTTTTATTGGTTTAATTGGTTTGGCGCTGGTCATTCTTTGCTTGCTTATCTATATCAACAAAATCAAAAAAATTGAAATGTATTAAAAGGACATAATCATATGAAAAATTTACTTATCATGTGTGGCGCAGGGCATGCAACTTCAACTATCGCAGTAAGCAAAGTGAATAAATGGCTTAGTGATGAAAAATTAACAGATCAGGTAAAAATTTATCAATCTAAGATTGCTGATGAGCTTAACAAAATTGACTCTTATGACGTGGTGGTTAGTACCACTATTGTACCAGACTCAATTAAAGCTAAAGTGATCAATGGATTGCCATTACTTACTGGTGTGGGTTTAAATGAATTTTTTGCTGAATTGAAAAAACGTTTAGCCCTCTAGTTAAAAAACATCATTAATTATTTATAAAATTGCCTCATTTACCTTAATGTATTTCAACAAGAGCGTAAATGAGGTAGTAATAAGGAATAAAGCGATATGAACATTATGCATCATGCTATCGAAATTAATACCGTGGCTGGCAGGCACTCTTATCATGACATTACCGATCAATTAAGACAATTTGTTAAACAGTCTAATATTCAGAATGGTCAATTAACTATCGCCACTACTCATACTACTTGCTCGCTATTTTTTGAAGAATGCATGCACGATACCAATTTTTTTGGTGATGAATTTCTGCAAGTGGATATCAACAATACATTAGAAAAAATTGCTCCACGTATGACCAGCGAAAATCAATATAACTCACCAGGTCCAAAGCATGTTGAATTTGGTTTAAGTCTTAGTGATCCTAATTATCCAGCTGAAAAATGGGTTATGTTAAATACAGATGCTCATATCAAATCATCACTGTTTGGTCATTTTTCAATTGTATTAATTATTAAAGATGGTCAGCCGTTATTAGGGCAGTTAGGACGAATTTATTTTGTCGATTGGGATGCACTACGTGAAAGGAAACGTAATGTTAATTTTATGCTGATGGGTTGTTAATAAAAGGAGATAATTATGATACTCTCTCCATCACTATTTAATTCTGATCTTTATCAGATCAAAGAAACTCTTGAAAATCTGCAAACGTTAGGTATTGGTCAACTACATATTGATGTAATGGATAATCATTATGTACCAAATCTAGGCTTTAATGCTAGCTTTGTTAAAAATCTAAAAGCGCATACTGATTTTATTTTAGATTGCCATCTAATGGTTGAAAGACCTGAATTAGCTATAGTTGATTTTATTGATGCTAAAGCTGATATTATTACCTTTCATTATGAAGCGACAGCGCATCATTCATATATTATTAATAAAATCAAAAATAGTAATATTAAAGTTGGTATAGCCATAAACCCTTGTACACCAGTTGAAAATCTGAAGCTCTTATTACCTCAGGTCGATCAGGTTTTAGTTATGACGGTCAATCCAGGTCAAAAAAATGAAAGTTTTTTACCTTTTACGCTACAAAAAATAGAACAATTAAAAAGTTTAAAGCAAATCGGTAATTACCATTACGATATTCAGGTTGATGGCAATATTAACGATCAAAACATATCTTTATGTGTTACCGCTGGCGCCAATAGTATCGTATCGGGTGGCTTTATCTTTAACAATAATGCGCTTGAAAGCAATATCCAAAGTCTCAAAGCAGCAATCAAATAGGAGCATCATAATGGATACTAAAGAGGTATTATCAAAAATATTGTCTGAAATATCAGCACAAGTAAGTTCTATCAATGAGGAACAAATCAACCAATTTAAAAAAGCCATTATGACTGCAAAACATATTTTTTTAGCAGGAACAGGGCGCTCAGGGTTGATGATTAGTGCATTTGCTAATCGATTAATGCATTTGGGGTTTGATGTTAGCTTGATAACTGAAATTAGTAAGCCGAAAGCAAATTTAGGTGATTTATTAATTTTAGGATCGAATTCAGGTGAAACTCAAAGCTTGATTGCTTATGCCCATCAAGCAAAAGCGCTCGGTGTAAAAATAATATTATTTACCACCAATAGCAACTCTAGCTTAGCCAAATTAGCTGATAATATTGTGGCTATTCCAATAAAAGTGTTTGAACTAAATCAACCGATGGGCAGTACTTTTGAACAACTATCATTACTTACTTATGACAGCATTATTTACAGCCTAATGACCGAATTGCAACAGACGCCTGAATTAATGAAAAGTCGTCATGCTAATATCGAATAAAGTGCTAACTAGACTAATAAAGCTAAAATTAAATAAAACTTGTTATTGTCGTCCGGAGGCATGATAGGGCAGATGCCTATTTTATTAAATGGGGATGAAAAATTTTAAGCAAGTCCTTTTGGCAGTAAAAAAATTGAGGAAAGAGGTTTTTAAGATTATAAATGTTATTAAAAAGCACCGTTATTTATCTCATTGATTTAAGTAACGGTGCTGATTTATTTGTCTATAGCTATAAATTTAAACTATCGACTATGTTTAATTAATAGCTTTTAAATAGTGAGCAATTTGTGCAATATCATTTGGAGTAGTTTGACAGCAGCCACCAATTAATTTTGCTCCTAACTTGATCCAAACGGGCAATTGATTATCAAAGGTACAATTATGTTGATGATCTTGGTGCCATTGTTTGGTGGTTGGGTCATACTGTTCGCCCGAATTGGGGTAAACAATTAATGGTTTAGAGGTTAACTTCTGTAGTTCGGTTAAAGCGAGGGTGACTTTTTCTAAGGCTATGCAATTAACGCCGATGCTAACAACTTGATCAATCTGATTCAAATAATCAATTACCTCAATAAGTGGCGTACCATCGCTAAGGTGATTAGCATCTTTTAGAGTGAACGAAAACCAAGCTGTCATCGTTGGAAATTGTTTTAACAATTTAGTTAACGCTTTTATTTCAACAAAGTTGGGTAGGGTTTCACAAGCTAGGATATCAACTTTTGCATCTATAAGTGCCTCAAGGCGAATTTGATGGAACTCGATAAATTCATCTTCACTCAATTGATAGTTGCCGGTGTATTCAGAGCCATCCGCCAAATAAGCACCATATGGGCCAATTGAACCAGCAATAATTAGTGGTTTATTACTGTCGATTTGTTCTAAATAGTCTTGTTTAGCTTGCTGGGCGAGCTCGACACTTTTTTTTATGAGTTTTATTGACTCGTCCTGTGCGATACCTTTTTGCGCAAACCCTAACGGCGTAGCTTGATAGCTGGCAGTGATTGCACAATCCGCGCCAGCATTAAAATAATCATAATGAACCTGGCGGATCAGTTCGGGTTGTTCTATTAATACTTTGGCTGACCATAAGCTGTCATTAAGGTCACAACCACGACGCTGTAGCTCACTAGCCAGAGCGCCGTCAATGATTATATATTTGTTTTGCTTTAATAATTGAGTTATTGGATTAGACATCAGCGATTTTCTCGTTGTTGATAGGCTCGGGTTGCGTAATAGGCGATATAGCAGATCACCACAAATGGAATCCCGCAATAAAGGGCAATGCGTTGTTCTGGATCGAATGCTAAACCAATACAAGCTACTAAGCAAAGTAGGAAGCCTAAAATGGGTACTAATGGGTAAAATGGTGCTTTATATTTAAGCTCTTTTATCTCAGATGGTGATAGCTGTTTTCTGAAAAAGTAATGAGAAGCACAGATGCTTAACCAAACCGCAACTACTGCAAAGCCAGAAATCGCAGTTAAGCCTACAAACACCGTATTAGGTGCTTTGACACTGGAAATCAGTGCTAATAATCCACCAAACATACTAACGGCAATAGCATTAACTGGAATGCCTTTTTTATTTAATTTGCTAAAGTAGTTAGGTAAAGTACCTTGATTGGATAGTGACCATAACATCCGGCCGGAGGCGTATAATCCTGAGTTAGCGGCAGATAAGATGGCGGTTAAAATAACAAAATTCATAATATCTGCTGCATAAGGAATACCAATACTTTCAAACACTTCAACAAATGGACTTTTGCTAACGCCAGCTTGTTCCATCGGTAGTAGGGCAGCCAATACAAAAATAGTACCAACAAAAAAGATAATTAATCTTAAAATAGTGGTTTTAATCGCTAATGGAATGGTTTTTTCCGGATGATGTGTTTCACCAGCGGCAATACCGATTAGTTCAGTGCCCGAAAAAGCAAAGTTAACCGATACCATAGTCATTACAATTGGCGTAATACCATTCGGCAACCAACCATGTTCGGTAATATTGTGAAGAAACGGTGCCGGCATGGCGTTTTTCATCGGAATAATACCAAAAATTGCAGCACTACCTGCAATAATAAACACCAGTATAGTAATGACTTTGATGATCGAAAACCAAAACTCACTTTCAGCAAAAAACTGCGCGGTAATGATATTTAATAAGAAAATCACTATACAAAAGACTAAACACCAATGCCAGACGGAAACTTGTGGGAACCAGTATTGCATACACAATCCGGCAGCGGTAAAACTTGATCCTAATGCTACAGTCCAAGTTAACCAATATAGCCAAGCAACAGTGTAGCCAGTAGCTGGGTTAATAAATCGTGACGCATAGGTATGGAAAGCACCCGTTTCAGGCATAGCCACGGCCAGTTCACCCAAGCATAACATAACTAGATAAACGACTAATGCGCCAATTAAATAGGCAATAATAGCACCTATCGCACCCGCGGTGGCAATAATATAACCTGTGTTAAAAAAGAGACCGGTACCAATTACGCCACCTAAAGATAGCATAACTAAATGCCGCGTTTTCATGGAACGTTTGAATTGATTTTCATTACTAATAGAAGAATGTTTATTCATAAAGGTATATTTTTATTAAAGTAAAAGAATCAAAAATTCTATATAGATAGAATAATTATTAAAATAGCTTTATTTCGGTGATACTAGTTATTTATATTGTTAGCACGACATTTTTTTAAATGGATTAGTTACTGTGCTCTAACAATCATAATTGTAATAGATGCAACATTGTAATAGATACTACTGAGATAAGCGATCTTTTTGTGACTAATTAGCGATATTTAAAAAATGAAATTGCTCAATCGGTTAACGCAATGATATTGGTTTGATCCTTTGTCATTCATGGCAGTTTTTCTTGGATTTAAGGTATTGTTTGTCACTTAAGCTGTTTTATCATTTATCTATAACCAAGTGATAATTTTTTTAGACCAATTTAGTAAATTGGTAAGAAATATAGTTGAAATGTATCTAAATATTGAAAATAGTATATTTTTTATCAATTATATTCAATAAGATGTCTTATTTTAGATAAGTTATAAACAAAAAATTAATGTTTATCTAATGAGGAAATAAGTTGTGGTAAAATAGGTATCCCACCAGAGGATTGGTGGGTTGATTTTATAATGAATAGATTAATAAGTTGGATTTTTTAGAAGCTCATCCGAGGCCATCTTTTTGCCATTTATGATAAATTGTTCACTATTTTTTAAATATTTTACTTCAGAAAATAGCCCATCAACATCATCTTTTTTGAATATAAATAAAGGTGATTTATATACTGCCATTTCAATAATATCCTGAACATTTTGAACTGCTGTTTTAAATTCCTCATCCGAAATATTTTCTTTTTCCGGGTTTACAAATTGAGCGATAAAACGACCTAAAACCTTGTAAGGCGCTTCAAGCTTAAAATTAAATTGATTGAGTTTATTGAGATTGCTTCCCATGGTTAAGGCGGTTTTTTGATCAAAATTTGAAACATCTACTAGTGCATTGAAATTAATATCCCCCTCATTATTGTGCCAATATACCTTTTTAAAGTTTACTTTGCTATTGGGAGAGGTATTATTACCAATTTTAGCTAACAAAGGTCGTAATTCGGATTGGTGTTTTAAAAATGATTTATCCATTCCCTCAAAATTGAAATCTAAAGCACCATTACCCATTTCTTGTTTGCCGTAATTAAATGCGTCAACATTTAAATTCACCATACCATTCAATCCTTTACTATTTGCTTCAAATTTATTGTGCCAAATTAAATTTTTGATAGCAATTTCCGGTGTATTGAACTTGGTTTTAAAATCAAAATTTAAATCATCAAAGCGAGTTTGAGTATCTATATAGGCTTTTGAGTAATCAATATCATTAACGAATTTTAAATTGTTGACCAATAAGCTGTCACCATTGTTTCTTTGATAACCAATTTTGCTTACTTTAATCGAGATTGATGATTTATCAAATTTGATGTTTCCCGAAAAGCGATAATCAATTGTACCAAGATCAAGTTTGCCTTGAAAGATATTATAAACATGCTCAGATTCACCCAATGAAATTGGTTGAGTTAATAAGTTAAAGTCTAGATTATCAAAATAAGATAAGCCAACATGACCTTTAATGAACGGTTGATTACCAACATCCTTCCACAAACTCGGATTAAATTGTTCACTATTTTGATATTCAACCCATACTTGTTGTGGGGTTAGCTTACCATCTTTTAATGCCGCTAGTGGGAAGGGGCCATGATGAATGATAATATCATCATCATATATTATGATTGGCGCAAACCTTTGATCATAGTTGATAGAGATTTTTATATGTGTTTTTGTTGAGAAAATCCCTTTTTCATCATTATCATGTGTGATTTGTAATTTAAATAGTTTTTGTACACTATTCATTTGTTGGCATATGTCATTTAAACTGTTATCAAGCTCCTTTTCAATTACGTTCCCTGTGTGCCATGCAAGACCAACATAGCCTAAACCTAATATTGCCACAACACCCACTGCTAATTTCGATTTCTTCATTTTCAACCTCTTACTTTCCGTTTCTTTCTACAACCTATACGATTCCAATCAATTAAGTTATCACCTGAGCCAATTTATATTCCTGTTTTATTCAAACAGATCCAAAAGCTCATTTTTGTTATACATTTGTCCATTTATGTTGGCTTCGTTACTATCTTTAGATATATCAATATCCATAAATAAACCTTGTTCTTCACCCTTACTTAACTTAAATAATGGCGAATCACCGAACATATGTTCTAACATTTCTTGGGTTTCTTCTTTCCATAACTCAACTTGCTCATCAACGAGATCATGATGGAGAGGATCCCAATATTGGGCAAAAATCCGGACAAGCACGTTTAACGGTGCACTAACATGTAATGTTAAATTATCAATGCTATCAAGAGGGTTGTCGTCTTCAGAAATTTGATCAAGATTAGTAATATCTAGTGATCCTTTAATATTGATATCACCACTCAAATTGTGCCAGCTGAAGTTATTTAGCTTAACTTTGCTTTCAATAGGTTGATTATAATGAGTTTCTACATCGACAAATTCCTCGCCAAATATTGCTTTATCTAAATCTTGATAATCAATATCTATCATGGCGTTCCCTAAGTTTTGTTGTCCATGATGAATTGAGTTTACACTACATGTAAATGAGCCACTAAGAACTCGTGCATCACTTAAATTAACTTTTTGTTTGATTGAAAGACCTTTTAATTGGATAGCTGGTTGCCTATTACTTGATTGTGGAATTAAGGTAAAATTACCCAAACTAATTTGCGTATCAACATCCTGATTGGCTGGTTCAATCGTAACTTTAGTGATTAAATTATCAAGTATAAAAGTGTCGAGATCAGATTGATCAAAATCATACATATTATTAAAAAATTTATTTTTTTGATTGGTTCGTAATTTATCAAAAGTCAAAGCAAAATTAACGTGGTTTGATTGCTTTTCACCAGCAAGGGTGAAATGAAGATTGTTTAATGTCAAATATTCGCTCGCAAATTGGTGATGGTATTTATCTAAATCCAATTTTATTGACGGCGTTGATTGATCGCTTTTGCTAGTGAATGTTAAAGTCGAAGCTCCTAATTCTGCTTCTAGACCAGATAGAAAATGTGTTTCTCTGTTTTGTTTAACTTTAAATCCGTTAGTTAACCAATTAAGTGTTACATCACCATTATAACTTATACTCATATTACCCGTTATTAATGGTCGAGCGCCAATAACCTCAACCAAGTCAAATTTAGGGTCGGCAATTGGATATTCAATCCAAGCCATTTGTGGTGAAAAAATACCTTGTTTTAAGGCTGCTATCGGAAATGGACCGTGATAGATAGTGAAATCAGTGTCAATCAAGGGGAGTTTATCATTGATCATTTCGTCCTTAGGCAATAAGGTTATATTGATATGCGTTTGGGTTGAAAAAATATGCTTCTTATCATTAGAATGAGTGATTTGTACGTTAAACACGTTTTGCGAATTATTTATTTGCTCGGTAACTCGAGCTATTGTGTTATCAATTTCTTTTTCAATTACATTCCCAGTGTGCCATGCTATACCAAGGTAACTTATACCTAGTACAGCAATAATACCAATAATTGGAGTCGTCTTTTTCATGTTTATAATTTCTGTTTCGTTATATTTCAGGTTATTTTTCTAGATGATCAGCAAAATCAACTAATAAATTCTTAATATAATCAATGCGATCAATGCGTTGTAAATCAGATTTAATTAATTTTAATCGATTAGTCCCTTCTAAGCGATAAATTTTTGGCGATTTTTGTATGATCTCAATTAAATAATCAACTGAAATTTTGTTATTAGCGCCAAATTCAATAAAGCCACCTTTATCACCCAATTCGATTTTGGTAATACCCAATCTACTTGCTTGATAGCGAATTTTAGTCGTTTCTAATAAAAACAACACAGGGTCAGGCAATTTGCCAAATCGGTCGCGCATTTCGACTTGAATATCAGTCAGTTCATCTAGGCTTTCAATGCTGGCGATGCGTTTATAGAGTGATAAACGAGTATTAACGTCAGGAATAAAATCATCAGGGATTAAAGTCGGTAAGCGTAATTCGACTTCTGTCTGTTGATTATTGAGTAGTGATTCGAGAGTCGGTTCCTTGCCCTCTTTAAGGGATTTAACCGCATCATCAAGTAATTCGATATAAAGGTTAAAGCCAATGGTTTCAATTTGTCCACTTTGGTCACTGCCCAATAGTTCACCAGCACCACGAATTTCAAGGTCATGAGTGGCTAAAGCAAAGCCAGCTCCTAAATCTTCTAGCGTGGCTATTGCATCAAGACGTTTTTTAGCATCTTTACTAAGTAATTTAGGATGTGGCGTTAACAAATAAGCGTAAGCTTGGTGATAGGAACGTCCAACCCGTCCACGCAATTGGTGTAACTGGGCTAAACCAAATTTATCTGCGCGTTCAATAATGATAGTATTGGCATTAGGAATGTCGATTCCGGTTTCGACAATAGTAGTACACACCAATAAGTTAAATCGTTGATGATGAAAGTCATTCATAACCCGTTCGAGATCGCGCTCATGCATCTGTCCATGACCAACCGCAACCCGAGCTTCTGGTACCAGTTCGGTTAACTTTTCCGCCACTGTTTCAATATCCGACACATCATTATGCAAGTAATAAATTTGGCCACCACGTAAAATTTCTCGCAAAATGGCTTCACGTATAACTAGGTTATCATATTCTCGAACAAAGGTTTTCACAGCCAAACGGCGAGCTGGCGGAGTGGCTATAATTGAGAGATCACGCATGCCACTCATGGCCATATTTAAGGTTCGTGGAATAGGGGTTGCGGTCAAGGTTAGGATATCGATATTGGCACGCATTGCTTTAATACGTTCTTTTTGACGAACACCAAAACGATGTTCTTCATCAACAATTAATAAGCCTAAATCTTGCCATTTTACATCTTCTTGTAATAGTTTATGAGTACCTACAACAATGTCGATTTTTCCTTCAGCTAACTCTTGAATTATCGCTTGTTGCTGTTTAGCTGTTTTAAAGCGAGATAAACTTTCGATACGGATTGGCCAATTGGCAAATCTGTCACAAAAGCTTTCGTAATGTTGTTGGGCAAGTAAGGTGGTAGGAACTAAAACTGCTGCTTGCTTATGATTTATTACCGCTAAAAATGCTGCACGAATCGCCACTTCGGTTTTACCAAATCCGACATCTCCGCAGACTAGGCGGTCCATTGCATAAGGTGAACACATGTCACCAATAATAGCACCAATGGCATTTTGCTGATCTTCGGTTTCTTGATAAGGAAACGCTTGGCAAAACAGTTCGTATTGTTCACGATCTTGTTTGAATTCAAAGCCGGGTTTACTCTCACGTTCAGCGTATATATCTAACAATTCAGCGGCGACATCACGTACTTTTTCGGCGGCTTTTTGTCTTGCTTTACTCCATGTATCGGTACCTAATTTATTGAGTGGCGCATTTTCCTCATCTCCACCTGAGTAACGGCTGATCAAATTAAGTGATGAAACGGGTACATAGAGCTTAGTCTCATTAGCATAGAGTAAAATCAGGTATTCAGCAGTAATACCGCCCGTTTCTAATGTGGTTAAACCGGCATAGCGCCCCACACCATGCTCCAAATGCACCACAGGTTTACCCGGTGTTAATTCAGCTAAACTTCGAATTAAGCTATCGGTATTGATCGCTTGTTTACTCTCTTTTTTACGTCGAATAACCCGACGACCCAACAATTCGTTTTCCGTAATAAAAGCGAAATTTTGTTGCAGATCGATAAAACCTTGTTCACTAGCACCAATCATTAAACAGTAACGATTATCCGTGTTTGACAGTTGGTCAAGTTGAGTGATGCTGGTTGGATGTATTCGAATGCGACCTAAAATTTCTTGCAACGCCTCTTTACGACCTTCAGATTCGACCGAAAAGATAATCTTACCGTCAAAATCTTGGATAAATTGCTCAAAATGAGAATAAGGATCTTTCTGCTGAATCTGTATGGCAATTTCAGGTAGTAAACTAAACGGCAAGTTAATACTTTTGCTTGAATCACTGATTTCAGTATGCGACACCGTAATGCGTGGATATTGTTTAAAATGAGCAAAAATTTCATCAGTTTTTGACCAAATAACCGTTGGCGCTAACAGTGGCCGCATCGGATCGACTTTACGACTTTCATAACGTTGGCTAATATCCTGCCAATATTTATTGGCGAACGATTCGATATTGTTTGTATTGATAATCAACGTATTTGCTAAAAAATAGCTAAACAGCGGCGTGAGAGGTTCGTTAAAAAATAAGGCCTGCCAATACTCAATACCGGTTGGTAAAATGTTTTTACTAACTTGTTGGTAGATGCTTTCTGGATCTAATCTTACTTCAAACTTTTCTCGCCATTGACTGCGAAATAGTTCGATTGATGTTTTATCAAAAGGAAATTCGTGCGCGGGTAGTAGTTGAATTTGGCTAATTTCATCAAGAGTCCGCTGAGTTTCGACATCAAAGGTACGAATGCTGTCAATTTCGTCATCAAAAAAATCAATACGGTAAGGGGCGTCACTTCCCATAGGATAGATATCAAATAGCGCACCGCGAGTGGCATATTCGCCATGTTCCATGACTTGACTGACCGAACGGTAACCGGCATTTTCAAGTTGCAAACGTAGATTTTCACGACTTATGGCTAAACCTTTTTTCATCATAAAGACATGTCCACCTAAATAATTTTGTGGACAGACTTTTTGCATAAGTGTATTAATTGGTAGAATTAATGCGCCTTTAGTTAAATGGCCCAAATGATAAAGGCAGGATAACCGTTCTGATACAATATCTTGGTGGGGCGAAAAACTATCATAAGGCAATGTTTCCCAATCGGGGAAGAAGATTGTTGGAAAGCGAGAAAATTGTTTTAACTCTTCATGAAGCCGAGTAGTTTGTTGCATATCATCGGTAACAATCACCACTAAACCATCGTGAGCTTCTATTGTTTGCGCACAAAATTGAGATAATGAAGAACCAACAAGTTGGCCAACTTGTTTAACTTCACCTGATTTTTTAGGAATGATGTCAGAAATATTATATGTTTTAGGCATGTTGGAGTAATAGATAATTGCGACAAAGTTATCTCACGATTATAACGTAATTATATGACTGTTTTCTATAACTGTTTAATCCTGTATCATAAGTAGCTTATATTCTACGAGTTAAACTTGATTAAAACTTCAGGTACCTTATTACTATTATGTCAAAAATATTTCGTCCATTAGTGTTTTATATAGGTTTTCGCTATGTATACGGGCAAAAAACCGATGGTTTTGGTCGCTTTGTATCATGGCTATCAATGATTGGGATCATGTTAGGCTCCATCGGCTTAATCGTGGTGTTGTCGGTAATGAATGGGCTGGAAGATCAGATGCAAAATAGTATCTTAAAATTTTTTCCACAAGCGCAAGTTACCTCGAAAACAGGTAAAATCGATTCTACACTAATTACTTCTTCACAATTTAAAAATATCCCCGGTGTAGAGCGAATAACGCCGATTATTACCAGTGATGTGGTATTACAAAGTCAACACAGTATTACTGTTAGTACCTTGATGGGCATCACCGCCGCAGATCACGATCCGATTGAGGATTATGTGTACACCGGTTCGATCGATACTTTGCAGGCCGGTAGTTATAATGTGATTTTAGGTTACACGTTAGCCGATCAATTGGGCGTAATAGTTGGTGATAAGATTCGTTTGATGGTGACCGATGCCAGTCAAATAACTCCAGTAGGTCGTATTCCTTCACAACGTCTGTTTACCGTAAGTGGATTGTTTTCTGTTAATCAGGATATCAATCAAGCGTTAATCTATGTCAATCAAACTGATGCTAAAAATCTGTTGCGTTATCCAACTAATAATATTAGTGGCTGGCGTCTATTTTTAACGCATCCACTTGAAATCTCATCAGTTACCAACACGCCTTTACCTGAAGGTTTGAAATTTACCGATTGGCGCGCCAAACGTGGTGAGTTGTTTCAAGCAATTAAGATGGAAAAAAACGTGATGGGATTATTGATTAGTTTGATCGTGATTGTTGCCGCTTTTAATATTATCACTTCACTAAGCTTATTAGTTATGGAAAAACAAGGCGAAGTAGCCATTTTAAAAACGCAAGGTTTATCACGTTTTAAAATTATGTTGATTTTTATTATCCAAGGTGCCAGTTCTGGCGTTATTGGAACCTTACTAGGCAGTGCCATAGGGTTGTTACTTGCCTCATATCTCAATGAATTGATGTCGGTACTTGGGTTATCCTTTGCTGGTATTGAATTACCTAGTTTGGTTAATCCTTCACAAATTGTATTTATTATTTTCGGATTACTTATGTTATCGTTAATTTCAACTATTTATCCTGCATATCGTGCAGCCAATATCCAACCAGCCGAGGCTTTACGTTATGAATAATTCACAGCCACTTCTATCTGCTAAAAATCTAAGTAAAACCTATAAAGAAGGTAAAATGGTGACTGAGGTATTGAAAGATGTATCATTTGATATTTATCCTAAATCTCTGTTGGCGATCATTGGTAGTTCAGGTTCGGGTAAAAGTACCTTATTGCATCTGTTAGGTGGGTTAGACCAACCGACTTCCGGCGAAATTATGTTCAAATCCCAACAGCTTAATCGCTTATCAGAGCAAGAAAAAGCTCGCTTACGTAATCAAGAAATTGGTTTCGTTTATCAGTTCCACCATCTATTACCTGACTTTACTGCCCTTGAAAATGTAGCAATGCCGTTATTAATTGGTGGTGTTTCACCAAGTGAAGCTAAAAAACGTGCTATGGTGATGTTAGAGTCAGTGAATTTAGTTAAACGTGCCAACCATCGTCCAGCTGAATTATCCGGCGGTGAGCGGCAACGCGTCGCTATTGGCAGAGCTTTGATTAATAATCCAGCTCTAGTTATGGCTGATGAACCCACGGGTAATTTAGATAAATCAACCGCGGATGCAATTTTTGATTTATTGGTGAAACTTAATCGTGAGCACGGTACGGCATTTTTAGTGGTAACCCATGATCTCGCTTTAGCGAATAAACTCGATCAACAATTGATTATGAGTGATGGTCAGTTATCCTACCGTGATTTGGCGAATTAAAGGTAAATGGACAACTAACTATGAATTTATCATTAATCACCGCCATAAAATTCCGTAAAGGGCGCCGTAAAAGTGGTATGGTTTCCTTGATATCCATTATTTCAACCCTAAGTATCGCTATCGGTATTGCTGCGCTGATCATAGGATTAAGTGCGATGAATGGTTTTGAACGAGAGCTAAACGACCGTGTTTTATCGGTGGTGCCTCATGGGCAAATTTATTCTTACACAGGCAATTTGGATAATTGGCAGCATGTTCAAAGCGAACTCCAAGAGAATAACCATATTTTATCCGCTGTACCTTTTGTTAGTTTTACCGGTTTGATTGAAAACGCTAGCAAACTTGGTGCGGTTGAAGTGCAAGGGCTCGATCCTGAGCAAGAAACCAAGATCAGCGCATTGCCAAATTATGTACTTAATAATAGATGGCAAGATTTTAAAGCTGATAGTCAGCAGATCATTTTAGGGGCTGGGTTGGCTAAATTACTTGCCGTCGAAGAAGGGCAGTGGGTTACTCTATTGATTCCGGTTTCCAACAATCCAGAACAACTTAAACCACCTCGTCGCGTTCGTTTACAAGTACATGGTATTTTAGATTTAAGTGGTACGTTAAGTAATAATGTTGCGTTATTACCCTTAGCGGATTCACAAAAATTACTAAATATCGATGACAGTGTCACTGGGTTAATGATTAATGTGGATAACGTCTATCAAGCTAGTGACATTATCGCTCAAGCCACGTTAACTTTGGAAGAAAATCTCAATTTCAACAGTTGGGAACATACTTTTGGTTTTATGTACCGTGACATCCAGATGATTCGACAAATTATGTATTTAGCTATGATTGTAGTGATTGGCGTAGCTTGTTTTAATATTGTATCGACGTTGGTTATTGCGGTTAAAGATAAACAGCGTGATATTGCTATCCTTAAAACCCTTGGTGCTACCAATAATCTTATAAAACGTATCTTTATCTGGTATGGTGTGATATCTGGTTTAATTGGTAGTGTGATTGGTGTGGTGTTAGGTGTTATTGTTGCTTGGCAACTTTCAAATATAATGGGCGTTGTTGAATCGATGATGGGGCATAAAATCTTGAACAGCAATATCTATTTTGTTGATTTTTTACCATCTGAAATTCATCTATTTGATGTAGTTATTGTGTTTATTACCGCAATGTTACTAAGTTTGCTTGCCAGCTATTATCCCGCTCGCAGAGCATGTAAAATCGATCCGGCCCGAGTTTTAAGTAGTTATTAATTGAACCTCGATAATTAAAAAGGTGCAAAGTTAATTTGCGCCTTTATTGGTTAATAATAAAATCCAGCAACCATTTTGTTGATTTTTTACCATCTGAAATTCATCTATTTGATGTGGTTATTGTGTTTATTACCGCAATGTTACTAAGTTTGCTTGCTAGCTATTATCCCGCTCGCAGAGCGTGTAAAATCGATCCGGCTCGAGTTTTAAGTAGTTATTAATTGAACCTCGATAATTAAAAAGGCGCAAAGTTAATTTGCGCCTTTATTGGTTAATAATGAAAGCCAGCAACCATTTTGTTGATTTTTTACCATCTGAAATTCATCTATTTGATGTAGTTATTGTGTTTATTACCGCAATGTTACTAAGTTTGCTTGCCAGCTATTATCCCGCTCGCAGAGCATGTAAAATCGATCCGGCCCGAGTTTTAAGTAGTTATTAATTGAACCTCGATAATTAAAAAGGCGCAAAGTTAATTTGCGCCTTTATTGGTTAATAATGAAAGCCACCAATCCCTTGATAATATCGATAAAGTAGATATAACAGCAGACATGAAATAGCAAATAGCAGCAAAATTAACTTAGTATAGATTTGACTTTGGTAGCGAAATTTTTTCAGACAAATAGTGACTAATCCTCCCAAAATAAATCCGCTAACGGCACCACCTATATGAGCCATATTGTCGATAGAAGGCAGCAAACCTAATCCCGCTGTTAGTATTAAACTGACTACAATTGATTTGATAGGCATTTGTTGCAGATCGGTACGATTAATCAGTGAATAGGCAAGTAATGCTGTAATAATCCCCAAGATAGCGCCCGATGCCCCACAGCTAACAACACTATGATGCAGGGTCGAAATATCACTAGCTAAGCTACCAAACAGGCCTGACAATAAGTAGATCCCAATAAAAGCAAATGGCGGAATTAATCGTTCTAAAATAATCCCCACGCTCCATAGCGCCAGCATATTCATAGCTAGATGGGTTAATCCTGCATGCACAAAAATATTGGTCAGTAAGCGCCAATACTCCCCGGAAAAGGTGAGCAGTGAAACATCTGCGCCCCAGTCAATAAGAAAGGCCATTTCTGTATAGTTCATAAAGGCTCGTGAATCAAGGAGATGTGAAATTACAAACCAGGCAACATTAAGCAAGATTAAAATACTAGTAATTTTGGCTTGATGAAATAAATATTCGAGATTTTTTAGATTGCTCATGAATTGAGTCATCCTTTTTAAAAAAAATATCTAATTAAGATAGATAAAAGGGTTAATCTAAACGTTTGCCTAAAATAACCAAATCACGTTTAACGCCATCAAGTTCAGCAACTTTTGGCAGTAATGCCCATTGCTTATAATGCATTTTTTCGAAAAGATTTAAGCTAGCAATATTATGTCCAAAAATATAGCTGAGTATGGCTTCAATACCAGCTTGTTTAGCAAATGATTCTATCTTAGCCACTGTGGTTTGACCGATTTTTTTGCCCCGGAAATCTTGATGAATATATAGGCTTATCTCAACTGTTTTATCGTAAGCTGGACGACCATAAAAAGATGACAAACTAACCCAGCCACAAGGTTGATTATGATATTTGATTAACCAAAGCGGACGCTTCTGCGGATTATGCTGTTCAAACCATGCAAAACGGCTTTCAACCGACACCGGCTGCAAATCTGCTGTTACCTGACGACTGGCAATAGTCGAATTATAAACCTCCACGATAAATGGTAAATCATCTAAGGTCGCATCTGTATAGGTAATCATACGGTAAAAAAGATAGTGGTTAATTGGCTTTTATTGTAATGATTTTACCACAGGCAAGCAATATTAGTTAAAGATGATTTGATAACCTAAAAGCACATAATCACTGCAATAATTGTTCCCCAACAAACGTTCCTTAATATTTTTTGTTCAATCATTTAAATAAATAATCTGCCTAAAAAAGTAAGGAACGAAGTTTTTGGCGGGAACTAGCTTTTTATGATTTAAGTTCTATTTAAATAATCAATTTATTTCATCAAGTTGCATTTGCATCTCACCAGTTAGGGTTTGATTACTTGCTAGCACTTGGATTCCATTATGCAATGGTGTATTACTGTTGATGGCGTTATTAATATGGCTCACCGGTTCAACAGCAAAAAAGGTATTCATTGGTGCCGAAGGGGTCATGACAACTAAGTAGGCTAATGGTATTGTAGCAGTTAATGTTAACGATAATTTTTTAGTCGGCCATTGTATTATTGCTTTTCTGTTCCAATTAACGAAGCAATTATCCAGATTTGGTTCACCTAATTGTTTCAGTTTATGGTAATTCCAATCATCAGGTATATCGATGATTTTTTCAGGTAACATATTATCGTTATTGATAACCACTTGTTCTGCATCAAATTGCAATAATACATCATCATGTCGAGGAAAAAATGGATGCCAACCAAATCCCACTGGTATATCACAACTGTCATTGTTGGTTATATCCATCTTGACTAGTAAGCTATTTTCAAAAATCTCTACTGTTTGTATAACTGAAAATGAAAATGGCCAACCATCAATCCCGTCAATATCGGGGCGATGTTGATAACCTAAAATAATTTTATCTTGCAAATGTTCAATGATTTCCCAAGGTTTTTGCCATGCTATGCCATGAATTGTGTGAGGATGATCAGCAAAATTTTTCGCCAGTTGATAGGATTTCCCCGCAAACGAAAATTGACCATTGGCAATTCGATTTGAAAACGGAACAAGGGGATAACAGCAAGTTCGTCTAGGTGTAAGTTCTCCAGTCCATGCTCGCATAAAGTCAAGATTTTTATATTTGGCAAATGCGATAGTGCCGCCTAATTCAGGAAGTAATCCTATTTCTATATCTCCCTTTTTAATAAATACTATATTGAGATGGGTTACGTTATTCTCTTTCATGAGCAAACCTTAATAATAGTTAGCTAAATTGTGTTACTCAAAGAAGATATAGACCAAGAAGTTCAATTTCTATTTAATAAGTTTTCTTAGTTCGCTGATGTTAATTAATTTAATCTTTAAGTAATTGACAATTTTGACTATGAATTTTAGTTTGAAGAGCGAATAAGTTTTAACTATCGCTCTTTGTTATCACTATCTATAGCGTTTTTGACTATTTGATAGCAGCAATTTCTGCAAATAGGTCACTCCATTTGCTGGTTTTGCGATAAAATACCGGCGGTTGACCGATAGGAGCAGCGACCGTGATAAATTGACCGCCTTGTACCTGTTGTTTGCTCCAAACATTAATCCATGTTTCATCGGCAGGTAAATAAACTTTCCACTCTGTTACACCTTGCTGATGAACGGGAGCAACAAGTAGATCCTTGCCGTACATATATTGATCTTGAATATCATAAGTATTGATATCCTGCTCAAAATGGACAAACAAAGGACGCTGTAACGGATAACCTTTTTCGCTAGCTTCATCAGCTAATGCTTTAACATAGGGTACTAAATGACGATATATGTTGGTCATTTTTGCCAAATGGGCAATTGTTGAAGGATCATGATCGAATTGGAAATTTTCATCAGGTCTATTACATTCGTGAGTTCGCATAACAGGTGTGAATGCGGCCATTTCAGCCCAACGTTCAAAAAGTTCTTTGCTACGACGATTGTTAAATAAACTTGTATAACCACCTATATCACTATGATGATAAGCATTACCCATTAATCCCGAGGATAGTGCTGCACAAATCACCGTATTTAATCCATCATGGCGTGAAAAATCGACAGATTGGTCTCCAGCCCATAGTAATGGACAATATTTTTGCACACCGGTATAACCAGCTCGCATAAAAAAGGTTACATCATCGGTTTTACCCGCTTCAGCGATAGCTTCTGCATTGACCTTTGCCCATAATGTTGGCCACGCATTATGCATTAGCTTGGCCTCAACGCCATTTGCCAGATAGATATTGTCCGTCGGTAGATATTCACCAAAATCGGCCATCCATCCGGAAATATCGAGATCTAAGCAGTTCTTTTTGATTATTTCTTCTTTATACCATTCACATGCTTTAGGATTGGTAAAATCAACCACACCACAATAGAATTCACCAAAATCAACTAAAGCAACATCACCATCTTTATTTAATGCAAAATATCCTTTTTGTTTGGCGATTGGAAATAATTCACCATCATTACATAAATAGGGATTGAGATAACTCATAAAACGAATATTTCTTTGTTTTAACTCTTTTATTTTTTGCTCTAAATTAGGATAACGTTTTCGACTCCATTTCCAATCCCAAAATAACCGTTTACCAAACGAAGTAATACGTAAACCAACCCAATCTTCACTCCATACAGCTGCAACCGGTACGCCTTTTTTGATCGCATTTTCCATTCTGGAAAAAGTATTTTCTTCGCCGCCTTTTAAACCTAAAATAATTCCGTTATAAACCCATTCTGGTAATTTGGGTTGTCGACCAAAGCGTAAACTCAATTTTTCGACAATATCTAAGTAGGTTGGGGCACTATAAAGTTCAATTGATTGTGGAATTTCCCAAATTTGTAATTCATGAAAATCATTATTCCTAAAATCAAAATCAGCATAAGCGGTGGTATTGATATGACATGCATAATGATTGGATGAAATAAAAGTCGGTTGTGGGTAATTGGTATGATAATAGTCGCCTCCTGCTTTATTATATTTATCTGAGAGGAAGGTTATTTCAGTGGTTTTATCACGCCCGACACCAGGCTCTGATGTCCAGAGTGGAAAATGGCGTCCGCGCATATTCAAATATGACATCTGTTCACCACATCCCCATACTCTCTCATTTTGTGTGGCGGATAGTCGGATCCAAAAACGATTTAAATGCTGGTTTTGACTTTCAAATGATAATAAGGCGTCTAAATTATTTTGATGTGTTATTTTCATTGTTATTTGTACGGGACTATCCTTTCCACATGAAAATTCAACAATATTGTCAGTAATTTTCGCGAAACGAAGTGGAATACGCTCTTCTATATAATCGTGAATATCAAAATTGCCACGATAAATTTCCATTTTTTCTTGGCCAACTCCGACAAATATTGCAGGGTTTTCAGTTGTGTGTACCAATAATTGTTTTTCGTTTTGGGTTATTTCAAATCCATTATTGATAAGGCTTATTTTCATGGTGCCATCCTCTATAACTTAAATAATACGGTTAATCGCTTTCTAACAAAGCTAATAAACCATATGATCAATTCCTTATTATCATTAGACTTATCTTTAAATACATCTAAATGAGGTTTATGCATGACTTATTGTCATGCAATTACTTTATACATATTGATGTATTAGATTTACCGAGAAGACATCATCTCATCAACAATTGTGCCTAAATGTTGTAATCTTGGTGCAGAAATATCTTTAAGCATTAATTCTGTATCAGGTAATCCAATAACAGATGCCCATACTGCTCGTCCGGCAAGAAAACCTGATGCACCTGCACGCATCGCAATACGCACAGATCTGGCAAATAAATTTGCATCAACCCCAGAAGATAAAATTACCCATGGCATATTGATATGTTCATTTAGTTTTTGCGATGCTTTGAGTAAATCATTAGATTGACCTTTACCAAAAAGTGGCATTTCAACTTTATACAAATCCGCGCCAGAATCCCCCAACTCTTTTGCAGCATCGATAATTGCTTTTTCACGGTCAAATTTGTCACCTGTTCTTGGTGGACGGACTACAGGTTCAATAATACTAACTAGGCCGGCATCATGGCAGATTTTGTTAAATTCTTTAACCATGTCTAATCTTTCGTTAGGATCTTCATCTTGTCGCCAAAGTACCAATAATTTCAGTGCTTTAGCTCCATCTTTTTTTACTTGAGCTGCATTGACATTTTTATCAATACGCACCTTATCAACGGGGATACCATTACCGGGAATAAAATCATCTGCGGCAACAATTAGTGCACAATTTTTATCAACCGCTTTTTGTTTGATAATTTCGTCGTAACAAAATTGTTGATCTACCAATACACCTGAAGCATAAGGTGTTAAAATTTTTGCTGCATTAACTTTAAAATCAGTTAATACCTCATCTTTTATAGGGGTAGACATGCCTGCCGCGGCAAACATTAGTCGCATTGCTTCTCGTTGATCTACCGCCAACATCGCAAACCCGCCTGAATTTCTGGCGATATCTTTTACTGTATATTTAGTCATTTTTTTCTCCTATAATTTATTATTTTTTCAAACCTGAACAAAAACGACAATGTTCAAGAATTGCTGTCCAGTCTTGTTTGCCTCGTCCCATCGCTCTTGCTTGACTATAAACTTCACGTGATGCAGCTCCCATAGGTAATGGCACATGGAGTTGGTTAGCTACATCAAGCGCTATACCCAAATCTTTATGAGCAAGATCAATCATGAATGCTGGTGTTAAATCACCTTTTAAAACTTTGTTTGGCCAAGTTGTAGTGAAATGTCCTTTACTGGCCGGCGTGCCACTCATCACTTGCATCGCAACATCAAATGGTAACTCTAATGCATCACAAAGTGTGGCAGCTTCAGCGGATAATGCGTTTAATGCAATACTCATGAAATTATTGATAAGTTTTACTCTTATTCCTCTGCCTGGGCCTCCGGTATTGATAATTTCAGATCCCATACAAAGTAATATTTCCGAAGCTCTATCGATTTGACTTTGGCTACCACCAGCTAAAATCAGTAATGTTCCATCAATAGCATTGGTGGATGTTCGCCCGACAGGAACATCCATAAATTCTATATTTATTGCGGCAAGTCGATTGCGAATTGAATCACTTTCTAATGGATGGATTGTTGACATATCTATAAGTAGTGCATTACTACTTATGGTTTCTTTTATTCCGTTTTCAGCAAAAATAACTTGTTCGACTAATTTACCATTAGGCAGCATGGTGATAATAAATTCATTATTTTTCGCTGCCTTGGCTGGTGAGTCTGCCGCAATAGCTCCTACTGAAGTTAATTCGTTAACTGCTTGTTTATTAATATCATATACTACAACTTGATGCCCTTTTTTAATTAGGTTTTTAGCCATAGGACTGCCCATTTGACCAAGACCAATGAAACCAATATTTGCCATTTTAAACCTCTTTTATGTTCGTTTTAATTCCTTTATTATCATATTTGTAATTTTTATTTAGTAAAGTGATTTTGATCACTTTTTTAAAAAATTATTTAAATTAAAATTAAACGAATATTTAAGAATATAAACGAACAAAAGGAGTGTTTTATGATTAAAATTGCATGCGTGGGTATAGCAGTACAAGATCGAATTTATTATGTTAATGATATCCCAAAAGTTAATGGTAAATTTGTAGCAAATGATTATAAAGAAATAGGTGGAGGACCCGCTGCAACAGCAGCGGTTGCCATTGCTAAGCTGGGTGCTAAAGTTGATTTTATAGGTCGAGTTGGCGATGATGGCGCAGGTCAAGTCATATTGTCAGAGCTAGCAAATTATGGTGTCAATACCTCTTTGATAAAAGTATATGCTAATGCAAGGTCATCACAATCAGCTATTTTGGTTGATAAACACGGCGAGCGTCTGATTATTAATTATCCAAGTCCTGATTTATTAAGCGATACAAAGTGGTTAGATGATATTGATTTTTCAAGTTACGATGTCATTTTAGCTGATGTTCGTTGGCCAGAAGGTACCGAATATTGTTTTAAAAAAGCAAAACAGTTAAATATTCCTACCGTTTTAGATGCTGACGTTACCCCACAAGATATTAAACCGTTAGTTAGTTTATCTAGTCATGCTGCTTTTTCTGAACCCGGATTATTAAAAATGACGGCTCAGGACGAAGTAGCAGTAGCCTTAAAACAAGCACAAAAATCTACAAAAGGGCAAGTATATGTCACTTTGGGGGATAAAGGTTGTTTATGGTTAGAAGAAGCAAATCAGTATTGGCATAAAGGATTTAAAGTTGACGTGGTAGATACTACTGGCGCGGGAGATGTTTTCCATGGTGCATTTGCTTTTGCGCTAGCTAATGGATATTCCATTAATAAAGTAGTAGAATTTGCATGTGCTGTTGCAGCATTAAAATGTACTAAAGCTGGTGGCCGCGCTGGAATACCATCAATAAAACAAGTAAATGAATTTTTAACTGAACGTCAAAAATAAATATAAGATGAGGAGTAATTTGTGGTGGAATATGTAGAGTTAACTGGAAATCCAAGGCATGATAAATTGATATCTCTTGTTATGTCAAATGGATATATCAGTAATGAAGAATTAGCCAAAATTCTAAATGTTACACCACAAACCATCCGACGAGATATTCGTCAATTAAATGATGCTGGTTTAATTTCTCGACATCATGGTGGAGCAGGAAGAATTTCAAGTATTATGAATACAGAATTTTCTAAACGCGAAACAGCCTATATCGAAGAGAAAACCACTATTGCCAATGAAGTTGCCAATTTTATCCCTGATGGTGCTACGTTATTTATTACAATAGGTACTACCGTTGAGTTTGTTGCGAAGGCTTTAAAAAATAAAAATAACTTGCGGATAATCACCAATAGCATAAGAGTTGCTAATATTCTATATCAAAATAAAGGATTCGAAGTAATAACGCTAGGTGGTATTTTACGTTCGCATAATGGTGGCATTGTGGGGCCAAGTGCACTTTCATTGGTGAGTGGATTTCGTGCCGATTATCTTATCACCAGTTTAGGAGCTATTGACCCCGATGGTGTTTTATTAGATTTTGATATAAATGAAGTTGCCGTCGTTAAAGCGATGATTGAACATTCTCGAAATTTTATTTTAATTGGTGATCATACAAAATTTCATGCATCAGCGGCAATTGAAATCGGTAACTTGAAGCAAGTTTCAACCTTTATCACTGACAGCAAACCACCCGCCAATATCATTAATATCCTAAAAGAAAATAAAGTTGAATTAAGAATCGCTAAAAAATAGCGATTTTTATTTTTAATCAATAACAATATCGTTTTTTCGATATAATTTCATTCGTTCTTACTATGAGTTAATAGAGAGATTAGTAAACTCATCCTTTGATATGACTAAATTTTAAGTTATTTTTTCTTTATTGTTTATTATTGTTCAATTTTCTTTTTTTTACATCATTTTTTTCCTTTCAAAAACAATTTCAACCACTAAAACTATTCTTTTTTGATTAAAAGTTTGCGCTAAATCACAAAATTGGCACAATTATGTTGCGTTTATTTTCGTTTTTGTCATTAATATAGTTGTTTTATGATCTTATTTGTTTGATATGGTTCGTTGTGTGAGGAAAATTATGAGAAAAGCATTTATATCGCCGTCTAAATATGTTCAAGGAGAAAATGAATTATTAAATTTAGGGTATTTTGTCGCAAGTTTTGGAAAAAAAGCTTTATTAATTGGTAATCAATCAGATATTGAACGAGTTCGTAAGCAACTTGATTATACGGCAGAAAAATATAATTGCGTATTTATTACCGCCGACTTTAATGGTGAATGTTCACGTATCGAAGTAGAGCGTCTGAAAAAATTAGCAATAACTGAACAGTGTGATTGCACGATAGGTTTAGGTGGCGGGAAAGCTATTGATACAGCTAAATGTGTGGCAGAAGGTGATGCGGTTATTATTGTACCAACGATAGCAGCCACTGATGCTCCAACAAGCCATTCGGCAGTTTTATATACCCCAGATGGTGCGTTTGATGATTATGCCTATTTCAAACAAAGTCCAAGTGTTGTACTTATTGACACTAACATCATCGCTCAAGCACCTGTTCGGTTTTTAGTCGCTGGAATGGGGGATGCTCTTTCAACCTATTTTGAAGCGAGAGCAAATCAAAAATCTTATGCCAATATTAATGCCGGATTACCATGTGGAGTAAGGGAACAATTGTGCGAAGGAGCAAAGCCAACGTTAGCAGCTTATGCACTTGCAACATTATGTTATCAGACTTTATTAAAAGACGGTAAAAAAGCTAAGGCTTCTTGTATCGATAAAGTAGTCACACCAGCATTGGAAAATGTTATAGAGGCGAATATCTTGCTTTCAGGACTTGGTTTCGAAAGCGGTGGTTTAGCTGGCGCGCATGCTATTCATGATGGATTAACCATTCTTGAAGAGACACATCATTATTATCATGGCGAAAAGGTTGCCTTCGGTACTTTAGTACAACTTATATTAGAAAATTCACCAGAAGAAGAACTTAAAGAAGTTTTAGATTTTTGTTTATCAGTGAATCTGCCAATTTGTCTTGAAGATATTGGTGTAAAAACCATTTCAGACCAACAACTCACAGCAGTGGCTGAAAAAACGATTATTCCTGAAGAATCTATTCACTCCATGCCATTCCCTGTAACAGTTGAGGGAGTAAAAGCGGCAATTTTGCTAGCCGATAGTATTGGCAAAAATTACAAAACTACCGGCAAATTTGCCTAATAGGAGCTAACACAATGAAAAAATTGATTAATAACCCATCTGATATTGTTAATCAAATGATTGACGGTTTAATCGCTAGTAGTCCTACGTTATTGGCAAGAGTTGCTGATTCACAAATAGTCATTAGAAAAAATTTAGCCATCAATAAAGTAGCAATTATCAGTGGAGGTGGCAGTGGTCATGAACCAGCTCATGCGGGTTTTGTCGGTCAAGGTATGTTAACTGCTGCTGTCTGTGGTCAAGTATTTACCTCACCAACACCAGATCAAATTTTTAACGCTATTAAAGCCGCGGATTCTGGTCAAGGCGTATTTCTAGTAATTAAGAATTACTCCGGTGACATTATGAATTTTGAAATGGCTAAAGATATGGCTGAAATGGAGGGTATCAAAGTTGATAGCTGTATCGTTGATGATGATATTGCTGTTGAAAATAGTACTTATACTCAAGGTAAACGTGGTGTTGCTGGAACGATTTTAGTTCATAAGATTTTGGGGGCCGCTAGTGAACAAGGTGCTAGTTTAGCTGAAATCAAACAACTTTCAGCAAAAATTATTCCAAATATTAAAACAATTGGCGTGGCATTTTCTGGCGCTACCGTTCCGGAAGTAGGTAAACCAGGGTTTGTTCTTGCTGAAGATGAAATTGAATATGGTGTTGGCATTCATGGTGAACCGGGATATAGGCGAGAAAAATTACAATCATCCAAATTTTTAGCACAAGAACTAATTAGTAAATTGAAAGCCGCATTTCCATTTCAAAAAAATGAACAATATGCCGTTTTGATTAATGGGCTAGGCGCTACGCCATTAATGGAACAATACGTATTTGCTAATGACGTGTTGCGTCAATTAGAGACAGAAAACCTCAATGTAGTCTTTACCAAAGTTGGTAACTATATGACAGCAATTGATATGGCTGGAGTGTCATTAACACTGATGAAGATAGTAGATAACGATTGGCTCGAAAAGCTTAACTATTCTGTAACGACATTAGCTTGGTAAAAAGGAAAAATCATGCTTGATACAAAAAACGTTTTAAATTGGCTAAATGATTTTGCTGATGTAATTCAAAAAAATAAGGCTTATCTAAGTGAACTTGATACACCAATTGGTGATGGTGATCATGGAAACAATATGAATCGAGGTGTTATTGCCATGCAAACGGAATTTGCTAAAACGCCACCTAATACAATTTCTGATGTTTTTAGGATTACTGCGATGGCACTTATGGGGAATATTGGCGGAGCTTCAGGCCCACTATATGGTTCGGCTTTTATGGAAATGGCAAAAGCCGCTAAAGAAACCAATGAGTTACCAACCATTATTCAAGCAGGACTTAATGGCATCATTAAACGAGGAAAGGCTACTTGTGGTGAAAAAACTATGGTTGATGTGTGGGCGCCGGTTAGTAAAAGTTTGTTAGCAAATCAGTTAACACAACAAGTAATAGATAGCGCTGTTGAGTCAACAAAACCAATGATGGCAACCAAGGGGCGAGCTTCTTATTTGGCACAACGTTCAATTGATCATCTAGACCCAGGTTCGGTTTCAAGCGGTTTTTTGTTCACAGCGATGCTAAGAAATATTTTATAAAAAAGGAAATTAATAGTGATAAGTTTCATTCTCGTATCTCACAGTAAGAAGATAACCGACGGTTTGAAAGAGATGATTGATGAAATGGCATTGAATCAAGAAAACGTAACTACTTTTTCTCTCGGTGGAACATCTGATGGCAATTTAGGCACAGATCCAATTGCAATATATGAAATTATTCAAAAACGCCAATCGGATGAAGCCATTCTTGTTTTCACTGATATGGGCAGTGCCGTAATGAGTTCAGAAACAGCAGTGGATATGCTTGATGAAGATATTAAACAAAAAGTTTATATCGTTAATTGCCCATTGATTGAAGGTGCATTTATGGCTGCAGTTCAAATTGAAAGTATTGATAGTCTTGAATCAATTTTTGAAGAATTAAAATCAATGAGTAAATAGTTATAACGTGATTGGATAAAAATTTAATTAGAGGTAAATCAGAATGATGAGTTGGATTAATACAAAAGCACACAATCGTTGGTTGGAAAATGAAACTGACCGTATTTTTGAATTTGGTCGAAAAGCCGTTGTACCAACCGGTTTCGGCTGGATCGGCAATAATGGTAATGTTCGACAAGAGATGGGAACTCAACTTTGGATCACCGCACGCATGATTCATGTGTATTCAGTAGCCGCCTTGATGGGACGACCAGGCGCTTATGAATTAGTTGAACATGGTATTAATGCATTAAATGGGCCATTAAAAGATAAGGTAAATGGTGGGTGGTATGCCAATATTGATATCAATAGTGGCAAAGTTATTGATCCTTCGAAACAAGGTTATCAACATTTCTTTGTTTTATTAGGTGCAGCAAGTGCAGTAACAACCGGTCATCCTAAAGCTAAAGCATTATTAATTGAAGCAATAGAAATCATTGAAAAATATTTCTGGAGTGAAAAAGAACAGATGTGTTTAGAGTCTTGGGATGAAACATTTACAAAGACAGAAGATTATCGTGGTGGTAATGCAAACATGCACGCCGTAGAAGCTTTTCTTATTGTTTATGATGTAACTAAAGATAAAAAGTGGCTGGATCGGGCAATTCGCATTGCTTCAGTCATTATTCATGATGTAGCGAGAAATAACCATTATCGAGTTAATGAACATTTTGATTCTAATTGGAAACCTATTCTTGACTATAACAAGGAAAATCCTGCAAGTCATTTTCGTGCATACGGCGGAACACCGGGACATTGGGTTGAGTGGGGACGTTTGATGTTACATCTTCGCGCCACCTTATTAGCCAATAAAATGCCAACACCTGACTGGCTCTTGGATGATGCCAAAAATCTATTTGCTGCAGGTGTTAGAGATGCATGGTCAGTTGATGGTGCTCCAGGTTTTGTTTATAGCGTTGATTGGGATGGTAAACCAGTTGTAAGAGAGAGGATTCGCTGGGTTATTGTTGAGGCTATGGGAACCGCTTATGCACTTTTTGATGTTACTAAGGATCCTCAATATGAAGAATATTACCAACGCTTCTGGGATTACTGCAGAACTTATTTAATGGACTATGAAACAGGTTCTTGGTGGCAAGAGCTCGACACCAATAATCATGTATCTAATAAAGTATGGGATGGTAAACAAGATATTTATCATCTACTGCATTGTTTAGTGATACCTAGATTACCTTTAACTCCGGGACTAGCTCCTGCATTAGCGGCAGGGTTATTGGATAAAAACGTTCAGTAAATTTTATAACATGAGGGATAAAACTAATTATCCCTCAAATGATGAATTATTACTGACGTAAAGTTCAATTAATTAATACAAACAACTTAAAAACTGTATAGATGCAATTTATACAGCAGGTATCTCTTTGCCTAAAATTTATAGAGGTAATCATGGCGGATTTTAAACAATCTGATGAATCTAAAAGCTTTTTTAATGTCAACAGTACACAAGATGTCATTGATATAATTAATGAACATGCTCCCAATAATAAGCGACATTTTTTTATCTTTTTTCTTGCCCTTAGTGGAGTTTTTCTTGACGCATATCAAGTTGTGATCATGGCTTTTGCTAATAAATATATAGCAGAAGAATTTACCGTTTCACCAACCTTTAGTGCTACCGTTAATTCCGTTTTTTTCATCGGTCTGATGATAGGGGGATTAGTTGCTCAGTCGACCGTTGATAAAATTGGCCAAAAACGGGCTTTCTTATTATCGGTAGGCTTGTGGATTATTGGTGCCTTAATTTTACCTGTTGTCACTAATATTTGGGTTTTACTTTTTGTTTTTTTAATGATGGGTACAGGGTTAGGTATTGATTTTCCATTATCAACCAGTGCCGTTGCTGAATTAGCAGGGACAAAATCCAAAAAATCAGGTGGTTCAGTAAACCTATGGCAAGTAGTTTGGTTTTTAACGACTACATTTGTCTATTTAGTCCTCTTTATTTTATTCAAATTTGGAATTAGTGAAATGAAACTGTGGCGAGTTGCATTTTTTATCGGTGCAATCTTTGCCATAAGTATCATCATTTTACGCTATCGTCTGATTGGTGAATCAGCAATTTGGCTTGCTAGAGTTAAACGTACCAAAGAGTTATATCAAGTTATAAAAAAACGCTATCAAATTGAGATTAATATTACATCTGAATTTGCGACTATAGCAAATCTCAACAATGACTTAAAACAAGAAAAAATCAGTAAACTAGCCCAATATAAAATTTTATTTTCAAAAAAATATTTAAAAAGAACAATTCTTTCTTGTGTTATTGCCACAATGCAATCATGGCAATACAACGCGGTTGGCGCATATCTGCCGGTTATCTTAATTAGTATGCTGGCTGGCGACTTATCGGCTACTTTATTAGGTACAGCATCGGTCAACATGTTAGCCGGGTTAACTGGCGCGATTATTGGCTCCTTACTCATTGCTCACTTAGGAACAAGACGACAGAGCATGTTAGGTTTTATTTTCGTCATGTTCTCTCTATTAGCCTTAGGTTTTATTGGTCAATCAAGCACTTTTCTCACCTTATTGTTTCTTATGACATTGATTTTTTCTCATGCGGCAGGTCCAGCAGGTTTAGGCATCACCATTGCCACATTATCTTATCCACCTAGTATTCGTGCAGCTGGAGTCGGTTTTACCAATGCAGTTTTAAGAATGGGGGGGATAGCAGGTGTAATTTTTTGGCCATTGATTTGGTACAAATTTGGCATAACCGCATTTTATCTTTTAGCAATCGTTCCGCTAATAGGTTTTTGCACATGTTACTTAATTAAATGGGAACCGCTAAACAATCCAGTTGATAAAGAAGACGAAGAGGTAATTGCAAGACTAAGAAGTTAATTTTTAAAGAAAACTTGGAGGAACATGAAAATTCCTCCCATTAGGATTAAATGTTTTAAATTAGTCAAATTATGGAGGCTTTTATGCCAAAAGATATAGCCGTTTCACAAGGACATGATTCATCTTTAACACCGGTGAAAACAAATGTCAGACAACGTATTTTTTATGGATTAGGAGATACTGGGTATAATTTTCTGTTTGATATGGGGCAACTCTATCTTCTAAAATATTTTACCGATCATTTAGGACTACCGAGTGTTTGGGCCGGTTCAGTATTTCTAGTGGCAAAAGTATGGGATGCTTTTGCTGATATTTCTGTTGGTACATGGATAGATAATCGCATGAATATTGGTCCGAAAGGTAAATTTAGACCATTCATTTTTTATTCTGCCATTCCATTAGCATTACTATTAGTTGCTACCTTTTCAATACCAAATTTCTCATTAACTTGGAAAATTATTCTCGCTTATCTAAGTTACATGATTTTTGGTACTGTCTATTCGATTGGTAATATAGCTTATGGTTCGATTGTACCGGCAATGACTAAAAACTCCCAAGAAAGAACCATATTAGCTTCGTTTAGACAAGCTGGTGGAACACTAGGGTTACTTATTGCTACCGTAGCATTTATGCCTATTGTATGGTTATTTGATAATGAATCGACAGGGTATCTTGCCGCAGTAACTATATTTGGTATTGCTGGTGCCAGTTTAGTTATGCTTTCAGCCAAGAATGTTGAAGAGCATTACGTCATCAAACCGAAAGAAAAATTATCTAAAGCAGTTCTTAAAAAATCTTATGGTGCATTACTAAAAAATAGACCATTATTGATTCTTTGTGTAGTTAATGTTTTTACCTTCTCGGCCTACAATGTAAAATTGGCAATTCAGATCTTTTTTGCTCAATACACTTTACATGATACGTCTATCATTCCTTATATGGGATTCTTCTCAATTGGTTCAGTATTTATTGGTACAATTATTGTCCCGAATCTAGTCAAATATATTGATAAAGTTTGGTTATATATTATTGGATGCGTAATTTGGGCTGCGGCTGATTTAACAGCTTTCTTTGTGGTCGATTCTCCTTTTGCCTTTGTTGCTTTTGCCTCTTTAGCTTTCTTAGGCAGTTCATTCATAAATACTCTTAACTGGGCCTTAATATCCGATGCTGTTGAATATGGTGAATGGAAAACAGGCATTCGCGCAGAAGGGTTAGTTTATTCATCTTATACATTTTTCCGTAAATTGTCCCAAGCAATAGCTGGTTTTGTTCCTGGAATTGTATTAGCGTTTGTTGGATATGTACCGAATGCTGAACAAAGTGAAAATGCACTGTTTGGTATTCGTAGTCTTATCTATATTTATCCGGGAGCATTGGCTATTCTAACAATAGTCTTTATGTATTTCTTCTATCCTCTTTGGAATGATAAATATAAACAGATTATTGGTGAATTGTCTAAAAGGAATGCCGAAAAGTAATATTTTTTATGATGAATGATATTTAAGTAAAAGCAGGATGATCTTTTATACCACGCCTGCTTTTAATTTGAATATTCCCCGAAAATGGAAGAAAGCGATTTTGCCGATTTGATTTTAATTTTTTATACTTTTATTTTTTATGTTTCTGTTTTTTATACTTCTGTTTTTTATATTTTAGTTTTGTTGGAAATAATTAATTATTGCCTGGTTAATCGCCGTCATTTTTAAGTTTTTACGCCATATAAGATAGATATTTATTTTTAATTTTTTATCTTGATTGCTAATCAATTTTTTATAGGTCACGCCATCGACTTTTGCTTGTGCCATAGATTGTGGTAAAAGCATCATTGCATTCCCTAATGCAACTTCGAGTAGCATCGATAAATTATCCGCGAGTTCAGTACGACGTTGTAATGGATGGTTTAAGCTATTAAAAACCTGTTCACATTGGTCGTAAAAAAGTGGATTTGAGTGTTGTTTAAACCAAAATAGTGGTAAATCAAGTACATCATTTAGGTTTACTTTGTCTTGTTTGCTGCATGGATGATTAACGGGTAAAACCAAGGTTAATGGTTCTTGATAGATTAGCAGTGAGTTTTCAGTAAAATCTCTGGCGTCAGAAACAATTGCAAAATCGATATTGCCTTTATGTAATTCAAGCTGCAACTCTTTAGATGTGTAGTTGTGCTTATATATTTCAGTTTCATCAGCAAACTCCGTTAAAAACGTCTTGAAATAAGGAATATAGTCAAAGCTTAAAGTTTTAGTTGTGCCTATAAGCACCTTTTCATCATTGCTGGTTGATTTAACTATAGAACAAAGATCATTTAATAGTTGTTTTGCTTTTAGTTTTAATATTTCACCTTCGTTGGTTAATACAATGTTATGCGTATTTCTTAAAAATAGCGGGCTTTGCAGGGTTTCTTCCAAATTTTTAATTTGCGTTGAAAGAGGAGGTTGGCTAATACCAAGTTTTTTAGCTGCACCAGTAAAACTGAGCTCGTCACAAACTGCAACAAAATATTGTAATTGCTTAATTGTTGGTAATCTTTTGCTATAGATATCCATAATTTTTACTGTCCCTAATCGGCTTTTTGCGGAGGTTTAGATGCTATGTAATTTATAAACCGCAATGATTATTCGGATATTATGAATGAGATTGTTATCATTTGCATTGGTTTATCATGTTTTTTCTGCAATACGATTTTCGTATAACAAAATATGTATTTCTAAATAAGCGTTTTATTAGTTAATCTCCTAGCCAATTAATCAATCAATACTCTTGAAGCAATGTCAAAAGAAGAATTTATACAGACCAAATCGACTCTCATCTTATCAGCGCTATTAATCGTGTTACTAGTCGGCTCGGTTTATATCAGCCAACTTATCTTTCAAGAAATATCACAAAGTTATCATATTGATATTTTAGCAGCCAGAAATGTGTTTAGTTTATCTTGCTTTTTTTACGCTATTTCGTTTTTTATTTATGGTCCGCTATCAGATAAAGTCTCAACAAAATTATTAGTTCTAATTGGTAGTATTGGGGCGGTTTGTTGTCTATTTTTGTCGGTGATTATTGATAATTTTAATTTATATTTAGTCATTATGTCATTAATCGGCTTTTTTGCCGCAGCTGTTCCCGCGGCGTTGTTTGCTTATACCGCTAAAAATACTCCGAATCAAAAATTACCCCAAGCAATGGGAATTATGATTTCAGCTTCGATTGTTGGCATTATTTTTAGCCGCAGTGTGGTCGCGATGTTGACCGATTTTTGGTCTTGGCAAGTTGCATTTACCATTTATGCCGGCTTGATAATTGTAACCTGTCTCTTTGTTCCTTTCGGTATAAAGCAATCAGTAAATCCAAATTCAACTACCAGTGTACTTGGCACTTATTTGGCAGCGATTAAATTATTACTCGATAAAATAGTCGTTATTTTTTTAATAGTTGGATTTTTATTATTTTTTGTTTATTTGGGGTTATCTTCTTTACTCACTTTCTATTTAAAGGGCGCGCCTTTTTACCTTTCTTCAACCGTTTTAGGATGGCTTAACTTTGCCGGTCTTAGTGCGGTAATTGGCAGCATAATTAGCGGTAAGTTATCGCAAATTGTTAATGAAAAATACCTTTTGCTTATTTGCTTGCTTGCGGTATGTATCTCTGTTGTCACGATCGGATTTAGTTCATCTTTGTCTGTTATTGCAATAGGAATTTTTTGCCTATTTCTATTTGTCTTTGCTATTCAACCATTAGTTATTGCCATGCTTAATAAAATTGTGCCAATTAATTCTCGAGGTGCGATTTCTTCTCTATATTTACTCGCTTGTCTGGCGGGCGGCAGTATTGGCACATATTTACTCGGTATCGTTTATCAAAATAATGATTGGAGTGGGGCAATAAGTGTTTGTGTTTTTTTTACAGTAGTTAATCTAATCCTAACTTTAATTGGTATTCAACTTGTTAAACACAAAGAAAGATATTGAGTAAAGTTAATTATTTATAAGTAAGGAGAATTAAAAATGAAAAAAAGTCTATTTCGTCTATCGATATTTATATTTTGCTGTTTTTATGGAGCATTTTGTATGGCAGATTTAACCAAGATTTCCTCGAGTTTTAGTGCACCAACCGGTATAGCCTTTGATAGTAAGGGAGTAATGTATGTAACCAATTGGTCGGGTAATTCAATCACCAAAGTCAAACCTAATGGTGACAAAGAGACTTTTTATTCAGGGATATCTTCACCAGCTGGCATCGTTATTGATGCAGAAGATAATGTATATGTTTCATCATATAGTGATGATTATATTTTAAAAATTAATAGTAATGGTAAATCAGAAAAAATATCTGATGGTTATCATACACCTACTGGTATTGCTTTTTCTAATCAAGGTCAATTACTCATTACCAATCGCTCAACTGGTGAAATAGTTTCTCTTGATCTTAAAACCAAACAAAAAAGTATTATTGCTCGTGGATTAACCACTCCAGTTGGTGTTACTCAATTAGCTGATAATAGTGTAGTGGTTTCGCAATACAGTGGCCGTTTAACTATGGTTAGCCCAAATGGTGATAAAACAGAATTAGGTGCAGAATTCACTCGCCCAGGTGTTGGTATTGCTTTAGTTGCTCCAGATGTTGTAGCGGTTATTGACAATGGTGCCGGAATGGTGAGAAGCGTTGATGTGAAAACTAAAAAGGTAACAAATTTAGTCAATAATTTATCTGGTGCGGTCGCATTAACTTATCACAATAACCATTATTATATTGGAACATGGGGTGACGGAAGTGTCTATGAGTTTAAGCAAAATTAAACTCTGATAGCTTCATTAATTCGCTTTATTGATTATTGAGTGGATTAATATAAAAAATATAAAGGAATAGGAATTTTTAAGATTTAAATTTTAACTCACTTATTAAAGTCATTTACATTATCTAACATATAGCATAATGAATAATTTAAAATAATTCATTATGTTGTATAATGCAACTGCTAAACAGAATTAAAATACTATTTAGGAATGTAAATGAAACAAAGAATTAAAGAGCCTTATTATGCATTTAATCCTAATAAGGCTCATTTTTTATTTGAACGTACTATTACATTTGGATCTCAAGCTGCGCTTTTTGCAAAAATTCCTCGTATTATTCATCGTCTCTATTTTCCGAGAAAATTATTCATGCTATTTATTGGCTTGATTTTTGTCTTTGTGGTGATGATTTTTCTGTATGCTATCCCGATAGCTGCAACCAATTTTGCTAAAGGATTTCTTGGAATTATTCCTCTGATTGAAGCTGGGATTATAATTTATTTTATACAGTTTTATCTCTATATCTATCTTGAGATCCGCTTAATTAAGAAAATCTATAAAAAAGTGCAGTGGCCGGTAGAGTGTTATTGTGCTTTTTTTCAGGAAGGTATTTATATAAAATCGCCCGAAATGGATGGTATTTTTTATTGGGATGATTTTATGTGTATGGGCTGTAGTTCTCAAGCATTGGGTTTTAACTTTTGCCCTGCTCGTACGCCAAAAGGGAAGTTTTTTAAACAATATTATCCTCGTTTGGATAATTTTTATATTTTTATTAATGGTGACGAGGAAATTTTATCGTTAATGCATGCTGTCGATCAACAATATAAAGATCTTATAGCATTTAGGTAATCAATTACAATCCATTATAATTAAACCAATTCACATAGTGATTAAATGGTAATCTAAACTATTCAAGCGAAATAGATTACCATCGCTATAATCTTGAGTTTTGAAATTTTTATAAAATCATTAAATAAATTACTAATTGTTCTTCTTCTAAATAACCAATATGTTTTGTAATAACTTGGAGATGTTAACTGAAGCAAAACTTTTCCAAGCCAAGCATGATATAGAGGTAAGTTCCGTGAATTAGTCCTCTCTTCTGATCTTTTCACCACTCTATTTCTTGTATAGCGTTAACAAAAAACAAACTATTTGCAACCGAATATTATTACAATATTTTGGTATTATAATTTACAATATAAGTATCATGAAGAAAAAATGAACAACAATGATTATTCTTGTTATTTGTTAATTATTAAAAAAAATTCATATCATTAGTATTTCGGCATATTTTATCAATAAAATATATCTTTTTATAGTGTTATGAAATATATGGAATTTTTTAAAATGGCAATAATAAAATTTATTAAAAGTAAATTATTTGTTGGATTATATTTATTGATTGTACTCATGCCAACTGCGTTTTCTAAGTCAGTAAGCTATTCATTACCATATGGATGGTCAAAAATAAAAGATATGTCTAATATTAAAGCAATAAATAAATATTGTGAATATGATTTTTTTGCTGATCATACAAAACGAGAAAAAAGATATTTTGAAAAAAACTGTCCTTTTGAATCTTCATCTGATATTGCAGAACCTAAAGAAATACAAGAAGACTATTCACAAGTTGAAAGAAAATACCTTTATCAATCAGATAATTTTTCTCTTTTTTTAAAGGAAAAACCTATAACAGACCCAGATATTGATCCATATTTTAATAGCCCTACAACTATTTTATTTCTTGAAAAAGAAGGGCAAATTGTTGATGAGTTAACAATTCGTTGGCACCATACTCATGATTTTGGCTTTACCGATGAACTGAGTTATTTTATTGATAAACAATTTAACATTTGGTTAATAAATCATGGCGTTACCGAGGAAGGTTATTGGTTGAGTTTATGGGCACATTATAAAATAGACCCCCAAAAATTGAAATTTGAGGCAATAACAGTTAAAACAAGTGGGGAACAAATAAACTTTCCTGATAATTTGGTTGTATTTGCCAATGCTGATTACGATAAAAATTCTGTTCAACAGTGTTTAAAAGAAGAATTTAATAATGAGTGTCATGACGGAAATATTTATACCTATTATTTAAATGAAATAAAAAAGAACACCGCGTTGCTGGTCAAAAAATCCCAAGCTCCTAAAAACGCTTTTTCATTATTTAAGAAAAAGTTAGATAGGTCATGTTTAACAATGCCTAGATTTGATTATATTAAAGGCGATCCTTTCCCATACTTTAATGATCTTTATTCGTGTGAGATAGAAGGGCTTAAACAAGAACTAATTCGAATTGAAAAAGAATTGGCTAAAAAATAAAAGAAAAAATATATTCATAATAATAAGTGTGAAGCTTTTTTTATTTAAAATCAGTTCTTATAATTTGTTCAGGAAATCTATTTAACTTGTGAAAACATCAGCATTTTTATGCTGCTTTTGTAGATATATAAAATGATGGGATCTATTATAAAATTTCAAAATTCGCCAAAAATCTGAGAGCTAATCAATAAAAATTTTTCACTAACAGGTAAATCTTTTTTGTGAAAAATTGCGGACACTTATCGATAACTCATTTTGTAGTATTTATAAATGTTAAATTAATTAAGAAACTAGTCATTTACATTATCTAGCCCAATAAGTATCATGAAGAAAAAATGAACAACAATGATTATTCTTGTTATTTGTTAATTATTAAAAAAAAATTCATATCATTAGGATTTCGGCGAATTTTATTAATAAAATATATCTTTTTATATTGGGATGAAATAAAAGGAATTTTTCAACATGGCAATAATAAAATTTATTAAAAGTAAATTATTTGTTGGATTATGTTTATTGATTGTACTCACACCAACTGCATTTTCTAAACCCTCAAACTCATTATTACCATTTGGCTGGTCAAAAATAAAAGATATGTCCAATATTAAAGCTATAAATAAAAAATGTTATTTTGATTATTCGCTTGCTTATACAGATTTAGATATTGAAAATTCTATAAAAAACTGCCCTCTAGCATCTTCTGATTCTACTTCTGACTCAGATACACCTGAAAATATAGAAAAAGAAGAATCTGTGTCAGAGAAAAAAATATATCTTTATCAATCAGAGCAATTTTCCCTATTTTTAGAAGAATTTTCCCTTAACTTAAGAGGAGAACCTATTTCAGATCCTACCAGTTATGATGCTTATGATAAAATTTCCAGATATATTTTATTTCTGGAGAAAGACAATCAAATCGTTGATCATTTAACTGTTAGTTGGTTCGAAATAGGAGATAGTGGTTTTACAGATGGACTGAGTTTTTATATTGATAAAAAATTTAATATTTTTATTATAAATCATGGCGTTACTGACCTAGGTGATTGGTTGAGGTTATGGGCGCATTATAAAATAGACCTCAAAAATTTGAAATTTGAGGCAATAAAGGTTAAAACAGAAAGTGAACAAATGAATTTTCCTGATAATTTGATTGTATTTGCCAATTCAAATTACGATAAAAACTCAGTTCAGCGGTGTAAACAAGAATTTAATACTGAGTGTAATAACCAAAATACCTATAAATATTATTTTAATGAAGTAAAAAAGAACACAACATTGCTGGTAAAAAAATCCCAAGCTTCTAAAAACGCTTTTTCATTATTTAAGAAAAAGTTAGATAGGTCATGTTTAACAATGCCTAGATTTGATTATATTAAAGGCGGTCCCTTCTCATACTTTCATGATCTTTATTCGTGTGAGATAGAAGGGCTTAAACAAGAACTAATTCGAATTGAAAAAGAATTGGCTAAAAAATAATAGAAAAAATATATTCATAATAATAAGTGTGAAGCATTTTTCCTTAAAATCAGTTCTTATAATTTGATCAGGAAATCTATTTAACTTGTGAAAATATCAGCATTTTTGTGGCAGCATATTTATGTCGCTTTTACAGATATATAAAATGATGGGATCTATTATAAAATTTCAAAATTCACCAAAATTCAAAGAAATAATCAATAAAAAATTTTCACTAGCAGATAAATCTTTTTTGTGAAAAATTGCCGACACTTATTGATAACTCATTTTATAGTATTTATAAATATTAAAACTAATTAATAAATTAGTTTTAATATTTTGTATTTTTGTTTTGCCGCAATGATGATTTCGCATAATTATAAAACTTGTCATAATAGATTAGACAATTCCAATTTGCTTCAATGGCGATTAATTTTGCTTGATTATTCATCTGATTCTTTAACTGATTTTAAATATAGAAAAACCTTTTATAAAAGTTTGAATAAAACGGATATTAAAAATAGATATTAAAAATGAAGGTAAAAGTAAAAACAGTAGTACTTGATTGTAACAAACTGTTTTATCAATAAAATAGTTACTTTACATTTTACCGATTTTTGGTTTCTTTTATTATTTTGACATTTTTAAATTTCAATCACCACTCTTCCGCGGGTGATATCGCTAATACTCTTTTTAAGGGTTGGTAAATTGTCTTGTGTGATAGCAATAGTCGCTTTGACACCTTCAGCATCAAAATCTTGCTGTTCAATAATTGCATTGAGATCTTTCAAACGGTTTTCAATAATTGGCCATTCATTATAATAACAGTGAAATTGTAATGATATTCTGGCAATAAGCTCGATCAATTCTGCTTGTTGTAAGCAGTGGCTAGCTGAACCCCCATAAGCGCGGATTAATCCGCCGGTACCTAATTTGATACCACCAAAGTAGCGGGTAACCACCACCACCACCTGATCACAATCTTGACCTTCAATGGCAGATAGAATAGGGCGGCCAGCGGTGCTGGTTGGTTCGCCATCATCGTTGAAACGATATTGTTGGCCGATTTTCCATGCCCAACAGTTATGAGTGGCATTAGGGTCACTGATATTATCGATAAATTCAGCAGCTTGTTGAGCATTAATAATAGGTGCCGCGTTGACTATAAAGCGGCTTTTTTTTATCTCTTCGGTTAATTGGCTAAGATTTGCTAATGTATAAGGCATACTTATTCTGGTAAAATTGTTTTATTGCAACTCATAATACTGAGCAAAATTGAAATGTCTATTAATTTAGCACAATTAAAACTTTCACAACAACAATTAGCCGAGCAGGTAAGCTTGGTGGATAATTTTAATCCAACAATAAAACTAATTGGTGGTACAGATGTTGGTTTTGAACAAGATGGTACGGTAACACGTGCAGCGATAGTGACGTTGACTTATCCTGATTTTGCGGTGGTTGAGTATCATATCGCTCGATTAGAAACTAGTTTTCCTTATATTCCGGGTTATTTGTCTTTTCGTGAATATCCTGCCTTGCTCAATGCATGGCAACAGTTAAAACAAAAGCCCGATTTATTATTGGTTGATGGGCAGGGAGTTGCACATCCAAGACGATTAGGTATCGCTAGCCATCTAGGGCTATTGTTAGATATGCCAACGATTGGCGTTGCAAAAAGCAAGTTATGTGGGCAGTATGAAGTGCAACCTAAACTTGCTGGAAAGGTAACGCCTTTACTCGATAAACAAGAGCAGATAGGTTGGGTATTGCAAAGTAAAAATAACTGTAATCCGTTATTTATTTCCGCAGGACACAAAATTAGCCAAATTAGCGCATTACATTGGGTAAAACAATGTTTACGAGGTTATCGATTACCAGAACCAACTCGCTGGGCGGATGCAATTGCCTCAAATAAGCCATTATTTAGAAAGTTTAATCATGCCAAATAATCAATTACCGTTAAAACAAGGTGGATTTACCTTTAAACGTTTTTTTGTTGCCCATGATAAAAGTCCAATGAAGGTGACAACGGATAGTTGTTTGCTAGGGGCATGGACACCCATTAATTTTGATGTACAAAATGTTTTGGATATTGGTACCGGTTGTGGTGTTATTGCCTTGATGTTAGCACAACGTTTAGAGAACCGTTTATGTCAAATCGATGCAATCGATATTGATCCCAAAGCGGTAGCTCAATGTCAGCAAAATAGTTTAAATGCCAATTTTCTAACGATTCGGGCATTAAATATCGATGTTAATCAATTTAGAATAGATGACCACAGCTGTTATGATTTAATTGTTTCTAATCCTCCTTATTTTCAATCAGCCGTTGAATGCCGAAATACCGAACGTCAATTGGCACGTTATACCGAGAGTTTGAATTATCAACAGCTTATAGATGTGGTGAGGCGTTTATTAAAACCAAATGGACTATTTTGTTTAGTATTACCTTATCATTTTGCTGATCAATTTAAACAATTATGTGAGTTAAATCAGTTATATTTACATTCAGAAATGCTAGTAAAATATACCGCGGATAAAGATTTCTCATTATCGTTGATGGCGTTTTCATTCAATCAAAATGATAATTTTCAATGTCAATCATTATGTATGCGGGATGATGATGGGCGTTATTCTCAACAATTTAGGCAGTGGTTAGCTGATTTTTATTTGTTTCGTAAATAACGTCTTATCATTTTGCTGATCAATTCAAACAATTATGTGAGTTAAATCAGTTATATTTACATTCAGAAATGCTAGTAAAATATACCGCGGATAAAGATTTCTGATTATCGTTGATGGCATTTTCATTCAATCAAAATGATAATTTTCAACGTCAATCATTAGGTATGCGGGATGACGATGGGCGTTATTCTCAACAATTTAGGCAGTGGTTAGCTGATTTCTATTTGTTTCGTAAATAACGTCTTATCATTTTGTTGACTAATTCAAATAATTATCTGAGTTAAATCAGTTATATTTACATTCTGAAATGCTAGTAAAATATACGGCGGATAAAGATTACTGATTATCGTTGATGGCATTTTCATTCGATCAAAATGATAATTTTCAACGTTAATCATTAGGTATGCGGGATGACGATAGGCGTTATTCTCAACAATTAAGCCAATGGTTAGCTGATTTTTATTTGTTTTGTAAATAACACCTTTATGCATTATTGCGGAATAATGTAGAAGTAAATTATCGCTATAATAGCAAGTATAACGATAGTAACGGCATAAATTTTGTCATGTAGATAGCTAAAAGAGGAAAGGTGTCGCTGCTTTCTGGCATAAAGGTAGAACAGCAAGCCAACACTATATAAGATCATTGAAAGTAACAAATAAGATACACCACCAGCATAGATCAACCAAAACCCATAAATTGAACCCAATCCACCAATAAACAGTAGATATTTTTTTTGTTGTCTGATGGCTAGTTTAAATACAAACAGTGCCGATAGTAGGTAAGGGATAAGCACCATTGAGGTTGATAATTGAATCAGGGTGTTGTAACCCGATTGATAAAAATGCGCCAGAATTATCAGTACACTAATTAAACCGGTAGTTAACCATAATGCATTGGCTGGTGTGCTGTTTTTATTCAGTTTGCCAAAACAACTAGGCACGGTGTGTTGATTACCTTGGCCGGCTAGAAATAGCATTTCAGCCGCTAACATTAACCAAGATAATAAGCCACCACAGACCGAAACAATCAAACCGATATTAATACATTTCGCTCCCCAACTCCCGACTACATGCTCGATCACTAATGCCATTGAAGGGTTTTTCATTTCGGCAAGTTCCTGTTGAGGGACAATACCTAAAGATAGTACCGAAACACAGACTAATAATAGACTGGTAATGGCAAAACCAAAAAAGGTGGCTCGACTTATAGTGATTATGTTTTTAGCACGAGCGGCATAGACGGTTGCACTTTCAATCCCTAAATAGACCCATACGGTGTAAAGCATGGTATTTTTTATTTGGTCAAGGATTGACCCTAATTGTGGTGTCCCCCAAAAGTCCATCTTAAATGTATCCACTTTAAACGCTAACACGACACAAACAATAAATAAACAGATAGGGACAATTTTAGCTAATGTCACTAAACAATTAAGTAAAAAAGCTTGATAGATACCTTTTATAACAAAAAAGTGGATAATCCATAAAAAGATAAGTCCGGCAATGACGGCTGGAATAGTTGTACCATTGCCAAAGAAATCGAAACAGTCAAATGATCCTAAGGCACTAAATAGAATGACTAAATAGCTAGTACATGACATCCAAGCGGAGATCCAATATCCCCAAGCCGCATTAAAACCGATATAATCACCGAATCCTTCACGCACATAACCATATAACCCTTCATTGATTTTGTAAAATCGGATTGAAAGATATTGAAAGATTCGGGTAAGCAAGAACATGCCGAATAAGGTTATCACCCACGCAATTAAAATTGCCCCAGCACCTGATCCTTCGGCCATATTTTGTGGCAGACTAAAAATGCCACTACCAACAATACTTCCTACCACCAGTAAAGTGAGGGGAAGTATACCAAGCTTTTTTCTTACTGGTGTATTCATATCGTTTTCTTTCTTTTATTGGATTAAATTTTATTTGTTTGGTTAAAATCGCAATGACATACAGCTTACACCGCCATCAATTTTACGATATTCTGAAGTATCAACCTCGATCACTTGATAGCCTAGAGCGGCAATTTTTGCTTTAGTTATTGGATAACCAGCCGGCATGATGACGCGTTCATTAACCCAGATACAGTTAGCCGCATAGCTTTCTTCTTCAGGTATTTCAATAATATTGAGATGTTGAAACTCAGGTTTAGTAATAAATTCCCCTGCGGCTAATAGATTATTGTGTTCCAAATAGGCGAGGCCAGTTTTTAGGTGTAATACTTTCTCTAAAGTTACTACAGAACCTGATAATCCATATTTTTCTAAGATAGCTATCATTTGTTTAGCACCTTCTTGGTTGGTTCGTGCTGATAAACCAATGTAAAAGTGCTTGTCGACCATCATAATGTCACCCGCTTCGACGGTGCCGGGAGCTTGTATATATTCAACTTTATTCGGATAAAAGCGATTAATTGCCTCAGTAATGAGTGTTGTTTCGGCTCGGCGAGTTTCAGCGCCAGGCCTAGTAATAATGGCACAATGCGGTGTGCAAAGCGCAACATCTTCGACAAAAACAGAGTCAGGAAATTCTTCACTGGCAGGCAGAATGGTGATATCTACATCACACTGCTGTAAAGCACGGATATAGTTGTTGTGTTGATCTAATGCTTTTTGATAATCCGGTTTACCTAAATTAGCCGAAGTTAGACCATTAATTAACGATTTTGCTGGTGTTCTTGCAATAATATGGCTAAATTTTTTCATTATTAAATCCTTTAAAATAATTATGCGTTATTTTTGAATAATAATTCACTTTAAAAACAAAATCAAGCTTAAAATAGATAGTTTGTGCATATACATGCAAATTTGTCTGTTAGGAGATAGGTGAATTGGTTATAAAGAAAATATTGATGTGGCTTAACTAAGAATTGTTAGTTGGGAAAATAAAGAAATTAATAAATTAAGATAGTAGATTATTTTTTAGGGCGACAGCTCGCCCTAAAAAATAAGTGTTATTCACCGGCGAAATCGACTAAGGTATAACAATTAATGCCCATTTCGGTTAATTTAGTTTTACCATGTAAATCAGGTAAATTGATGACAAAAGCAGCATCTTCAGCGATCCCACCCGCTTTTTGGATTAATTTTGCAGTAGCGGCAACAGTGCCTCCGGTTGCAAGTAAATCATCAATAATTAAAACTCTTTCGTTAGGTTTGATCGCATCGCAATGCATTTCTAAGGTATCAGTACCATATTCGAGTTGATACTCTTCTCTAAATACGTTACGCGGTAACTTATTCGGTTTTCTTACTGGTACAAAACCAACGCCTAATGCTAAAGCAAGCGGTGCGGCAAAGATAAAACCACGCGCTTCAGTACCTACAACTTTATCGATTTTTTTATCTTTATAATGTTCAATTAAAAGATCGACAGCGGTTCGAAAAGCGATTGGGTTCTCAAGTAAACTGGTGATATCACGAAACAAAATACCTTGCTTAGGGTAGTTGGGGATGGTGATAATACTATTTTTAATAAGTTCAAGTTTTGATTGAGTCATTGTAAATGTTCTCTAACTATTCTCTTTAAGAGCGACTAATTTTTTATTATATACCTTTGCCCTTTAGACTGGCAATAAACAAACAGTTAACGCACCGTAAAATAGCGAGTTTGCTTAGTTTCAGTACTAATAGGGAGATTTTTTAGGTATTATTTTATCAGGTATATTTTTTTACAACTTTTTACAAATAAATACATTAATTAGACAGTTTATTTGGCAATTGGTGAATAATTAAATAAACTCTACAAAGTAAGGGAAACACAATGAAATTTATTAAACTATTTGCCATGTTAGGGCTTTCAGTCTGTAGCTTATTTAGCCACGCTGAACCAATTAAACAAATTCAAGTTCGTTCAGAATTGTCTTCACCAATTATTCTAGAAGGTAATCCAGAAGCAAATTACTTAAAAATCTCGTTAACTGGTCAAAAAGTTGATACCAACAAACGGGTACCGCTTAATTTAGCTATTGTTATTGATAGATCAGGTTCAATGGGTGGCGATCGCATTGAAAAAGCGAGAGAAGCAGCTATTTTTGCGGTCAATTTGTTGAATGAAGAGGATACATTATCTATTGTTGCCTATGATAGCGAAGCAGAAGTGATTGTTCCTGCAAGCAAAGTAAAAGATAAACAAAAAATCATTCAACTTATTAATAAGAATGTTATTGCCGGTGGAGGAACGGCTCTATTTGCCGGTTTGAGTAAAGGAATTAAGCAAGTTGAAAATCAGCTTACCAAAGATAAAGTTAATCGTATTATTTTGCTCTCTGATGGTGAAGCTAATGTTGGACCAAGTTCTGTCAATGAGCTATCTGAGTTGGCAATTATTGCAGCGAAAAAGAATATTGCGATCACTACCATGGGGATTGGCTCAGGTTATAATGAATTATTAATGTCATCGATCGCCAGTTATAGTGATGGTAATCATGTATTTGTCAATAACTCATCAGAGCTTGAAAATGTGTTTGTTCACGAGTTTACTGATGTAATGTCCACAGTTGCTCAAGATGTTGTTATTACTATTCAATTGAAAGAGGGTGTTAAACCGGTGCGTCTACTTGGTCGCGATGGGGTGATTAAAGGGAATCAAGTCACGGTTAAAATGAATCAACTGTTTTCAAATCAAGAAAAATATGTATTGCTAGAGGTGCTTCCGGAGGAAGGAAAAGTAGGTCAAAGTAAGGCATTAGCTGAAATTGATTTAAAATATGATAATTTATTGGTCAATAAAGCGGAACATGAAACTCAATTGGTTAGCATTGCTTATACTGACAATAAAAAATTAGTTCAAGATTCTATAATTCAAGATGTTTTAGCTGAGTCAGAAATACAGAAAGTGACTCTTGCGAATGAAGAAGCTTTGTCGCTTTACGATAAAGGAATGCATGCGGAAGCAGAAGAAATGCTTATGCAAAATAGTAGTAGACTAGCATCATTTTCAAACATGATGATATCACCTTCATCAAAAGCAAGAATAAATAGTCAAATTGAGAAAAATAATATTATGGTTGATGCAGTTAAAAATCAGGATAGCAATGTTTCCCGTAAAGTAATGACTCAACAACAATTTGAATCAAAAAGTAATGTAATTAAAAAATAGTTATGAAAAAATAGTTATGAAAAAATAGTTATGAAAAAATAGTTATGAAAAAATAGTTATGAAAAAATTAACAACGATTTTATCTTTATTGGTATTAATGGCATTCATCAGCTATTTAGGTTGGCGAAGTGTCGAGCATGAAGTTTTGTTGCGTGAAAATAATGAAACCTTACTCGTGAAAAGCCGTATAAATAATATCAAATTATCGATTGAATCGTTGTTAAATCAGCGCTTATCTTATCTAAGTAATTTGGCATCACAAATTGATAACAACAATGATAAAGCTGACGATTTATTAGCTACGCAAGCTGATATTAAGAATATTTTCATCGTCAATAAAAATAAGATTTTATTTTTAAGTGATTTTGATGATTCTCAGTGGCATAAGTTGGTTGAATCAATTGCAATGGACAATTCGGTTTTGTTTAAGCAACAAGATCATTCTGAACAATTTGAACCAAGTTCTGGTTGGTATCAAATGTATAACCACTTAATTTATTGGTCAATTAAGTCGGATAATATTATTGGTTTTGAACTTTCCAATATCAAATTTTCATTTGATGTTATCAGTTTATTAGATAAACAAGCTTTTGAGGATAATTTTAGATTATCCGACGGTGATAAACAGATTTATAGCAATGGGGAAATTTTTGATAATGAAATTTCGATTGTCCTTGATTATCCCTTGCAAAATTGGCATTTAACTTATTATTATCCCTCACCAAACTTAGTTAATTTATATCTGCTAGGTACAGGTGTTATTGGTTTATTCCTTATTGTTCTGCTTGGACTTATTTGCTACGCCTATCGAGAATATAGTCGAACTTTGCGTTTAGCAAAACAGCAGGTGAGTTTTGTTGGGCAAGTTTCACATGAATTTAAAACTCCTTTGACCAATATCACGCTATATTCTGAAATGTTATCCGAGTATTTAGAAGATGAACCAGCGCCAATTCCAGATTATCTACATATAATCAGTGCTGAAAGTAAACGACTAACTCGATTGGTGCAAAATGTGTTAACTTTTAATAAACCTAATAGCGTAAATATAAGATCGATTGATTTAACCTTACTACTTAAGCAGATATATCACACCTTTAAACCTATTTTAGCAGCTAAATCATTACAGCTTAACATCATTAAGCTTGATAGTGATTGTATTGTCGATACTGATGAAGATTGTGTAATGCAAATTCTCAATAATTTTTTGAGCAATGCCGAAAAATATGCTGCAAATGGTAAACAAGTTGATTTATCTTTAATCAAATCTGGAAAACAGGTAATAATTACGGTTCGTGATTATGGAGAAGGCATTGCCAATCATTTATTGAAACAGATTTTTGAACCATTTTACCGCGTCAATTCATCGATAACCGAAGGGGTTTCTGGCACAGGAATAGGTTTGACGATTGCTAATCAGTTAGCAAATCAGATCCACGGAGAGATTAAAGTTATCAATCAAAATCCAGGGATGGCATTTTCACTTATTTTAACGGAGCAGGGAAATGAAAATCTTAATTGCTGAAGACGATAAGCATATTCTTAATGGTATGGCAGATCTGTTAGAAAAAGAGGGCTATACGATTATCAAAGCGGCTAATGGTAAAGTTGCACTTCAACTATTTGAACAACATCAACCCGATTTTATTATTTTAGACATTATGATGCCCGAGCTTGATGGTTATTCTGTTTGTCGTGCTATCCGTAAATTAGATGAAGATGTGCCAATTTTATTTTTATCCGCTAAAGATGAAGAGATTGATCGGGTAATTGGTTTAGAACTTGGTGCTGATGATTATATGAATAAGCCTTTTGGTATTCATGAACTTAGAGCGAGAATCAAGGCTATTGCTAAACGTTATTTAAAATTAAAAAACGCTAATACTTCCCAAGAGGATTATTTTCAATTTGGTGATTTAAATGTTTATCCTACTGAATTATATGCAAAAAGGAATGATCAGATTATTGAATTAACATTGCGCGAAATTAAGATTTTGCAGTGTTTATATCAACATAAAAATCAAGTTGTTACGCGAGATATGCTTTTTGATTATGTATGGGGATATGACTATTTGCCTAATAGCCGAACACTCGATCAACATATTTCAAAATTGCGAAAACAAATTGAAATTAACCCAACGATTCCAATTTTAATCAAAACAATTCATGGGATTGGTTATAGGCATTAAAGTTGCCATACACATTATTGATCTGAATTTTGCGTTGTTTAAAGTAACCGCTCAGAAGTAAATTACGCTAATTCTTGTTAGATGTAACTTGGCATCAGATCTTTCTGAAGGTTTATGTCTCTAAAAATTTAAAACTTTTTTAATTGAGTTTTGGGTATTGACTAACTGATAACTATTTTTTGAGTAATTATCAGTTCTTACGATTTTTATTTTCATGTTCAATTAACCATTTTTTTCTCTCTAATCCGCCGCCATAACCCATTAGCTCACCATTGGAACCTATTACTCGATGACAAGGAACAATAATGGCAACGCGGTTATTACCATTTGCGCTGGCTACTGCTCGAATTGCCAGTGGATTATTAATTCTCTGTGCTTGCTGTTTATAAGTAGATAATTCGCCATAGGGAATTTGTTTTAAGCAATCCCAGACGGTTTGTTGAAATAGGGTACCAGGTGTATGTAAAGCAACGGTGAAGTGAGTTCTTGTTCCAGCAAAATATTCAGCAATTTCAACTTTAACTTGTTGGATATGTTGATTTTCGCCAAAAATAATCTTCATTTTAAGTAAACTTTGCAGTTGTTCAAATTCTGTTTCTAGCATTCTTCGATCGACAAACTCTAATAGGCAAATTCCTTGATTGGTTGCGCAAACAAACATAGGGCCTAAAGGTGTTGTTAATCTGTCGATTAATATGACATCTTGCTGATTTTCTGCTGATGGTGACTTTTTCATAATTTTTTTATAGGTATAACCAAAGCCACTTAACGAGTTGTAACCCGTATCAAATGCAGTATTGATTACGTTTTTTCCTGATTTTAATTCTTGAAAAGCATGGTTAATTCGGTACATTCGTTGATAAGCATGGAAAGTAATTCCATAATGTTTTTTAAACCAACGGCGAATTGTTTCAGGACTTAAGTTATTTTGCTTTAATTGATAATCGGTGATCTTTTCTTTAGGATGATTATTAATCATTGCGATGGCTTTAATTATCTCTTCGGGTGCTTGATTAGCATTTTCGGTTGGTTTGCATATTTTGCATGGTCGATAACCCGCATCAAGTGCAGATTTGAATGAAGAGAAAAAGTCAATATTGGCAAATTTCGGTTTTCTGGCTCGGCAAGTCGCAATACAAAAAACCGAAGTAGTTTTGACGCCAACATAAAAGCTCCCAACATAATTGTGATCTCTTTTAAGTAAAGCTTGGTAATAAACCTCTTTTTGCTTAGAGTTAGTTATTAACATCTTATATATCTTCTATAATAATTTCGCTAGATGGTTAATTAAGCTTATTAAAAATGACAGTAGCTGTGCAACCGAAAAATTGACAACTATTTTTATTTACTCTGTTGACTAAATATTTTAGCTGTTTAATAAAAATCGATTGCTAAAATAATCAATATCCAATTTAATATTGATGCATCAATCATTATTATGCATATTTTCAGCCATCAAAACTGAATAGTTATGCCTTTATTTACCGGTATTGTGGTTAATATCTCGTCTAAGCACTAAAAATTTTTATCCATTTGCATTATTAACTTTAGTACAAATTGTTTTCATTACCCAAGGTATTTAACATTTTGGAGAGTACTATGCTTAGTTATCTGGATTTTCTTATTATTGCTATAAAGCTATTAGTTGTGTTTATCTGCATTGTGTTATTTTTAAAAATAACCGGCAAGACTTCGTTGTCGCAAATGTCGAGTATTGATTTTATAGGGAATATGATTTTAGGTGGCATTGCTGGTGGCATTATCTATAACCCCAAATTAACTATCTATGATTTTATCATCGTATTGTTGATGTGGACGGCAATCATGTATACCTCAAATTATCTAAAAAAACGCAGTCAAAATGCTAAGGCATTTATTGTTGGTAATCCAATAATATTGATGGATCATGGGAAATTAAAATTGGATGCCTTCACTGCAATAAATTTAGATCTGGCCAGTTTTGCCGTACTGTTAAGAATGAAAAATGTTTTTAACATTCATAGTGTCGAGAAAGCAATTTTGGAACCGAATGGACAGTTATCAATCGTTAAGAAAGGGGATAAAGATATATCGGTTATCGTCCTAGAAAATGAACAACCGGTTGACAATATTCTAGAACAACTAGGTAAAGATGAAAAATGGTTAAAAACCGAGTTAGCTAAACAAGGTTACAAAAGTTTCGAAGGGCTTTATTGTGTTGAATATTATGATCATCACCTGTTTGTTATTCCTAACGATGCGGTAAGTTAACCTTAGATTTCTAATTTTTAGAATAATTAACCATACAACTTAATTCGATTTGTATGGTTAATTAGGGGCGCTAAGTAAAATTAGTGGTCTGCATAAAGTGGCGAGGTGTTTAATGACTTAGCTATAAAGCTTTTAACAGCCAAGGATTTAAGTTCATTTTGTATAAATAATGCTTGTTCTTCTGAGTCACAACGCGTGAAAACACAGGCACCTGTGCCAGTTAATCTGGTTGGTGCAAATTGCGACAGATAAGCGATAAGTTGATCAACTTGAGGATAACATTGACGTACTACATTTTCACAATCGTTACTAAATTTATCAAAAGGAGTAGCCATAAGCTGATCAATAGTTCGTACTGGTGTATCACGATGCAATTTAGGATGATTAAATACTTTAACGGTTGAAATTTCAATATTAGGGTAGCTAACTAAATACCAATATTCAGGGATAGTAACTTGTTGAAATTGATCGCCAATACCTTCAGCAAAGGCGGCGTGACCATAAATAAAAATAGGCACATCGGCACCGATTGAACGACCTATTTTCATTAATGTCTGTTGTTTAATATTTAAATTCCATAACTGATTTAAAGCCACTAGAACTGTCGCCGCATTGGACGACGCGCCACCCAGCCCGCCACCCATTGGGATTATCTTCTCTATAGCGATATCAACACCAAGTTGGCTGTTGTTAGCGTAGGATTTTAATCGCTGAGCCGCAATAGTGATTAAATTTTTAGCCTCAGGAATATGGTCAAATTGTGTTAATAATTTTATTTTACCATCATTGCGCACAGAAAAAGTTACCTTGTCACAAATATCAATAAATTGAAATAAGGTTTGTAAATTATGATAATTGTCTGGGCGGCGACCAGTAATATATAAAAATAAATTTAATTTAGCCGGTGATAACCAATGATTCATGCTTGTATCCTTTATTTCAAAGTCCATTTAATAATTTTTAAACGAATAAGCTCATCACCTTGTGAAAGTTCAATGATCGCCGGTAAATCAATATTCTGATTTTTAAAAGTATAAGTTGCGTAGCTTGGGATCTTCAATTGCCATTTATTATCATTCTGTATAAATGAAGTGGTAACAAGTCTCCCTAAACTGTCTAACTTATCGAGCTGACTGTCATTTGAAAAGCCTTTTAACCAATTATGTAGTGAGTTAAGCGGGATGTTGATGTTAGATACTTTTTTCATTAATTGCTCAACATTAACATCAGTGTAATATCCGCCACTTTTATCGATCATTTCGGCATAATCAGGCTTAGATTTTAATGTTAGTACATTGGTGCCAACTGGAGTCGTTAGTTTCACTTCATAATAATCGGGCGATTGTTGGTCAATTAAAAAACGACCATAGCTCTTCGTTGCTGTTCCGGTATGGGCAATGGTGCCAATAACTCGGAATGAATTAATTTGTTCAAGAATTTGTCGATGGTTTTGCCATTGTTGCTCAATAGATGTATTAGTTTGATGTTTAGTTGATTGACATGCGGTAATCATTAGTGGCAATATTAAAAAAAGGGCAAATTTGATTTTTGTCATAAAATAACTCACAGGTAGTTATGGTCCAAAGAGGGAGTTATTATAGCTGATAATATTACGAATAAGAAAAGGTAACTGTCATTAACCTTTATAATTTTTTTGGCTATAATAAACAATTTAAGACGCTTTAATAAACTATTATAAAAGAATCAAGGCAATGTCTATTACAGTATTAGGTGTAAATCATAAAAGTGCGTCTGTCGCTTTAAGAGAAAAAATCGCTTTTTCTAATGAGATTATTGATAAAGCATTATATAGTCTCTATCAGCATCCTCTAGTTGATGGATGTGCCATTTTATCGACTTGTAACCGTACCGAAATTTATCTAAGTTATGAACACGAGGCTGATTTTATTCGCCTAAAGCAATCTGTGGAAAATTGGTTAGCCCAGTTTCATCACATTGATCTGGCGGTTTTTCAAGACTCGCTATATTGCTATGTAGGTCAACAAGCAGTGGAACATCTTATGTCTGTCGCTTGCGGTATTGATTCATTAATTATTGGCGAACCTCAAATTCTTGGTCAAGTGAAGCAAGCTTATTGTTTCGCTCAACAAAATAATTGTTTGTCAGCTCAACTTGAAAAACTTTTTCAATCGATTTTTCATGTCGCCAAAATTGTTCGCACCGAAACTAATATTGGCGCCAATACCGCTTCAGTGGCTTATGCTGCCTGTCTGGTTGCCCGCGATCTATTTCCTAATACCGCTGAGTTAAGTGTAATGCTAGTAGGGGCAGGTGAGACCATAGAACTTATTTCACGATACTTAAAGTCACATGTATTCAAACATATTATTGTGGCTAATCGTACCCGCGAGAAAGCCCTTAAATTGACGTCAGTTATTGATGCCGAGATCATCTCTTTACCGGATATTGCTAATCGACTTAAAGATGTGGATATTGTGATTAGTTCAACAGCTAGCCCTTTACCCATTATTGGCAAAGGAATGGTAGAGCGGACATTGCATGAACGAAACGATAACCCAATGTTATTTATCGATTTAGCGGTTCCTCGTGATGTTGAATCTGAAATTAGTCAACTTAAAAATATTCATCTTTATACTGTTGATGACCTACAACAAACTGTTCAAAATAATTTAGAGCAACGAGTTATTGCCGCAAATGAAGCTGAATATATTATTCGTGAACAAGCCGAATTATATATCGAGTGGTTAAAAACCAGACATGCAGTGCAATACGTAAAACAGTATCGGCATAATGCGCAAATCATCAAACGGGAATTGGAGTTAAAAGCATTAAATGCCATTAAACAGGGTGCCAATATTGATGAGGTGTTTTTTGAGTTTTCACATAAATTGACCAATAAATTAATCCATGCACCAACACAAATATTACTTGATGCGGCAACACATGATTGTGAAGATTGTTTTAAAGTACTAAGTAAAGGATTAGGTTTAGAAGATCTTTAATAGACCTTATTGATCATCATAGGAAGATGTAAAATTGGATCAAATTGAATTTTTTGCCATACAAAGCCCATGTAGCCGTGTATGTGAAACGGATAAGCAAGGTTACTGTATCAAATGTTTTCGTTCTCGAGAGGAAAGATTCAATTGGTTAACATTTTCAGATAGTCAAAAACAGCAAATTTTGCGATTATGCAAACAGCGATCTTTAAGGCGTCGTTATCAATTAGCGCAGCAACATCGACAGCAACAATTACAACAACTACAACAACTACAACAACAAAATAGTTTATCAAATACTCAATCGGCACAAATGGATTTTATTTTTTAATATTAACATATCTATTTTCTTATATTACTTGTATTCCAGCCAAACTCGGAGTAGCATTTTTAACCACATTATGGCGATTTATTTTAATTACCATCGCTAACTAATTGGGATTTAAAATATGAAAATGTGTATTGCTTGTGGCATGCCCATGACTTCACTTGGTGATTATCCTTTGCATGACTTGTCTAAAAATTACTGTAAACATTGCGCTCATAATGATGGCACAATGAAAACGTTTGATGAGAAATGGCAAGAAGTTGCTCTGCGTTATGCTAATAATCATCATATCGATTATTCAATAGCAAAACATACTGCATATGTAATATTAAAAAAATTACCTGCTTGGAAACGGAAGTGGTAAAAAAGTATTTATTTTTTAACCTAGAAAAATTTTATTGATTAAATCTAATAATATTAGCTAAATAAGCAGAGTTGTCTGCTTATTTAGTAAATTCATTTAAACTAAAAAGTTAATTGAAATTAAAACCAATCTTAATCTATAAATCTAAAATCTTGCATTTTCTGGCTAATAAAGAGCAGCATGCCATCAAATCCAGAAGTCCAGTATGACCAGTCATGGCCACCATCTCGAACAATATATGTGTAATTCATTTTATTTTTCCTTAGATTAAGACTTAATAAGGTATTACCAATAAGAAAGTCATCTTTAGAACCGCAATCAAGATAAAAATAGCCCTCTGACGCCAACTTATTTGATGTAGTATTTAAAATATCAAAATCTTCATAAAATTTATTATTTACTCTGCGTTCGCCTACAAGGTTTAAACCAAATGCTTTACCATAACGTCGATTATATTTATTCATATCCATTGAAATTATTTCTTCTTTGGTTCTTACAGCTCCACTTAAGGCCGCTGTTGCTTTAAATAATCCAGGATATTTTAGGGTATAATGAAGAGCGCCAAATCCACCCATTGAAAGACCTCCGATAGCCCTAAATTTGGGTAAATTATTTACTCTGTAGTTTTTTTCAATTTGAGGCATGAATTCTTTGATAAACATATCCTCATAACGATACTGGCCATCAGCATCGTTCATATAATAGGTATTATTTTCAAAAGACCCATTTCTAGTAGCATCAGGTGTGACAACAATCATGGGCGTTATCTTTCCAGAATTGATTAAATTATCTAAATGAGCTTGTAAATTACCCTGAGTATAAGGATCGGTATGAATACCATCCGCACCGCCATGTAAAAAATAAAAAATAGGATAGGTTCTATTAGAACTATTATAATCTGGAGGCAAATATACCGTGTAGTGAACATCGTTACCTAAAATTTGACTTTTGATTGTTTTACTAGAATCAATAATACCCTGTGATGAAAAACAGTTTGTCACATATAAGACAGATAAGACACAGACTAAAAAGATATTTTTTAAAAAACTACAAAGGTTGTATTTCATAGGATGATTCTCTTTTTTGATTAACAGATTGAGCAATCATATACCGCTGATAATCATTGTTAGGGAATAAAGATTGGATTTTTTGAACTCTGTCACATTATTATTAACCTAGAGTAATTTCAGATGGAATTATAGCATCTGATTAAAGATAATTTATTTGGCATAAATAAATATACAAAATCTGTTATTCAAAATATTGCTATATTGCTATATTGCTATATTGCTATATAGCCATCGGTTATAGAGACATATCTATCATATTAAACCTAAAGGATATAAATGCTGATAATAGCTTGATTTTTAGACAAACAAAGCGGTTAATGATAATAATTGTTGCAGATATCACAAACCTTAGTATAATGCCCACGTTTACTTATTTACACTTCTAATGCCAGTGTGGCGAAATTGGTAGACGCAGCGGATTCAAAATCCGCCGCCCTTAAAAGCGTGTCGGTTCGAGTCCGACCACTGGCACCACTTCTTGTTCTACTCAGCTTAATAAAAATTAGATAAACTCTTTTTCATTAATAACTAACAGGATTCATCGACTATTTTCTTTGCACAAAGCATTTTTGCTAATATCATGCATGTTATTACGCAAATAATGATAGAAGCATAGCCTCCACCAAACGGTAAAACGGTAAATATACCCATTACAGCCAATACTTTGACAATAAATATCACTGGTAACGAACTTAGGGATAGTTTTGCTGGACTATTTAATAAGCGATCAGTGAAAAGTGCACCAAATAATGCTGGTAATAAATATTGTAATGCGTCAAGAATTGGTTGTGGAAGTATTTGGATAATGACTTGTCCTGAAATAGCTAAAAATGTCATCAAAGTTAAACTAATAAAAGTTGAGGTTGAAATACCTATTGCCGAAATAATTGTTCCTTCTTGAGTTCCCAGTTGGTAACCGGCTGCATTTAATGCTTGTGTAGATGCTGGCACACGGACCTCTTTGGTATTTCCAGCCATATAAGAAAGGTACATACCGGGTACACCAAAAATTGATTGTAACGAAATCGGATCAACAACATACCAAGGCAATAAAATGGATAACATCGAAACCATACCAGTAAAGATACTGTCTGAAGTAGGGTGGGCATCAAAGTAAAATAACAATACTAAAACAGGTAAATAAGCGACTAGTAAAACTAAACGTGTACACCATTTGCCCCGACTGACAATATACGGCATATAATCTTTATCAAAAATTTTGGTTGTGTTTATTTTTGTCATAATAGTTCCTTTATTTACTTAGCGATAACTGCCGCCGTCATTCCAATTACCATACAGATAGTTAATCCCCATTCTTTTAACCATTGAATATTAGCTTTGCGGTTATATAACACAATGGCCGTCATACTGATTGCTGAACAGATAATGGCAATGGTGTTAGCACCTAATGGATAAGCAAAGTTCATGGTTAGCGCCCCAAAGCTACCAATCATTGCTCCGCCGCCAATTATTGGGATTAAGTGTACATTTCCCCCTGACATAAATTTATTTACTTTATCCATACGATGCGCAAAGAAGGAGACAAAGAGTAGGAATGGCAACCCACAAGTTGTCATAACGATTGCCGTAGCACACAGATAATTTACATCCAGTTCACTATTACCTAATGTTATCCCCATGCCATCGGCGGTAAATGCAGCTTCCATCAAAGCATCAGCCACTGAGCCAATAAAATCAACACGCATCCATGCCATTGGCGCACCAACGTATAACATTAGGGTTAAAATTCCAGACAACATCATAAAACATGGTCCAATCGAGGCAATTGATGCCCCTCGGATAGCACTTTTAACCTGTTTATCGGTAATACCAATACTTTTAGCCGTTTTAACACTTTTACGAAAGAATAAAAATGCTTGAAGAAATACGAAACAGAGAGCAGGAGCCGCAGCCAACCATAAAAGAAGACTATTGGCTATTTCACTATATTGTTCTGTCATGATTTACTCCCCTTGCAATCTTTCATTTTAAAACAGAAGGTACATACATTATCAGTAAAGAAGTGTTTCTCATGAATACACTCTAAGTTAGGGTTGTACCCGTAAGCAATTGCTGGATCAATCATTTCACAATAGAGCCAACCATATTTTTCCATTCCGGCTTTTTGGAATTCACTTGCAAATACACAACGCGTAAAATATTGTTCTACATAGCCATCCCCATAAGTATCAATACTTTCAAACTCATCACTACGATCCATGTCATAACTAATTAAATAATTATCACTATCATTTTTTTGTCCCCGAACATGAGCTCGCCGAGCAATATCCTTCCCGCGTTCAACACCAAAATTCCATACCCCTCGTTTAACGGCTGCTTCACCTTTTTCACCAAATTCCTCAACGATCTCTTTTGCAAGATGAATAAACATTCTGGCAAAGATTTGATACATTGAGACAGGTTCTAAATCATCTGCAATTCTATTGCTTTCAATTTTATTGTTATTTTCCATTTTTGCTTCCTCTCTAAATTACATATTCAAGTTGTATGAAAATACTTTATTTCTTATCAAGTTGAATAATGGTGTTAAATAAAACATCAGTGCCTTTAGCCATATCTTGCCAAGTCACATTTTCATCTGGATGATGAGTAATACCTTTGTAGCAAGGAATAAATATCATGGCTGTAGGACATATCCCAGACATAATCATGGCATCATGACCTGCACCACTATTTAAATGGCGCACAGATAATCCTAGATCTTCAGCTGTTGCTTGTAGTAATTGTCGTAATCCGCTATCCATTACAACCGGATCTTTGAAAGAAACTTGTTTAACTTCACAAACTACATTGAATTCATCATTGATAATTAGCGCTAATGAGCTCACATGCTTGATGATATTATGTACAATCTTTTCATCACCAGAACGAATATCTAAAGTGAACGTACATTGATTTGGAATAGTGTTAGCAGAATTCGGGGATAGACTAAATTTGCCAACCGTCAAAGTGGCCTGTTCAGCATATTTGCGTAAGGTGTATTGGTTAAGGTGACTAACAAATTGACAGCCTGCAATACCCGCATCTTGGCGCATAGTCATCGGTACAGTCCCCGCGTGACCGGCAAAACCTGTGATAGTTATCACTAATTGTCCAATTGCTACAATATTATCGACAATGCCTATATCAGTTTTAGTCGCTTCAAGCACCGGACCTTGTTCATCATGTAGCTCTAAAAAAGCTTTGATGGTTTGGGGATCGCGCTTGGCTGAAATTGTCGTTACGCCGGTAGAGTACTGTTGTAAAATTTGGCGTAAGGTTTGACCTTCATCATTTCTTAAACGATCTTTATCAACCTCATTTAACTCTCCGGTAATATACCGACTACCCAGCAAAACAGTACCAAAATGAGTACCTTCTTCTTCAACAAATGCCACAACTTCATAATTGTGTTTAAGTTGAATATTTTGCTCTTTTAGCATTCGCGCCACTTCAAGGGCACAAACCACACCAGCAATTCCATCAAAAGCTCCAGCATTTTTCACCGTGTCTAAATGTGAACCACTAATAATGCTTGGCAATGTAGGATGAGTTCCTTGCATTATTCCATAAACATTACCAACTTCATCTTCACGAATTGTTAATCCTACAGCTTGCATTTGTGCCTTTATGTAGTTAACCCCCTGACGATATCTGGGCGTTAACCCAATACGTGTGACACCACCATCACAAGGGTCAGATATATTGCGTAATGTTTCGATGTCTTGTTCAAGACGATTCTGATTTGCCATTTTTTCTCCTTGGTTGGCTAATTACTTTTCCAACATAATATTCAAAATTTCTTTATCCGTTATACGCATGCCATGATTTGCTAACTTGCCAACTGCTTTTACGGTTTTATCCAAACCTTGTTTAACAATTCCATCGCCATCGTGTAGCGCGTTATTTAACATTGCCATCTCATGGCTAGTAATTGCTGCATCAACACTTGCGGCGATTTTGGCGGCACAAGAGGCTTTTGCTCCATCACAAACCATACCAGATAGTGTTCCTAATGTATTAATAACAGCGTTTTCAATTTGTTCATCATTGCCATTCATCAAAAAAGTAATACCTGCCGCACTACCACTAGCTGCACAAACCACACCACAATAAGCAGAAAGTTTGCCAATATAGGACTTTTCATATAATGCAATGAGATTACTTAAAATAAGTGCTCGATAAAGTTGTGACTGCGAGGTTTTTAATTGATCGGCATAAACAATGATAGGTAATGAAACGGTTAATCCTTGATTTCCACTTCCGGAATTAATCATTACCGGTAAATCACAACCACTCATACGTGCGTCAGATCCTGCTGCTGCAAAAGCTTTAGCGCGGTTTTTCAGATCACCATTAGATGTGTTTAAAATTATTTTACCCACGTTAGCACCGTAATTATTGTTGATCCCTTCATTGGCTATACGTGAATTACACTCAATTTCAAGTTCTAAAAGATCGATGAGGGGGGAATAATCACAGAAACGGGAAAAATTGATAATGTCTTTAATAGTGATATTTTCTAATAGATTGGTTGGATGTTCGGTTAATGTTTCACTATTTTTAGATTGTAGAATTTCACCATCTTTACTAATTTTAACTACGTTGGTATGGCTATCTTGAATCTCAACACTAACCTTATTATCGCCATAAAAGGTACTGATAAGAATATGTAAGGTATGGGGGCTTTCTAGTAATTTAATTTCACAAGGTATTGTTTCCCTAAGTTTTCGACACTGTTTGGCCTGCTCTTTGGTTACTTGTGATAATACTTCTAGTTTCTTATCTGCATCCCCGTAAAAAGCGCCAACTAAACAAGCAGTATCTATACCTTTCATGCCATCAGAATTAGGTACAATTACACTTTTTACATTTTTGATCATATTACCGCTACATTCAGCGATGATTCTATCCGGTAGATGTCCTAAGTGTTTGGCTGCTAGGGCAGCGGCGTAGGCAATTGCAATAGGTTCGGTACAACCTAATGCCAGTACCATTTCATCGCGAAGTAATTGAATTAGTTTTATATCATTAGTCATAATATTGCTCCCGTTATGTTGGTTTAACCATTAAAAGCAATTTTTATGCCAAACTGATATTTTTGATTCGAAGTTGTGAATAGTTTATTGAATAATAAGCAATTTATTTTTATTCACAAAATTATGATTATTCGAAGAAATATTGTAAATAGGATGAAGGTAAACTGAAATTTATTATTTTTAAGATTGAATAAGCGTAATGAATATATTAATTAATTGAAAATTAAGTTGTTTTTTAAATTTTAAAAATTCTTAAAAATGGGAATTGTCAATGAGAAAAATGTAATTCGATATAATTCTCTAAAAAATAATCAATTAAAAATCCCTTAACTGTTTGCGCAGTTCCATCGGGGACATTTTCATTAATTTTTTAAAGACCGAACTAAAAGCAGAGGCACTATTATAACCAAGCTCAAATGCAATAGATTCAATTGTATAATCTGTTGTGTCAAGTAACGATAATGATTTAATAATTCTTAAGCGTTGTTTCCATTCACTTAAGGTCATGCCTAATTCTTTTTTACTGTGTCGAATTAATGTTCTTTCAGTGGTATTAAATTGTTTAGCTAAATCCGGTAAAGATAGTGAAGAGTTTGGTTCTTTATCTAAAAACTGTAAAATCGGCTTTAGAATTCGATGGTTTGTCATAGGTAAATAACTAGCAACTTTAGGCATTTCTGATAATTGATCGACTAAAACTTGCAATAACCGTTTATCCTTATTCGATGTTAGATCGATCACTGATTTTTCTTGTAAATACCATAATATGCTACGAATTAACGGATTGAGGATTAGGATTGTTGGTTCAGTAGGTAATCCATCACAATATTCGGATAAAATATAAAGAGAACAATGCATAACTTCATCATCGTTAGAGGCGATATGCTCGATCCTTGGAGGTAGCCATAAACCATACTGAGGTGGAACTAAAAAATGTTTTTCATTAATTTGAATATTTAATACCCCCCGATAACAAAAATTAAATTCACCATAATCGTGTAAATGGTTAGGGTAAATACTATTTTTCGGCATAAATACAATTCTAGGTAAAATAGGTTCCGACAAACAACCTTTATAAGCAGGTAAAATGGATTTATTAACTGATTTCATTGTTACCTCTATCACATTAATTGTATTCAACTATTTTTATGGCGGTTTTGCGATATATAATGTCTTGATTTTAATATATTGAATTTAACAAATAATGAAACAATGATCCAGTAACGTGTAAATACTTTGATTATCAAGTAATTTAAGAATGGTGAAAATATGGAAATGTCATTAAATCACATTCAACAATTTATTCAATCCTATGTGAATATTGTTTCAATAGTATCAAAAACAGATATTACCGTTGTTGATAAGAATCTTATACGTATTGCTGGCACTAGTCTCTATTTTGATCAGATAGGCCAAAAAATTAGCCATGCCAATCTTTATCGTAAAGTGTTAGAAACTGGGCAACCGACCATTATGACCAAGAATCAACACTATAATTCTTGTGCTAATTGTAGATCATTCAATATTTGCAGCGAGATGGCAGATATTGCTTACCCCATTTACTATGATAATGAAGTGATTGGTATTATCAGTATGATTGCCTTTGATCAAAATGCTCAAAATGAACTTATGCTTAATAGTGCTAATTATATCGATTTTTTAAAACATATAAGTACATTATTAGAGAGCAAGTTATTTAAATTCGTTAAAGTTAATAATATAAACAATAAGAATATTAATATAGTGGATCGGCCAGAAAATTCTAATAAAACCGAATTTATTAGCGCAGATCCACACATTATTGAAATGTTGAATATTATTCGCCTAACGACTAATTCAGATTCAACAGTTCTAATAACCGGCGAAAGTGGTACTGGAAAAGAAGTATTAGCTAAAGTTATTCATCAAACCAGCAATAGAAATAACCAACCCATGGTTTCGCTTAATTGCGCAGCAATTCCAGAGAATCTAATCGAAAGTGAACTTTTTGGTTATGAAAAAGGATCTTTTACCGGGGCCAACAAAGAAGGGCAGGTGGGTAAGTTTGAATTAGCAAATGGAGGTATTTTATTTCTTGATGAAATCGGTGAAATGCCGCTCCTCACACAAACAAAATTGTTACGTGTTCTGCAAGATAAAACCATTCGACGCATTGGCGGAAAAATAGATCAACTTATTGATGTGAGGATTGTCTGTGCAACTAACCAGAATTTATTACAACTTATCAAAGAAAAAAAATTCCGAGCCGATCTTTATTACCGAATTAACGTGATTCCATTTGCTATTCCACCATTAAGAGAAAGAAAAAATGATATTCCACTATTACTCAATGAATTTTTGCAATATTTTAATCAAAAATTTCATAAAAAAATCACCTTAAGTTCTCAAACTATTAAATATTTGAAAAGTTATTCTTGGCCGGGAAATGTTAGAGAGTTAAGAAATGTGGTCGAATATTTAATTAATGTTAATGATAATGATAATGGTGTTATAAAAATAAACAATTTACCTAATTATCTTCATACTGATTCTAATGCTAATTCTGAACTTGAAAAACCACTTAAATCAATTATAAAAAAACAGGAGAGTCAGTTACTCTCTTCTTTAGTTGCAAAAGCTAATACAACCGCCGAAAAAAGAGAGTTAGCTAACAAACTAGGTATCTCTATATCATCGCTATATCGTAAAATGGCAGAGTATAGAGCTAGGTAATAGTTCGTATGACTAAAATTTTATATACCAACACTATCGCACTAAATGAAATATTAAGATAAATCAGATTAATGGTGATTAATAACAGAGTCGGATATGACTCTTAAATTATTTAGTACGAGCAATATTAGGATAACCAAGTTAAAAGTCCGGTTCTCCATTATTTGTTTATGTGGCAGTCACTCCAATCGAAAGTAGTTAATCCAAATTAGTTGAGTAAAATTTAAAAGTGCATAATGGTTATATTTTTGCTATTAAAAATAGAGTTATTTCGCTTTTAACTGCTAAGATAAAAATATTCTGTAGTAAATATTTATATTTATGACGATAACACAAAGATAACAAAGATAGTTGCTAGTCTCAGACGGTATATAGTAAAAATAACGTGAAAACTAAATTCAATTTATTGATAGCAATAAATAGTAATAATTTATTTAGCTGATATTGGCAAATGAGAAAAGCTAAAAAGTCAGATAATTATTGGTATAATAGATCTGTCCGCAGCTAATAATGAACAATTGCCTTTCATCAACAGATGGTTAGTAAAGTGCAGGTATTAAAAATATCATTATCTTATTCCGCTTAAATAACGGATAATTTATTTGTTGCGAAAATGGTTATTAGTTTTGATATTTAAAGCAATATATTTAAAACAATATATTTAAATATAAACTGAATTTTTATAGGAACGGAATCAATGAAAAAGATAATAACAACCAAGGTATTTTTAATATTATTTTTCTCACTTTTTAATATCTTTAGTTTAATCGAATATTTTAATAAAGATTCTGTGACTGAATATGTTTCTTATTTGAAAATAGTTTCAATAATAGCCGTTGTTATTTGCCTGATTTTATTACTTATCAAAAAGATATTTAATGATAAATGGGTACTTAAAACTATGGTTAAGCCTGAGGTAATAAAAACGGTTAATAATAATGAAAAAAATTATGAATTTTTAAATTATGAAATGAAGCAGGGCATTGCTATTTTATGGGAAGGTGATGCAATTTTCGCAACTATTAAAGGTGAGAAAAAAAAACTTACTGGTTATATTAAACAATTAATCTTGAAAGATGATGGTATTTTTTACTTTTCTGTTGCTAATGGCGAGAGACTAGAACAACTAGCAATTAATGAACCCAATTCAAAAATTAAAATTAGCCTTAATGGCACAAAGTATAATTTTAAATCTCTATGTAAAGAAGTTCTAAAACTGGAATTAAAACGAATATTTAAGTTTGCAGATCATGTAAAAAAACAATTATCTCTCAATGAGAAATTTAGCTTTACATTTAATCCTCCACAAAAAATGTCAATTTTACTTGATAATAAAATGGAATTATATGAAGTCGAAAAATACTGTATTTTTCATAATGATTATCAAGAATTAATAATAAAAAATATTAACCGGCAAAAATATATTTTTCTGCCTATTGATAATATAAAGTCTAAAATCGAATTGGAAGATGGTAAAAAAATTGATATTCGCAAATGGTTAAAGTATTTATGTAATACGACCGATATCAATTAAACCTATTTTTCTGATGTAGCATTAAAGTATTAGATAATTAGGATTATTATTCCTTGAGTTACTTTATCATTTTTTATTACCTCATGTTATTTATCAAGAAAAAGGCAATATAAAATCAAATGATATTTATACTGCCTTTCACACATTATCAGACCATCTATTTTATTAAAGCGTTAATTTCCTCCCTGACCAGAGGAACAGTTAAACCGACAATAATTTGAATAGCTTGTCCTTTGTTAACGACATTAATGGCTCCATAACTTTGAAAATATTCAACATCGTAAACTAATTCAGGATTTGCCACTTGCACACGTAGTCGAGTTGCACAATTGGTTAAATGGGTAATATTATCTTTTCCGCCTAATCCTTCGAGAAAAGCTATCGCTTTTTGCTTAATAACATCAGTTTCTTCTTTAGCTTCACTAAACTCTCTCTCTTCATCGTTATTTATATGATTGGATGTTTCAGATTTACTGTTTTTGTAATCTGCTTTGCTAAATAATTTACTATTGCTATCGGAACGTCCTGGTGTCATTAGATTAAATCTGAGAATAAGGAATTTAAATACCAAGAAGTAAATTGCCGTGAAAATTAAACCAATCACTATTTGAATGATATAAGTTGCCCAATGGTTAGCGCCTAATGGTAACCAATTTTGGAAGATAAAATCGATAATACCTAAATAGAAATTTCCTGATACCCCAAAGAGATACATCACAGTTGCCATTGTGGCAGCTAATAGGGCATGAACAAAAAACAGCATTGGTGCAATAAATAAAAAAGTAAACTCAATCGGCTCTGTAATACCGGTCAAAATAGCCGTGACGGTTGCGCCAATTAATAGACCAAAGGTCATTTTTTTATTTTCAGGTTTGGCTGTTGAATAGATAGCCATAGAGATGCCGGTACAACCAAATACTTTGCCCATACCGATAAGCATAAATCCACCTTGCGGAAAGAGTTCAGTTAATGGTTTGGTACTATTTGCGAATTCTGATATATGTGAGATCCAATAATTGACCGTACCGCCGTCAGTAACGATCGGACCAAAATAAATTGGACCATAAACAAAATGATGTAATCCAGTTGGAATTAAGATGCGTTCTAAGAAAGTAAACAGCCAAACACCAACAGGACCAGAGTTAAGAATAATTACTTGCAGACTTTGTATTCCACTTTGAATTGGCGGCCAAACAAGAACGGTTAAAATAGCCAAAATTAACATTAAAGGAAAACAAAGGACGACAATAATCGGCGTGCCGGTAAAGACATTCGCCCAATCCGGTAAACGTAAATCGAAATAACGATTGTGTAACCAAACAGTAAAACTAGCCGTCAAAATTGAACCAACAATTGAGGTATCAAGAGTTAGCACGCCACAAATTTCAATCAATCCGGCTTGACCGACCTGATAATTTATTCCTAGTTGTTCACTCCATACGTCAATAATTCCGCCAATAAAATAGTTAAATGTTAAATAGGAAATAAAAGCAGCTAACACAGCTCGACCAGATGCCTTTTTGGCTAAAGCAATGGGTAAACCTAGCGCGAATAACATTGGCATATTTTGGAATACAACCATTGATGCTTTTTGCAGTATACCAAGAATTTTTACATAATATGAACCTTCGGTAGCGAAAGGAAATAAATGGGGATTAAGTAACACAACCGTTAAACCCAATAAAATACCGGCAGCAGGGAATAATAAAACCGGAACAAACATTGCTGCGCCAAAGCGTTGAATTGTATTTCTCATATAGACATTAATCCTTTAAAATGTTGATTAATATTCACTTTAATTTGCTAACAACTTATGCTAACACTAAGGTTGGTTACCAACCCTAGTGCGGTAGGTTGCAGTTAAATTAATTATTTAAAAAATTGCGGTAGATATTGCTTATTTTCGTTTAATATCTCTTCAACGATTATTTTTGCTTTAGGGACATTAACCACGGTTCTATTAAGGGTTAATGCATTGATAAGTTTTTGTTTCGAACCCTCATACCAAGCGTCAACGACCAGTTTTTCATAGCCTAATTGAATTTCAATCATGGCTTTTTGGAAGGTTGGAATATTTCCAATAGCAAAGGCTTTAGGACCATCGGAAGTGAGCATACAAGGAATTTCCACCATGGCATCATCTTGAATATTATTAATGGCTCCATTGTTAGGCACAATGACCAGATAAATATCGCCTTTGTTATAGGCTAAGGATGCAGCTACGCGGATCATATAACGACCATGAATATCAGCATGAAGATCTTCACCTTGAATTGAATTGTTTTCGATGATGCGACGGCACATTGCAAATACCTGTTTTTCTCGGCCATTAATCACCTGACGAGCACGAGTATTATTGATATCCTCTTTACTGACCATTTTTTCCGGGTAGAGATAATATTGGAGATAGGTATTTGGTAGGAATTCTGGATTATCCCTTAACATAACTTCCATATTTTTAAAGGTCGCTTGCCAAGAAGGATCATTGGCAATAACCGAATCAACTGCGGTAATTCCATCTTTTAAGATAATATCTTTTATCTTTTGAGTAAGATCTTCACCTTGTTTATTTTTTATTTTGGTAAACCAACCATAGTGATTTAGACCAAAATATTCCGGGACAAAATCCCAAATTTCACAGCCAAGTAATTTGGCATAACTTACCATGATGGCTGCTGGCATATCACAAATATTTAAAATTCGCTTGTCATCCGGAAATTCCCGATTTAAAGCTTCGGCAACGATAGCGGCAGGGTTAGTGTAATTTAAGATCCAAGCCTCTTTCTGATAGCATCGAATATCACGAATAAGATCTATCATATCTCCAATAGATCGTAAACCATAAGCCATGCCACCTGCGCCACAGGTCTCTTGACCGACACATTGATGCGAAAGGGGGATTTGCTCATCACGTTCCCGCATTTTCAAGCCACCGGTTCGAATTTGCATAAAAAAGAAATCTGAATTTTCAAAGGCTACTTTTCTGTCTGTGGTATAGATAAATTCTTCAATTTCCGGATAAAGTTCCTTAAACATGATTTCAGTGGCTTTTGCATTCAATTCTTGACGTGGCGCATCAATATCATAGAAAACCACACGTCTTAAAGGGAAGTTGGCTTTTTCGCTAACAAGACTGCTCATAATACCCAAAGTATAAGTACTTCCTGCGCCGACAACGGTTAAATTAATCTTTTTCATATTATTTCCTAATAGTAATGTTGAACAAAATACAAATAACATACAAATATGTTATCAATAAGTATTTAGCAAAATAATACTTATTTAATACAAATGTGAAAAAGATCACAAAATATTTCTGGTGTCTATAAACTTGTTAGGATTAAAATCATTAGGAACTATATGTTTTTATGTAGATTAATAAGAAATTTATCATCTGATGATATTTCATAAATTAGATGATAAGATGAGACAAATTTATTCTGCTGAGATATTCAATGGCGAAACCACTTTACCGACAAATAGCTGAGACTTTTGAACAAAAAATTTATTCTGGGGAATTAGACTTAGAGGATGTATTACCTACTGAACAAGCTTTACAAGAACTGTATAAAGTAAGTCGTGTCACTATTCGCAAAGCGCTTGAACAGCTGGAAAATCAAGGATTAGTTGAAAGAATTAAAGGTAGCGGTACATATGTTAAGTATCACTCAGCAAAGCATGATGCGATTAAATTACAGGGATTTGATGAGAATATCACAGCTTTAGGTCGAATTGCTGGTACAAAAGTAATACATTTTCAGTTAGAACAAGCTCTACCAACAATTGCGAAACAATTGCGAATAGAAGTTGGCACATCAATTTTTTCTATAGTAAGGATCAGAACTATTGATAATGAACCGGAAATTTTAGAGCAAAGTTATATGCCACTTTCACTCTTCCCCGATCTTAGTGTTAAGGTCATGGAATCATCAAAATATCATTATGTTGAACAGCAGAAAGGTTACCAAATTTCTCATAGTCGACAAGATGTTAAACCCGTCTTAGCCACCACGATTGTTGCCAAACATCTAAATGTAGAAACTAATCATCCAATCTTACGGCTTCGATCGGTTAGCGAATTAAAAACGGGAGAAACTTTTGAATACAGTATTCAGTATTTAAGAGGTTTTCAATATCGTTTTGAATATATTGCACGAAGGGGATTAGATTAATTGTTATTTGAAAAATATGGATAATCAATTAAAATTATTTTAAACATATGTTAATAAATACCATTGGTATAAATGGTATTTAATCTTATTAAATTTTATAATTTTCATAATTTTTATATTGTGTCATACCGTTAAGCAGTTTATTGCGCTGTATCTTTTTAAGATAGTCACTATTTTTATTTTTTATTAATCAACTTTATCTAAGTTTGCTAAATCTTTTTGTAGTTAACTCATTGCAGTTAGCTCATTGTAGTTAACTCATTGTTGTTTAATCATTTATCTGAAAATAGGAGTAAATAATGGCTAAAAATCTAAAGATAAAAAAACTAGCAATATTCATCCCTACACTCTATTGTTCTCTATTTTTTTCTTCATCATTCGCCTTTCAAAAAGGATCAACCGAAGATTTTTTAGGACATGAAGTAGGGGTTACTTATCACACTGCCGAGCAAGCCGTCAGCAGTAAAGAGTACTTGCCGGTTTATCCTGAAGAAGAAAACCCAGAATTTGAAGCCGATAAACTTGCTTATCTTCATGGTTATAATTTAAAAGGTACCGAACGTTGGCAGCAGGCAACAATGGATGCTGATTTGCATATTGCTAATGTGGCTAAAATTTTTTCTCAACCGTTAGGTATCACTATCTCGCCGCAAACAACGCCAACGCTATACAAAATGCTTGGTGATTTACTGGTAGATTCAGCAGATAATGCCACCAAAACTGCTAAAGAGTTTTATATGCGAAAACGACCTTTTGTCTATTTCGGCAATCATTCCTGTCAACCTATTGATGAAGAGGATCGATTACGGCATAACGGATCATTCCCATCTGGTCATACCGCTTATGGTTGGACATTAGCTTTAGTACTTGCACAAATTTCTCCTTCACATGCGGAAGCAATAATTAAACGAGGCTATGAATTTGGTCAAAGTAGAATGATCTGTGGTGCACATTGGCAGAGCGATGTTGACGCCGGTAGAATGGTAGGGGCAGTGGAATATTCCAAATTACAAAGTATTCCACAATTTCAAGAAGACCTCCGTAAGGCAACCGAAGAGGTTAATCAACAATATAGTTTATTGAAATAAAAATTTTAATTTTTTTAGACAATTATAATAATATCTTTATGCATATCCTCATTCAGCTAAAATCGTTAGGGTTTTAGCTGAATGAGGATATTTTTCACAATAAGATTAACTATATAGCTGTTGCAAAACTTGCTAAGCACACTTGTACTTGTTTTAGTTTGGCGCTGCCGTTTAGCGTAGTTTTGACAAATCTTAGGATAAAATTTCAATCCGTTCATTTGCTATTTCAACTAGAAATGTCGAATATTTATTGTTATTCGAGTATAGTGATGCTCCTCACAATATTATCCAAAAAACACATAAAATCTCTAAGTTAGCTGCTAAATCAAAGTTACTATCGATCTGTTAACCATCATTTTCATAATCCCGCCGACCAATAGGTTAATTACTTTTCTTGAACACCACATTACTAAAATTTCTGCAAATTAGTTGCTAAAAGTAATTCATAACGCCACTCCATCTCTCTATTTTACCCGCCGCGGCGTTATTAATGTATTGAGATCGCTTTTTAATATCAGCTACCCGAGGTATTTACTCAGTCAAAAAGGAGTGTTTGATATGCTTAAATAGCTATATTTGCATTTATTGTTCAATATTTATGCGATGAATTAGCTTAAATTTTATCCGTTATTAAACCAATCATATAATTGCCTTATGCAGTTAAAGCACCTATAATCAAGTCAATGACATTATCAGTTATCGGTGTTGATTAAGAGGTCAAGATGACTAAGCTTGCACTATCAGACTGGAGTCAAATAACAGCCACGGCAAAGATGCCGCTCTATGCGGTGTTATCGAATGTCAGTGATGCGCAGTCAGTGAAAAACTATTATGTGACTGATGGCTCGCAAACTCCTCATGGGCTTTATACCGGTACGCCCTATACTAATTGGCATAGTGTGATGCCAATGATTGTCCAACTTGATGAAAATAGTCCGTTTTTAAATTGGGTCAGCCAAACTGAATATCAGAATTGGGGGTGGTTGGCACGTTCACATTTGCCCTTTGAATCGATTTGTGCTCATCTGCGCAGTTTAACCCAAGTGATTATGCCTGATGGTGAAACGGTCTTTTTTCGCTACTGGGATGGTACCTATTTGGCTGAACAAATCCGTTTTATGGCCGATAGTTGGGCTGAGGTATTACCGGCATTTGCCTTTTACTGGATCAATGGTGAACCTTTTACTGTTTTTGTTCCACTACAGGCAGAGGCGCAAGTTTCCCCTTGGTGGCAAGTACCGGCTGAACTTATCGATTATCTATTGCAAAAAAATAAGACACCTTTAATTGATAATATTATCCAATGTTTGCAGGAAGAGTATCCAACTTACTATTTTCAATTTGATGAGGAGATTATACATAAAAAGCTAGTACATCTATTATCGCATCTTGTTATTGAAAAGGGTGAAAACGGCGTAAGTAAAGCGATTCAACAGCTAATTAAATACACATTATAAAAACTCAGTACCTCACAGAGATATAAAATATGGATAAAAAGAATCTAAAACAAGAAGTTTTACAGCCAGTCTTAGCACGTTTCTCTCGTATTTTAGACGATATCGACCACTCTGTTCACGATAAATATAAAAAGAAATTACAAGAAAGTGGCGTGGCAAGCAGTATTCAGATATTAGCATTAAATGATAAGCTCAGTGAAACGCGAGGGCAAAAGGCTTCGAGAATTTTAAGTGAGATATATCAGTTTAGACGTCATGGGCAAGCAAGTGGAATAACTGCACAGTGTCCTTTAAATAAACAGATTATTATTCAATATGGATTTGAACTCTCAACCTCTGTATTTTTCAGTGTGCCTGAAAAGAAGGACAAACAGCCTAGTAGTCAACGATTTATTAAAGTCGGTAACTTGAAAGGGCAACTTTTGCCGCAATTAGAAAAAGAAGTTTTCGATGAAAATGATTACCAGATTTATACCGAATATTCTCCCGATGAAAAAAATGCAATCCCATTTGAATTGGATGATAACGGCCAAGCCGTTATTGATGGCTGTCAACCCGGCAAGCGTTATTATGTTCGTATCGACCCCTTTACAAATCAACAACAAGTTGATGAGTGGCTAAATGGTTATAAACGTATTATTCAACATTTATCTAAATTTTTAGAATCCGAATGGGACAATGTTCATGAGCAACGGTGGCAAATCTTTGATAAAGCTATGGCTAAAGTTGTTGAACGAATTGAAAATAATCCTAGATCAACCGAAAACCCATTAGCAACGGTAACTGGTGGTGATTTTTTTGAGGGGGTTGTGGATCGCGGGGTAGAAGTAGCCAAAAAAGCTGAAAAACCTGTTATCGATGGATGGAATCTCACCACTCACCATGCCGCCATATTGGGTTCACAATATACCCCAATGAGTCCAGCAATTGCGCAGGGTGCAGGCAAGAAATTATTGGAATCGTGTCTGTCATCATACCAAACACAAGAGCCATCAGAACCGCCAAAAACAGAAAACGAAATAAAAGACATCTATTTTTTTGTTCAAGATGAAGTATATCTGTATATTATCACGGCCGCCCTTGAGTATTGGTATGAAATACAGTCGCCAAATGATAAAGCTTATTTATTGGGTAAAGATTTTTTTGATTTTGCCGTTGATGTGGCACAGTTTTTTGCCGAATGTTATGTAATAGGTAAAGCGCTCCCTATTGCTAAGAGCGTTTTACGAGCCTCTTCTTCAGCAATCAGTCGAACCACCGCTAATTTACTGGAAAAAGGCAAGAATTTTATATCAACCAAAACTTCAGTTGAAAAAGCAACTACTGCGGAAATAGTTGGTTCGCTTCCTGAACGTTTTATTGAATTTTTTAACGCAAATGAACAAAAGGCTATAGTGGAAAATGTAGGCGGTTCAACAGCCGAAGCGATCGGATTAGAAACGAAACGAGTTAACGTAGTAACGAATGCAGGCAAAGATGAAAGCGGCGTAACATTAAACAGAAATAATAATATAAGTAACACCGCCCCGGAAACGCTACATGAAAAACCAAATGCGACAGGAAACAGCCATTCAACAAACCTCGATCCGGTATCAATGTTAACCGGTGAAGAGCTATTAACCTTAGTTGATGATACCCTATTTAGCCAGTTCCCTTTTGTTTGGCAGCGGCTTTACCGAACCAGTGCGGTGGAGTTCAATTGTGGTCTG
>NZ_QGLR01000009.1:0-770439 GCF_003202655.1 Gilliamella apicola | reverse complement strand
AAGAATATATAGATTCTGTGATGGCATTAGATTTAACACAACCATTTAACGCTCAAGATTGTTTTGATTTGTTAGAGAAACAAAACTTATAAAATTAAACTGAAAAATATTTACCATATATCTAAAGGTTGCAAGGTGATGAAGGTATCACCAGATACTTTTTATTATTCAAAAAACTCGCCAATTTTTAATTATTAGTGATGATTAAATTCCCCCGCTAAGCTAATATTAAATTTATATCTAAATGTGTGTTTCCTGAAATATCTTTACCAATGGTATCAAACCAAGGAGGAGTTCCCATGAAAGGTGATTTTGAGCAAGCAGTAAACAATAATGAAATTATTGCCTATTTGAAAGGTGAAGGTGACTATTTTTCGCCAGAGGAAGGGTGTATGGGATATCATAGTTATATCATGAATTTCACAGGGATGATATCCTATCTTAAAAATAAAGAACATCCTTATCAATTGATGGTCAAATATTTTAAATTATACTTAAGTTCACTTAAGGAAGATGCTCTAGATGCTTGGAGTTTATTTAGAAATATTAATTGTTTTTATTTTCTCCGAAAAAATAATCGCTATTTTTTAACGCAAAATGAAGATTTAATGGATGAATTAACTGCGGAAGAGAAAAAGAAAATTGGGATACTATGTCGTTATTTAAGAGAAAATTTTGATAAAGTCCCAGGTTCAGCACAAATGTACTCTATAGATAAACAATTTGAGTTTACTCGTAAAAATGGTTGCCCATATGATCTTTTTTCTTTTTAATTATAAGGTATATAAATTCGGATTTAATCGGAAAATAGTTTAAAAAAACATGGTGTTACCGCTTTGGCTATAAAGTGTTGAATCTAATTACAAATTCTAAACGGTAATGCTTATGTTTTAACCCGCAAGTGAACATAAGTTATCAGTAAGTTTATAAAATTAAACTGAAAAATATTCACCATATAGCTAAAGGTTGCAAGGTGATGAAGGTATCACCAGATACTTTTTATTACTCAAAAAACTCGCTAATATTAAATTTATATCTAAATATATGTTTCCTGAAATATCTTTACCAATGGTATCAAACCAAGGAGGAGTTCCCATGAAAGGTGATTTTGAACAAGCAGTAAAAAATAATGAAATTAGTGCCTATTTGAAAGGAGAAGGTGACTATTTTGCGCCATGGGAAATGATTAGGGGAAATCATAATTTTATAAATAATTTTATGGGAATGATGGGATATCTTAAAAAGCAAGAATATCCCTATCAACTGTTGGTCAAATATTTTAGATTATACTTAAGTTCACTTAAGGAAGATGTTCTAGATGCTTGGAGTTTATTTAGAAATATTGCTTGTTATTATTTTCTTCGAAGTGATAATTCCTATTTTTTAACGCAAAATGAAGATTTAATCGATGAATTAACTGTGGAAGAGAAAAAGAAAATCGGAGTATTATTTCGTTATCTAAGAGAAAATTTTGATAAACTCCCATTAGAGGATATAGCTGAAATGAAGCCTTTTGATGAGCAGATAGAAGTATTGAAAAAACGGAATTGTTCATATGACTTTCTTTCTTTTTAGTTATTAGGTATACAAGTTCAGATTTAATCGGAGAATAGTTTAAAAAAACAGAGTGTTGCCGCTTTGTCTATAAAGTGTTGCATCTATCCCAAAGCGGTAATGCTTATGTTTTAACCCGCAAGTGAACATCTAAAATAAACCTAGAACTTGCAAGCTGATAAGCATATTAGAGATACTTTTTTGTCATAAAAATCCTCAACAGTATCATTTTACCAAGGAGAAGTGACCATAATGAGTAAATTTGAACGAGCATTGAGCAACAATGAAATTAGTGCTTTTTTCAAAGGTGAAGGTGAGTATTTTTCGCCAGAGGAATTTAACATGGGATATCATAATGAGTTAATTAATTGGCAGGGAATGCTAGCCTATCTTGAAGAGAAAGAAACCCCGTTTGAACTGTTGGTCAAATATTTTAGATTATACCTTAATACAGTTGAAGAAAATGCTTTAGATGCTTGGATGTTATTTAGTAATATTGCTTCTTATTATTTTCTTCGAAAAAAAAATCGCTATTTTTTGATTGAAAATGAAGATTTAATCGATGAATTAACCGCAGAAGAGAAAAAGAAAATAGGAGTATTATATCGTTATTTAAAAGAAAATTTTGATAAAGTCCCGGGTGCAGCACAAATGTTCCCTATAGAGAAACAATTTGGGTTTACTCGTAAAAATGGTTGCCCATATGATCTTTTTTCTTTATGACTTTTGACTTTTTAATGATTAAGGTGTGAGTTGCGATTTTATTGCAGAATAATTTTCTAAAAAAAACATTGCGTTACCAGTTTGGCTATAACGTACGGACTCGACCAAATTGTTCTTTTAGGAATAGTGATTATTTTTTACCGAAAGAGTGATATTAAAAAGAGGATATCACAGGTCAGTTAATAGAAAGAGGTGATTGGGAAGGTTTAATAAAATTAGCTGAAACATAATCCTTATATATAATATGATATAAAATGACTGACACCGTGGCTACCTAGATCAAAAATACCTAATTATATTTTAGATGTTCCTAAAGGTCTGATAATTTATAGAAATTCAATGGTTGTAGCACAACCCACGGAGTTGAGAGTTTTACTCAAACCTAATATGGGGTGGGTCCAATGGGCTGCATGCACGAGGTATAAGAGGTGAAAAATATGTATTTTAAAGATCAAACACATTTTAGTTACAATTTTGACGATATGTATTTTAAAGATCATACATACTATAATTACTATGTGAACAAACCGCTAGAAATGATTGTCAATATTGGTTGGCTTTCTTCTGAACATTTTTATGAAATGGGCGATACAGAACCAGAATTCATTGAAAAACTCACAGAAATTATAAGCAACGACGATGTTTATGATTATACATGTAATACGATAAGATGTAATACTCCTTGTAATTTATGTAAAGAATCTATTTTCCTACCTTATATAAATAAGAAGAGAAATTTACCTGGAAGAATACCTCTAGGATTTTGCGAATTATTAATTCCATCACAAGTGACTAATCAATATTATGCGTCACCAGGTCTTATCCTCCATTATATAAGGGATCATTATTATAAACCACCACAAGAATATATAGATTCTGTGATGGCATTAGATTTAACGCAACCATTTAACGCTCAAGATTGTTTTGATTTGTTAGAGAAACAAAACTTATAAAATTAAACTGAAAAATATTTACCATATATCTAAAGGTTGCAAGGTGATGAAGGTATCACCAGATACTTTTTATTATTCAAAAAACTCGCCAATTTTTAATTATTAGTGATGATTAAATTCCACCGCTAAGCTAATATTAAATTTATATCTATATCTATATCTAAATGTATGTTTCCTGAAATATCTTTACCAATGGTATCAAACCAAGGAGGAGTTCCCATGAAAGGTGATTTTGAGCAAGCATTGAATAATAATGAAATTATTGCCTATTTGAAAGGTGAAGGTGACTATTTTACGCCAGAGGAATTTAATATGGGGTACCATAGTTTTATTATGAATTTCACAGGAATGATGTCCTATCTTAAAAATAAAGAACATCCTTATCAATTGATGGTCAAATATTTTAGATTATACTTAAGTTCACTGAAGGAAGATGCTCTAGATAATTGGAGTTTATTTAACAATATTTGTTGTTTTTATGCTCTTCGAAAAGAGAAATCCTTTTTTTTTACTGAAAATGAAGATTTAATCGATGAATTAACCACGGAAGAGAAAAAGAAAATCGGGGTATTATGTCGTTATTTAAAAGATAACTTTGATAAAGTTCCGGGTTCAGCACAAATGTTCCCTATTGAAAAACAGATGAAATTGGAAATGGAAGATGGTTGTCCATATAATCTTTTTTCTTTATGACTTTTGACTTTTTAATGATTAAGGTGTGAGTTACGATTTAATCGTAGAATAGTTTGAAAAAAATAGAGCGTTACCGGTTTTGCTATAAGGTGCTGAAGGACATAAAAGATAATTTTAAGTATAATAATCATTATATCAATAATGTAATTAACGAATTGATAAGGAAATAATTAGGCCGTTAATACTGCATTACAGATATAACGCTTAAATCAATTAACCCCTTAGTGCATCTAACACTAATTTAAAGACATTGGAATGGCCTTTGCGACTAGGATAATAAATATAAAATGGTTCATAAGTAATTGAATATTCGCTTAATAATTCTATTAATTGTCCTGAGGCTAATTCATGTTGTACATCAGGATAACCAATCCAACTAATACCTAAGCCATCTAATGTCGCCTGTTTTCTTAGATGATTATTGATGGAGAAGTGGCAAGCGGGGTGATATTCAATAGTATTACCTTTATCAAAAAATTGCCAAATTGATTCTATTCCATATTGAGTTGAGACCTTTTTGCCAATTAATAGATGCTCATCTAAATCGCTGATCTGTTGAGGTTCATTTCTCTGTTTTAAATAGTCAGGACTGGCAACTAAAACCATTCGTAAAGGATCGGATATTTTTACCGCGATCATTTCTTTGGCAAGGTCATTACCAATACGACACCCCATATCAAATCCTTCTTTGACAATATCAACTAAATTGTTGTCACATTGAATTTCTATCTTAATCTGAGGATAGCGTAATGAAAATTGACTTAATTTAGGATAAATAAAATTTTCAATGGCAATATTTGAGGCATTTATTCTGATTGTACCTGATGGCGTATGCAAATAATCGTCTAGGGCATTGACTTCTTCATTGATTTGTTTGAATAAAGGGGCGAGTTGTTTATAAAGTTGTTCGCCTGCTTCAGTTAATGATAAGCTTCGTGTGGTACGATTGAACAGCCTTAGATTTAAGCGAGTTTCTAAATTTCGCATACTATGACTTAATGCAGATGACGAAACACCCAAGGATTTAGCCGCCCCTATAAAACTTTTTGCTTCAGCGATAGTAATAAAATAATTTAGTTCATTATAGTTATACATACTAGGATAAATTATTGAATTTAATTCATGATACTATAAATGAATAGCATGTTTATCTCAATAAAAGTTATCTTTAAAATAATATTATCCAAATTGAATTTTATCAATTTACTAGGTTATTTAAACTTTTATTAGATAGCGAGGAGTAGTTGTATGGATTATATAAAATTAGGTAATTCTGATATTGAAGTTTCACGATTCTGCTTAGGATGTATGACCTTTGGCGATCCGGCAAGTAAAATGCATGATTGGACGCTTAATCCAGATCAAAGTGAAACCATTATTAAACATGCTTTAGATCTAGGGATTAATTTTATCGATACTGCTAACACCTATTCAAGTGGTACCAGTGAGGAATATGTTGGACGAGCATTAAAGCGCAACATTGCGCGAGATAAGGTAATATTAGCTACGAAAGTCTATTTTAACGAAGGACATCTATCTAAAGAAGCAATTGCAAGAGAAATCGACGCTTCGCTTAAACGATTAGCTACCGATTATGTCGATTTATACATTATTCATCGTTTTGATTACAGTACGCCTATTGAAGAAACCATGGCAGCATTAGACCAGCTAGTAAAAGTAGGAAAAGTACGCGCATTAGGTGCTTCGGCAATGTATGGTTATCAATTTTATAATATGCAATTAGCCGCTAAACAAAATGGTTGGACGCCATTTGTTTCGATGCAAAATCACTATAATTTATTATATCGCGAAGATGAAAGAGAATTAATTCCTGTCTGTAAGCAATTCAATGTTGCATTAACCCCATATAGTCCATTAGCGGCGGGTAGACTTAGCCGTTTAGAATGGCAGACTGATACTTTACGTAGTCAGACTGATAAAACTGCTATTGCCAAATACGATAGTACCCAACCAATTGACATGACCATAGTGAAAAGAGTGAATGAAATTGCCAAAAAATATGCTGTTACCATGACACAAATTGCACTTGCATGGCAATTTGCTAAAGGAGTTGCCTCACCAATAATCGGTGCAACTAAAGCGCAATATTTAGATGATGCGGTTGGGGCTTTGCAGGTTTGTTTAACTCAGGAAGATATTGCTTATCTAGAGGAGCTATATACACCACATCGTATCGTCGGTGCACTTTAAGTAAGCGCAATAGAGAACATTTAATTTACTGACAAATATTATGAGGATATTTGTCAGTAAGCGTAGTTAAATTCTTCCTAATTTTAAATATTTTTGCATCTCTTCTTTCGGTACCATTCCACCGCCAGTTGCCCATACTAAATGAGTTGCATTTTGTAATTGCTGAGGTGTGAATTGCATTCGTTGTAAATATTCCGAATTGTTAGTTACGATAACTGGACCTTGCATACCTGCTAGGGCAGATGGTTCAAGTTGAATATTTTCAGTTTTATCAAGTAATACTAACAAATCATACATATCTTGATCAGACAAGGTATAATATCCAGCTAACAGACGTTCCATCGCCCGTCCAACAAAACCTGACGGTCGACCTACCGCCAAGCCATCGGCTGCAGTAATATTATCAATTCCGATCTCTTGTACCGAGATTTTGTCATGTAAACCAGTATAAACTCCTAAAAACATACATGGCGAATGTGTTGGTTCGGCAAAAATACAGTGTACATTATCACCGAATGCCATCTTTAAACCAAAGGCAACTCCGCCAGGTCCACCACCTACACCGCATGGTAAATAGACAAACAGTGGATGATCTTTATCAACTTTGATGCCTTGCTCTTCAAATTGATGTTTTAAGCGTTCTCCGGCAACAGAATATCCTAAAAATAGAGTAGTAGAATTTTCATCGTCAATAAAAAAACATGTTGGATCAGATTGGGCGGCTTTCCGGCCTTGTTCAACCGCGACGCCATAATCTTGTTCATATTCGACAACATTAACCCCATGTTCTCGCAACTTCTGTTTTTTCCATTCTCGGGCATCAGCAGACATATGCACGCTGACTTTAAATCCAAGTTTGGCACTCATTATCCCAATGGATAAACCAAGATTGCCGGTTGAACCAACAGCAATACTATATTGACTAAAAAACTGTTTAAATTTTTCGGAAAATAGCTGACTATAGTCATCATCTTCCGATAATAAACCATTTTCAATGGCTAATTTTTCAGCATGAGTTAAAACTTCATAAATACCACCTCGAGCTTTGATCGAACCGGATATTGGTAAATGACTATCTTTTTTCAAGTAAAGCTGCCCGGGAATGGTTATAGCAAACTTAATTTCCAAGGCTTTTTTCATCTGTTTAATTTCGACTAGTGGTGATTCGATAATTCCCTTAGTTGCCGATGTTTCAGGAAAAGCTAAGGCTAAATAGGGTGCGAAACGTGTTAAACGTTCACTCGCTTTGCTTATATCTGTCTGATCAAGTCCTACATAAGGAAGCGCTACCTCGACACTGGTGGTATTGGGGTTAAACCAACTGCATGGTTTAAGCTTAATTAAATCTTCTATTAATGGCTTATCGCTACTAAGTTTTTTTATCTCTATTTGATTCATATTCGCTCCTTGAAAAACACTTAGATAAAATTGGATAATAAAAATATTCCCATTAAGGCAACCAGTGATGCAATAAAGGTTGCCGTAGTGTAATATTTAAAAATTTCAGTCATTGTTGCGCCACAATATTGTTTAACTAGCCAAAATAGTGAATCGGTAACGATTGTGCAGCCGATAGCACCAGAACCAATGGCTAGAGTCATTATTTCCGGACTGATATTAGGATAAAGCCCAAGCATTGGTGACACGATTCCTGTGGCTCCCATCATGGCTACTGTTGCCGAACCTACGGCAGCGTGCAAAATTATCGCTACTAGCCATGCCAACAAAATTGGATGCAGATCTAAATGGGATAAAATATTGGCCAAGTTATCACTTAAACCACTCGCTTTTAAGATACCATTAAAGGCACCGCCAGCACCGATAATCAAAAGAATATTGGCGATTGATGAAAAACAATCTTCCGTTTTGCTGAGTAAGTCTGTCATTTTCATCTCACGTCTTAAACCCAACATATAATAAGCAACGAAAGCTGCAATAAACATAGCAGTAATCGGGTTACCGATAAATTCTAAAACAGCATAAACAGATGTGTCTTTATCCATATTTAACTCAGCTGTGGTTTTAATTAACATGAGAAAAATGGGTAATAAAACAGTAAATAGCGTGGTAGCCAATGACGGCAATTCATCTTCGTTTCTTACCTTTAGATCAGCAAATTGTTCCGGTACTGCTTTAAACGGAATTTCTTTTTTGATGATAGTTAAAAACAGTGGACCTCCAACTAATGACGCAATTACACCTAAAATTAATCCATATAAAATTACACTGCCAATATCAGCGCCTAATGCCTTAGTTACATATAATGCAGCAGGGTGAGGGGGAACAATGCAATGAACCGCCATTAATGCCGTACATAATGGAATTGCAAGCATTAATAATGAAGTTTTAGTTTTTTTAGCTATTGAAAATGCCAATGGAATTAAGAGTACAACCCCAACTTCAACAAATAAAGTTATACCGCAAATCATGCCAATTAATACCATAATAACTTCAGGTGATAACCAGCGACATTGTTGTAAGGTGATACCAATACGCTCGGCGGCTCCTGATATTTCCATCATTTTACCTAAAATAGTACCTAGGCCAATTACCGCAGCTAAAAAGCCCAATGTGCCACCAATACCATCCTCGATGGAAGTAATCATATCTAATGGCTTCATGCCCATTAATGCACCAACATAAAAGCTGGATAATAATAAAGCTAAAAATGGATGAAGTTTAAATTTGATTATACTTGTTACAATTAATAAAATACTTGAAATTAAAACACCTAAAGTCCAAATTTGTAAATCCATAATATTTTCTTTTTTAGTTAAAGTAGCAAATCCGGAGATATTAGATTTTATGAATAAATTACTGACAAACGATAATTAATCATGTTTACATGAGCTTAGTTCGGTTAAAGATGTATTAAGTTTCCCAAAATGAATCCATTAATAAATAGTTGTATTTAATTTATTATTTGTAGTTAACTAGCAAAAATTAGATAAGGAAGTACAATGTTTGATGATGACCGTCTTATTACCAATAATCGATTGATTTCAGGATATCAGTTAGCTAAATTTCACACCTTTGAAGCAGCTGCACGTTACTGTTCGTTTATTCGTGCAGCCGAAGAGCTTTGCATTACTCCAAGTGCGGTTAGCCATCAAATTAACAAACTCGAAGAAGAACTCAACTTTAAGCTGTTTACTCGCTTTCATCGCCGTATTGAATTAACTCAAGATGGTGAGAATCTATTTAATATTTTAAAAAAATCTTTAGCAATACTAAATAGAGAGATATTTGAAATCAAGAGTCAAGAGTTGATAGGACAACTAACTATTTATTCACGCCCTTCCTTCGCAAAAGAATGGCTAGTGCCGAGAATATCCGAATTTAACAAAAAACATCCTTATATTACATTGAATATTTTAACCGGCAATGGAGTTGTTAATTTTAATCGCCATAGTATTGATTTAGCGATTTATTATGATGATTTGCAACATGAGGATTTGGATGTTTATCCTATAATGAATGAAACCATTGTGCCGGTATGTAGCCCTTTATATGCTGAACAATATCAACTTAATCAATGTGTTGAAAATCTGAAACATTGTCTCATTTTACACGATAATCAAGCGTGGCGGTATGATTCTAACTTAGATGAATGGCAATCTTGGGGAAAGCATTATAATCTTGATATTGATTTTGAAGATTTACCTAAAATGTTGTTTGATAGATTTGATTTAGCTATCCTTGCAGCAGTTAATCATTCGGGAATCGCTATGGGAAGAAAAAATATAGTCAACAATTATCTTGCTTCAGGTGAATTAATCATGCCGTTTCCCAATATGACATTAGACTGTAAACAACATTACTATGTGGTTTCGGCTAACAAGCAACGCAATCCTAAAGTTAGGGCTTTTGTGAGATGGCTGAAGGAAAACTTGCATGAAAAATCAATATGAAAATTGTTTTAAACAAATAGCTACCATTAAAACTAATGATTGGTTGCATAATATATATCTAATATGAATATCGATATAATTTTTTCGTATTATCTCGATAGCTTATTCACAACTATAATGTCATCACACAATAGTAGAATTAGTTTATCAATCAGGAAAACTAATCTAGCTTGATAGGGAGTGATTATGAAAAAATATATTTATTTATTCATGCTGTTGGGATTTATATTGCAGGGGTGTGACAATAAGTCAAACTCAAACCAAACTACTCAACAAGATAAAAAGGAAATTGTGGTTGGTTTACCCCCCAGTATGCACAACATCATGATGGAAAAAGTGATTAAGCCCGCATTAGAAAAGCAAGGTTATAAGGTTCGCTTAGTGAATTTCAGTTCCTTAAGAGATTCGAATACCGCTTTAGTTGAGGGGAGTATTGATCTTAATGCCGCACAACATCAATCTTATCTTGATGTCTATAATAAAGAGACTAAAAACGATCTGGTCTCTTTAGTCCACATTCCTTCTATTTCTGCGGCGCTTTTTTCCCAAAATCATCGTTCAATCAATGAGATTGCCGATGGGCAGACTATCCTGATACCGAATGATCCTGCAAATCAAGCGCGCGCTTTACAATTGTTGCAAAGTTTGCATTGGATCACCCTAAAGCCCGGAAATAATGCAGGTATTTTAGATTTAAATGCTATTGACGAAAATAAATATCATTTGAAGTTTAAAGCAATATTATCTGAAATGATGCCAAGAACACTCAATGAAGTAGATTACGCCATAATGCCTGGCGGAATTGCATGGTTAAGTCACATTCCGGCGGATAATGTTTTAGTTCAGGAAAAGTTAACGGCGAATCTTGAATTAATGGTTGTGGTTAAGAAAGAGAATTTAAATACTAAATGGGCACAAGATGTGAAACAACTTTACCAATCCGATGCACTTAAAAAATTTATTAATCAAGATCCTGATGCCAAAGGGCGCTTTATCTGGCCACAACAATAATTAATCGGTTAAAAATATCCTCATCACTGACACTGTTAGGATATTTTTATCTATTGTATAAAGCTATTAAATGGTTGCGGTTAAACCAATGTTTGATAATTTTTATCAAAATACTTAAAAGTTTAATTATTTATTTATTATAATTTTTAACATGATAGAATTAGCATCCCTTAGTTATAAAATAATAATTGAATGTGATGAAAAAAATACAATATTCCGCTTTATTTGCTTGCGGTTTTACGCTCTGTAGCTGTTTTGGTGGTTCAACGTCAGTTGAGCGGGTGATTGATAATCCTACTGCTAATGAAATTGTCATTGCCATTGATGGTAAAGAATTAGTCATTCCCGCTAACTCTAAAACTTCATATACTTTCGAATATGGTAAGCATAGTTTAGCCTATAACAATCAGACGATTAATTTTGTTGTCAAACCAGCAAAATTTTCTGGTAGTGGTTTTATTAATCCGACCCAAAGCAACTATATGTTCCATACTTTTATCTATGCAACCGACAATACCACCGATGAAGCTTATGATAAGATGTATGAAAAAACGCTTAATAAGGTCACTGTCATTTTGAATGGTAAAAAAGAAGAGATTGAGTACCCAGTAAAAGTTATTAATGATGTTTTCATTGAAGACGAAGATAACCGATGGGACTATAATATTGACCAAGAGATGCCTGAAGAAGTTTCTGAAAGAATTAACAGTAATCAGGCTTATCAAGTTCGTAAAACTAAAGTTTATCGTCAACACGAATATATGAATTATCTTAAAGAAGATGGTTTAGAAGATGATATAAGCTTCCCTAACGAGCCAGTTAAATTGACTGAAATTAATCAATATGTGTTCCCGACAATTAATCTGGATGGAATTAAATGTGAGCCAGGTAAAAAATACTTAGCAGAAACATTAGCTAATTGGCAAAAACTATTTACATTAACAGGTAACGATTTTGCCAGTAAGTATGAAGAATTAGGCGGTGATAAAGGTAGAGTTGAATTAAGAAATTCCCAAAAACTTTGCCCTAAAGAGGTCGATCCAGAACAAACTTATTACCCAGCATTTCGTCAATTAGATCAAATTTTAGATCAAACACGAGATATTCATTTTTACATCATTAAATAAATGTAAACAACTCCTTTTCGAAGGAACAAAATATAATCATAAAAGGCATAAATTCTGATAATCAAATTTATGCCTGCTATTATTTCATTAACTTTATCCATTTCTCATGATAAAATTTACATACTTTAATATATATTGAATAAATGGATGTGATGAAAAGATTTAAATATTCTATGCTATTAGCCTGTAGCATTTCTTTGGTTGGTTGTTTCGAATCAAGCACTAGTGGAGACGCTATAAGTCGACTCATAGATAATCCAACAGATAAGGAAATAAAAGTATCGATTGATGGTAATGAGTTAGTAATTCCTGCCAAATCAAGCGTTAAGCATACCTTTGAATATGGTAAACATCAGTTAACTTATAATGGTCAATCATTAAACTTCATAGTTAAACCTACAAAATCATATAATGATGGATTTATCAATCCAACCCAATCTAACTATTATATGTATCAAGCCTATTATTCTACTAAGGGTCAAACAAGGCACAACGAAATGCTAAAAAACGTTAAGACTTTCCAAGTGACTATCAATGGCGAGCCTTGGGATATAGAACTTCCAGTTAACATAATTAATGATGTATTTATTGAAAGATATTATGGTAAATATGGTGTAGCATGGAGTTATGGTATAAATGATAAATTGCCAGATCAAATAAACGTTGAAAAAAGTACTTCAGCTCCAATAAGGTATAAATTATTTCGTGAAGCTGATTTCATTGAATATCTAGCTAAAACTGACGAAGAACTCAAAACATTACAGTTTCCAAATCAACCTAAAAAATATGCTGATTTAACTAAACATATTGTTCCCAATATCAATATAGCTGATATTAAATGTGATGAGGGACGAGAATTTGTGAAACAACATCTAGCTGATTGGAACAACCTTTTTACCTTAAAGGGAGAAGAGTTTACTAAATTACATAATCAAATAATCTCTACGGATACTTACAAAAAAAGAAATAATACTGATAACAAATGCACTGAAGAAAACGACCCAAATTATACTTATAGGTTAGCGATTAGAGAAATTGACTCAGCATTTAGAGATGTCGAACAAGTAAATCTGCTTATTAATGAATAATATGGCCATATATTGATTGATTAATTATATATTATATCAGGCACCTAATTGAATAATTAGGTGCCTTTTTTCTTAAAAAAATTGTTCTTAAATAAATATATTTTGTCTACGCTGTTACTAATTAGCACTATTTGTAAATGATTTTATTGATATAAATCACATAAATTATAAAAAAAAGTATGATTTACTGCTAATCAATATAATATTTATGATGAGTCAATCAATGAAGGGAGTATCTTATGAATAAAACAAAATTAAAAATTGCTGCATTGCTAGGTGGGATCATTCTTTGTACTTCAAGTGCTTATGCGTCACTTGATGAGGCTAAGCAGCTTAAAATCATCAGTTATAATGTTTATAACGGCATGAAATTAGATGAAAGTGAAGGTAAACAGCAATATATCGATTGGGCGAAAGCACAAGATGCTGACATCATTGCATGGCAGGAGATGAATTTCTTTACTCGTGAAAAGCTTGAAAAATTTGCAGCTGGTTATGGCCATAAATATGCGGTACTTTTAAAAGAATCTCCAGATGATCCGGCTTTTTTTCCCGTTGCTATTACCTCAAAATATCCTATCGTTAATGTGAATAAAGTAGTCGATAACTTATGGCATGGTGCACTATTTGCAGATGTCGGTAATTATCATTTTGTGATCACTCATATGAATCCTTTCTGGACAGCTAAACGGATTGATGAAATCAATTTAATTATTGATTCAATCAAATACAGCCGTGATCCTAACGGAAAATGGATAATTGCCGGTGATTTGAACTCTTTCTCACCCGCTGATAAAGCTGACTATGATAAAAGTACACTATTAGAAGACATTAAGGAAAAACAGAAGAAAAGACCAATTCTGGAAAATTTGGTCAATGGACAATTAAGTTATACTGTACAGCAAAACCTGCTTGATGCTGGATATATTGATGCTTTAAAGTTAAAACATAAAGAATTTATCTCAACAGCACCTACTAAGGTATTTTATGATCAAGCATCAGTGCCTTTACGTTATGATTATATTTACGTTTCTCCACCGCTTAAAAATAATGTGATTGATGTTAAGGTGTTAAAAGATGATTTTACCGATAAATATTCCGATCACTATCCGGTTCAGATGATTATCAATAATAAATAATTTTAGTTGAGCAAAAGCTATATGAGAAAGATATAGCTTTTGCCGTTTCTATTCTACTAAAAATCATCAAGTTAACTTAACTACTGGTGAGTAAACTTTTAGATGTCTCACTATTATAATGTTATAAATGATAAACATACTTTCGAATTAATGCATACTTCCATAATTTAAGGATTCTTTTATGAAAAGAGGCAGTTTTTTACTCAGTATTATTTGTTTTTTTTCTTTTGTTTCGTATAGTTATGCATCAGAAGATTTAGTTAAAACTCAATATAGTGCATCACCTAATAAAGTATATGCAATTAAAGATAGGCCCTCGATTACCATTGCTAACTTTAATATAGCTGGAGGATTAAGAAAGCATAAAGTTGATTTAAATTTAATTGCTGACGCTATAAAAGCAATGGATGCAGATATTGTTACCTTAGAAGAAGTTGATCAAAATACCACACGCAGTGATGGTCAGGATCAGGCTAAAGTAATTGCCGAAAAAACTGGTATGTATTACGTCTTTGGTAAGGCAACCAGTATGCATAATGGCAATTATGGTAATGCTATATTGTCTAAATATCCTATTGAAAAGACCAAAGTTTTTCCATTACCTTCAGGCAACTTTGAACAACGAGCTTTAATGCTAAGTAAGATTACTGTTCACGGTTTTGATTCACCACTATATGTGTTTAATACCCATTTCGATTGGCATGAAGAAGACGAGGTAAGAATGGCTCAGGCTAGGTTTATTAATAGTATTGTTTTTGATGACCTTGATTTAGATGATGAGTTTCCTAATCTTGCATCCGGTATTATGTTATTAATGGGTGATTTCAACTCAGTTGCCAATGATAGAGTTATCAAAGAGTTTCAAAAATATTGGAACTTAGTTAAAAAAGATAATGTTGATTCTCGCACTTGGCCTGCGGGAAATCCTGGTCTTGATTTAGATCATCTATTCACTAGTCGCAATCAAGTTTGGGACGTGGAAACATTAGTGATACCCAATAATGGCGAGCAGTGGCGGGGGATAAAGTGGCCATTAGTCAGTGACCATATCCCGGTTATTGCTAAATTAACGTTAATAGAACAATAATAGATTAATAGAATAATAATAAGTGTTATTACGGGCTTGACGCCCGTTATTAAATTAAATCAACTAATTTAAGATAAAAAGTACCGCTATCTTTTACAGTTAGTCACTTTATTACGGTAATCTGAATAGGGATTTAGTTAATTACCTATTATTGTAAAAAAACTAATGTGTTAATTTTCACCTTAATAAGACCTAGGAAAACAGAGATTACCGCCACTTTAAGCCAATGGAATCTATTATTTTTTGGCAACAAATACTGCTCGCATTGGAGCAGGATAACCTTCAACCGTTTTCGATAAATCGTTAGGATCCAGAAATTCAGCTAATGAATCAGATTCCATCCATGCGGTTTTACGTTGTTCATCCAAGCTGGTTTTCGATATATCAACCATATTTATCTCTTTAAAACCACATTTATGTAACCAATTTAGCATTGTGGGTACCGATGGAATAAAATAGACATTTCGCATTTGTGCATAACGTTCACCTGGCATTAAAGCTTGATGTTCAGTTCCCTCAATAACTAAGGTTTCGAGCACGAGTTGACCACCTTCAACTAACTGATCTTTCAATTGAAACAGATGATCAAGCGGCGATCGGCGATGATATAATACGCCCATGGAAAAAACCGTATCAAATGCTTTGAGTTTAGGTAACTCTTCAATACCTAAAGGTAACAAGTGAGCCCGTTGATCATTACCTAAAAGTTTGCGAATTGCTTCAAACTGGCATAAGTAAAGTGCCATTGGATCAATGCCTACCGCCAGTTTAGCGCCAGCACCAACCATTCGCCACAAATGGTAACCACTATTACAACCGACATCGAGAACAGTTTTACCTTGTAGATCCTCAAGATGATCAACCAATCTTTCCCATTTCCAATCCGAACGCCATTCGGTATCGATATCCACACCATAAAGATGGAACGGTCCTTTACGCCATGGCATCATGGTTTTTAATAATTGGGTGATGCGTTGCTGTTCGCCTTCAGATAGAGGTTGCTCTGTTTTTGCCGTTACGCTGCTGCGCAAATCGATTTGCAAAGGCGTAATCGCCGGTAGATGTTTAATACTATTGATCCATTGAGTGAAGCGATTATCAATATTTTGTTTTTGCCAATTGGCTAATTGAGCCGGTAACACTTCAAGCCAATTTTTAAGTTTATTCTTTGCGATAATTTGGTAAAAGTCACCAAAATCAATCATTCTTTTTTCCTTAGTTAATAGATTAGAACTGGAGGTTATTTTATAGCAATGATGGAGCCAAAATTAAAACATTGAAACCATGTGTCTACATGCTCAAATCCAGCGTTGTTTAGACGTTGCTTATGGGTTTCAATAGTGTCGGTAAGCATAACGTTTTCCAGCATATTACGTTTTTGGCTAATTTCAAGTTCACTGTAACCATTTGCGCGTTTAAAATCATGATGCATATTAAATAGTAACTCATCGACGGTTCTATCACTAAAACTAAATTTTTCCGATAGAACTAATATGCCATTAGGAATTAGTGCTTGATAAATATTATTTAAAACGCGTTGCCGATTGTCTGGTGTTAAAAATTGTAAAGTAAAATTTAGCACTACCATTGAAGCATTTTGCATTTTGATATTACAAATATCTTCACATATAACTTCAACAGGTGTGGTTGCTTTATAAGCATCAATATGTTTTTTACAGCGTTCGACCATCGGTAATGAATTATCAACCGCAATAATACGGCAATTATCTTGTTTAATTTGACGACGAATTGCTAGCGTTGCGGCACCAAGTGAACAACCCAAATCATAAATCATTGAATTGGGTTGAACAAATCTATCTGCAAGCATGCCTATCATTGAAATGATATTCGAATAACCGGGGACAGATCGTTGTACCATGTCGGGAAAAACTTCGGCAACTTTTTCATCAAAAGTCCAATCGCCTAATTTATCGATCGGCGCTGAAAATAACTGGTCTTTTTTGGTATGCATAAAAGTTATTGGAACTAAAGAATCTAATTCTGCTATCATACCATTTTTTGTCTTCGATTGTTCGGATAATTATGACTTTGGTTGATTTTATAGCCATTTTGGCAACAATTATTATTAGTGTTTTGATCTCATTCTATTTAGGTAGACGCTGGCAGTTTTGGTTTAATGTTCATTTAAGCGGTTTTTGTCAGATTATCTATTGGCTTGCGATCTGTTTTGCCGGATTATCGTTAACTTTTGCCCGATTATTCAATAATTTTTTAGCATCATGGTTGCATCTTTTATTAATAACCATTTCAGGTTTAATAATTTGTAGTGTTTTCATAACCGTTATTTTTGATCTGATTTATTGGCTTAGTAAGAAACAGTTTAAACCCCATTTATGGCTTAAGGTCTGCTATATTACTGCCGTTGTTGCTTTGTTCTGTTTTGGTCATGAAATGGCGATAAATCCGCAAATAGTCCATTATCAAGTTGAGATTGCTAAACCAGCTAAAATTGACCACTTAAGAATTGTTCAACTTTCCGACATTCATATTAATGCAGATACTTCTAGTAAAATGATGCAACAAATGGTGGAAAAGGTAAATGCCTTAAAACCAGATTTTATTATGATAACCGGTGATACTCTAGATGCACGTTTAAAACCTTTCATAGAAAAAGGTTTTGATAAACAGTTTCGACAATTGCAGTCAAAATATGGTAATTATATTATTTTTGGCAACCATGAATATTTAGGGACTCATGCTACCGATAATCGTGAGGAAGATATCATTGCTGCATTTAAACAAGCAAATTTAAAAGTTTTAAAAGATGACATTGTTTATCTTGATGAGTTGGGTATTACATTAATAGGGCGGGATGATTTTTCTTCATCTCGCTATGATGTTAATCGAGCTTCTTTATCCGATTTGATTATGTTTGCTCAGCCAGAGAAACCAATCATTTTATTAGATCATCAACCACGAAATATTAATGAGGTCGCCGAACAAAATGTAGATCTGATGCTTTCGGGGCATACTCATGGCGGACAAATTTTCCCCATCAATATTTTGGTGGCAATGATGTATAAAAATGGCTATGGAATTTATCAAGATAGTAATCATCATTTTACCAGTATCGTGAGTTGTGGTTATGGATTTGGTGGACCACCACTAAGATTTATGACGCGGTCTGAAATTGTCGTAATCGATGTCTCCTTTGCCCCAAAAACGACAGTAGAATAGATTATCTTAAATAGGAATCATATTTTGAATTATCAATTTATTATCAGTAATGAAGAGTTAGCCAGTTATTGTCAGAAAATTGAAAATAGTAGCGCTATCGCCTTAGATACTGAATTTGTTCGCATGCGAACATTTTATCCTCAATTAGGCGTGATACAGGTTTTTGATGGGCAACATGCAGCTTTAATTGATCCGCTTAATATTACCCAATGGCAGGATTTTTTGGCTATTTTAGCGAATCCTAAAATTGAAAAATATTTTCATTCTTGTAGCGAAGATATTGAGGTGTTTCTCCATGCCTTTAATTGTGTGCCAACTCCGGTGATCGATAGCCAAATTCTAGCCTCGTTTTTAGATAATCCAATTAGTAGTGGCTACGCTAGTTTAGTTAATAAATATCTCGCCATTGAGTTAGATAAAAGTGAAACACGTACCGATTGGTTAAAACGTCCTTTGACTGATAAACAGTGTGATTATGCGATTAATGATGTGTTATATCTTTTTCCATTAATGAATATTTTAAAATCTAAGTTAACATCAAATAACTATCTAGATGCGGCTTATCAAGAGTGTCAAAATCTTATAGCGCGAAAGTGTCTACCATTTGAACCGCAAAATGCTTATTTAAATATAAAAAATAGCTGGCAATTAAAAGGTAACAGTTTAGGTCAATTAGCCAAACTAGCATGTTGGCGTTATCAATTAGCCAAAACTCAAGATATTGCTTTGAATTTTGTTGTTAACGAAGTGGTTTTGTGGAAAATCGCTCGTTATCAACCTACCTCTTTAGCTGAGTTAGATAAATTAGGCATGAAGGGAAAAGAAGTGCGTTTATATGGCCAGACCATTTTGACAATATTGCAAGAACCAATACCTAATATTCCCGCCATTCAAAGAATCAATAGTTACCCAAATTATAAAGATACTGCTGATTTATTAAAGCGAATTGCTGAAAAGATTTCATCACAAACCGGTCTTAACTATGAATTAATTCTTTCAAGACGATTGATCAATCAATATGTGCAATGGATAAAGGATAAAAAAGGTGATACACCGGAGATTTTATCTGGTTGGCGAAAACCACTCTTTGAACAGTATGACTTATACAAAATTAAGGTATAATTCAGGATTGTACGTTGCTAACTGGTGTCAAATACCATTGACACCAGTTTATTATTTAGGCGAGTTCACTTAACATCGATTCAACAATTTTTGATGATTGAGCAGCCGCTAATTTTAAAAACGATTGAAAATCAACCGCTGACTCGTTATCACCATTATCGGAAATCGCTCTAACCACCACAAAAGGAACTTTAAATAACCAACAAACATGACCGATAGCGGCGGCTTCCATCTCGACGGCAATCGCCTCAGGAAAAGTTTGCTTAATTCGTTCAAGATTACTTTTACCATTAATAAAAGCATCGCCACTCCCTATGGAGCCAGTAACGGCATTAACACCTTGTTTTTTGATACAGGCTTTGGCTAATGCTTGAAAATCCTCATCAGCAGCAAACGAAGTAGGGCAACCCGACATTTGTCCGGATTTATAACCAAACGCAGTAAGATCAACATCATGATAAAAAACATCTTTCGATACAATAATATCACCGATATTAAGCTCGGTTGAAAGTCCACCAGCCGATCCGGTATTAATTACCGCATCAACTTGATAATTATTTAAAAGTAGGGTTGTGCCAGAAGCGGCGGCTACCTTACCGATGCCAGATTGTAATAATACGATGTCACAATTGGCTATTTTACCAATATGAAAATCACATCCTAAATGGTGTTCTAATTGATAATCGGTAATTTTACTTTTTAGTATGGCAACTTCTTCTTCCATTGCGGCGATAATAGCAATTTTCATCAGATCCTCTTGGCGTTTATTAACCGTAAATTTATTCTAAATGTGCTATCATAATTGCTGTAGGTTAACTTGACAATAAATGAATATAACGGAGATAAAATTTGCGCACAATTTTTATAACAGGTTGTTCTAGTGGTATTGGATTGATTTCAGCTATCGCATTGAAAAAACGAGGTTATCGTGTTATTGCTTCATGCCGTAAAGTAGAGGATCAAAAAAAATTAATTGAGCAAGGTTTTGAGACCGTTCTGTTAGATTTAGATAATCCCGACTCCATTATTCAAGCCTCGCAAGAAGTGTTAACTTTATGTGATGGTAAATTATATGCTTTATTTAATAATGCTGGATTTGGGGTATATGGTCGATTAAACACCATCAGCCGAGCACAATTAGAGTCACAGTTTTCAACCAATTTTTTTGGTGTTCACCAACTAACGCAACTACTGTTACCAGCAATGCTTGAGCAAAATGAAGGCCGAATCATTCAAACAAGCTCGATTGTTGGAATTGTGGCGACGCCGGGTAGAGGGGCTTATTCTGCCAGTAAATATGCCTTAGAAGCATGGTCAGATGTATTACGATTAGAATTAGCTAAAACGAATATAAAAGTTTGTTTAATTGAGCCGGGTCCTTTAAAAACCTACTTTTCAAATAATGTGAATCAGACTGAAAAAGAGAACATTGTAAAAAATCCACCGATTGCTAAACGCTTTACCTTAGCGCCAGAGGCAGTTTTGCCATATCTATATCATGCATTAGAACATGCTAAGCCGAAAATACGTTACAGGGTAACTAAAGTAACCAAATTAGCGGCTATCGCTAAACGTTTGCTTCCCGACCGATTAATGGATAAAATTTTACAAAATAAATAATCATTTAAAATATTTATAGGATAGATTATGTCAAATCAATTTATTTTTGATGTTAATGAGCAGAATATTCAAGAAATTATCGAAAAATCAATTAATAATCCGGTATTATTCTACTTTTGGTCAGCTAGAAGTCCTAATTATCAAGAAATGACCAATATACTAACCAAATTAGCCACCGAGCATCATGGACAATTTATTTTAGCTAGTGTGAATTGTGATGAGCAACAAATGCTGGTAGCACAATTTGGTATAAGAGGCGTTCCAACGGTCTATATGTTTCAAAATGGTCAACCTGTTGATGGTTTTCAAGGACTACAATCTGAAGAAAACATTAAAACATTTTTAGCCAAAATTTTACCGAATGAAGATGAATTAAAACTGGTTGAAGCGCAAAAATTATTTAATGAAGGGCAATATGCTCAAGCTCTACCATTATTAAAGCAAGCTTGGACTACCTTAACAGATCATTTAGGCAAACCAAGATCTGATATTGCTTTTATGTTAGCGAAAGCACAAATTGAACAAAAACAACTCTCTGATGCTAAAGAAGTATTGGCAACAATACCTTTACAAGATCAGGATTCAGCATTTCATGGTTTGCAAGCAGAGATTGAGTTACTTGAGCAAGCAGCAAATTCACCTGAGTTACAGCAATTACAAGCTGAATTAGCAAAACAGCCAGATAATGTGGAATTGATGATCCAACTATCATCACAACTAATGCAAGTAGGACGACACGAAGAAGCATTAGAGCTATTATTTAAACCGTTAACTAAAGATCTAAATGTTGGCGACGGACAAATTAAGAAAACGCTACTTGATCTGCTAGCAGCCCTAGGTACCAATAATGCATTGGCGAGTAACTATCGTCGTAAGCTTTATACACTATTATATTAAAATTTATGAAACCAAAGTATAAAAGATTTTTTTGGCGTTTTTTTTTGGGATTATTTTATATGTTAAGCGGAGGTATTTCTTCGCATCCTTTGTTTCGACAAAGTATTCAAACTTTGCAAGAAAAGATACATCGAAGTAAAGTTGATGAATTAAACCAAAAATTAGCGGAAAAAAATTCAAATCTAAGACATTTAGGTTAAGTTTTATAAAAAGGGAGATTCAACAATTGAAAGCATTGTTGAATCTTTTTTATTTAGTGTTCGATAACGCGAGGAAAGTTTTCATTACTGCGAAGAGTTAAAACCTCAACACCATTGTCTGTCACGAGAATAGTGTGCTCATATTGCGCAGAGAGTCCATGATCTTTGGTTTTAACTGTCCAACCATCTTTCATGGTACGTGTACGCCAATCACCGGTATTAACCATTGGTTCAATAGTAAAAGTCATACCTGGTTTTAAAATTACGCCACCATCATCAGCATCATAATGCAGTACTTGAGGTTCATCATGATATACCTCACCAATACCATGACCACAATATTCCCGTACTGAAGAGAATCCAAACTTATCGACATATTTTTGAATGGTTTTACCAATTTCTCTTAATCGAAGTCCTGGTTTAATAATTTTTATCGCTTCATATAAGCTTTCTTGAGTGACTTGGCAAAGTTTTTCGCCAGCAACGGTTGGTTTACCCGCGATGTACATTTTGGAAGTATCACCATGATATCCATCTTTAATTACGGTGACATCAATATTAAGAATGTCACCATCTTTTAATTTTTTATCAAAACTAGGGATACCATGACACACTACATCATTAATAGAGATGCAGCTGGTATGTTTAAAACCATGATAACCAATATTGGCAGGAATAGCTTTTTGAACATTCACAATATGTTCATAACAGATTTTATCGAGCTCACCAGTACTAATTCCTGGTTTAACATAGGGTTCGATCATCTCTAAAACTTCAGCAGCTAATTTGCCAGCGATACGCATTTTTTCAATTTCGGCGGGGGTTTTTAACTTAATAGACATTAATGTGTTCCTGTAATTTTCATGGTCATATCCTATCATATACCGCTATTTCGTCAAAGCATAGCGATGGATAATTCCTCATCATTAAAAGTTTAAGTTTTTCGAAAAAAAAGTTGAGTAATGGTTTTTTTGTGTATAAAAAAAGAAAACTAATACAGCTTGAAACCGTTTAATAATATAATAATCTATTATAAGAAAAGGTTTCAATAAGATGCAATGTAACTATTATCAAGAAAAAAAGTGTTTATCTTGTCATAAAATTAATCAAGCGTATCATTCTCAATTAACTGAAAAACAAAATTATTTATTGCAAACATTAGCAGAGTTTAATCCAAAGCAAGTAAATCCCCCTTATGCTAGCCCTGAATCAGGATTTCGCAATAAAGCTAAAATGGCGGTATTCGGCACAGTTGAAAAACCAATATTAGGTATTCAAAATGATAATGCGGTGATTGATTTGTGTGATTGCCCGTTGTATAGCGCCAATATGCAGCATATTCTAAAACTAGTGCGTACCTATATTCGTAAGCAAGGATTAGTTCCTTATAATATTAATAAGCGAAAAGGTGAATTAAAATTTGTCATCATCACCGAAAGTAGGATAGGTGATGAAAGTTATTTTATGTTGCGATTTGTTTTAAAATCTGAAAAATTTGTCGATAAAATTAAAAATAGTTACCAACTTTTACATGATAAAATAAATAATTTACAGGTTGTTACGATCAATATCCAACCAAATCATGCCGCTATATTAGAAGGAGATGAAGAACTGATTTTAACGGATAATCCTTTTTTAGCATTCCAATTAAATCAAGTACCTTTATATATTAAATCGAAAAGTTTTTTCCAAACCAATAGTTATATAGCCGAAAAACTCTATAAAACAGCCAGTGATTGGGTGGCGAACTTGAATGTAAATTCGATATGGGATCTTTTTTGTGGTGTTGGCGGTTTTGGTTTGCATTGTATACAACATGCTAGCAGTCATCACATCCAATTAACTGGAATTGAAATTAGCCCAGATGCGATTGAATGTGCTACTAAATCCGCTGCAAAACTTGGTTATGACAAACTTAATTTTAAATCACTAGATGCCACTAAGTATGTGACTAACGAACAAAGTATTCCAGATTTAGTCTTACTTAATCCGCCTCGACGTGGCGCAGGTAAGACCTTAATTCAATACTTGCAAACTATAAAACCTAATTATGTTTTATATTCCAGCTGTAACTTAACCTCAATGGCCGAAGATTTACGACTTTTGACCGACTATCAAATGATTAAAGTTCAATTGTTCGATATGTTCCCACATACTTCACATATGGAAGTTTTGGTACTATTGCAAGCAAAATAACTCGTCACTAATTTAGGTCAGTTTTTATTGAATTATGATTAAAAATATTATTCAGCAAAAAAACTGACCTACTTTTATGTTCCCCATCTAGTTAGCTTCAATTAAGTAAATATCGATTTTGGGATTCTCACTATTTCAATTGTTTGGCGCCAATCTAGCTATTATTAATTTTTTTCTTGCTCATAAGCTAGGTAGTCCATTACAAACTATATTAATTCAACAGCAACATTTAGAAGCAAATTATCGTTTTGCTTTGACTCGATTTGGTGAATCGTAAGAACCAATCGCACTATTCAAGTTTTCACCAATATCAACCAGTTAAATAATCAGAATTTATTCAAGATGAATTTTTGATTGAAGATTTGACTGTAAAAAACAGATGGAACCATTCTGTTAAAACTACCGAATTTTATCTTAATAAAGTCGATTCAGTTGTTTTATCTGGAACATCTGATATTGGTAAATCGACTTTTTTTAAAATAATATCAGATCTTTATCCCCATTATGATGGGGTTATAAAAGTAGCAAAAAGGAAAATTTTATTTTTATCACAGGATGCATATTTTCCTGTTGGCGGATTAGCTCATGCAACAAGTTATCCTGAACCATTATTGGAAAACGATTTAAATTTTATTAAATAACTGCTTTTAGATGTGGGGTTTTCTGCTGAATTTATCGATTGAAATTTACTTAACGATAATTTAAAAACACTTTCCGGTGGTGAAAAACCTCGTCTGATTATTGCAAGAATTTTAACGCATAAACCTGATTGGCTTTTTATGGATGAAGCAACTAATGTTTCAGATAAACAGCCCGAAAAGCAATTGCTGAAATTGTTAAAGACAAACCTACCGACAAGTAATTTTATTATAATTTCTCATACCGATATCGCGAACTATTTAGATAAATGTTATCAATTAAATTTATCACGATAAATATAAATTATTTAACTCAATAATCAATATAACAAGGAGTAATAATGGCTGAGTCTAAAAATGAGATTGTTGAAAATACAATAGAAAATTTACATGAAACAGTACACACAATAATATTATCCACGATAACTGAAGCAGGTGAGGTTGATACTAGTTATTCACCTTATTTCTTTGATGGTAATGATTATTATATTTTGATATCAGATTTAGCTCCGCATGGTCAGAATATTAAAGCTAATCCTAAAATATCTTTTTTAATTATTGATGACGAATGCAATACAAAAAACATTTATGCGCGTAGACGACTATCCTTTCATGCCACAACAGCCATTATTGCAAGAGATTCTGAGCTTTTTGATACCGTCATTGATCGGTTAGCCAAAAGGGTAAGTAAGATGGTTTATATGTTAGCAGAAATGAAAGATTTTAATTTATATAAAATATCACCAACAGTAGGTAGATTGGTTTTAGGTTTTGGAAAAACCTATATTGTTGATCATTTAAATAACCTTATTACACCGGTTGATGAAGACTATGTCGCTAATCAGAAAAGTGAACAAATGAGTAAACAATAGCATTTTTTAGTCTAGGCAAGTAAATAAACTAACCATTATTTATTAACTAGATAATGGTTTTGTTATTAGCGATTTTCAGATAATTAATTCTTTTTTGCCTATATATAGATGACTATTTTCTGGCAATTAGTGATGAAATGACCTATATAAACCATTAAACTATGCTAAAATTAAACTAATTTGAACTGAATTTAGGAAATATACAATTATGATTCCTGATGTTTCTAAAGCACTGAGTTGGTTAGAGAAGCACTACACTATTTTACAGGGTATTCAACGTGGGCTTGAACGTGAAACATTACGTATTTTGCCTGATGGTTCGCTATGCAAAACACCTTTTCCACAAAAAATTGGAGCGGCATTAACCCACCCATGGATCACCACTGATTTTGCTGAGTCCTTGTTGGAATTTATCACACCAGTTAATACCAATATTGATTATATGTTAACTTTTTTACGTGATTTACATCGCTATGCAAGTGTGAATATTGGTGATGAGCTAATGTGGCCATTAAGTATGCCATGTTTTGTGGCTAACGAAGACGATATTATCCTAGCTCAGTATGGAACGTCTAATGAGGGCCGTTTTAAAACTGTCTATCGTGAAGGTTTGAAAAATCGTTATGGTGCAATGATGCAAACTATTTCTGGTGTTCATTATAACTTTTCATTACCGATGGCATTTTGGCAAGCAAGAGATGGTGTAAAGAACAGTGAAGAGGGGAAAGCGGTTATCTCGGAAGGTTATTTTACCTTAATACGTAACTATTACCGTTTTGGTTGGGTTATTCCTTATCTATTTGGTGCATCACCTTCAATGTGTTCTTCGTTTATACAAGATCCTGAGAAAGCAAAAGCCTTTATTGAGCAAACCAATGGTAATTGTTATCTACCTTATGCGACATCTCTTCGTTTAAGTGATATTGGCTATACTAATAATGCACAAAAACAGTTAGGTATTACTTTTAACCATCTTGATACCTATGTTGAGGGATTAAAAAGAGCGACTAAAACCAAATCACCTGAATTTAGTAAATTGGGGATTAAGGTTGACGGTCATTATCGTCAATTGAATGATAATGTTTTACAAATTGAAAATGAATTTTATGCTCCGATTCGCCCTAAACGTGTGCCACGATCAGGTGAATCACCTTCGGATGCGTTGTTACGTGGAGGTATTGAGTATATTGAAGTTCGTGCACTTGATGTTAATCCGTTCTCACCAATCGGTATTACCGAAGAGCAGATTCGCTTTATCGATCTATTCTTAATTTGGTGTGCATTAGCACCAGCACCTGAGATGAGTAGTGGTGAATTAGAATGCGCAAAACTAAATTGGAATCGAGTTATTATGGAAGGGCGTAAGCCTGGTTTAGAAATCGGCATGGGCTGCGATAGTTATCGAGAGCCTTTAGCTAAAGTGGGTCATGATCTTTTTAAAGACTTATTACGTGTTGCCGATGTATTAGATCATCAAGATGACAAGCAACAATATCGCAAAGTTTGTGAAAGACTTGATGTTATGTTTGATCAACCAGAATTGACACTTTCAGCAAGAACATTAGAAGCTATAAGTGATTTAGGTACCGCTAAATTTGGCTTAGTTTTGGCTAATCAATATAAAAAGCAGCTTACTTCAGAACCTTTACAACTATTAACTGATGGCGATTTTGTTCAGCAAAGAACCTTGTCGATTGAAAAGCAGCAGAAGAAAGAACAAAATGACACTATGTCATTTGATGAATATTTGCAAAAGAAAATGAACGGCGTAAATGTTTAAAAATCGCGACTATACATTAAGATATCTTGGAAATAGTGATGTTGAGTTAATATTGCCTAATCATAAGGTGGTTCATAATGAACCATTAATTGATCAGACCACATTTTCGGTTTTGGTTTGGAATATCTTTAAACAGAAAAGGGCAAATTGTATTCATATTCTTGAACAATATGCCAATCAAGCAAAATTAATATTATTACAAGAAGCGCAAACTACACCGCAATTATTAAATTTTATCTCTGAACATAATAAGCTTGCAGATCATGTTCCTGCTTATTGTTTTAATGAAATTTTTGCTGGGGTAATGACGATTACCGACTCAGCACCAAGTAAGATTTTATCGTTTAGAGAAAAAGAACCTTTCATTCGTGTACCTAAATCGGCCTTAATTACCGTTTATCCAATTAAAAATTCAACTCAACAGCTGTTAGTTGCTAATATTCATGCTATTAACTTTAGTATTGGGGTAAAAATTTATCGCCAACAAATGTATATGCTATTGAATTATATAAAACAACATAATGGACCGGTTATTTTGGCTGGGGATTTCAATGCTTGGAGTCGACAACGATTGAATCTGCTTTATCATTTGGTTCGTTCGATAAAGCTTAAACCAGTAAATTTTGCTATTGATATTCGAAAGAGGTTTTTAGGAAGGCCGTTAGATTTTGTATTTTATCGAGGGTTAAAACTTGATGCGGCCAAAATTATCGATACCGCCGCATCAGATCATAATCCATTGTTTGTTAATTTTAAATTGGATTTGAATTTACCAACTTAATTTTTAACACATCGCCTTCTTTAACACGTCCATTTTTCAGTTTATTCCATTGTAGAAGATCGGTGATTTTTACCCGATAATTTTTGGCAATCGAATAAAGATTATCACCTGCTTTAACTTGGTAGGTGATTTGCTTTTTGCCATTTTTTAAGACAGTTTCGGTTTCCTTTGTGCTAACGGTACTGTACTGAATAGTCGTCGTAGTCGTTGATTTAATTTCAAATGGCATACTTTTATGTGGTACATCTTCTAAAAGCTCAGTAACTTTATTCGTAACTAGATTTTCTTTTTTTAATTTTTTAAATAGATTTTCTGCATGAGAATAAGGAACTAATAGATGGAAAGGACCACTTACTGTTTGTTGCAAATAACCGGCATTGTATGTCATTAAATCATTTAGCGATAATCCAGTATATTTAGCTATTTTAGCTAATGAGATATTTTTAGACATATCAATTCTGACTAAAGAATTTTGATAGTTACAATCGGGCAATTTGATACCATAGCGTTTATTATTTTTAACAATATCGATAATAGCTAATATTTTTGGTACATATTGCATGGTTTCTTGTGGTAATTCCAAAGACCAATAACTAGTTGGTAATCCTTTTTCCTTGTTTTTTTCTATGGCTCGTCGGACACGGCCTTCACCAGCATTATATGCCGCTAAAGTTAACAACCAGTCACCGTTAAAACGGTTATTGAGGTTTTGTAATAGCGAAATTGCAGAACCTGTTGACGCAATTAAATCACGACGACCATCAAAGGTATTGCTATTTATTAAGCCATATTCTTTTGCTGTAATCGGCACAAATTGCCATAAACCAGCAGCCTGAGCAGGTGAGGTAGCTAAAGGATCGTAGGCACTTTCAATCAATGGAATTAAAGCAAGTTCAACAGGTAGATTATTTTTTCGTAACTGATTGATGATGTAATATACATAAGGTTCAGAGCGCAAAGCAACGTTTTCAAATCTCTGTGGATTGCGTAGTAAACGTTCTCTCTCGGCAACAACACGACTGTTATTTGGCACACTGACATTAATTTGCGTCAGCATGTAATGCCAAGGATTTTGTGTCACTGAAGCGTAATTAACACCACCCCTTTTAACGCTTGAATTAAATATTGATTTAGAATTGTATGTTTTTGAGCCAGCAGTGTACCCTGAACCAGGATTCTGACACCCGACCAAAAAAGCACATAAAATTGTAAATATTAATAATTTTTTCATTAGTTTATAAGTTTGGACATTAATTTAAGCGAAATATTATACCTAAAAAATATCCTTTTGGCTCCTAAAAAAAACAAACAGTTCTAACTCATTGTTACAAATGAATTTATTCTGTAAAAATTTCTCTTCACAGCGTAAAAATAAGTTGATCTGCTTTTCTTGGGTTAAAATAGACGGCAAAGTGATGTTCTTTTTGCGAATAAACTTATCATACTCGAGAATAGCTTGATCATCAGGAACCATCATTTTGGCAAAGTCCAAATTAGCTAAAGTATATTCGTGTCCAGCACAAACAAGCGTATCATCAGGAAGTTGCTTTAATTTATTAAGCGAGCTCAGCATTAGCTTATAATTACTCGCAAAAATTCTACCACAACCAGCAGAAAACAAGCTATCACCACAAAATAGATATGGCTGACAATAATAAGCTAGATGTCCTAATGTGTGTCCCGGTACTGAAATAATATCAAATCGAAAATCGCTAATTGATATTTTAGCTAACTTATCTAGATAGTTAATCTGCAAATTAATTTCACTAGGCCCGTAAACTTCAATATCGGGATAAGATGCTTTAAGCTCGCTTACCCCGCCAGTATGATCGATATGGTGATGCGTAAGTAAAATTGCAAGGGGACAGAGGTGATGTTTTTTTAGATAACTAATAACGGGCGACGCCTCGCCTGGGTCGATAATGACAATTTGTTTATCGTTGTTTTCAAGCAACCAAATATAATTGTCTTTTAAAGCTGGGATCACATGTAATTTATACATAGTGTTAGCACCTTGTTAGTTATTTAAACAGTTAAATAGGTATCTAAAATGTTATCTTGAAATTTTATCTGCTCAATCCGTGGATGATGTTTCAAAAATGGTGTCATGTAAGCTTGGTGATTCTGCTTGCGTTTTAGCAATAATATCACAACGTTCGTTTTCAATGTGACCGGCATGACCTTTAACCCAAATCCATTCGATATGATGTGATTTAACTAGTTCATCTAAACGTTGCCATAAATCAACATTTTTAACTGGCTGTTTGTTTGCAGTTTTCCAACCATTCTTTTTCCAACCATGGATCCAATTCGTAATACCATTACGTAAATATTGACTGTCAGAATAAAGTTGAACTTCACACGCTTCTTTAAGCTGTTCTAAAGCAACAATTGCTGCTAATAATTCCATTCGATTATTGGTGGTTTTATAATAGCCATTAGATAATATTTTTTCTGTCTGTTTATATTTTAAAATCGCAGCATAACCACCCGGTCCAGGATTACCTAAACAAGAACCATCAGTAAAAATTTCTATTTTTTTTGCCATACTAAATAAACTTTTGCCTATTGAATAATAATTAGGATTGAATATTGATAAACCATCGGTGATGCTGCCTGACCACCGACTAAAGCACTGTGGGTATCAACATCAGCACGTTTTGGTGTTAGACTATACCACTAAATTGTTAATTTCCCAATTCTAGAAAAAGAAGAGTATAACGTGATAACACATTCAACACGTCAAATTGTATTAGATACAGAAACAACAGGTATGAACCAAGAAGGCAATAATCACTATGAGGGGCATAAGATTATTGAAATTGGTGCTGTTGAAGTATTAAATCGACGCTTAACTGGCAACCATTTCCATGTTTACATCAATCCAGAACGTTTAATTGATGAAGGAGCCTTTAAAGTTCATGGCATCAGTGATGAATTTGTTAAAGATAAACCAATATTTAAAAATATTGCTCATGATTTTATTAAATTCATTGATGGTGCCGAATTAGTCATTCACAACGCATCTTTCGACGTTGGATTTATGGATTATGAGTTTCGCCTTTGTGGGTTAAATTTCAAAACAGCCGATCATTGTATCGTTACCGATACATTAGCAATGGCGCGACGGTTATTCCCAGGTAAACGTAATAACTTAGATGCCCTTTGTGAACGTTATGAAATTGATAATTCACATCGTACCCTACATGGCGCTTTACTTGATGCCGAGATCTTAGCTGAAGTATATTTAGCTATGACTGGTGGACAAACCACGTTGGCTTTTAGTGCGGAAGATAACCCATCAGCAATATTAAATAACACCGTCAAAAAAATTGAGCGTAATGGAACTCGATTATCAGTGATTAAAGCGAATGAGACTGAGCTTTCTGCCCATGAATCAATTTTAGAGAAAATTGATAAAAAGAGTGGTGGGGCATTATGGAAAGTGCATTAATGATTGTTTTCTATGCAATTAAACATAATTTTAAAAAATTATATTGACGAAAATAAAAATAATCTTTAATATCACGCCTACTTTGATGCCGAGCATTGAAGAGTCTAAAAAGCGGAGCGGTAGTTCAGTTGGTTAGAATACCTGCCTGTCACGCAGGGGGTCGCGGGTTCGAGCCCCGTCCGTTCCGCCAATTCTTAAAAGTTTTACTCAATTTGTGTATAATACAAAAAATTATATAAAACCATCCATATAAAATTTATAACATTTCTTGATTAATTTTACTTCAACCTATTTATTGTTAATAAATACAAAATAAATTTCGTAACAACAAATTAATTTTTTATACCCTTTTTTTAGCTCTAATTTTTCACAAAAGGTGGGGCATATTTTGTTGAATATCCAGCTGGTTATTTAAAGAGCTTATTAGTTGAGATTTAGATATAAATTGATATAAAAAACGGAGATATATCTTAGTTGTAGGTTTTATTTTAGGCTAAAATTTAATTTCACATTACATGCATTAAAATATTTCAGAATTGCTTTAAAATTTGTATTTAAAGGTTTACCCTCAATACTTTTTATTCTGGCAAAAGAAACACCTAAACGCTTCGCTAACTCAGTTTGAGATAGCTGAGCATATTCTCTTGGTGAAAGTAATAATTGTATTAGTTTCCATTTCTCTTCAGCTTCATCATATGCCGCTCGGGCAACAGGATTGGCTAATGCTTTTTCCTTAAGTTCATCAAAGGTCGTATTGTGTTTTGTCATCGTCAATTATCTCCTATAACTGTATCCTTATTTATCGTATCTTAATCAATATTGCTCTGTTATTTAACTAATTCATGTAAACAAAGCTAATTCACGATTATTGATATAATAAATCTGAACCAACTAATTTTAATTTGAAATATAGGTGATATCACAACATGAAACTAGCTTAGCTGTGATATTTCGATTTAAATTTTCTATAGCCACTTATATTTAGTCTCTCTCTAAAAATGGGATTCGAGCCTCATTGTTCTATCATTTGATATTTAATTGTAACTTTCTCTATCTATTTATGTTATCTTCAACAATTATTTGTATAAGTTAAAGTTATTTTAATTGATTAGAAATGTTAAAAAAATCACTATTTATTTTTCTTGGTGGGATCTCTTTTGCTTTAGGTACGGTGGGAATTTTTGTTCCTCTGTTGCCTACAGTACCTTTTTATTTGCTTACTGCATATCTATGGTTAAATAGTTCTGATCGCCTTTATAACTATTTTACCCAAACGCGTTATTATCAAACTTATGTACAAAAAATGATTATCGAAAAAAAGATTTCAAAAACAGGATTAATAAAAATGTTAACCATGGTATTTATCATTTTATTAATTCCATTTATTTTATTTAATTCTTTGCATGTTAGGATTATTTTGTTAATCGTTTTTCTTGCTCATCTGATATTTGGTTCTTATTATTTTTTAAGGAAGAAATAGGGGGCATAAAAAATTACAGGGCAACAAAGTTACCCTGTAACAATATAAGCATGATAAATCACATTACTCATTTATCTTAAAGACTTTTTTTGATTTCGATTGCCAATAATGGATTCCACATAGCGCCAGTTGCACTCATAACAGCATCAGCCCCATTATTGATAAATTGGTGATAATGTTCACTGTTACTCACGCCACCCACACCGATAATGGCAAATTTTAAATCCATTTGTTTACGATATTTATTAAGTCGACTAACCATATCTAAACCCGCCCAACGAATTGCGTCACCACAGATTCCCCCTTCTTTGCGGTTTTCCCCCAATGCTGGATGTCCATTGGCATCTACAGGTTTTGCTGATAGGGTATTAATTGCACTTAACCCATCAATTATTTTGCCTACTCGAGTTAATAATGAAACAATTCTTTCATCATCAGGGAAGTAAGCTAATTTTAAGATGAGAGGGCGATCCGGTACCGCATTTTTGATTTCATTCACAATGCGTTCAACTCTATCTACATCAAAACAGAGTAGTTTACTTGCGCCTTCATTCGGGCAACTCAAATTGGCTTCTAAAATTGGCGCATTGGTTTCTCTGACTAATTTAGCAGCTAATGCATAATCCTGCTCAATCGCGCCATTACCTTGAGTACCTTGGAAGCTACCTATAACACATTGCCCAGTACCGGCTGCCTTGACTGCATCAGCCATATCAGGTTGCCAAATATCCGGAGCAAATGATGGGACACCAAATGAATTGGTTATGGATAACGGTTGACTATAATTAGTATCAGCTAAAACAGTGTCTAAATTGCATGTAAGTTTGCCTTTAGGGTGAACCGATAAGACATTAGGTAATGGATGGCATTTATGTAATTTAGTTCTAACTGTTTTATAGACACATAAATCGAATCCATAGGCAAAAGCAGCTTTAATATAATTTGCATTCAATAGCGGTCCGGCAGGCTGACCAAATGGAAGATTGACTTCAACATTTAAGAATTTGCTTGGTTTAGTAGAAACTTGTTCTGCCTTGTCTAATTCGGCAAAAAGGCCAAAAGGGCCTTTGGCATAATTATCTTCATAACTGATAGTTGGATTATAAAAAGGAATCAAAGGTTTCATGCTATCTCCTGTTTATGGCTGTACTTGAAGTGGTATTGATTAATAATTTGATATAAAATTGAGAGGTAAAATTTATAGATATAAAAAATCCTCCATAAAGGAGGATCCATATTCAAAATAAAAAGACAATTTAATTTTACTTTTGTTATTGGTTTTTTTGTTTGCACCACAAGCATAATCAAATTCTCTTTTCTAAATTTGATAAGCATTCTAGCTGAATAAAAATAAACTACAAGTGATAGATGTTAAAAAAATTGCAAGTAAATGAAATAGTTACAGTGTTTTTTTTTAGACTAGTATACCTCCCATAATAGGTTGACGATTTCAAAGTAATAAAAAATAGACAACCATTTAAAGCTGTATTAGCAAATTGCTTTATAAATTATTAATAAATATAAGGAATTTTTTGTCGAAAAAATGATATTTAGCGACTAATGAAACTTATGTAAGTGGAGAAGAAAAATTTCGGATGCTATGATCCATATTAACATTTAAATATTAATGATTAGGTATTGAAATATGAAAAACAAAGATATTTTTAAACCAGTACTGTTACCCAATGGTATTACTCTAAAAAATCGCATTATGATGGCACCAATGACCACATGTTCGGGATTTTATGAAGGTTCAGTCACTCATGACTTAATCGAATATTATCGAGCAAGAGCTGGTGAAATTGGCACAATAATTGTTGAATGTGGTTTTGTAGATAATAAGGGATTAGCTTTTCCAGGTGCTATTGGTTTAGATAATGACGATAAGATTGAAGGCCTTGCTAAGGTCGCCAAAGCTATTAAAGAGAAAGGCTCGAAAGCGGTTATTCAAGTCTATCACGGTGGTAGAATGGTTGACCCTAAACTCATCGGTGGCCAAAGTCCTGTAGGACCAAGTGCAATAGCGGCACCAAGACCCGGTGCAGCTACCCCTATAGAATTAACCGCTGAAGAAGTAGAGCAGATGATAGATAAGTTTGGTCAAGCGGTTCGCCGTGCTATTCAAGCTGGATTTGACGGAGTCGAAATTCATGGCGCTAACACTTATCTCATTCAACAATTTTATTCACCTAATTCAAACCAACGAAATGATAAGTGGGGAGGGAGTCGCGATAACCGAGCACTGTTTCCACTAGCAATCTTAGATATTACTCATGAGATGGTAAAACGCTACGCAAATCCTGAATTTATTGTCGGCTATCGTTTTTCACCAGAAGAGTTAGAAGTTCCCGGTATTCGTTTTGACGACTCTATGTATCTGCTTGAAAAGTTGGCTGAAAAAGGCTTAGATTACATTCACTTTTCAATGGGAGCAATCTTAAGACCATCAATCGTTGATACCCAAGATCCGACACCATTAATTAATAAATATGTGGCAATGCGTTCGGCAACCTTAGCTAAAATACCGGTTGTTGGTGTTGGTAATGTGGTAAATGAGAAAGATGTTGAAGCTGCGTTAGAGAATGGTTTTGATTTAGTAGCTGTTGGGCGAGCTTGTATTGCTTATCCTGATTGGACAGATCGTATTAAAAAAGGCGAACAACTTGAACTCTATATCAACAGTGATAAACGTGAAGAACTTAATATTCCTGAACCTTTATGGCATTTTTCATTGGTTGAAAGCTTAATTCGAGATGTAAATTTAAATGTTAAAAAATTCAAACCGGGTAATTATCAAGAAACTGTCAATGATGAATCTTATGATTATGTTATTAATGTTGAACTTGGTAAAGATTTCATTAAAGATATGCAATTAGTCAACCCGACTAATTATGATAGTGAAGTTTTAAATAACTTTTCGGAAATCAAACATCGCATCATTGATTCAAACAGTCCTCATGTGGATGCCATTTCAGGGGCAACATCACAATGTGAAGCTTTCAAAAAGGCCGTAACCAAGGCTATGACTCAATCTAACAAAGAAGCTATTATTGCCGAAGGTGGTGATCCTAATACTAAAGCCTATGATGTTGTGGTTGTCGGTAGTGGTGGTGCAGGTTTGGCCGCGGCTATTCAAGCTCACGATCTTGGTGCAAGTGTAGTTGTGGTTGAAAAGATGTCAGTTATTGGTGGAAATACTAATAAAGCTTCAGCAGGTATGAATGCCGCTGAAACAAAATTCCAAAAACTCAAAGGCATCGTGGATAGTAAAGATCTATTTTATAACGAAACCATGACCGGTGGTAAAAATAAAAATAATCCAGAATTATTACGATATTTCGTTGAAAATGCCCCTGATGCCATTGATTGGTTAGACAATAATGGGATTGAACTTAGTGGGATTACGACAACGGGTGGTATGAGTGTCGATCGTACGCATCGTCCAGCCAGTGGCGCAGCAGTTGGCGGTTATTTAATTAGTGGTTTAGTTAAAAATATTAATCGTCGAGGTATCGAAGTCATGCTTGATAGCAATGTGACTGAAATTATTACCGAAAATCATCAAGTTGTTGGTGTAAAAGTTACCGAAGAAGATGGTTCGATTCAAACCATTAAAGCTAAAGCCGTGATTATTGCAACTGGTGGATTTAGTGCTAACCGTGAAATGGTTGAAAAATATCGTCCTGACCTCAAAGGATTTGTCACGACTAATCACAAAGGCGCTACTGGTTCGGGGATCATGATCTTGGAAAAATTAGGTGCTGGCACGGTGGATATGAAAGAAATACAAATTCACCCAACAGTGGAACAAACGACTTCTTATTTAATCTCTGAATCAATTCGTGGCGGTGGTGCTATTTTGGTATCACAAATAGGCAAACGTTTTGTTAATGAATTAGATACTCGAGACAAAGTGTCGGCCGAAATTATCAAATTACCAGAACACTATTCTTATATTTTATTTGACCAACAAGTTCGGGATGAAAACAAGGCTGTTGAAGAATATGTTTCCCACGATCTCGTGGTACAAGCTGATTCGATCAATGAGTTAGCACAAAAACTCTCAATTGATGCAAATACGCTATCGAACACCATTGAACGCTATAATCAATTTGTTAATACCAAACAAGATGAAGATTATGGAAGAACAACGGGAATGCGTCATCCAATAAATAAAGCCCCTTACTATGCAATTAAGATTGCTCCTGGTGTTCATCATACTATGGGTGGTGTGACTATCAATACTCATACGCAGGTACTCGACACTGCTAAAAACGTTATCCAAGGTGTATTTGCCGCAGGTGAGGTTGTTGGTGGGGTTCATGGTGCTAATCGTATAGGTGGTAACGCCGTAGCGGATATCATCATTTTTGGTATGCAGGCTGGAAGGCAAGCTACAGACTATATCCATCAATAAATTGCCAAATATTTCTTGAGTCTATTTAACATGGTTAATTCACGTTATGAATATACTCAAGCGATGATGGGAACAACGGTATCATTAATGCTTTTTGAGCCAAATGATTTCGTTGTTCAACTTGTGTTTAAAACCATTAATCAGCTTGAAGATAGGTTGACTGTTAATCGACCAATATCCGAAGTGATGTTAATTAATAATGCAGCTGGAAAGCATCCGGTAAGGGTTAGTCATGCCGTTTATTCGCTTATCGAGCAAGCTTGTAAAATAAGCTTAATGCCAAACAGTTGTTTTAATGTCGCTATTGGTCCATTAGTTAAACTCTGGAAGATAGGTTTTAATGGTCATCAAGTACCCAATAGCGATCAAATAGTGAATAAAAGATCATTGATTGATCCTAATGATATTCAACTTGATGCTAAGTCATGTTCAGTCTTTTTGAAAAAAGAGGGAATGGAAATAGATCTAGGTGCGATAGCTAAAGGTTATATTGCTGATGTGATTAAAGAAGTTTTACGACAAAATGATATCCATCAAGCAATAATTAATTTGGGCGGGAATGTGTTAACAGTAGGTGAATCGCCGATTGATAGCCAAGGTTATTGGCATATTGGACTAAAAAAACCTTTTTCCTCAATTCAAAATGAACTAGTTGGTTTAATTAAAGTTAAAAATAAATCTATCGTTACTTCTGGAATTTATGAACGTTACTTTATTCAAAATCATCATCTTTATCATCACATTCTCGATTCTAAAACCGGTTATCCTTTAGATAACGAATTAGAAAGTGTGACGGTGATTTCTGATACCTCACTTGAGGGTGATATTTATTCAACACTTTTGTACGGTTTTGGTTCAATTAAAGGATGTGAGTATTTAAAAAAACATCGCAATCTGTCGGGTATTTTTTTATTGAAAAACAAAACAATAAAATTGGTAAACCCAGACAATTTTGCTTTTCAACTTCTTAATGAGACATATCAAATAAAATAAATATTTTCAATAAGATATGTTTATAACATTTCATTATGAATTTGAACAAATTAATTTTTAATTAAAAGGAAAATACTATGAATATAGCAAAGAAACCGCCAGTAAAATGGCTTCCACTTCTCATTATTGCGGGGATATCTGCATTATTGTGGCTTTTGGTATCCCCACCAGAGGGTATTAGTTTACAAGGTTGGCGAACCAGTATTATATTTGTTGCAACCATCGCCTGTATTGTGGCCGAAATTATGCCTATTGGTGCTATTGGTTTATTAGCCATTACGGTTTTTGCTGTATTAAGACCATCAGGTGCTGAAACAGCTACGGATGCAATCAAAATTTCTTTAAGTGAATTAAATAGTAGTTTAATTTGGCTTATTGTTATCGCCTTTATGATTGCTAGAGGATTTATCAAGACTGGTTTAAGCAAACGTATTGCTTATTTTTTAGTTAAAATTCTAGGAAAAAACACTTTAGGTTTAGCTTATGGACTATCAGTAACCGATGTGGCTTTAGCGCCAGCAATTCCGAGTACTACTGCTCGAGCTGGTGGGGTTATTTATCCAATAGCAGAAGCTTTAGCGATAAACTTCAAATCCAACCCGAAAGATGAATCAAGAAACCGGATTGGGACATTTTTGATGTTAACCATTAGTCACGTTAATGACATTACTTCAGCAATGTTTTTAACTGCTTTTACCGGAAATTTATTAGCAGCAAAATTAGTCACTTCATCTCTTGGGATCACCTTAGGGTGGGGACAATGGTTTATAGCAGCTATAGTTCCTTGTTTGGTTTCATTTATTGTTATTCCTTTAGTAATTTATTTCTTAACCAACCCAGAGTTAAAGAAAACCCCTGAAGCGCCAAAATTAGCTGCTGAAGAACTTAAAAAAATGGGGGCAATCACTATTAAAGAGATCATTATGGGCTCTACCGTGATTCTACTTTTAGCACTTTGGATCTTTGGTAAAAATGTCGGTATTGATTCAACTACAACAGCATTTATCGGTTTAACCATTTTAATCTTAACTGGTGTATTGAGCTGGGATGATATCAAAGGTGAAAAAGCTGCATGGGATACCTTAATTTGGTTCGCCGCACTGTTAATGATGGCTGGTCAAGTAAATAAACTTGGCGTAACTAAGTGGCTAGGCGATACCATCGGAAATGCAGTAAAAGGGCATTTGGGTGATAGTAGCTGGGTTTTAGTTATTGTAATTTTATGCATCGCTTATGTTTATTTGCATTACTTCTTCGCAAGTGGTAACGCGCATATTGCTGCATTGTTCCCTGTGTTTTTATCTGTAGCAATTGCATTAGGTGTTCCACAAATGATAGCTATTTTTGCTTTGGTAATTTGTACTAACTATTTCGGTTCAATTACGCAATTTGCTAATGCACGAAACCCATTACTTTTTGCTGAAGGTTTTGTACCAGTAAAAACTTGGTGGAAAGTTGGATTTATTTGTAGTGTGGTTAACCTAATTATTGTCTTTACCATCGGTATATTATGGTGGAAAATTATTGGATTAGGTTAATATATTCGATAACCAAAACCGCCAAAGTAATGGCGGTTTTTTAATTAATTGTTAGAATAATAAGTCAAATTAGAAGGTTTCAATTGATAACTTCCAATCATTAACCGCTTTCCAATATTTTTTTTCTTGTTCTAAATCTAATAAAATCAAACGATTATTTTCAACAAATTGTTTATTAATGGCTAACGTTACTTTGGTTGATTTTTCTTTGGATAAAATTAACTGAAAAGCATTTAAGTCTAAATCAGTATTGCGTTGGTTATTAATCAGGATTGATAACCTTAAAATTTGTAACATTGCCATAATATGTTTGAATTCAAACAAGCTAAAATAAGGGAATTCCTCGATGTTAATTGATTTACGATGATAACGAACTAAGGTGGATAACAACAGCTGCTGTTCTTCATTAAATCCGGGTAAATTACTATTTTTTAATATATAACTCGAATGTTTATGAATAGAGGAATAGTTTATTTTCAGACCAACTTCATGTAATTGAGCTGACCAATATAAGATTGACTCCACACTATGCGGTACCATCATTGAGGTTTGATCTTTCCATTGAGAGAAAAAATACTCTGCCGTTTTTACAACTTGTTTTGCATGACGTTCATCAATATTATAATGTTGTGATAGTGACTCGGCGGTGGTTTCTCGTATGTCACGATAATTTGGACCACCGATAAGTTCATACAATACACCTTCACGTAAAGCACAAGGACTAAATTGCAGTTGTTGCAAACCTAATGCATTAAAGACACCACTAAATATAGCAAGCCCACTGACAAAAACATTCTTTCTTTCATCAGATAAAGAAGGGTAGTCAATAGCATGAAAATCATTAAATTCTAAAACATAACTGATTAAGTCTTCTAAACGTTTTGGGGTAATAATCCCATCATTAACCCCAAGATCAAGTAAAATATTATAGATACTTTTGATGGTACCTGACGTGCCAAAAGCAGCAGTAATATTTTGTTTTTTAATTATATTAATTAAATTTTCGACTTGTTGTTCTGCGGCTAATTTTGCTTGTAGAAAGGAATCTTTATCGATTTTTTTTTGTGGAAAATAGTGTTTAGTATAGGTTACGCAACCCATTGGTCGACTGGCAACAAGTATTGGTTTTAGATTATTACCTTTACCTATTGCGATTTCAGTTGAACCACCACCAATATCAATAACAAATTTAGTATCATTTTCGTTGGTTGACTCGGCGGTCATTGTACCGAGATATATCAATCGTGCTTCTTCCTGTCCAGAAATTATTTCAATAGGATAGGGTAAAACTTTAGCCGCTTCATTCAAGAATTTGTGTCTATTGGTCGCAATACGTAGGGTATAAGTGGCGACAATTCTGACATTTTCTGGAGGAAATCCGTTTAATCGTTCGGCAAATAGCGCTAAACACTCTATTCCTCGCTGAATACTTGATTCACTCAATTCATTATATTCATTTAATCCAGTGGCTAAATGAATATTTTTTTTATTTTTATAGATGATTTGCCTAGCCCCATCTATATTACGGACTATAACCATGTGAAAACTATTAGAGCCTAAATCGACGACAGCATATTCATTGAATTTGTTCACGTTTAAAATCCTTAGACCGATGATTCCATCTGTTTTAAATAATCATAAATGGCATGTTGCGCCCTTACTTTTTTCTTATTACCTCGTTGAACATAATTATTCATATTATCTTTATCAATAATTCTAGCTTTTACATTATCGTTACATTGCAAATTAAAAATGTCATGAATAGTTGTTTTCAAAATGGGATCGAAAATTTTAACCCCCACTTCAATTCGGTTATCTAGGTTACGAGGCATCCAATCAGCTGATGAGATATAAGTATCTTTTTTACCATCGTTTTCAAAAATATAGACCCTAGCATGTTCTAAATATTGATCCACTATACTAGTAACATAGATATTTTCACTTAAATTAGGAATTTGTGGTACTAACACACAGGTTCCTCTGACAATCATCCTAATTTTGACACCAGCACAAGAGGCTCGATAAAGTTGATCTATCATCTCTTTATCTGTAATAGCATTAAGTTTTAAATAGATCCCAGAAGGTTTACCTAATTGGGCATTATTGATTTCACGCTCAATGAATTCATAAAAACGCTGGCGGGTGTTTTGCGGAGATACGAGTAGATGATTAAATGAAACTGGTTTGAAAGGATTTTCAATAAAGTTAAATACTTTGATCACTTCATCAGTAATAGCCGGATCGGCGGTTAACAATGAAAAGTCGGTATAAACGCGTGCGGTTTTTTCGTTGAAATTACCCGAACCTATATGGGCATAACGAACAATTCTATCGTCTTCTTTTCGATCAATTAAAAATAATTTAGCATGAATTTTCAATTTTGGTTGTGAGTAGATAACTTTTATACCACTTCGAATTAACCTTTTAGCCCATTTTATATTAGCTTCCTCATCAAATCGAGCTTGCAGTTCAACTACTACTGTCACTTTTTTACCATTATTGGCGGCATTTATTGCCGCATGAATAAAGCGAGAATCTTTAGCAACTCGATAAATATTCATACGAATATGAGTGACAGCAGGATCAAACGATGCTTGTCGCATAATCTCAAGCACATGACCAAATGAATAGTAAGGGTAATAGAGCAATACATCACGATCTTTGATGGTTGCAAAAGCATTGCGGAATTTTTTAAATCGATTATAAGCAAGACTAGGTAAACGTTTATTGAGTAAGTTTTTAACACCAAGATCGGGAAAATTAGCTAAATCTTTGAAGTTAGGATAACGACCGCCAGGCATGGCATCTTGTTCGGTTAATCTTAATTTATTTATCAATAATTCAAATAATGCTTTAGGCATATCTTTTTGATAAGTGAAGCGTACCGGTTGTGCCGTTAATCGTTGCTTTAAACCTTGAGACATGAGTTCAAGTAAGCTATCAAGTTCAGTATTTAATTCATATTCAGCATCACGATTAATATTAATCGAATAAGCATTTAATTCTACAGCATCAAAAAAAACTTTAAAAATATCCGCTAAACAATAACGTAAAATGTTATCTAAAAAGATGATTGATTTATTTTTGGTGGAAACTTCTGATGGCAATAGTACAAAACGCGGAGCATTATCGGTTGGCAGTTCGAGTAATGCATAACTAATTTTGTCTTTACAAATAATTTCAACGGCTAAATAAGCATGATCATCTTTTAAAAATTGAATTAATTCAGTATGACTATCGAGAAGAATAGGGGTGATGTACTGCCTCAAATTTTGTTTATAATAATTTTTTATCCAAGTTTCTTGGTAAGAGGTAAGTTGTCTTTCATTTATTAAAAAAATCTGATTCCTTGCCATTTCTAACAATAGCTCGTTATAGAGCTGATCAAACTGTAACTCAAGTTGAATGACTTTTTGAGTAACCTGACGTAACAAATGTTTAGCATTTGAGGTGGATTGAGCTTGTTCTTGCTCAATAAGGACATATTTTTTTAAATTTGCAAATTGGACTTTATAAAATTCGTCAAGATTACTTGAGTAAATGCCTAAAAAACGGATTCTTTCTATAAGAGGATTACTTTCATCAGCAGCCTCTTGTAACACCCGTTGATTAAATGACAACCAACTTAACTCTTTGGGTAAATATACTTTTTCTATTATCATTTTTTTATTATGTCCATTCCACTAATTTCATAGATAACAGAATAGCGGAAGTTAAAAAAAAAGCTAGCATATAGCTAGCTTTTTATTATTCATTTAAACAAAATTAAAAATGATTAAATGCGATGAACAGAAGTTGTGTTAGTTGTTCCGCTTGGAACTAATGCACCTGATACCATAACAATAGTATCACCTTGTTTCGCATTACAAATTTTAACTGCCATTTCTTTACCTAAACGGTAGAAATCGTCTGTTGAATTAATTGCATCAATTAAGATAGGCTCAACACCTTTAGATAATGCTAATTGATTAACAGTTTTTTGGCTTGAAGATAGTGCCAAAATACGAGCCGTTGGGAAATAATGGCGAAGTTCACGAGCTGATTTACCACTACGAGTTGCAACAACTATCAATGGCACATTTAATCGCTCAGCGATTTCTACTGCACCACAACATACAGCAGCAGTAATACGTAATGTTTCTTCTTTGGTTGTTAACTCTAATTTAGCTGGAATAGTACCATCAGTACGTTTACAAATAGTCGCCATTACATTAACTGCTTCAAATGGATATTTACCTTTAGCACTTTCACCAGATAACATAACTGCATCTGTACCATCAATGATAGCATTAGCAACGTCACCCGCTTCAGCACGAGTAGGGCGTGGATTTTTGATCATTGAATCTAACATTTGCGTTGCAGTAATAACAGGTTTTGATGCTTTGTTACATTTTTTGATCATCATTTTTTGAGCAAAAATCACTTCTTCAACCGCGATTTCTACACCTAAATCACCACGAGCAACCATGATACCGTCAGATGCTTCTAAAATTTCATCAAAATTATCTAAACCTTCTTGGTTTTCGATTTTAGAGATGATTTTAATTTCTTCACCGCCGTGAGCTTTAAGATGAGCACGGATATCTTCTACGTCAGAACGTTTACGGATAAATGATGCTGCAATAAAATCAACGCCTTGCTCGCAACCAAAAATTAAATCATTTTTATCTTTTTCAGCAAGTGCAGGTAATTTAATTGAAACGCCAGGTAGGTTAATACCTTTGTTTTCACCAAGGTCACCGTTATTTAATACTTTACAAATAACTTCGTTACCTTTGATTTCTTGAACGTCCATAGCGATTAAGCCATCATCCACTAACACACGGTTACCTGGTTTTAGATCTTGTGCAAAACCTTTATAAGTAACAGCTACACGTTCTGAGTTACCCACTACATTTTCATCAGTGGTAAAAGTGAAAGTTTGACCCGCGACAAGTGATACATCATTACCACCTTCAAGCTTAATAGTTCGGATTTCAGGCCCTTTAGTATCTAGCATAATAGCTGCTTTCAAGCCAGTTTCTTGCATTACTTCACGTAAGTTTTTAATTCGATTACCATGCTCTTCAAAATCACCATGAGAGAAGTTTAAACGCATTACATTCATGCCTGCATTTAATAATTTAGTTAACATCTCTTTTGATTCGGATTTTGGACCTATAGTACAAACAATTTTTGTCTTTTTCATAATATTATCTACTAGTTGTTAAAGTTAATGTTCAAATTTGAATAAATGGTTTTAATTAAAAATATTTAAACAAAAAAAACCAATGCTAGCGCATTGGTATAAAAGGGGGAAGAGTAACCTTTTTAAGTTACTCTTATAAAAAACCTTATTTAAAGAATTAATTAATTTCATCAAAAACGGCATCCTCAAAACTTTTTTTATTATAGTCTTATCGACATTTTAAATAAAGTTTTTTATCAAAAAACTAGACATCATTTGCTTAAGAAACAGTAAAATTTCAATCTTGTATAAAATTTCAGCTTAGAAGTTTTAAAATGTATTCAGTTAAATTACATCAGATCCTTAAGTTGGTAAATTAGTTCATTATCTTTATTTTTTAGTATTAGTTGTTCTTTATTTAAACTAACTGATGCTCCATTTTGAATTAATTGAGTAATAATAGTATCTAATTTATCCAATTGGTTATCTTCACAAACCAAGTGCGTTATATTAAATATAGGACTTATAATCGTATCATTAATTAATCTTACTTTGGTTGTAAAATAATTACACATTTGTCCTGAAATGTTCATGTTTTCACCAAATTCAAGTTCTGCGTGTTTATCGGGTGAAATATCTTGACCATTAGCTTTAATTAACACAAAGCGGTGGTGCATCAAATCTTCCGCTTTAACCTTATTGGATTGATCACAACCTGTCATTATCAGCGTTCCTGAAAGTAGTACAGCTGATAGTAAAGTCTTTTTCATCTTAACTCCTAATAAAAGGTTAAATTTGTTATAATGAATTTAATTAAAAATTGGATACGATTATTTTACTTTTATGTTAACTCAACAGCAAATTAAATCTTTAGAATCAATGACTTTCTTAGATAAATACAAAATAAGAAAGCTTTCAAATAAAACATCAAATTTTAACGATATTCAATCAGCTATCAATCAAGCTGTTGAACATTATCATGACCGATTAAAATCGTTACCTAATCATATTAATTTTCCTGAAAATTTACCCGTAGTCGATAAAAAACAGACGATATCCGAAGCAATAAAAAATAATCAAGTTGTGATTATTGCCGGAGAAACCGGTTCAGGAAAGACCACACAAATACCTAAAATATGCTTAGAATTAGGCTTAGGGATCAAAGGTCTTATTGGTCATACCCAACCGAGAAGATTAGCTGCTCGCTCGGTTGCAAATCGTATAGCAGAAGAATTAAAAACTGAAATAGGGCAATTAGTTGGTTATAAAGTTAGATTTTCAGATCATATCAGTGAAACTACCTTAGTTAAACTTATGACTGACGGGATTTTATTAGCAGAAATTCAGCAGGATAGATTATTACTTCAATATGATACGATTATTATTGATGAAGCTCATGAACGTAGTTTAAATATTGATTTTATTTTAGGATATTTGAAACAATTATTACCTAAACGCCCTGATTTAAAGGTCATTATAACCTCAGCGACAATAGATGTTGAACGTTTTTCTAACCATTTTAATCAGGCGCCCATTATTGAAGTATCCGGTAGAACCTATCCTGTTGAAGTCAGATACCGCCCAACTAGTTTTACTGAGGATTCGGAAAACGATAAAAATAATGATTTTCAACCTATTATTGATGCAATCGATGAATTATCAGCTGAAAGTGCCGGGGATATTTTAATTTTTCTAACAGGAGAGCGAGAAATACGTGATCTGGCTGATACATTAAGAAAATTAGAGCTCAAGCATACCGAAATTTTACCTTTATATGCGAGATTATCTGCATCTGAGCAAAATCGTATCTTTCAACCACACACTGCAAGGCGAATTGTTTTAGCAACAAATGTAGCCGAAACATCTTTAACGGTTCCTGGTATTAAATATGTTATCGACCCGGGTTTAGCCAGAATTAGTCGTTACAGCTATCGTACCAAAGTTCAACGATTACCGATTGAACCTATTTCTCAAGCGTCAGCCAATCAACGAAAAGGGCGTTGCGGTAGAACTTCCGATGGTATTTGTATCCGTCTATATGATGAACAAGACTTTTTATCTAGACCGGAATTCACTGACCCCGAAATTCTTCGAACCAATTTAGCTTCAGTTATATTACAAATGACATCATTGGGATTAGGTGATATAACCGCTTTTCCATTTGTTGAGTCTCCTGACTCTAGGTATATTCGTGATGGGGTACGATTATTAGAAGAATTAGGCGCTATATATAGTAAACATCATCATTATCATTTAACCGAAATAGGGCGGATTTTATCGCAATTACCCATTGATCCCAGATTAGCTAGAATGTTAGTTGAGGCAAGAAGATTAGGTTGTATAAAAGAAATAATGATCATTACGGCGGCATTATCTATACAAGATCCTAGAGAACGGCCTTTTGATAAACAACAAGCTTCAGATGAGAAACATCGTAGATTTGCAGATAAGGAATCTGATTTTATCTCACTGATTAATTTATGGAACTATGTAGCAAGTCAACAAGCTGAGTTGTCTGGTAATCAATTTAGACGATTATGTCAAAAAGAATATCTTAATTATCTTAGAATTCGTGAATGGCAAGATGTTTATACGCAAATTAGGCAAACAGTTAAACAACTCGCATTTCCTATTAATAGCCAATCAGCCGATTACCGATCGCTACATACGGCACTGTTAAGTGGCTTGTTATCACATGTTGGGATGAAAGAAGTTGAAAAGCATGAATATATTGGTGCACGAAATATTAAATTTGCTATTTTTCCAAATTCAGCCATTTTCAAAAATCAACCAAAATGGTGTATTGCTAGTGAACTTGTCGAAACCAGTCGATTGTGGGGCAGAACGGCGGCTAAAATTGAAGCAGAATGGATCGAACCGATAGCCAAACATCTCGTAAAATATAGTTATAGCGAGCCTAGGTGGTCTAAAAAACAGGGAACGACTATTGCTAATGAAAAGGTCACTTTATTTGGTTTACCAATTGTTGCCAGCCGCATAATTAATTATAGTAAAATTGATCCAATATTAAGTCGTTCGTTATTTATTCGCCATGCTTTAGTTGAGGGCGATTGGCAAACTAATCATAGTTTCTATAAACAAAATCAAAATTTAATTAATGAAGTAGAAGATCTTGAACATAAATCTCGCCGTCAAGATATTCTAATTGATGATGATGACCTATATGATTTTTATGATAAACGAATAGACAAATCCGTTATTTCTGCAAAGCATTTTGATACTTGGTGGAAAAACAAAAAAAATGTTGATCCTGATTTTTTGAATGTTGAAAAGAATATGCTGATTAAACAATCAGCACAACCAGTAAAACTTAATGATTATCCTGATTTTTGGTATCAGGATAATTTGAAATTACCATTAACTTATCAATTTGATATTGGTAATGAGCGTGACGGTGTAACAATTTCTATTCCGCTTAATGTCTTAAATCAAATAAAAAATAGAGGATTTGACTGGCAAGTTCCAGGTTTTCGCTATGATTTAATTATTGCTTTAATTAAATCTTTGCCTAAATCATTACGTAAAAGTTTAGTTCCAGCACCTAACTATGCGGATGCATTTTTAACTAGAGTCAATTCGATAGAGCATCCTTTACTTGAAACATTAGAAAATGAATTTAGAAAAATGACGGGAGTAAGAATCAAACCAACAGATTGGCAGTTAGATCAAATTCCCAATTACTTAAAGATGAATTTTAGTATTGTAGATCACAACCGTGAAATTGCTTTTGGTAAAGATCTGATGAAGCTTAAAGAACAACTTAAAAGCGAAGTTCAAAAGGCTTTATCATCATTGACGCAAAAAAAATCTTTACCAATAGAGCAAAGTAATATTACCGATTGGGATTTTGGAGTGCTACCAAGTATTTACGAAGAAAAACAGAATAATTACACGATCAAGGCTTATCCTGCAATCATTGACAACCAAAATTCGGTTAGCATTAAACTCGTTGATTCACTTGAAGAACAAAGGCGACTGACAATGCTTGGAATTAGACGATTGTTGATTTTAAATATTCCGTCACCGATAAAATATCTACATGAAAAGTTACCAAATAAATCTAAATTAGGTTTATATTTTAATTCGTTTGGTACGGTACTTAATCTCATTGATGATTGTATTGCATGCGGGGTAGATCATTTAATCGAAAAGAATAATCAGAAAGTGCATAATCAAGAGCAATTTCAACAACTGTTAATTTATACTAAAAATCATATCAATGAAACCGTAGTAGATATTGCAAAACAAGTAGAATCAATATTAACTCTTCATTTTAATATTAATAAGAAATTAAAAGGTCGAGTTGATTTATCCTTAGCATTTGCATTATCAGACATAAAACAGCAAGTTGGTGAATTAATTTATAAAGGTTTTGTTGCCAAAACAGGTTATGACAAATTGCATGACATTTATCGCTATTTATCGGCTATTGAAAAACGTTTGGAGAAACTTGGTACTAATGTTGCCAAAGATAGACAAGCGATGAGTGTAATAGAAGAAGTGAAAAGTGAATATCAAACTTGGGTGAATAATTTGCCAGAAAATCAAAAATCATTGAGCAAAGTTACTAATATAAGATGGATGATAGAAGAACTTAGAGTTAACCTATTTGCTCAGCAACTGGGAACACCTTTTCCAATTTCTGCAAAACGGATAAAACAACAAATCGAAATGGTATCTTCTGAATTGTGATAAAAAGTAGAGTTGTAAAAAAGGGCGTTTAGACGCCCATTTTTATTATTTATAAAGATCAACAAATACTGTGATATTTGGTCCTTTTGAATCGTGAGCAATTCGAGCTATGTGGTAATATTTTGCTCCGCCTTCAATAGCACGTTTTCCGGCCTGATAGGAAATTTCCTGATCAGTCACATAATATCCTCTGAATTTTATTGTATCAAAAGCAACCATCTTAGCAGCAGTTGCGTCATTAAGTTCCTGAATTTTCCGCCCATCAGACAAAGTTACCGTGTAACGATTAACTCTTTGAGGTTCAGTAACGACAGGATTGCTTGTTCCATTATCTGAAGGTGTTGCAACTTTAGCCGTTGTGGCTGTAGTTGAGGTTGTAGTTGTATTTTTTTCAATAACTTTATTGTTAAATTTATCTGCATAATATTTTTCATTGAATGCAGAAGGGGAATAATAACCAGGTTTTTCAACTTGCATTGCAGCTTCACCACCTTGAGCTAAGGCCAATTGACCAGCCTCAGAATCATAAGGGATTGCATTTTCAGGTTGTAACTTACGTTCTGGAGCATCTTTTTTAAACAAATAAGCAGCTATTTGTAAATTACTCCCTAATTCTGAGCGAGAATCGATATAGAAACCATATGCACCTTGAGCTGATGCTTCTTTAGCTATAGCTTGATTTATATCATAATCAGTTGGGAAGTAACCACGGATACGCACAATATTAAATGGTTCTAACCGAATAGCTTTTGATTTTGGATATTCATATACGCCTTCAAATTTACGTAAAGTTTCTGTTTTTTCGACAGCTTTAGGTGCATCTGATTTGTATAATTTTGCATAAACAATACGTAATGTATCATTAGAAGGACTAATATTAGTTGTTGTTATATAAAAAGAAGCCGCTCCCTCGTTATCTGCAGCTTTTGACATAGCCATAACGTAATCGCTATCTGTATAAAATGCACCACGAATAGTGATACTTTTAAAAGATTGCATACTGTTGGCTTGTTCTTCAGTTAATTGCTGGGCAGCAAAAGAACAAAAAGGCACAAGCGCGACAGTAGTTGCGATAATTGTTTTTTTTAAACTTGTCATATAAAAAACCTTACAATAAATTTTCCATTATTTTAGCACAAATAAATTCAATTTACTAAATCTATTAAAGCTTCCAAATTATTAATATATATATATTTCCCCTTAGCTGTTAAAATATTTTGCTCTTGCATTTTTGATAAATTACGGCTAACAGTTTCAATGGTTAATCCTAAGTAATTAGCTATTTCAGCTCGACTCATTGCTAATTTTATGCTTAAAGACGTATGTCCTCTTTGTTGATATCGAAGATAAAGAGAGTAAATAAAAGTGGCGAGACGTTCATCGGATTTTTTCTGAGAATAACATAGAACCAATTTTTGATAATTATAAATATCAGCACTTAGTAATTTCAATACTAAATCTCTAACATCTTTATGAGTATCAATCATGTTCATCAATTCATCATAATCGAGTTCACAGATTAAGGTATTGCTTAACGCTTGAATATTATTATTATGAATTTTTGTTGAAATAGCATCTAATCCAACAATATCTCCGGGTAAATAAAATCCATTAATTTGTTCATTATTTTCAGGTGTTGTTACAAAAGTTTTGAGAGCACCAGAGTGAACGATGAAAAATTTTTTTAATGGTGTTTTTGCTTTAACTATTATTTCTTCCTTGGAATAAGATTTTTTACGTTCTAAAACACTACTTAATGTATTGTTGAGTAACCTTGGAACACAAAGTCCGCTAATACTACATAACTCACAAGGAACAGAATAACTATTGGAACGTAATGTCTTATAAATACTATGCATATTATCCTAAATATAAACGCAATAAATTTGGGGGTGATAAGGGTACCATATATTGCGAAAAAACAAAAACTACCCATTTCTTGTTTATTTTATAATTCAATAAAAAGAAAAGGAATCGAAAATCACCTTTAAATTTATAACTTGTCATTAAAATAAGTTATTTAAATAATATAAATCAATTTATTGAAAAAAAATAGTGTTATACAGATTTAAAGTTGATTATTGAAGATAATTCATTTAATGAATTCTATTTAATATTTATTATTTAACATAATATACATTATGCGAACTAATATATATTTATAAGCAGCCAAAGTTATGATGCAAATTTAAATAACAAAAGTTTTTCATTGTTATCATAAAATGATATTGGTTCTTAATACCAAGCTGGGCATCGTTTAAAAAAAATAATATCAATAACTCTATACATCGATATTACATTATTTTTCTGTTGTTGTAGATTCTGTAATTGCAGCTTACTTAAACAAACTTACTCAAACCAATCGATAGTAAATTTTGCTCATATTGATAACAGTCATTTAATAATTAATAATGTGTGAATATGACATTTTAAAGTTCTACAGAGAGATACTCAATTATGTTATGATTTTTTAACCCAACACTTTTAATCAATTATAAAGGAATATTTTATGAATTATTATAAAGAGGTTTTCTTCTAAGTATTTTAATACATTAGGAGAAAATATTTTGAAGTTTAAACAGCAATATCGAAATAATTATGAAATTACATATAACGAAAAAGATAAACCAGTAAGATATTACCCTTATCTTCGTAATTATATATTTAAATGTTTTAGTACCAAACAAGAAAAAAGTGCTTATTTTCTTCATATAATTGAATATAAGCGCTATAAACTAAAAATTAGAACATCAAGAGGAAAAAATTTACCCAATCCGTATGATGATTATAGTTCAAACGCATATAAATTGTTAAAAAGCTGGAAACACAATTCAAAGAGAAAAAAACAGTATCATAATTGTTAATTTCTTTAATGCACATAATAATGTATTTTTATTATGTGCATTAATTTATAATAAACATTAGTTATTTTAGCTATTTAAGTAAAATATTATAAATACTCTATTGTTAGTATCCAAACCGAGTAGAAAATCATGTTTCTATTATTTAATTGCTAGCATATTATTTATTACTTTATGCGGTCTTTCTGTGTTATACATCTCTAACTTCTTTTCGATTATTTTTCTTAGTTGTTCAGATCTTTTCGATATGTTGGGTTCAATTATTCTATATAGCCGTATTGATAAGGATGACCTGGTTTAATTTAATCTAGGGGGACTCCATGTGATTATGTCGAGCTTATGAATCTGTTTGAGGTAAATTCTGCCCCATTATCAACGTGTATTTTTAATTAATAATAACCATAGTATTCGCTAGGTTGTCTAAATAACGGGTAACTCTACCTGCCGATAAAATAACGTTAAAGATTATAAATCGACGAAATTTTCATTACTATCACACATAAAATCCATTGACCAACATTCTCTTAGACTACTTGGTACTTATAATGGCTCTGAATAATGTTGTACAATTGTTTATTAAAGATAAAGCCGATAACCCCCTTTATGATTCCACGTATATCCCAGTTTCCTGATTTCCAAAATACTTATCTGTTCTTACGAGCTGAAGTAACACTATAGCTTTTTTATTGTTTCTTGCTGAAACCGAGAAGTTAAACTTAATTAGATATACATGTATTTGAGTTTTCGATTTCAGTTTCCAGTTGTTTTTAACAGCTTAATATCCGAAAAATGCATACTACTATATTTATCTCGCCATTTATAAAAATATATTGCCATAGTATATTGACGGTAAAGTTCTTTAACAGGAACACCTGCTTTAGCTTTTTTTAATAATATCTAGACTATTTTGGAGCCCTGATAATTTTTTTCATACTGAAATTCTCCTTAAAAATATTATCGAGAATTTGCCACTTTTTTATGTACTATTTTAAGAGATGGTTACACAATACATCTACTTGACTAAAAAATAAAACGCTATTTGTTCAGAACAAAATTCAAGATGGTGTTCTAATTCTTTTTTGAATAAACTTCGATATTCAACTGTTTTTTATCTTCTTCCTATGTAATTTATTATCAATAATAGTTAAATAAATATATAATTATCATCTAATTAGATAAATTAAATTTCTGTATATAATGCAATTTTTAACCTTTTATTATTTTTTAAACTAGCAAAAACATACAATATTATTGTCACTAAATTTATTATTTGCATAAATTTACCTTATGACAAATGTTGTAAAATTGTTAATTCCCCCATTAAAGCTAGCGACATTATTAAAGCATAAAATTTTAAACAAAATGTCTCAGTGGATATTAAGTATGGAGGGATAATTAGGAATAAATTTAAAAGGCAGTATTTGCCTTTATTTATTAATTCCAATACCGCATATTGGTCAATATGATAAAACAATAAAATGAAAAATATAATTATAATGGTTCTATTCCCTTGTTAAGTTACTATAAGAAGGAATATTACCGCCCTTTCCTTTTTAAAATAAATTAATATAAATCAATATGTTGTAGTTAGAATAATGTATATTATGTTAAATATATCACATTATTACGAACTAAGACCTAATTTATTATTCATCTAAATATTCATCAATAATTACTTTTTAATAACAACATTTTAATAACAAAATCAATTATTTTTTACCAATAAAATCAGTTCGCTACCTGGAGGCGATTGTTTAAAAATATGTGTTTTAATCTTACCCCAAACTTGCATTTCACAAGCCTTACAATTAAATTTTAGGATTAACTCTTCATTATTATTCTGAACCAATTTCATTGGAGTTACTTTGGTTTTAACTCCTTGAATGCCTTTTGCTTGTTTGGGACATAAATTAAACGCAAATCTAAGACAATGCTTGGTTGTCATTAAAGGCACATCATCTTTAACTTCATGCGCTTCAAAGGCACTATCAATCAATTTCACGCCATGTGTAGCATAAAATTCACGAGCTTTATGATTATAAACATTAGCCAAAAAGCTTAATTGCTGTTCTGGATATGTTGGCGCTGGGTAAACTTCTGGTTTACGGTTATTTCTACAATAATGATTTAATCGTTCTAATGTTAATTTATCAATAATATCTCGTCTTAATTGGTTTAATTGACTGCTCGGAATAAAATAGATACTTTTTAAATTAATAATGATTTCCGATAGATAATATGATGTTTGGCCTAACTTAGATAAACTGTCTCTAATAGTATTAAGTGCTTTATCTTGTTGTTTGGCGAGTTCAAATTGGCCTTTTAGTTCAATATTAACGCAACAACCCTCTTCGCTTGTTGCGAATAATTGTATACTATTTGCGCTATTTTTAAGCTCAAACTTCACACCGATTCGGCGAGAACTTGATTCTTTTAATAAAATTTGTTGCCAATTATGATCCAAATTACGATTAATTTGATAAGGTAATTTTATGGAATGTAAGGCATTAGGTATTTCATTAGGAAATACTCGATAAAGATTATTAGCAATTTTTTCTACTTTATCTGCTCTAAAACCTAAAATTTCTCGTTTAATTAATACATTTAAACCATCACCATTGATTAACGTATTTTCTGATTTGATATCAATTGATTGTTTAGCAATTTTTATGATTTCACCTATAGGTAAACCAATAAATTTAGGAGAATCAAAAGCACCAATGTTGGGTTGTCTACCACGAACAAAATAATCGGTAGATCCTCGATGAAATGTTCTATTTGGATCAGGAGTAAAAAAGTGTTCAGTTTTGCCACTTGATGCTGCTATAAAATCTGTGTTCTTTTCTAAAATTTCATCCAATTTTTTACGATAAAATGCGGTAATATTTTTCACATAACTTAAATCTTTATACCGACCTTCAATCTTAAAAGATCTTACTCCTGCTTGTATTAGCTGGATTAAGTTGTCAGATTGGTTATTGTCTTTCATTGATAAAAGATGTTTTTCATATGCTACAATTCGACCTTGATCGTCTTTCAATGTAAATGGTAATCGACAAGCTTGAGAACAATCACCTCGATTAGCACTTCTACCTGTTTGAGCATGAGAAATATAACATTGACCAGAAAAGGCAACACATAGTGCTCCATGAATAAAAAATTCAATATTGGCATCAATTTGTTGATGGATGTTTGCTATTTCGCTTAAATTTAGTTCTCTAGCTAAAACTATTTGAGAAAAACCAACATCTGAGAGAAATTTAGCTTTTTCCGGCGTTCGAATATCCATTTGGGTACTAGCATGTAGATCGATTGGTGGAATATCCATGGCTAATATGCCCATATCTTGAACTATTAAAGCATCTACACCGGCATTATATAGCTGCCAAATTAGTTGTCTTGCAGCTTCAAGTTCATTGTCATGAAGGATGGTATTTAAAGTGACGAAAACTTTGACATAAAAATGATGAGCAAATTCAACCAATTTAGCAATATCATCTATTGAATTACCTGCATTATGACGAGCACCAAAATGAGGACCGCCGATATAAATAGCATCAGCTCCATGTAATATAGCCTCTTTTGCAATTTCTATATTTTTTGCTGGACTAAGTAATTCTAGTTTATTGTTAGTGATATGTTGCCGATACATATAAAATTCTCTGGAAATATAGCATTAGATGATAATTACAATATAAAAATGGCAAATAGGATAAATATTTGCCATTAGTGTTTTTTTAATCAAATTTTTTAATCAATGTAAGATTGATTACGTAGTGCTTCAATACGTTTATCTAAAGGTGGATGTGATAAAAATAATTCAGAGAACTTAGCTTTCTTTTCACCATTGATACAAAATGCCAATATTGAGGCCTCTTCGTTGGGTTCATGGCTTATTTTTAGTTTCTCTAATGCGGCAATCATTTTAGCTGCGCCCACCAATTTGGCTGAACCTGCATCGGCATGAAATTCTCGATAACGTGAAAACCACATAGCAATAATACTTGCCAAAATACCAAATATTGTCTCAAAAATCATAACGATAACATAATAGGCCAAAGTTGATAGTCCTTCACTTTTCTCTTCCAATACTTTTGTTACCATTGAAGCAATTATTCGTGAAATGAAAATAACAAAAGTATTAAGTACACCTTGTAAAAGTGTCATAGTCACCATATCACCATTAGCTACATGACTCATTTCATGCCCTATTACGGCTTCAGCTTCGTCTTGGGTCATCGCTGACAATAGACCAGAACTTACTGCCACCAATGAATTATTTTTTGTTGCTCCTGTTGCAAATGCATTAATATCATTAGCTTGATAAATTGCAATTTCTGGGGTTTTTATTTTAAGTATATTAGCTTGACGACTAACAATATCCACTAACCATTGTTCTTGAGCGTTGCGAGGATCTGTAATTATTTTCCCACCTACAGCCCGTAGAGCCATTGTTTTGGATAAAAGTAGAGAAATAAAAGAACCACCAAAACCAAAAATAGCTGCAAATATGAGTAATCCTAATGTACTATGAGCATTGACCCCAAAAATACTTAAAATTATACCAAATACAAACATAACAGCTAAGTTAGTTAGGATGAATAATCCAACTCGCATCATAAATAATTCCTCAATACTTTTTTCTAAAATAAATAATTTTACTTAATAAAATAAATAAAATTTAAAATATGATCGCAAAAATGTTTCGTTACTACAACCTCTTTGATAGGAAATTTTTAAAGGATAATTTAAATGACTATTGAATAGCCAACACCACAATGGGGAGCAGTAACTTAATGTTAGGATTCAGGTTTTAACTTTTTTGGAGGAGACCCTATCAGCCACATCCCACACACATATTTTTTACTTTGGCTGCTTCCTTCCGGACCTGACCTGATGAGCAAAAAAATGTTGCAAGAGGACCCATAGAGCCTCCATTGAAGAGGCAGTATTATGCTTTAATTAGCAATTTATTACAATACTTTTTTATAAAAAAAATTAACCTTTCTGTCGTGTAATAACAACAGAAAGGCTATTACTTACGAAACGAAATTTAAGAACTAATTTAATTTATAAAGTTAAATTTTTCTCGATTCGTTCTCTAAATTTAATACCAGGTCTAAATGTCACAACTCGTCGAGCTGAGATATCAACACTTTCCCCGGTTTTCGGATTACGACCTGGTCGTGAATTTTTATCACGAACAGCAAAATTGCCAAATCCAGAAAGTTTAACAGGCTCACCTTTTTCTAAAGCAACTCGAATTTCTTCGAAAAAAAGTTCAACTAGGACTTTAGCTTCTTGACGATCAATATCAAATTTATCGGCAAGTCGATCTGCAATATCAGCTTTAGTTAATGTCATAATTATTATTCTCTTAATTGGGCATTAAAACGATTTTGTAAAGCAATAATACATTTGCTTACAATGTTTGTTATATCTTCTTCTTCCAGTGTACGTGATTTGTCTTGTAAAATCAAACTGATAGCAAGGCTTTTCTGGTTTTTTTCGATATTTTCACCTTGATAGACATCAAATAAATTAACTTTTATAAGCTGTTCACCACCAGCACGCTTACACTCAGTAATAATATCTGCTGCTGGTATTGTATTTGATACGACTACAGCTATATCACGCTTGTTAGACGGATATTTAGATAATTCATGAGCAACAGGAACTCTTTTGCCATTAATTTTATCTAAATTTATTTCAAAAACAAGCGTTTTACTATTTAAAGATAATTTTTTTTCAATTTCTGGATGTAAAACGCCAAAATTGCCGATAAGATCGTCATTTATGTAAATTGCTGCACTTTGGCCTGGATGTAATGCCTCAAGTTCTGATTTTCTATATTCGACTGTATCATTACAACCTAAAAGAGAGAATAGTAATTCTAAATCCCCTTTTAAGTCGTAAAAATCGATATGTTGTTTAGGTAATGTCCAGTGTTCTTCATAGAGGCTACCAGTCACAACACCGGAAAGCATCAATTCTTGGCGAACACCAAATTCACATGAGCTGTCAGGGATAAAACGCAAACCCGTTTCAAATAATCTCATTCGAGATTGTTGGCGGTTTTGGTTGTATAACACTGCATCTAATAATCCAGACCATAAGGACAGACGCATAACCGACATTTCACTCGAAATTGGGTTTGGTAATGTAATTTGTGCTTGTTGTGGATGTAATGCTTGTTGAACTTTAGGATCAACAAAACTATAAGTCACAGCCTCTTGATAACCTTTATCAACGAATAAATTTTTTACTCTAGATAAAGGAATTATACTTTCTGGTTTTGGCTTCATTACAGATTCAATCTTCAAATTTACATTAGGAATGTTGTTATAGCCATAAATCCGAGCGACTTCTTCAACTAAATCTTCTTCAATTTGTAAATCAAATCGCCAACTAGGTGATTTCACCGTCCAAACGTTTTCGTTATAAGAAACTTCACAACCTAATCTAACTAAAATATCGGTAATTTTTTGAGTTTCAATTGAATAACCAATAATTCGATCTATTTTATTTCTACGTAATTGAATTGTAGCTTGAGTAGGAAGTTGTTGTTGGTTGGTAACTTCAATGATTGGACCAACATCACCACCACAGATATCAACAATCAATTGAGTTGCTCTTTCGATTGCAGTTGATTGTAAATAAGGATCAACACCTCGTTCATATCGATGAGAGGCTTCAGTATGTAAGCCATATTCACGTGCTTTTCCTGTTATAGCTAAAGGAGAAAAGAATGCTGATTCAAGGAAGATATCTTTAGTTGTATTAGTAACACCTGATTTTTCCCCACCCATAATACCAGCTATAGCTAAAACTTTTTGATGATCGGCAATTACTAATGTTTCTTCATTAAGTTCAACTTCATTACCATTGAGTAACACAAGTTTTTCTGCTTGATTCGCATAACGAACAACTATGCCCTTTTCTATCTCGGCTAAATCAAACGCATGCATTGGGTGACCAAGTTCTAATAAGACGTAGTTAGTAATATCGACAATTGCGTCGATAGAACGAATACCACCACGACGTAATTTTTCTCTCATCCACAGTGGCGTGGTTGCATCAACATTGATATTTTTAATGATTCGGCCTAAATACCGAGGGGCAGCTTTAGCTTCATTAACTTGTATTGACAAAGTATCTTGAATAGTAGGCGTAACTTCTTGAGTTTTCAATTCTTTAACTGGAATATTATTCACAGCAGAAATATCTCTTGCAACACCAATGATGCCGAAACAATCAGCACGATTTGGTGTTACACTAATATCAATCATTACATCATCTAAATTTAAATATTGTCGTATATCTTGTCCTAAAGGGGCATCCTCTGGTAATTCAATAATTCCATTATGATCGTCGGAAATGCCTAACTCAGAATAAGAACACAACATCCCTTCCGATGGTTCACCTCGAAGTTTTGCTGCTTTGATTTTAAAATCACCAGGTAATACAGCGCCAACTGTGGCACAAGCTACGGTTAAACCTTGACGACAATTAGGTGCACCACAAACAATATCCAATAATTCTGGTTTACCAATATCTACTTTGGTCACTCGTAATTTGTCAGCATTAGGATGTTGTTTACATTCAACAACTTTACCCACTACTACACCGGTAAAATCACCAGCAACTTTTTCAATATCATCTACTTCTAAACCAGCCATAGTTAACTGGTCAGCAAGTTTTTCGCTACTTATTTCTGGATTGATCCATTCACGTAGCCAACTTTCACTAAATTTCATGTTTTGATCTCCAGAATTAATTAAATTGTTTTAAAAAACGTAAATCATTTTCAAAGAAAGAACGTAAATCAGTGACACCGTAACGCAACATGGTCAATCTCTCTATTCCCATTCCAAATGCGAAACCACTATACACTTCAGGATCTATCCCTACATTGCGTAATACATTAGGATGAACCATACCGCAACCTAAGACTTCTAACCATTTACCATTTTTAGCCTTAATATCCACCTCTGCAGAAGGTTCCGTAAAAGGGAAATATGCTGGTCTAAATCTGATTTCCATATTATCTTCAAAGAAACAATGAAGGAAATCATGTAACAAGCCTTTCAAATGGGTAAAACTGATATCTTTATCAACCAATAAACCTTCCATTTGATGGAACATTGGCGTGTGGGTCTGATCGTAATCATTACGATAAGTTCTTCCTGGGGCAATGATCCGGATTGGTGGTTTTTGATTTTCCATAGTTCGGATTTGAACTGTTGAAGTTTGGGTACGTAATAAACGTTTTGCATCAAACCAGAAGGTATCATGATCAGCACGAGCAGGATGGTGTGCTGGGATATTTAATGCATCAAAATTATGATAATCATCTTCAATCTCTGGTCCAGTCTCAACCACAAAACCTAGTTCACCAAAAAATTCCACTAAACGATTAATTGTTTTAGTAACCGGATGTAATCCACCTAATTCAAGTGATTTGCCTGGAAGTGTGATATCAATAGTTTCATTTGCTAGTTTTGCATTAAGAGCTTGACGCTCTAAGAAATTACGCTTTTGATTTAATAATTCAATAACTTGTTGTTTAGCATCATTAATCTTCTGACCTACAGCTGGTCGCTCATCGGCGGAAACATCACGTAAAGAAGCCATTTGCATGGTAAAATAGCCTTTCTTACCAAAATATTCTACACGAATCTGCTCGATGGTATTAATATCGTTAGCACTTTCAATAGCAGATTTGGCATTGTTTACCAGTTCAACTAATTGAGACATACAGTTCTCCTGCTTATTATTTATTACATAAAAAAAGCCTCTTCTGAGGCTTTTATAATTATTTTTCGTTTTTCATTTGCCTCATGAACGAATAGCAATACTGAAGCTAAAAAAGAAACGAAAGATAACTAGATTCATAATCAACTCTTAAATAATTAAGATTATAAAACATAAAAGCCGAGATAACTCGGCTCTTATAAAGCTATTAAAGTGCAGCTTTTGCTTTTTCAACTAATGCAGCAAATGCATTTTTATCAAATACTGCAATGTCTGCAAGGATCTTACGATCGATTTCAATTGAAGCTTTCTTTAAACCATTAATGAAACGGCTATAAGAAAGACCACATTGACGAGCAGCAGCATTGATACGTACAATCCATAATTGACGGAATTGACGTTTACGTTGACGACGGTCACGGTAAGCATATTGTCCTGCTTTAATTACTGCTTGGAAAGCAACACGATATACACGTGAACGAGCACCATAATACCCTTTTGCTTGTTTTAAAATTTTCTTGTGACGTGCACGAGCAATAACACCACGTTTAACACGAGCCATAAACTATATCCTCTAAATAATTAATCAATATTTAAGCGTATGGAACACACGCCACTACTAAACCTAAATCGCCTTTTGACACAGTAGTCAAACCACGTAAATGACGTTTACGTTTAGTTGATTTTTTAGTTAGGATATGGCTCTTGTTAGCTTGTTTATGCTTAAAGCCACCAGAAGCTGTTTTTTTAAAGCGCTTTGCTGCGCCTCTTACAGTTTTAATTTTAGGCATTTTATAATTCCCACTTCGCATTGTTAATAAAAATAAAATAATGGTGTAATTTTTAGAAAACTAAAGATTAACTTGCAAAACCATTACTTCTTCTTCGGCGCTAACACCATAATCATTTGACGGCCTTCAATCTTAGTTGGATAAGATTCAATTACCGCCAAATCAGCTAAGTCTTCTTTAATGCGATCAAGCATTTCAGTACCTAACTGTTGGTGAGCCATTTCACGTCCACGAAAACGCAACGTAACTTTAGCTTTATCGCCATCTTCAAGAAAGCGTATCAGGCTGCGGAGTTTTACCTGATAGTCGCCTTCGTCTGTACCAGGTCGGAATTTAATTTCCTTAACCTGAACAACCTTTTGCTTCTTCTTCTGTTCTTTTGTTGCTTTACTCTTTTCATAGAGGAACTTGCCATAATCCATAATTCGACAAACAGGTGGCTCTGCATTAGGACTTATTTCAACTAAATCTAACGTTGCTTCTTCAGCTTGCTTTAAAGCTTCATCTAAGCTAACAATACCGAGCTGTTCACCATCGACGCCGGTTAACCTCACCTCGCGAGCGGTAATCTCATCGTTGATTTTATGCGCGCGTGTTGACTGAATTCGTTTACTGACTTTAATATCTCATTCCTCCAAAGTAATTTATCATTAATTCATCTGTTCTAATGAACGACTATGAATTTCATTAAGCAATAATTCTATAACATGTTTCACTTCAAAGCTACCAAGATCTTTACCTTGGCGAGTTCTAACTGAAATTGTTCCTGATTCCATCTCTTTGTCTCCACAAACAAACATATAAGGAACACGTTTTAGAGTATGCTCGCGAATTTTAAACCCAATTTTCTCATTTCTCAAGTCTGCTTTTGCTCTAATACCGATTTTTTGTAGTTGTTCGGTTAATTGTTTGGCATAATCAGCTTGATTATCGGTGATATTAATAACAGCAACTTGTAATGGTGCTAACCAAGTTGGGAAGAAACCAGCACAATCTTCTGTTAAAATTCCCATAAAACGTTCCATAGAACCTAAAATTGCTCGGTGAATCATAACCGGAACATGACGTTCATTATCTTCACCAACATATGTTGCATCTAAACGTTCGGGCAACATAAAGTCGAGTTGAATAGTACCACATTGCCATGCACGACCTAAGCAATCATGAAGCGTAAATTCGATTTTTGGTCCATAAAAAGCACCTTCACCAGGTAAATACTCAAATTCAATGCCATTTTCAGTTAAACATTCAGCTAAATCTTTCTCAGCTAAATCCCAAGTTTCATCTTTACCAATGCGTTTTTCTGGGCGAGTAGATAATTTAACGGTGATGTCTTTGAAACCAAATGTGCTATAAGTATCATAAACCATTTTGATACAGTTATTAACTTCACTTCGAATTTGACCTTCAGTACAGAAGATATGTGCATCATCTTGAGTAAAACCTCTAACTCGCATTAAACCATGCAAAGATCCAGAAGGTTCATTACGATGACAACTACCAAATTCCGCCATACGTAATGGTAAATCACGATATGATTTTAGGCCTTGATTAAAAATCTGTACATGGCCCGGACAGTTCATTGGTTTAATGCAGTATTCACGATTTTCTGATGAAGTAACAAACATTAACTCTTTATAGTTACCCCAATGCCCTGTTTTTTCCCATAATACGCGATCCATCATAAATGGACCTTTCACTTCTTGATAATCGTATTCTTTTAGTTTGGTACGCACAAAAACTTCAAGTTCACGGAAAATAATCCAACCATCATTATGCCAAAATACCATACCAGGTGCTTCTTCCTGCATATGATACAGATCAAGCTGTTTACCAATTTTACGATGGTCGCGTTTAGCCGCTTCTTCTAAAAATTGTAAGTAGCTATCAAGTTGTTTCTTATCCGCCCATGCAGTACCATAAATACGTTGTAACATTTTATTATCACTATTACCACGCCAATATGCTCCAGCGATTTTTTGCAATTTAAAATGGTGACAAAAACGCATATTAGGTACATGTGGCCCGCGGCACATATCAATATATTCTTCGTGATGATAAAGTGCCGGCGTAGAATCTTTAGGAATATTTTCATCTAAAATAGCAATTTTATATGGTTCATGACGTTCCCAGAATACTTCTCTAGCGCGTTCCCAACTTACTACTTCTTTTTTTACTTCATAATCTTTTTTGGCCAATTCATGCATACGTTTTTCTAAAGCATCAAGATCTTCCTGCGTTAAAGAGTGATCTAAATCAACGTCATAATAAAAGCCATTATCAATTGTTGGTCCTATAGCCATCTGCGTATTTGGCCATAATTGCTTAATAGCATGACCTAATAAATGTGCACATGAATGACGAATAATTTCAAGCCCATCTTCATCTTTTGCGGTAATAATAGCTAAGGTAGCATCTTGATCAATCACATCACACGCATCTTTACGCTCGCCATTAACACGACCAGCAATACAAGCTTTAGCAAGCCCTGCTCCAATACTTTGAGCAACTTCTAATACAGAAACCGGTTTATCGAATTGACGTTGACTTCCGTCAGGAAGAGTAATAATTGGCATAATAAATCCTTATAACAGTGGTGCGCCACACGAAAGCGCACATGCGTACATAAATAAATAGACGGAGTATACTATCACTTATCATCAGGATTTAAAATAGGTTTAAACTTGATTTAAAATTAGACTTAATTGATCTTATTATTGGATGTTATTTTCAGGGCAATATAATTGTCAAAATGAATTTATTTTGAAAGTTAAATCAATATTAATTGAATCTATATTTTAGAAATTAAATAAAGAAGTTAAATAGCCTAGCTTTAGTGGTTTAACATAAGGCTAGGCCTATAGAAATTATAATTCAGCTAAATAACTTTCTGGTATAATTGGCATAGGACCACTTTGAGTACAAACGTAAGCAGCCATATGATTTGCTTTACTATTAATTTCTTTTAATTCCTTACCTTTTAAATATAGCACACTACTAATAGCCATAAATGAATCACCAGCACCAACAGTATCAATCGCAGTGATTTTCTCTGCTGGATGATAGTTTTGCTCGCTTTTTGTGATTAGGTGACTGCCATCACTACCACAAGTATAAATTAATAACTCAAGTTGATAATGCTGGTTAAGATAATCAAAAAGTACTTTTGGTTCAGAATTTATTTTTAACAAATCGGCAATAATTGGTAATTCTTCATCATTTAACTTTAAGATATTGGCATGTTCAATACACAAAAGTAAAGTCGAGTTATTATAATGGTTTTGACGCAAATTAATATCAACAATGAGTTTGGTTCTTGGTGATCGATAAGTGATAATTTTTTTCAGTAACTCATGATTATGTTGATTGCGTTGAATTAAACTACCAAAATAAATTGCATCTAAATCATCTTGTTTAATAAGTTCTAATAGCTGCTCAGTTAACTGAATATCATCCCAAGCAACAGGATTAACAATATCATAAGTTGGTTTCCCTGCTGAATCCAATTTGACTAATACCGTTCCTGTTGGATAACTTTTTGATATTTGAAGTTGTTGGGGAATTTGTAGTTTTTCAAGTTGATTGCTTAATTCCTTACCATTTTCGTCATCACCAATGGCAGAAACCAAAATTGCGTTTGCTCCAGCTGATTTCGCATGATAACAAAAATTGGCAGCTGCCCCGCCAATTTTTTTTCCGTTAGGTAAACAATCCCATAAAAACTCACCTATTGCGACAACTTTTATGTCATTCATCTTCAATTAGTCCTTGTTTGACATCAATGTTTTTTTCCATACTGTCAGCTTGCTTTTGCCAATCATCAAATTGACCATATGCCGTATATATAGTTGATCCGGTTGGTAATTCAGGGTATTCATTTTCACCATTTGTCCCCCAATTCACCCAACCTGAATCTTTACGTTGCACAATTTGATAACGTCCGACAATATTGCTCGTATACCAGACCATAGCATACCCTGATTCCGGATTAATTTCAGCCGTTTTATTTGCCGCAAGTGGAAAAATAGTCTGTTCAGGTACACTGTTAACATCGACCTCTTTGGCGAATAATACGGCTTTATTTCGATCGCTGTTATGAACTACATGATGTGCTTTACGTAAAATCGTTTTAACATGTGCTTTTATTTCTTCATCACTCAAGATACCTTCTTTAACACAAAATAGCCGCCAAAAGAAATCCCAAGATACTGCATTGATGTTATCGCCTATTGATTCACGATAGCGTCTTGCATTTGGAGAAAGTTTATCAAGCGGTTGAGATAAAATTCGATTCACTTCATCAGCTAGAATGTTAGCATACAGATCTCCCTGCCGATAATAAGTACCACCATAACTAGCAAAGCGAGAGAATACCACATTATTTTGGCCACTCTCATACTCATCACCAACAGTAATCTTATTTATCACTGGCATACCATCAACAGAAGTTTCAAAATCATCAACATGATAAGTACGTCTAAACCATGGTGATTGATAGAAAAACTCCCACACAATTGAAAATGATTTATTGTGTAAAGCTGGATCTAAGCCATTTGGAATTTTACCATTGAAACGATAGCGACAATAGATAGGGCCTTCAACTTCGGTTTGACAATCTACAACTGTGTGTTCAGGGGGATTAATTAAGCCATTTGCTGGCGTAAAAAACGGTCCATAAAATCCACCAATAGCATTAGAACAATCTTTAATTAAATTACGCCCTTCTGCTTTAGCTGCAAAATAACGAATTCCCCATTTTCCATATGAAGTACCGTCAGCAGTTCCACGACATAATTCTAAAACATAATGCCCAGTATCTAGTCTTTTAATTCCATCTTTCAATGTAGTATCTAATTGTGTTATACCCTTTAAATTATTCAATTGGGCTTGCGAATCTAAATATAAAGTATAATTTTCAACTAATTGATTTAAATTGGTTACTATAAAAGCGATTGAACAGGCAGTGATTAACCGATTGGTTTCATCATAGACCACATCAAATAGTTGATGTGGCACAATATCGCCTTTTTCATCGACGAGTTTTACTTGAGTAGGATCAATTGGCTGTTGTTTAAAAAAAAGACGGGTGATTACCGGTTCATTTTGTCGACTAATGCCATCTGGATTATTTAACATCAAAGTACATTTTTTCATTTTACTGTCCTATTAATTAAATTATTTATTATTCAAATGATTAAATAATTTATTTTGCTCTTTTTCGTTTCAACATATCGACATAAACGGCTAAAAAAATTATCACGCCTTTCGCTACCAATTGCCAAAATGAATTAACACCCAATAAATTCAAACCATTATTAATAACACCGATAACGATGACGCCTAAAATGGTGCCACTAATACGACCTATACCACCAGACATAGAAATACCACCTAACACACAAGCGGCTATCGCGTCCATTTCATAACCTTGTGCTACAGAAGGTTGCCCTGAATACATTCTTGCCGCAAGAACGATTCCTGCGAAAGCCGCTAAAAAGCCAGCGATGGTGTAAACAGTGATTTCAACACGCTTAATTGCTATACCTGATAGTCTTGCTGCTTCACGATTGCCACCCAGAGCATAAATATAAGTACCTAAACGAGTTCGATTAACCAGAACTAACATAATGATGATAAAAAACAACATATAGATCACTGGGTAGGGAATCATTCCCAAATAACCAGTACCAATACTGGTAAAACTTTCATCAAAAATACGAATTGATTGGCCACCGCTATATATAAAACCAACTCCTCGAGCGATCATCATCATAGCTAATGTAACGATAAAAGGTGGAATACCTGTGTAAGCAATAGCAATACCATTAGCTGCACCACAAAGTGTGCCAATAAACAATCCTAAAAAAATTGCTGGGATAATGCCCATTTCACCTATTGATATGAATCCAACAGTAAGCGTGCCAGCCATAGCAACAATCGATCCTACTGATAAATCAATGCCGCCTAATATGATAATCAACGTCATTCCTAATGCTAAGCACATATTGGTAGAGATTTGTCTTAACACCGATAACATATTTTCTTGAGTAAGAAAAACAGGAGTGGTAAATGTTAAAATGGCACTTATCAATAAAAGCGCAATTAGTATACCTATATTGTGCGTAATAAAATTTTTGAAACTCCTAATAATGATATTTTGGGTTATTGCAGAGTGATGATTGCAGCTATCATCTGATTGTTTAATAGATTGGCTAACCATTCTTTAAGCTCTCCCTGTTGCTAATTTCATAATCTTTTCCTGAGTAAGTTCATGACGTGATAGTTCACCTTGGATTTGACCATTAGCGACGACACAAACTCTGTCACACATATTAATAATTTCGGGTAATTCAGAGGAAATCATGATAATGGCAATACCATTGGCACATAATTCATCAATAATTTGATAGATTTCAGCTTTAGCACCGATATCAATTCCTCGAGTCGGTTCGTCTAAAATGATGATTTTAGGTTTAGTCGCTAACCATTTAGCTATCACCACTTTTTGTTGGTTGCCACCACTTAACTGCCCAACAATTTTGTCAGCACTTGGCGTTTTGATATTCAGTTTTTTGATATAGTATTGAATAATTTCCTTCTGCTTTTGTTGATTCACAAAGCAACCATGCATAAATTGTTTTAATACTGTAATTGTTAGATTAAACGCGATACTATTACCTAATATAAGCCCCTGTTTTTTCCTGTCTTCAGGTATCAATGCGATGCCGATATCAATTGCATTTTGAGGAGATTGGATGTTAACTAACTTATTATCAAAATAAATTTCACCACTGTCATATTGGTCTGCACCAAAAATTGCCTGCATGATTTCACTTCTTCCAGCCCCCATCAGACCAGAAAAGCCCAAAATTTCACCTTTTTTTAATTTGAAATTAACATTATGAAAAACGCCTTTTTTTGACAGATTTTTAACTTCTAATAGACATTCTCCATCTGATTGATAATGGCGTTGATAATAATTATTTAAATTACGCCCCACCATCATTTTGACTAACTCATCAATATTCGTTTCTTTTGTATTGACTGTATCAACATAACTACCATCACGTATCACTGTAATTCGGTCCGTGATGGTAAATAGTTCATCCATACGATGGGAAATATAGATGATACTAACGTTATGTTCAGTTAGTCTTTTAATCATAACAAAAAGTTGTTCTACTTCTTTATCGGTTAAAGAAGAAGTTGGTTCATCCATGATTAAAATGCGGACATTAAAGGAAATCGCTTTAACGATTTCAATAAGCTGTTGTTGAGCTATGGTTAACTCATTTACAGGGCGTAATACATCAATAGTTAGCCCCATACTCTCCATCATAGTTTTGGCTTTGGTGATCATCTGTCGATGATCTTTAAAACCTAACCTCGTTTTTGGTTCTCGTCCCAAAAATATATTTTCATACACGCTAATATAAGGAACTAAGACAATTTCTTGATGAATGACATTAATTCCTCTGGATTGCGCATCTTTGATACCATTGATTATCTCAGTTTTTCCATTAATTTTAATTTCACCGGCATCGGGTTTATAGATGCCGCCGATAATTTTAATTAATGTTGATTTGCCAGCGCCATTCTCACCTAATAATCCATGTACCTCACATGGTTTTAAATTAAAATGCATATCTTTCAGAGCATGAACACCAGCAAATTTCTTTTCTATATGAGATAGTTGTAATACAACTTGTTCCATATCTATATCACCTTATTGATTGCAATAGCTATAACCGGGTTAAGCAGATTATTATTGCCAAACTTTTACGCCATTTTTTTCAATCATTTCTTTGGTGATAGGAAAAGTTGGTACTAAGATTTCTTTCGCGACCGGTTCTCCTGCTAATACTTTTTTGCCGACTTTATAGGTTTCTTTCGCTAATTGAATAGGTGCTTGGGCAACAGTTAAGGTTAAGTCACCGTCACTGAAAGCTTTTTTACCGTCTGGAGAACCATCAACTGTGTAGACTTTGACATTTTTCAGTTTATTCGAAGCTTTCAATGCAACAACTACACCTAAAGCCGAAGGATCGTTAACTGCAAAAAATGCTTGTAAATCTGGGTGAGCTTGAATGATATCTTCAGCAATTGGCATCGTCACTTCTAATGCACATTTACCATTTTGCTGGGATACCACATTAAATTTACTTTTATTGTCACCTAATCCAGCATAAAAACCATCAGCTCTTAACACACTAGCACGATTAAAAGGACAATCGATCACAGCAATTTTGGCGCCATTAGGAAAATCTTTAGCCATCTGTTCACCATTAATTTTACCGGCTAAGAAATTATCAGACGCCACTGTACTAACAACTAAATCATCATCACTAATCGGATTATCAATAACTACCACAGGGATCTGTTTTTGTTTAGCTGCCAGTAAACCTTGTCTGATCCCCTCAGAATCCACCGCAATTAAATAAATAATATCTACTTTTTGATTAATCACATCTTCCATCATAGATATTTGTTTAGCTTGGTCATATTGGGGATCAATGAGTATATAGTGATCACCATTTTGTTTAGCTATTTCAGAAAACGTATCAGAGATAGCTGTGAAAAAAGAGTTGTTTAAAGTTGAAGTGATAAAAGCAAACTTAATAGGCTTATTTTCATCAGCATTTACAAGTTGAAAACAACCTGTAAAAAATATAATTGTAATTGTTAAGCATGTTGCTATGAATTTTTTCATAAAGACACCTCAGATAATTAAATGATTTATAGAAATAATTTACTAATTATGTAAAAGCATCAAAAATATCTACCAAATATTTTGCGCAAATTCAGTCTAATTATCTGCAATAATCTAAACAATATTAATCTATAATTTTTGTGATTTATGATATCAATGTCACTTTTTTTTAAAAGCTGTAAAATTTAATTTATCAAGTTTGCAGGTTATGTCATACTAAACATATTATTAAAAGTCTAATAGGTAGCAACATGGCAAATAAGAGTGAGCAGATATATCAAGAAATAGTATTGCAGATCAAAAATGGAGTTTTAAACTGCAATAGTGCTCTCCCCTCTTCATCTGATTTAAGCTTGATATATAAAACATCGAGACCAACAATAAGCAAAGTGTTTTCAAAACTAAAAAATGAAGGTTTTATCGAAGGTAAGCAAGGTGGTAAGTTCTATGTTAAACCACCTAAAGATCAACAAGTAAGTAAATATATTTTTGGTATTTTGGCCCCAAGATTGGAACAAGATGAGAGTAGAATGATTCTTGATAGTTTGTATTCAGAGATTGCTAGTTTGGCTAATGACTATCAATTTTCTCTTTTATGGGCTGGAATGTTGACTAAAAGCCAAGATATTCAATCGATTTTAAATGACGTGGAAAAAGTCATCATTAATTATACTAAGAATAACATTAACGGCATATTTTTTACTCCTTTAGAATTTCATCCTTACGCCAATATCATAAATCAAAAAATAACGGATTATCTATCACTTTATAAGATACCTTGCATATTATTAGAGAGAGACTACTGTGTTTTTCCTTGTCGTGGTAATGCTGACTTAGTCAGTATTGATAATATTGCCGCCGGTTACATTGTCACAAACCATTTCATTCAACAGAAAAATACGCGAATTGCTTTTCTCTCAAAAAGTGATTCGGCTAATACCATTGCTTTAAGAATAATAGGATATAAACAAGCACTATATGATGCAGGTATTACAAAAATTAATGATTGGATAATTCAAGTGCCACAAATAGATGAAACAGTCATCAATCATTTAGCAAAATTAAACATCAAGCACGTTGTTTGTGGTAACGACTTTACAGCAATGCAATTGATCTCATTGAATCAAAGAATAAATCCAAAACAAAAATTATTTACGATCAGCTTTGATGATGCTGATTATGCTGGTCATCTATCTACCCCGCTGTCTACTTATAAACAACCGTTAGCAAGTATAGCTTTGACTGCGGTAGAAACTTTAATCCAAAGAAGAAATAATCCAACCTTACCGACTCGTACTATATACGTAAATGGTGAATTAGTTATCCGAGCATCAAGTGGAGCATGATAAAAAGCTAAATGATTAACTGATAAAAGACATCCAAAGAAATTAATATATAAAATTAAAAATAATTAATGGACATATTTAGAAAAGGAAATATTACTGAATAAATTTTACAACATATATAATTTATTAGTGATTGGTTTAATCAGTTTAATTTTAAGGTGATGTTAACAATCAATCAATACAAAGCCTCAAATTATAGATGAATAGGAACACAATGGGGTGACGGAGTCGAATCTCATGTTCGTGAAGTTGAATTAGCGTGTCTTAAGGATACACCAATAGATGTTGCGGTAATTCACTATTCTAATAAAGCATTTATGAATGGAAAAGCAGTTCAAGAACTCAAGCTCAATAGCGATGTTGGTATGTCAATAATGGATGATAACAATAATAAATGGTTGCTTTTCAAACAGGCTGATGAAATCAATATGCTTGGTGAAGTGGGCAAAAAATATCAACTTTATTATATCAATTATTCAAGAAATACTTATGAAGTTGTAGCAACTGTTAATGGATTAGATGTTATCAACGGAAAAGCAGGTTCATTGAACAATAATGGTTATATCTTAAGGCCATTTAGGACGCTATCAATTAAAAGGTTTCCAAAAAATGATAGTGAAGTTGCTGCATTTACTTTTTCGCAAGCATCAAAAGTTTATGCAAATCATACCGATGAAGTTTCAGCAAACAATATTGGAGTAATTGGTACAGCAATCTTCCTATTGGAAACTAGTTATGAACATAAGGAATTATCAAACCCAAACGCTTTTCCTGTCGATAGTCACGATAGTAAACATGCTAAACCGCCAAGATACTAAATATGAATTACTAAATGATAGTTTGTAGAATATTCCACTAATAGTTATTGGTGGGATAGCTAAATCAAAAACTAAATTTTTAGAAATAACTCCCTGCTTTTAAAAGGTTTCGAACCAACATAAGGTTTTAAAGCCATTCGAGTAAAGCGCTTTGCGGCTTTGAGTGTATCGGTGTTATGAAACTGCCTATTACCTAAGGCTAAAACTTGCTCGCCAGTAAAACTGGTACTATTTTGTAACAAACTACTAATAAAACCTTTTTCTGACTGATATTGATAATGCATGGTTTTAACAATATCATCGCCCGTTGCACTGCAATGAAAAAAATCAACGTGATACCCCAAATAATCAAGTAAAGCCAATTCAAATGCTCGCAGTACGTTTTCAGCAGGAACTTGTTGTGCTAATTGCTGTATACTCGTCAGATAATCATCAAATAACGTGGTAATTTCGGTTTCGGCAACTAGCACTCGATGTAATAACTCATTTAAATAGAAAGCACTATATAAAAAAACAGAAACTAGCGGCAAGGTAAGCGATATAGCTTCTACTTGGCGTAAAGTTTTTATTTCACCTTTTCCGGAATATTGAACTATTAATGGTGTAAAAGGTTGTAAAATACCTTTTAGTGCCGATCGCTTACGCCTAGCACCTTTTGCTAAGATGGTTACCTTTCCGCCATCTTCAACGAATAAATCGACTAATAAACTACTTTCACTATATGTTCTGGTATGAAGTACAAATGCTCTTCGCCAATTTTCCATCTACACTGCCTGTCAATTAAATTATTAGTTTTTTTGATCAAAAATAGAGGTTGGTTAAAATTTGAATAATTTTGTGTAATTTTAACCTGAATTTATATTAAAAATCCTATATAATAGATAGTTATATATGGGATAACTAAAAAAAGAGTCGCTATGGAACTATTTTCAACAATATTACTGATTGTATTAATTGTATCACTTTCTGGTGTCATTATAAAAATGTTACCAATACAAATCCCATTACCACTAATGCAAATATTACTAGGTAGTATTCTTGCTGCTCTAGGCATTTATTTGGAGTTTAATTCAGATTTATTTCTTGTTTTATTCATTCCCCCTCTACTTTTTGCTGATGGTCGAAAAACTTCAGTAAAAGACTTTGTACATAACGTAAGAGAAATTGTTGGATTAGCCCTTGTTCTTGTCGTTATCTCCATTGTTGCTTTGTGGTATTTTCTCCATTGGATGTTACCAGATATTTCAATGGCAGCCGTATTTGCCTTAGCGGCAGTATTATCACCTACTGATGCCGTTGCACTAAGTGGTATTGTTGGTAAAGGAAGAATTGAAAAAGAGAAGATGGAAATCATTGAAGGTGAAGCCTTAATGAATGACGCTTCTGGTCTGGTTTCCTTAAAATTTGCACTTGCAATTGCTGCTGGTGCATTTGAATTCAACTTATTACAAATCAGTATATCTTTCTTTGTGGTTGCTATCGGTGGTTTAGCTGTTGGGGTTATATTCACTTGGTTATATGCGCGTATTTTACGTAAAATAAACCAACTAACCAATAATGACCCTGCAATCCAAATTGTACTGTTATTCCTACTACCATTTGCAGCTTACATCATTGCTGAAGAGTGTCACTGTTCAGGCATTTTGGCCGCAGTAAGTGCAGGTATGACAGTTAATCATTCAGGAATGATGCGTAATGCACCTCTAACAACGCGCTTACAATCAGATAGTGCCTGGTCAATGTTAACTTTCGTATTTAACGGTTTTGTCTTCGTTTTATTAGGTATTCAATTACCAAGTATTTTGACTAATACATTTGCTGAAAATCAAACCGATACATCCATTGAATTATGGCAACTATGTCTAATTGTATTATTCGTTTTTGTAGTATTAATGGGGACTCGATTTGCTTGGCTTTGGGCAATGAAAAAGATGCCTGCAATGCCTTTTGGTACTAAACGTTCATTAGCATTTAGTTCATATACAACACGTGATCTTTGGATCTCAACTTTTGCTGGAGTTCGCGGAGCAATCACACTAGCTGGGGTATTATCTATTCCAATAACCATTGCTGGGCGCTATCAATTAGTATTTATCGCCGCGGGTATCATCTTGATATCTTTAATATCCGCTATTATTATATTACCTATCTTATTACGCGGTAGTGTGATTTTGGATAATTCCGAGCAAGAAAACGAGATTTTAACTGTTAAAGGACAAATGGCCGAAGAAGCTATTGTTAGTCTAGAAAAAATGCAGTCTAGTCTTTTACAAGAAACGTCTGAAGCAGGTTTAGATCAAGAAATTATTCATGAAGTTGGTTCTCGGGTTATTGGTTCATTGAGACGCCGAACTGGTCTTAAAGATTTGGAACAAAAAGCACTTGAGGCTGAAAATCTTGAAAGACGTATGCGTTTAGTAGCAATTGGTGCGGAACGTACAGCATTGCTGCAAATGAAAATTCGTGATGAAGTTAGTGAGGAGGTTTATGAGCATCTAAATACTGATTTAGATATTTATGAGAAGATGATCTCTGGAGATGCCTAAATGATTGGCAATAAACACCAATTTCTTGGCACAATTCATTCACAATTTGTCGAGAAAGCGCCAAAAATGTTGGGGATGACACTACGCTGTATCCCCTTCAACTTAAAAAAACGAACTATCGAACAATTATTACAATTACAATTCAAACACTCACTTGAAGATGGTGACTTAGATTTTTTAGAAAATCGTTGGCTTAAAATTCAAGTTACAGATCTTCAGTTGGTTTGGTTTGTCAGTTTGATTGATAACAAACTTGTGGTTAGTCGCGAGGAAATACCAGATGTGAGCTTCATCGGTAATGCTAATGATTTAATTATGATTGCGACTAGACGACAAGATCCTGATACCTTATTCTTCCAACGTCGATTAATTGTTGAAGGTGATACTGAATTAGGTCTTTATGTAAAAAACTTAATGGACTCAATTGAAATAGAAGCTATGCCTAAATTCTTAAGATTAACTCTGGAAAAGTTAGCTGACATTATTGAAAGTGCACCTAAAAACTAAATAGCTAGATCAAATCTATATAAGAAAGAGAATAATATATTCTCTTTTTTAATAACGAAAACATCTAGATTTAAGCTTGATAAATTTATTTCTGAATTTAATTATTTAATGTATATAAACGGACTTTTTATTGGATAACAGCCGTTTCTGTTATGCTTGCTAACGTTGATTAGAATACTACAACGTTGATATTACCTTCCTTATCTATCTCTTACACAAATGTTTCATAACATAATTATGATGGAGAGCGTCACTTATGAATACTATGAAAAAAGTACTACTATTTTTTATTTTTCTAACATTTGCTGTACCAGGATTTTGTAACGAATTTTACAACCAATATGAAGGTGATTATATTATTAAGAATTTTAAATTTAATGATGGTAATACCATTGAAAATTTAAAAATTCATTATGTTACAATCGGCAATCCCAAAGGAAAACCCGTATTAGTTTTACATGGTACGGCTAGTAATGGGGCTTCAATGCTTAATGACACTTTTGGCCATGTCTTATTTGATAAAGGTATGCCATTAGATGCTGAAAAATATTTTATTATATTACCTGACGCAATTGGCACAGGTAAATCATCAAAACCTTCAGATGGCATGAAAGGTAACTTTCCTCATTATGATTATTCAGACATGGTTAACGCACAATATCAACTTTTGAAAAATGGATTAGGTATAAATCATCTTGAACTTATTATTGGTAATTCGATGGGTGGCATGAATACTTGGTTATGGATCACTAAGTACCCGGACTATATGACCGCGGCAATTCCAATGGCAGCAACCCCTGCCCCAATGTCTAGCCGAAATTGGATTATGAGAAAAATGATCATTAATTCAATTAAAGATGATCCTGATTGGAACAACGGTTTTTATAGCCAACAACCAGAAAAATTCCAAACTATCTATAATTATTACGATATAGCAACTAATGGTGGTGATATTGCTTGGCAAAATAGAGCCTACAATACTGAAAAAACAGAAGAAATATTGTCAAATAAGTTAAAAGAACGAATTAATATGGATGCCAATGATTTTTTATATCAATGGGATGCCGCAAGAAACTTTGATCCAACACCAGATTTAACTAAGATTAAGGCGTTTATTTTAATTATTAACTCAGAAGATGATGAAAGAAATCCGCCAAATACTGGTGTGATGCAAAAAGCGTTGAAAGATATTGTAGCAGCCAAATATTATCTTATCCCAGCCAGTGACAAAACCAGTGGTCATGGCACAACAATGAATGCTAAATTATGGATAGAAGAGTTAAAAATATTTCAAAAAGAACTTGATGCTTATTATTAATTTAAGTTTGTTACATAAGTAACTATAAAACGGAGAAGAGGATATTCTTCATCCTCTCCCCCCAAATTTTTCTACTTTTTGTAATTATTTTTTCAATCTGAAAAAAACAAAAAACATTTGAGGTTTTTAATTTAGAATTGATCCACTTTGCAATTATTCCATTTTTGTACAATAACCTTCTGATTTTATTTTCGAATATATATGTTCATTTTTATTAGCGATATCTTTTTTCTTGAAAAATAATTCTTCTTTAATTGAAAAATGTTTATCTGAACTTATAAACATTGATGTTATTATAACTATCGACCCTAATTTGTCATTATTAGTATCAGTTTTACCTAAATACTTATTAATTTTATTAATAGTACTAACATTATCCTTGTATACCCAATCTTTAGCATTATCTTGTTTAAAATATAATTTACCTTCTTCTAACTTATATTCCTCAATCGAAATAACCTCATTTTCTTTTGTATAGTTAGATAGTTTGCCATTATTATCTTTTGCAGAAAATTGTTCTAATTTACATTCCCACTTACCAACAAGGTACTTATCTGAATTAATTGTATCCTCATTATCTCCACAACCAGATAACGCAAAACCAATCAAGACAACTAAAATTATTCTTTTCATATTATCCTCGTAACTTTTAAATAATGGTAAGTTATTTAAAAAATCTGAGCAATAAAAAGAATGCATTGCGAGTAAATGAATTTTGATGATGAGTTTTATTACTAGCTACATGACGGTTAATATCCCAATATCTAAAGGAAAAAATTAACTTTTATCTATAATAATATTGTGTTGCTTAAATTAAAAAAACAATATATCCCAATTGTTAATTTTTGACCATTTCCCTTACATCCATAACGAAATTAGAATTCAATAGTTTCTTTTTGTGATATCCTTAAACCTAAAATTGTCATCTATAATCTCAGGTAATCTCTTTAATAATGTTAAGAGTTACTCTTAAAGTGCTATTTTATTTTTTTATCTGCAGGAAAAAACTAAGAGCATAATTATGTACACAGCTGCAAATCAAAAAATGAAAAAATATTTAAACTAAAATGAGTAAAATTAAACAAATCAATAATTAATCGAAGATTAATAAATAAATGAACAGATGAGATCAAAAAACAATAATGGAAAACAGCACAAATCAACCTACTTTTTACTTCCACGATTACGAAACATTTGGCATAAATCCTGCTTTAGATCGCCCCGCCCAGTTTGCTGGCGTAAGGACTGACAGTGACTTTAATATTATTGAAGAACCTTTAGTCATTTATTGTCAGATAGCTCAAGATTATTTACCTGATCCTGAAGCCGTGCTAATAACAGGAATAACACCCCAAAAAACGAATCAAAATGGTATTTGCGAAGCTGAATTTACCAAATTAATCCATCAAGAATTTAGCCGACCAAATACCTGTATCTTAGGCTATAACAATATTCGTTTTGATGATGAAGTTACTCGCAACATCTTATATCGTAACTTTTATGACCCTTATGCCTATAGTTGGCGCAATGGCAATTCCAGATGGGACCTGCTTGATGTCGTTCGTGCCTGTTATGCTTTAAGGCCGGAAGGAATTAATTGGCCAACAAATGATTCAGGTTTTCCTAGTTTTCGGTTAGAAGATCTCACTAAAGCTAACAATATAGAACATGAGCATGCGCACGATGCTATGTCTGATGTCTATGCCACGATTGCGATGACAAAATTAATTAAACAAGCACAACCCAAATTATTCAACTATTTTTTTAATCTACGCAATAAAAATAGAGTTGCCGAACTGATTGATATTGCCAATATGACACCAATCATTCATGTGTCAGGCATGCTAGGTAGTCATCGTGGTAACATGACATTAGTTAGTCCTATTGCTTGGCACCCGATGCAAAAAAATGCTGTGATTGTTTGTGATCTCAGCGGTGATATTGATTCGCTTATAAGGCTACCAGTTGAAACTATTCGGGAGAAACTCTACACCAAAACCGAAGATCTTGAAATTGATGAACAGCGGATTCCATTGAAATTAATTCATATTAATAAATGCCCAATAGTCGCACCATTTAGCACTCTTCTACCTGATAATGCTAAACGTTTCAATCTTGATAAACAAAAATGCCTAATCAACCAACAAAAATTGTTAGAAAACCAAAATGCATTGCAAAGTAAAATGTATGAACTATTTAATGTGAGCAATGAATATTCTAACAATAATATTGATGTTGATGCGCAAATCTATGCGGATTTTTTAAATGGTCAAGATCTGTTGAAATGTGAGACAATACGATCAACTCCCCCCCATTTATTAGACAGCTTATCTCTAAATTTTGACGATTCACGATTAGCAAAATTATTTTTTCGTTATAAAGCAAGAAACTACCCACAAACATTAACTGAACAAGAGCTGCGTATTTGGCAAGATCATTGTCGCGACAAATTAAATCCGCATAAGATTCAAGATTACTTACAAACCCTTGAACAATTTGCAGAAATTTATATACAACAGCCTGAAAAGTTGGGCTTATTAAAGCAGCTATACCAATATTGTCATTATTTAGTTGGATAATTGAATCTGAGGAGCGTATCATATAATTCTGTTCGGAGTTCTGTGTCATTTTTCAATCAATAACTAACAGCCAAAATTTTAGCTTAAAATATCTAGCATTTAACTTATGAAACACTTTTTAGCCAAACATGCAACAATTAAGCATCGACTCTATTCTTTATATTACACACTATTTAGTTATGGTCGAGGCCTACTTATTTTAACTCTCTGTCTATGGGCAGGTAATATTGTATCTGCAATATTACCGATCATGATCCCTGGCAGCATTATTGGTTTATTGATTTTGTTTTTCTTATTAGCTTTTCAATTAATACCAACCTGTTGGATCAAAAATAGCTGTAATCTTTTCATGCGATACATGACTATACTCTTTATTCCAGCTGCAATGGGTATCATGGATAATTATTCATTACTTTTAGCTAATTGGATCCCGATTATCTTTGCTAGTGTTGGTGGTTCGATTATTGTCCTATATTTAACAGCTTATTTAACTGAGCATTTACATAAGCCAGTAGCTAAAGCGTCTGACAATAAGGAAAAACAATCATGATATGGATGCTACCATTAACTATTGTGGTTTTTCTGATTATTCGAAGAATCTCATTTAAAGTAAAAAACCCGCTATTTAATCCATTAGTTATTTCGGTAATTGTCTTAATTCCTATTTTATTAATAACTAGAACGAGCTACATTGAATATGTTAAAAATGTAAAAATTATTAACGATTTACTTCCCTATTCTGTCGTAGCTTTGGCTTATCCTTTATATGAACTTATTCCACAAATAAAGGCTCGTTGGAAATCTATTATGATGATTACCTTTACTGCTTCTATCGCTTCTATGGTGACAGGTGTCTGTATTGCATTATGGCTAGGTGGTAGCAAAGAAATTGCAGCGTCAGTATTACCTAAATCTGTAACCACCGCCATTGCAGTCACCATTGCCAGTAATGAAGGTGGTGTTCAATCTATCGCAGCATTATGCGTAATACTTGTTGGGACATTAGGCGGTATTTTTGGCCATCAATTGTTAAACTTTGCTAAAATCAAAACGGCTTCAGCAAGAGGATTGTCAATTGGCGCAGTGTCACATGCCGTTGGCACGGCACGCTGTATTGAAATTGATTATAATGAAGGAGCTTATAGCTCCCTATCACTGGTATTATGTGGTATTATGACCTCATTAACAGCCCCATTTTTATTTCCAATAATGATCTTTATTTTTGATTGGTTTTAGCATGACGTTAAAAAAGTTTATTGCTTATTTTATTGCCTTTTTGTTATCACTATTTGCTTTGGTGATTGCTCTCGACTTTTGGATTAGCTATAAAACAGCGCCTTACATCTATCATGATGAAAACCAACTTCCTTATCAAAAAATTGGGGTGGTATTGGGTACTTCAAAATATGTCAAACATGGGGGAATTAATGGCTTTTATCGAAATCGAATAGATGGTGCTATTGATTTATATTGGCAAGGTAAAGTCGACTATCTATTATTAAGTGGAGACAATGCTCAATTAAATTATAATGAGCCAATTATGATGCAAAAAGATCTGATTAAGGCTGGTATCCCCAAAGAAGCGATTGTATTAGACTATGCTGGATTTCGCACCTTTGATTCTGTTGTTCGTGCCAATAAGGTCTTTAACGCGGATAAATTTACCATTATTACTCAAGAATTTCACTGTCAACGTGCGATTTTTATAGCACTCGCTCAAGATATCCAAGCACAATGTTTTGCTGTTCCTACTCCTAAACAAATGAAATTGGTTCGCATCCGAGAAATGTTTGCGCGCGTTAGTGCTTTTATTGATCTTTATATCCTTAATAAAGAACCCAAATTTCTTGGTCCATCCATCCCTATCATTAATAATGAAAATTAATAAAGATTAAGCGACTAAAACAAGTTGAGGAATGCTGTTTTAGAGCTTATATAGGATTAAATTATAAGAACTAATTTATAAGAGCTATAGTATCTTTATGCTTTTTTTACAATTTAGATGATTATCTATGACATTATTCTTAATAATCATAAAGATAAATTTATATAGCGTTAATATTATGAGCATAAAAAAGGTGAGGAACAGAATTTTATAGCATAAATATCAGACTAAAACACGTTTGTCTAATAATTTAGATTGCATTTTTATGCAGAAAAAAGTAATATTTAGTCAATTAAAATTTAAACAATTTATCAAAAAATAATGAATATTGAATTAAGCCATATTAACTGTTTTTATGGTAAACATCAGGCATTGAATGATGTCTCTTTATGTTACCCTTTAGGTGAAACGATTGTTTTACTAGGTCAAAGCGGTGCAGGTAAAAGTTCTTTGTTGAAAGTATTTAATTTACTTGAAATTCCATCATCAGGCGAAATGACGATTGCTGATTCACATTTCGATTTTTCGCAAAAGATAAGTGAATCAACGATTCGGTCGCTACGCAAAAATGTTGGCATGGTTTTTCAAAATTACAACCTATGGCCACATTTAACCGTGTTGGAAAATTTAATTGAAGCACCATGCCAAGTATTAAAATTATCGAAACAAGAAGCTAGTTATAAAGCGATGTCAATTTTAGCTCGTCTACAAATTGATGAAATGGCTCATCGCTACCCTCTCCATCTTTCAGGTGGACAACAACAACGCGTCGCGATTGCTAGAGCATTAATGATGGAACCTAAAATTTTGTTATTTGACGAACCGACTGCGGCATTAGATCCAGCAATCACATCGCAAGTTGCCGAAATTATTAATGAACTTTCACGAACCGGCATTACACAAATTATTGTTACTCACGAAGTCGATTTTGCGCGTAAAGTGGCTTCACAAGTGATTTACATGGAACATGGTAAAATTATAGAGCAGGGACAACTCGAGTGTTTTGCTCATCCCAAAACCGAAGAGTTCAAAGCTTATTTATCACATTAATATTAATAAAAATCTGATTGGGTGGATATATGAAAAAAACATTACTAGCTATTTTACTTGCAGGATCTGCATTTGCTGCTCAAGCAGCGGAAACTTTAACCATTGGTACCGAAGCAACTTATGCGCCTTTCGAATTCACTAATGATAAAAATGAAATTATCGGTTTTGATATAGACGTTATGAATAAACTTTGTGACGAAATGAAAGTATCTTGTAAGATTGTTAATCAATCATTTGATGGTTTAATTCCTAGTTTAAAAACCCGTCGAATTGATGCCGCTATTGCCGGTATTGATGTGACCCCAGAACGTCAAAAACAAGTTGCTTTTACTAAAATCTATTATGATGATAGTTCAATCCAATTTATTACCTTGAAAGATACATTAACTAACCTTGACCAATTAAAAGGTAAAAAAGTAGGTATTCAAAAAGGTACCACTTACTTGAAATACTTAACCGAAAAATATCCTGATGTTAAAGCGGTAAGTTATGACAGCTATCAATTTGCTTTCCTTGATTTAAAAGCTAAACGTATTGACGCCATTGTATCAAGCTCTTTTGTTGCGGGGGAATGGTTAGGAAAAGATACTGAGATCGTTCCTTTAGGCGATAAGATCACCGATCATGAATTCTTTGGTGAAGGTTTAGGTATTGCTCTGCGTCAAGGTAATGATCAATTACTTGAACAATTTAACCAAGCAATTGATAAATTAAAAGCAAATGGTGAATTGGATGCTATATATAAAAAATGGTTTAGCAAATAATCATTAATTATAAAATCTGTTCTTTGAGATCTCGCCGCAAATCTTGCGGCGAGTTTATTTTTTAATTTAACTACGGTTTTTTTATGTCAGACTTTTTTGCACACAGTATGGAGTTGTTACTCCCTTCTATGGATGGGTATATTTTGCCGCTTACGAAAGCAACCGCGATTACGTTATCATTAGCGTTAGTATCATTAGTCGTTGGAATGTTTTTTGCGTTCATTTTTACTATTTTAGAAGCGGTACCATTCAAACCTGTTGCATGGCTAATGTCGTTGTTCAATTTAACCATCCGGGCATTACCGGAATTATTAATTGTAGTTGCAATCTATACCGGTTTACCTCTGTTATTAATGGCACTAGATGATGGTTTTACTATTCCGCTAACATCAATCACCATTAAAATGAATATTGAAAATACTCAGCCCGATCCATTTTTATGTGGTGTTTTTGCTTTATCTTTACTTTATGCCGTTTATGCCTCACAGACATTACGTGGCGCCTTCAAAGCGATTTCCAGCGGTCAAAAACAAGCGGCTCAAGTGTTAGGATTAAGTAAATCTCGTACCTTTTTTCGCATTATCATGCCGCAAATGTGGCGACATGCATTACCAGGTTTAAGCAATCAGTGGTTAATTTTATTAAAAGACACCGCGCTTGTTTCCGCAATTGCGATAGATGATTTAATGATGCAAACCAAAACAATTGTTGCTAGAACCAATCAACCTTTTTTATGGTACTTTATTGCGATGATTGTTTATTTAGTGATATCAATTTTAAGTCAAAAAGTTATTACACGTATTGAAAAACGTGCTACCCATTTTGAACCATCAGTCAATAGTCAGTAAGGTCATTTTATGTCTGATAATTTTATTTTCTATCTTAAAATCATTCTTCAAGGTCTACCTGATACATTAAGCCTGAGTATTTTTGGAATATTATCGGCTGGTATTTTGGCTATTGTCTTTTCATGTCTTTTATCATTGAATTCTAAGTTGTTAACGAAAACAATTCGGACTTATATTATTATTTTTACCGGCTCACCATTATTAGTGCAGTTATTTTTAATCTATTATGGACCGTCACAATTTGGTGAATTCTTAAGCAAGTATCCTGCGTTTTATGATTTTATTTCGTCACCTTGGTTTTGCGCTTATATAGCATTAACCCTTAATAGTGCCGCTTATACCACCCAAATTTTTTACGGTGCATTAAAATCTATACCACAAGGGCAATGGCAAGCATGTAGTGCTTTAGGGATGAATAAAATACAGACTCTTAAAATTTTGATGCCATATGCATTAAAACGAGCGCTTTCTACTTATTCTAATGAAGTCGTATTTGTGGTTAAAGGAACAGCATTGGCGTCAATGATTCCGGTTATGGATTTAATGGGTTATAGTAATGCACTAAATGGTGAATACTATGACTTCTCAATTTTTGTGGTCGCGGGGCTTATTTACCTCTTGATAAATGGCATTTTAAGCACCATTATGAGGATAATAGAGAAAACAGCCCTCACCTTTGAAAACTAAAATGAGCCAATTTGATTCAACAGCTTTCTTAAAAACAGTCCCACATAAACCTGGTATCTATCAAATGTTTAATGATAAAGATACCATCATCTATGTGGGAAAAGCGAAAGATCTAAACAATCGTTTAAAAAGTTATTTTAATAGTAGTAAAAAAACCATCAAAACGGATCGATTGGTGAGCCATATTCATCGTGTAGAATTTACTATCACCAATACTGAAACCGAAGCACTATTACTTGAACAAACTTATATCAAAAAATATCAACCAAAATACAATGTTTTGCTTAAAGACGATAAAAGCTACCCTTTTATCAAATTAAGTAAAGAAAGACATCCACAATTGTCGTTGTATCGTGGGGCGGTTAATCGTAAAAAGGATGAGTTTTTTGGTCCTTATCCTAGTGGTTATGCGGTTAAACAAATTTTAGCTTTATTACAAAAAACCTTTCCGATAAGACAATGTCTAAATAGTACTTATCGAAATCGAACGCGTCCTTGTTTACAGTATCAAATCAAACGCTGTCTAGGCCCATGTGTACCGGGTTTAGTCAGTGATGAAGATTATAATGAACAAGTTAATTACGTTAGATTGTTTCTTTCCGGACAATCAGACCAGATTTTGCAAAAAATTACTGCAGATATGCAAAAAGCCAGTAGTGAGCTTAATTTTGAAAAAGCGGCCGCACTGCGTGATCAGTTACAAGCAATTAAACACATTAATGAAAAACAGGCGATATACAATAATAATGATAATTTAGACGTGATTGGCTTCCACTATGAACTTGGTTTAGCCTGTATTTATGTACTCTTTATTCGAAATGGTCAAACATTCGGGCATCGTTCTTATTTTCCGAAAGTGCCGTCTAATACCGAACTTGAAGAAGTGATCGAGACATTTTTAGGGCAATTTTATCTACAAGGCAATCAAAATAGAAATATTCCGAAGAAAATTCTTCTCAATTTTTCATTGTCTGATAAACAGGCAATGGAAGACACTTTATCACTCGTTGCTGAACATCAAGTTAAACTAGTCGATGAGCCTAAAGGTGATAATCTAAAATTACTAAATATCGCGACAGTTAATGCACAAACTGAAGTTAAAAATAAATTACTTGAAAACTCAACCATTAAACAAAGATATGATGCATTAAAAGCCTTTTTGGGCATTGATAAAATCAATAGAATGGAATGTTTTGATATCAGCCATTTTATGGGTAAAAACACCATTGCCTCTTGTGTGGTTTTTGATGATAAAGGCCCAGTTAAATCTGAGTTCCGTCGCTATAATATCACCGGTATTACTCCAGGTGATGATTATGCAGCAATGGAACAGGTTCTAACTCGCCGTTATAGTAAGAAAGATCTTCCTGAAGATAAAGTGCCTGATATCATTTTTATTGATGGCGGAAAAGGCCAGCTTAACCAAGCATTGAGAGTTTTTGATAATTTACAAGTAAACTGGGATAAAAATCACCCTATTTTAATTGGTGTCGCCAAAGGTGCTGAACGTAAAGAAGGCTTAGAAACACTTTTCTTTGAAGCGCATGGTAAAGGTTATTATTTAGATTATCACTCCCCTGCTTTACTATTGATCCAACAGATCCGTAATGCATCACATGATCATGCGATAGTTGGTCAACGGAAGAAAGGCGTTAAGCAGTTAACCGACAGCGCTTTAGAGCATATTGAAGGCGTTGGAGGCAAAAGACGCCAAGCATTACTTAAGCATTTTGGTGGGCTTAGAGAGTTAAAAAATGCCAGTATTGATGAAATTGCCCAAGTACAAGGCATTTCAAAATCATTAGCTGAAAAAATTTATCTAAATTTACAGCAATAACACATTGAAAAATTAACATTTTTCAGGCAACATAAGCAAGCAGAAAACCCTGTTTTTTTAATTATCACTAACCATTTGATTAATAAAACAATATGAGCTAATGTCACATGAAAATTAATTTACCTACATTCTTAACGTTATTTCGAGTCATACTGATTCCATTTTTTGTGTTGGCATTCTATCTATTTCCTCATGAATGGTCCGGTTTTTTTTCGGCATTGCTATTTTTAATTGCTGCCGTTACTGATGTTTTTGACGGTTATCTTGCCCGCCGATTAGGTCAAACAACTAAATTTGGTGCATTTTTAGATCCTGTTGCCGATAAAATAATGGTAACAATCGCCTTAGTACTCATAACCCAATATTATCAAGCGTGGTGGATTTCTATTCCGGCTATCATCATCGTTTCTCGAGAAATCATTATCTCTGCATTAAGAGAGTGGATGGCTGAAATTGGCAAACGCAATAATGTTGCCGTCTCATCAATTGGCAAAATTAAAACTATTGCCCAAATGACAGCATTAACTTGGTTACTTTGGCGTCCTTGCGATCTGGTTATATATGCAGGGCTAGCTGCCCTACTTATTGCAACTGTGTTAACTTTATTATCTATGTTGCAATATCTTTGGGTTGCTCACAGTGATTTATTAGACGAAGATTAAACATATTTATAAAAATGGCAAAATTATCTATACAGTGCCTTAATAATTAAGTTCGCTAAATAATTTTGCAAAAATAGGCAAAATAGCCTAATTTAACAACTAATCAGTCAAACATTGAGCAATCAAACGATTAATTTGAAATTTTTATTGACTGAAATGATAAGATAGGTAAAATGCACAGCATCCAAAGCGCAGTTACCTTTCGGTACTAAGCTTTGAGCCCGGGTGGTGAAATCGGTAGACACAAGGGATTTAAAATCCCTCGGCCTTTTTGGCCGTGCGAGTTCAAGTCTCGCCCCGGGCACCATTTAAAACACTTCTCATGCGGGAATAGCTCAGTTGGTAGAGCGCAACCTTGCCAAGGTTGAGGTCGCGAGTTCGAACCTCGTTTCCCGCTCCAATTTATCATTATTATATAGTTTATTATTTACCACAAGTTAGACAAGAAAATAATATTTCCACTATAGAGATGATTAATACGGAACTATCCTAAAATATTTAATTAAGCAATTAGTCAAACCAATATACTATTTTGATAACGTATTTTTGAACGTTTATCTAAATATAAACTAACTATCCTTACGATTATTCATCAAAAAAACGTTTATTGTAAAAGAATTTACTAAATATAAAATAAGGTAGAAAAAGCTCAACATAAGAAATATGCCTTAAATTTCAATTAATTAAACAGATTAATCATGGTTAAATTAACCTGTTCAATTGATTATTCGATAAGATGATATTTAGTTATAACAAAAATGAAAATAAATTTTACTACCTTTTGTTAAATTTGTAGTTTTTTCTATTAAAATTTCATCAATTAAATTATAACCCCTTTATTGTTGGATATATTCTATATTTATCTACGTAGACGTAATGCGCTGGCTACAGATGAAATTGCTGCTATAGCACTTGCTATACCAAATACCCAAATGGCAAATTGTGTATTGTCGGAATCAGTTAATCCGTTTAATAATGCTATCACCGCAGCTACAAGAGCTGCACCTATGGACTGTCCAGTTGTTCTTGCTGTAGATAATACTCCAGAGGCAGTTACTGTTCGATTTGCTTTGACATTGGTAAACATTTCTTTATTGTTTGGAGGAAGAAATAAACCATAACCTATTCCGCAAATAGTCACCCTCCACAGAAAGTCTTTTACTGTAGCCATCTCAGGTAAAAGAGCTAATGAGCCCAATCCCAGACACAAAAATATTACACCGATAGTGGATATCTGAGTAGGATTAAAACTATTTGAAAGTTTTCCTGCTAACGGTGCACAAAATGCAACTGCTACAGGCCATGGCGTAAAAATAAATGCTGATTCAAGTACAGTATAGTGATAAGTATGTTGTAATACAAAAGGTAAACTAACCAATGCCATACCCTGAGCAATAAACATTGAACTTGATGATAGAACTGCGAACGTATATGCGCGAGAACGAAATATATCTAAAGGCAATAAAGGATACCTAGAGCGTATTTGAATTACGAAAAAAATGCCAAATAATAATATCGATAGCAAAGAACAAAGTAATAGTGTACTATTTCCCCAACTCCCAATTTGATCGACCACAACAACCATCAAACCCAATGCAACAGCTGAGGTAATTGCCCCACTCCAATCAAAGCCTTTCTCCTTTCCTTTTTCTTCATCATCTCCTAATGAAATAAATGCAAAGATAATAGCAAGTAGTCCAAGTGGGATATTAATATAAAAAAGCCAAGGCCAAGATAAATAAAAAATAATCAGACCTCCTAAAGCCGGACCTGCCGCTGTCCCAACGGCAAAAGCCATTGCATTTAACCCCAATATTGTTCCTAATGCGTGAGGTGGAAATATAACCCTATACAAACCCAATCCAACACTTATCATTATTGCATAGCTCACTCCTTGAATCATCCGCATAGTGACAAGGATGGCAAAGTTTGGTGATAGGCTACAACCCAGAGAAGAAAGTGTAAATAAAACTATACCTAACTTATAAAAACGCTTTTCACCGATTCTCGATCCTAACGATGCACAAATTAACATCATAGCAGCACTAGCTACTTGATAGCCGTTGACAATCCAGATGCTTGATGACGAATCAATTTGTAATGACATGGCAATTGAGGGTAATGCAATATTGACAATAGAACTATCCAAAGCCGACATAAGTACACCTATTAAAATAGCCGTGGCAGCTAAATAACGTCTAGGAGCCTCAAAACCTTGTTCAACATTACTTCCATTGTTTATCAACGACATATTCACTAGTCCTGTATTAGAATTAAATTATGCACAACAATTTTTACTTTTTACATTTGTTCCTTCAAGATAGTTCAACATTCCCAACATGAGAACCTCCTCAGGCTTAGCTGTTGTAGGACAACAAGGTGCTTTCCATTTCTGTTTACTGCCATTGATACGAATGCTTCTGAGGAAACAGTAAGTTGTTAATACATAAAATCTATTCCGCATAGATTTATCCATAAATGGCATGATACCGTCAATATTACCTACTTCTGGAATTTCACTTAAAATATTACTATAATCTTGCTTCGCAAGAACAAACATAAGCGAGTCAGGCATCGGTACGATTTTAACTGCGTCTTGAGCTTCTGTTGCAAGTTCGTGCCAGAATGAAAAAGCAAACCGCGAGAAACCAAAAACAGGATCGATTCCATTAACAGAGAAATCCGGATCAATGAAATTGGTCAATGATTGAGCTTCATCATAAAGTACATTACCAAAATGAAAATTGAAATGTGCTTTCTTGACAGATAGAAATTTTTCGTTGCCTGCGAGGGCTAGAGCTTTTTCAAAAATATCTTTGGCTGTAAAATTAAAACGATTACCATTGAGCAAAATTGGTTGTTCAAACAAAGCGTGAGCAAAGCTCGTTCCCTCCCATTCTTCCTGTAATTTAGAAGTCATATAATCCAACGTTGGAATCTGTTGATCAATCTCTCGTTCAATCGCTTTTTTTATCTTTTCCAATGTATTTTGAACTATTTTTCTCCTTTCTGAGAGAGGTCTAAATTCATCAAAAACTATATTGGATAAAGGTAGTGAATTTTTCTTTTCAAGAATATAAAATTGACGTCCACCAGCTAACCCTTCATGTAAAATAGGTACCATAAATTCTGGATAAAGCGTATGTAACAAACGGATCTGCTCCACTTCAGCCTTCAGTTTATTGTTAAACGTTTCAGCCATTGCTGTTTTTACAACAAAACCTGAGTTTAAAAAGTCAACAGTATGCGATTTTGCCATTTTAAATCTCCTTGAAAGTTGCCACAGGAAGTCCATGTGCAATATTGCTCGCAACTGCGCGGACAACTGCTGTATAACCTACTGTATTGTTAACAAATGATTGAATTATGATTTCACTTAAACCTTTCTTTGCTAAATAATCTGGGCGAAGAATAAGTAAATGGTTTGAGTCAGATAAGATAGTCGAGCAGCGACGTTCATATGAATAAGCTCGACCACCTAGAGGCGATTGTGAATGCGTTACAACATAAGGGAGAGCATTGCTCACACTTTCAATGGATTTTTCAATTAAGTTAGTTGTTAAAGCCCCATTATCTTCTACAATAAAACGATTTATTTGATAACCTGGTGCGTGAACAGGAGCTCTTAACGATACAGTGTTTATTAATGGTGCCCAAGGCATAACTTTTTTCTGGCTCATAGATATTTGTGAAAAACTTGGACGCAAATTATCACGAGCATCTTGCATTCGACCTTCAAACGATCGAGTACCTAATACTCCGTTTGGGGTATCGGGATGCACGATATCAGTCTCAATTGACAAAATATGCGAAGCGTTGCGATTGATAGCATGCAAGGCCTCAACCATTACTCGTAAAGAAGCATGCATACCATTTGTCTGGCACGAACCTAAGCAGTACATACCTGCACTAACAACCATACTGTTTATTGTACTAATTTCATTACTTGTCAAATCAACAAGACAACCATAGATACTTTTTAGGCTATCTGACTCAGCAACACCCAAGACGATATCCGACAGTCTAAGCATATTGAGAGCCACTGGGCTATTGAGATCCATATCCTTTTTGTTCGTCGCAATAAAACCAATATCGTAATGTTCTTGAATCGGTGGGCATTCTTTAGATATATCCCCGAAAAAAAAGTGAATTTCTCGACCTTGAATTTTTAATGTATTGTCATTAATAATTTCAACTACAGACTGTATTCCAGGTTGTGCCATAGCCAATCGAGCAACTATACCATCGATTGGACGTAGTTTTGGATAATGTTTATCAATCGCTGGGGGATTTGTGACTACCATCTTAATGGCGAAACCATCTTTTTCAGAATCATTTTGAATCAATAAATTCGCACCAATTTCGGCACCACAGCCAACTAGTATTGCTTTTTTCACTTAAATCTCCTTTAACTATATTAAGTTATGTAATTTATTAAGTCCTGATTAATCTATGCAAAACATTTGTAAGAATTCTATAATTGATAAATCCTCCAATTTATTATCAGTAGTAAATATCTCAGAAAGTTCATCTGTCCGCTCGCTTAAGCGACTGTCGGAAAGATTAAGTCGAAATTTTGTAATCAATGCATCTAAACACTCTTCGCGACGTCGAACATGACCAAGTGGGTATTCAATTAACTCAAAAATTTCATCCTTCATACCATGACATTTAATATAGAGAGCATTTGGAATCGCACGTCTTTCCGAATCATAATAACTTTCAGTAAAAGATATCTGTTCGACGCAAGTAATTTTTTGACGTAAAATTTCCAGCTGCAAATTTGAGGCCATTGGCTCGTGAAAATCTTTGATCGTTAGATTTCCTGTTTGCAGTCCAACCGCTATCATATATTGAAGACAGTGGTCACGATCTGCTGAGTTATTCAGTACCCCTGATTTATCAATAATTTGAATAGCCGGACGAGTGGTTTCTACACGGACATATTCTATATTTTCAATAGAGTATCCGGCAGAAAGAATTTTGTTACGTAGAATAATGGCGGCTTCCACTGCAGTTTGTGCATGATATTCGGCGGGATTGGGAACTTTGAATAATATATTTTTAATGACGAAGTCAGATGGTTTCTGCTCTAACTTAAAAGATTGTCCACGTAAAACTGCATCATTAAATCCCCATTTTTTCGCTGTTAACGCGGTTGGATATCCCATCTCCTCTGCTTCGGCAAATAAAGCAAATAACAATCCTCGTGAAGTAGCATCACCGGCCGCCCAAGATTTACGGGTACCTGCATTGGGTGCATGCCGATAAGTTCTAAGGGCATGACCATCTATAATCACGTTAGATAACGCACTCAGCGCTTTATCTTTCGATAATCCCATGATTTGTGCTGAGGCAATTGTTGAGGCCACTTTAACTAACACCACGTGATCAATGCCTAACACATTAAAACAGTTCGACAAACACAGTAATCCATGTATTTCATATGCACGAATCATTGTGTTCAATACAGTAACCATGTTAATTGGGGCTTGAGTATTATCCGTAAGGCTTTTCCATGCTGCAGCCGCTAATATAGCTCCCAAGTTATCAGATGGATGCCCCCATTCTTGAGCCAACCAAGTATCGTTGAATTCAAGCCAACGAATCATCGAACCTATGTGAAAGGCCGCTTCAATTGGCCCCAACCGTAGTGAAGTCCCTACAATAGGAACACCATGGCTGTTTTTACTGAACTGAATACTTTTCATCAATCTGCAACAATCAGAATCTGTAGATGCAGCGATAGCACATCCCACAGAATCTAACAAACACAAACGTGCCATTCGAAGTGTTTCATCATTAAATGGTGTTTGTTCATATGCATAATCAACCAAATCGACCATTGTTTTATCATACTTAAGCTGCGACATACTTCATCCTATAAGTAAAAAATTTATCATTATTTCTAATTAATATCTGACAGAAGATACCAATAAAATAAATCAACCTTACTACCTGATTATTACGGTATTTGATTCTGTAGATATTTGGTAATAGAATAGGTAATTATCTTATCCTAGGAAAAATAATAATTATCAGCATATTAAAAAACCAGCGAATAAAATCGAGTCAATCATCGAAAAGATAGATATCTTAATGATGTTGAAGTGTGGACAGTTAAGATGGTGAAATTATTTTGTATGTGTGATAGAAATAAATTATCGATGTAGTTTCATTTTACTTCAAGTTTGGTGTGAGGATGGAACCACAATTTGCATATTCCATTACAATATTGATGGAAGAAAAATAGTTATTGATATTTTATCAGCATCAAATTAACTTTTAGTATGAGGTATTACATGAAACTAAGTGAACTTCTCGCTTTCGTGACAGTCGTGGAAACAGGGAATATAACACAAGCAGCAGAGCGATTGAATCGTGTACAATCTAGTATTTCTCACCGGATAAGATGTCTAGAAGAAAATCTAGATGTGACCTTGTTGGATAGGAAAATTGAAGGCTGTATTCCAACTGCACAAGGTAAAATACTTTATGAGTATGCACTTAAAATTTTGAATCTAGCAGATGATTGTAAAAACAATATATCTTATTCCAAAGGTTGTCAATTGACTATAAGAATAGGAGTAATAGAATGTTTACCACCTTATATTATTAGTTCTTTGATAGATTTAGGTCAGGAATTGGGTTGGAATATTAATATTTCAATTGGCAACACAGTTAGCCTACTCAAAGCTTTTGATAAAAATGAATTTGACGCAGTCATCATTGGTGCTGGATTTTCTAACGATCGCCATGCAAGTACTATCTTATTATCGAGTGAACTTGTAATTGTTACTGAAAAAAGTCATCCACCAATTACCGATATATCATGTTTGAATGGACAAGTCTTTTTGTTAAGTAGCAAGAAATGTGCAACCTCGACAAGAAATTTCAACACATTATTTAATGAAGGCAATATTACACCTAAACGCGTAGTTGAGTGCGGATCATATCTCGTTTTATTCTCAAATATAGCGGCTGGAAAAGGAGTATCATTGGTATTGCGATGCTCAATTAGCGATGAAGTTAAAAATAAGATAAAAATTCATAAGTTGGACTCTCAATTTAATGATTTCAAAATTGAGTTGGTTTACCGTACAGATTGTCCGTATCTAGATATAACAAAGTTAACAAATATGATGGTTTCGGTGTTTCAAGATCCGAGATTGCAAAATGTTGGTTATTAGAAGTATTTTACTCATTATTTTCGGCTAATATTGAAGAGTAAAACCTTTAAAGGACAATTTGTAAAGAAAAAAATCAATTGACAAACAAAATACCACAATAAGCTATCCTAATTGGGTATTTAAATATGTTGAAGGTCACACTGATACCTTTTACCCATGTGAGTAAACCATCTCGTACCATTAAGATGATTTACTGATAACAATTCTAATTTTGCATTTGATTTGTCTTCATGCACTTTTCGCTATAGTTCTTCGAAATCTAGACAAAATGATTTTCATCATAGGAACTTCGAAGTATTTATATAAAAAAGCTGAACAAGAAATTGTTAAAATCAACGAAATAACAATAAGCCCTGTTCCTTCTGCCAAATTATATTTATTGCCATTAGTTAAGTTCAAGAAATAGAATAACACTAAAAAATGAACCATATAGAATGCATAAGAGATTTCTCCTAACCAAACTGACGTTTGAGAGTTAAATATTGTTTTTTTCATTTTTAGGTCATCACCAGCTAATGAAGTAATCAGTAAACAAACAGGAATAATAAATATAACACTCATACTAAATTGAAATGGAACATACATTGAACAAATATATACTATAGCTAATAACGCTAGCGACACTGATTTAGCTAGCATAATTGTTTTCCCACTTATCAACATTCGTGCTGCATACATACCAGCGAGAAACTCAAAAATATGTGATGGCGGAAATATATATGAGATCCAAAAATGATTCTGAGATATTGGGAACGCTCTCATCATTTGATTTGGTTCAACTTGTAGATAAGTATATATTTGAAATATAAAGGCTAACAATATGACAATCAACAGAGCTAATAGATTGTGTTTTTTGGATATAGCATTGGTTAATTTATATAGGAATGGAAAACAGAGATAAAAAATAGCCTCAACACATAACGACCAGCTAGGTCTGTTAGCTACAAAAAAATAATGAACATCATTGAACCAGGTATTAATCAACAACAGGTTTGATAACCATAGTTTATACTGAGTTATACTTATCGCACCAATTATAAATGCAATTATCCATGTCAAAAAATGGGTTGGATAAATTTTAGCAAAACGTCTTAGATAAAAATTACCAACAGTATCTGACTCTTTTGCTGACCAGACCATAATAAATCCACTTAGAATAAAAAAGAATGACACGCCTAACCAACCTGCTTTCGCAACAGTTACGGTAAAAATATGCTCTACAGTTGGATCAGCAAAAGGGGCAAGATCACTTGGCAAAGAGGAATGAAATAGAAAGACTAAAAGAGCCGCCCAAAATCGGCTTCCTGTTATGGAAGGTAGTTTAGGACGGACTGATACTTTATTTGAGGATAGCGGATCAAAATCAGACTTTTTATGTGTTTCATTACAAAAATGATACTGAACAATTTTTTTTGTTATTGCTAAATTCATTGTATTACTCCATAAGATAATATCTTTAAATATCCAAATAACTCTGAAATTAAATCATGTGACTTATATTAGATAATGATATCAACTAGATTAATAAGCCATGCACTTCAAAATAACAATATGCATAAATTAGTTACAATAATGCATAGCCTGTTTGATTTTTTTTGATATAACCAAAACCATCATTTCCAAAGTGCATCCCACCTACGAGAATATGCTCGGAACTCACCATATCAAGGACTCGAAGACGAGTTTCTATTGCTAATTTTGGATCATAGTCAAAAGCAATAGAGACATTAGGTTTTAAAAGCTGAATATGTGGAAAATGAACGATGTCACCCCAAATTAATAAGCTTCCATTACTACCTTCAATTCTATAACCAGTATGTCCTGGAGTATGGCCTTTCATAGGAATTGCATCTATACCCGGTAACACCTCCCCTTGTTCAATTATCTGTAAATGACTCTTATATTGCTCGAAAACATTACGAGCAAAAATGATGTTACCTTTGGCGCGATCATTGAATGAATTAAAGTATTTATCATCTTGTATGAAATTATACTCATCGTGACTAATCAATAATTCCGCACCTGAAAATACCGCTTGTCCATCGGATGTAATCAAACCTCCAATATGATCAGGATGTGTATGGGTGAGAAGAACCGCATTTATGTCGGTAGGCTTCAAATTAAGTTTAGCCAAATTATTAACTAATTCGCCACCCCAACCTTTTATGCCGCCTGCACCACTATCAATCAGGATATTTTTCCCTTGCTGTCTTACTAAGAAAGCATTAATATGTACTGAATTGAGTTTATTTGGACATGCCTTTTGCTGAATAGTTTTACATTCCGTATCATCAATATTTGCTAACAAGTCAAAGCCAACTTCGAGGTAACCATCACTAATTGCAGTCACTGAGACATCTCCCAATTCTCTCATCGGCAGTTTCTCTTTCATCATTTCTATCCTTCAGTTTTTTCCGAAAATATAATTTTTTTCATAAAGAAAACATCGGATTCTTGCAACGACGCCTATATTTTCTTTAATCAATAAATCAACTTGCTTTAGAAATTCATTCATGACCATTTCATTACGAAAAACTTCATTTCTAAGCTTTGCTTCAAGGTAAACAGGTGTTCCATAACCTATATCACCTGTTAAGTAGGTTATATGGATATTACTGTCTTTTGCTTTCAAAATATCTTTAGCTAGATTAGCCAAAGAAACCGCAAATTCAGCAAAAACAGGAGGATCCATCTTGTAACTGGTTGAAGTATATATGGTAATACTTGGCATTTAATAACCTCTCTTATGTGTAAGTATTTTGATGACAGTTTATAAGGTACCTCGATTTACACTAACCGCATTTTTTTAATCATATGTGGGTTAACAACCGTACCCAATTCGGCATCACCACACCGAATTTGGTCAATAAATTCCATCCCTTTTATAACTTTGCCAAATACAGTATAATTTCGATCTAAAAATCGAGCTCGATCGGTAGTTATAAAAAACTGATGGCAAGCACTGTGCAAATTTCGCGTTCTTGCCATTCCTAAGGTGCCTCGTTCAAATGGGAGATGCGTAATTTCTGTAGCTAATTTAGGCAATCTTTTATGATCAAATAGCGGTTTCTTTATCGGCTCGCCAGTTTGTGCCATAAAGCCGTTTATCACTCGAGCGAAAGGCATTCCATCATAAAAATTGAGATTGATTAGAGTTTTAATTCGTGAAACGTGATTAGGCGCAAGGTCAGGAAATAGCTGTATCATGACTATGCCACTGCTAAGTTCCATTTCAATTATATTACCTTTAGAATACAAAAATTTTATAACAGATGGCAGAATGACCGCCCCGGCACACATACCCAAACAGCCACTTATAAATAACCTACGGTTCATATCATTGTCTCCATTTTTGACACAAGCATTATTTACTATCACCTAATTTACTATCACCTAATTTACTAATTAAATTAATTAGTTATAAGCTTATTAGGTGCATTGGCTTTTTCAATAAATGAAATAATTTCTTCTGTAAGCTCATCTGGTTTTTCTAAATTTGGTAGATGTGAGGCTCCAGAGATAACATGTAGTTCAGCATTACGCTTTTGTGCTAGACGTTGAGCGTAATCCTGTGGAGTTAATTTGTCTTCCTCACCTCTGATCACGACTGCTCTCACATCAGAGATATGCATATTCGTTAAATCGGTATCAGCAATCGCTAAAGAGCACCCAGAAAACGCCTCGACAGTCGTTCGCCTTAACATTTGCCTTAGACCATCAGCCTCAGGAGAATCAATGAATTTTGCAGTAACCCAATTACCGATAATTCCTCTCTCAAGATGTTCTAAACCATGCTGAAAAACATCTTCTGCTCTTGCACGCCATAAAGATGGAGGCGCGGCATTTACCAGTGAAGTATCGATAATTACCATTCCTTGAACTTGTTTAGGTAATTTAAAGCCAATCCATTGTGCTATCGTGCCACCAATCGAAACACCAACTACATAAAATTTATCGATTTTCAGATGATTAATAACCGCAATAACATCATCAGCTAGATCTTCCATTGAAAAAGGTAATGCATCAACTGCACTAAGCCCATGCCCTCGAATATCTAATCTGATTACTCGATAACGTTCAGTTAACCTTGGCATTTGCAGATCCCATAGGTGCATATCAGTACCTAAAGAATGAAGAAGAATCAAAGTAGTGGTGTTTTCTGAACCTTGTATATCAATATGTTGAGTGAGTTTCAGTGGTCTTATAAACATTTGTATCTCCATTTACTTTTTTTATTGCTGCAATAAGGTTCAAGTGAATAGATTATCCCTTGTAATCCATCATCTTTTTAGTTATTACATAAAAGAAATCATTACTAATTAACTGATGTTGTTTTCAACAACAATATTGGATAAATATATTTATCTTTTTAGAACAGATAATATTATTAGAATATTTTGTTATTTTGTTCTAATGGATAATTTCGATGTCACTATCGAATTGTTTAATATATGCTAAGAAGTTATTCAGACTTCTCATTTGTAACACTAATATCCATTATTTATAATGGTGAGCATAAAATGATTTTTTATAAATAGATAAAATTACTAAATGAAATATAATTCACTTCTGTACATATTTCATTGTTAAAACACGAACTATCTATAAAACTATGTTATTTGTTTGATATATCATAATTTAACAGGTGTCATATTATTTAATGCTAGATGTGATCTTTCTGTGTTATACATCTTTAACTATTCTTCCGTTATTTTTTCTTACTTGTTCCAGATTTTTAATTAAATGAAAATCTAATACTCTGTTGAATATGTACGATTAAATCCTTCTATCTAGGAGTTTAGATAAAGATCGTTAGGTTTATAGTGTAATCTATGATTATTTCGTGTGATTTTGCCCACTTTATAAATCTGTTGCGTTAAATTCCGCTCCATTATCAACTGATATTTTTAATGAATACTATGGTATTAAGCTAATCAGTCTAATTAACCAGTAACTCTACCTGCGGAAAACTGCCCCATATATCAATAGCTAATGCTTTATGATTAAAGTCATCAATAACATTTAAAGTTCTAAATCGACAATGGTTTTCTTAACTATCACTCATAAAATACATAGAACAATATTCTCTCCGACGATTTGGTGATGATAATGGCTTTGACTTACGCTGAGGCAATGGTTTATTTCGCATAGAATGAATTGAGTTTTGATTGACAATAAACTTGATAAAGTAGCATATGATTCAACTTATATCCCTGTTTTTTAATTCGAACAAAATTTAGGAAATCTCAATGTAGCTACTTATCTGTTATTGACTTGAGTAGCAAAATAATCATTGAGTCATCTACCAACATACTTTGGTAGCAATAAATCTAGCGACTGAAATTCACAATAGCAAAAATCATTTTAATTGTTACGCAGTATTGCGACTGTCTTAACTGCTTAATATGCGATGTTTGCTTACCGCCATACTAATCTGTAATTTATAAAAAATTGAGACTGTTATATCACTATATTTATGGGAAAACTCTTTGACAAGCACTAAAAACTTCAGCTTTTTTAAAATGGTAACAATTTGATAGTCTAAAAATTTTTTATATTAAAATTCTCCTTAAAAGTATAGAGGTTTAATAAACCCCGATACCAAGTTTGATGACAAAATAAAACCATAAACGAGGTGAAAAGAGTCGTCGATATTTTATACAGCAGAATTTAGATAAGAAGCAGCAAATTTAGTGATTGAACTTGATTCTTCTATATCAGAAACCTCCCTCGACCACCGCCATACCCCAAATCCATCGACACTTTAGCCAACACCTCTTGTGCGCTGTGTTTTACTACCTTCATTTTAGTAAGTACCATGATACTTATCCGGTTTCATAGACTGATGAGTTTAGGTAATTTCATATCTGTTTAGGCTATACGTTTCAATTTTTATGAAGATTGCTGACGAGCATATTCAACCATATCTTTTGGGTAATACATAAAACGATGTAATGTACTATCATCAATATTTTTTAAATATGCAACGGCTGTTGCTTCAAAACACCAGTAGCCATAAAAACAACAACATTCTCGTGAATCACCTTGTTGAATTAAATGGCTATCAATATAAACATAGCCTGTTTTACGTAGACCATCATACCAACGACGTAAATATTCATCTAAGAATTTTAAAGTATCTTTAGGTTTTTCTGCATGAATCGCTTTATAAAGAGGATTACGAAAGCTGAGTGATCGCGGTGTTTTTTCTTCAGTAATCGGATAGTTAGGAATTTTCATTGCAATCAAACTATCTAATGCTTTTTCTCGATTTTCATAATCTAAATCGACCGCTTTAACAATCGTTTCTAACCAGTCTTGCCGTCCAAATAAAATACATAAACCTAATAAATTTGATAACATTTCTGCTTCAAAGTACTCGGTTAAAATTGAAATATATTCCCTATCATCAGGATGAGCGTGATTATATCGCTCAATACAATCAATTGAATTTTCAGTATAATTTATTATTTTCTCCATCGTCGGCAATAAATCAGCAATCGGTTTACCTGCTGTATAATCAAGACATAATTGTTGATAATAGAGATCTATCAATGATGCTAGTAAAGGATCTTCAGTAGCTTGTGCCTTTTTTTTAAATTCGTTTATCTCCCATTCAAATCTTTCTTGAACAAATGGATAAAAATCTTCATCCAATAATTTTTGGCGACGTTGTTTTTCAAATTCTGACATATTTATTTCATTTCCTTGGCTTATTTTTTATTTATTCTGCTTTTTACTACCTTCACTTTAGTGAGCAGCATAATACTTATCTAGTTTCATAGACTGATGGGCTTAGGTAGTCTATATCCGTTTAGGTTATGCGCTTCAATCGATTATGAAGATTGCTGACGAGCATATTCAACCATGTCTTTTGGATAATACATAAAACGATGTAATGTACTATCATCAATATTTTTTAAATATGCAACGGCTGCCGCTTCAAAACACCAGTAACCATGAAATGTACAACATTCTCGTGAATCACCTTGTTGTATTAAATGACTATCCATGTAAACATTACCTGCTTTATATAATCCATCATACCAACGGCGTAAATATTCATCTAAGAATTTTAAGGTATCTTTTGGTTTTTCTGCATGAATCGCTTTATAAAGAGGATTACGAAAGCTGAGTGATCGCGGTGTTTTTTCTTCGGTAATTGGATAGTTAGGAATTTTCATAGCAATCAAACTATCTAATGCTTTTTCTCGATTTTCATAATCTAAATCGACAGCTTTAACAATCGTTTCTAACCAGTCTTGACGTTCAAATAAAATACATAAACCTAATAAATTTGATAATTTTTCAGTCTGAAAGTATTCGGTTAAAATTGTAATGTCTACCCTATCACCTGGATGAGCGAGATTATATCGTTTAACGTGCTCAATTGTATTTTCGGTATAATTTATTACTTTCTCCATCGTCGGCAGTAAATCAACAATCGGTTTACCTGCCGTATAATCAAGGCATAGTTGTTGATAATAGAGATCTATCATTGGTTCCAGATAAGGATCTTCAATAGCTTGTATTGTTTTTTTAAACTCGTTTATCTCCCATTCAAATCTTTCTTGAACAAATGGATAAAAATCTTCATCCAATAATTTTTGGCGGCGTTTCTGTCCAAACTCTGACATATTTATTTCATTTCCATGACTAATTTTTTAGTTATCGGTTTATTTTTACTATTTTGATTTTAATTGAAAACTTCTTGTGCAGTAAAGTTCTGTTCGATTAATGGCTCAATAACTCATCAATTGATAAATTTTGATGTTTAATAATGACATTTTAAACTTAGCCAACTATTGCATTAACTTCCTTGTCATTGTTTATCATGTTTTTTGATTTATGCATCCCAAAATTTAAATTTTTCTTCATCCAAATTATAGATAAAAGACCTACGCCAAGCAGTACTGAAGTTACAAATTAGATGATGCTACTTAAAATTATTATAAAAAGTGAATTATTATTAACACTAATTGAAGTAACAAAGAGCATACAAAAAAATACCTGCCCAAATAGAAGTAGCATGATATTCGTCAATATTTCATAGTCTGATGGACTTAGTTATAGATAGTTTTGTAATATTTGTTTTAACGGATACGTACACTTCAAACACTTTTTTTACAATGAATTATCTTGAATATTATCTACTTTGCATTATTATCTACCTGATTAAAAATGAGATTTTAATTATTTTTCATCCTAACTAAAAAAACATATGAATAAACAAATATGATAGTAAGTACGATGAAAGTAATACCCCATAATGTTTGATAGTTAGAATTGTACTCTAATGGAGAAATATCTATTTCTAACAACGCTAAAGAGCATGCCGCTCCAATAATAATTCCGCCATTTTGAAAAAGTCTTAACAAGCCACCAATCGTGGATTGTTTATCTTTTTTTTGATCCATTGCTATCTGTATTAATGAACTTTGAAACAGTCCGCCACCTAATCCGTAGCACACAGCAGCTATAACATAATTAAAGACTGAAATATTAAAACTAACCAAGAAAAGCAAGGCAAAAGCAGATAACATAAGCGGTAAAGCATAAATTAGTATAATTTTTTTATAATTTGGATTTATTACTTTTTTGACAAACACACTTAAAATAACGCCAATGGGTGAAGCAGTACAAATTAATCCTATTTCGTCAATAGGATAGCTAGTCTCTCTAGTAAATATGATAGGTGATGCTGAAAAAATAATGCCCGCGGTCAGTCCAAAAATCAAACTGCCAATTGAAATGTATCTAATTGACGAAATTGATAATAATTTGACAGGGAAAAAAGGATTGGAGTGTTTTGATTCAATCTTCCCAAAAAATAAAAATATGATCAAAGAAGAAAATCCGATGAAGCTTGTTTCAACCGACGATAGTTTTATATTATTAGAATAAATGAGAGAAACACAACCGACTAACATTATGAAAAATAGTATCATTCCTTTTAAATCGAAAGTCTCTTCATTTAGTAAGATTACTGATTTATTTATTCTCAAACAAAAAAGAGAGCCCACAATACACAAGGGAACATTAATTAGAAATAAGAATTGCCACCCCCATAATTTTAAAATAATGCCGCCAAAAGAAGGGCCAAGAATTGGTCCTAAACTTATCGCCAACATTATGAAAGAATTTAATTTTATTTTTTGTTTGCTTGATTGTAAACCAGCCAATCCCAGACAATTTGCTTGCAATAATGCGGCACCTATTCCTTGTCCACATCTAGATAAAATAAGCTGATTAGCAGAATCTGAAAATCCAGCAATCATTGAGGTTAGACCAAAAAGCAAGAAGCCTACTATTAACGCTATTTTTTGCCCTAAAAAGTCACCAAGCCAACCGCTAGGAACGAGAAAAATAATTAGCAATAATAAATATAAAGTAATTGATAATCCGATATATTCTAAAGAAACATCAAAATCGATTGAAAAGGAATTTAACGCTAAGTTTATAATCCCAGTATCTAATGTTGATAAGAATAATCCTAAAAAACATATAATATAAATAGAATACATTGGTTTAGTACTATTAACTGCTTGAGTCATTTAAAGGTCTCACCTTACTAAAATTTCGCTTTTAACTGACTACCTACAGAAAAAAGTGAATGCAAAAGTAACCAACCATTAGAATAGAAGTTGCAAAAATGAAATATTTTTTTTCATAGAGTTTCATGTACTTTCTTTTTGTGTTGGTGAAAATATCCAATTAGCTTATTTACTTTTTATAAATTATGTTTAAAAAGAAATTTAAACAATTTAGCTAAAAAGCATATATTAATATGCTTTGCTTTGTTGGTTGCCAATTGAATAATAACTAAAAACATCATTGATTTTTTTTGGAGATTATAAAGAGTGAATAAATTATATTGTGAGGATTTAATACGATTTTCGGATGTAATGTCTGACGTTAGTAGAGTTATGATTATTACGGAATTAATGAATGGTAGAGCGCTTTCAGCCTCATGGTTAGCAAATCGACTGAATTTATCACCACAAGCTACTCGTTTTCATTTAAAAAAATTAGAAGATGTTGCACTTATCCATCACAGGACATGTGGTAAACACCGCTACTATGAAATAAAAAATCAAGATACAGCAACGTTTATAGAGTCAACGTTTAACATTATTCCACCAAATGATTGCTTATTTTTATCTAATTCTAAAACTAAAGAAAAATTTAAAGAGGCAAGAACATGTTATAAACATTTAGCTGGCTCATGGTCTGTAGCACTGACCCAATCATTTATTAATAATGAATTTATTGTTATACAAGACAATTTTTTTGTGGTTACTGAAAAAGGTAAAATCTTTTTTAATGAACATAAGTTATTATTTAACACATCTAACACAACTTGTGTTGGCAAGCGCTGTATAGATTTTACTGAACATCGGGATCATATTGGTGGCACCTTAGGGACTTTACTACTGCAATCAATGCTACAACAAGGATGGTTTAAACAAGAAGATAATAAACGTGAATTAACAATAACCCAAAAAGGAAGGAAAAGCTTAAATCTATTATTAATTGATATATAAGGGATCTAAAATAAACATCAATTTTTCAATTAAATCTTTTAAAACTAGCAACTAAGTTACTTTAACGTATTAATTATAATAAAAAACACCATTGCGTTTAGGTTGTTAATCATCCATTGAAATTAAATGATATCCCCTAACCTTCTGCAAAATAGTCCATTGCAAGCAAAAATTTAATTCATTTAGTCAAGCTGACACGCCAAAACTAAATCATATTTCGTTAACGCAGTTAGAGCACAGTCTTAACGTTGGTAATAGTTCTTTGAACTTGAACTTGCCTGACATTAATTTTCGTTTTTAACAGATCTTACTGTAATGATAGGTATAGTTAGTTACATAACCGAATAAATAAATTTATTGGTTAAAACAAATTTTCTTAATAGGTCATGGATATCGAATAATTAAGTATAATAGTCAATAATTAACGAAAAGGATTTCCTTATGTATGTAAAGAAAATAAGATCATTTATTGTATTAGCGACAAGTGATAGTTTTCGCGATGCTGCTGAGAAACTGAATATAACCCAACCAACACTTACCAAACAAATTCAACTTCTTGAGGAAATATTTGGTTTTAAACTATTTCTTAGAGATAATCAGGGTTGTTACCTAACTGAGGAAGGTAAAATAATCTACAAATATGCGGTTAATTTAGCCAATGAGTTAGATAGATTATTCTGTGTTGTAAAAAAAATAAAAAATGGTACAACGGGCGTCTTGAATATCGGCTATACATTTTCCTGTATAAATAGATTACCGGAAATAATAAATAATTACACTGAACATCATCCAATGATAAAAATTCAGCTACATGAGTTGTCTTCAGAAGAGCAGGAAAAGAAGCTTTTATCAGGCGAATTAGATATCGCTTTTATGGAAAAACCGACGAATAAACAAATAAAGTATACCGAAATAGGCTCAGATCATTTAGTCTTTATATTCAATCAAAAAGAAAATTTTCAGATAAATGATTTTAATGATGTTAAGCAAATTTTGGATAAGAATACACTTTGTCTACCTGATTATGATTCACATTTTGATCTGTCACAAAAAATTACCAAATATCTTTCTAGTAATGCGTTAAATTATCCAAATGTATATTACACAAATAATGTTTACAACATTATATCTATGGCTAATTTACATTCGAATGTAACGATACTACCCCATAGTTTAGTTGATAATCTTAAATCAACCATCAAATATAAAAAACTTATGGGGAAAGGATCAAAATGGAAAATTGGCGTGTCATGGAATGAAGAAAAAGCAGGCAAAGATGTTCTCACATTTATTAATGAGATAAGAGATAAATAAATTTTTTATAATTATTAAAATTCATGACGTTAGTTGCAATTATATTGTTTAATCATTAATTAACAATCATCTCTGCCCTACTCTAAAGCAAAAATAACCGTATAAACTAAAGAGATATTACAACTACATCTTTTCATAGATACTTATATGAAGAAACATATAAGATGACAAGTAGTTCTAAACCTTTGGATATTTCTCAATATAACTTAAGTGTTACTTTGTTTTTTATACAATTTTAATAATTTCATTAATATCAATGGTGAATTTAAGGTTTTCAGCATAGGTTAATAATTCTGACAAAGGGGGCTTATTTGCTTCATTGTTTTTATTAATTATACTATTTACAAATAGAGGAAAATGGAAACCTATCACGACTTAATCTATTGGTCTTAAACATATTATTGTCATAATCAATACTTCCATCCTAATACATTGGTTTAAATTCTATACCTTAAAGTATTTAGACATTATCTTGATTGCTCAAAATTAATGCATTGATATTTAAGACATCTTTTCGCTGAGGAAAATCATCTAGTCCGAAATATGTTCAGTGATCCAGATGATTACCCTTTTTGCTTTTTAGTCAGCTTTATATGTTTGGATACTAAACTATATCTACAACATCTTTTAATAGCGTAAGTTTGCAAATCAATTAGCTATTGAATCCCCCCGCTTGGATTTGTAACACCCAATTTACCGGCATATAACACCAGACAAAGTGCAAAAATTAACAAAATAGACATTATGATAGGTAAAACTTTTGCATCGAAAACATTTAGTAACATTCCCCCACAAAATCCACCACCAGCTATTGCTAAATTCCAAAGTGAGACAAGTAAAGACTGTGCAATGTCGGCTGATTGTCCGGTTATTTTTGCTGAAGCAGTTTGAAATAATGTTGCGCCACCGCCAAAGGCCAATCCCCAAACTACAACTGAGATTAAAATTAGCCCATAAAGATGGTCAAAGGCATAAAATAACAATCCAGATATAGCAAATAAACTGAGGGATAAAATAATTAATTTACGTAAATAATTATCGATAAAGATGCCAACAATGGTAATACTAATTATTGAAGAAATACCAAAAATAAATAGCACAACATCGACATTTGCATCATTACCAGATAGTTGTAAATATGGTGATATATAGGTGTAAAAAATATTATGCCCAAATGCAAAAATGAAGTTTATTGCTAAGATAGATTTTACGTAACGTATAGATAATACAGAAAAAATGGAATTCTTTTTCGCTGCTTTTAACGCTGCTAAATTAGGTAATTTTAGCCATATAAAAATAACCAACAACAAAGAGATGATAGTAATCATATGAAAAGTTAATCGCCAACCAACTAACTGCCCTATTGCAGTCCCCAATGGAATACCTATAGATAAGGCAATTGGAACCCCTAACATAACTAACGTTATTGCTCTGCCTTGTTTATCAGCACTAACCATTCTGGTTGCATAACTTGCTACCATTGCCCACAAAAGTCCGGCAAAAATACCTGCTAAAAATCTAGCTATTAATATCAGGATAAAAGACGAAAAATAGGCAGTCATAAAATTAGTAATAGCAAAACCAAGCATAACAATTACTAATAATTTTTTTCTATTCCAACTTTGTGTAGCAATTGTTAATGGGATAGCTGATAGTAGAGAACCTAATGCGTATAGCGTCACTACTTGTCCAGTTTGAGCCTCGGTAACACTTAGATCTTCACTTATTAATAGTAAAAATCCAACAGGCAAAGCTTCAGTCATAATAGAAATAAATAGTGCGGTTGCTAAAGCAAGCAGACTCAATGTGGGGAAGGTATTATTGGTTTTTTCCATGTCATTCACTCATATTATAATATTTTTTAGTGGGAGATATAGTGAATTTATGCTAGCAAACAATCTTATAACTGTATAATTCCAATCATTTATTGCATTATGAAAATTATTTATCGCAATTAACTATATTGACTATCTAAAAAAATGAACACCACGGAAAGTACGTAAATCCTTCTGGGTATTTGTTTGGGATGATTCGAAAGGCTCACTTAGGGCCGTTTCGAGCAACTGAGTTGGTGAGCAATGAAGAGAGTATGTACAATATGATTATTGTACTTACTGACCATGCCCCAACACGTCCCATAAGAATTTACCGGTTATGTACCGTTTTATGAGCACCAGATCGTTCACACTCCGTAACTCACTATGGGCAACAGCACATTAATGCCACAAATGAGGTTAATTTTGCTGAAGATACCAAAACTCATTATAAATCCCATTTTGTTGCAATAACTGCTGATGAGTACCACTTTCCACAATTTCGCCTTTATCAATTACTACAATTTGCTCAGCACCGATGATAGTAGAAAGTCGATGAGCGATCACTAATACCGTTTTTCCTTGCACTAGCTTATTAATCACCTTTTGCACTGCCAGTTCATTCTCAGTATCGAGTGCGGCAGTTGGCTCATCGAGGATAAGAATAGGGGCATTTTTCAAAATAGCTCTGGCAATAGAGATACGTTGCCTCTCCCCACCAGAAAGACTTTTGCCAATATCATTGAGTTGTGTTTGATAACCGTCGCGAAAATTCTGGATGAATTCGTGGCAATTTGCTTGTTTACAAACTTCGATGACCTCCTCGTCACTAGCGGATAATTTTGCCATTCTAATGTTATTAATAATGGTGTCTTGAAACAAATAGACATCCTGAAATACTACAGAGACTAGACTCATTAACTGACTCTGAGACATATCTCGAATATCAATACCACCGATTTTAATACTGCCTGATTTTACATCAGCAAACCGAAGAATAAGCTTGGTTATTGTAGTCTTACCGCAACCACTGGCACCGACCAAAGCGGTTAATGCTTTTTCTGGGATCTGAAGGGATATATCCTTAAGAACATATTTGTCTTGCCCTCGGTAGGAAAAGTTAACTCGTTCAAATTCAATATTATAGTGATCAGGCATAATCTCTGCCTTTTTTTCAGGTAATGATGGTGCATTCAACAGTTCCTGCAATTTTTCGTACCCTATAACTAATGATTCAAGCATTGATGACATTTGTACAAAATAGTTTAATACATCCGTGGAACGAGCAACGATTAATAACACGCTGGCTAGTAAGAGATAGGAAATGGTCGCAGCATTCACCAAATAGGCACCTAACGAGATGATAAGGATCAAACCAACTTGAATTACAATGGTGATAATTAAGTTAGGTTTTTCGCCTTTTTTTGTGCCAATACGCAGTATATTTGCCACATCTGTTGTTACCTTAATAAACTCTGTCATCTTCTCTTCGGTTTGGCCTGTGGATTTCAATACATCAAGTCCTTGTACAAACTCAACAGCTTCCCCTTTTAATTTGGCATTGGCTTCTGCCAGAATGCTAAAACCTCTGCGATAGGCCTTCCTACGCCACAGGTAGAGTGGAATTGCCATTGGAAAGACCAAAAACATCATCAAAGAAAGTTGCCAGCTGTAAAAGAACAAGGCGATTGCAGCTGATAGTGGTACAACCACGCCGGTAATGATGATATTGAGTAGCATAAATGTAAATACTGCCGCTTCATTGACACTTTGCATCATAAGGTAATTTATTTCCCCAGATCTAAACTGACTTAAATAATCTAAGGAAATATGTCTTAGCTTGTTACCTAATTTTTCCCTTAGCTCGGTAACTGCCAATGTCGAATAACCATCCGCATCATAGCGTTCACAAAGCACCTTAAAAATAAAACTACCCATCAATAGAACAACGACAATAATTAAATGAGTAACTGTTGCAGTAACATTTTTGGTTTCTAGCGCTGCAAATAAGGGATATAGTAAAACCAACGAAACGCCAAATAGACATGAGGAGATCACAGTATAAATCAGACTGCGGATCAATATTTTTTTTTGCTTTCCAGCCGCATTGATTAAGCCAATATACGTTTTCAGCAATGATTTTGTTGTGCGTGTGTCTGTATTAATATACTCTTTCATCACTTTTCTCCATCAGCCAAATTATTGACTGGAATCGACCAATCTTTTGCTTTGTTATACTCTTGCCATAACAATTTATAATCACTTGAATTTTCGATTAGATCATTATGTGTCCCATGAATTTTAATCATTCCTTTATCCAATAATATTATTTGGTCAGCATTGACAATCGTCGATAAGCGGTGGGTTACCATAATGACAGTTTTATTTTTATCAATTAAACGGTTAAAGGCTTTTAACAACAAGGCCTCATTTCGAGCATCAGAAAAAGCCGTCGGTTCATCTAAAATAACGATCGGTCGATTTTGTAAAAAAACTCGGGCAATGGTGATCCTCTGTTTTTGACCACCGGATAATAACTGCCCTCTTTCTCCTGCCAGAGTGTTATATTGTTGAGGAAGTGTCAAAATGAAGTCGTGAATTTCAGCTTTTTTGGCGGCTTCAATAACATCTTCATCAGAGATATCGTCTAACCCATAGCGTATGTTATCTGCGATCGAGCATGAGAATAAAAAATTATCCTGAAAAACAAATGAAATTCTCGACATAAGTTCAGCGTATTCAATCTCTTTTATATTAACTCCACCTAAAGTTATCGTTCCAGAGGTTGCATCAAGAAAACGTGGAATAAGATTTGTCAGAGTTGTCTTACCAGAACCAGATGTACCAATAAGAGCGGTAAATGAATTTTCAGGAATTTTGATATTGATATTGGATAAAACAGTGTCAGAATTCAGGTAAGAAAACCCAACGTTTTTGAAAATTATCTCATTATTATCAGGTAATAGCGGGGTGGAAGGCGCTTCTAAAATTGGCAGATTTTCAACTTCAAATATCCTCTCTATTGCTGCTTTTGACTTTTGTAATATCTGAAATAGACTCATCACTGGATGGACACTTTCTGTAATACCGATAGCCAACAATAAAAAACAGAAGATTGTAATAAATGAGATTTGGTCATTTAGTTGGGCTAAACTCAATCCAACAACTAATATGATACTCATCGGCATAGCGGAGAAAAGGCTGCGAGCAATTTTTGTAGACAATCGCATAGATTGCAACCAATGAAAGACCACCTGGCTATAGTTTTCCAGTGCTTTTTGATATTGACCAAATGCTCCCTCCCCAGCATCAAATGTTCTTACCGCACTCATTCCCTGAATATATTCAATTATTTTACTGTTGATTTGAATAGTTGCATTATTATAGCTTTCCTTCAAAAGCTTAGCTTTTTTCATGATAAAACTCAGCAGTAGAAAAGTAACTAAAGTGATGGCAAATACAATGCTTGCAAAGACCCAATTAAAGATAAATAAAACCAGTAAGGTAAAAATTGGTGTAACGAATGCCTCGGCTTTTAAGGGCGGAGCATCAGCCACAAAAGCATGTAATTCTTTAATATCATCGATTAATGTTTTAACAAGATTCCCGTTGCCCATGTTTCTAACCGTTTCAATAGGCAATTGATTGATCTTTTTGATAAGCCTAGTTCGTAATATTTTTTCTAGTTCAAATGCCGCATAGTGAGACTTATCGTGAGCATAAGTTCTCAGCGTATAAAAAAGAATGCTCAGAACAAGTAGAGAGACAATCGGCAATCCCGGGAAGACGCTGGTATCCAACATCAATTGGTGTAAAACCCAGATCAACATTAGCCAGATACTCAGTTTAAGCACCTGTGCAATTGAAGCCAAAAATATAGAATGAGATACTTTATTCTTTACTGGCAGAAATATATCCGTGTGATTCATAATTAAGTGTCTCCTTAGCCTATATCTATCATGCACAAACTAAATAAACTTAATTTTGACTTTAAACTGCTCATATACAAATCCTATTACAATGTTATTCTCATATTGCAGCATATTAATGACCAGCTAGTACCAAATCCAAAATTCCGATTTCTTTTTGTTAGTGTATGTGTTTGATTGATTGAAAAAACAGGGCAACTATATATTCCAATCATTCGAAAATAAGTGTGAAACTCTTACTGAAATATGTATATCAATTCGAAATTAACACCAACTTCCCCTCAAGGTTTTGATTTGTCACTTTTTATTCAATAATATTTTATTAAATAGCTATTTTTTACTTTTTTGAAAGAATTTTATTTATCGGTATATAGATAAAATTGAGCGCCAATGATATTGATAACCATTATCAATTAAAGATTTTTATCATATTGAACACTTATTGTCAAACCCATCGAACGCTTACTTTTGTATCATGCAAAACTTAATTAATGTATTGATATTAAAAGAATTAATTCAAATAACATTTGTATTGAGCCATTTTTTAACGATATACTTTCCCTTTATTATCATAGGTTAAGGTCGTTTTTGGGGCAAAATTGAATTATTAATTGCAATACTAAATATTTTGATTTTGATCACTTATTTATAAATTTGATTGTCATCTTCAAATCTGTTGATGCAAGACGTTTATCATGAGGCAGGCTTATCAGAAAGCAGTAATCAAAATTAACTGTAAATATTTAAATTGAAACGAACTGTCAACAAGTGTTTAGGATCTGAAAAATTTCGCCACCCCCTCCCCCTTGAGATCAGTACTCTATTGGTGTTTGTATGAATATCTGGTGGTTTTATGAAAAATTTATACTTACCACGGTTTCTTTCGCCTTGCTTATCTATGTTTTAAAGCAGTTTATGCAATAAATTTAATACAATTTAAACAGCATTAAAAAACCGCTTGTTTATGTGGAGTCGTAGTTCTTACATAACTTAGATGTCATAAATACTTATATAATTTGCTTTGTTTACAACTATATAGCAAGCAAAAGAGACAAAAAATAATAAAGTAATACCAACACTCGATATCTTCAAGAATAAGATGGTTAAAAATCTACTAACATTAGAAAACAAACATCTTTGTAATTTAAGAGAGATTTACTCAGTTCACTCTATACGATGTAGTAGAATTGGTTGTTTTATGTAATCAAAGAACGACATAAGTATTTATTCTTATAATTCACTGTTTTCAAGAATTATTTTGCTCATATACAGCGCTTTACAGATGCGGCTACAACCTTAGCACAAATGAAGTAGATAATTTTTGAATAATGCCAGACCATGCTGAAAATTTTAGATTAATTCATCTTGATTATATTCGCTTAGTTGTTGTAATTCAGAGCTCTTTCGGCCAATGTCCTGTGGTTTGATATAACCATCTTAAAACCCGTTTGGCATAGGAACGATCATTAAGATATGAAAATAGCGTATAAAATAGTAACAGAAGTAAAGGAATAATTTGTGCTCCGGATATTATCCATAAAAAACCATTCATTATAAAATCAAACTCTTTAATTGGATATATAATTATCAGTAATAAAAATGGGGCAAAAATAGTATAAAAATACCAATTACGTAATAACGTTTTCGCTTTTTGTTTACTTATCCAACTACAATGAGGAATTAAATAACTTGAACCATCGGTATGATTAATAATCCCTTGTATTTTGTTATTTTCAAATATTAAACTGAGTTTATCTCCTGATGCAATAAACGTCGGATGGCAAAAAGAATAAACAACCGGTATATGATAATTATCTAAAGCAAGTTCATCGAAAAATAGTCGAACACCATTAAAATCAAATAAAATTTTCCTTCGTTGTGATCGATAAATTAATTGGCTATCTATATTAGTCGCAATCCCTTCATATATAGGTAAGTCTGTGGATGAACAATTAAGGGTTTTACGATGTTCTAAAAGCGGGGTTTTCATAAAACCAAGATCGCCTTTTTTTAATTTATAATATCGTTGACGTAAAAAAATTTGTTTAGGTAAAACCAAATTTATTAGACGAAATAGCGTTGAGCAAATACACCATATCAAAATTAGAAATAGCCCAGCAGCTAAAAATAGCGTTATAAATTGAAGATCTAGCCAAAATCCAATCAAGATCAAAAATGGTAAAATTAACGTAGAAGGATAAGGGATAGCACAATGTAATTTATTACGAATAGCTAAGTCCCCTTTGCATGAAACCAACCAGTGGAGCCAAAAAGTGCCATCATTAAGTGCGTGAGAAGCAATATGGATAACATCGCCTTCATCTAATTTATCTAAGACACTTACATCGATAAATTGGTTTTTATAAAAAAAATAAACTCCCTCATTGGTAATAAGACGATAACAATCAGATTGTCCATAGGGAATGCAGTCATATCGATAAAATTTAGTAGTAATAAATTGGCAATTATCTCTCATTTTGTGTTCTTAGTTTGTTAGATCACAATCCACTTATTCGTTGGTTTATCAATGTATCAGCATTGTTTAGGTTGTGGTATTACATTATTTCAATAGTAAATATTATTTATTATTTTAATCTTTTATTGCAAATTTAACAGATCTGTAATAGTGTAAATGTGAGTATTATTCAATACATATCAATCTACACTATCTTGTCTAAAAAATGGATTTAATTATCTTATTCAGATAAATTCCTAATTTCTTTGTTATTCTGTGGTAAAAAGCTAATCTTGCCAAATCTCTTTTGCTAAACGAAACGCAGCCCAAGCTTTAGGCCAACCAACGTAAAATGCTACATGAGTTAAAACTTCTGCTATTTCTTGCTTCGTGATGCCGTTATTTTTTGCAGTCTGTAAATGAAATTGTAAAGAACTATCTAAGATACCACTGGCAAGTAATGCCGTAACTGTGACTAAACTTCTGTCTCTTGCTGAGAGCTCTTTTTCTCGAGACCAAACTTCACCAAATAATACATCATCATTAAGCTCAGCAAACTTAGGTGCAAATTCGCCAAGTACATCTCTTCCCGCTGTTACTTTGTTCATAATTTTTTTCCTTCTATTTTGTGTTATGAAAAAATCAATTTAAAAATCTAACAAATTTGGAGATTTCAATATAGTATAGTTCTCTTTTAGTCATAATGGATAATTATCCTAATAAAGAAATAACTGAAGGAAACTATTATTATCAATAAATCTTTTCAGTTAATTACAGTTTGTTTATTTTCTTTTTTAGTCATTAATCGCCTACTTTTCCTATTCTACCTAAATATCAATATCTAATTTATTGAATATATTATGGATTAATTAAAATATATTCTCGCTACCTATAGTTAGAATTTTCATCTTTTTATCAAGACAAAAATATTAGCAATTACCTTCACTTGCAAGTAAATTGAAAATAACGACGGGCCATATTCTAATTTCCATAAAAATAGACAGATAAAACACAAGAACTCAAACTAACTTATTCCCCGACCAATTTGATTGCAAATTTAAGTAGCAAAATTATTCACTATCCGCCATTTATAAAGAATAAAAATCACTCATTTAACAATATTACCTAATACGAATTAATTAAATAATATTCTGAATATTGTTAAATATTTAAAGAGTCTCAAATTTATTTTCCTTAAAAATTAATTTATTAAATAAAAAAAAATAAAATTTAAACGAATTTAAAACCGATACGGCTTTTTTAACCCGATCTGGGGAGAACTTTTTTAGTAAAACCTTTACTTTATAAATGATAATTATTCTTATTTAAATTTATCTATTGTTATGAATTAAATGGAATGTCAAAGAGTGTTTATACCTTTATAGAGCATATCAGAATGCTTTTTATATGTAGTTTTAGGAAAAAATATATGAGATACAAATTAGCTTTTATTGATAGAGTAACTAATCTCCCCATATCTTCGAAAAAAATTATTATTAATTCACCGTGGTTAATGGCCGGTATTTTCTGTTTATCGTTCAATGCTATGGCAGATACAGTTGAAAAAAAAGACGATAGTGATCAAGTAGAACAATTAATCGTTACCGCTAGGCATGTAAAAGAGTCTGCCAAGGATATTCCGTTTACGGTTAATATTGTTGACGATAAAAAACTGGTTGACCGACGGGAAACAACTTTAGAAAAAGCTTTAAATGATACTGTGGGCGTGCAAGTAATTAGTAATATGGGAGCGGCGAAATCGATACGGATGCGTGGCGTCGGTTCGGTATTACCAATGAGTGGCGATGACAGTTCGGTTAGTATTAATGTCGATGGGATGCCACAATCAAGAAGTAATACGACCTTAAATTTACTTGATGTTCAGCGTGTCGAAGTATTAAAAGGTCCACAAGGAACACTATTTGGCCGAAATAGTGAGGCTGGCGCCATCAATGTTATTTCGAAAAAACCAACTAGTTATTTTGAATCAACTTTTAGAACCGAATTAGGACAAGACCATCAAATATTAACAGAAGGTGTCATCAGCGGTCCTTTAACCGAGCAGCTAAGTGGCCGTTTTGCTGTCCGTTATGATGAAGCAGATAGTATTTTAGAAAATGTTAATGATCATAAACCAGTGAGTATTCTTAGAAATAAAATCGCTAGAGGTTCATTGCTATGGGAAGCTTCAGAACTCACATCTATCTCATTTATTACTGAATTAGAAGATGCAATGGGTATGGATGATATGTATGTTATGCGTCCTTACGGTCACCATCCAAAAATTAACATTCCTAATAGCAGCGATAAGAATGACAAAAATATTTATCGTTTTAATTTTAAAGTTGAACATCAACTTGATAATAGTGTTTTAAGTTCTATAACAAGTTATTCTTACTCTAAAAATGACAATCGAGCACCGATTTACGAAGGTAAATTATATAACCATTTAATAGGTATATCTCCTCCTTCAAATTGGTCGTTTTTAACTAAAGAGAATCTTTTCAATCAAGAATTTAGAATCTCTTCAAAACCTGATGCATCTATATTTTGGGTGGCAGGAGTTAATTATTATACTAATAACCGACATAGAAACACCTATGATGTTATAGATGTTTTTTACCCTACTAATCCTTTAAATGCAGATATTAAGAGAAAATTCGAGACAGATAATGTAGGTCTGTTTGGGGAAATTACTTATCCTCTTACCGAAAAATTGAAATTAACAACCGGCATTCGTCAATCTTACGAAAAGAAAAATTATCGAGCAAAATGGTCAGCTAACGCAATTTATACCGACAATGCGCCGGGGATGCCAACTTTAGCATTTGATAAACAAAAAATAACTGATCATTATACTACTGGTCGACTCGGATTAAACTATCTTCTCAACGATAATGCCACCCTTTATGGACTCTATTCTAGAGGTTATAAAACAGGTGGCTTTAATGATGAAGGGACCGATTTTGCCACATTGGGTTATTCAGACCAAGCCTATAAATCAGCTTATGTAAACACTTATGAAATTGGATTAAAAACTGAAAATAATACCGTCGGACTAAACACCGCACTCTTTTATAACGATACAAAACGTGAACATTTAATGGCTTACAATCCAGCAACATTTGTATCTGTGGTTGAAAATTATGATATTCGAAGTTATGGTGTAGAGCTAGATGGTTTTTGGAAAGCACCTGGAAACTTAGACTTTACCGGCGGCATAGGTTACACCAATGCTAAAATCGTCGGCACTCCAAGCCAAAGTTTAGCTCATGTGAAAAAACATAACCAAGTACCGGATACATCGCATTGGAATGCTAACTTAACCATTTTGCACTCTATACCGCTTAATTTAGCTTCAGGAATATCATTGGAAACACAAATAACTGATCGTTATATTGGCTCTCGTAAAGCCGATGTACAAAATAATTTTGGTTTGAAAGCTTATAACAAACTTGATGCTCGAGTTGCCGTTAAAACTGAAAATGCTGAATTTTATGTATGGGGCGATAATCTGCTCAATAAATCTTATGATATATGGGGATATTATATCCCTGCCATGTATCCGGATGGTCCAGATGCAACCATTGGATCACCAGGCAGAGGGAGAACAATCGGCGTTGGTTTCATTTATAACTATTAACATGCATTATGTAACAACCTAATATTACTAGCTTTGAACTGTGCTGCCACTATTTAACATTATTATATGAATGCTGGCGGCGCATCTCTTTAGGTAACATACCAAACTGTTTCCTAAATGCTGAACTGAAATGACTAATATTACTATATCCCAACATAATAGCTGTTTCGGTAACACTATTTTCGGTTAATAATTGTTTAGCTTTATTCATTCTTTCCGTCAAATAATAGGCGTAAATACTTTTACCAAAAATCTGCTTAAATCCTTTTTTTAACTTGCTATGATTAAGACCAACCTGCTTAGCTAACCAATCAATGGTTGGTGGATTGGTTAAATCACGGATTAAATAGTCACGTGCATCATTAAATTGTTTATACTCCCATTGGGTAAATTCTTGATGTCCTAAATGATTATCAAAAGATTTGAAGTACCAATTTAAGTATTTTAATACATGGGCATAGACTAATAATCGATTTGACTGGTCCGTGTTTTGCATCAAGTAAAATAGCTCGCGAGCACAAGATAATACATTGCTATTTTGATGAATAGGATGATGATGCAGGAAAAAATTCACTTTCTTATCCAAATTAGAAAATTGAAAATCCATTTCGCCAAGTAAAACATCCAATAATTCAGGCATTATCATAACTTCAACGTTACAAAAATCTTTAGAGTGCTGTAGATGGAATGTCTCACCATCAGCAAAGCCGAAAGTCAAATCCCCTTTATGGGTAACAAGTTTCCTATTTTTAACTTGCATACTCAACTTACCTTGCAACTGACAATTAAAACATAAACATTTATCACTACTAGGAAATGCTTTACTGATATCGATGGCATTTAGATCATCGGCACTATTCACACATACCGCTAAACCAGGTTGTAACTCAATGAATGAACTGTTCTTTTTATTATTGGGTAATTTATCTAAATGCATATATCCTCCAAACAAATAAACGATAACAAATATCATTTGCGTTTACAACAAAATAAAGCTACCATTTATCAGCTAATATCCTTTGGAGCATAGAATTTATAATATTTTTATTATAGAAGCTTATAAAACACCACATGGACGATAAAACCATCTCCGCAGATAAACAAAAAAACTATTTTTTATATATTATTGCTCAGCTCTATATTATACAAGGAATTCCAGTAGGACTAGCTTTTGACGCCTATCCTATCTTATTACGAGATTCAGGTGTTTCACTGGCAGTGATAGCCATGATTCCGCTAGCTGGTTTACCATGGGTCGTTAAATTTTTATGGGCCCCTATTGTTGAAAATCACTGGATAGCTAAAATTGGCTATCGGAAAAGTTGGTTACTACCTATGCAATGTTTATTAGCAATACTTATAACCATCATCGCCTTCACCCCTTTTACGGCAGAAACTACCACTTATCTTCTTCTAGTTATTATTTTATCTTGTATCGTTTCTGCAACACTCGATATTGCAACTGATGGACTGGCAGCTGATTTATCGCAAAACAATACTATTAGCCAGATAAATAGTATTCAAGTGATGGGCAATATTACTGGTATGCTTATTGGTGGAGCTGGAGTAACAGTTTGTTATGATTATTTAGGAAAAACCTATAGTATCTTAATTTTAGTAGCTCTTATCATATTTTCAATCATACAGCTTATTATATGGAGAGAACCTGACTTATTGCGTAATTTGCAAAACAATCGAAGAGCAAAAATTAGCCAATTTTTTAAAAGACAAAACGCTTATCATATGTTGTTGATTGCTTTGCTAGTTCCTTTTGCTGGTGCTGTAATCTTATCCATAACTAAATTTATTTTACTTGATGTTGGATTTTCTGTGGGTGATATCGGTATTTATACCGGTATTGGTGGTTATATTACCATGCTGTTCGGTTGCATAATTGCATCCTATTTATTAAAAATCATGCCTCCTTATCAAACACTGAAATTAGGCTTTGGTATATTATCTTGTTTAATTATGTTGTGGTGTGTCATTTACTATCTACCCAATTTTATTAATCCTATTATTATCATTATTCTGATGACCATATTAGGTATTGGTATTGGCATTATAAATGTTAGTATTTATACCATTACGATGATCTATGCAAAACAAGGCAAACAATCAGCTACAGATTATGCTATTTTTCAAAGCACGCTATTACTTTCCGAAATTATCGCATCCTCACTTTCAGCGGCAGTTGCAGAATATTTCAGTTACATAACCGCATTTTTATTAGCTTTGATAAGTATTATAGTTATCCACTTAATAAAAAATAATAAATAATAAATTAGGTCGATTATTATTGGCAAAAATAATAACCGACACTAACTCTATTTAAAATTGATTTTAATAAACAGACCAATTAGTCACAATTTATTTTCTCTTCGGTAGAGCGATATTGCCTAGATTCTTGTTATAGTCCGAAGAACTGTTATTAAAAAATAGTGCCCAAAAAAGAGTTAAAATAATACCGCTAACAACAATAGTTAAAATTGTTAAGAGAATTTTTAATAGATTAACATATTGAAAAATATTGACATCCCATATCAATAATATTATGCCCATTGAAAAAGCAAAAAGTGCAGCAAGAAAAAAGCTGGCTAAGATTGTTTTCATTTTTTATTCCTTAATTAAAGCTTATCAATATATTCTTTTTTCTTCATATTGAATTCATCTTGGGTTATAGCCCCAATATCTAAAAGTTGTTTTAATTTAGTCAATTTGCTATATATATCATCATCCGGCTCTGATGATTGGTTAGTTGCAGTATTTTGCTGAGGTTCGGTGTTTGTCATTGTTTGTGAGTAGGTTTTAGACAACTCTGCCCCTGCCACAAACTGAGCACCTAAACCAGCAACACCACCTTCATTTTTTGCTGCATCTCTTAAAGCTTGCAATTTTTCCATTTCCACATAACTTAAATTCGCTTTTGAAGCAGCAATAACATCTGCTGAAATATTGGCTATTTTGGCGATTCTATTTTCAGTTTCACTATCAAATTCTGAAGCTAAAATACGAAAATCACACAAGTTAAGACCAAGTTTATTGATATCATCATATAAACGGGATTTTACTAGCTGGGAAATTTGACTAAGTTGAGAATCAATTGTTTGATACGCATATTGATTTGCAGCCAGTACACTGGTTATTTCTTGAATTATACGATTTGAAATAAGTTCCTTTGCTTCTGTGACGGAATACTGTTGACGATTCCCTATAATTTCCTGATAAAACTTGCGAATATCATTAATTGAAAACGAGTAATTACCATTCATTTTTAATTGAATGGGGAATTGATACTCAGGATCAATATATTTAACCGGAGATGCAGTTCCCCATCCTTGATTAACAACTTCCGTCGTCTTAAAGAAATAGAGATATAATTTATGCTCACTATTAAAAGACTGTCTTATTTTTAAAATAGTAGTAATAAAAGGATGATTATCAGTTTGTAAATTATAGATACCTGCATCTAAAATTACATCGGCAATCTTACCTTCATATACCAATATACACCCTTGTCCAGGCGCTACGATAAGTTTACTAGCATTGATAATCTGATTATTGTTTATGGTTGGAAATTGATACCATAATATATCAACTGAATTATCATTCCACTCTATAACGGAAGCTAATTGTTTTTTGAAAAATTTGAGCATAATTATTCCCTACTATTTAGCGATTGGATATCAAGAAGAAAATCTTGTTTTCCTTCATGATTTAGTCCAATAAAATGATCCTCTGTCATTAATAAAATATGATCTTTAGTTATTTCAGCATTTAATTGCTTAAACTCAAATGGAAAGTTGTAACTAAATATAATATCGGTATTTTTTGCATTTAATAATTGGACAATATAATTTTCTGTTTTTACTGGCGATGTGGTAAAAGCAATTAAAACCGCATCGTCATTAAAGGTCAGTAGTTTTGGAAAAAAGTAAAGACGATCAGGGGTAAAATCGGCATATTTTATAATTCGCGAATCATTTTTTTTCGTTGGATGAATTAACAGTTTTTTAAAAGGTGTGTTTTCATATATAACAACAACTGCTTGATTTGAAGGATTATCATATATTTTTCTCCAACGAAACATTGGTTCTTCTCTTGGAAAACCAGGCAAATATTTATACTCATATTTTATTAATTGATGATTCTCGTCCGGATAATCATAACTTTCTAAATCAAATTGATAACTAATACGTGTGGATGCATTTGCTGGTAATGATTTAAAACCATCCCTAGCATTATAAAATGCATCTTCATCATAAAGTTTATCAATCATTGGATAGTAATAAAAATGTTTACCTTTATTGGTGTAGACATACAAACCGCTACCCCATTGTGGTCTAACGAACTCTATTTTAGCCAAACCTTGTGAAAACTCAGTATGATTAGTGAAAAAGCGCTGTTCAACATCTTGAAATGTTTTATTTTTTTTGTTCAACTGATAAAGTTTTTGATTATTAATAAGTAATAAAATTTCATCTTGATCCCAAGTTTTTATTTCATAGGATATTTTTTTATTATTGTCATCAGTCACATTAAATTCACTAACAAATTGTTTGGCATTGAAGTCAAAAATCTTAATAAAAAATTGATCTTTTGATTGCGCAAACAGGTCTGGATCTTCTACATGTAATTTGCTTTCCATGATTAAAAATGGTGTTTCATTGTCAACAAACATTTTGATATTTTTATGTGTCCATTCTTCTTTTTTAATCTTATTTATTTCTGATGAACTAATAGTTGACTGATAACTATCAGATTCAATAACCGGATCAATATCGTTGCTGTTTTCAGTGAGATAAAAATATAAAACAAGAACCAATGGAATTAGACAACCCAATAAACCCAATATTTTGAAATTTGTGATTTTGTTTACTTCAAGTGTTTCTTGAGATTGATTTTGTTGATGAATATAAATATGTTGTTCATTTTTATCAATAAAATAAATAGCGCCACAGCTTTCACACTTATATTTATCATTTCCTAATGAACTATGTTTAATGCTACTACATTGAGGACATTTGATGGTTAATATATTTACAGTCATTGTCTAATCTTAATTTTATATCATTTCATATTATCAAATTAACATATATTATAATCTTTTGTATGAGTAAACAAAATAGATTAAACAATTCTTGATAAAAAATTCAGTTAAATATTTAATTGATTAACATTAGTTTTATTTTATTATATTGATTAAAGACATAAACTGACAAGGTTTTGTTATAAACGACATTTATCTGAAAGGTATTTTTGGCAAAGTTGCGAATTGCCTACATAGGGTATCAAAGAATATCGAAGAAAAATTAGTTTTTTTGAATTTATGAAATATCACTACAACAAAGCTGATGATGCTATAAAATCGAGAAAATAATAGACAGCAATTATCATTAGGTAAAAAAATCACTACCAGAGAATCGTTAAAAAATTAATTATCACCAATAATAACGATTATTGATTATTTAGATAAATGACAATATTCCCTAATTCTCATAGAATAAATTTGGGAAAGATAGAATAACTATCGAGAATTAGGAATATTTTAAATATTAAAATCGATATGAAAGACTCGCTTTAAAGTTGCGCGCCAATCCATAAGTATTTTCACCAAGATAGAGTCGATAATCCTTATTAAATAAATTATCTACAGCTAGTTTTACCTCTGCCTTTGGTAAAAAAGTAGGTTGCCAACTGGCAAACAAGTTATGTAACGAATAACCAGATGAAGGACCTAAAGCGTAAGCGCCAAGATCAGGCAACCCATCATGATTTCTATCTTCATGCCCTGTTCTATCCTGTTTTCGGACAAATTGCGCATTCCAACCAGCTCTTATATTCCATTGGGGTACTTTAAAACCTGTCGTCAATGTAGCCGTTCGAGGAGCAACAGTTGCAACATAGGTTTTATTATGCATCCAAGGAGCTTGAGGGGCTGTATCTCTCTCCCCTTTTTGCATAGAATATGTCGCACTTGAAAACCAATATTTACTATCGTAAAACGCTTCAAGTTCAAAGCCTTTAACAATTAATTTACCAGGAAGATTTCGATAATTAGATTGGCCTAATGGGCATGGTTTACCTGGCCCGCAGATAGATCCATTAAAGCCACGAGTAACAAATATTTCGTTAGTCACTCGTTGTCTAAAGAGTGTAGCGCGAATCTGCAATTTATCATCATCCAATACTAAATTATTAAAATCTAAAATATTACCAAGGCGGATGGATAAATCACGTTCTTTATCTAAATTGCGGCTTGTTGCAGTGATCTTACCACTTCCACCATTTTTAGGGGTAAATTGCACTTCATAGCTTTCATCTACTGTTGGAGCTTGCCAAGCGTAACTGATATCACCGAAAAAACCAATATTATTGGTCGCTTGCCAATAAGTACCCAATCTTGGTGTCCAACCACTATATGTCACTGGTGAATAATTATGTCCAAATTTTGGATCAGGATCATTATAAGCGGAAGCGTAATTCTTTTTACCATGATTGCGCACATAATCGTAACGGAAGCTTGGTGTTAACACCCAATTACTTACCGAAATTTCATCTTGCACATAAAAACTATAAGTCTGTTGTTTACCTGATGGCATATACGCCGGTTGAAAATAACCATAATGATAATTTGGTTTTTTCTCATAATTTTTATAATACATTAGCGTATCTCGATCATGTAAATGAGTTTGTACGCCAATCTTTAAGGCATTATTCACATCACCAATATTAATTAAACTTACATTTTCCAATTCAATCGTTTTATCGGTATAACTAACCCAACTTTTGTTGCCCATTGTTCCTAACGAGGCAACCGGGTTATTTTTAGCTGGACGCTTATCATCTTGTTTGGTTTTGGAGTAAGTTGTATGTAGTGTTAAATCAATGAGTGGGTTATAAGTGGGTTGGTAATTCCATTTAAATTGTGCTGAGTCATCCGTTTGGTATCTTTTTACCAATTTCCTTAACCATGCAGCTTTATAACCATATTTTTTAATCTGTGCTGCTGTTGGCGGCATCATTTTTTCGACATACTTTGCCGCCCACGGTTGCCAGGAATCACGTTTTGAGTGAATGCCAGATAAGGTAAAAGTGTGTTCTTCGTTAGGCCTAATATTCAACTTACCCATGTAGCTTTTCATATCATCTTCAGAAAAAACAAATCTTGAACCATCTGGACGTTTAAAATTACCACTATTTCGTTTGGTATAGTAAAATAAACCATCAAAAAAATTATTCTTAGTTCGACCGTAGACGGCACCGGTTTCCATATTTTGATGATTATTGGAATGAAAACTATATTTAAGCAATCCCCCCACATATCTATTTGGATCTAGTAAATCAATAGCATCTTTAGTCTCCATTTTAACCACACCACCAAATCCACCATTACCAAATTTAACATCATGTGGACCTTTATTGACTTCAACTTGCTTCAGTAGTTCAGGCTCCACAAAAACTGAGCCTTGTTGATATTTTTGGAAACCTTTTTGAGCACCATCAACGATTATTTTGACATCTTCAACTTTACCAAATCCCCAAATATTTAATGTCTGCCCACCCGGTCTTATCGAACCAGCCGAACTTACACCAGGTAAGGTATTAAGTAATTCCGCGACATTATCTGCCTGCTTTTGCTCAATCATACCTAAAGACAGTGTAGAACGACCAGCGATCACACTATTAATTTTTTTTAACTCATCTGGTGATGAAGATCGCGCAATAACAGTGATTACATCCTCAATATCTTCATTAACAGTTTTGTTTTGATTATTTTTTTGTTGATCAGCTATATTGTTAGTCAATTTATTCTCTTCAGGCTGTGGTGTAGCTTGAAGAGAAAAACTCATAAAGAGCATTAGGGCACTCACCTTTTTATAATCCATATCTCAATCCTTCATAAAATGCATATTTAAATTTAGATTAACCACACAAATAGTAATGATAATGATTATCATTACTATTTGTGTGGGGTGGCAAGTATATTTCGTTTAACAAAAAATAAACAGCAAAATATAAAGTTTATTTTAATTTGTAATATTATTTTTAATAAAAAAGCCATCATAATAGATGGCTTTATTTTTCGATAAATAAAAGGAACAATTAATATCGATTAACTGATCCAAATAATTTCATTCTTTCGGTTATTTTTTCTGCTACCGGATTTAATCCATGATTAATTACCTTACGAGGATCATTGATATCATGATCTTTTTGTTCAGCAAATAATTTTCCTACAGCAACGCACCAAGTATACATATTTTCAGTATTAACATTAATTTTGGCAGTTCCTAGAGAAATTGCATGCAACATATCTTCGTCGCAAATCCCTGTTCCGCCATGAAGTACTAATGGTATATTTATTAAATTAGAAATATGCTGCATTTCATTAAATCCTAATTTAGCTTTTCCTTTATATAGACCATGAGTAGAGCCTAATGCCGCCGCTAAACAATCCACATTCGTTTCTTTAACCATGGTTAAACATTGATGTGGGTCGGCATAGATGACTTGAGAATTAACTATGCCATCTTCACTTCCGGCTATAGTTCCTAATTCAGCTTCTACCGAAACCCCTCTTTTGTGCGCATAATCCACTATACGTTTGGTTATTTCGAGATTTTCTGCAAATGGTAAATGCGAACCATCAAACATGACTGAACTGAATCCAGCATTAATTGCGGCGAAACAGGATTCATAACTTTGACCATGATCTAAATGTAAAGCAATGGGCACATCAATATCTAAATAGTCCATTGCATTTTTGACAATAGCATGGATAGTATTGAAGCCCAGCATATGCTTAATTGTACCACCTGATACACCAAGAATTGCTGGCGATCGATTCTCTTTTGCTGTTTTTAAAACTGTAGCTACCCATTCCAAATTATTGATATTAAATTGTCCTACCGCATAATGTTCATGATAAGCATTATTTAGCATGTCTTTCATTGAAACTAACATAATCTACCTCTTAATCCTATATTTATTAATTAGTTATTTAAAATATTCAGTTAAATTTCTTTCAAATCGGCGTTGTGTTTTATTGACTTCAGATAAATTAGGCATTGCTTTACGGACACCTTTACGTTCAATCGAAATTGCTGCGGTTAAACTTGCAAATGAAATAATCTTTTCAATGTTCCAACCGTAACTCACGCCATAGGCAAACGCTCCATGGAATATGTCGCCAGCACCTGTCGTATCAATTGATTGACATATAAAGCTAGGAATAACTTTAACTTTTTTATCTTCTATATAAGCACATCCCTTTTCACCTAATGTTATAAAAGCCGAACCTCTAGCTATTGATGTTAATTTTTTCAATGCGAGCTCTAATGACTTTTTATTTGTAAATTCATCTATGTTGGCATAAGCGAGTGCAAAATTTTCACTAGCAACTAGATAATCCGTATATTTGGCTAAATAAAGATTACTTTCCCGTAGCGACCCAGCATCCATGACAACTTTGACATTAGGTAATTGTTTAATGACATATTCACTTAACTCTGGCTCATGCCCATCGATGAGAATAACCAAATCACGCTTATTCTCTTGTAAATATTGAATAAACTGATTTAATTTAATTTTTTCAGTAGTGGTTATTAATGGTGGAGTATTTAATTTGCGCGTAATAATCGTTCGCGAGCCATTTTCTTTATTTACGGTAATAGCCGCGAGTGGAGTAATCATCTCATCTGAGAAGATAATTTGATCGGTTTTCACGCCTATTTGTTTAAATTCAGAGACAATTTTGTTGCCATATATATCATCATGTAAATGTCCTAAATGGTAAATATCTTCTCCCCATAAACCCAATAAATAAGCAGCATTGGCACATGGGCCACCACCACTTTCAAAAAAATCATAAGCAAATGATTTACTGTTTTCCTTTGGATAACTCGTGGTAAAATAAAACTGATCATAACAAGCAAATCCAATTGTCAGTATTGTCATAATTAATCCTTAATTCATCATTTAACTATAAAAATTGTTTTTCCTAAGATTCATTCATGTAAATAATTATTAATTCATGGTTGAGTATTAAATTACTCGACCATGAAGTTTCAAATTATGCTTGGTTTACATTTCTGGAATCACCAACAACTTTGATAGATTTAAAGAAGAATGGCGCACAAAGAACAATGATTAAAATTAAGCAGATAACATAAATCGCAGTTTGACCGAAAATATTAAATAATTTACCAATGATGATCCCCCAAACGGCAAAGTCAAAATCAGCAAAAGTTGAATTTTGGAAACCTAGATCGCCTAATGTAGGTAATAATAATGCTGGTAAGAATGCTAATAAAATTCCACCGATAAACGATGCAATAATACATCCACGTTTACCACCTAATTTGTCAGCAAATACACCTGAAGTACCGCCACAGAAGAAATGAGGCACCATGCCAGGAATAATTAGTGCCATACCCATTCCACCTAAAATGAACATGCCTACTAATCCACCGATAAATGAACAAATAAAACCAACGACCACAGCTGTAGGGCTAAAGGTAAAAAATACAGCACAGTCTACTGCTGGTATTGAATTAGGGATAAGTTTCTGGCTAATACCTTGGAAGGCAGGAACAAGATCACCAAGAATTAATCTAACACCGTTATAAACAATGGCGACACCAACCGCGAATTGTAAACCACTTAGGATCGAAAAGATGATTGGGCTTTGTTCTGTGATAGTAGACATATATTCACTACCCGCAACTAAGCTACAAATTAAATATATGATTACCATTATGATACCTGTTGTCACAGTAGTATCTCGTAAAAATCCCCATTTTTCAGAGATTTCGGTATCGGCAAATGAATTATTTTTATCGCCAACTATTTTAGCAATAAACCCAGATAAATAATAACCAATTGAACCAAAGTGCCCCATGGCAATCCCGCCGTCATCTGTAACTTGCTTGGTATAATTTTGACCAATTGCCGGGGAAATAGCTGACCATGAACCTAGTAAAAAACCACCAATAATAACGAGTTCCCAACCATCGAATGTAGCGGCTCGTAGAACTGCTGAAAATAAGCAGGCAAGAAAGAATGAATGGTGACCAGTTAAAAAGATATATTTATATTTAGTAAACCGAGCAAGAATTAAATTTATAACAAAGCCGAGTAACAAAATACTCATAGTTTCAACACCTAAAACTTTTTGTGCTACTGATACTATTGCTTCATTATTAGGAATAACACCGCGAATACCAAATCCTGCTTCAATAATGCTACCCAATGGATTTAAGTTGCTAACAATAACACCCGCTCCGGCACTCAACATGAGATAACCTAAAATAGGTTTTAAAGTTCCTGTTAAGAGTTTATTTAATGGAGAACGCAAACAAACTAATCCAACAAAGGCAATAATTCCCATTAAAAAAGCCGGTTGACTAAAAATTTCCGTTAAAAATGAAAGTAATAACTGCATAATAATATCTCCTTTGAAAGCACATCAAATTTCAGCTAATTGCTGTAATTTTTCACTAATGTCTTCCTCAATTTGCTTTTTATTGACATAGCTACGAATAACTGCAACTTTTGATTGATCAGAAAATTGTTTAGCTAAATCTTTAATGGTCACATATAAATCTGCTTTTTCACCTTCGGCATTAGCAAAATCAATTGACGCTACATCAGCTTTGATATTCAAAGCGGCACAGATATTCTTAACGTGATTGGCTGCCATTAATGAACTACCAATACCATTTCCACATACTGTTCGAATTTTCAACATTGCTAATCTCCTTTTTTGACTTTTTAAATAACGTTGGGTTATTTTTTTACTTAAAACTAAAATATAAATTTCTTACAAATTTCTTATTTATTAAGCTATTTGGTAATTTTTATATTAAATAAGGAAAAGTTACTGATTCGTGATGAATATCACACTGTTCGATACAGCGGGTGATTCAAGTCACAAAGTAATCATAAAGTTGAAGTCAAAATAATTAGATGAAGTGAAAAGATAAAAAGTTAACATTATGATTATTATCAATAAATAAAAAATTCATTAAAACCACTAAAAATTGATAAATTGAATTCTTCAAGGTAAAAACGCTTATTTTTGTGATCTAGTTCAAAAAAGACACTATCAAAAGAACAAAAAAACAGCGATTTTTTTGTGAAAGGCAAATAATGAGATCGAATATCGAAATAAACAGTAAATTTTACTTAATAATTAAGTTGAAAAAATTAAAGAAGAATTAAAAAGCGCCATTAAGGCGCTGATAAATTATAGAAACAATCCTCAAAACATTGTATTGCTGTTTTCAGCATGTTCTGGTACGTTTTGGATCACATCCCAATGCTCTACAATCTTGCCATCTTTAACCCGAAATATATCCACTACCGCTTTACCAAGATCATCATTATTAACTTTAGAATGGACATGCAACCATACGATATCCCCATCCACTGACGAGCGAATTATCTTAGCACTTGATTGAGGATTTTCTTTAAAAAAACCTTCGAAATAAGTAATTGCCGGTGATCTACCATCTGGGACATATGGATTGTGTTGTTTATAATCTTCAGCAAGCGTTTTAGTTGCCACATCGACTTGGTGTTTGTTAAAAAAGTTATCATAAAAATTGATAACCAGTGCGCGGTTTTCTTCCTCTTGAGTTAAATTTCTTGGAGTTAAATCTTTTGCAGCAACAATACTGGTAATACTTAGCAAACAAAATCCAACTAAAAAACGCTTTTTAATTACATTCATATAAGTCCCACTCCTATTTGACTTTAAATTAATTCTAGCTATAACATATAATTAGTCTACAATATAGACTATTTGAATGGTAACAATAAAAATAAAATAAAACAAGAAGTAACATAAATATGACTAGGTCAATCCAAAATGACTTAACCTTTTTAGGAAAAAAATAAATATGAAAAAAAACGCAAAAAATGAATTGATCAAATACGATCATCCTTGCCCTATTCGTGATGTTCTCGATAGAATTGGTGATCAATGGAGCCTTTTAATTTTAAAATCGTTAGAACATGATGTGATGCGATTTAATACATTACATAAAGAAATCGGTGATATATCTCGGCAAATGCTTTCGCGAACATTAAAAAGGCTTGAAAATGATGGCTATATTACTCGAACCGTCTACGCTCAAGTTCCTCCTCGAGTAGAGTATGCTTTAGCTGAACTTGGCTTATCGTTCCTTAAACCAATGAATACCTTAATACAGTGGGCGGATGAAAATCATGAAGCGATTTGTCGAGCGAGAAAAACACAAAATTTATGATTATGCAAATATCTCTTTTTGAAAAAGTTAAAAACTAGCTAACCCAAAATATTGGCTAGCTAGTGATTAAATTACTGACAGATAAAGTTTTCAGGATTGTTAGTATCACCTTCACCTTTATATATCGTTTTTTGTGGATATTGGCAAAGAGGACGTTGTAGGGTTATTTCACCATCTTCAATTTTTTGCGCGATAAGTCTAGTCGGTGCTTGTTTTTTTTCTACCCAAACAACCATTGACTCAAAGCCATTAACTTTATCTGGACCTTCACCACCATTACAATGGTCAACACCCGGCGCTAAATAGAGTTTTAAAAAATCATCTACCGAATCGTTGCCACCCATCATTTTCCATACATTATTATAATATTGAATGGTTCCTTTGGGCGCTATTAAACGATCATTCAAACCATGCCAAATTATCATTTTACCGCCCAATCTTTTAAATTCGGTTAAATCTGGGTTATCTGTTCCCATAATTGGGCGAAATAGTTCAACCGATTCATTAAAATAGTTCTCAAAACCTTTGTAGCCTAACCTTCTCCAGTCAAAATTCGGCGATTTTTTAACCCAATATTTTAAATAATCAATTGGAATTGGAAAAGGACCTTTACTACTAGCTAATACATCAAGTGGCGCAGTCGGCTCAATACCAAACCATAAAAACTTGCCATTACTATCTGTTGGGCCTTGCCAAATTTTTTGCAATGCTCGAATTTCATCATCATCAAGCCCGGCGTTAATTAACAACTCTTGATTAACGAATAATGTTGTTGGATCGCTAACTAAGCCATCATTAATACCATCTTTTTCATCAGCAAGCTCAATAATCATTTTTCTGACTTTTTCGAGTTTTTCTTCTTCGAACGGCCTACCTAACTCCTCTTGCATGACCACTTGCGGCCATAATTCTGCAGGTACAAATTTATCCCAATGGATTGCGGGTGCGGCTATGAATAAACCATCATAATCATCAGGATATTTTTGTGCTTCCATTAACCCTTGTCTTCCCCCGGTTGAACAACCATTCCAATATGCGTAATTTGCTGCTTGACCGTAATATGACATTATTATTTGTTTGGTTTTGACAGTCATTTCATGCACACTACGATAAGCAAAATCAGTTAGCAAATCGTTTTGTAATTTTCTATCTTTCAGCACAAATTTACCGTCCATCAAATTACCTTTATGTCCGGTATCGGTAGACGCGGCAACATAACCATGCTTAACGGCTTCAGCTAATTTATCAAATGGTATAAATCCAGCATAACCACCACCACCAATTGATTGTAATCGTTGATTCCAATTAGTAGGCAACCATATTTCAACATTAATAGAGGGTTGAATTGTTAATTCGACGCGGCAAAACTGTGGTAAATCAACAATCTCTTTGGTGGTAGCACCTCTTAAGGTGTCAGATAATTGAGAAGATGGTGAAAAGCTATCAACAATTATTTCGGTATTTACAACTCTTGCATTATCTAGATGCAAGTTATTTAAAGCGAGACAACGTTCTTCTACATTAGCATTGATCGCCATCGCATTAGTTGAAGCTCCTAAATAACTTAAAACTGATAAAACCAATAAACCATATTTTATCATTTCCCTATTCCTACCCTCAAAATATAATTTCTATTACTATTTTAGAATTAATATTAGTCATTAGTTCTGTAAATAACAACATTAATAATTATTATTTCCCATCATTAAATATCATTTTGACAGATTTTAATCTAAAATCTAAATTATCTTGTCGCATCTATTTCAGCTAAAAAAATATGAAAAAGAATCTATCTGCTTATAATACAGAAATTTTTTAATTTTTCTTTATCATTTTTTCTCCTGAAATTTTTCACCATAGAAGATCAATTGGCTATTACCTCTTAATATAGAATAGTGGAACTGTTGACGGATATTTTTTTGTTGTTCATGTTGATCCACCTCATATTGCGCTAATTTGTGCGCCAATAGTAATTTGGCTAACCGTTTATTCGCATGTTGACTACGTTCGGTTTGCACTTTAACACTAATACCGGTCGCTAAGTGTATTGCTCGCACAGCTGATTCTGTTTTATTGACATGTTGACCACCTGCTCCTGATGATTTCATAGTAGTAAATTCAATGGTATTATTCTTTAACTCCATAGGGTTAGGTAAACAAGTTACCCCCAAAAACCAATTTTTACGCTTATGGGTTGGACGATAAGGACTTTGACATATCCATTGTATTGTACCTAGCCAACGCTGTATTAACGCCTCACTTTCTATACCTTCAACCGACAATAATACTGACCGAAAAGTATTGGGCTTATCGCCCAATACACTTTCGATAATTTCAGTAGTTACTGACTTTTGATCGGCCTCTATTAAAAATTGCGTTACCGCTTTAGCAACAGCTAAAGTACACTCATCAGGTCCTCTAGCGGAGGAAAAAAACAGCAATGCCATTAGTGACCTCCTTGTGTTTTATAGTTCAATATTGGTGTTAATTGTGCAATAACAGTAACAATATTCGCTTGCTGCATTGATTCAATTACACTATCAATTGATTTGTAAGCTTGTGGTGCTTCTTCAAAAATAAGACTACTATCCTCACAAATAACACGACTACCTAGTTTGGTACGTTTAAGTTCTTGCATTGAATAGCGATTCTCCAACTTACCTTTACAATCAGCTCGACGCCATTTACGTCCAGCACCATGTGCTAATGACATAAGTAGATCTTCGCGTTGAATCGGTTTAACTAAATAGCTGTAATCACCACGTGATCCTGGCACAATCACTAGCTCATCCATTGCTGATGATGCACCTTTACGATGTAACCAATAACTCTGTTTATCTATAGTAACTTTTTGTAAAAAATTATGGCAAACATTAAGCACTTCTTGACCTTGAGTATTCAAATTAGTCATTAATCTGTCAGCCACTACTTGACGATTTAACTGAGCAAAAGCCACCGCATTATCATGTTTTTCAAGATATCTTAATGCATCATCACTATTATCTGCTAAGCCTTGATAACCAAAGCGTGATAATTGATTTTGCAAAATAGCATGTCCTAAACCTCTTGAACCACTATGTACTAATAAAAACAGTTTTTCGGCATTAAGTTGGTAGTGATTAAATAATGTTGCATCAAAAATCTTACTGACTTTTTGAATTTCCGCAAAATGATTCCCGCCACCAATAGTGCCTAAATTATATTTATGATGAGTATCAGGCAAATCAATATTACCTATTTTCTTAGCTAATTTATCAATACTCAATTTGGCAAGATTAATATCAGTTTGCCAAAATCCCATGCCACAACCGATATCGCTACCAATTAATGCCGGATAAATTATTTCACGACTTAAATATGCTGCACCAATCGGGTAGCCTTTGCCTGGATGAAGATCGGGCATCCCCATGACTTTAACCATATTGGGTAAATCGGCCGTTGTCAGTAATTGTTGTATTGCTAAACCTTCGATCCAAGTATTTTTAGATGCTATTAGTGACGCTTTATCAGATAGCACCTGTATAGAATTGTCCATATATCAATCCATTTAAATAAATATTATTGTTATTTTTTCTAATATTGTTTAAAGACAATTTTTTAAATGAATTATTTAAATAAAACGCATAGGCAAATCAAACATTGGCCGTTAAGAAATGTTTAATTTTATCTAGTGACGATGTGATCACTATTAATACGTTTTTCAATAATTAGTTTTACTTGAATAGTATCAAGTTGTCTTTAAACAATGGGTATAAATTAATTGGCAGGTTAAGGTCAGCTAACTGAATTGAAGTAAGAATAGAAAAAGTTACTTAATTATTGGCTGATCAGCCCACAAAGGTTTGTTAAATAAATCATAATAAAATCTCCTTCGCTATTTATAATGGCGCATATCCTAATTAAATTTTAGTGACTTGTAAAGTAACAAATTATCCTTTTTAGTAATCTATTTTTATCTTTTTTTACACTCATTTTTATTGAATTAAGAATTTTACACTGTATATTTATACATATTTCTTTTTTTAATGCGAATAATCTTGCATTATTCGTTTTTTATTATTTTGTTGGAGTATTTTCTTGAATAAATATTGTGTAATTCTTGGGCAGGCAAATAGTTCGCTCGCCGTTTATTTACCTTTGGTTGATACACCCGTAAGAGCAGGATTTCCTTCGCCTGCTGATGATTATTTAGAAACAAAATTAGATCTTACTAGCCACTTAGTCAAACATCCAAGCGCCACTTACTATATTAAAGCGATTGGCGACTCAATGATCGATTATGGTATTTATAGTGGTGATTTGCTTGTTGTTGATCGCTCTTTAGAACCGAAAATCGATGATATTGTTGTTGCTGCTGTTGACGGTGAATTAACTTGTAAATGTTTAAGTTTTATTAATGGCGAACATCATTTATTGTCTGGTAATCGGCTTTATCCACCTATTTCACTAGCTGGCAAAGAAGTACATATTTGGGGAGTAGTAATACATACTATTCACTCTCTACGCAAACGGGGGCATTGATGATTGGTTTAATTGATTGTAATAATTTTTATGCATCCTGTGAACGAGTATTTAATCCCAAATTAGAAGGAAAACCAATTGGAATCCTTTCTAATAATGATGGTTGTGTAATCGCTCGTTCTAATGAATTAAAACCATTAGTCGCTATGGGTATGCCGGCCTATCAAATTCCACCCCATATTCAAAAAAAAATTACCTTATTAAGCTCTAATTATGAGCTTTATGGAGATATGAGTCAGCGAGTATTTGATACCGTTCGCCATTATACTGCGGATATCGAGCTTTATTCTATCGATGAAGCCTTTATTCATTTAAACGGATTTAGTCATGTTTTAAATCATTGCCAAAATTTAAAAGCAATAGTAAAACGAGATACGGGCATCCCTGTCAGTATAGGGGTTGCCACTACTCGCACATTAGCAAAGTTAGCTAATCATATCGCCAAAAAACAACCCATCTATCAAGGTGTTTATTGTTTTCCTACTAATCAAGAAGAGATAGCAACCACTTTAAAACAATTTTCGGTTGAAGATATATGGGGAGTTGGTTGGCGAATTGCTCAACGGTTAAAAGTATTAGGTATTCACACCGCTTGGGATTTATATCAAGCTAATTTAAAACAAATCAGACAGTTATTTTCAGTTGTCCTTGAGCGTACTGTGCTTGAACTTCGTGGTATTAGTTGTATTGAATTAGATGATCTGCATACCGCTAAAAAAAATATTATGACATCACGTAGTTTTGGCCATTTAACCAATAATCTATTTGATATACAAGAAGCAATTCGTGTGCATGCCAGCCGTGGCGCAGAGAAACTAAGAAAGCAAAAATCAGTTGCCAGTTCCGTATTGATCTTTTTAAAAACCAACCGATTTCGACCAGAATTACCTCAATATAATCCGTCAGTTGTGGTGCCATTATTATCGGCGACCGATGATTCAAGATTAATCATTCATGCGGCTCAAAAAGGGTTACGATCCATTTATAAACCAGGTTTTTTATTTATGAAATCAGGTGTGATGCTACTTGATTTAAAAACTAAAGATAATTATTGTCAATCGGATTTATTTACTGCTGAAACATCAGCAACTGAAAAACACAAAAGTGAACAATTAATGAAAACCATAGATGACATCAATCAGAAAATGGGAAAAAATACTATTCACTTAGGTGGTATCAGACAAACTGCTGCATGGCAAATCAAGCGAGAGCGACTTAGCCAACGATATACGACTCGTTGGGATGAGTTACCTTTGGTAAAATAGATAACGGATTAACCGCTAAGATAATAATTTAATCAATTGATTGAATTGAATTACCTTGTTCATTTCTTACATCAACATATACATCCCATTTTCTATGATCACTATCAATAGATTTTTGACAAGAGATTGAAAGCACATATTTGTGAGGAAGATTTTTTAAGCCTAAATGTAGTTTATGCCACTTTACCTTTAATGGTAAAAGGCAGTTAGATGCGTAAAATTTTCTATTTGCTTCAAGTGTATGTAAATTAGTATGATGTTCTTGATTATAGGTGGCTATAAATTCAGTCGCCTTATTATCAATTTCACCGAAAACTTCATCAAGCGTCATAGCCTGTGCCAAAGGAACTGTAATAACAGCTACAATTGCGATACTATATTTTAGTAAATGAATCTTTTTCATAAAAAACTTTAATAATTTAAATTGTTAAGTGAAAAAACATTATTTTCGTAACTTTAACATTGATAAAAAATAGATGTCAATATCAACAATTAACTACCAAAACGTTTAAGCGCAATAATAAAGAAGATAATACCACTAGCAACTAACCACGCATGCAACAAAACAGCCAAAAAATACTTAAACCACGATAAGATTTGTCGGTTTTAATTCAATAGAATGAATACTATTTACTAGGCAATATCAGACAAACCGTTGCTTAGCAAATCAAGCGAAATTTACTCAGTTAATGGTATATTAATCATTGGTACAAGTTAACTTTTGCTAAATAGACAATTGATTAACTGATAAATCAAAAAAATAGACCTTTAATCAATCGATTGAATTGATTTTCCTTGTTCATTGCGAACTAGCACATCAATATACCATTCTCTATATCTATTATCCGTCGATTTTTCACAAGAAACAGAAATAACATATCGAAAAGGAATTTTACCACCATGAGCTTGAGATATCTTCCAATCAGCTTTTAATGGTACAAGGCAACTAGGTAAACAATATGTTCCATTTACTTCGACAGTATGTAAATTAGTATGATGCTCTTTGTTATAAACGGTAATAAATTCAGTTGCCTTGTTATTGACATCTAAAAATTGTGCTCTTGGATTATAGACGTGAATAGCTTCAGTTGTATTATTATCAATATTATCTGAAGATTCGGCCATTGCAAAAGGAATAGTAATAACAGCTACAATTGCGATAATATATTTTAATAAATGAATTTTTTTCATAAAAAAACTTCAACAATTTAAATTGTTAAGTGCAAATAAAGTTAATTTTTGCACTTTTATTATTCATAAAATTAAGAACCCATATTAACAATTGAGCTACGAAAACGTTTCAGTGCAATAAGGAAAAACACACTACCGATTCCTAATAACCACGCATACGAGGTCCAAACCACACTTAAACCAGCTCCTCGATATAAAATTGCCTGCCCTAATTCGACAAAATGAGTGGTTGGCGCAAATAACATAATATTTTGTACCACTTCCGGCATACTTTCTCGCGGCGTACTACCACCAGAAAGCATCTGTAACGGTAAAAGAATCAAAATAAATAGCATCGCAAATTGTGCTGTTGATTTAGCCACGGTTGCCATAAAGATCCCAAGTGACGTTGTCACGAATAAATGTAACGCTGCACCTATTAAAAATAAGGTAATCGAGCCTTCAATTGGCACATTTAACCAACCATGAACGACAACTAACAGTGCACCCCAAGTCGAAACTAGTACCACTAGCCCCATAGACCAAACTTTTGAGATCATAATTTGAAATGGTGTCACAGGCATTGATAGCAAGTGATCGATAGTACCATGCTCGCGCTCTTTCATTAACGCAGCACCGGTTAAAATAATCGACAATGTGGTAACTATATTAATAATCTCCATGACAGAACCAAACCAAGAACGGGTTAAATTAGGATTAAAGGCCGCATGAACTTCAATATTGACCGGCAAACTGGTTGGTTTATCCATTTGATTAAAGTATTTAGTTATTTCACTGGTGACAATTTGCGTAATATAACCATTACCAACAAAAGCCTGCCCCATTCGGGTTGCATCAATATTAAGTTGAATCTCTGGACTTTGGTTATTTAACACATCGCGTTGAAAATTAGGCGGTATATTTAATGCAAAGGTATAACTATCGGTATCCATTCCGCGGTCAACTTCATCCATTGAATTTAATTTAACAGGTTTATTAAACATTGGTGGATAAAGTGCTGCGATAATTTGCCTAGATAACGGTGAATCATCTTCATCAACCACCGCAATTGAAGCATGATGAAGTGAGTCTGAAGTTGCGGTAGCTGCGGTATAAATATCCAGTGTAAAGCAGTAGGCGATTAACAGTAACATGATTGGATCACGAATCAATCCCCATAACTCTTTAATACCTAAGCGATAAATATTAATAAAACTTTGCATAATATCTATCCTTCTTGTTTCTTGAGGAGGAATATACTTGCACCAAGTATAATCGGAATAGTAATCAGTAAGGTAAATATCGAGTTATGTAAATCAAAAAATCCTAATGCCTTATTGAAAACACCACGGGCAATAATAAGCATATGGGTTGTTGGATAAACTTCACCTATATATCGCCCACTCCCTTCTAATGATGCTACAGGATTGAGTAACCCCGAAAATTGTATCGCCGGTAACATAGTACCAACACAGGTTAAAAAGATAACCGCAATTTGGCTACGTGTTACTGTCGATGCAAGTAAACCAAAACCAGTAGCAATAATACAATAAGCTAATCCGGCTAAACATAAAGTTAGCAAACTGCCTTTTATCGGTACACCAAATATAGTAACGGCCATTAGCAACAGCAATAAAAAGCTAAGCATCGAAATAACAATATAAGGAACCTGTTTACCTAGTAAAAACTCTGTTCGTGTAACTGGGGTTACATATAAGTTAATTATTGATCCCATCTCTTTTTCGCGCACTACGGATAATGCCGCTAACATTGACGGAATCATCAAGAGTAAAATAGGAATGACGGCTGGCACCATGGCTTGCAAACTTTTAATATCCGGATTATAACGATAACGCGTTTCAATATTTGCCAATGAGCTAGATGCGGTGCCGGTGGTGGTTTTGATTTTGTCACTTAACCAAGCAAGGTGCATACCTTGTACATATCCTTTAATGGTATCGGCACGTAATGGCATGGCGCCATCAATCCAAATACCGATATTAACCGGATCACCACGCTGAATATCACGACCAAAATTAGGTGGAATTTCAATAGCTAATGCTATCTCATTACTTCTCATTCTATGATCCATATCATCATAATCAATGATTGGCGGTTTCTCAATAAAGTAGCGTTTAGAACCAGAGAGATTAGTAACATAATTTTGGCTAGTAATCGTTTGATCACGATCTAATACCGCAAAATTTAGATCCTCGACATCCATAGTGATACCATAACCCATCACTAACATTAAGATTGCCGAACCGAGTAGTGCTAACAATGCTCGCAGCGGATCGCGTGATAACTCTAACGTTTCACGCCATAAACATCCAATCAGACGTGTTAAACTAAACCCTTGTAGATGTTGAGTACCTGTCTGAACTGGTTCATTCGGTACAGTTTTCGGCTCTTCACTGATTTTTTCATCGCTATGAGTATCATCTGCTCCGGCATCGACTAAATATCGGATAAAGGCATCTTCAAGGGTTTTCGCGTTTTTGGAATGGATGATATTGTCAGGCGTATCACTCGCTAATACCTTACCTGCATGCATTAATGAGATCCTATCACAACGCGCCGCTTCATTCATAAAGTGGGTAGTGATAAATACGGTGACTTTATCTTTTCGAGAAAGTTCAATAATTAAACGCCAAAAGTCATCACGAGCAATCGGATCGACCCCAGAGGTAGGCTCATCTAGGATAAGAATTTCAGGATTATGCACCACAGCAACAGATAAAGAAAGTCTTTGTTTCACCCCTAAAGGTAGACTATCTGGCAAACTTTTCAACTCATTTTCCAGACCAAAACGCTTAACTAACTCCTGAACTCTTGCTGGTATTTTGCTCTCTTCAATACCAAATAACCGGGCATGTAATACAAGGTTCTGTTCAACAGTTAATTCACTATAAAGTGAAAACGCTTGCGACATATAACCTAAATGCCGTCTAACATTAATATCACTGGCATCAACCGGTTTACCAAACAACCAAGCTTCACCAGATGAAATCGATAATAAACCGGTTAACATCTTCATGGTTGTTGATTTACCACAACCATTCGATCCTAAAAAACCAAAAATCTCACCTTGCTTTATAGAAAAATTAACGTGATCAACCGCAATAAAATCACCGAATTGCTTGGTTAAGCCTTTGGCTTCAATCGCTACTTGTAAATCTTTGTTCAGATCTAATGGTGGGATTTCAACCGCTTGATAACCTTCTCTAGCATCTTCTGGCATCAACTGAATAAAGGCATCATCTAAATTATCTTTGCCTGTTTTAGCCAATAAGGCTTGTGGCGTACCGGTTTCAAGGATCTTACCGCCATACATCGCGACTAACCAATCAAAGTTTTGCGCTTCATCCATATAAGCAGTAGCAACAATAACACTCATTTGCGGTCGTTGCTGGCGAATTTTATTGATTAATTGCCAAAATTGCGCGCGAGAAAGTGGATCAACACCGGTGGTCGGTTCATCAAGAATAAGTAAATCAGGATCATGAATCAAGGCAGAGCATAAACTTACTTTTTGCTTCATCCCTCCAGACAAACGTCCAGCTGGTCTGGATAAAAAAGGATATAAGCCAGTGCTTTTAGTTAACTCATCGATGCGGCGTCGTCTTTCGGCGGCATCATTACCAAATAGACGAGCAAAGAATTGTAAATTTTCTTCAACGGAAAGTGTTGGATAAAGGTTTTTTCCTAAACCTTGTGGCATATAAGCAATACGGGTACACACGTTTTTACGATGTGATTTATCTTTCATATCACCATCTAAAACGTTGACTATTCCTTCTTGAATGACGTGCGCACCCGCTATTAATGACAACAGACTAGATTTACCTACTCCATCAGGACCAATCAATCCCACCATACATCTTGGTGGGATTGCAATACTAACATCATTAAGTGCACAGGTTTTTTTATAATGCAATGTGACATTACTCACATTTACCACCGCATCATCAATGGCCTTACCATCCGCAAGTAACGTCAAATCCTTTTTACCTGATTCTGACATATGCTATCTCCAATTATTTTGTTTGGCATTTTGCAACATCAGATAAACCTGAAGGCCACTCCGTATTAGGATCAAGTCTTACCCAAGCCACACCAGGAAGACCTGTTTTAACGTGAGTAATATAACATCTTAACAATTCTGGGCTTAATTGAGCTTTAACTCTAAACATCAATTTTTGACGCTCATCTTTGGTTTCAACAGTTTTAGGTGTAAATTGCGCAACACTTGAAACAAATGAAATTTTTGCTGAAATCGCTTTATTCGGAAGCGCATCAAGTACTAATCTTACTTCGTCGCCAATACCTACTTTACCGGCAATGGTTTCTGGTAAAAAGAAAGTCAAATAAACATCAGAAAGATTAACTAGATTTAGTACCTTACCGCCTGATGGTAAAACCTCACCGAGTTGCGCAATACGATATTGAATCCGACCATCAACTGGCGCAGTTAAAGTACTGTCATTAATATCAGCTTGAATTTGATTGATATTGGCTTGGGCAACATTGATTGCTGATTTAGCACTTTCTACCCCAGCTTGGGCGGCTTCAATAGCCGCATCTGCCGCAGTCACTTGTGATTTAGCCGAATCTAGTGCAGCTTTGGCACTATTTACTTTAGCGGTATCATCATCAAATTGTTGCACAGAAATCGCCCCTTTTTGATAAAGAGTTGCCGTACGTTGTAAATGTTTTTGGGCGATATCTAAATCACTCTCTTTTTGAGTGACGCCAGCTAATGCCGCAACCTTATCACTCATCTTTAAAGCAACTTGGGCTTTTGAGGTAGCTTCATTACTCATTGCTTGTCGATATTGTGCTTGAGCTTCATTTAGCTGAGCTTGCAAAGTATCCGTTTGCATAATGACTAAAGGCTGACCTGCAGTAACAAAATCACCTTCATCAACATTAATTTTTTCAATTCTACCGGCTAATTTTGTCGAGATATTGATTTCAGTCGCTTCGATGCGCCCGTTACCACTAGTAAAATCGGAACCATAACCATCAGGTTTAAATTGCTGCCACAAGATAAAACCGAGAGCAAAAACCGCAACGACAATAATAATCCATTTTTTGTTTATTTGTTTCATGAATAATTCCTATTCTAAAGTGCCCAATTTATCATAACCATTAACAAAAAATTTAACTGTTATAAGCTATTTATTTTCAATTAATTCATAATAACAGATGTTTTTTACAAATAAAATCGACTCTGAAAGCAAGCGCAGTAAATGCTAAAAAAAACAATTTATAATTTTGAGCGTAATTGAAACTATTGTAAATTCTTAGTTATTTAGAAATGAATATTAATATAACCACTGACGATGTACATTGTAGATTAATAGAGGAAAGTTATTAGTTAAAGGTAGAAAAGTAGCAAACGAGAGTTATTCATGCAAAACTCCAAATAACAGTAAGCTTTATTTGGAGTTTGATGATTAATGTTGAAAAAAATTATAAATCAGGTCTAAAACGTCTTAATTCTTTTATTGGAATATCGCCCTGAATAGTACATTTAATCGTCATTTCATAACTATCTTTATCCACCCCAATAAAGAATAAACTTTCAGCTGTACCTTTTGCTGGCTTGGTGTGGGTTATAACATAGCGATTTTGAGACCAATAGCCATTTTTATAAAAAAACGCATTGGCAATATTGATATCAGTATTTTTAGGTTTTTCCCATTCAATCCAAGAAAATGCTTTTTTAATCTCTTCTAATGATGCATCGGTAGTAAAACCCCAATAATGGAACTGTTCTTCATCATTAGTAAAATCACTATTTTCTTCATAGCTTTCTAATTTAACACCATTAAAAATGATCGGTGGATCAAATTTTATGCTCTTTTTTCCTGACTTCCCTTCTGGTTTAACGGCAAATTTACTATAACCAGTAGGTAAGGCTTCAATCGGAAAATATTGGTGATAGTTTTCTTTATTTAAATCAGAAAAAAAAGTTCTATCACATTGAGTAAAACTTTTTAATAAATCTGTAACGTCATCATCAAATGATGAATTTTGTGCGCTTACCAAAAAAGGCGCAAATAATCCAATTAAACAAAATGATTTAATTTTCACTTCCCATTTCCTTGTTAACGATGAATGAAAAATTTTTTACTTTATGTCGAGGTAAAATAAGATATTATATAAGTAATTACAAGCAATATTTTCGTTAGCTTGATGAAGCATTAACATAATTATAACATTAAAAACTTTCAACTAGTAATATAGCTAGACGTTTTTTCTTAAATAAAGGTGATTTTATGGCACTTCCCTCTTTTTTGACCATCTATAACGAATTGATCTCTACCCCAACAATTAGTAATGTAACCAACGAAAAATTAGACTACTGCAATAAGCCATTAATTGACAAACTAGCAACTTGGTTTACCGATTTAGGCTTTAGTGTTGAACTTCAAGCTGTGCCTAACACCCGCGATAAATTCAATATGTTGGCAACCTATTCAAACAGTGAAAATCAAAGCCAAGGAGGCCTATTACTAAGTGGTCATACTGACACGGTTCCTTTTGATGATGGACAATGGACCAAAGATCCCTTTAAATTAACCGAAGAAAACAATAAGCTTTATGGATTAGGTACGGCGGATATGAAAGGATTTTTTGCCTTTATATTAGATGCCTTACGAGATATCGATCTAAAAAAACTCACTAAACCAATTTATGTCTTGGCCACCGCTGACGAAGAAACGTCCATGGCAGGCGCTTCATTTTTTGCTGAGCAAACAAAATTAAAGCCTGACTGTACTATTATTGGTGAACCTACCTCATTAATTCCGATACGTGCCCACAAAGGATTTATATCTAATGCAATTAGAGTCATTGGTAAGTCTGGCCATTCAAGTGATCCGGACAGAGGCATTAATGCCATCGAAATCATGCATTTGGTGATTGAACAATTACTTCTTTTAAAGCAGAAATTCAAAGAGCAATATCATAATGATGGCTTTAGTGTCCCCTACCCAACGATGAATCTAGGTGTTATTCATGGTGGTGATGCCGCCAATCGTATTTGTGGTTGTTGTGAACTGATTATCGATATTCGGGTATTACCTGATAATGATGTTGACGCAATCTACAATGCACTTTGTCAAGCATTACAACCTGTTATGGATCAGTACCCAAATCGAGTTTCCATCGAATATGAGGTCGCGCCGATTCCTGGTTATGAATGTAAAAAAGATCATCCCGCTTTAACGCATATCGAAAAACTGGTTGGCCACAGCGCGCAAACCGTTAACTATAGTACCGAAGCACCGTATCTCAATCAAATTGCCCCGACCATTGTTTTAGGTCCTGGTTCAATAGAACAAGCCCACCAACCGGATGAATTTATCTCAATGGATTTTTTAAAACCAACTAAGTTAACCATTGAAAATTTGATTAAAGATTTTTGCTTATAAATAGATACATTCGTCGACACAGTCGACGAAAAAGCTTATCGCAGTATAGGTAATAATTAAATATCTCGAGATTTAGACGATATTGACTTGGTAATATTTTTTACAAAAACCCTCTTTTTCTTCTTACCTATAGCGTTAAATGAGCAATTTATCTCAATCGATTTTTCAAAATCAACTAAGTTAACCATTGAAAATTTGATTAAAGATTTTTGCTTATAAATAGATACATTCGCGATACAGTCAACGAAAAAGCTTAACCCAGTTAAAGAGAATAATTAAATATCTTGATATTTAAATAATATAGATATTGGCAATATTTTTTACAAAAACCCTCTTTTTCTTCTTACCTATAGCGTTAAATGAGCAATTTATCTCAATCGATTTTTCAAAACCAACTAAGTTAACCATTGAAAATTTGATTAAAGATTTTTGCTTATAAATAGATACATTCGTCGACACAGTCGACGAAAAAGCTTATCGCAGTATAGGTAATAATTAAATATCTCGAGATTTAGACGATATTGACTTGGTAATATTTTTTTCAGACCTATTGTTTAATTAATCTAACTCATCATCTTTATGTATATTTCCCCATTGGCAAAGCATATCTAAAATAGGTACCAATGTTTTGCCTCGTTCTAACAATCCATATTCAACTTTAGGCGGAATTTGAGGATATTCTTTTCTAAAAATTAATTTATCTCTCTCCATCTCTTTTAGAGTATTACTCAATGTTTTAAATGAGATTTCCTTTATGCTTCGTTTTAGTTCATTAAAACGCATAGATGGTTGATTTTCATTTAACCAATAAAGAATAACGATCTTGTATTTTCCTCGGATCATCGAGAGCGTGTAATTAAATCCGCTATTCTCGAAATTGCCTTCTGCACAATGATGATTTTCCATATTTACGCTCTCCCTAAAGATAGTACATAACGATAATTACCGTACTTTAAAAATAGTTGTATCAATACTACTATGAATACAATATTTATCACAATAAATAGGAATAGTTAAAAATGAAACATACTTTAGTGATTGTTGCTCACCCTGATTTATCATCATCAAGCGTTAATCGCTGCTGGCTTGATAGATTAAAACAATACAAAGAACAAATAACCATACATGATCTCTATTCATGTTATCCATCCTACCAAATAGACACTAAGTTCGAACAAAAGCTAGTTGAAAATCATCAAAATTTAGTGATTCAGTTCCCAATATATTGGTTTAATTGTCCGCCATTGTTAAAACAATGGTTTGATGATGTTTTTACATATGGATGGGCTTTCGGTGCCCTAGGCGATAAATTGAAAAATAAAAAAGTCACTTTAGCGGTTTCTGCCGGTATAAAGAAAGCTGACTATTGCCAAACAGGAAAATATCAATCTACGCTTGAAGAAATACTAAAACCTTTCGAATTAATAATGAATTACGTTCGTGCCGATTATCAACCGATATTTGCAATTTATGGCGCTAACAATGAGCCTGACTATCCAGATAAAATTACCTTGAATGAGATAAATAAAAGCGCGGATGATTATATTAATTGGATGAAGAGATTAGGAATGTTAATCTAAAAGGCATAACGATTACCAATGGCTTAATTAAAATGGTTTTATTAAGACCGTTGAATAACAAATTAGTCCTAATGGATTACGTTCAGATAACTAAAAATAAAATGGTATAAACTACTCAATATTTTTTACCTAACAATCATCTTAGACTGGTAAAAATACACGAGAAAAGTCATACTTTAGCTTCAACTTTGATAAGTTTAATCAGCAATGGCCGACGATGTCGGCGTTATTGATTAAATTTGAAAATTGGCAAAATCAGTGGCAATTTCAGTATTAGCAAAGATGCTCCTAGCTTCAGTAACCAGTTTTTGATTATCTTGTAAACTATACCTAGGGCTAATATGCGTTATGATTAACCGTTTAGCATTAGCTTGTTTAGCTATGCTAGCGGCGTGCACTGTCGTTGAATGTCCTCGCTCAATAGCTTTTGCCTCAAGAGCTTGCTCTTGAGTGGCCTCATGCACTAACAAATCGACGTTTTCAGCTAAATCAATGGACGCCTGACAAGGAATGGTATCACCCAAAATAGCTAATTTTTTGCCTTGTTTAATAGCACCTTGATAATCCTTACCATTAATTGTTCTACCATCTTCTAAAGTAACGGTTAAACCTTCTTTTAAATAAGTGTAATGTGAATCTATTTGGATGTTATCTTTTTTTAATTTATCAATATTCAGTTTTGCTGGAAGATCCTTTTCAACAATACGATAACCAAAACTAGGCACTCGATGTTGTAATAATTTGGCTTCGACGCGAAATTTACTATCTTCAAACACTAAGCTATCTTGTTCAAGTTCAATAATATTTAAAGGGTAAGTAAGCCATGAAGAACTAATTTCAATCACTGTTTGAATAAATTGCTTAATACCTTTAGGTCCAACTAACGTTAATGCCGATTGCTTTTGCATTAATGAACGAGAGGTCAACACACCAGGTAGACCAAATAGATGATCACCATGCAAATGCGTCAAAAAAATCATTTCCAATTTAGATAAACTAAACTTAGCCTTTTGCATTTGCAACTGCGTTGCTTCACCACTATCAAACAGCCATAATCTCCCTCGTTCTTGTCGAAGATCAAGCATAATACTACTTACATTACGTTCAGCGGTTGGAGAACCGGCACTTGTTCCTAAAAAAGTTAAATTCATACCAAAATCAAATTGTGATTGAAAATCTTATTATATACTGAGAATAACTATTGATAATTTTATTTTGTTATAAAGAACAGAAAAATTTTTATAGTAGCTTTGTTCATTAATTCATTTATAACTGTACGATAAAGCCCAAATGTTGATATTGCTAAAATTAGTAGAATAATTTAAATAATGATTTTATCTTCTACGCGGTTTAATTAAAATTAGACCGATAAAGATCAAGTTGTTTTGTTCGTTGAAAATTTAGTTCGGCAAGGCAAGAGAATTTAAACATATTAAGCGCATTTTCAATTGCCCCACCACCTAACGAATACGCAAAGTCACACTGCAAATCACGATATTTAATAAATTCTTGGTTAGTTCTTTTCAGTTTGGTTTTAGCAATTATGATGTACTGTTTGTCTTCATACCAATTGGTAAGTGCATCGAAAAATTTCTGCTGCGATTTATCTAATTCAGCTTGACTGGTATAAAAAATTTTTTCTAAACATTTAGTCAATTCTGCTTCTGAAGAAGTAGACCCACTACAGTAACTGCGTAATTCAAGCTGATTTAAATCAGCTAACTTCGAATTAGCATAAATTTGTAGTGGCATAGAAATAATAAATATAGTCATTAATTTTATTAATTTCATAACACATTGAAACTCAATTTATAGTGCAGAATTTAGTTAAATTCGTGATTTTTAGTATAGATTAGACGTTTTTACGTTCAATGGTCTGTTCGCCCCAGAAGAGCTTATCAGCTTTAGTTTTAGCGAAAGCGCGTTGTAATACTTCATCGCTGCCTTCTTCCCAAATTTGTTCTGCTAATTTTTCATCATTATTAGCTAATTCAAAAATAGCCTCGGCAATTTCGATAGAAGTTTCACGAATGTTTGCCCAAGAACGAATATCATGTATTTCTTTTTTGGTACTATTCATTTTTATTCTCCTTATTTGCTAAGATTACAGGTAAAATAAACCCAATTGAAACAAAACACAATAGGCGGTATTCTTTATGCTGACAATTATCTCTCCATCCAAAACGCTTGATTATCAAAGTCCCCTCACTACCCAAACCCATAGCTTACCCGAATTTTTGCAATCGACAAAACAACTTGTGGCGGTTTGCCAAAAACTTAGCAGTGATGACTTAACTAAATTAATGTCAATCAGCCCAAAACTTGCTACCGCCAATTATGAACGTTTTCAAAACTGGCAGGCTGATTTTAATTTTGATAATGCAAGACAAGCTATTTTGGCTTTTAAAGGTGATGTCTATGAGGGGTTGCATGTTGAAGATTTTAATGATGGTGATCTAAAATTTGCCCAATCCCATTTACGCATTTTATCAGGATTATATGGTTTATTACGACCACTTGATTTAATTCAGCCCTATCGTTTAGAGATGGGGATCCGTCTTAAAAATGGTAACTATACTAATCTATATCAATTTTGGGGAGATAAATTAACCGATAAACTCAATGATGAATTAGCCAAATCATCGCAGCCAACATTAATTAATTTAGCTTCTAACGAATATTTCAAAGCAATCAAACCCAAACAGCTAAAAGCCAAAATTATCCAACCTATCTTTTTAGATAAAAGTAAAGAGGATTATAAAGTGATTAGTTTTTACGCCAAAAAAGCACGTGGCTTGATGAGTCGATTCATTATAAAAAATAGCATTAATAATAGTGACGATATTAAAAGTTTTAATTTGGCAGGTTACCAATTTGATTCACAACGCTCAACTGAATTAGAATGGTACTTTACCAGAAATCACGCATAAAAGAGTCATGGAATTTCTAATCACATTATGGCAACAGTTTTTAACAACTTTGCCTCTGTTCGTTTTGATTTTATTAGGTTATATAGCGGTAAAAGCAGGTCGTTGGCAAAAAACGGTAACAGATAGTGTTACCAAATTTACCTTCTATATTGCCTTTCCGATTATGTTATTTCAAATTATGAGCCACTTTTCCGAACATTCTGAAATTGACGCCAATCTTTTATTGGTCTTTTTTGGTGGCTCATTTATGGTGTTTGCCTTAGGTTGCTTTATCGCCGTTAAATTTTTCAAACTAAATGGCTCACAAAGTACCATGTTTGCGATGGGGGGAATTTATACTAATACGGTGTTTGTCGGTATTCCAATTATCAAAATGTTATTAGGTGAAAAAGCCATTCCAATTGTGGCCATTATTGTAATCTTTAATGCTCTCATTTTATGGACATTAGCAACCGTATCGATTGAATTTGTACAGATGGGCAAACTATCAGCTAAAGGCTTTATAAAAGCGTTTAAAAATGTATCAAAAAATCCAATTATTATTGGTATCTTTGCTGGAATTGTCGTCAATTATGTGCGAATTCCACTACCATTCTTTATCAATCAAGCGACAAAGATGGTAAGCGATATGACCGCGCCACTCTCATTAATTGTATTAGGAATGGGACTTGCTGAATATAAGATCCGCGATGACTTACCGATCACCATAACAATCTGTATTTTAAAACTGTTTATCTTACCTATTGTTACCTATATCCTAGCAATACTGGTGGGATTGCCGCTATTAGAACTGCAGGTTATCGTATTATTAAGTTCAGTATCAATTGCGATAAATTGTTATATGATGGCAAGACAGTTTGCAGTATTGCAAGGGCCTATTGCTTCGAGTTTATTGATATCGACGGCATTATCATCTGTGACAACGCCGTTAATTCTATCAATAATGTTACAGTTACCTTTTGCTTAGACAAGATTATTTCGATCCTTTGAATTTATGATGAAGAATCAAGGCAAAAACAATAACTGCACTACCTACAGAAAACCGGCCCCAATCAATCGATTGGTGCCATATAATGACGTTGACTAAAATTCCGGTTGGAATAACCAAATTATTCATAATCGCCAGTGTACCAGAATCGACTTTAGTCGCACCTAAATTCCACAAGAAATAACATAATCCCGAAGCCACAACACCTAACCAAATAATAATCCCCCACTGTAATTGCGTGGTAGGAAGTTTGTCAGCATTACCAAATAATAACCAACCAATAGTGGCTACAACAATCGCCCCAAAATAGACCCAAGCAAAAGCTTGATGTTGCGGTAATGGATAGAGTTCCATAATACGTTTATAACCGACTTGTCCTAAAGCAAAGACAATATTGGCGCCCTGAATGAGTAAAAAGCCGATGATGAAATCTCGACTAATGTGATCATAACGGATAATTGCCGCACCAATGACCGCTATAATCGCCGTTAATAGATAATTAAGTCTTAGTCGATGTCCCTGCAGTAAATCATAGATAATGGTGACATAAATTGGCGTGGAAATGGTAAATAATAAAACCTCTGGCACCGAAATATATTGGAAAGAGTTGTAATAAAAGAAGTACATAATTCCTAATTGGCACGCACCTACCCCCATCAATAGCAGCATCTGCTTAATAGAGACATTTTTGAAACGTAAAAAAGGAATAAAGGTAATAAAAGCCAGCAAAACGCGCATGACTACCGCAAACCAAGTATCCACTTGGCCACTTAAATAAACCGCAATAAAACTAAATGAAAACGACCAAACAATAGTGACAAAAATAAGGTAATACATAATAGGATAATTGAATAATGATAAACAGGCACGCATCCTAGCAATTCATATCGCAGTTGTAAACCTTTTGAAATATAAATTGATTACAATACTTATACTAATTAATTTCTATATCGAATTATTAATTGATTGTCTTTTCAATGTAGATAAATTTATTTTCATCCGTTATAGGAATATCGTCAGCATTCCACATATATTTTCTAACAATTTTAAACAAAAACTTATTATCTTTGTTGTAAATTGAAATAAAATATTTTGGATTAATATAAATTTCATCAAAATTTTCAGCACTATAGTTATTCAATATTGATAACTGTTCATTATCTGTAACGTTAGAATCCTGTAATAATTTTTTAGCTTCGTCAAACGAATAGATACCAGCTCTTCCATAATCAAGGTAGAAATGATTAACCAACTTAGTTTTATCCAAGATTAAAACATAATAACCTACTGTACCACGTTCAGACTCCCCCTCAATAAGAAACACGTTAAATAAATTATTTGCAGAACTTTTGTATAGATATGCATTGAATGAAGTACTGTCTAGGAAATCAGGAATTGCTATTGAAAAATCAAAGTTTTTCTTTGACTTTAAAAAAATTACATGACAATTATATTCCTCTTTATCTGGGAGCCAATCGCAACTAATTTGATTATCATCAAATGTCCAAGAGTCACCACTAATTTCTTTGAGGGGAATTTCATGATTATAATATTGCCAAGATGTTAAATTCTTATAATTTGTGGCTTCACATAAACCAATATTACCAATCATAAAAAACATGATAGCGAAGAAATAAGATTTCATGCCATATCCTTATCTAATTTTGAGAGTGATCTTTAACAAATTTAATTAGCTAGCTAAATTAATAAATCGTAATATAAATAAATCCTATCTTAAGACTTAGCGACTAACTGATTACTGATATAGTTTAACAAATCAAAGATCCTCAAAAAAGTCATTTTATGGCATAATGTATGCCAATTCACATTTCAACGGTTTTGCTTAAAATGATCGATATCTTCAAGGCAAAACGTATTAAAAACGAGAGAAAAGCTTAGTGTTAAGTACAAATAACATCACAATGCAATTCGGCAGTAAGCCACTATTTGAAAATATTTCCGTCAAATTTGGTAATGGTAATCGTTATGGATTAATTGGTGCCAATGGTAGTGGCAAGTCCACTTTTATGAAGATTCTTGGCGGTGATTTAGTACCAACATCAGGAAATGTTGCATTAGATCCTCATGAGAGATTAGGTAAATTACGCCAAGATCAATTTGCTTTTGAAGACTATAGCGTACTTGATACCGTAATTATGGGGCACACCGAGCTATGGCAAATCAAACAAGAGCGTGATCGCATTTACGCATTAGCTGAAATGAGCGAGGAAGATGGTTTTAAAGTCGCCGATTTAGAAACCCAGTACGCCGAAATGGATGGTTACAGTGCCGAAGCTCGTGCGGGTGAATTATTGTTGGGGGTTGGTATTCCTATTGAACAACATTATGGTTTAATGAGTGAAATCGCACCCGGTTGGAAATTGCGAGTACTTTTAGCCCAAGCCCTATTTTCAAATCCGGATATTTTATTATTAGATGAACCGACCAATAACTTGGATATCGATACCATTCGTTGGTTGGAAGATACCTTAAATGAACGCGAAAGTACCATGATCATCATTTCGCATGACAGACACTTTTTAAATATGGTCTGTACTCATATGGCGGATATGGATTATGGCGAGCTTCGAATCTATCCAGGTAATTATGATGATTATATGACTGCCTCCACACAAGCTAGAGAGCGACTATTAGCCGATAATGCGAAAAAGAAAGCGCAAATTAGTGAACTGCAATCTTTTGTCAGTCGTTTTAGTGCGAATGCATCAAAATCAAAACAGGCGACCTCTCGGGCAAGGCAAATTGAAAAAATTAAACTTGAAGAAGTTAAAGCATCAAGCCGACAAAATCCATTTATTCGTTTTGAGCAAGACAAAAAATTATTCCGTAATGCTTTAGTTGTCGAAAATCTAACTAAAGGATTTGATAATGGACCACTATTTAAAAATCTAAACTTAATGGTCGAAGTCGGCGAAAAAGTGGCTATTTTAGGGACGAATGGTATCGGTAAAACCACGTTACTAAAAACCTTAATGGGCGAGCTAACGCCAGAGCAAGGTGATATAAAATGGTCTGAAAATGCCAATATTGGTTATTATGCGCAGGATCATGAATATGAATTTGAAGAAGATCTAACTGTGTTTGATTGGATGAGTCAATGGAAACAACCAACCGATGATGAGCAAGCCGTACGCAGTATTTTAGGTCGCTTATTATTTTCACAAGATGACATCAAAAAACAAGTTAAAGTCCTATCAGGTGGTGAAAAAGGCCGTATGCTATTTGGTAAATTGATGATGCAACGCCCTAATATCATCGTGATGGATGAACCGACTAACCATTTAGATATGGAGTCAATTGAATCACTGAATATGGCATTAGAGCTTTATCAAGGAACGCTATTTTTTGTTTCCCATGACCGGGAATTTGTTAGCTCACTTGCTAGCCGAATTGTCGAAATCACCCCAGAGAAAGTAATTGATTATACGGGTAATTACGAGGATTACTTGCGTAGTCAAGGAATTGAGTAAAACAAGATATCTTTCTATATAAATAGCCACATTTGTGGCTATTTTTAATTTAACGTTTGGAAATTAGAAATCTAATTCATCCCACCAAATGTCAATTAATTCGCTTGTTTTGACATTTTTTAAGCCATGGCTTTCAAGCCATTTAGTGACAACGTCACGGTTTTCTTCGGTACAATTACCCAATTTTTGCGTACAGACGATCCCTTTCCAACTTAAATAACCACTTCCTTCATAGGCCAAACCATTTGCTTGAATCACTTCTATGATAAATTGATCGACAACATTATCAATGGTTTCTTCACTGGTACCTTCGTCAAATGACCAACTTACGGTGAATCCTAACTCTTTAAACTCTTCGATATGTAATTTTTTTCTTAAACGACGACTACGATTAACCTTTGCCATAATAATATCCTTCTACTGTAGATAATTTAGTTAGTTTTAGAATCTGTATGATGGCTAGATTGCTTCATACTATTCTGGTTTTTTTTAGAAGTTGATGTTTTATCAACACCTCTTCTTTTTGCTGGAGCACGCTTTGTTGCTTTCTTTACCGGCTCCGCTTTAATTCGAGGATCAACTTCGAATCCTTGGGTAAAAATTTCTGGGATCGATGTTTTGAGCAATTTTTCAATTGATTTTAATTGAGAAAGCTCATCAATACAAACTAATGATATCGCCTGCCCTTGATTTTGAGCTCGCCCTGTTCTACCAATACGATGCACATAATCTTCTGCCACTTGTGGTAGTTCATAATTGACAACATGAGGTAATAACTCAATATCTAAACCTCTGGCCGCGATATCGGTAGCGACAAGCGCTCGTATTTGTCCCGACTTGAAGTCAGCTAAAGCTTTTGTTCTTGCCCCTTGACTTTTATTACCATGAATCGCCGAAGCTTTAATACCATCTTTGGTTAGCTGTTCAGCCAAATGGTTGGCTCCATATTTGGTTCTGGTAAAAATTAATACCTGCTGCCATTGATTTTTACCAATCAAATAAGAGAGCAATTCACGTTTACGACGCTTATCTACCCGATGTACATACTGGGTAATTTGCTCAGATACGCTATTGTCTTTAGCCACAGCAACAGACTCAGGTGATTTTAAAATGGTTTGCGCTAATGCTTTTATATCATCTGAAAAAGTCGCCGAAAACATTAAATTCTGTCGTTTTTTAGGTAATTTGGCTATCACACGCCGAATATCATGAATAAATCCCATATCTAACATGCGATCGGCTTCATCCAGTACTAACACTTTTACCGAAGAGAGATCCACCGCATTTTGATGTACTAGATCCAATAATCGTCCTGGTGTAGCGATTAAAATATCCACTCCACCACGAAGTTTCATCATTTGCGGATTGATACTGACACCACCAAATACCACTAGGGAACGAATGGCTAAATAACGGCTATAATCGCGAATATTTTCACCAATTTGTGCTGCTAATTCGCGAGTAGGAGCTAAAATTAATGCATATAAGCGACGTTTACCTTTTCTCGGCTCTGCTTTAACGGCTGTTTTGAGTTGCATTTCATGCAATTTCTGTAAAATAGGCAAACCAAATCCGGCCGTCTTCCCTGTACCTGTTTGTGCACTGGCCATTAAATCTTTGCCTGATAAAATAACGGGGATAGCTTGTTGTTGAATGGGAGTGGGTTCAGTGTAGTTTTGCTCGTGGATGGCTTGTAAAATCTTGGTATCTAAACCAAGAGAGTCAAATGACATGCAATGATTCCTAAATAATCGAAAAAGTGAATAATCTTAACCATTATAAAACAATTTGATAATAATTGTCTGATTATTTTATCTTTTCATGATAACTTGTTTATACTATGCTAATATTTAAAAGAATAGACCTATAAAGTATAGTGTTATACAAAAGTTAAACTGAATAATAGTGTTCGCTTGTAAGATAATCAAATGATATTGATTATCATTATCAATCATTGTATCATTTGCATCCCTTATATCAATTATTTCGTGGAATAGGTATGTCTTTTAATTTCCCTCATTTAAAAAAATTACTTATCGTTTTGATTTTAAGCTGCTTTAGCCTTAACTGTTTTGCTAAAGATGATATTACTTTCGCCAATTTTCGTGATATTCGTGATTTGAATCCCCATTTATACTCAGGTGAAATGTGGGCGCAAAATATGTTGTATGAATCTTTAGTTCACTATAACGAAGATGGCAGTTTTTCTCCTTGGCTCGCGGAAAGCTGGGCTATCAGTAACGACGGTAAAACTTACACATTCAAACTCAGAAAAGATGTTACATTCAGCGATGGCGCAAAATTTGATGCGCACAGTGCCAAACTGAATTGGGATGCTGTGTTATCAAATAAAGTCCGTCACACTTGGTTAGAAATGGTGCGCTTAATTACTGAAGTCAAAGCGGTAGATGATTATACGCTACAAGTTAACCTTTCTGAACCTTACTACCCTTTCATGATTGAGATTGCCGTAACTCGTCCAATGCGTTTTATTTCACCTAACTCTATAATCGACGGTGAAACTAAAAATGGGGTTAAGTCTTACATTGGTACCGGCCCATATGTTTTAGGTGATCATAAAAAAGATCAATATGCGGTATTTAACGCAAATCCTACTTATTGGGGAGCTAAACCAATACTAAAAAAAGTGACTATGAAAGTTATCGCGGATAATCAAAGCCGACTAATGGCTTTGGAAAAAGGCGAAATTGATCTGATTTATGGTAAAAATATGGTTGATGCTGATTCGTTCGAACGTTTTTCTAGCATGGATAAGTTTCAAACCTTAATGTCTAAACCAGTTTCAAGCCGAATAGTTCTAATGAATACAACCCGAAGCCAACTTAGTGATGTTAATGTGCGCCAAGCGATTGAACACATCATCAGTAAAAAAGATATTTCAGAGGGTATTTTCAATAACAGTGAAGCACCCGCTGATACATTAATGGCAACCAATATTCCTTATGCTAACCTAGGTTTAAAACCTTATGAATATGACACTAAATTAGCCGAAACCTTACTTGATAAAGCCGGTTGGGTGAAAGTTGAAGGTAATGATTATCGTCAAAAAGATGGTAAACCTTTTGAAATTACCCTCTACTACGATAGTAATACCGCCTCTCAAAAAACGATTGCCCAATATATGCAAGATGAATTTGCCCAAGTCGGATTAAAACTTAATATTCATGGTGAAGAAGAACAAGGTTATCGTGATCGTCAAAAAGCCGGCGATTTTGATATGGTGTTTGATATCTCATGGGGTACGCCATATGATCCACAATCATTTTTATCAGGGATGAAATTACCAGTATATGGTGATTACATGGCCCAACAAGGCTTAAAAGAAAAACCACAAATTGATGCAAGTATCAGTAAAGCATTAATTTCAACTGATGAAAAAGAGCGCCAAGATCTATTCCGTTATGTGCTAGAAACCTTGCATAATGAAGCGGTTTATATTCCACTAACTTATGAACGTAATCGTGCGATTGCGGTTAAAACTCTAAAAGGAATTGAGTTCGCCCCTTCTCAATTTGATATTCCGTTTGAGAAAATGCATTTTTAAAAGACTAATATTATTGACCAATAATGTTAAATTATATTATTAAACGCTTAACGATGATGATACCGATATTATTCGGTATCTCTTTTATCGCCTTTTTGCTTATCAATCTAGCGCCTTCCGATCCGGCTGAAGTTGCATTACGCTTAAACGAAATCATGCCAACCCCTGATGCTATTGAAAGTATGCGCCAAGAGCTAGGGTTAAATAAACCTTTTTTTGAACGATATTTTATTTGGCTCTATGATGTTTTACATCTTGATTTTGGTCGTTCTTTTATTCATCGAGACAGACTCGTTTGGGATGAGATGATCCGTAGCTTAATTCCCACATTAGTTTTAGCAATGTCATCATTTGCATTTACCCTCATCATCAGTTTAATTTTAGGCGTGTTATGTGCGATTTTTGCTAATTCAGCGTTTGATCATATCGTTCGTATTGTTATTTTTCTTGGTACGGCAATGCCAAGTTATTGGTTAGGTTTACTCTTTATTTGGCTGTTTGCTAATTATTTGGATTTACTGCCCACTAATGGTTATGGATCATGGCAAAATCTGATTCTACCAACTTTAACGTTATCGTTTGTTTATATCTCAACTTATATCCGTTTTATTCGCAATAATATGCTTGAAAATATGCATAATTATTCGGTCTTTTATGCTCGTTGTCGAGGTTTGAAAGAAAAAACGATTATAGTTAAACATGTGCTTGTTAATTCACTGCACACCACTATCACCGCCTTAGGCATGACTATTCCGCAATTAATCGCTGGCTCTTTTGTTGTCGAATATATATTTTCTTGGCCGGGATTAGGGCGTTTGTGTATCGCGGCTATCATGAATCGCGATTATCCCGTCATTCAAGCTTATATATTGATTATGGCTATTTTATTTGTAGTGTGTAATTTTATTGTAGATGTTATTCATCAATGGCTAGATCCCCGATTACGTGATAATGGTGGTGCCATATGAATCTAACTAAGAAACTGATTAACAATAAAACGGCGTTAATTTGCCTGATCATCATCACCACAATGATTATTTTAGGGATATTAGCCCCTTATATTGCACCGTTTGATCCCAATAAAGTTCGTATCGTTCGTAAATATGCTGCGATATCGAGCGAACATTGGCTTGGATGTGATCATCTTGGTCGTGATATTTTTTCACGACTACTGTATGGTATTCGCACAACCCTATTCTTATCACTGTTAACCATGATCATTACAATAATCGTTGGTAGTGTCATCGGCCTTATTTCTGGTTATAGACGCGGTAAACTTGACGAATGTATCATGCGCCTTTGTGACATCATGCTGTCATTTCCTAGCCAAGTGATGATTTTGGCGATTGTTGGGGTATTAGGCGTAGGTATTGAAAACGTCATTATTGCTAATATTGTTGTTAAATGGGCTTGGTACAGTCGGATGATTCGTAGTTCAGTAATTAAGTATAGCAGAAAAAATTATATTCTTTTTTCACGAGCCATTGGCGCACCACATTCTTTTATTATTTGTCGTCATTTATTGCCTAATGTAATGTCAGAATTGGTTGTATTAGCAACCTTAGATACTGGTTGGGTAATCTTAAATATCTCAGCTTTATCTTTTATTGGATTAGGCGTCCAAGCTCCTACTGCTGAATGGGGATTAATGTTAAGTGAAGCAAAAAATGTAATGACGCAGCACCCGATGCAAATGGTCTTCCCGGGGATAGCCATTTTAATCGTTGTGGCAGCATTTAATATGTTGGGTGATTGTTTACGAGATATTTTAGATCCAAAGGAAAAACTGCATGAGTAGCCCATTGTTAGCCGTAAAACAACTGACCGTTACCCTTGATAATGGTAACAAGCTACTGAATGATATATCGTTTATGGTCAATCATCATCAATGCTTAGGCATTGTTGGGGAAAGTGGCAGTGGCAAAAGTTTAACCTGTAAAGCCATCATCGGCTTATTAGAATCCTACTTTAGCGTGACTGGGCAAATCCTGTTTAAACCGCAAAATGCTAATTTAGCGTTAGATCTATTAAAACAGAATAAAAAGACGTTGAATCAAATGCGTGGTAGTATCATTTCGATAATTTTACAACATCCAATGAGTGCATTTGATCCACTTTATTGCATTGGTAAGCAAGTGGTCGAAACCCTGCAAGCACATCTCTCTATAGACAAAAACGATGCTATTGCTAAAACGTTAACGATAATTGAAAATATAGGGCTTGAAAAACCCAAAGAGATTTATAAAAAGTACCCGCATCAGTTAAGTGGTGGCATGTTACAACGTATAATGATTGGTATGGCGTTAATGCTTGAGCCTGAGCTTATTATCGCCGATGAACCCACAACGGCATTAGATTCGATTAGCCAGTTTCATATTCTAAAAATGCTGGAAAAGATCAAATCCAAAACGACCATGATCTTTATTTCTCACGATCTAGGCGTCATTCATCATATTGCCGATGAGATTATTGTGATGAATAAAGGAAAGATTGTTGAATCGGGGAGTCGTGATCAGATTTTTTATCATCCCAAACATGAATATACTCGTTACCTAATCGATACTCGCAAGCAATTATTAAATAAATTTAATGCCGTTGCTTGTGCGAAACATTTAAGTTTAATCTCGGAGACAATTTAATGCCACCGTTATTACAAGTTGCTAATGTTAAAAAATCTTTTCTACAACCCAACCAAAGTTTGTTTCGCCATAAAAAAACGGCGGTTATTAAAGGGGTATCGTTCGATTTAAAACAGGGTGAGTGTCTCGGTATTATTGGTGAAAGTGGTAGTGGCAAAAGTACATTAGGCAAGCTAATTTTAGGCTTAGAAAAACCTGACAGTGGCAAAATCTATTTTAATGGCCAAGATATTAGTACTCGAGCATGGAAAAAATCAGCCATGCGTAAAAATATCAGTGCAGTATTTCAAGATTATAATGCGTCTGTTAACCCCTATTTTACTGTTGCTCAGATTATTGCTGAACCACTTGATATTTATGAAAAGTTAGCTAAAAATGATCGAAAGCGGCGTATCAATGCTCTGTTAGAACAAGTAGGATTAGACAGCTCTTTTTATGAACGGTTGCCACACGAAATGAGTGGTGGTCAATTGCAGCGCGTCTGTATTGCAAGAGCAATCGCCTGCTCTCCTCAATTTATTTTATTTGATGAAGCAGTTAGTTCGTTAGACATTTCAGTCCAAACTCAAATTTTAGCACTACTTGCCGACTTACAAAAAGAGCTCAATCTGACCAGTATTTTTATTACCCATGATCTCACCACAATTACTTACCTTTGTGATAAAATCGCCTTTTTTTATAAAGGTGAAATCGTTGAATACATTGATAAAATAGATCAACTTAGTCAAGTTAAAAATCCTTATTCTAAACAGTTACTTGAATCAATTTTAGGTTTTTAAAAATGACCCATTCATCAACATCGAATCATCAATATCAGTTTAAAGATTATCTTAAATTAGTTATTCCATTTATTCTCTCAACCATCACTACCCCACTACTGGGTGTGGTCGATACTGCTTTAGTTGGTCATTTGCCTAATCCTGCCTTTATTGCTGGTATTGCCATAGGAACAGTAATATTTAATACCATTTATTGGTTATTTGGATTTTTAAGGGTCAGTACCACTGGTTTTGCCGCGCAGGCTTTGGATGATTGTTTATTATTAAGATCTTCTCTTATCAGACCTCTGTTTATTGCTATCTTTTTAGGTTTGATATTTATTATTTTTCAAAAGTTAATTTTTAGTGCCTCAATGCACATCATCCAACCTAATCAAGATGTAGAGCATTATGCGGATCTCTATTTTTCGATTTTAATTTGGGGGGCGCCTTTTGTTCTGATTAATTATGTCCTAGTTGGTTGGTTAATGGGGATATCAAAAGTTAAAGCCGTGCTTTTTTTACAAGTCTTTATCAATCTACTGAATATTATAATGGCAATGCTTTTTGTTGGGTGGATGCATTGGGACATTCAAGGAGTGGCTTTTGCAACATTGATTGCGCAAATATGTTGTACTTTGGTCGGTATTTGGTTTATTTATCGGTACTTACCGAAAACTAAGCAAAAAATAGATGTTAAATCTATTTTGTCATGGCAATCATTAAAAGGGGTCATTTTAGTTAATACAAATTTAATGATTCGCACCATCTGTTTATTAACGGTAACTAACCACTTTATTTCGATTGGCTCAACGTTCAATACTGAAGTATTAGCCGCCAATGCCGTTCTATTTCAGATTCATTATATGATGGCTTATCTATTTGATGGTTTTGCGAATGCTTCAAGCGTCTTTAGTGGTCGAGCTAAAGGTAACCAAAATATTCAACTTTATAATCAAACTTTGCGATGGTCTCTACAAGCTTGCATCATTTGTCCAATAATTTTGATTGTCATTTGGTTAACCTTTGATACGGCAATTATAAAACTACTAACGAATCAAATTGAGATTATAACCCTAGCGCTCAAGTATCAATCTTGGTTAATGGTATTCCCTATTGTTGCAGCCGGTGGATTAATCTATTATGGCGTGTTTTCAGGTATTAGCTACACCTCATCTATACGCGACTCAATGCTATTGGCGTTATTAGTTTGGTTTATAGCGCAATACTTTGCCGTACCTCTCTTGGGAAATCATGGATTATGGCTAGCTTATAGTTTATTCAGTTTTGGCAGAACGATATTTTTAATTATCTGGATAAAAAAATCACGTACCTACATTACCGGGTAATTGTCATTATAGCCGAATAGCTAGAGTACTTAGTTCAATATTAAACAATTTTTTTGAACGCGTTACTTCTATCTTTTTCAGATGAACAGGCGTAAAATTCGCCTTCATTTGCCAAATTATATTCAATATTGTGCCTAGTTATTCTGCTATCAAAAAAAGGATCCAACTTTATCATAAAATACGTAGTTTTCAGGATAAAGCTCCGCTAATTGTTTTAATCGTTGCTGGTATTATCGGCTCAATTACGGGTATTGTTGGCGTGTTATTTCAATATGCGGTGAATTGGATTATCTCTCTGCGTAAAACGCTGTTATTTAATCTTGTTGATGATTTAGTGATTAATTATCTTTTAATCTTCACTATTACTGGAACGATGGGATTACTGGCATATTATTTAGTAAAACGCTTTGCGCCCGAATCTGGTGGTTCAGGAATACCAGAAATAGAAGGCGCATTACTCAATTTAAGACCGGTACGTTGGCGCGCGGTTTTACCGGTTAAGTTTATCGGTGGTGTGGGTGCTTTAGGTTCAGGAATGGTGTTAGGTCGCGAAGGTCCTACCGTCCAGATTGGTGGTAACATCGGGGCAATGGTATCAGATCTGCTTAAAGTCAAAAATCAAGCCTATCGACATACATTTTTAGCTACAGGAGCCGCCGCTGGCATCACCGCCGCTTTCAATGCCCCTTTAGCGGGAATTCTATTTATTATTGAAGAGATGCGACCGCAGTTTCGCTACAATTTAACTTCAATTAAAGCTATTTTTGTTGGTGTCATCATGGCTAGCATAATGTACCAATTTTTATACAATCAAGAATCCGTTTTCCAAATAGGTCACTTTAGTGCCGTTCCTATTGAATCTTTGTGGCTTTATCTTATTTTGGGGACATTTTTCGGTGCTATTGGGGTTTTATCCAACAAATGCATATTAACGTTACAAGAACGTTTCAAACAGTTTTATCAATTAAATCAATACTGTTTTATTTTAACCGGATTTTGTTTGGCCGGATCGTTTGGCGTTATAAGTTTTATCTTTCCAGAAATAACCGGTAGCGGTTTTGATTTTATTCCCGATGCTGTTTCCGGTAATTACGCTATCAATACTTTGATGATAGTTTTATGTTTACGCTTTATCACTACGGTTTTATGCTTTAGTTCCGGCGCGCCAGGAGGAATATTTGCTCCAACCTTAGCTTTAGGAACAACGGTCGGTATTACCTTTGGTTTAATTGCACAACTGCTCTATCCCAATTATCATATCGAACTTGGCGCCTGCGCTATTATTGGTATGGGTGGGCTGTTTGCCGCTACAGTGAGAGCGCCACTAACCGGTATCGTTTTAGTAATGGAAATGTCCGATAATTATCAGCTTATTTTACCGATGATTATTACTTGCTTGGGAGCGACATTAATTGCCCAAGCGTTAGGTGGAATGCCACTTTACACATCTATATTGGAAAAGATATTATTGCGAAGTAAATATCAGCAGGATTTAAATACTCAAATACCAACAAAAGCATCTTAATCAATTCTGTTATTTGTTAAACGAAAAAGATAGGTGCGTATCAACATTGAAAAACGTCAGTAGGTTATTCGACATGAGCCGTTTACCAAAAAAGGTAACACTTAGTGTTACCTTTTGAAGTTACAACATAAAATTACTACTACTTTTTAGTATGATGAGGATCTTTAACTGAATCACCTTGACCACTAACTACATACCAACCATTTTTACTGTGTGGTTTTTTGTTATGCTCTGGACAAGGAGGTAAGGATTTTTTACTTTGGTTTGAATATATATAGCCACAATCAGCACACTTATAAGTGCCAGCCGAAACATCACTACCGTACGCAGCAAATTTTTGTACCATTATAAGCTCCTCTAGTAAAATGTTATAAATAATAAGCCGATTTGCTTATTACAGTAATATATAAACGCTGATTGAAACAAAAATCAAGTCAAGATTGAATAAACTCTCAATATCTTCGCTAAAATAGCTTTAAAATATAAAAAAATTTAGATTTTAAAGCTTAAATACTTGATAACAAAAGCAATGCAATTCTATCTTATTTTAAATTGATAATAATGGGTTATTAAAAGCAATTAACAAAAGCTACCCAATCATCTTAAAATAACTGGCGAATAGTTAATAAAATTCAGCTAATTTTTTAAAAGACCTTTTTAAAATATTTTATTTTACGGATAAGACTTATTGGCTTGTTTAACAAGGAAAAAACAACATAAACATCTTAAAATTTTAATTAAAACTAAAATAATGTAACCAATAAAACAACCGTATGCAGGAATAAACAACGCAATGATAAATCCTATATCACCATAACAATTACTAACATATTCTAAATAAAAATATAAAATACCAAACCAGCAAAAAGAAAAAATTAATCCACAAAATAATCCTAAAAAAGAAGTTAATACATGTGTTTGAGGGATGATAAATAATTTTATTAATTGTATTAGGAAAAAAACAATTTCAGAGATTATTATTATACAAAATATTATCAAACAGATATGTGGAACTATATGACTAATATAGAATTCGATTTTTAATAAAAAAAAATCAAAAGTAATTATGAATGTCAAATAACTAACCCAAAAAAGACAGATCCATAATTTATCTTTAGATAAATATTTAATAATTTTTGGCATAATTAATCCCTATAAACTTAAGTTAACTTCACTGTTAACCTAAAAAATCTCATCCAAATAAATATGGTTTCACTCAGATAAAATTAATATTTAACTGCTTAATAATCAGTTATGCATTCTACTTTAGATGGCGAAATAATTCTCTCAAGCAATATCGAAAAATGACAGTTAATCAAGGAAAAATGTTATTTAGATCTTTCAACAAATATAAAACAACATAAAGAATATAACATTTTGATAAATATTAAAATAATATAACACATGAAACTGCCAATCGCAGGCAAAAACGCCCAAACGAGAAACTTTAAACCATTCCATCCCGCACCATTATATGAGACGAAATAAACATATAAAATAAATAGCCAAACAAAAGAAAATACTAACCCCAATATTAATCCTAAATAAGAGGTTAACAAATGTGTACTATTAACAACAAAAAGTTTTATCAACATTGAGAGAAAGAAAATTATTTCAACTACAACCGCTATAATAAATAGAACATCAACAATTGACTTACCTATATTGGTAATAAACGAGTGGCGATTTTCTAAAACTACATAATATGTTATGTCCATACTAAAGTAGAATATGAAAAAGAGACCGATCAATACAGAATCTTTAAGCAAATATTTGATCACGTTTAACACATCTAATCCTTAAAAATATCATTAAACTTCCCGTTAATCCTTTGGAGAATTGTTTATAAATGATGTTTTTTTAAGGATACAGATTAGTTTAATATTATTCAAAAAGCAATTTAGATATGGTGAAATTGATATCTATGTTTTTATAAATTACTATCACTGATAGTGCATAAACGATCCCTATCAAATAAAGAAATCGAATTATTCTTAATATCTCACATTGAGCATTCGAATGAATGCTGATATATGGTTTTTAACTTACATAATTGAAATCAGCATTATGATTTCAACTTTTTTTTCTGTGAAAAACTACCTTTATTGAAAATCATTTAAGATCGTTTTAGTCAAACAAATTTGTCTTACCAATTCTCCCCTTTCTTGACCAATCAATTTACAAACCATTAGTTTACTTATCAATTGATAATATTAATATTGGATAATTCCTAACTAGCCACTACCACTTATAGTTGTTTTAATTTCTTAAATATAATTAATACATTATTCAAAATTTGCCTAGATAATGTTGGCTCCATAAGACTTGATAATACTAAGCAAAATCCTCTTGATTGATTATCAATGAAACGGTGATATTAAAAGTTATTATACCTTTTTAAAAGGCTTAAAACAGGATATTAAATTAATTAAATTAAATTTTTTTGTGATCGCCATCACTAAATATGGTTTTTATATTTGTGAATTACAACTTTATTATTTAACTTATTATACCAATTATTTGCTTTTAAATATTTATCTAAATTAGAGGGAATTATGTTTTTTACTGAAAGGAAATTAAAGCAACGAGTTGAAGAACTATTGCGGTTTGAATTACATGATCTTCAAACAATACAAAGTTTTGATTTTTGTTATGACCGTGAAGGAGTTAATGGCGCCCCGCCCCCAGATGAAAATGCCGATTGGCAAAAAATTGAGCAAGGATTTGAATGGAAAGAAAAGGATATCTATGTTTGGTTAAGATTAAGTCATACTTTCCCTAAAGCCGATCCGAAACGTTCCACTCATATAGGTCTTTTTAATTTTTCTTTATCTTTTTTACGTGATGAATATGAAGCACTACTCTATGTTAATGGTAAACCATGGCATGGTTTAGATAAAAATCATAATGTTATTTCATTTCCCGATGACTTTTCTGGTAAAACAGTTCAATTTGATATTCGCATATGGTCAGGGGTACTTGAAGGAAAAGTTAGACAACATTTTGATGAGTTTCATGTAGGTAATAGTATAAAACAAGTTGCCTTCGGTTTAAGAGATAAAGCCACTCATGATTTGTACGTGACTTCTACCGCTATATTACAAACGTTAGATGTTATCTCTACCAACGATTTTTATTATTCGCGATTACTTAATCTTTTAGATAGTTCATTTCTACTAGTTAATTGGCAAAATCCATCTAGTAAAGAATTTTACCAATCAATCAGCAATGCATCTAGGTATTTAGAAGAAAATTACCATAAAGATGCGGTGAAATCTCCAGTTGTGATTAATAGTGTTGGTCACACTCATATTGATCTCGCTTTTTTATGGCAGATAAAACATACCAGAGAAAAATGTGCGCGTTCGTTTTCGACTGTTTTGAAGTTAATGAAACAATTTCCAAAATATAATTTTTTCCAGTCTCAACCACAACTCTACGAATATATTAAAAGTGATTATCCTGAAATTTATGATCAAATAAAACAACGTGTCAAAGAGGGGCGTTGGCAAGTTGATGGCGCTATGTGGGTCGAAGCTGACTGTAATATACCTTCTGGTGAATCGTTTGTCAGACAAATTATGTATGGCAAAAATTTCATGGAAACCGAATTTGGTATAACACCTGAATGTTTATGGTTACCTGATGTATTTGGATATTCTTGGGCATTACCTCAAATTTTAAAAAAATCAGGCATTAAATATTTCATGACAACAAAAATTAGTTGGAATGAATTTAATCAACTACCACACGATACTTTTAAATGGCGAGGAATTGATGGTAGCGATATTTTAGCTCATTTTGTTACAACACCTGAAGAGGGACATCCGCGATATACCTATAATGGCATTGTTAATGCTAAGTCTGTTCAGGGTTTATGGGATAACTATAAAGATAAAGGTTTAACCAAAACACTGTTGTTACCGTTTGGTTATGGTGATGGTGGCGGTGGGCCAAATGAGCAGATGCTAGAATTATTAGAACGATTCGAAAAAATGCCAGTATTGCCAAATATTCAATTTGGTACCGTTAAGCAATTCTTTCATGAATTAGAAGATAACATTAGTCACAGTAATGATTGGTTCCATACTTGGGATGGCGAATTATATTTTGAAACCCATCGCGGAACATACACCAGTCAAGCGCAAATAAAAAAAGCGAATCGACTAGCCGAATTAGATATTCGTTTCATCGAGTGGTTATCGGTGACCAACTCAATCTTAAATAATGACTGGTCTAGTTATGAAAAAAATAAACTAGACTATTGTTGGAAACTCATTCTTAGAAATCAGTTTCATGACATCATTCCTGGTTCATCTATACATGAAGTTTATCAAGATGCCAAACTTGAATTTCAGGATCTAAATAATAAACATAACGAAATTCTTAACCCACTGTTAAAAAATATTACCGACAGTGATGATAATAGCAAAATTATCCTTAATAGTTCTAACTTTGAGAGAAAAAATGACGTTGTTTATTTTGCTACTTGTGCAGAAAATCTAACTATAAAAGATGACTCCAATCAACATTTCACTATACAAAAATCAAAACAAAATGATGGTTATTTTGTTGAAATACCATCAATTGCACCACTAAGTTGTATAAATGTAAGTTATGAAAATAACGCTACACATGAAAATGATAAGGCAAAAGATGCTTTTATCTATAATGATGATGAGATAGATACTCCTTTTTATCTCATTAAGTGGAATGAATTTGGCCACCTTACCCGTATTTTTGATAAGAAGAATAATCGAGAAGTATTATCAGGTTGTGGCAATGTATTGACTGTGTATGAAGATAAACCAATGAAATATGATGCTTGGGATATTGAAATATTTCATATTCAGAAAAAATCGCCAGTTGTACAATTGCAATCGGTTGAACTTACTGAAATAGGGCCATTAATTTGTGAAGTCACATTTAAATGGATTTTTAATAAGAGTTCAATTTGCCAGAAAATGCGAGTCTACAATAATAATCCAAAAATTGATTTTATTACTGATATTGATTGGCATGACTGTAATCAATTACTTAAAACAGTATTCCCTGTGGATATTAGAGCGGTTGAAGCAACCTATGATATTCAATTTGGTAATGTTAAACGTTCAACTACCTGGAATACTAGTTGGGACTATGCAAAATTTGAAAGTGTAGCACATCAATGGGTCGATTTATCCGAATATGGTTATGGCGTTAGCCTATTAAATAATTGCAAATATGGTCATGCTATCAGAGACAATATAATGCAATTAACCCTGATCAAATCAGCTATAAGCCCTGATTTACAAGCTGACCAAGGACAACATCAATTTACCTATTCTTTATTTCCTCATACTAAAAATTGGCAAGAAAGCAATGTTGCCCAAGAAGCTTGGTTCTTAAATGAACCGCTAAGAATTTATGATGGCAAATTAAAACCATTTATTAAGCCATCTAACCTATCAATTCTTACATTAGATAATCAATTAGTTCAGGTTGATGCTTTGAAAAAGGCAGAGTCAGGTGATTGGTTAATTCTCAGAATTCATGATTTCTCCGGTGGAACACAAAGTGTCAATATCAGCTCTCACTACAATATCAACTGGTGGAGAGAGTGTGATTTGATGGAGAACTTTATTGATCAAAACATAAATAAAGGGAATTTAAAAATAAAATTAAGCCCTTTTGAAATTAAAACGTACGCAATTTCAATAAATTAATTGCTTAATTCTATTACGAGGTTTGGAAAAATGAAAAATCAAAAAATAATCACTATCCCTAAAGCTATAGGTTTTGGGATGATTGATATCATTGGAGGGGGAGCATTCACCATTATAGGTGCATGGTTGTTATACTTTTTTACTACTTTTGTTGGATTAAGCCCGATTGAAGCCGCATCTATTGTAGCAATTGCTCGAATATTAGATGCCATATTATGCCTTTTCATGGGTAGTTTCACCGACCACTTTTATAAAAATAAATTAGGTAAAAAATTTGGGCGCAGAAGATTCTTCTTAATAATTGGCGCACCATTAATGCTTTCCTATGCATTATTATGGATTAATGGTATGGGCTACCTATATTATCTAGCTATCTATTTAACTTTTGAGGTAGTTGTTGCCATGGTAATGATTCCTTGGGAAACCCTACCATCTGAAATGACCAGTGATTATGCTGGAAGAACAAAACTATCTACTTGTCGAATGTTTATTTCTGCGGTGGGTACTTTCATGGCAACATTTGTACCGGGCAGATTAATTGCAATTTATGGTGAAAATGATCCAAATGCTTATTTATTTAATGGTATATTTTTTGCCGTATTATTCATGATTTGTGTAATTATATCCTATTTTTCAACATGGGAGAGACCACTTACTCCGGAGATGCTAAAAGAATTAGAAAAATCTAAAGCTGATAAAAAAGTTAATCCAGTTATCTTTGTTTTTGGTCTATTTAAAGAATATTTCTCTACTCTGAAAGTTAGAGCATTCAGAAAGCATTTAGCTATCTATTTATTATCTTTTACTGGTAAAGATATTTATAACACTGTATTTGTATTTTTCTGTGTATATTGTTTAACGCTTGATGCTTCTGTAGCCGGAAGTCTATTATCTTTAAGTATTATTGGATTACCCGTTACATTAGTAGCAGGATTCGCATTCGTTAAATATGGTCCAAAAAAACTTCTTGTTAGTGCTTATTCGACCATGCTTTTATGTTTAGCTGCTACCTATTTCGTTTTTGTCTTTAATCCATCATCAAAAATAGCCATACTATTTGTTATTGGTACTGTATATCAAATAGGCAGATGTTTGATGGAGTTCACACCATGGAATATTTTCCCATTCATTCCAGATATTGATGAAATGATCACTAAAAAAAGAAGAGAAGGTTTGTTTGCCGCTGTTATGACATTCTCTAGAAAAACAACGGTCGCCCTATCAACTCTATGTGTTGGCTTAATATTAGAATTTGGCGGTTTTGTGCAAAAACAAGCAGATCAATCTCCAGAAGCTATAACCACCATTGCATTAATTCTATTTTTAGGAACTGGATTACTGGTTTTCTTAGCGATGTTAGTTACATTTACATTTAATCTAGATAAAGAAAAACATAAATTATTAGTTAACGCAATCGATGTCTTGCAATCAGATGGAGATATTAATCAGTTATCTGAAGAAACTAAATTCATAGTTAAAGACTTAACTGGTTATCCATGCGAAAAATTATTTGAGAAAAAATAAATTCTATTTATAGGCTGAAATTACTAATAAAAATGACTATAAATAGTCCTAACATAAATTAGTAACCTTTGAAATTAGATACTAGATGAAATTCAGCTAGTATCTAATACCTGGTATCTTATTTAAATAATCAGTTAAATAATGTTTATATACTCTTCATTAATCATTTTTTCTTTATTGTTCCTCTGGCTTACGCCATTCTATCGATGATTACCTGTGAAACAACGCAACCTACTATTGACCAAAGAGATATCGCAACATGCTTTTACACTTGTATTATCTTTATTGGAACAGGTTTAGGTTTATTTTTACCTATTATTTTCATGTCTAATACTCTAATTTTACTCATCTCAATTTGTGCCTTTACTGCTTTGGTACAACTGATATTACTTAATAAAAAATGATTAATCGTAAATGATAGATTTGATGAAAAATAGCACCAGATTTAACTTAGTTCGGTAAAGATTATGTTTCATTTCTATTTGATAACCATTTAGGAAATTTACATGATTTTGTTAGATAAATACCCGAATATATTTCGACTAAAAATCAGATATCAAAAGAAGATACATTCAATGTAATAATAAATTTATTAGAAGGTTATACAATAGATAAAAGTATTATATTTTTTAAACGAGATCTCACATGTGAATTTATAAAAACAGGCCTTTAGACACAGAAATGGATATATGACGGTTAGTTGAGTAATTTAAAACAGCAAAAATTTATCCTTAAAATAAGAAATAATTTTAAGAACAATTAATATCTATTCACAAGATAATAACCCTACTGGACTTGAACCAGTGACCAATCGATTATGAGTTCTTTGCAAGGTCTTTTTAAATCAATAATTTACATATTAATCAATAGGTTGAGATTGCATATAAACACATATAAAGCGCTATAAAATCATATTCGATCGCCAGTTTACCGCCTTTTTTTGTTTAAGTGGCGTTTATTTTTTGTTTTATAGCATCTGTAAATCACGGTGTTATTAATCATGTTCTAGCGGATTTAATCTCACCGCATCTTCGAAGTGATCTGGTGCAAAGTGGGCGTAGCGCATGGTCATTTTGATGTCGGTGTGGCCTAAGATTTTTTGTAGGACTAATATGTTGCCACCATTCATCATGAAGTGGCTGGCGAAGGTGTGGCGTAATACATGGGTTAATTGGCGTTCGGGGAGTTCGATGCCGGTTCTATCTAGTGCCGAGCGAAAGGCTGAATAGCAGGCGGTAAAAAGTTGGCCATTTTTGTTTGGAATTTGTTGATATAGTTCGTCACTGATTGGAATGGTGCGGTTGCGTTTACCTTTGGTGTTGATATAGGTGATTTTTCCATCTTTGACTTGTGCGCTTTTTAAGCTTTCAGCTTCACTCCATCTGGCGCCGGTTGCTAAGCAGATTTTGACAATGATGGTAAGATCTTTAGCACTACTTTGCTCACATGAGTTGAGTAGTGATTGGATTTGTTCTTTGGTTAGATAAGCCATCTCTTGTTCGTCAGTTTTAAATGAGCGAACCAGTTCTAGCGGATTTTTATGTTGCCACTCCCCCAATCGAATCAACTCGTTAAACATCGCTTTGAAATAGGTTAATTCAAGGTTCATTGTTCTGGGCGCAACCGTTTTAATGCGGTCGGTGCGATATATCTCACCCTCAATTCGTTTTTGGCGATAAGTTGTGAATTGTTTAGCGGTGAAATTGTTTGCTAATGGATTATCCATACATTCACTCGCAAATAGCATGGCTTTTAAGCGAGTTTGCCCATCTTTAAGGGTTTGGCCATGCAGCGAATACCAGCTTTGGATTAATTCCGATAAGCGGCGTTTATCGATTTTTTCATTAATCCATGGTTTTTCATTAGCTTGCTCTTCAAGATAGTTTTCATATGCCAATGCCTCTCCCTTGGTGGCGAAGTTCTTACGGATTCGACGGCCACCAGGGAGATATTTTTCAAATAACCACTTTCCATTAGGTTGTTTTCTTACTGACATAACGGCAATTCATCCTAACTTAATTTAAATTAACTGCGCTTTTAATTCATTAAACTCTTGTTCAGTAATAGCTCCCTTTTCTTTTAAGCTTGCTAATCGTTCAAGTTTTATTAATGTTTCGTCAGATATTATGGTTTCTTTAGTCTGATCTGCAGGATTAAATTGCCCTTCTCCGGTCGCTAGCCATTGTAATGATGCCCCCGTTTCATCCATACATTTAACCACCAGATCTGATGGAAATAAATCTCGTCGATAACGGATTGATAAGCTTGCTGCCGATGTACCTAAATAATTGCTGTATTCCACTTTGGATTTGAAACCATATGCTTCAATAATCCGGTCCAATACTTTAGCACCACCAGAATTAAAATTAATACTCATATTAAATTAAGCCTAGGTTAAATAAAAGATAAAAATATAATTGACATTAAGCTAAGCTTAATGATAAATTATATTAAGTTTAATTTTACACATAAATACACATAATTACACATAAGCATATTTATGCTAGGAATAATGCACTATGATGACAACAATTTCAATCACTATTTCTGCTCCTTATGTCACGGTGGATGAATTTGCCCGTGTTTCGGGTATGAATCCTCGTACTGTTAAAAAATATGTCCATGAAGGATTGCTGCCAATTCGTAAAAAGAAGATCACCGGTAAGCATGATCGTTCAACCACCTTAATTAACATGACTGCTCTGACGCTTGAAGGGGCGAAAGCATTTAATCCTGAATTAAATTTGCAGGAGCATTGATATGAAACGATCTATCTATTTAAGTCAAAAAACGACCACTGAACCAGTAGTTATTTTAATTGCAACCAATAGACATAATCCTAATGGTTGGATTGAAAAAAGTAACGGTAAAGCCATTAAATTATGGCCAGTTAAGCATCGCTAAAACTAACTTAATTCAATTTAAATGCCTTTGGCTTTTTCGAAAGACATGGCTCTTTTTTGGATCTCACGACAGTCAAGGTAGGAGTAGCGATGAATAATATTGAGCGGTCTCGTCAACTTGAACATATCAGGCGGTTATATCAACTGATTCATGGCCATCGAAGTTTGGTGCGCAGTAATTTTAATCGGTTAAAACCCGGACAAAAAAGGTTGTTATTAGCCGCCGCGGGAATCACACCTTTATATGCAGGATTCTCATCTTCAGCGCGTAACCTTAATTATGATCTGCTGAATGATGAGGAAATAGACCATTTAGAAATCGGACTTCGCCGTTTGCAAGCCATCGTTGATGTTTTTGCCCACTGCGAGCCTCAAGATTTTACCAAACAATAATAACTAACCAGATGAGGAAATATGATGTATTTAAACAATATCACTCAAAGTAAATTACAAGATTTAACCGAGCAAATTAAACAAGAAACCGAGCAACGACTTTGTGATCGCTATATCAGCCGTTTAATGCAATTAGGCGGACATATTGTTGATAAAGGTTTAACCGCCAGCGAAGTAAATGAACTCCTTTATCAAGAAGGGCAAAAGCTTCGTAACCAAAGCTATGAGACTGAAGCCTAATGCGAGATATTATAGACCAAGCTAACGATTTGGCTCAACTTGAACTGGATAATCTACTTGCTAATCGCCAAGTTTTTAAGGGTGAATCAGCAAAGGATTGTATAGAGTGTGGTGAGCCAATCCCAGAAAAACGCCGACAATTGTTAAAAGGTTGTCAACTGTGCGTGGATTGTCAAAATCTAAAAGAACAGTTTGCTAAACGATAATTGCGACCGAGAATTTATGACTAGCCAATGCCAATCTTTCTCCTTGCCGGCTATTCCCGCTAAACATAAACACTCTTTATTATTAGCGATGCGTGATTACTATGAAAATATTGGCCAATATAAAGCGAATAAAAAAATAGTCAGAACGCCAATAGCACAATATGATTGTGGAAAAAAAATGCCACAATCTTTAAGCTATAATGAAATTAAATTGTGGCAAGTAGATCAGGAAGACCATCCATTTCGTGCGCAATATTTTGCTGATTTGCCTGATTTTTTAGCCGGTTATTTTGCCGATAAATATATTCATCTGTTGCAAAATGAGAGCCGCAAAGCCGCCAATAGTTTTTTACGGCAAACTTTGGGTGGTAATATTCAATCACGGTTATCACAAGTCAAAGCTCGTTATCAAGCGGCTAGCCCTAGTGCCTTAGCGATTAATTTTGCTGATGAATTTGCTCAATTAGCGACTTTAGGCACTAAAAAGTTGGCTAATTTAAGTGTTGAAATAAGTAATTATCTGAATAAACACATTCAACGTTGCCTTGCAGATCAGGACTTTTGCTTAACCGCTAATCATATTGAAAGCGATAGTTTGGAGCAGAAACTTTATCGTAGCGTTTTAAAAGAACTAAGCGGTATCAACATTCCCCCACCTTATTTGAACGATTTTAATCATAATAAATTAACCAACGAAAATTGCATTAAAGCATTGGCTAAAATAACCAATCATGAATGGTGGCAGCGTAAATTAAAGACGCGTCGAGATTTTGAGCATGAGCATTTAGCCATTGCTGTAGGTCAAGTGCAAAAAAAGGCCTCGCCGTATGCTAGCCGTAGCTGTCAAATGGAGTGGAAGGAGCAAAAGCGTCGCAATCAAAAATATCTTGAAAAGATGATGATTGAAAATCAAGATACTGGCGAACAGATTCCTCTTGATTTGCAAGTGTATAAATCAATTGCGAATCCGGCTATCAGACGGGTAGAACTGATGACACGGATGCGAGGTTTTGAGGATTTGGCCGATGAGCTAGGTTACCAAGGCGCATTTATAACCTTAACGGCTCCCGCCAAATATCACAGCGCGCATGCCAAAGGCGGTTTTGTCGAAAATTGGCAGGGCAACACACCTCGAGAAACACAAGCTTATTTATGCAAAGTCTGGTCACGTATTCGCGCTAAATTAAATCGTGAACATATTCAATTTTTCGGCTTTCGGGTTGCCGAACCGCATCATGATGGTACACCTCATTGGCATATTTTAATTTTTATGCGCCCAGAAGATATCCAAAAGGCTTTTTACACTATGTGGATCTATGCCATGGATGAAGATGGCGAAGAACAAGGAGCCGCCATCAATCGCTTTGAATTTAAGGATATCGATAAACAAAGAGGATCAGCAACCGGTTATATCGCCAAATATATTGCCAAAAACATTGACGGATATGCGCTCGAAAATGAAATAGATACCCAAACCGGCGAAAACTTAAAAGCGTCATCGAAAGCGATCACCGCTTGGGCTAGTCGCTGGAAGATTCGTCAATTTCAACAATTGGGTGGCGCACCTGTCAGTGTTTGGCGAGAACTACGGCGTTTAAAAAGCAAAAAAGTGACTGATGATATTATCGATCCGGTATTAGCATCAGCTGATATTGGGGATTGGGCAGCTTATACCGCGCATCAAGGAGGACCATTAGTCAAACGTAAAGACCTTAAAGTCCGCCTGGCTTATGAAGATAAGCTGAATCAATATGAGGAGATCATCAAAAAAATAAAAGGCATCTATGCGCCAATTCATGGGATTGCATCGACTATTTACACCAGATTAACAAAATGGCGGTTAGTACCCAAGAGTAGCCTAAATAATGTAAAGACCAATCAAGCATCACCATTGCGGGCGGAACGCACGCCTTGGAGTTCTGTCAATAACTGTACGGTTACTAATGATTGTGAACAACAAAGGCGAATCATCAAACAACAACTGAAAATTATCGGCTTAGCGGATAATGATTTCAATGTGAATCGCCTCTATTTAAGGGAGAGTATCAAAATCAACCCATATCAACATTTGATGCTAACCGACAGGCTCGATGGGCTGCATTTAATAATTAGTAACCATTCTGTCAAAAACCACTGTATCGACAGCCAAAAAATACCGCCAAAAAGGTTATATAAACATGAATTTCAATCTATTAAAAAAGAGCATTTAAATGATGGTTATTGAGTGCATAACTCAAAAAAATATCTTAATAAAATCAATAAATAAATATTATTGATGATCTTAACGAATCTTTAAAAAAAAAGGACTTGATCGAATTATTAATTATTATATACTGTATATAAATACAGTGATACGATGGTAGAGGTGATTAAAATGGATGAATTAGAAAAAATCAAAATAATTGAGCGAGCTGAATTACTTTCTCGCCTAATTACCGAATATATACATTTAAGAGAAAATGATAAGGACATAATATTGTTCTGGTTCCGCGATTTGCTCGAACCTTTAAAAGAACAGTTACCTCATAACTCTATTGAAAAACGAAATAATTCTTAACATTTTGGGATAGTTGACAATAATTCATGCCCCACTCATCTATAATCATCAACTATCCCCCATTTCTCAGCATAACTGCTTAAGGATTTTGAGAATAAGGTTTTCAACCGTCAAATAACCCTTCTTTAAGTCATTAGCCAATAATTGCCTGGTCATGTAGTTACTGCCGCTAATTAACTTTCCATTCGCATTATTGCTATCCACTTTTTAAAGTGAGTTAACGTTTTAAATCCATAATAAATAAACGGTATTCATTGTCGAACGGCAAACGACAAATCATCATTAAAAGACAATGATAACATCATGATTATTATTGATTTTTTAAAGTTGTTTTTTAGCCGTTTAAGGCCTAATAATTAGGTTTAACAAGCAAAATACTGTATAATTAACCAGTTAAATTAACCCGCTTAATTCAACGAAATCTTAAGAAAAAAGGACAAAAAACATGGAAATAAAAAAACCTATTGTACAAAATTGGGATAAAACTGATCGCTTCTATTTTAGTGAAATTAAAGATGAAGATTTACTGTCAGCCCAAAACATTGCTTTATCTAACGAGCCTAATAACACTTTAAAAATTGATAAGGAAGGGCTGCTTTGCTTACCATCCTATATTATATTAGGCAGTGGGCGTTTTGAAGAGGACATGAAAGCTTATAAAAGACCATTTGAAGTCATTTTCCCTTGTTATAAATCTTTTTCTAAGGAGCAACTCATATCAATTGGCAAGCAATATCAAATTTTTGTACGCTTTAATTCCTATTTAGCATGTGAAAAAACAAAACCTTTTCCTCAAAATATAACTCATTGTCTATATGAAGCTTACGGCAATCAAGTTGAGCCATCTTCTCTATTATACCTTCGTGAAGACTTTAAGATAAAACCGGCATCCTACCAAGAAAAAAGAAATATTATTTTCAACATTGTTAAAAGAGCAGACAACGAAGAGATTGAATACGCTATTTTTTCAATAAACAACGAAATTTATCCATTAAGATCTGATATAAACCTAGGTAATCAATATATTTGGGCTAACTTTTCAATTGAGAATTTAGCTAGTATGACTGCAGACTTTAAACATTTTTATGAATATGAACTTTTTGCAGTCAAAAAGAGTTAAATAAATAAATAAATAAATAAAGAAAGAAAATAACTAATAATTACACAACTAAGATTTATAAAAGGATGAAAATATGGCATTAGTAAAACCTGTCGTAATGTACAATAACCCACCTTATTCAGGCGGTTCCCTTAGAGTCCTTCGGGAAGATGATTTTATTCAACCAAATGTTATCCAACGAGACCCTAACCCACTTAACAAAATCTCTTTTGGTTATAATGGAATTCTTTACATGCCTGAAACATTAATTTTAGGTAAGGGATCGTTTTTACACGAAGGAATATTATTTGAAGGTAAATATCCAAGTATGGATTTTGATGTATCTATTCCTACTTTTTCCCGATATACAGCTGAGCATCTAAAACAAATTCATCTTTATTACAATATCATAATTAATATTAATTATTTTATATTATTTGATCAGTCAGATGAGCCGGGATTTGTCGGAACTGGGATATATGCGCTAAAAGGATTTCGAGATGAATGGAGAGTAAAACTCAATAATCCACCTAGTCATTTGAAACCTGCAAGTTATAACATAGAGCAGCGTGGTAAAAATGCATTGGAAAATGATAGATTTTATTATAACGGTAAAACTTATAAAAAATATCCAACCTATTCTAACATAATTATGGTTAATCCAAATTCAGATGATTTTTTCGATAAAAATACTTTAGCCTATATGCTAAATTGCCGTATCGATCGTGTGACAGGTTACGGCAAAGATTTGCATCCAACCCTATATTACAAGTATGAAATTATCGCCCATAAATGTCGTGATTAATCGTAAATTCTCAATCATAGCAAACTTGCTTGATTTAAAAGCTAAATTCACCAATAACGGCTTAATTCACTAACCCAAATGGCTACCAAGCTGCAAAATTTTAAACCATATCTTGGTGGCCATGTCTATTTTGAGAATCAATTATGCCAATTAAAGATCCTGATAATGTAAACTGGTATGTGGTCATTTATTTGTTCATCATCACCGCGCTCGGTTCATTAGCCAATTACTTTTATAACGTTTTAAAAGGCAATAAATTCCGTATTGGTATCCTAATCGCCCAGATGTTAATTTCAGCTTTTGCTGGAGCACTGGCGATTTTAGCCGCAAGTTATTTTGATTGGCGATTTGAATTAGCGGGAGGAATAGCGGGCCTAGCAGGTTGGTCTGGCGCAACATTAATTAAAACTCTGGAAGAAAAATTAATTAAACATGCTAAAGGAGATAAACAACAATGAAATTAACCGAACATTTCTCATTAGAGGAATTTAGCTGTTCAACCACCGCAAAACGGTTAAAAATCGAGAATAAAATTCCCGATCACTTGATGGCAAATATTCAATTTACTGCCAACAAACTTGAATTAGTCAGGAAAGTTTTAGCCCATCCAATCATCATCACATCAGGCTATCGTTGCCCGGCTCTCAATACTCAGGTAGGTGGTTCGCCAACTAGCGCGCATACCAAAGGTCTCGCTGTTGATTTTCATTGTGCCTATGGTGATCCTAAACAAATCTGTCAACGTCTAATCGCTAGTGGTATCGAATTTGACAAACTTATACAAGAGCATAATCAATGGGTTCATATCCAATTCAACCCCACAGGTCATCGCCAACAGGTCCTTACGGCTATTAAACAAAACGGCAAAACTATTTATTTACCAGGATTAGTATGAATAAAACTAACTTCACAATCGCTTTCGCGTTTATCTTACTCATTTATATTATTGGCGATTTGCTGCATGATAAACAATCTGCACGAAATGAAGTGCAGCAATTATCTGAAAAATTAGGCCAATTAGAGCAAACAATTTTGAGGAACAATCAACTTATTGCCGACAATGAGCAAAATAAACAGTCATTAGAGAACCAATCATTGCAAAATCAGGAGCAGATTCATGGTCAACTCAAAGATAATTATTGCGCTAACCAGCTGGTGCCTATGCCTATCTCTGGTAGCTTGTACAACCGAGCGAAAAGTCTTCGTGACGCAACCAATACCCGCTAATTTACTCAATAATTGTCAGCCAAATTTACCGCCTAAGCCAATGACTTTTGGTGATAGCTTAAAATACAATGAACATTTATTGAATGTCATTGAAAAATGTAATGCGGATAAACAGACTATTCGCGAGATTAACAATACCGATAGCAATTGATTTTTGGTTAACTGATTGATAATACCTTTTAGCTTTGTATTTCAATTTGCCACAATTTTGCTTGATTGCTTAAAAACGATTTAGCAACGACCATAATCGTAACTAATTGTTTATAAAGAGTGACCCCCACATCTCGGCGGTTCAAAGGTTTTCAGATCGACAACTTTGTCTACCGCCGAGCCCTATTTTATTGATAAATCGGCGATGTCGCGGTTAACAATAAGTCAATAATCAACTTTGGAGTAATTGAAAATGATCGTCTATACCATGCAAAATGAAACCATTGATGCGCTAGCCTATCGAGTTTTTGGCAGAACGGCAGGCATTGTGGAAATAATTTATCAAAATAATCCAAAACTATGTGAGCTACCGGCAATATTACCAATGGGCACCGAGGTCAATGTACCGGAAATGGTAGCCGAAAAAACTAAAAATACCATCAATTTATGGGACTAACTTAATGACAGAACCCACCAGTTTAACTTTTACCGCTGTTTTTAGTGCTTTTTCAGTATCAATGATTTATCCCAACATCGAAAACGGCATTATTTTAGGTGCACTTTGTGGTTCGATTTTATTAGTCATTAGTGAAGAACGCATCTCGGTTTTACGTCGTATCATCTTATTTTTTATCTCATTTGCTATGGGATTGCTGTTAGCTGAAATGACACTCTACTTATTGATACCCATTTTTCCAATCAGCATCCAAAAAAAAATCCCACTTGGTTTAGGCGCCTTAGTTTCCTCGGCAATAAGTGTTAAATTGTTACTTTGGTTGATTAAAAAATTTGATGATCCAACTGAATTATTCAATATCTTTAAGGGTAAAAAATCATGATAACCACCACCCTCAATGCTATTTTTTGTTTAATGATTGCTGTGCGATTATTTACCTTTGACCACCACAATTCTCGCTACAAAGTTGTATACAGTTGGTTAGCATGGTTAATGATTGTCTCGAGTGTCGCCGTTTGCTTATTTACTTTTTTCAATCTATCACATCGCGCTTATCTGGCGCAGATTGTGATGAATCTAACAATATTACTCTGCTTATTAAAAAGTAAAGGAAATATCGGTACGCTTTGTCGAAAACCAAAATCGAGCAAAAAAAGAAAATCATCATGATTATTCACAACATTAAAGGATTTATATGAAAAAAATTAATCAATTAAAGCAATTTTTACTTGAACGTAATCTGCTCAATAACAGTACAACAGGCACCCATCAATTTACCATCAAAGACGGCTTCATTGAGCCCTTCTCAGTCGACAATTCGGGATTTCAATACCATTTCACATTGACGATAAGTTTAAGCGCTTATTGCTATCCTTTTAATGAGTTGATCGCTAGCATTGTCAGTTGGATGCAAAGTAATCAACCTGAGGCATTGATTAACACCCAGTCTCGTCAACAAGCAATTAAATTTAATTTGGATAATATCACTGACAACCAATGTGATTTAACCATTGAATTAAAATTATCGGAACGGATCAAGGCGACAAAAAAACAAGATAAACTGGAATTTGATTCATTATCAGATCGGCTAATTCTGCAAGAACCGTTAGAAAAGTATGGCCATAAATAACTTTTACTTGGCTTAACCAATAAAATGGGCTGACATTAATATTTTAAATTTGCTGTCTAAAAGATGATTTGAAGGGGTTAAAAACCCCCGTTGCTCAATTTTTTCTGAGATTAAAAAGTGCTCTCCTCAAAATTTTAACTAAAAATTCATAGGCCAACAAACGTTTAGTTAATAATTGCAGATTATAACCATGGTACTAAACTTCTGCTTGATTGAGCAACTAGCACAATATTTAGATAAACCATTGAATTCTAATAAACAAGATATGATCTGGTTAAAAACGCTTATTGAGGTAGTTATTATCTATTTAAAATGGATTAGTTGAATTTAACTAATCCATTTTACTAATCGAAAACTAACGCTTAAAATCGACAAAACCAAATTAGCCATAATAAGACATTAAAAATAGAACGAGCGAACTTAATACAGCCTACACGGCAGTGAACTTTCAGCATCTTTTTTTGAAGATGCATAGTAATTTCTAAACAACCTACACGGCAGTGAACTTGAAGAGGAGCTAAGAAAAGTTGTCAATGCATTTCTAAACAACCTACACGGCAGTGAACGAATCAGGAATATTGAATTCATCACCTCCAATTTTCTAAACAACCTACACGGCAGTGAACGCACTAGCTGAGTCCGGGAGATATGATGGTAATTTCTAAACAACCTACACGGCAGTGAACTAGAAAGGGGAATATCTTATGGAAAAAGCAAATTTCTAAACAACCTACACGGCAGTGAACCTTCCAGTTCTTTTATCTTTGATTGATATGCATTTCTAAACAACCTACACGGCAGTGAACTAGAACAATATATACTATAAACTCTGTTAGCAAAAAGGTAAAGTGCTATTTGGCTTTTAAAAACCCTTTTTTTAACCACTTAATTAATGTATTGATTTTATTGTTATTTTTATTTTAACTAAAAAAAGGGTAAAAAGAAAGTTAGTGATCGCATTATTCAAACTACACGCTGTTCTAACTTAACTCTTTGAAAATTTGTAAGCCTATTTGCTACAACTAAGCTTACTTTATTTTTATTTGATAAAATTTCATTATAGGCGTTATGAAAAATTATCATCCCGCCGACTTAGTCGACATTCTACGAAAAATTGAAAACCTGATTCGCCCTGGCGTTGTTTATCAAACCAATGGTGATCGGGTTAAAGTCCGTACCGGTGAATTAATTACCGCGTGGTTACCTTGGTTCACCCATCGTGCTGGTAAAAGCCGTACATGGTGGCGACCATCAGTTGGTGAGCAGGTATTTATTTTAAGCCCTAATGGTAACTTAGCGTTAGGTTGCGTATTACCGAGTATATTCAGTGATGCCAATCCCGCTCCTGCTAAATCTGAAGATGGTTATTTGGTGACCTTTCCTGACGGAGCCTCATTTGAATATGAACCAGAAACCAGTCAATTAACCATTAAAGGGATCAAAACCGCTATCATTGAAGCCAGTGACCAAATTACGGCTAAAGCGGGTAGCAAAATTCAACTTGATACCCCATTGGTTGAATGTAGCGATCATGTAACATTCAAATCATTCAGTGCTAGCGGTGGTGGCGCCAAAGGTAGTACCGGCACATTAACCGGTAATGTGATCCACACTCAAGGGCAATTATCATCAAACGGTATTGTATTAGATTCTCACACCCACAGCGGCGTTAAAGCTGGTGGCGATTCAACAGGAAAACCGCAATGAGTTATATTGGCATGAATAGCAAATCAGGACGAACAATTACCGATATGGACCATATCAATCAGTCCATTAAAGATATTCTCACCACACCGATTGGTTCGAGAATTGAGCGACGTAATTATGGTTCGTTACTGTTTTTACTTTTAGACAACCCAAATACAGAAGCAACTAAACTACGTGTGATTTCGGCTACGGTATTGGCACTTACTCAATGGGAACCACGAATAAAACTTGATACGGTCGATGTGTTCCCTGATAAAGAAAAATTAACCTTACAAATAACCGGTTCACGGATAGACAAACCGAACCAAACCTTTAATAGCGAAATCGAGGTAGCAACATGGCAGCATTAACCGACCTTTCAAAATTACCCTCCCCAAATGTAATTGAATCCCTAGATTTTGAAGAGATCTTTAACCGCCGCAAAGCCAAATTCATTTCACTTTATAGTGAACAAGAACAGGAAGAAGTTGCCAAAACATTACAATTTGAAAGTGAGCCGATTGTCAAACTGTTACAAGAGAGCAGTTATTATGAACTGATTTTACGGCAACGAATCAACGAAGCCTCACAAGCATTAATGATTGCCCATGCTAAAGATCAGGATTTAGATAATCTAGGCGCCAACTTCAATGTTTATCGTCTAACCGTGCAAGCTGCAGACAATAGTGTCGTTCCGGCTATCAAAGAAATTAAAGAAGCCGATAGTGACTTTAGAGTCCGCATTCAATCAGCCTTTGAAGGATTATCGGTTGCCGGACCGCGCGCAGCATATGAATTTTTTGCCCGTAGTGCTGATGGACGAGTCTTAGACGCGGCAGCTGAAAGCCCGTCCCCTGCCTGTGTTACTCTCGCAATTTTAGCTCGGGATAATAATGGTATTGCCTCGGATGAGTTGATTGAAGTTGTCAAAAAAGCGGTCAATCAAGATGATCGTCGACCGATTGCCGACAGGGTGACCGTTAAATCAGTCGAATTAATTGACTACCAAATTAAAGCGAAACTTTACTTATATCCAGGTCCCGAGTCAGAACCGATTAAAAAAACCGCCATGGATAATTTACAAGCTTACATTAGCGAAAAACATCGAATTGGCCGAAGAATTAGCCGAAGTGCTATCATCTCAGCGTTACATGTGGTTGGCGTACAACGCGTTGAACTCCAAGAACCGGCACAAGATATCATCATCAACCGGGAACAAGCGAGTTATTGTTCAGACTATCAAGTTGAGGTAGCAGGTTATGGCGAATAAAACGCTACTCCCCCCTACAGCTACCAAACTGGAGAAAAAACTTTCACAAGCGATTGCTTGTGAGCCGCCAATACCGTTACGCTCACTTTGGGATCCGCAAACTTGTCCTTACGAATTACTTCCCTATCTGGCATGGCAATATAGTGTAGACCGTTGGGATGAAAATTGGTCTGAGGAGATCAAACGTAAAGTCATCGCCGAAGCCTTTGAAATCCATAAGCTCAAAGGCACCAAAGAGGCAATTCGTCGGGCTGTCGAGCCATTTGGTTTCTTAATCAAGATTACCGAGTGGTGGCAAAACAATCAAACACCTGGTTCTTTTGGGCTGGAAATTGGCGTATTAGACAAAGGTATTACCGAAGAGTCTTATAACGAACTTAGCCGTATCATTGATGATGTCAAACCGGTATCACGTCAACTAACCGGATTGGCTATCCAGCTCGTATCTAAAGGTTCATTAACCATGGGAGCCAGTAGCTATGATGGTAATACTTTAGATATCTACCCTTATATTGCTGAAACTGTCGCTACTCAATCTGAAAGCCATTCGGGCGCAACTATTCATTTAATCGATACAATGAGCATAAAACCATGAATCAAACATACTACACCATCTTAACCAAACAAGGCGCGGCATTATTAGCTAATGCCACGGCACTTGGCATTCCTCTTAAAATAACACAAATGGCAGTTGGTGATGGCAATGGTAACATTCCTAAACCCAATGCAAGCCAAACCCAATTAGTACACGAAGTCAGACGTGCTGCTGTCAACACACTATTTGTCGACCAAGAAAACCCCAATCAAATTATTGCTGAACAGATCATTCCTGAGAACGAGGGTGGCTGGTTTATTCATGAGATTGGTCTATTTGATGAGCACGGTAATCTGATCGCCGTGGGTAACTGCCCATCAACCTACAAACCTAAATTAGCTGAAGGCAGTGGCCGAACGCAAGTAATTAGAATGGTCATTATTGTCGACAACACCCAATCTGTCGAATTGAAAATCGATCCAGCCGTTGTCTTGGCAACGCGGCAATACACGAATGACCAGATTACCGCCAAAATGACAGCTCATGAAAAATCAACCAACCACCCAACGGCGACAACATCATCCAAAGGTTTTGTGCAATTAAACTCCGCCACTGATTCAACAATTGAAAGCCAAGCGGCTACCCCTAAAGCGGTTCATGATACTTTTGAATATGTTCGATTTACTGACCAAAAAGCGCAGTCTGCCTTTGACCATGCCAGTAATGCACATAACAGAATCACTGATGTCGATAATGTTCTTTCAAATGTAACTGACCGGTTACGCACTCCAGATTTTGAATCAGAATTATTTTCTGCAGATAAACGATACCTATTTGTTGTACGCAATGACGGAGTTGCTGGGGTATATAATACCTATAAAAACGATTTTTCATGGTTTTTTAATTCCGATGGATGGTGCGGAGGATTTATTGAAGCGCCTCGAGTGGGTGGCTTAGATCAGTTTGTTAGAGACAGAACTCCTCCGGTAGGCGTGCCATTACCTTGGCCACAAGTCTATCCTCCTGCTGGCTATTTTGAATGTAATGGCTCGACATTTAACAGAGATCACTTTCCTAAACTCGCTGCTGCATACCCTCATGGCTTTTTACCGGATTTGCGAGGTGAATTTATTCGTGGTTGGGACAACGGCAAGGGAGTTGATGCAAATCGTGGTATGTTGAGTTGGCAAAATTGCATGATCGAAAGCCATAACCATAGTACACCTATCCGCCTAGTAGGTGAGCAAGGTGGTGGTAACCCATGGGGATCTGGTGGTGACAGATACGAGGGGGATTATACTTTCAATACAACACATACCGGCGGACATGAAACTCGCCCTCGCAACGTCGCATTTATGTATATCGTTAAAGCAGAATAATAAAGGAAAGAGAAAAAATGAAATACCAATTACAACCAGCATCAGCCGTATTAAATAAAAATGGTCTAACCATCAGCGCCGGCTGGGCAATTGCTTATCATGTTGATGCAAAGGGTGAATTTTCACAAGCTACCTATCAATATTTACCAGTTGGCGTTGGCTTACCGGCCAATGCTTATTTAGAAGCCCCGAAAAACGTGCAAGAAAATCAAGCCATCATCCACAATGGCCAACAATGGACCTACCCTAAAGATTTACGCGGCACCAAGATCTACTCTACCGAAACTGGCGCAGAAACGACTATGCAAGAAGTTGGTGAGATTCCTGAAGGTTACACCACCTTAAAACCAGGCAGTAAATTTGATAAGTGGGATGGCAAAAAATGGCAATTAGATAAAAATAAACAGCACCAATCGCAAGTCAACCAAGCGACAACTCAAAAAAATCAACTTATCGCGGAAGCAACCTCGCAAATCAGTTATTTACAAGATGCAGTTGATTCGCAAATTGCCACTGAACAAGAAATTCAATTACTCGCTGAATGGAAAAAATACCGTGCACTAGTCAATCGCATTGATGTAGAACAAGCACCAAATATCGACTGGCCAAAACAGCCTAAATAGCGTTAATAGATAAACAAAAACCTTGGTCTTATGAAGTGCCCCCCAATAGTTGGACAACCAATTACTGGGGGGCTTTTTATATCAAAATATAGTCGAGATTTAAAAATTATCATAGCTAATGAATTCTTATCAGGAGAATCATCGGAAATTCTTTCAAAAAAATATGCGATATCTGCTCGTCAGATTCGATATTGGTCCCAAGTGGTTGCGATTCATGGGGGTAACGCCTTTCAACCAACACCTCACCTACGCCACTTGTAACCTAGATTATTACATATCCATTCATTACCTCCCTTCATTAGATTATGTCACTATCGTGAGTAAACCATTTTATGAAATGCAAATCGCATGCAGTTTATAAAGTATTCAAAAACTAGACATAACAACCGACACTAATAACGCATTCAATTGCCTTATGAGCGATTCGAATTTTTATTTATAGGATACAAATATGAGTCAAAAATTTTGTACATTAATAACCGAGCATGGCGCCGCCTTACTGGCAAATGCTACTGCTTTAGGTGTTCCGCTCAAATTAACTAAAATGGGGGTTGGTGATGGCAATGGTGATGCAACCACACCAAATGCTGCTCAAACCCACCTTATTCATGAAGTCTATCAAGCACAAATCAATACTTTAACCACAGACGAAAATAATCCAAAGCAAATTATTGCTGAATTAATCATTCCGGAACACCAAGGGGGATGGTTTATTAATGAAATCGGCTTATATGATGAGAACAATACCTTAATTGCGGTCGGTAACTGCCCTGCTACCTATAAACCTCAATTGCCTGAAGGCTGTGGCCGTACACAAGTAATCCGCATGATTGTTGCAGTAGATAATGCAAGTGTAGTTGAACTTAAAATTGATCCGGCTGTAGTATTAGCCTCGCGTCAATATGTAGATAATTTAATTATTAACAAACTGGCAATCCATGAAAAATCGACTAATCACCCAAATGCCACTACTTCTTCAAAAGGTTTTGTGCAATTAAACTCGGCGACCAATTCAACAATTGAAAGCCAAGCGGCAACCCCAAAAGCGGTTCGTGATGCTTATGAATATGCTCGATATTCTGACCAAAAAGCACAGGCTGCCTATGACCATGCAAGCGCCGCGCATAATCGAATTGATCCAATTGTAGATAAGTTCCGAATGTCCGAATTTGAATCGCAGGTATATTCGGGAGACAAAAGACATATATTTGTTGTGCGTAATGATGGTATAGCTGGAGTATATAATACCTATAAAAACGAATTTTCATGGTTTTTTAATCAAGATGGTTGGTGCGGAGGATTTATTGAAGCTCCTCGTGTGGGAGGTTTAGATCAGTTTGTTAAAGATCGTGTTTTACCGGTTGGGATTCCACAACCTTGGCCTAGTGACCATCTACCTGCCGGTTGGCTCGAATGTAATGGTTCACCATTTAATGTTAATCAATTTCCTAAACTAGCTGCCGTCTATCCGTGGGGAACTCTACCGGATTTGCGCGGGTTATTTATCCGAGGGAAAGATAACGGCCGTCTATTAGACCCTAACAGAGGTATTTTAACTTATCAGGGAGATGCCATCCGAAATATTTTTGGAACATTTGTTGCCGCCGATGACAATGACCATCGGTGCCCGCCAACTGGAGCATTTCACTCAATCGGTGTTGGAGGCTCAGGAACAGGTGGAGGCTCTAAGGAATGGGTGATAGAAATGGATGCGTCACGCGTTGTACCAGTTGCACACGAAAACCGACCTCAAAATATCGCGTTTGTATACATAGTTAAAGCAGAATAATCAGGAGAACAAATAATGAAATATGAATTACAACCAGCATCAGCCGTATTAGATAAAAATGGTCTAACCATTAAAGCCGGTTGGGCAATTATTTATAATGTTGATACAAAGGGTGAATTTTTACAAGCCACCTATCAATATTTACCTGTTGGCGTTGGCCTGCCGGCTCATGCTTACTTAGAAGCCCCGAAAAACGTGCAAGACAATCAAGCCATCATCCACAATGGTCAACAATGGACTTACCCTACAGATTTACGCGGCACCAAGATCTACTCTACTGAAACTGGCGCAGAAACGACTATGCAAGAAGTTGGTGAGATTCCTGAAGGTTACACCACCTTAAAGCCTAGCAGTGAATTCGACACCTGGGACGGCGAGAAATGGGTATTAGATACTGAAAAACAGCATCAAAATGACATCGATGTAGCAACATCACAGAAAAAACAATTATTAAGTAAAGCAACCGAACAAATCAGTTATTTACAAGATGCGGTTGATTTACAAATTGCCACTGAACAAGAGACTCAATTACTCGCCGAATGGAAAAAATACCGCGCACTACTAAATCGCATTGATGTACAACAAGCACCAAATATCGACTGGCCAAAACAGCCTAAATAACGTTAATTGATAAAAACCTTGGTTTAAACTGAAGTGCCCCCCAGTAATTGGTTGTCCAACTATTGGGGGCACTTCAGTTTTTATTAATTGTTTATTTTTTCAAAGAACCTCTCCTACCCCACTTGTAATCTTGTTTATTACATATCCATTCATTAACTCACTTCTTTAGATTATGTCACTATCGTTAGCAAGCCATTTTATGAATAAAAGTCATATGACTTAATAAAGGATAGATAAACTGGCTTCTTAAAACCAAACAAGTAGCTCATTCGATCGCCTTAATGGCGATTCGAATTTTTATTTATAGGAATGAAAATATGAGTCAAAAATATTATACTCTAATTACCCAACAAGGTGCTGCATTACTGGCGAATGCGACCGCTTCAGGTATTCCACTGAAATTAACTAAGATGGGAGTTGGCGATGGTAATGGTAAAGTAACTACACCAAATGCCAATCAAAGCAAATTAGTTCATGAAGTCTATCAAGCCCCCATTAACTCATTAACCATTGATGAAAATAATGCAAATCAAATTATTGCCGAATTAATCATTCCGGAAAGTCAAGGAGGATGGTTTATTCATGAAATTGGCTTATATGATGAGAGTAACACCTTAGTTGCGGTGGGTAATTGTCCGGCTACCTATAAACCACAATTATCCGAAGGTAGTGGGCGAACGCAAGTCATTCGTATCATTATCATCGTTGAAAACACTGATGCCATTGCCTTGAAAATTGACCCAGCAGTAATATTAGCCACTCGACAATATGTTGATAATTTAATTACCGCTAGAATGACAGCTCATGAAAAATCAACCAATCACCCGACTGCGACCACTTCATCGAAAGGATTTGTGCAATTAAATTCCGCCACTGATTTAACCATTGAAAACCAAGCAGCAACACCATTGGCAGTCAAAAAAGTAAATGAAGCTGTCAAAAGAGTGGATGAGAAAGTCACAAAAGTAGATGAGAAAGTCAAAATTGTGAATGATATAGCTATGGCGGCAGTTAAACGTTCAGGCGATGATATAACTGGTGAGTTGAAAATAAAAGGTCATCCCGTATTAACTAAATATTCTTACGGAATTGGCTTTTCACATGTTTTAGGCAATGAATCCATAGATGAGCCTAAGAACCAGTATAGTGGTTTTTTATTCACTCAACAACAATCACAAGGGTGTAAACCATTCGATTATAGCCATGTAATGCGATCATTTGTTGGTGATTCATTTGGTGATATTGCTATTGATATATTAAGCAAAAGGGTTAAATACAGGGGGGTTATATCTTATGAACAAAACCCATATTATACTGGCGATTATAGTTGGAATGAATTTATCACCACAGCCAATATTTCTAATTACATTCCTATCGGTGTGCCTTTGCCATGGCCAAATACTCAACCTCCTGCTGGTTGGCTAGAATGCAATGGTTCAACGTTTAATAAAAATCAATTTCCCAAACTCGCTGCTGCATACCCTCATGGTTTTTTGCCAGATTTGCGCGGTGAATTTATCAGGGGGTGGGATAATGCGCGGGGTATAGATCCGTATCGAGTTATATTGAGCTTGCAAGAAGATGCAATACGTAATATAACCGGTGAGTTTCCTGTTTCTTTCCGCGATCGTCAAGGCATAATTGAACCGCCAGTCGGTGCATTCAGAGAAATCAATAGGTTCAATTCTGATTTAAAAATCGGCGGTCCTGATGAGTGGGGGCGTGTATATTCATTTGATGCGTCACGAGTTGTGCCGGCATCGCATGATAATCATCCGCGAAACATTGCATTTATGTATATCGTTAAAGCAGAATAATCAGGAGAACAAATAATGAAATATCAATTACAACCAGCATCAGCCGTATTAGATAAAAATGGTTTAACCATCTCCGCCGGTTGGGCAATTATTTATAATGTTGACACCAAAGGTGAATTTTCACAAGCTACCTATCAATATTTGCCTGTTGGCGTTGGCTTACCGGCTCATGCTTACTTAGAAGCCCCGAAAAACGTCCAAGACAATCAAGCCATCATCCACAATGGCCAACAATGGACCTACCCTACAGATTTACGCGGCACCAAGATCTACTCTACCGAAACTGGCGCGGAAACGACCATGCAAGAGGTTGGTGAGATTCCTGAAGGTTACACCACCTTAAAACCAGGCAGTGAATTTGACAAATGGGATGGTAAAAAATGGCAATTAGATAAAAATAAACAGCACCAATCGCAAGTCAACCAAGCGACAACTCAAAAAAATCAACTTATCGCGGAAGCAACCTCGCAAATCAGTTATTTACAAGATGCAGTTGATTCGCAAATCGCCACTGAACAAGAAATTCAATTACTCGCTGAATGGAAAAAATATCGCGCACTAGTCAATCGCATTGATGTTCAACAAGCACCAAATATCGACTGGCCAGATATGCCAAATAGCTAATTTCAATATTAATGACTGTCATTTACTTAGCTGATTTCCAATAATAAATGACAGTTTTTTGCCTGTTATATCTATCTAATCTGACAAACATTTTCGCTATAAATTGTAACAAATTTCGCTACAAATCCAATCACTAACCACTTTGTATTAAATATGCAAATATTGCCATGTACTTTAACTTTACAATATGTAAACCACAACGGAGAACTTATGGCTAACGATTATCATCACGGCGTCCGAGTCATCGAAATCAATGAAGGTTCACGCTCTATCAGAACAGTATCAACCGCTGTTATTGGTATTGTTTGTACTGGCGATGATGCCGATGCGACGCAATTTCCACTTAACACCCCTGTTTTAATTACCAATGTCAATAGCGCAATCGGTAAAGCTGGCTCAACAGGTACACTAAAACCAACGCTAGAAGCGATTGCCGATCAGTGTTCACCAGTGATTGTTGCTGTTCGTGTTGAGACAGGTGCAACTGTTGCAGAAACAGAAGCAAATATCATTGGTACCACCACTGAAGATGGCAAATATACAGGTATGAAAGCGCTACTTTCAGCACAAACGCAATTGAAAGTAAAACCACGTATTTTAGGTGTACCTGGTTATGACTCATTACCAGTTGCAACAGCACTAGTTTCATTAGCACAAAAATTACGTGCCTTTTGTTATGTATCGGCTTACGGCGCTAAAACCAAAGAACAAGCAGTACTTTATCGCGATAAATTAGGTGCGCGTGAAGCAATGGTAATTTGGCCTGATTTTGTCGGTTTCGATGCTACACAAAAACAAAATGTCACTTTAGCTGCAACGGCTAGAGCGTTAGGTCTACGTGCCCAAATCGACCAAAAAGTTGGCTGGCATAAAACATTATCAAATGTTCCTGTCAATGGCGTCACTGGCATTTCTAACGATGTATTTTGGGATTTGCAAGAAGAAAGCTCAGATTCAAATTACTTAAACGAGCACGATGTAACAACTTTAATTTGCAATCAAGGATATCGCTTCTGGGGATCTCGCACTTGCTCAGCGGATACATTATTTGCATTTGAAAACTACACACGTACCGCTCAAGTTTTAGCTGATACTATCGCTGAAGCTCAATTCCAATTAGTTGATGCACCAATGCATGCCTCATTAATTAAAGATTTAATTGAATCAATCAATAACAAATTCCGTGAATTAAAATCTAACGGCTACATTGTTGATGGTAAAGCATGGTTTGACCCTGAAGCTAATACCCCAGACATTCTAAAAGCAGGTAAATTATATATTGATTATGATTACACACCTGTCCCGCCTCTCGAAAATCTTATGTTACGCCAACGCATTACCGATAAATATTTGGTTGAGCTGGCTAATTCAGTCGCCACTAACTAAGGAGAACAATTAAATGGCTCTACCTAAAAAACTCAAATACTTCAACGTCTACGTTAACGGAACCTCTTTTGCTGGTGAAGTCGAATCATTCACACCACCAAAATTAACCCGCAAATTTGAAAACTATCGCGGTGCCGGTATGCCAGGCAGTGTACCAATCGACATGGGATATGAAGATGATGCATTAAATGTTGAATGGACAATCGGTGGCTTAGCTCACGAAGTGCTAAAACAGCATGGTGGCTTACTCAATGGTGTTACATTACGTTTTGCTGGTGCTTACCAAAAAGATGATAGTGAAGATTTTATTAAAGTCGAAATCATCGTTAACGGACGCCATAAAGAACAAGACCGTGGTGAACTTAAACAAGGTGAAAGCAACTCAACCAAAATTACTACGCAATGTACTTACTATAAAGAGATCATCGACAACGAAGAAATTACTGAAATCGACCTAATCAACATGATCGACAAAGTAAACGGAAAAGATCGTCTATCAAAAGCACGTAGTGCAATTGGATTATAACAATTAATTTAATCCTAATTAATCATTTAAATAAAAAAGCCCGCAAGGGCTTCTTACGAGGGGAAACAAATGACAAGCAGCAAAAAAATCACATTAAAAAATGGAATTAAATCAGGTAAAACCACCATAACCGAATTTACTATTCGCAAACCAGTAACTGGTGATTTACGTGGTGTAAAATTACTTGAATTTATTGATTTAGATATCGACTCATTAGCAAAAGTATTACCACGCATTACCACACCATCAATTGCTGAACATGAAGTATATACTTTAGATTTAATTGACTTGTCGGAAATCACCAAAGAGGTAATCAATTTTTTGTCCCCGAACTCGAACGATGCCAACAAGGAATCCCTAACCGAGTAGAAGAGGCAATGGCAGATATTGCACTAATCTTTCATTGGCAACCGTCTGCCATGGATGAATTAAACTTATCTGAACTTATGGAGTGGCGAGAGCATGCTCGCGTCAGAAACGGTACCAATAATCAACAATAATCAGGGAGTGAATTATTAAAAATAAGGTACCGTTTGACGCCATTGATTATTAAATAATTAAAAAACGAATTAGTACTTAATCAATGCGCCCAACATAAACATCATTAATCAAAATCAGAAAATAAAAGTTTATTAATTATGGCCAACGAAAATAACAGAAATTCAGAAGATGAAGAAAAAACAAGTTCGCAAAGTGAAAAACTAAAAGAGTTTGGCACAAATCTTGGTAAACCAATATTAAGTTCGGTTGAATCCTTTATAGAACTTGAACAGGCTATGAATAAAGTTGCTAGGCAAGTTAAAGGGCTATATGACCTACAAGGCAAACCAACTAAATTATTTGACAGCATGAAAGAACAAATTCAATCACTAAGTCAACAAATACCAACTGCCAAAGGAGCACTAGATATTGCTGAACAGGTAGAATCCAATGCCAAATTAGGCCTAACTAAACAAAGCGATCCTATAAGCGAACAACACAAACAACTACTAAACTTTACTAAAATCTCAGCAATTTCAGCCAATGCCTTTGGCTTACCGGCAAATGAGTTAGCCTCAGATCTGAGTGAAATTGCCAAATTATTCAATATTCCAATAGAAAATATTGAAAACTTAGCCGACACCATTAATTATCTAAGTGATAACACCGATGCTAATGTAGCAGATATCATAAGCTCACTAAAAAGTATGGATGATATTGCTGATAAACTCGATTTCAAACAAGTTATGGCATTAAATTCGGCATTCTTAAACCTAAATATAAAACCAGATGGTGCGATTGCCGCCACCAATGCTATCGTCAACAGTTTATCAAAAGCGACAACGCAATCGGAGCAATTCCAACAAACATTACAATCACTTGGATTTGATGCCACACAAATAGAAAAAAATATGTCAATCGATGCCATTGACACAATACAAAAAGTACTAACAACCATTAAACAACAGAATACAACCCAACAAACAGAAATCCTTAGTCAGTTATTTGGTAGTGAACAGGCGCAAAACACCGGCAAACTTACCAATAATTTGCCTTTACTCACCCAACAACAATCAGTAATTAATAACCCCAATGCCACGGGTTCTTTACAAATAAAAGCCGATATTGACAGTAAAAGTTTTGCGTCACAATTTGAAATATTAAAAGCCACACTAACTAATATCTCAAGTTCTATGGGTGGCTCCATGCAAGGACCAATAGCTAGTGCAATGCCATGGTTAACCGAGCTAACAGCAAGTACTCAGCAATGGATAAACAACCACCCTACTTTTGTAGCTACCTTTATGGAAATAATTTCAATCAGCTCCATGGCAAGTACAGCATTAGGTACATTAGGTGAAATTCCTATCAAAGGCGTAATCAATGCATTTAAAAGTTTAGGCACGGTTATCGCAACAGTTAGTCAAGCATTTTCACTTAGCACTATCGGCCTTGTTGTTATGGGCATCGCTGCTTCCGCACTGCTGATTCGCAAATTCTGGGAACCAATTAGCGCATTCTTCACTGGTTTCTGGCAAGGACTTACCAATGAAATACAGCCAGTTATTGATGCTTTCTCATCCTTAGGACCAGTATTCACAACGATAGGTGATGCAATAGGTGGAGTAATCAACTGGTTTAGTGAATTATTATCACCAATGAAACTCACAGATGAACAGTTTGAAAGCTGTAAATCGGCCGGAACCTCTTTTGGTTCTGTTGTGGGGAGTATCCTTATGGCACCAATCAGACTTTTTGAAAGTCTTTCAAAAATAGTCGGTGAGACATGGGATCTTATTATGTCATTACCTGAAAAAATAAAAGAACTACCTGAAAAAATAGGACAAATTTTTACTGGCGAAAATGGATTATTTAATAAGTTTTTAAAAATAGGCGGAGATATTATCGACGGAATAATAAACGGTATCAAAAATGCTTGGAACAGCTTAAAGGAAAGTATATGTAATCTTGGAAGTAACATTTGCAGTTGGTTCAAATCAAAACTTGGCATTAACTCACCATCGACAGTCTTTAAAGAATTTGGTGTTAACACCATTGAAGGCTATCAAAATGGGGTTGATGAAACGCAAGATACCGCTTTAGACTCAATGAGTAAATTTGCTGATAAAGTTAGTACCAAGGCGCCGCAGATTCCAACCAATACCGCAAATAATATACCAAATGCTAATAGCAATTCAGCGATTAACACTATTCAAGGTGGAACATCACAATATTACATTACCATCAATGCCGCACCAGGTATGAATGAAGAAGAAATCGCTAGAGTCATCACTCAAGAACTCGATCGTCGAGAACAACAACAATTATTTCAAATTAGAAGCAGCTTAAGGGATATCTACTAAAATGATGATGTGTTACGGCTTTTTTGTTTTCAGCTTAAAAACATTACCCTACCAAGAAATGACATTAAACAAAAGTTGGAACTGGGCAAGCAATAATAGGGTCAACAAACGTTCAGCCTTACAGTTCACCGGCCCAAATAACGAAACCATTACCTTATCGGGTTCAGTATTCAGCGAATTAACCCATGGTAGAGTCAGCATTGAAGTCTTAGAACGTATGGCATATTTATCTGTACCACTACCGCTTATTCAAGGCGATGGGGTACCGCTTGGCTTTTTTGTATTAAATGGTGTCGAAAGAAAATACACCGAACTCGATCGTCACGGTGCTCCACGAAAAATCAACTTCACCATAAAACTAACTAAAGTTGACATTTCAGACTTCTTTGATGAAGGTATAATCAAAGATATTATTGATATTATTGATATTATTATATAGGTACAACATGGCAAAACCATATTTTAAAATTATCTTATTAGATGATGAGCAGCAAGAAGATATTACCGAAAAATTTGATAATCGTCTTATATCAATGAAAATTGAAGATAAAAATGGATTTCAAGCAGACACAATCACTATAGTCATTGACGATTCCGATCAGAAAGTCAATTTGCCTAAAACAAACGCTAAATTAGAAATTACCCTTGGTTGGAAAGCGGATAAGCCAAAAACCACGATTGACGATGAAGAAGCGAAAATCTTTGAAGCAAATATAAAAAATGTATTTACCATTACGCAAGTTACCCATTCTGGTACACCAGATATCATTACTCTGCAAGGTACAAGTGCAAATCTAAAGGATGGTAATGCCCTAAAACGACGGGAAGATTCTTATATAAAACTAACCCTAGGCCAGATAATCGCCAAGATTGCAATACGTAACAAGTTAACTTATCGCTTTGATAAATTGATAGGTTCTAACTTCATACCACATATTGACCAAACAAATGAATCAGATAGCTCATTTCTTACTCGATTAATTGATGACTATGGAGGGGGCGTAACGATTAAAAATGATATGTTAATCGTGTTTAATAAAGGTCAAGGGATAACCGTAAATGGCAAAAAAATCCCACCGGCTAAAATCAAAAGAGCATCTGGAGACATGCACAGCTACACATTCATTAAAAGTCCATATATAGGTGTAAAAACCCGATGGTATGATTACCAAAAACCTACCAAAGAACCGCACAAAATTATTTATAAACAGCAAATTGAAGATAGTAAAGTTCACGTCGAGGGGATGGATGAAAAGAATGCCAACCGAGATGAGATGAAAGATAAAATCAAAGAACTCAAATATGTTTATGCCAATGAAGAGAGTGCAACAGCAGCAGCAAAAAGCGAATTGAAAAAAATTGTACAAGGAATAGCACAATTTAAACTCAAACTTGCTTTAGGCCGTCCCGACCTATTTAGCGAAATGCCGGTTGAAGTAGATGGATTCAAACCAGAAATAAACTCAACAAATTGGACTATCGCATCATGTACACATTCATTAAGTAAAGGTAGTGGATTTACTACTGAATTAGAATTACAAATAAAACCTGAAGAAGAAAGTTACGAAAATATCTTCAAATAATGCCCACACAGTACAGCGAACCAACTTAAGTTAAGTTTAATTTCGTTTTAAATACTTAGTAAATGATGACTCTTACCAAGAGTCATCCATTAAACCCCAAAAAAAACAGATAAAATCAATAGATAACCAAGTTATCGCTCAGCTAAGCTTCATCACCAATTAACAAAAGACATGGCAAAAAAATAAAAATAGAAAAACACTAGACTTAAACTTAAATTAATGTAAAATTAACTAAAGTTTAATTCAAAGGGGTTAGTCACATGAAATGTCCACATTGCCGAAACAAAACATTTATCCGATCTAGTGAAGAAATAAGCAACTTAACTCGCAAACAGTATTACCAATGTTCCAACATATATTGTGGACATACTTTTACTGCAATGCAATCAATCTCAGAAACGATTGTACCAAGCGCAATCCCAGACCCAAAAGTCAACATCCCAATATCGCCATACAGCCGACACGCCAAAAAAGCCTAAACCATCACCAGATTGCACCTCACAGCAATCTGGTGCCCTCTCCCAATCAAAACATCTACTAACGACATAACTAATATCATTATAAACAGATAGCTTTAATATTGGACTACCAGCCATAATTGCAGAGGAACAACCTAATTTACTAAACGAAAATACTAAACCACCACACTAATAACTACTAACTACTAACTACTAACTATTAACTATTAACTATTAACTATTAACTATTAACTATTAACTATTAACTATTAACTATTAACTATTAACTATTAACTATTAACTATTAACTATTAACTGACAAGATTGAAAAGTTAAACGGAAAAAATCAACCGCCATTTTATCGCCACAGCCAAAAATAACACATAAAAGAAAACATTATTAAGATAGATAACTGATTGAATTTAAAGATATTTGATGGTGGCCCCTACTGGACTTGAACCAGTGACCAATCGATTATGAGTCGACTGCTCTGACCAACTGAGCTAAGGGGCCTCTTTTAAGGTGCTACTGACTTAGTAGGGTTGCGATTATAATAGAGTTAAATTGAATTTGCTACATTTAATTAACAAAAAAGGTTGATTTGCTTAATTATTAAACTAACATCTATCAGAATATCATCATTTATAATAAGCGATATTTTTTAGTTAATTAACCTGATACAATGCTTTTAACAATTACTACTAATGATCGTTATATTGGTTGGGGAAATATTATGTCTATCAAAAAAATTCTTTTTATGAGCGCAGCTTTATCTACTGCATTGTTTTTAAATGGTTGTAGTAACTCAAATTACCAAGCCACTTCAGCTGGTCGACAAGTGCAGTTCATTGATACCAAACCTGCAGCAAATTGCCAATTCATTGGCAAAGCTGAAGGCCGTCGTGGCACTTTCTTTTCTGGTTTAAAAACCCATAGTGAGTTAATTAGTGATGCAGCAACAGATCTGATGAATAAAGCGGCGGCAATGGGCGGTAATGTGATTTATAATGCACAAGATGCATCTTTACAATATGTTTCAGATATTGCTCCGACAGATGCCGTGATGACTGGTGAAGTCTATCGTTGTAAATAATAAATCGTCAATAAAAAAGGGATATTGTTATCCCTTTTTAATTAGCTTACCAATATTATTAACCATTTTGCTTTTCAAATTGTTTCATAAATTCAATCAGGTATTTAACACCATCGATATCCATTGCATTGTAAATAGATGCCCTCATTCCGCCAGCGATTCGATGACCTTTGATACCAATAATATTTGCTTGAGTTGCCTCACTGACAAATTTTTTATCAAGTTCTTCGTTTGGTGATAAGAAAGTAACGTTCATAATTGAACGATTAGGAATTGCTACAGTATTGCGATAAAAACCGGATTGATCGATAAACTGGTAAAGTAATTGTGCTTTAGCTTGATTTCGCTGTTGCATAGCAGATAATCCACCCAAGTTTTTAATCCATTTAAACACTAAGCCTGACATATACCATGCAAATGTAGGTGGCGTATTAAACATCGAATCATGATCCATTAATAGTTTATAGTCTAATACTGAGGGTAATACCTTTTGAGCATAGCCAATTAAATCTTCTCGAACGATAACAATTGTGATACCTGAAGGACCAATATTTTTCTGTGCACCGGCATATATAATGCCATAACGACTAACATCGATAGGTTGAGATAAAATACAAGAAGATAAATCAGCAACTACTGTTTTATCGCCAAAGTTTGGTTGTTCAAATATTTCTATTCCGTCGATAGTTTCATTAGGGCAATAATGGACATAGGCACTATTATCACTCAATTGCCATTCAGACATCGGTTTGATTGAGGTTATTCCATCATTTTTAACAACCACATTTTGTTCAATCACATTACAGTATTTGGTTGCTTCTTTGGCGGCGCATTGACTCCAATAACCACTATTAATGTAATCGGCATCTGTTTTATTGCCTAATATATTTAATGGCACAGCAGCAAATTGTGCCCTAGCCCCACCTTGGCAAAATAAAATTTTATAATTTTCTGGTACCTTTAAAATATCACGAAGATCGTCAGTTGCTGCAATTGCACATGCATCAAAATCTTTACCTCGGTGGCTTAATTCCATCACCGAAGCACCTGTATCTTGCCAATTTAGTAATTCAGCTTGTACTTGTTTTAGAACATCCGCAGGAAGTTTTGCTGGACCTGCACTAAAATTATAACTTTTCTTCATTGCAATTCATTTTCATCCGTCAAAAATAGAAAATCTATTTTTACACTCTATTTACCGATATACAATCAATTTTTTTATCAAAAAAAGTTGCTAAACGTTTTTTGGCAGCATAAAAATGCCGACTAAAGTCGGCATTTAGAATAATTCGTAAAATTTATTATAGTGAAAGTTGCTGCTTGGCATTGTCAATTGCAAATTTGACCTGTATAGGCGATACCCCACCTTTAGCAGATCGTTTAGCTAAGCAAGATTCCAACGATAAAATTGGATAGACATCATTTTCAATAACATCACTAAATACTTTTAATTCTTCAAGCGTTAATTCCTCTAGTGCTTTTTGCTTAGCTATCGCAGCTACAACTGCTTCACCAACAATGTGATGAGCTTGCCTAAATGGAATACCTTTAGCAACCAGATAGTCAGCAAGTTCTGTCGCGTTAGAGTAGCCTTGTTTAGCGGCATCTTGGCAATTTTGGTAATTAATTTTAATATCCTCAAGAACCAAACTGGCCATATCTAAACACACTTGCCAAGTATCCAATGCGTCAAACAGGTGTTCTTTATCTTCTTGTAGATCTTTATTATAGGCAAGCGGTAAGCCTTTAAAAGTCACCATAGCCCCAGTTAATGCGCCGACTACTCGCCCAACTTTACCTCGAATAAGTTCTAAAGCATCCGGATTTTTTTTCTGAGGCATTAATGATGATCCTGATGTTACCCGATCGGATAGTTCAACAAAATTTGCTTCACCACTATTGAAAATAATTAAATCTTCAGCAAATCGAGATAGATGCACCATACCTATAGAGGCATTATTGAGTAATTCTAGAACATGATCTCTATCTGATACCGCATCTAAGCTATTATTCGTTGCAGTTGAGAAACCTAACCAATTAGCTAGTAGATCGCGATCCATTGGATATGCTGTACCGGCTAACGCTCCACATCCCAATGGACTAACATCTAAGCGTTTAAGCGTATCTTGTAAGCGACTTTCATCACGCGTTAACATTTCATAATACGCCAAGCACCAATGCGCAAAAGTGACGGGCTGAGCACGTTGTAAATGAGTATAACCAGGCATAACCGCATCTTGATGTTGCTCTGCGGTGAGCACTAAGCGTTTTCTTAATTGATTAATAGCAGAAATAAGATGAGCAATTTCAGCTTTACACCATAATTTAAGATCGGTGGTTGATTGATCATTGCGACTACGGCCAGTATGTAATTTTTTGCCTAAATCGCCAACTTTTTCAATCAGTTTTTGTTCTACCCAACTATGAATATCTTCCGCATCACTTTGTAGAATCTGCTGCGGATCTTGCCGTACTGAATCTAATAATTCGGTTAACGCTATTTCAAGCTTTTTTTGTTCATCATAAGATAAAACGTCCACAGTAACCAATGCTTTAGACCATGCAATTGATCCAATGATATCTTGCTCTGCAAGCCGATAATCAAAGCGTAAAGAATCATTAAAATGTTTAAATCGCTGATCCGCAGCTTGGCTAAAACGCCCACCCCATAATGCCATAATTACCTCAAATGTTATTTTCAATCAATCCTAAACGATTTAAATTTTATCGTTTTTCTAATAATGTTAATGATAAATTAAAATGCAATAATACGATAAAAAATATATACAGACTAAAGCCTGTATATATTGTGTGTTATATCTTACTAAAAAGTATTAAAAATTACTTTTTACTTTTAGTATTGCTCTTAGATTTTGTAGTTTCTTTTGCTGCTACTTTAGCTTTTTTGACCGGTTGATTTTTCTTACCTTCATTTAATGCTCGAATACGTGAAGATAATGAGAATAAACGAATAAATCCACCCGCATGGCTATGATCATAAACTTCATCTTCACCAAAAGTTGCAAACTCTTCACTATATAAGCTATTTGGTGATTTCTTTTGAACAGCTGTTGCATTTCCTTTGTAAAGTTTAACGACAACTTCACCAGTCATATCTTCTGCCAATACATCAGCCGCCGCTTGAATAGAACGACGATATGGCGCAAACCAACGACCATCATAAACAACATATGCCATCTCTAAACCGAGTTGTTCACGCCATTTAAAGCTATCACGATCTAAAATCAGTTGTTCTAAACCACGTAATGCGGTCATCATGATTGTTCCACCCGGGGTTTCATAACAACCACGAGATTTGATGCCAACTAGACGGTTTTCAATGATATCAACACGACCTACACCATGTTTGGCACCAATTTTATTGAGCGTGGCTACACAGTTATATGGGGATAATTTTTTACCATTAACAGCCACAACTTCACCTTTTTCGATACCAATGGTGACAAGTTCTGGTGTATTTGGCGCATCTTCTGGAGACACTGTCCAAGCCCAGCAATCTGCATTAGCTTGATTCCAAGTGCTTTCAAGCACACCACCTTCGGTAGAGATATGCCACGCATTTTCATCACGGCTATAGATTTTTTCAACGGTTGCTGTTGTTGGAATTTTTCGTACTTTTAAATAATCAATTAAAGCTTCTCGTGAGCGTAAATCCCATTCACGCCAAGGTGCTATGACTTTAAGTTGTGGCGCTAAAGCGGTATAGGTTGTTTCGAAACGGACTTGGTCATTACCTTTACCGGTTGCGCCATGGCAAAGGGTGTCAGCGCCAATTTCTAATGCATATTCAACTTGCGCTTTGGCAATAATTGGGCGAGCCATCGAAGTTCCAAGATAGTAAGTTCCTTCATATAACGCGCCAGTTTTCAAAACAGGGTAAACATAATCTTTAACAAATTCTTCTCGTAAATCGACAACTTTGCACGCTACTGCGCCAGATGCTTTGGCTTTTTTCTCGACATCTTTTAGTTCTTTAGGATCTTGACCGACATTAGCGACTAAAGCGTAAACTTCACAACCGCCATAATTCTCTTTTAACCAAGGAATAATGGCGGATGTATCTAATCCACCCGAATAGGCTAAAACCACCTTTTTTGTTGCACTTTTTTTCATGTTATACCCTTTCTTAATTTACTGACGAAAAAAATAAATGATTTAAAGATTAAATAAAGTATATTTAATAACAAATACACCCACTTAATATACTAACTGATCTATATTTAAGCAATGATTCTTGTACCTGTTATTCCCGATTTTCCATTAAATAATTCAATGAGTTTATCTGATTCTTTCCAACTGGCTATATCAATTGGTCGTCCGAGCGTTTTTGCTGCTTCAAATGCCGAATTGACTTTGACTATCATGCCATCTGTAATAATACCTTTGGCAATGAGGTGATCAGCTTCAGTTTGTGTTAATGATGCAATTAGTTGTTTGTTTCCATCTAACACTCCTGAAACATCAGACAACAAAATTAAATCAGCATCTAACGTTTTTGCTAGTGCAACGGCAGCGTGATCGGCATTAACATTCATCATCTTGCCTTCATCAGTAATACCAATTGAACTAACAATAGGTAAATAACCATTATTAAGTAACAAATTGATTAAAGATGGATCGCCGACTAGAGCTTCGCCTACATAACCTAACTCTTCAGAAATTTGCTTAACTTTGACACTATCACCATCAGCTAAACACAGACCGATACTAGGAATTTGTTGTTTTTTGGCTTCCGATAATATTGTCGTGTTGGCGCTTCCTGCAAGACTACCCACAATTACATCAATCTGATCTGCTGGAGTAACACGTAAACCATTACGACGAACCACCGGTAATGAAAGTCGATCCATTAATGCATCAACTACACTACCACCACCATGAACAATAATTAAAGGTCGTTTAAAATTCTTTTTATATTCGCTAATGACAATGAATAATTTACTTAATACATCTTTATTATCGAGTAAAACACCACCAAACTTAATAATTAAAGGTTTCATTTTGCTTTCCTATCCATTTTAATATGGGTCATCTTATATAAAATTATTAATTTATAATAAGGCTGTTGTTTCATCAAAGCCAAATCGAATATTCATACATTGCACCGCTTGTGCAGCAGCACCTTTTAATAAATTATCTTCTACCGAAATTAGAATTAGATGTTGCCCTTTAAGCACAAAGCCAATATCACAATAAGGTAGACCAATTACTGATTTTAATGCAGGCCAATCTTTTTGATAAACTCTTATTAACGGCTTATCTTGATAATATTTGTTTAACGCGTTAAGAATATCATCTGATGTTACCCCTTCTTTCACCAAGCAGGTAATGGTGGCATGAATACCCTGCTTAAAACAACCAAGGTGAGGTGTAAAAATAATTTCTTGACCTAAATGTGTTGCAATTTCAGGTTGATGGCGATGAGTAAATAGTCCATAAGCATGTAAACTGACTTCACAAAATATATTATTTGTTGAAGGTTTGCGGCCTGCACCACTCACACCACTAACGGCATTAATAATAGGCCATTGCCTTTTGTCTAATAAGTCTTCTTCGATTAGTGGTTTTAATGGCAATTGTGATGCGGTTGGATAACAGCCAGGAACAGCTATTAATTGCGCCTGTTTTATTGCCTCAAAATTCCATTCAGCTAATCCATAAACGGCTTTATCCAACCATTGCTTGTGCTGATGTTCAAAACCGTAAAATTGAGTATAAAAAGATGAGGAATTAACGCGAAATGCACCAGATAGATCAAAAACAGTACAGCCTTTTTCTAAGAAATATGGTGCTATATCATGACTAACTGAGTGTTCGGTAGCTAAAAAAACAATATCAATATCGTTAATGAGAGATGAATAATCAGCGGTTGCAATTAATGGTAAATCCACCACACCTTTTAATTGCGGATATAAATCATAATCCGAAATCAGCTTGCCACCATCAAGACTATTTTCTGAAACGGTTAAAGCCACCAACTCAATATTAGGATGCTTTGTTAAATAATATGCTAGTTTTGCACCTGCATAACCACTTGCTCCAACAATTATTGCTTTCAACATACCTTTCCTTATTCATTACTATTGATTTTTTTAGGCATTATAGTAGGCTTTCTAAAAAAACAAAGCAAGTAAAAATTGAATTTTTATTCACTTTTTGTGAATTAATTTTCAGATAACAAGGTTTCAATCATTGAAAAAGAGTATGTATAGGTAGGATGATTCCTCCTACCAACTTATTAATAGGAGGAATAATAGTGATTATTTCAAATAACAGGCCGATTTTAAGATGGCAATTAATAATTCCCAATAACGGTAAACGCTTTGAATATTGACCTTCTCATCAGGTGAATGAGGCGACACAATAGTTGGCCCAATTGAAATCATATCCATATGTGGATATGACTGTTTGAATAATCCACATTCTAAACCAGCATGGATGACCATAATTTTAGCTTGCTTAGAGAAAATCTCTTGGTACTTATCCTTGGCCAATTGTAAAAGGCTAGAATTTAAATTCGGTTCCCAACCTGAATAACCACCGCTGATCTCATAATTAGCATTTACTAATTGACTTAGTGATATTAAGGTTGAAACTACAGCATCTTTGGCACTATCAACTTGTGAACGGATTAAAAAATTCACGCTTAATTGGTTATCACTAATAGAGACAATACCTAGATTTAAAGATGTCTCTACCACACCGTGAATCTGATTGCTCATACTTACCACACCATTAGGTGCAGTATTTAACATATTGATGATTTTATTTTGTTGTTCAATGGCGATAACCCGTTTAACACTATCTGTTGTAACTTCTTTCACCGTCAATTCGATATCAGGTTCAACTTGACCAAACTCATTTTGTAAGATTGATTGGTATTGTTTAACTATCTCTGCTAATTTAGGTAAATCTTGTTTATTTAAAGTTAATTCAGCAAAGGCTTCTCTTGGAATTGCATTACGTAATGAACCTCCTCTGATATCAGCTAATCTAAATGAGATATCTTGCCCGTATTCAGCTAGTAATCTCGCCATTAATTTTATGGCATTACCACGCCCCAGATGAATATCACAACCTGAATGACCACCTTTCAAACCTTTTAACGCAAGTTCAATATAGCAATCGTGAATTTCTGGCATTACCGCATAAGTAATTGCAAAATTAATTGAGAAATCTACACCACCCGCGCAACCTGTAAATATCTCACCTTCATCTTCAGAGTCAGTATTGATGAGATAATGGCTTTTTAACCAATTTGGTTGAAGACCGAAAGCACCATGCATGCCAGTTTCTTCAGAAGTAGTGACTAATACCTCAAGTGGACCATGTTCAACAGAGGGATCAATTAATACCGCCAGCGCAGAAGCAAGACCAACACCATTATCAGCGCCTAATGTTGTTCCTTTTGCTTTAACCCATTCACCATCTACATAGGCTTGAATAGGATCGGTTAGAAAATCGTGCTGTGTACCTTCATTTTTTTGAGGAACCATATCCATGTGAGCTTGTAAGGCGATAGATGGGCAATTTTCCATACTTTTAGTTGCAGCTTTGCTTAATAAAATATTTCCAGCTTTATCAAGCTGACAATCAATATGATGAGTTGCTGCAAAATCGACAATATACTTGGTTATCATTTGTTCATGATGAGAAGGATGGGGAATTTTACAAATATCATTAAAAATCTGCCAAACAAATTTTGGATTTAAGGTCGATAGCATATTTTATCCTCAATATTAGGTGGGTAAAAAATTAATGAGTGATTTTTTTATCTAATCACTCTATAATAAGGTGCAATTTTACATCTATTTTAAGTCCATTAATATTAATTTATTGAATTCGTTTATTCGATTAAAATTGCAGGTTACACATGTCAATAGAACAAAATTTAACAGAAGAACAAATCAAAGCCAAAAAACAGCATAAAGCAGAGATCATTGCTGAAAAGAAAAAATTTAACGTTACTTGGGAAATGCTACAATCTTATGGGCGTCAACTTGCTGAAAGATTATTACCTGCCAATCAATGGAAAGGTATTATCGCCGTTAGCCGTGGTGGCTTAGTTCCTGCTGCAATTCTAGCTCGTGAACTGAGTATCCGTTATGTTGATACCGTCTGCATTTCAAGTTACGACCACGATCATCAACGTGAAAAGTTAATCTTAAAACAAGCTAATGGTGATGGCGAGGGTTTTATTGTAGTTGACGATTTAGTTGATACCGGAAGCACTGCTCACACTATTCGTGAAATGTATCCGAAGGCTCATTTTGTGACTATCTTCGCAAAACCTGCTGGCAAACCATTAGTAGATGACTATGTTATCGATATTGCTCAAGATACTTGGATTGAACAACCATGGGACACTGGTGTAATGTTTGTTAAACCAATAAGCGATCATTAACAATTTAACATTTTTACAAGGTTGCCATGGTTATGACTGAAAACTTGTCTGAAAAGATATTCAAACCACAATATGACTACCCTGAAACATCATCGCTAATCAAACGAATAGATAGTAGTAATGGTAGCAGTACAAGCCCATTTGATGGTGAAATTGATTCAAAGTGGTACCGAATCATTAACCCTATTTTATGGTATTGGCGAGGTTTGCCAAAATTAGAAATCGAAGCGGTTTTATCACAAATCGCTATATCGACTAAACGTCATACTGATGATAAATGGCTAGATACAGTTATTGGTTATCAACCTGGCAATTGGATTTATGAGTTTTTAAATCAAGCAGCAAAATGGCAAGCAAAAATTGATGCGGTAGATCAAACAAACTTATCTGAAGAAGCTAAAAATAATTTACATCAAGATTATTTAATTGCAAGCGAATATGCTAGTATCGCAAGTTATCCTCATTTCAAAAATGATGAACTCGCGTTGTATGCACAAACTTGTGCATATCAAGCTTATATGAAAGCACTCGAATATTCGCCTTACACGACAAAACAGATTGAATTTAAAGTTGAAAATCGTAGTATTAAAACGATTTTACATTTACCGCAAAATTGTGATGGCGTATGCCCTGTCGTCTTAGTATGTAATGCATTAGGCAATCTACAGATCGATTATTATCGTTACTTTAGTGAATATCTTGCTCCACAAGGTTTTGCTATGTTAACGGTAGATTTACCAACGGTCGGATTTAGTCGAAATTTTGTATTAACTCAGAATAGTAGCCAAATTCATCAAGCGATTATCGAACAATTAGCAACAGTACCATGGATAGATAGTAATCGCGTGATAGTTGCGGGATTCCGTTTTGGTTCGCATATTGCAACTCGCCTTGCCTATTTAATGCCCAATAAAATAAAGGGACTTTTCAACTTCACCCCTTTTGTACATCAAATATTTGTGGATAAAACTTTACAACAAAATTTACCTAACTGTTATAAAGACATGTTGGCTTGTCGATTGGGTTTAACATCGGTATCAAATCAGCAATTAGCAGCAGAATTGAATTATTTTTCGCTTAAAAATCAGGGATTATTAACTCGTTCCTGCCCTGTGCCTATTATGAATATTATCTTTGAAGATGATAAATTGAGTAATCTAACTGAGGCGAAATTAATTCAATCTTCGAAACAAAGTAAAATTGTGACTATTGCTAAAACACCATTACAAAAAAGCTTACAAAACGCTTTAACGCAATCAGTTAAATGGATGGAATCTATTTTGTAATAAATGATTTAAATAAGAGTATTGCTATGAAGAATAAAAAACAACTAACGGTCGTTGTTAAGCTAGGTACTAGCGTTTTAACCAGTGGTACTAAACAGTTAGATCGTGCTCGAATAGTAGAGCTGATTCGTCAATGCTCTTATTTACATCAAAATGGTCACAAAATTATTATCGTTACTTCAGGTGCTATCGCTGCCGGCCGAGAATATCTAAACTTCCCTAACCTTCCTAATACCGTTGCATCAAAACAGTTACTTGCATCGGTTGGTCAAAGCAAACTTATCCAACTTTGGGAACAGTTATTCTCTATATATAAAATTTATATCGGTCAAATGCTATTAACACGGGCAGATTTAGAAGATCGTGAACGATTTTTAAATGCACAAGATGCCCTAAAAGCGATGTTAGATAATAATATTATTCCTGTTATCAATGAAAATGATGCGGTTGCCACTGCGGAAATTAAAGTTGGTGATAATGACAATCTATCAGCACTTGCCGCGATTTTAGCTGAAGCGGATAAACTCTTATTACTAACCGATATAGAAGGACTATATACAGCCGATCCGCGAACCGATCACGATGCAAAATTGATAGAAGAAGTTTCTCAGATTGATGATAGTTTACGTAGCATTGCTGGTGATAGTGTATCAGGTCTGGGAACCGGTGGTATGAGTACCAAAATCCAAGCAGCTGAAGTAGCTGGTAGCGCGGGTATAGAAGTAATAATTGCTGCCGGGAGCAAAGAAAATGTGATTATTGATGCCGTCAATAATCAATCTGTGGGCACTCGTTTTTTACCACAAAAAACACCTTTAGAGCATCGCAAACATTGGCTATATGGTGCTCCCAATGCCGGAAAAATTATTCTTGATGATGGCGCTATTAATGCTATTTTAAATAATGGTAGTTCGCTCTTGCCAAAAGGAATTATCGCGGTTGAAAAAGATTTCTCTCGTGGAGAAGTAATTGATATTTGTGATAAGTCTGGAAGACGAATCGCACGAGGTGTAAGTCGTTATAATAGTGATGCATTAAAACAAATTGCCGGCCATCATTCGCAACAAATTAGTCAAATTATTGGTTATGAATATGGGGCTGTTGCTGTACATCGAAATGATATGATTATTAAATAACCAAAATAATAAGGAAATAAAGAATGGGACTAGCGATAGGTGGTGTAATAGCTAACTGGTTTGGTGTATTAATCGTTTACATGTGCTCACTTGAAGATCAAATTTATGGAAGTATTTTACCAATTGCCTGCATATCAGCATTAATAAGTACGATAGGAATATTATTTGCAGGAGATAATAAAAAGATAGCAAGTATTTTAATTATTATTGGCAGCATAATATTTGTCCCTTTGGGATTAATTGGGATTTTTGGCGCTAGACAAATAACTAATCTTGCTAATGAAAAAACATTAGAAGAGAGACGTAATTCATAAAATAACATGAATATTATTTTTTAAGGATAAAAATGGAATCTCATAATCAAAATATAAAAGAATTTCAAGCTCGACGTCACATCATACTTTTGATGATAATATGTATTATTGCATTTTTCATTATGTTAATACTTCCTACAAGTAGAAATGTAAGTGTAGGAGTGCCAATAATCTTATTGATGCGCGCTATTTGGCAATTTAATATGATTTACATCTCTATTGGAGATGATTATATTACTTATAGACCTACTGCACCTCTAAGAAGTGGGGCGAGTATGCTTTTTAAAGAAATCTCATCAATTAATTATCAAAAAAATAAAGTAATTATTAATTACAAAAATAAAATTAGTCATAACGAACATACTGTAAAAATACCTTTAACAGTTATGGAAAATGAGGAAAAAGAAAAACTTTTAACTACTTTACGTACTGTATTAAAAGATAAGGAACAATAAACTAATAAAAGTTATGATTTAGAACAAAGATTAAAACATCTTTGTTCTAAACTTTTTTATTAATTGATGACTCCACATTAGGAGAGTGATGCTTTTTTGGTACAAATTGTAGATCATCATTCACAACAAATTAGTAGGTAATTGGTTATGAATATGCATCGGCTACTGTATATCGCAATGATATGATTATTAAACAATAAATCTAGGTTAAAATTAAAAATGGACTCTAAAAATCAAAGTGTTAAAGAATTTCACGCTCGAGGTTATGTTTTACCAATAGCCTTAACATTTCCAGTTCTACTATTGCCTTTAACGATAAGCCTCGAATTTATCATAATAGTTCTTGGTTTGATTATATTTCTTTCAATTTTAATATTACTTCAATACAACATGGTTTATGTGAAAATCGGGCATGATTTTATTACAATAAAACCAACATTAGGAAGAATGAAGCAAACAGTACTTTTTAAAAATATAACCTCTGTAAGATATGAGCCTAAATGTGTCCATATCAATTATTTTAGTAAAATCAAAAATGCAGAGTTAACATTAAAAATATATACCAATCAGTTAACGTCTAAAACTAAAACTGAGCTTTTAAACACCCTACATACCGTGTTCAAAGATAAAGAAAAAAGAAGCTAATATAAAATATTAAAAGGTTATAACATTGAGTATTGAAGTTAGTAGTTATCACGAAAAATGGCAAAAAGATGAGCAAGATTTAGTCTTTTATCGACGTAAATACATCAAAAATTTTATAATAATTCTGCTTACCTGCTTTATTGCTTTCTTTATTTTCTCACACATAATCGAAATCCCTTATCACCTCGGATTAGTTTTATTATTAATGATTGTTTTTTTGTTATTGCAGTGGGCAGAAAAATATATCATTTTGGGTAAAACATTTATCAGTATTAGAAATAGCCAGTTTACTGTCACGGATCTCATCATGTTTACACTGTTTTTTATTGTTTATGTATTTCTAAGAAGAAAAGATAATAATAAAATGACCTGTATTCTGTTTAAAAATATTATTGATATCTCAGAAAAAAATTCTAATACCATAATAATAAAACACAAGATAAACAATACTATTGAGGATTATATTATTGATCTTAATATGATGTTGGATACAGACAAACAATTATATTTAGAAAAAATGCAGTCTATTAGAAAATTTTGTGAACACAATCTATAAAGGTTAAGTAATGATAAACGAAAAGGGAAAAGCAGCCAAACTTGCTTCATATCAATTAGCGCAATGTTCAACAGAAACTAAAAATAACGCATTGATTAATATTGCTGATTTATTAGAACTGAACTCTGATAAAATTCTTAACGCAAATCAGAAAGATATGGCTATAGCAAAAGATCAAGGATTAAGTGATGCAATACTGGATCGTCTGCTATTAACATCTGAACGATTATCATCTATTGCCAATGATGTTCGAAATGTTGTTTCTTTGAAAGATCCGATTGGCCAAGTTATCGATGGTTCAACTTTAGCTAGTGGATTGAAGCTACAACGTCACAGAGTCCCTTTGGGGGTGATTGGCGTTATCTATGAAGCCCGTCCTAATGTGACTATTGATATTGCAGCTCTCTGCTTAAAGACCGGCAATGCAGCCATACTGCGTGGTGGCAAAGAGACGGTTAATACTAATGCCGCTATCATAGCTATTATTCAACAAGCGTTAAAACAAGTTGGTTTACCTGAAACAGCTGTTCAATCTATCGATAATCCCGATCGTAAATACATCACTGAACTGCTTAAACTGGATAAATATGTCGACATGATCATTCCTCGTGGTGGTGCCGCTTTACACAAACTTTGCCGTGAACATTCAACCATACCTGTGATCACTGGTGGTATTGGAGTTTGCCATATTTTTGTCGATGAAAGTGCTGATTTTGATAAAGCGCTATCAATAATAGTTAATGCCAAAACTCAGCGACCAAGTACTTGTAATACCGTGGAAACATTGCTCGTCCATACCGCAATTGCTAACACCTTCTTACCAAAACTTAACCAAATCATGGCTGATAACCAAGTCGTATTACATGCGGATGCCGATGCTTATAAAATTTTAAATTCAGGGGTTGCTAATGTATTTCCTGTTAAGGATGAAGAACTTAGACAAGAGTGGCTTTCTAAAGATCTGAATGTTGTAATCGTAGACTCACTTGAATTAGCTGTTGAACATATACGGGAATATGGAAGTGGCCATTCAGAAGCCATTCTAACTCGTAGTTTACTTAATGCTGAACAGTTCGTTAATTTAGTGGATGCAGCTGCCGTTTATGTCAACGCATCAACGCGATTTACTGATGGAGCACAATTTGGTTTAGGCGCAGAAGTTGCTGTCAGTACACAAAAATTGCATGCCAGAGGACCAATGGGTCTGGAAGCGTTAACCACTTATAAATGGATTGGTTATGGCGAAGATTTAATTCGCCAATAAGATAGCAACTAACTGCTCGCAAACTCGAGCAGTTAGTTAAATTGAGATGGTTTACTCAAAATTACGCATTAAAAGCGCATAATTCAAATCGATATCTTCGTCTACTGGAATGTAAACAATATGACCATCACCAAGGCCAGCAGGGACCGGTTGACCTTTTTTATTTTCCATTCGTTCAATAATAAATGTCATATTACCTTTAGGAGTCATCATTTCAACACTATCGCCTACTGAAAATTTGTTTTTCACAATAACTTCAGCCAATCCATTTAGACGTTGACCACTAAACTCACCAACAAATTGCTGTCTATCTGAAACTGAGTGGCTATGCAGATAATTTTGCATATCTTCATGTTTATGACGACGCAAAAAGCCTTCGGTGTAGCCGCGATGAGCTAATGAATCAAGTTCAACCAATAGGCGAGGATCAAATGGTTTACCTTCACTGGCAGCATCAATAGCTTGACGATAGACTTGAGCGGTTCTTGCACAGTAATAAAACGATTTGGTTCGCCCTTCAATCTTAAGTGAATGTACGCCGATCTTAGTTAAATCTTCGACTAATTCAACCGCTCTTAGATCTTTTGAATTCATGATATAAGTACCATGTTCATCTTCAAAAGCTTGCATATATTCACCGGGACGACCAGATTCTTCTAACATAAAAACTTGATCAGTTGTTGTGCCAATGCCCAAAGTAGGTTCAACTTGTTGTACCGGAATTGGCTCGCATTTATGCACAATCTGCCCTACTTCATCTTCTTTACCTTCGGATACTTTATACTCCCAACGACAAGCATTGGTACAAGTACCTTGATTAGAATCACGTTTGTTAATATAACCCGATAATAAACAACGCCCCGAATAGGCCATACAAAGCGCGCCATGAATAAAAACTTCAAGTTCCATTTCCGGCACTTTTTCTCGAATTTCTTTGATTTCATCGATGGATAACTCTCGTGACAACACGACACGCGTCAATCCCATCTTATGCCAAAATTTTACCGTCGCCCAGTTAACCGCGTTGGACTGCACAGATAAGTGAATTTCCATCTCAGGAAAATGCTCACGAACCAACATAATTAAGCCAGGATCAGACATGATAAATGCATCTGGCTTCATATTTACGATTGGTTCTAAATCACGGATAAAGGTTTTTAATTTCGAATTATGCGGTGCAATGTTCACAACTACGTAAAACTTTTTACCTTGAGCATGAGCTTCGTTAATACCGATAGCAAGATTCTCATGGTTAAATTCATTATTGCGCACCCGTAAACTATAACGTGGCTGCCCGGCATAAACTGCATCAGCACCATAAGCAAATGCGTAACGCATATTTTTAAGCGAACCAGCAGGTGAAAGTAATTCTGGTTTTGGATATAACATTGTCATTAAAAAATGCCTCTGATTTCAAGTCAGTATTACCGGTGAGGTAATAGGTTAAGCAAAATAGGATGGGCATTTTACGCTTTAGCTATAGGATTGGCAAATTAATTGTAGTTGTAATGAAGAATAATAAAATCTCAATAACAAACAAGAAACGATAATTTGTTGAATATGGAGTTATGTTATAAATTTAAATAAAAATAGTGAAATATTTTTTAAATCGAATAAAAATAATAAAATACCTATAAAAGCCCCTAAATTTGTGACTAAGATCACATAAAACTATTATAAAGCCCAATATTTTTTTGTTTTTATTGCTTATATTTGTGCAAAACCACATAGCATAACCAACAAATTCAATAATAAAATTAGTGCAACTTTTTTTAATAGTTGTAAAAACATGAGGAAAATTTAAATGACTGAACTCATTAGTTGGTATGGAGCAATTATAGGGCTTTTTCTTGCTATTTTTTTAATTCTACGCGGAATAAATCCTGTTTATTCGTTATTTTTTGGCGCGATAATTGGTGCTTTTATTGGTGGTGCAAATCTAGTACAAACTGTTTCCGTTTTAACTAGCGGCACACAAAGTATTATGGGTACCGTAATACGAGTATTAGCGGCAGGTATTCTAGCTGGCGTAATGATGGAATCAGGTGCTGCGGAAACCATCGCACAAGCTGTGGTAAAAAAATTAGGTGAAAAAAAAGCATTACTCGCTTTAGCATTAGCTACTGGCATTATCACTGCATCAGGGGTATTTATTCCTGTTGCAGTATTAATTGTTGCCCCAATTGCACTTTCTGTAGGTAATAAAATGGGCATTTCCCGATTAGCTTTATTACTAGCACTTTCAGGTGGTGGTAAAGCGGGAAATATTATCTCCCCTAACCCAAATACTATTGCGGTTGCCAATGGATTCAATTTAAGCTTGAGTGACGTGATGATAGCTGGTTTTATTCCTGCACTATTTGGTTTAATTGCAACAGTTTTAATTGCTTCATTAATCAAAAAGAAAGGTGATAAAGTAACTGATCAAGAAGTGATTGCTTTGCAAAAAAATGATACTGAACAAAAAAATAACAACCCTTCTCTAGGTAAAGCTGTTGTTGCACCTGTAACCGCAATTTTACTATTAATGATCAATCCTATAGGTAATATTTTCCATATTGAAGCATTAGCTAATTTAAAACTTGATGCTTTATATGTACTGCCTGTTGCGGGGATCATCGGAATGCTAGCCATGGGACAACATCGTAACATTGCTATGTATACCAAATCGGGAATTGAAAAAATGACACCAACTGTACTCATTTTGGTCGGTGCTGGTGCTATTGCAGGTTTAATTGGTGCATCAAACCTGGCAGCTCAAGTTATCTATATTATTGATTCCATGGGTATCTCAGGCTATTACTTATCACCAATTTCCGGCGTATTAATGGCAGCAGCCACAGCTTCAACCTCTACTGGTGTTATTTTAGCAACAGGAACTTTTGGTTCAACCATTACTGACATGGGTATACCTGCTATTAGTGCAGCAGTTATGATGCATACCGGTGCAACGGTTATTGATTCATTACCTCAAGGAAATTACTTCCATGTCACTGGTGGAAGTATGAATATGACAATTAAGCAACGTATGAAACTGATTCCATATGAAGCTATGGTTGGTGGAACAATGACACTCGTTGCCACAATTTTCTATCAATTTATTATGTAATATTAAGAGTAATTTTTATGAAACAAAAAACATTTGTACTTGCACCTGACTCGTTTAAAGAAAGTTTAACGGCAAAACAAGTCTGTCAGGCAATGGAATCAGGGTTAAAAAAAGTTTTTCCTGATGCAAAATATATTCATGTCCCGATGGCTGATGGCGGTGAAGGTACAACACAGTCATTAGTAGATGCCACTAACGGTACATTATATGCTTGTGAAGTTACAGGCCCGCTGGGTAACAAGGTAACGGCCTATTATGGAATTTTGGGTGATAACGCAACCGCAGTTATTGAAATGGCATCTGCAAGCGGTATTCACCTTGTTCCTAAAGAACAACGTAATCCACTAATAACTACAACCTTTGGAACTGGGGAGCTAATTCTCGACTGCTTAAAACGGGGAATTAAAAAAATCATCTTAGGTATTGGTGGTAGTGCCACTAATGATGGCGGAGCTGGCATGGCACAAGCTTTAGGTGTAAAACTTTATGATAAAAATAATCAATTACTTCCTAAAGGCGGTGGTGCATTAGGAGATTTAGCTAAAATTGATACCTCGGAAATCAATCCTCAATTAGATACAGTTGAATTTATTGTTGCTAGTGATGTAACCAATCCATTATGTGGCGAAAAAGGTGCTTCAAGAGTCTTTGGTCCGCAAAAGGGAGCAACCCCTGAGATGGTTGAACAACTAGATGTGAACTTACAGCATTACGCATCAATCATAAAGACTCAGCTAAATAAAGATGTCGCAACGATTCCGGGCGCAGGCGCTGCTGGTGGATTGGGTGCTGGATTAATGGCTTTTACCAATAGTAAAATGGAAAAAGGCATTGATATAGTTATCAAGTACAGTAATTTAGAAAATCAATTAATTGGTGCTGATTTCTGTTTTACCGGCGAAGGTGGAATTGACTTTCAAACTAAATTTGGAAAAACGCCTTATGGTGTTGCACAAACGGCTAAAAAGCACAATGTTCCGGTTATTGCATTAGCGGGAATGATTGGTGAAAATATCGAGGAACTTTATCCTGAAGGTATTAACACCATTTTTGGCATTATTCCTTCTTTAGCTAAGATTGAAGATTTATTAGCAGATGGCTTTAAAAATATTGAACGCACCAGTGAGAATATTGGTCGTCTAATTAATATTACTCAACTTTAACATTTTCAGACAACTAACAAATAAGAGAATGGGGAAATAAAGAGGCTATTTTTATTTCCCCAATTATTATAAACACCAATAATTTTTATCATTAAAATAACCTATTCAAATTAGCTATAATTGAAATGCTTCAGACGATATGGATAAAGATCCAAGCAATAAAATCAATAAGCTATAAAATATAAATCATTAAAAATAAAAGAGTTTATCACTATGAAAGTTCAAAGCATCTCACCAAAACTTGCTCAATATATTGTTGATAAAACCATGCAAATCATCAATTGTAACGTAAATATAATGAATAACCATGGAGAAATTATCGGTAGCGGTGATTTAGAACGAATTGGCGAATTACATGAAGGTGCGGTATTAGCCATATCGCAAGGCAGAGTTGTTACCATTGACAATCCAACTGCCAAAAAACTTAAAGGTGTTAAACCGGGTGTTAATTTTCCCCTGAAACTTAAAGATGAAATTGTTGGTGTTATTGGTGTCACGGGCGAACCTAATAAAATCATCCAATTTGCAGAACTAGTAAGTATGACAGCCGAGATGATGATGGAACAAGCGTTATTACTCAATCAGCTCTCTCAAGATAATCGTTTAAAAGAAGAATTTATATTATCAATAATTCAATCAGATAACACAATGGCAAACATAACTGAGTGGAGTCGAAAATTAAATATTGATTTATCTTTACCGTATGTAACTGTGATTATTGAAATCGAAAGTGGCCAGTTAGGAATTCAAACAGCTATGAGTGAATTACAACAAATTCAAAATGAACTCGAAACAATAACCAAATTAGTTGCCATAAAATCGCTAACCGAAATTGTGATATTACTTCCAGCCTTAAATAAGTTTAATCGATGGGATTTAGTAGAGCATAAAGCAAAACTTGAAAAACTAGTTGGTCAGACAAAACTACTTAGTAAATTTGTAATAAAAATATCTTTAGGAAATTACTTCCATCAAGGTAACGACGCCATAGCAAGATCTTATCAAACCGCCAAAACAGCATTGGAAATTGGAAAAAAAAGATTACCACATTGTCGTAATTATTATTATCAGGACCTAATCTTACCGGTTTTATTGGATGGTTTAAACCAAGATTGGCAAGCTGAAGAGTTACTTTCACCGTTAAATAAATTAAAAGCATCTGATACAAATGGCTTACTGCAAAATACTCTCCAAACTTGGTTTATTCATAATCTTCATAACAATAATACTGCAAAAGCCCTATTCATACATCGCAATACACTTGAATATCGATTAAACAATATTGCCAAAGTAACAGGATTAGATTTATCAAAAATTGATGATCGTGTACTGCTTTATATTGCATTACAACTCGATAAATAGCTTTATCAATTGGATATTAATCCTTTTCACCCTCCCCCCCAATAAGCGGTAAATATTCTTGCCAGCGATATTCTCTTATTGGCATTGGATTAGCATTTTTAAAATATAAAACTAACGCTGGCTTGATACCGTTCCAGTTATCAACAAATTCGTATCGAACAAGTAAGCCCTCTTTTATCAAATTTTTGGCTTTGGCATGATAGTTAAAGTAACCCATATTTACTTCATCCTAATTATTCAGCAACATTATAAGAGGCTAAAATTCAATCAATACTTAGGACTAATGATGACCTCTAATTTTGATTGAAACCCAGACGTTAATTTTAATTAATAAAGTAAAAAATCGAAATCAATGGTGCATTAATTAATCACAAAGATTTAGTAAAAAATAGCTACAATCCCTGATTTTGAATATATTAGTAAAATTAGTGATTTTTGGTTGTGCGGATGATAAGCATAGTGATCATCTATAAGTAATTTTGAAAAATCATTATGCGCATTGGTGACCAATTATCCTGAAAGGTATAGTGAAAATCAACTTTGAGATGAGCCGATTATTGTTTCTCTAATCACCCGACTTACTCTCGGTAACTAACCTCTTATAATTACATTTTATATATCAAATCATGTGAACTATGAGAACTATGGGAATTATATCGAAAAGTAAAAATGAAACAGTCGGATAAAGCTATTAGGTAATTGAAACTTTATTAAATAGCTTTAACAACCATTAAATTTGCATTATTAAAAAAAATAACCATCAAAAAAGGTAACTAAATGTAATAAGCATGAAATATTAATTGAATAAAATCAAACCTATCGATAAATTAAAGTTATGACGACGACATTATTCCGATTCTCTTTGCATGAGGATATTATTTAATTGTGGTGCCAAATACGAATTTTTTTATAGATAATTTAGTGAAACGGAAGCTACTATTGATAAATTTAAAAAAATTAAATAGTAAGATATGTTCAAAGGCTTTAAAAGTACTCATCCTATACTTTATGAGTTAATAGCACTTTAAAAAATACTAACGTATTACAAACGGACTAACCTTAGGTAAATAGATAAAAAAGTTAAGCAAACTTAATACTCTAAATGTTAAAACAATCGAATTTGATAAGACTATAAGAAAGTGATAAATCTGATAATATAATGGAGGCGCGTCCCGGAGTCGAACCGAGGTAGACGGATTTGCAATCCGCAGCATGGCCACTCTGCCAACGCGCCGTAGAGGTCTATCTGAATAGGTGGCAAATATTAGCATTGGCTTACCTTATCGTCAAGGCTTAATAGCTTATAATTACAGCAGTCGGTTAGATTATTTCACTTGTACTAAACATAGAACAGTAATTAAATACGCCAATGAGTATATATAAAGCAGTATTATTATTAAAAGTTGAAAAATTATTTCAAACTTTAAAAACCGATTTATTCGAAAGAACATTGCTTGATAATTTCCTAAAAAGAAATAATTTTAGCTAAAATTAATTTGATTAAATTCATCTTTTTTTTAACAATTTTTATTTTTATTGAAGAATGGATTTATTACTTGATAATCATGTGTATTTAGTATAAAAATAGCGCTACCTATTAACCATATATTTTTAAGGAAAGGAAATGTTCAAAAAATTATTAGCGGTATCATTATTAAGTTTTGTTCTTGTTGGTTGTGGTGACGATGCTCCTAAACTGGACTTATCAACAAAAGAGGCTTATACAACTTCTGTACAAAAAGCCGGTGAAAAATTAAGTGACGCGGATAAAATTGCTTTTGCACGTGCAATGGTTAAAGTAACTGCTACTGCAGCAACTAACCAAGCGAATGCTGGCGATGAAAACAAAATCTTTGATGAAATTAAAAGCAAACTTAACGGTAAAACAGCTAAAGAAATTATCAGTGAATTTGATAAATAATTTCCTTGGTTAACCGGTAAAACCCGCATAAGCGGGTTTTATATGAATAAATCTAGCTATATTTTACCTTTTTTTATTACTTCCTTTCTTTTATAAATGATAATTACCACTGGTTTTAATTATGATAATTTTATTAATTACATAATTTATAATTTTTTTTTAATTTTTTAGTCAAATTTTATATACTTACTTCACTGAAAGTTTTTTTTGAGGTGTGCAATGATTGAATTAAAACTCAGAGAAGTGAAAAAAGATTTATCAACTAAAGAGTTAAAAGTATCAGAGTATATTATTGCCAATACTCAAGCACTAAAAAATATGAGTATACAAACCTTAGCCAAGCTCAATCATGTTAGTACAAGCACTATCTTACGACTCTGTAATAAGTTGGGTTATAAAGGCTTTAGTGATTTTAAGGTCGATCTTATTGGATCAATTCCTCAAAAACTAAGTACTGAAATTCTTCAAGATGATATTAATCTCAATGATTCTCTTGAAGATGTTAACAGTAAAGTTCAAGCTATGGAAAAATCCTCAATAGACGAAACTCACTCTATTGTTAATGTGAACGCATTAAATAGTGCCATTGAATTAATCATCCAAAGTAATAAAATTGTGATATTTGGCGTGGGTAGTAGCGGCTTAGTTGGTAAAGAACTTGAATATCAACTGATTAAAATTAAGAAAGATGTAAATTGCCATTTTGATCCGCATATGTCGCGGAATTTAATCAGTACATTAGACAATAATGATCTGGTTATTATTATTTCCCATTCGGGTGAGACGCCCGATTGTGTTGAATTACTTAAACTCGCTGAGCAATCATTTGTCCCCTCAATTGCGATTACTAAAATGGGACAAAGTCAAATCTCCTCATTAGCCTCTATTGTCTTGCATACCACCTCAATGGAACACGCATCGAGATTAATTCCTATACGATCTAAAATATCACAAATATCGGTAGTGAATATGTTACTCACTAACTTATTCATTCGAAAATATGATGAAAGATTGTTACAACAAACGCAAAATCGTGAAAAACGAAAATATCCGCGAAATAATTAAAAACAAAGTTTAATAAACAAACATACCAAATAATCCCATCATATTAGAGGGTTACTATCTTCTACCTTTCACTTAATAAATTTGATCTTGTTCACAAAATTATAAAAATTTAACAAAAAATAGATGACTATTTTTAGTTGAAGATGTAACTTTGTTACTAAGCAAAACAAAATATTTAGTAATAAAATTACATTATAAGGAAATTTTTATGTCAAATCCTTTACCTATCATTTTAGCCAGTCATGGTCCATTTGCTCAAGGTGCACTTGAGTGCGCACAGATGCTTATGGGCGAACAAGAAAATGTCCATATTATTTCAGTCTTAATTGATAGCAATATCGATATGTTACGCCAAGAAATGCAGAGTAGTTATAGTCAACTTAATCAAGGTAATGGAGTGATTATTTTGGTTGATATTATGGGAGGAACTCCCTGCAATCTTGCTAGCGAATTACTGATATCCCATAACGATTTATTGTTATTTTGTGGATTTAATATTCCTGTATTACTTGAAGTTTTAAACAATCGAGAAGGAACATTAAATGATGTAAAACAAGCTATTGAAGATATTTTTCCTCAAAGCTGTATAGATGTTAAGCAATTATTAAATGTTCAACATGAAGAATCTAATGAGTTGTAAGGAGAACAGCAATGCCAATTAATGTAGCACGAATCGATGACCGCCTAATTCATGGACAAGTTATTACTACTTGGGTAAAAAATTATGATATAGAGCAAGTGTTAGTTATCAACAATAAAGTGGCTAACGACAAGGTCCAACAATCAGTATTAACCATGTCGGCACCACCAGGATTAAAAGTACTAGTATTTGGAGTACAAGAATTTATCGAAATTCTTAAAAAGACAACTATTAAAAAAAGGACGATGTTACTTTTCACCAACAGCATTGATGTTGACGCATTAGTTGATGGTGGATTGCCGCTAGAAAAACTTAATGTTGGTGGTATGCGAATGCAAGATGGTCGTCATCAATTATCCAGAGCGGTTTCAGTTACTCCTGAGGAAGAACAAGCATTTAAGAACCTAATTGCGAAAAATGTCATAGTTGAAGTTCAAATGGTGCCTAAAGACCCAATTGTCGATCTTAAAACACTACTCAGTTAATTAATATATCTTTATTTCATCATTTGGAGGTTAACATATGTTAACACAAGCTATTCTTGTCGCCATTTGGGCGGGAATTTGTTCACTCGATGACGTCGGACCACAAATGCTACGTCGACCTTTATTAACTGGTACTGTAGCTGGGATCATTATGGGTGATATGGTTCAAGGATTAGCCATTGGCGCAACACTTGAACTAATGTGGATGGGCGTTGGCAATGTTGGTGCCTATTCTGCCCCAGATATTGTTGCTGGCGCAATTATTGGCGTTTCATTAGGAATTTCTACCGATGGTGGCGTCGCAACAGGCGTCGCTCTTGCCTTACCGGTTTCAATTCTTTGTCAGCAGTTACTCATACTTTGGCGATCATTTGCTTGTTTCTTAAACCCATGGGCAGAAAAAAGTATACAAAATGGTAATTATAAAGGACTTGTTAAAGTACACTATTTTTCAACGCCTATTTGGTTTTTGATTAGAGCCGTCCCATGTTTCTTAGCTATTTATTTTGGTAGTGATCTGATTAAAACAATATTAGACGCGATTCCAAAGAATATCATTGACGGTATGGGTGTCGCTTCAAAATTAATCCCCGCAGTCGGTATCTGTATTTTATTACTGATGCTCTTAAAAGGATCTATGTGGTTCTTCTTTTTACTTGGATTTGTTTTAACGAGTTACCTAAAACTACCGATCATACCAGTTACCTTTGTTGCACTTGCCTTTGCTGTTTTATATGACATGGCATTTACCGCTGGTAAAAATAATAATCAAACTAACACTGAAAAACCGATACAAAATGACAGCATTGAAGAGGAATATGACCTATGAGCAATGAGAAGAAAATTACGAAAAAAGATCTTAATAGCGTCTTTTGGAAAATTCAAACTATCCCTTTTTCATTCAACTATGAAAAATTACAAACTATTGGATTTGCACATTGTATGATTCCAATTCTCGATCGTCTTTATAAAGATGCGGATAAAGAAACCCGTGTTAAGGCAATGCAACGTCATTTTGAGTTTTTTAATACTCAGGTTAATGCTGGTGCTTTAGTCCTTGGTGTTACTGCTGCTGTCGAAGAGAAAACAAGCGAAGAAGAAAAAGATGCCGTCATTTCATTAAAAGCTGGATTAATGGGACCGTTTGCTGGATTGGGCGATAGTTTACTAAAATTTACCTGGATGCCGATATGCGGAAGTATTGGCGCGGCCTTTGCATTGCAAGGTAATATTATTGGTCCAATATTAATGTTTTTAATCTACAATTTTGTGAATATTTTCACAAAATATTTCTTTGTTCACTATGGATATAACAAAGGGATTGATCTTATTGAACAATCCAAAAATTCTAATATTATCCAAAGAATTAGTAATGTAGCCAATGTCGTGGGGGTAATGGTATTGGGATCGCTGATTGCTTCAACTGTAAAAGTTTCAACGCCTTATTTGATCGAAGTTGGAGAGCAATCAATAAAAGTACAAGAGATGTTTGATAAGGTAATGCCGAATTTATTAACACTTCTTTTTACCTTAGCTGTATTTTTCTTAGTTAGAAAATTCCAAGGTAAGTATACGGTATCACTAATTATCGCGGTTATGGTAATCGGTGTCATTCTTTCATCATTCGGTATATTACACTAAGCAGGAAGATAGCTATGATAGAAAAAAATAACGAAATATCTGTAGTTCGCAACAAACAAGGAAAATTGGAGGTAACTTTTAGTAGTGATCAGCCTGCTAATTTATATTGGACAACCGAAGCTAATGCCCATACTAATAATAAAACGTTAATTGGAAAGGCATTAAACTCACCGGTAATATTTGATGATCCGTTAAACGCCAAAAGTCGAATCTATCTTATATTAGATATTCATGGCCATTCGCCATATCTATTTGCAGAAAGGACATTACCAATCACAGGACTTAATAATTTCCGTGATTTTGGTGGGTATGCTGGTGCCAAAGGGAAACGGGTAAAATGGGGACTGTTATATCGTTCCAATCATCTTCATGGACTCAAACCCGATGCGCAACAATATATACAGGCGTTGAATATCAAAACGATAATTGATTACCGTAGTGAAAATGAAATAAAAACTAACCCCAATGATACAATAGGCGAAAAACAAACCTTCAATTTTGATGCGTCAGCACAAACAGCTGAACTTGCTGCGCAATTTGCTGCCGATCCAAGTAATGAAGATCAAGCATTGATTGAAAGTGTGCTGCGCGATATTCCAAAAGAGTTAGTTAATGGCGATGGCATACAAGTCCTTGAACAGTATCGTAACTTTGTACTGAGTGAAAAATCGAAAACAGCTTATCGACAAATGTTAAAAGTAGTTTTAGACGCCAACAATAGTCCTAGCCTACAACACTGTCGTGGAGGAAAAGATAGGACTGGTTATGGTGTAATGCTAATCCAAATTATGTTAGGTGTATCTGAATCTGATATTATTTATGATTATATGCTAACCCATGATAATCGTTTAGAACGTAATAAAATCAAAATGGCAGCTTATCGAGAAATTACAGATAATGAAGATGTTTTAGGTTATCTACTAAGTTTAATCGATACCCGAGAAAGCTTTATTAATGAGATTTTCGATACGATGAGAAAAATAGCTGGCTCACCGAGCAACTACATTAAGCAAGAACTTGGTTTCACCGACCAAGATTTCGAAAGAATGCAGTCTATTTATCTAGAAAATTAATCATCAAATAAAACAATTCAAAAGCGTAATTGTAAAATTGCGCTTTCTTATTTAAAAACGCTTCTAATAGTGTTTAAGCACAGCTCCTAGCTGGCAATAGAAAGCAACATGCTCTATGGCTTTTTGTCTGGATAAACATAAATCCAAGTGATATTTGGATAATTAGCAAAGGCCCCGGGAAATAAATAATCACCACTTAACAGTGGAAATTTGGCGTATTGCCATTCTGGATTAAAATCAGGTTGATATTTGATAATGGTATCATATAACAAAGATGTACAATATAAATGTTCTTGATCGCGAGAAGCAAGTATAAATTTCTCACCTTGTTTGGTTAACAGCTCTTCAATAATCTGCTTTTTTTGCTTATCTGATAAAAAATTCGGTCTTGCCACCGCATACATTTGCGCTAAATCGGGGGCAGTGAACTCAGTTAAAGTAGAAATGATTACTTGATTAGGCTTATTTTCATTATCATTGGTTGTTGCATGAATTATCTTAATTTCAGGTTCCACGGAAACAATCATGCCAATATGGGAATAATCACTACCATCAAGTTTTTTAACGATAAAACTATCTATTTGAACACCATTACGGAAAATCCAATCACCAGCTTTAATTTGTGAAAAATTTTTTATAGAGGAAATATCCGAATTTGCCAAGTCTAGTGCATAAACAGGAGTTTTTATAAAAAGGAGAAAAATAAAAATATAATGGAGAAATTTCATAAACATTTAAAGTTGTAATCTATAACCTAAAAAGGTAATAAAATTAGTTTTCCTTTTTAGGTTATCAAATAATTCTATGAATTATTTAAAATTAATAAACCATTTATCCTCAACTTTTATTAAAGATAATGCTGAATTAGTCTTAGTTCCATTTTTAAAGATAACGGTTGTTTTAACATTTGCTAACGTTTTATCACTATTATATTCAATTGGTGATAATTCTACTTTGTCAAAACCTCCATTTTGTTGGGCTGTAGCGACGGCTTGGTCGGTAACACCTTTCATTTTACTCTTCATTAACCCCTTGACATCAACACCTTTAGTTTTTAATTCATCAGGAATGTATAAAGCATCGATAAGGCCATTAACATCACCTGTATAACCAGCTTTAATGAATTTTTCAGCTACCGCCTCAGGTGTATCATTTGAAGAACAAGCTGTAACAACTAATGCCAACATAAATACACTTAAAAATTTAAATAACAATTTCATATTTTATTTCCCTATTTAATAACTTATTTATTTTATTCTTTACTTTTAACTGAACAACAGCAAATAATAAAAAACATTCTCATTTAATACATGATTAGAAAACCATTAATATATAATATTAAACCTAATGACCTAATTCAATAAACCAATTACCATCAACTTTAATTAATTTGAGTTTTTCATTTTTATTCTTACTGTCTTTAAAGACAACATTCATCTCAACCACTGCCAGAGTTTTATCATCATTAAGATATTTTGTTGGCTGATATTCAACTTTATCTACGCCACCATGATTCTCAGCATAGGTTTTCGCTCTGGTTACACTATCTTGTAATTTACCTTTGATCATCATACTAACCTGAGATGATTTTTCACTGTCAGGAATATTTATCATCTTTATTATGGTATCGGCATCACCGTTATACATGGCGCTTACATATTTTTCTGCAACTTTTTCTGGTGAACTTTCACCTGATGAACAGGCAACAGCAAGTAAAGTAAAAAAAAGAATTCCTATATACTGAGCTAATCGTTTCATTGTTTTTCCTAAATAATTTGTTTAATTTTGACTTTATAAATTTCTAACAGTGCTAATAATAATCTAAAAACAGTATGAATAAAGTTCTTTAATTATTGTGTAATGGAATAGTTAATTGCGGTAAAAGGTTATACCACCTAATTGAATAATGCAATAACCAATGAATTTTTATTAAATTGAATAATTGAGATTTATTAATAATATTAAGGAAAATATTCAAAATTTAACGATTAATCAATTCAATTTACTTGAATTCCCTCAATATTTTTAACCAATCATCACTTAATTTTGCATGAATAGTGAGGGGGTTAAGGGTAATAGGATGGATTATTTTAACGGTGCTAGCATGCAACATAAGACGCTTAACAGCAAAATAATGACTAAAAGCACGATTTTGATGAAGATCACCATGTTTGCTATCACCAATAATGGGATGGAAGATATGTTTAAGATGACGACGTAATTGATGCTTTCGCCCTGTTTGTGGTTTTAATTCAACAAAGCTATATCTAGCTGTTTTATATTTTCCCACTTCGATAGGTAACTCTATTTTGCTAAGACCTTTATAAAAGGTTATGGCTTCTTGAGCAGGTTTATCTTTATTGGCAAACTTATCAGCAATCTTATCCAATTCTTCAACTAATGGATAATCGATGATAGCTTCACCATCAACATAACCACGTACAATGGCATGATAAGTTTTCTCAATTTTATTTGAGGCAAATTGTTCCGACAACAGCCTTGCTATCTCACTAGATAAGGCAAAAATGAGTACACCTGAGGTTGGTCTATCTAAGCGATGAATGGGATAGACATGCTGACCAATTTGATCGCGCAACGTTTGCATGACCACGACAGTTTCATGTTTATCAAGCCAGCTCCGGTGCACTAACCACCCTTCTGGCTTATTGATTACGATTAAATCATTGTCTTGATAGAGAACTTCAAACATTATCTTAAAATTAACTTAATTAAAAAATATTTTCTCAAGTTCAGCGGCAATACTTGGGCTATTGTTATCACCAATTGAATAACTCGCTTTTTCTTTGACCTCTTTTTCAGCATTACCCATTGCGATACCTAATCCTGCAATAGTTAACATGCTAATATCATTAAAGCTATCCCCAAAAGCAACGATTTCGCTTAATTTGATATTTTCATGTTCGGCCCAATGCTTTAATCCATTGCCTTTAGTTTTTCCTTTTACCGCCACATCAGCACGATTTGACCATGACCATTCACAAGAAAATTCATCAAGCGCATCAACCGCTTTTGAGAATTGTTTTAATGCTGGAATATCATGACTACTTGTCGCAAATTTAAAAATTAAATCAGCCTGTTCAATAAGTTTTTCGAAGTCATCAACTTTTTTCACTTCCGGTTGTAAAAATTCAGGTAAAGATTTTATCCATTGGAAGAAACCGGCTAAATGATCATCAAGAACTTCATAAGTCATAAATTTGTCGGTATAAATTAAAGTATGGATGCCATGTTGATTAACTAAATTTAACAGTGTATGTGCTTGCTGTTTAGTCATTGGTTTTGCAGCAAAGCTTTGTTGTTTTTCAAAATCGTAGAGATAAGTTCCATTACAACAAATCGCTGGTGTTGATAATTTCAATTGATAATAGTATGGATAGATAGCGGTATGATGGCGACCGGAAACCAAAATGACTTTTATTCCTTTATCACTGATTTTTTTTATCATATCTACAGTTTCAGGGAGAACTAATCGGTTACTACCAAGTAAAGTACCATCCATATCAAAGGCGACTGCTTTATATTTCATAAAATCTTTTTTCCCATTATTTAATATATATTGATATTTAATAACCCTGTTGGATTATAAATCGTAATTAATAATAAAAGCTAAAAATCTATCTTCTGGCGACCAATAAATGAATGCGATAATGTAGTGCCATCCACCATTTCAAGCTCACCTCCGACAGGAACACCATGCGCGATGCGAGTGGCTACAATGTTAAATTCACTGCACATTTGAGCAATATAATTGGCAGTAGCGTCACCTTCAATCGTTGGATTGGTGGCTAAAATAACTTCACTTATTGATTCTGATTCTAGTCGCCTTTTTAATAAATCCAAACCAATGTCACTCGGACCGATACCATCGAGTGGCGATAGATGACCAAGTAAAACGAAATAACGACCACTATACTGCCCAGTTTGTTCAATAGCAAAAATATCTGCTGGTGATTCCACCACACAGATTTGATCATTACTTTGTCGTCGAACATTCGCGCAGATATTGCAGATCTCTTGCTCAGTGAAAGTTCGACACTCTTTACAATGACCTATGTTAATCATTGCCTCATTTAACTCTTGAGCTAAATGGAGCCCTGCTTGACGGTTACGTTGTAATAAATGGTAAGCCATTCGTTGAGCCGATTTGGGACCAACCCCTGGTAGACAGCGAAATGCACTAATAAGTGATTCTAAAAGCGGACTGATTTGCATGAATTATTTTGTTACCACATAGTTATACTAATTAAATAATAATACCTTGTTTCAATTGTCTATAAAACAAAATTATTCTATTACTTCAATTTAAAATTATTTAGATTTTGAGAAATTTCAATCAAAATCAATTAGTTTAGTTTTTCGAATTTTTATCGCTAAGATTTTAGTGATAAAAGATTAGGATCTATAAAGACTAGCATTTAGTTTATTTTTTACTGCGATGATAAAAACTTTTTGACTCCTCCCCTTTCAACAATCGCATAATATTACTGCTATGACGAACAATGATTAAACATGAAAGCATTGTCACAGGCAATGTCAATTCTGGTTTAAATAACCATACATATAAAGGCGCAAAAAGAAAACCTACTATTGCTGCAACGGAAGAATAACCGGTTATTATTAACACTAAAAACCACGTCAAAAGAAAACAACCCGTAAAATCAAGCCCAATAGGCGCCATCATCCCTAACGCAGTTGCCACACCTTTTCCTCCACGAAAATGAAAAAAACAGGGGAAAATGTGTCCAAGACAAGCTGAAATACCAATAATACCTAAAAAGAAAGGTGATATCCCAAGCCGATAAGCAATATAGACCGGAATAGCACCTTTTAACATATCAAAGATTAAAACAAAAACAGCAGGTAATCGTCCATTTATCCTTAATACATTAGTTGCGCCAGGATTATGTGAACCATATAAAGAAGGATTATTTAACTTCATTAAATGGCAAATAATCATAGCGCCAGAAAGTGAACCACAAAGATAAGCGATAATGATCATTAATATAATTTGTAATGCCAAATCCTTTCTCCTAAGGTTTACTTGATTTAGATATATAAGTAGTTATTATTTTTGCTTTTCCAATAATGGTTTCAAATATTGACCAGTATAGGATCTTTTCGATTTAGCCACATCTTCAGGTGTACCTTCAGCGATAATTTCACCACCACCACTTCCGCCTTCTGGACCTAAATCGACAATCCAATCGGCGGTTTTGACAACATCTAAATTATGTTCGATAACCACAATGGTATTACCTTTGTCCCGCAATGAGTGTAATTGAGCAAGCAATTGTTTAACGTCAGCAAAATGTAACCCAGTGGTTGGTTCATCTAAAATATAAAGCGTACTACCAGTATCTCGCTTAGATAACTCTTTTGCAAGTTTTACTCGTTGTGCTTCACCACCAGATAGTGTCGTTGCTGACTGACCAATTGTGATATAAGCCAGCCCCACATCAATTAATGTCTGTAACTTACGGGAAATCATTGGTACCGCGTCAAAAAATTCTCGCCCTTCTTCAACCGTCATATTTAGAATTTCATTAATCGATTTGCCTTTATATTTGATCTCTAATGTTTCACGATTATATCGAGCCCCATGACATTGATCACAAGGTACATAAATATCAGGTAGAAAGTGCATTTCAACTTTAATTAAACCATCGCCTTGGCAAGCTTCACAACGTCCACCTTTAACATTAAAGCTAAAACGGCCAGGATTATATCCTCTCGCTCTTGCTTCAGGCACCCCGGCATAAAGTTCACGAATCGATGTGAAAAATCCGGTATAAGTTGCTGGATTTGAACGTGGTGTCCGTCCTATAGGGCTCTGATCTATCGCAATAACTTTATCGAAAAAGTCCAATCCTTTAATTGATTTATATGGCGCAATTTCGGTTTTTTCTGCACCATTTAATTCGTTTTGAGCTAAAGGATATAAGGTATCATTAATTAAGGTTGATTTCCCTGAACCAGATACACCGGTAATACAGGTAAATAGTCCCACTGGAATATTTAAAGTTACATCTTTAAGATTATTACCAGTCGCGCCAATTAACGATAGCATTCTTTTCTTATCAACTTTATGACGCTCTGCTGGGATCTCGATTTTCTCTTTTCCTGAAAGATATTTACCGGTTAATGAGTTATTGCATGCCATAATCTGCTTTGGTGTACCTTGAGCGACAACCTCACCGCCATGAACACCTGCTCCTGGACCAATATCAATAACATAATCAGCAGCCATGATCGCCTCTTCATCATGTTCTACAACAATGACGGTATTACCTAAATCTCGTAAGTGAGTAAGCGTATCAATCAAGCGACTATTATCCCGTTGATGTAAACCAATTGATGGTTCATCAAGCACATACATCACACCAACAAGCCCTGCACCAATTTGACTAGCCAGTCGAATTCGCTGCGCCTCGCCTCCGGATAAAGTTTCCGCAGAACGTGACAGGGTTAAATAGTTCAATCCAACATTGATTAAAAATTGTAGACGATCATTAATTTCTTTTAAAATCTTTTCAGCAATTTGAGCTCGTTGTCCAGTTAAAGTGAGTTTATCAAAAAAATCTTTAGCTTGTTGTGTACTTAAATCGCTGATGGTTGGTAAGTTAGTATCATTAATAAATACATGTCGGGCTGTTCTACATAAACGTGAACCTTCACAACATGGACAAGGACGATTACTGATATACTTAGCTAACTCTTCGCGAATAGTTTGCGAATCAGTTTCTTTATAACGGCGACTAAGATTATTGATAATCCCTTCAAAAGGATGATTACGTTTAACAACATCACCACGATCATTGGTATAAACGAACTGTATTTCTTCGTCACCAGAACCATTTAAGAGAATATCTTTTACTTTTTCAGATAATTTCTGATATGGTTTATCGATATCAAACTTATAATGGTTAGCCAACGATTTTAACATCTGAAAATAGTAAAAATTACGTCTATCCCACCCTTTAATCGCTCCGGCTGCCAATGATACTTCTGGCATCTGAACAACGCGTTTCGGATCAAAATATTGTTGTACACCTAAACCGTCACATTCAGGACAAGCACCAGCAGGATTATTGAATGAGAATAATCTTGGCTCAAGTTCAGAAATGCTATAACCGCATAATGGGCAAGCAAAGTTGGCAGAAAACAGATGCTCTTCCGCTTTAGGATCATCCAAATTAGCGACTTTAACAATACCATTGGTGATGGAAAGTACGGTTTCGATTGACTCCGCCAAACGCAATTTCAAATCATCACGAATACGAAAACGATCAACAACCACTTCAATGGTGTGCTTTTTCTGAAGTTCGAGTATCGGTGGATCAGACAGATCATATACATCACCATCAACTCGAACGCGAATATAACCACTTGCCGCAAGTTGCTCAAATAATTTAACAAACTCACCTTTACGCTCAGTGACAACCGGCGCAAGTAACATATACCGGTTTTCAGATGGCAACGCCATAATACTATCAACCATTTGTGAAACAGTTTGCGCTGCTAACGGTAGATTATGATTTGGACAACGCGGTTCACCAATACGAGCAAATAAAAGTCGTAAATAGTCATAAATTTCAGTGATGGTACCCACTGTTGAACGGGGATTATGTGATGTTGATTTTTGCTCAATCGAAATAGCAGGCGATAATCCTTCAATATGATCGACATCAGGTTTTTCCATGAGTGACAAAAATTGACGAGCATAGGCCGACAACGACTCAACGTATCGTCTTTGTCCTTCTGCATATAAGGTATCAAATGCTAATGATGATTTACCTGAACCAGAAAGACCTGTAATTACCACCAATTTATCTCTTGGTATAATTACATTTATATTTTTTAAATTGTGTGTTCTTGCACCACGAATATCGATATCTTTAATTGACATAGATCTCTTCTTTTGTGTGTTTATAGATGAATGAAACAAAAATTAACTGTATATTATGCCAGTATTTATTGATTAAATATACAACTATTTAGTTTAATAGTGTCGGTTAGCAGAATTTCAATGATACAAAGCAAAAATCTTAATTAAAAAGCATTAATAAAGTATTTTTCTTATTAAAAAATCCTTTCCTCAACTTTTTCTTAATTGATTAAAACAAAAAGTTATATTTTTATAACTCAAAATTATTGGTTAACTTAATCTATTCATTTTACAATAAAAAAGAGATTTTTTTAAATATAAGGAATAATTTTGAATAACCAAGTCTTACAAGCATTAACTTTATTAAAGTCGAAAAAATGGATAGATTTGACTCATGCTTTTGATCACAATTCTCCCCACTTTTTTATGTTTAAACCTGCAGAAATAAAAACACTATTCGACCACAGCGATGGCTTTTTAGCACAAAACTTTAGTTTTGCTGGTCAATATGGTACTCATTTGGATGCGCCAATTCATTTTGTTCCTAAAACTCGTTATTTGCATGAACTGGAGTTGCAAGAGCTTGTATTACCATTAATCGTCATCGACCAATCTGAACGAGCCAAGCTAGATCCCAATTTTTCGTTTTCTAAAGATGACGTATTAGCTTTCGAACAGCAGCATGGACAAATTGAAGCTGGTAGTTTTGTGGCGTTACGCACAGACTGGAGTAAGAAATGGCCATCTCAATCTGCGATGGAAAACAAAGATGCCGCTGGAAATAATCAAATTCCAGGCTGGGGACTTGATGCATTGAAATTTTTATTCGAAGAGCGAAAAATTAAAGCTATTGGTCATGAAACTTTTGATACTGATTCAGCGAAAGCATTCCGAGAAAACAATGCGTTAAAAGGCGAATACTATGTTTTAGAGCAAGACACTTATCAAGTTGAGTTAATGACCAATTTAGATCAATTGCCAGCTAAAGGAGCAGTGATCTTTAATATTGTTGCTAAACCGAATAATGCTTCAGGTTTTCCGGTACGCTCTTTTGCCATAATGCCATAATAATTATTAGGCTCTAAAATCAAGATTATATTTTTAGAGTCACTATATCAAAATACGATAATTTGAAATAAAAAACGGTCAATAATGACCGTTTTTTTATTAAGCTTCGATTAATTTTGGTGTAGCATCTAACGGAATAATAGCGCCACGATATTGAATCACGGTACCAGCAACTAAGTGACCTTGGCTTGCTGATTGTGAAGGATTGTGACCACTCAAACGCGCCGCTAAATAACCAGCACTAAATGAATCTCCCGCCGCAGTTGTATCTATAACATCTTCTTTGGCGATTTTGTTAGCAGGTACCTCAAAACGACCTTCCAAAGAGTCAATAATACAACTATCGCTACCACGTTTAATCACAACTTCGCTAACACCAAATTTCTTGGTGCGCTCAATAACTTGTTCATAAGGTAATTTACCCCATAATAAGTCTTCATCATCGAGAGTTAAAAACGCAATATCAGTAAAAGATAAAATATCAGAATAAACGCTACGCGCTAAATCTAAGCTACTCCATAAACGTGGACGGAAGTTATTATCAAAAATCACTTTACCGCCATTGGCTTTAACTTGTTTTAATAAATCTAATAATTTAATAATACTTTCTGCATCTAAAATCGCGATACTAATACCACTTAAATAGACATAATCACATTTAGCGATTTGTTCAGCAACTTGGGCTGTTTCAGCTGTTTTTAACCAAAATTTAGCCGCTGCATCATTACGCCAATAATAAAAAGAGCGCTCACCTTGATCATCCGTCACAATTGAATAAAGTCCCGGCATTTTATCCGACATTCTTTGTACTAAATCAGTTGAAACATGCTCTTTTTGCCAGCTATCAAGCATCTCTTGACTAAAAGGATCGGTTCCTAAACCTGTCACATAGTGAATAGAAAAATCTTTATTTTTTAATAAACGAGATAAATAAACTGACGTATTAAGAGTATCTCCGCCAAAGCTACGGGTTGTTGAATCTTGTTTTATTGAAAGTTCAATCATACATTCGCCAATAACAGCGATTTTTGTTGTCATAGTGCTACCTAAAATCCTTACTTCTACTTATAAATAATCTAATGCGATTTTTACCACAACTTTCCGAACATTTGCAATCTTATTGTCGACTGCACAAAGCGGTTTGTGTACTTCATTCGGTAAAAATACAATAAAATCGTCTTGCTGTAATACTAACATAGTTTCTTCGTCAGGTGTTTTGATGAAAGCAATATCATTCTCAGTTATTTTATCATCTAATACTTGCGTATGCGGAGGTAGAGTAGAAACAGCCATCCCTTCTTGACCATCTAAAACAATCTGCACATCGATATACTTCTTATGATACTCAGGATTGGCTTCATGAATATATCTTAATGAATTATCAGACACAACAAAGAACATATTATCACCATCAATATCATAACGACCAGCTGGTGTATTGCTATTAACATTGTCTTTTACATATTCAATTGATTGTTTAATCTTGGTAGGCAAATAAGGAATTAAATCCAAATGATTAATATTACCTAAAATCATACTTAACGGTCCTTAACAGATAAATTGATGCAATAACTATTTTTATACTCTTCTACATATAACTTTGGAAGCATAAAATCTTTAGGCAAGAGTATATACTCAAGCGATGTTTTTTTGTAGATCATTTGTTAATAAGTATAACGACATTTTATAATTTTTATGAGATGTTAAAATTTATCATGATAATAAAAACAACAAATAAAAACATTTATTATAAATTTAGCAATTTAATCATTAAAAAATCCTGTATTGAAAAAAATGTTAAAGTTTAGAACAAGATTATCAATTATCTGATGATTACATTCGACATATTTCTAACGATTATCTAACTAACGGTGAAATTGACTGTGACTAACTCATATAAGTGTTTATAAAAAATTATCGATAATAACCTTCCATATACCTTAATTCTTGAAGATGATTCTGTTTTAAAAAAAGTACCCAAATTTTTGAAAAGTTTTGAACAGAAATTTTTAAACACGGAATTTATCTACTTACTGTGGATTTATATTATCTGATGAATAAAAAAGTCAAGATTGGCGATTTTGAACTGTTCAAAAGCACTAAAGCGGTAAGAGCAATTGGATATATAATCACAAATAATGCAGCGAGGTAATTAATCAACTTTTACCCTCCCCATTCGATATGTTTTGATTTATTTTAATTATTTAAATTATGCTCCGGCATAAAGATATATGGTTTAGTACCCTATTTGATCGTGGTAATTAAAGATCATAATTTGAATTGTTCGATTGACGCAGACAGAGTTTTATTAATTAAACATCTTTCAAAATACAGAAAAAGTATTTTTAAAAAAAATATCATAATAAGATTAATATCTTACTTGCTTTGGAAAATTCCATTAAAGAAATTCGAAAAAACTAAATATTATACTGATTAAATATTTTTCAATAAAAAACCCGCTAAGCGGGTTAAATTGTTCTGATTAATATAATAAAAAAATAACTCAAATTATTTCTCTTTAGCAATTTTATCCAAAGCCAATGGTAAAAATTCATCTAATTGTTTTTCTACTTTGATATAAGCAGATAATGGTAATTTATATGGATCAGAAAGATCTTCATTTTTACCTGTGGCAAATTCAGATAATGTAAATACTTTACCTTTCGATTCAGGAAATTGACTTAGAATTTTATCTTTATGTTTTTGCGTCATTGTCAGTAAATATTCTGATTTATCAATATCTTCTTTCTCTAATTGCGTTGCTTTATGTGACGATATATCAATATTTCTATCTTTTAATACTTTAACTGTACCTTCTTCTGGGGTTAATTCACTCGGATCTACATTAACACCCCGTGATTGAACCTCAATATTGAGATTATGTTTGTTGACATAATCCTTAGCTAATGCTTCGGCCATAGGGCTACGGCCGGTGTTACCAGTACAAACAAAAGTAACAACGTGATCGAGAGCAAAACAAGAAGCACTAAACAATGCCAATAAACCAACTAAATATTTTTTTAAATTAAACATGTTTTACCTTAATAATTAGCCAAAAAACAAATTTTATAATAACAAAAATAATATTAAATTCTAATTAGTTTTAATTCAATACTTACTCCTAATAGCATCCTATTTACTAACTAATTCAAATCATTTTCAATCTGCAAAAGTCATCAACAATAACCTTTTACTAAAAATATCACAGGATTATTAAAAGAAAACTACCATTAATTTTTATCAATATCGTTGTAATTAAGATGATAACGCCACCCCACAAAGGATTAACTTATCCATTGTTTAGTAAATTTAGGTAACAACCCACTCTATCTTAACATTTGGCTATTGAAAACCTTTTCATGTAAAAAAATAAATATTAGTTTTCATTTAACAAACTTATTAAATGACTACGACTTTGCTGCAAAAGTTCAATTTGCTCATCTAATTTTAATAAAGTGTCACTCAATCCATTTTTGAATTCTTTACAAGGCGAAAACTTTTTATTTTGATGTTGCCAACAAGGAAGGATCTTGCGTATAACTTTTAATGTTAATCCAGCACTATTTAATTTATGAATGAGTTTAACTCGCTCAATGTCCGCTATTTCAAACTGGCGATAACCTGAAACAGAACGTTTTGGAGCAAGCAATCCTGCTTCTTCATAGTATCTAAGCATCCTTATACTAATTTGACTAAGTTTGGATAATTCACCAATTTTCATAACACCTCCTATTGACTCTAACAGCGCTGTCATACTTTACCATATGGTTTTATTTATTAAAGGAGATATTAAATGATCAAATTAATTACGTTAGTTAAACGCAAAAAGACATTAAGTTATCAAGAATTTGATGATTATTGGCATAACCATCATGCAAATTTGGTTAATTCACAAAAAGAAGCGCTAGGAATTCTTCATTACGTCCAAAGTGTTCCATTACAGGATAAAAAACCGGGAAATGCTATGCGCAATAGCAGAGGTGCACCTATTTTTGATTTTGATGGAATGGCTGAAATTTACTGGCAAAGTAAAGAAAAAATGTTAACTATCAGAACTTCACCTGAAGCCCAAAGAGCCATCCAATTGTTATTAGATGATGAAAATCAGTTTATCGATCACTCACAATCGTTAATCTGGTATGCAACAGAACGAACGATTATTTAAATGCATATGATTTACTATAATTCGTTATTATCATTTTAAATTCTAATAATTTTATTCTAAGTAAAAAAGCCATTCGGAAATGAATGGCTTTTATATAGATTAACAAAAATTAATAACTGTAAAGGATTTACTCCCACTCAATCCTAGCACTCACTTATTTTTATTATTTAATCAATAAGTTATAAAATAAAAAAAATGCTTATACCGTTAAAAATACCGTGCAATACTGAGTGGATATATAGTAGACAATTGAGCCCCTAAAAAAATATTTATAATCAATGAGTTACAAAACTCTAATAAAAAATATTTTTTTAACCTAACCACTTGCAATCTTTTTATACAATATATTACACAGAAACTATATGATTATGAATAAAAAGACTATTTTTTATGAGTTTAATATTACCCCAAAATCCTAAAATTTAATACCGTTTGTTAGAATTAAAAATACAAATTATATTATCGTTTTGACCTATGTTATAAATTATAGGGAGTTGGTTATGAATCAAAGAACGGTATCGGCTAATAAATATAATGAAGTCACGAATATAGCCGCTAAATATATTGAAGCCTTACGAATAGGCAGCGTTGATATGTTGTCTGATATTTTTCATAAAGATTGCGTAACCTATGGAACCGTCAACGGTCAACTTATGGGCGGAGCCAGTAATCCCACCTCCGACTTTATCAATAACTATGATAAATACCCTAACATCGTTTCTCATATCGACATTCTCGATATTACCCCAACTACCGCAATTGTTCGAGTTGTTATGGCAAAAGATGCAGTTAATTCTGATTGTAACGACTATCTAACGTTTCTTAAACTTGATGGAAGCTGGAAGGTTATCACCAAAGTTTTCCACCAGTTTGATAAATGATTTTCTTTTGAAGCAACCATTGACTGAATAATATACTTATTGCTTCAAGGCATATTAAATTAGTCAACCTGTAGTGAAAAATATAAACTACATATCATTAGCTTAGCTGATGCCGTTTACTTAAAATAGCCTGTAAACTATGTTATATTTTTGACCAACACTCCTAACTAAGAACGACCTATGGATATTAAACTCGGTAAAAATGATAAGCGTTATATAGAAAGTTCAGATGATGTATATAGCATCATGCAACGCGTACTCCTTCGTGAAAATAAGATAGACAAGGAAAAAGAACACTTCTGGATTATCGGCATGAACGAAGCAGGGTATATTCTCTATATAGAATTAATTGCTTTAGGTTCAGTAAAAGCCGTTAATATAGAGCCTATGAATGTTTATCGTGTTGCTGTGATGAAAAATGCGACACGAGTCATTGCTATTCACAATCACCCAACTGGACGCTTAGCTCCTTCCAAAGCAGATTTAGATATCACAGATCGCCTTATTCAGGTAGGGCGTATACTCAATATTGCACTTGTAGATCACCTTATAATCAGTACCGAAGCCTATGATAGCTTAAAATCAAGGGGAGTAATGGACGAGTTAGAGAAAAGCCTTAAGTATGTTCCGACTTATCAGGTTATAGAGCAGATTAGGAAAGAAGAGAAAGCAATTGCCCGAGATGCCGTTAAAACAGCAAAAGACATTGCTAAAGCGGCTAAAAATGAAACTAAGAAAGAGCGTCAACAAAAAGAAGCTTTAGTTATAGCTCTTTGGGAGAAAGATGTTTCAGTCGAACAAATTGCCATAATTATGGAGACAACTCCAAAATTAGTTGAGAAGATTGTAAATAGGAAAAAGACTAGTGTTTGATCTATTTACTTATCTATAACTTGATGCTGTTGCCATATTTAAATGATTACAAAATAATGTGTTAAAATATAGGCACATTTCTATAAATTTAAGATGAGTAAAAGTCAGAAAAGATGTTAGAGAAATGTTCGTCTTGTGGAAATGGAGCTTTCTATTAAATTATTAGATTCACAGAGAGCATAAACTAAAACAACAAGGAGGAAATATGTCTCAAGAACTAGAAAAAGCCGAAGTAAAACCGCGTAGTTCCAGAGCAGGCAAAAAGCAGATATCGACAAATGATCTTCCCAAGAAAACGCTGGAAGAATGCATTGCAGTTATTAAACCAATATATGATACATATGCTGGAAATCCAGTTACTTGGGATGAAATAGCAGGAGCAATGAATGTTGGTGCAAAATCAAATAACACCAAATATTTAATTTGGGGAGCTCAAGCTTATGAGCTTATTGTCAAGGAGGGCGATAAATTCAGACTCTCTGAAACTGGTCGAAAATTATTAGCTCCAACATATCCACAAGAGAAGTCAGAGGCAGCAATTAAAGCTGTAAGAATTCCTACACTACCTAGCAAGTTTTATTCGGATTTTGATGGCAAACTTATTCCAGAAGATGAGTTTCTTAATAATGTACTAGAAACTAATTATGCTATACCTCGAGATCGTATCGAAGAAGCTAAGAACATAATAATTTCTAATGCAGAATATGCTGGAATAATTCTAGAGCACCAAGGTGGCAAAAAAACTATACGTTTAGATGGAGTTGCACCAAATGCAGTAACAAATAGTTTTAAGGAAAATAAAAAAACTGATATTTTAGAGGCTGAAAATGAAGTTTCCGAGGACACCGATGATAATCAAGCTGATATATCAGATGTCGAAAAACTATGTTTTTATATTACTCCGATAGGCGATGATACTTCAGCAGAGCGAAAGCATGCTGATATGCTTTTAAGACATTTGGTTGAGCCTGCGTTTTCTGAATTCGGTATTCAAGTAGTGCGAGCCGATAAAATTGGTCGATCAGGACTAATTTCACAACAGATATTTGAGCATATAGTTTCTAGTAAATTCTGTGTTGCAGACCTTTCATTTGGTAATCCTAACGCATTTTATGAATTGGGTGTTAGACATATGACGAAACTTCCGACAATTCAGATAATAAGAAAAGGAGATAAAATTCCATTCGATGTAGCTCAGGGACGTACGATCGTTATAGATGTTTCAGATATCTATACGTTAATTGATAGAATGGAATCGGCTAAAAACGAGCTAGTTGAGCATATTAAAAATTACCTAAATCCTTCAGATAGTAATCGAGGTGAAGATAATCCGATAAGTATCCATTTACCAGGATTGCAGGTCAAACTTCCTAGTGTAGGAAAATAATTCCTTTAAAAGAGCAGCTTTTAGATAGATGTCTTGCTGCTCAAACTAGCTTAAGATTTACGCTTAACTATCTAATTTTAATCGATTTCCAGATTTAATTGACCTTATTAATACTTAGGTTTAAGACTAAGAATTACCAATCCATGACATATATGAAATAGTGCTACAAACTTGTAACACTATTTTAAGGTACACCTAATAGATAACTATTCACCTTTTCCCTCCATTTCAACCAAATACCCATCAATCCAATCATCAATATCGCTCTCTAACCAAGCAACGGCTCGTTGACCTATCTTGAACTGCTTAGGGAACGTATTTTGCTTGATATGAAAATAGATAGTGGCTCTTTTTAAGCCTGTTTTTTCCATTACTTTAGGTAAACGGAGTAGAATTTTGCTCATTGTTCTTCTCCTGTATTACCATAAACCAGCTTAATCTAGCGTCCTCTGCCATCACCATGACCTAAGTTCATTGAAATCATAGCCATGACCTTTTTTTCTGAATGTCCTTTCGCTTTGTAATATCGCATTAAATTCTGAGCAAATGCATACCGTAAACTGTGAGGTGCCAATTTACCCGTTACCCCTATAGAACTACAATGATTACGCCAATAAGTCATTGCTTGCTTTAAGGTGGGGTTATTAATTAACTTTCCATTTTGTTATTCAGCGATCGCTAAGGCATTATTGACAGCATTAATTACTCTAGTTCTGTCTAATACCGTTGTTTCTCTAGGTCTACCACCTTTAGTGCCAAAAACCACTTTAAGCTTGGTAGCTCCGTTGGCGAGTACTGTTTGCCAAGTTTTTAAGGATTGACAACTTTGTACTGCTTCTTCACCTCTTAAGCCTAATACTCAGGCAATTTCAATAGTGGCGGTTAATGCAGGGCTTTTTTGGAGTGCGTTTTTTTACTCCCTGCTCAAAACGATGAGCAATATAGCTTTGAATATATTTGGCTTTGATTTGACTGATGTCTTTAATTTGGATGTTATTGACTTTTAAATAATAGCCAAGACGTATAACATGTAGTTTCCTTGCGTGTTCAGTTACTCGAGCTCCTTTAGCTTGCACAGCAACTTGCATTAATTGTTTGTTTAGACTTTTTGATTTTCCAGATTTCATAATTTTTTCCTCTAACGTAATTCATAAATGGTTAATTGCTATCTCTAATGCGCGCTTTTTCGAAATAAACACAACAATAAAAAGCGTTTACTTTTTCCTGACCTGGTTATTTCCTTGAGGGATACCTTTGCACCAGAGCGGAACAACGTTGAGGTCAAGGGGCTCGGATGATGTACTTAGTACGACCGCCTGTTACATGTAATCCCTTCATGTCATGGATGGTGACAAGCCATCGGTATCAGTCAAGTGCTCCTAATAAACATTATTGGCAACAATAAATTATGAAAAGTGGTGAAATTATCTAGAAAACCTGTAGAAAGCCTGTCGGCTTAGATTTAAGACAGTGTCTATAAACGGCGTCACTTTCTAACTCCACGCTTTAAGGTGACGCCTAAGAGCAGCGTAAGTTTGAAACTTAGCTATTGTTGATTAGTAAAAAAGCAGCAGGAAAAGGGATTAAGCTTGTGCAAAGTCCCTTAGTAACATTTATGCCGTAGGAACGGCTAAATGAAAAGGATTGAACCTTAATGAATGTTCTTACAGCAGTTCATTACGCTTCAATAAGCAGAATTAGGCACCCATTAAATTAATAAATAAAACAAGTTTAACAGAACAATAGATGGCAAATGGCTTAATAAAATAAAAAATTAGCAAACTTTGTAGAATAAGTATGCTCTCTACAGCTTTCTATTACGAAAACAGCCCACACGCAGAAGGAAGTTTAAGGTGTATGTGGTTCTTATCCTAGTTTTTCACTTGAACAGAGACTCGAAAGAACCTGTCTCACTGGGATTGTGGATAGCCCCACGCGGCATGATGCGTTCCACGAACGCGATACATTGTATTTATTATGGATATGAAAAAATATAAATCAATAGCAAATTAATTTAAAAACTTTTATAAACAACAGGTTAATTTCAATTTTTAGACGATAATGAACATTAATAGCAACTAACGGAAGGTTAAAAAATATTTTATTGACTCTGTAAATTTTTATTTCAACACGGTCGTTTCGAAATTCTCTGAACCTGTTATGCATATTCAGCCTTGTTGTAAACTGCTCTAACGCCTTTCTGTTCGTGGGATAACGCTTTTTAATCCAGTCCGAATGATAGACTGGTTCATGTAAGTGGGTAGAAGCGGTTCGGCGCATATCATGCAGTACAAATTTTTCTATTGGCAAGCCGTTTCTTTGCGCTAGCTCAAAGGTATGTGCGGCGGCTCGATTTAATGAACTTAGTGATACAGTGCTATATTTTGATTGACCGAAACTAAGTAAAACATATTCTGAACCGCTCGCTAATACATACAGCTGCATAAATAAGTCTAATGCTTGTATTGATAGGTAAACAACGTGTGGACGGCCAGCACCCTGACGGCTTACTTTCATTTTTTCGGTAGGTATTGTCCATTCGGCTGCCACAAAATCAATTTCATCCCATGTGGCATTAACCAAGTTACTTTTTCTAACCATCGTTAACATAAGTAGTTTCAAGGCAACTTTTAAAGCGTGAGAGGTTTGAGCATTTTTTAAAGTATTAAAGAAAATACCGATTTCTCGTTTAGATAAAGCTCTATCTCTAGGATTAAATATCGCGATCGTTGAGGGAACAACATATTCGGCAGGATTTTCACAGTTAATCCCTCTAGCTTTGGCATAACTGAATACATTACCAATAATATCACGAGTTCTTACAGCTGATGCAAATGCCGCTCGATTTTTAATTTTTTCACAATGGCTTTGTAGCATATCCGCTATGATTTCATTGAAGGCTTTTTTGCCAAACATAGGCAAAACATCGCGTTTAATAATGCATACAATAATATTACGAGTGCTATCTTTATAATTAACATCTTTTAGCTACTTTTCTAGCCAATTACTAAAATGATTTAATTTTCCTTGTTCTTTTATACGTTGTTTTTCTGTCGCTTGGGAAACGCCTTGAGCTAATAATTTCTTGGCATTTATCAGTTTCTCTCGAGCTTCACCTAGCGATATAATACCATATTTACCAATTGTTAAAATCTTTCGGCGTTCATTAATTTTGTAATCAAATCTAAATGTGATTTGCCAGATTTAGCAACAGTAGCGTATAAGCCATCACGATCCGAAATTTTATAGACTTTATCCTTGGATTTTAATGCCTTCAATTTGGTTTCAGTCAACATATCTCCCCCTTAAAAGCTAATTAAATTTTACCGCAACCTTGAACGGTAAAAATATAGCATATCACAGTATATAAAAATTTTTACCGTTATTTTTTACGGTAAAATCTAAAAAATGTGCTGGATTAATATGGATTAAAAAAGACAAAAAAGCCAGTAACACTATTGATATCACTGGCTTTTTAAATATTGATTTATATTAATAACAAAAAGAGAACATTATTCCCACTCAATAGTCGCAGGCGGTTTGCCGCTGATATCATAAACCACTCGTGATATGCCATTAACTTCGTTAATGATACGGTTTGATACTCTTCCTAAAAAGTCGTAAGGAAGATGCGCCCAATGAGCGGTCATGAAGTCGATGGTTTCAACCGCACGCAGTGAGACAACCCAATCATAGCGACGGCCATCGCCCATAACGCCAACCGAGCGTACCGGTAAAAATACGGTAAAGGCTTGGCTAACTTTGTGATATAAATCGGCTTTGTAGAGTTCTTCGATAAAGATAGCATCCGCTTGTCTCAATAAATCACAGTACTCTTTTTTCACTTCACCTAATACCCGTACACCTAAACCTGGTCCAGGGAATGGGTGGCGATAAAGCATATCGTATGGTAAACCAAGTTCCAGACCGACTTTACGTACTTCGTCTTTGAATAATTCACGTAACGGTTCAACTAAGCCCATTTTCATATCTTCAGGTAATCCACCCACATTGTGGTGAGATTTGATGACATGGGCTTTACCGGTGTTAGCCGCCGCAGATTCAATAACATCAGGATAAATAGTCCCTTGAGCAAGCCATTTTACATCTTTAAGTTTTGCTGCTTCTTCATCGAAAACTGCGACAAATTCACGACCAATGATTTTACGTTTAGCTTCTGGATCGGCTTCACCTTTTAGTGCTGCCATAAAGCGATCTTCAGCATTAACAGCAATAATATTTAAACCAAATTTATCACCAAACATCTCCATTACTTGCTGTGCTTCATTTAAACGTAGTAAACCCTGATCCACAAAAACGCAGGTTAGCTGATCGCCGATGGCTTGATGTAATAAAAGTGCGGTAACAGATGAATCAACGCCACCAGAAAGACCTAATAATACTTTATCCTTGCCCACCTTCTCTTTGATACGGGCCACCGCATCAGTGATAATAGAAGATGGTGTCCATAATTTTTCACAATGACAAATATCAATTACAAAACGTTGTAATAATTCAAATCCTTTAACAGTATGGGTTACCTCTGGATGGAACTGTACACCATAAAACTGTTTTTCGTCATTTGCCATAATGGCAAATGGACAGGTTTCTGTTTGACCGATTACGGTAAATGTGTCAGGTAAAGCAGTGACTTTATCACCATGACTCATCCAAACATCGAGTTGCTCAATACCCGCATCATTCGTGCTATCTAAAATACCCTCTGTTAATTTGGATTTTGCAACAATATCAACTTTAGCATAACCAAACTCACGTTGATTAGATGCTGTAACTTGTCCGCCATGACCTACTTGGATCGCCATTGTTTGCATACCATAGCAAATCCCTAATACCGGCACTCCTGCATTAAATACAAATTCAGGTGCACGAGGGCTATTTTGCTCGGTTGTACTTTCCGGACCACCCGATAAAATAATGCCTTTAGGATTAAACTGTTTAATTTTCTCTTCCGAAACATCCCACGGCCACAGTTCACAATACACACCGATTTCGCGAACTCGTCGAGCAATTAATTGCGTTACTTGTGAACCAAAATCCAAAATCAATATACGCTGTTGGTGGATGTCTTTATTCATCAATTTTAATTCCTAAAATATGGGCTAATACAAAAATTGGAGGCTATTGTATCATCTAATTATTATGCTTAAATAGCGTAGCAGTATTTTTTTTGTATATTGTGTCTATGTATTAATAGATCGATAACTTACTTAGAGAAATAAACTGCGTAATGGAGATAATTTAATAGACATGTGAAGTAAGAGTTGTGGAAAATTTTTGAAAATAGTTTATGAATAATAAAAAAAATATATACGTAGCAACTATGGAGCAAATTACTACGTATATATAAATAGATAAAACTAAGCAATTTTATGTCTTACCATTTGTGCTCAACACCAATATTACCGCGATAACCTTGATGTTCAGCACTACTGAAATTATGTTCGAAGCGCGCATCACCATATAAATAGGTATCTTTAACTATTGGTGTTTTTGCGCCTAAACCAATTTCCCCCCAACTACTGTTATATTTTTCACTTAAACGGTCTCTACCCACTTCAATACTACTTGGTTTAATAAAATCGTGCCAAACATTGGCTATAGTATAAAAAGAAGAGATTTGTTGTGATTGCGCCAGGTCATTGTAAGCCAATCGAACACCAATGCGACCACGAAGTAGTTTTTGGTTATTTTGATCCACACTTCGATATTTATCCTTAAAGTTATCCAAATCAATATATTGATAGACAAGTTGCATTTGTGGTTCCATTGACCAATCACTTTGCTTAATATTATTTTGGCCAAAATTAAAAGCATATCCTGTTTCTGCCGAAACCGCTACAGCAAAGCCATTTTGGTGAATTGAACTAGTGCTTTTATGCGCATCATATTTGTTTCGTAATGCCGAGAATTGGCCAACTAAATCGATGTAACTATTATCAATTGAAAAATAAGTATTAGTTAATCCAAGGCTAAATGCTTCCGAGGTACCTTTACCTGTTTTTTTGTTATGAGCAATTAAACCATTAACTGCACGATATTTATCGGAAAAATCAGTATTGGCTTTGGTATATGAAAAATAGGCTCCGATATAATTGTGGCTACCATCGGCAAATAAATTATTTACTAGATCATGACCAAGTTGTAATCCATAGACATCAGTTTCTAAATTCAGCCGTTTTTTCCCATCTAATTTTAGATGTTTTCCTAATATTCTTCCCCATGTTTCACTTAGATAGTTATCACAGGTACTACAATTTGCTAAATTAAAATTGGTAAAGCTACCTCTACGTTCATGCAAAGTACCAATACTTAATAAACCTTGCTCTTGGTTTACTCGTGGCATTGAAACATATCCGGCCACTGCATGTGAATAAATCACTTTTTTCGGTGGCGTCGGAGGCACTGGTGGTGACGGCGGTGACGGCGGTCCCGGTGGTGATGGTGGTTCTGGCGGTGACGGCGGTCCCGGTGGTGTTGGCGGTTCTGGTGGCGATGGCGGTCCCGGTGGTGTTGGCGGTTCTGGCGGCGACGGCGGTCCCGGTGGTGTTGGCGGTTCTGGTGGCGATGGCGGAGTTACTGGCTTAGCAGCCTCCATCGTCCAATAGTATTCATCACCATTAGCTGTTTGGCGTTTTGCTAATTGAATTTCAGTCGCACCTTTGGTTTGAGCATCTCCAGTAAAATTGTTTACGGTGGTTGATTTTTCTATTTTAATAATCGGTATACTATTCAATACGGTAGCAACTTGATGTATATTGCCATCAATAACATTTTCATCGCCATTGGTATCAACAGGTATGATTTTGGTCAAACCCTTAACTTCACCCATAATTTTCAGTAAGTCTGATTGCGAACTGTTTGCATAAGTATCACTTGGATTATTCCATAATGTATTCATCTTAACTATCGCATTATTGGATGCAAAATAGTTACCTTGAATGGTTAAAATATCATTATATTCTCCATGTGAACGGTTATCCATACTGATAATGCCACCATCATTGGTAACATTGCCTTGTAAAACAAATTCATTATCGCCGGCATTATCAAATGCCGCATTAAGTACTGCGCCATTGGCTAAGGTCAAATTATCAAATAATGCGGTTTTATTAGCGCCATTTGCTTTCAAATTCCAAGTAAAACCATTATTTAAGTTTAAATTAAGTGATGGCGTTTTATCGGTATCTAATACTTCACCCTCTTCAGTTTTAACCAACCCTTTATAAACTAGCCCAGTCATACTACCTTTATCAGAAGCATTAAAGGTAACCGATGACGCTTGATAGGCATCATGGTTCTGTTCATCACCAGTTTGATCATAAGTGTTAGAAAAGAATTGATATCCAGGAGCGGTATAATTGCCACTCACATTGATAATATAACCAGCATCATTTGCCGTAAGATCTGTTTTATCACCACTGAAAGATAAAACGGTATTGACTTGCCCTTGATCGACAAATATTAAATCTTTACGACCGACCGAACCACTAATAACAGGATCAGCACTGGTACCATTAGTAGTAAATATGGCATTTTTAAAGCTGGCACTAACATTATGTGAGGCAGCTTGTTCAAATTCGCCATTTGAAGTAGTATCATCATGGGTACCTATTTCAAGTGCATAACCATTGGTCTTGATAATTGTCGAACTAGCATCATAATCAGCTTTTAATAAAGAATTTCGCACCATTTTAATACCAGAACCATTTAAAGCATTAGTCGTATCAATGGTGAGTTCGCCGTGAGATTCTAAAATACCGGGGCCTTCCCCCATATTACGTGTCTTACCTAATTTAATACCACTACTGTCCCAATCTATTGATGAACTATCACTACCTTTATTCAAAACAATACTATTTTTAGCACCTTTTAAAATCACTATTGGCGTCAATTGACCATTAGAACCTGTCTCGTTGGCTCCCTTATAATTGCTTGCATTACCAGATACATAAATACCTACAGCACGATTACCTGTCAACGTCATATCCAAATCATCATTAACAATAACTCGGCCGGTTGAACCATCGCCGCTATTAGTATATGCACCTTGAATAGCGCGAATACCATTATTTAATAACGGTGAAGTTTTACCTCCTGATGTTGTTTGATTGATTGTCAGTTTATCTACTGTAATTGTGCTATATTTACCATTATAGGTGTTTCCTTCAGCTGAATTAACGGCTGAGCCAGCTAATATTCCATAAGCTTCAACCCCACCACTAGAGTTTTGACCACGGGTATAATTATCGTTTATATTTAATGCAACATCTTTAGCGGTTATATCGACGTTGTTGTAGGTAATCAACCCCAACACATTACCATTATTATTAATAGTAAAATTTAAATTACCAGCATTAATTGAACTACCGTAAACACCATAAGTATATTGGTTACCTAAACCAGTATAATCGCCTCTGACATTTGCAGTAAGGGTTGTATCACCAACATTAAGTTGTTCATGTAATTTACTCCTTGTTAAAATATAGAAACTTGCATTACCTGTTTGCGTTACAGTTGCCTCCTTTATATTATTGCAACTAGGGTTATTTTGACCGACTAAATATGATCCATTAGCACTCGGTGTACAATCTAACGCAAAAGACGAGGCGGAGGCAGACAAAATTGAAACCGTTATCATTACTTTACTAACACGTCGTGTCAATTCAGAACAAACTATGCTAGTACCAGTAATAAAATTATATTTAGTTTGGTATATTCGATTCATAATTTAATCCTTATAGACTCTAACATTGAACTTTTTTTACGACAGTTTTTGTTTTCGATTTGTGATAACCAAAAAAGCAGAGATTATTTTTTAGGACTTTTTTACATATTGATTTCATTAAGAGAGATTCATTCAATCCAAATGGACAAAAAAAAGATAAAAGCCATAAATTTTTGCTATCATCTTTGGTATTGCATTGAACAAAATTTATATAACTATCAGTTTTATTTAAATATTGACATTCTTCATCTGAGTTCAAATAAGCCCAATTGAGATAACCCAAGGGTCGGTTATTTTTAATGAGTAAAATGAAATTTTTAGACTGAATGATAGGTAGTAATGTTTCCACCGCCGAGTTTATGGCAGCATTTCGGTAATATGAGTTTCTGTTCCACAACCAAACCATAGCACCTAATACTTCTGCCTCATTCCATGAAGTGTCATGATATATATTTGGTGCAATAACTCTTATGGAGTCATGATTAAGACAATTCATTTCGTTCTACCTTTTGTAAAATTAATGAGAAATTGATCTATTTGGAAAAATAAAACCTAATTTTTTTAATGTAGAAATAGAGACGCAAAACCGTCATTTTTTTAATTAAATAATTAAAGAGGTGAGGCATAACAGCAAATGTAACCACATGATTGAATTACAGAAATATAGGTTACAAATAAAAAATTATTTAAATATTAACCAAAAAATATTCAATAATTATGAGAATAAGATCAAAAAACAGCATTAAACAATGTAAAACTTACATCATCCTTAACTAATTTTGTCATTTATAAAAATGATAAGACTTGTGAGACAGGAAAATTGAGAGGTTATAGAAAAACCTCTCATAAATTAAAACATAGATTTTAACTATTTGCTAGCATTTTGTTCTTGTGCAGATTGAATAGCAGTTAGTGCAATAGTATAAACGATATCGTCAACTAAAGCACCACGTGATAGATCGTTAACAGGCTTACGCATACCTTGTAACATAGGTCCAATTGAGACAAGATCAGCTGATCGTTGTACCGCTTTGTAAGTGGTATTACCAGTATTTAAATCTGGGAAGATAAACACTGTCGCTTTACCCGCTACTTGTGAATTTGGAGCTTTAGATTTAGCCACATCTGGCATCACTGCCGCATCATATTGTAACGGTCCATCAATCATTAAATCTGGACGTTTTTCTTGAGCTATTCTTGTAGCTTCTTTCACTTTTTCAACATCAGCACCTTGACCTGAACTTCCGGTTGAATAAGAGATCATAGCAACACGTGGTTCAATACCGAAGGCAATAGCGGTATCTGCTGATTGAATAGCGATTTCCGCAAGTTCTTGTGCATTCGGATCTGGATTAATCGCGCAGTCACCGTAGATATACACTTGGTCTGGCATCAACATAAAGAACACTGATGACACAAGTGAACTGCCTGGTGCTGTTTTGATTAATTGTAGTGGAGGACGAATAGTATTAGCGGTGGTATGCACTGCACCAGATACTAAACCATCAACTTCATTTGCTTCAAGCATCATTGTACCAAGTACCACGTTATCCGCTAATTGTTCACGCGCAATAACTTCGGTCATACCTTTGTTTTTACGTAATTCAACTAATCGAGGTACATATTTGTCACGAATACGTTCTGGATCAACAATTTCAACACCAGCACCTAAAGTAACACCTTGAGATGCAGCTACTTTTCGTACTTCATCAGGATTACCAATTAACACACATTTAGCAATTTGACGTTCAGCACAAATTGCAGCCGCTTTAATTGTTCTAGGTTCGTCACCTTCTGGTAATACCACTACTTTTTTCGCATTACGTGCCAGTTCAGTTAATTGATAACGGAATGCAGGAGGAGATAGACGATGAGCTGAACTAACTACTTCTTTTAAAGATTTAATCCAACTTGCATCAATATGGTCGGCAACAAAGTTTTGAGTATTATCCATACGCTCTTTATCATCGACAGGAATTTCTAAATTAAATTGTTGTAAGTTGATTGAAGTTTGGAAAGTGTTAGTTTTAACTGTAAATATTGGTAAACCTGTATCAAATGCTGGTTGACATAATTTAGAGACATTTTCGTCAATGTCATAACCACCGGTTAGTAATACACCACCAATTGCCACTCCATTCATAGCAGCTAAACAAATTGTTACTAACACATCAGCACGATCGGCAGAAGTTACAAGTAACGCGTTAGGTTGGAGGTGATTAATGATATTTGGAACACTACGTGAACAGAAAGAAACATGCTTAATACGACGGTTTTTAATGCCACCTTCATTGATGATTTTAGCTTGCAAATGGTTAGCTATATCATAGGTACGACAAGCACTTAAATCGATATTCCAAGGAATACAACCAAGTACCGGTAAAGGACTATGTTCATTTAAATCTTTAATTGTGATTTTTTTACCGTCAAATTTAGGGGTATGATAAATTTCAACCACATCTGGGCGAGCAAGATTTTGCTCTTCAACCGGTGCATTTACTTTATTGACGATCACACCAATGATCTTATCATTTTTAATACCACCAAAATTAGATCGAGCAATCTCAATACGATCTTTTAACTGCTCTGGGCTATCTTTACCCATATTCACAACAAAAATAATTTCTGCGCCTAGCGTTTTGGCGATATTATTATTTAATTCATTCGCAAATGGATAATCCGTGGTCGGTACAATACCTTCAACTAAAACAACATCAGCACCCTTAGTATTTTCGGCGTAAAGTGCGACAATTTCTTCCATTAATACATCTTGTTGATTTAAACCTAATAAGTTTTCTACATGACTCATTTTTAAAGGTTTTAGAGTTGGAATTGATGTATTGTTGCTAACTAAAGTTGTAGTATTATCTGGAGCATCACCACCAGATCTTGGTTGTGCAATAGGTTTAAATACATTTAAATTAATACCTTGACGTTCCATTGCTCGAATAACACCAAGACTTACACCTGTTAATCCAACATTAGTACCAGTTGGAATCAGCATAATGGTACGAGACATAATATGTTTCCTCTTAATTCTTTATTAAATCCAAAAACAAACCGCCTTAACGGCGGTTTTAAAATTCTTAAGCTGTTAAGCGTGCAGCATCTTGTGCAATGACAAGTTCTTCATTAGTTGGGATAACCATTGCGATAGCTGAACCATCTTTAGTGATGACACCACCGTTACCAAAACGTGCTGCTAAATTACGTTCTTGATCAATCTCAAAACCTAGAATGTTTAATTTTTCTAGTGTTTTACGGCGAATCCCTTCAGCATTTTCACCAATACCGCCAGTGAATACAATTGCATCTAAACGACCATCTAATAGCATTGCATAACCACCGATATATTTTACTAATCGATGAACAAACACTTCTAAGGCATTTTTAGCATTTTCATCTTTATCTGCATTATCAGTTACATAACGACAGTCACTGCTAACACCAGTTAAACCTAGTAAACCAGATTTTTTATTTAATAAGTTATTAATATCAGCAACAGACATATTTAAATTGTCATGTAAGAAAAACATAATAGCCGGATCGATATCACCACTACGTGTTCCCATAACAAGACCTTCAAGCGGCGTTAAACCCATAGAAGTTTCAACACATTTACCGTTTTTCACGGCTGTAATTGACGCACCATTACCTAAGTGACAAGTGATCACATTTGTTTGATCAACTGGCTTATTGAGTAATCTTGCTGCTTCACGACTTACATAATAGTGGCTAGTACCATGTGCACCATAACGACGAACACCATACTTAGTATATAATTCATTAGGAATGGCATATAAATATGCTTCTTTAGGCATTGTAGTATGGAAAGCGGTATCAAAAACGGCAACATTTTTATTTTTTAAATGTGGAAATGCAGCAAAAGCTTCACGAATACCGATTAAATGAGCTGGATTATGTAGAGGAGCAAAAGCAGCTGCATCCTCAATACCTTTTAAAACGGAATCATCAATCACAACTGATTGGGTATATTTTTCACCGCCATGAACAATACGGTGCCCAATTGCTTTTATACTGTCTAATAATTCTGGTTTTTGTGGAAAAATGTTATTAACGATAAATCTAATCGCTTCGCTATGAGCCGCACCAGCACCTAAAGAAGCTTCTTGCTTTTCACCATCTAATTTCCATTTTATACGAGCATCAGGAAGGTGAAAACATTCAGCTAAGCCAGACAAAAATTCATCGCCATTTTCAGGGTTTATGATCGCAAATTTTAAAGATGAACTTCCACAATTCAGAACGAGAGCGTTATTACTTGATGACATAGTAATTCCTATAAATTGAATAAAAGATTTATACCAATCAAAATTGGTAACTCTACACATGACTAAATAATCTATGTGTTATACAAGGCGACTTCTGATATCTTGAATTTTGATATAAAATAAAGAGAGCCCCCAATTTGAATGGCACTATTTTAAGACAATAAAATGTGAATGTCGAGGAATCCAAAGCAGATGAACTTAGTTAAAATTTTTAAACAAGGACAAACATATATGGATATTTGCCCAAATGATAAAGGACTATCCTACTCATTTCCTGAATTAAAAATTATAAACTACATCAAAATGGCAAAAAAAATTTTACCGCCAATCATCATCGGTCTAATTCTTTGGCAATATTATTTACCCGCACAATTAGTGGTAACAATCATCACCATTTTATTTACTTTAAGCTTACCTATCCAAGGGATCTTATGGTTAGGCTATCGATCCCAATCACCTTTACCACTCAATTTAGTTGACAACTATAACCGAATTAAATTACAACTAATTGAAAAAAAAGTATTAAGTCCAAATAAAAATCCAAATGAAAAATTAACTTTTGCATCGTTAATGAAACTTATAAACTTATCTAAAATTCATTTAGGTAATTATTTTGGACAAGATAACGATAATCAATAATGAAGATAGATCCATGCAAAAATTTTTGGACAAATTAAAAACTCAAATAAATGAACTTGAACAGCAGATCAACTTAGCCGATCAACACTCCTATCAAGAGCTCTATTTTGATGAACATCTGTTTAATACGAGTAAGATTGAAACTAATCTTCAATTCTATTTGGACAAAATCAAACAAACCTATCAAGCACTTTGTGATGCAACACGCTTACAAAAACTAACTCAAATTGAATTTTTATCTGAAAAACTTATTAACCAAATCACCGCCCTAACACGTGAACTTGCCACAGTACATCTCCGTAAACCAACTCCTGAGGATATTATTCAAGAAACATTAGTAGAAAAACACTCAAGACATTTAGATTATTTACGACGATTACAAGAGATGAAGTATGAATTTGAACTCTCACCAAAGTTAATAGATCACACTAGATTAGCCGCCCTTGACAATCGAATATATCGCTGCCAACAAGCGATAACAAGAATTGAATTAGAAATGGAAAATAGTATACCGGATTAATTTAATAAATTAATTGATTTTACCAAACCATATTCATCCATCATGATAAAAAAGAAAGCTATTCTTTGCTCTAGACAAACTAAAAACTATCATCACAAATATCCTTAAAATCATCTGTGTTAATTCTAATGTTTTTGAATAAAAGTCATAATAATATCCGGAGTTGATATTATATTGCTTAACAATATCTTTAAATTTATCTAGACAGTTATTCTCAATTTGGTGACAACTATTGTTTAAATGTTTATCCAGATTATTGATTTAATTAGCAAAATTTTGCCATTTTCCCTTGGCTAGAATTTGCCAACGCTCTTTTTTGTTATTAGATAAAAAATTATCAATATAAAAACTTAAAGCATCCATAATTCATTTCATGAAGTAATATGATAGTTATTTGCAATATATCATTCGCATTATTTTTTTGTCGTTAATGAATTTAATCATTGAGGTAGTTTGGCTGAGTTGATCTTTCGAGCTAGGCATAATTTGGCTACTTTTTACCGAGGATCAACATATAAACAACAGCCACCATTAAAACTCCATACTGGCGGCTGTTTGCTTTGATATTGCTGCATTTTCACTAGATTGCAGTGCTTTTAATAATGCCCTTAAGTCCTCTGGACAATTGTCAAATATTAAATTATAGACTTTATCCGTTTCATGCAAAGCATTTCCTAACTCACTTTTCTGCTCTAGCATATCATTATCAAATTTAGCTAAATTATATTTAATATATGCTAAACTCTTATCATATTTTGAATAACCCACACAGTTTGATTGCTGTCAGTTCGGCAACTAATGCTTCTTTTCTTGCAAAAACTACTGTTTCCGCTAGAGTAGTCGGAGTTCGATTTAATTGTTTAGCCGTTGAATGTCCAAATTCATGAAACAAGTCATTATAATAACCTTCCGCGGTATCATATTGTGAAGGATGTGGCATATGAATAGAGTGATTGATAGGATTATAACGAGGACTAGAACAACTATTATGCAATATTGCAATCTTTTGTGCTTTCATAACTTCTTCAGCAGCATCATTTCTAACCCAACTCGGAGTAGGTTTTACATCTATGGGTAAAGTGTCAAAAGAGGCCTTATCTAACTGCTCAACATTATAAAATTTAACATTTCTATAATGAGTATCATTTTGATATAAATCACTTTCGATAAAATTTGCTATTTCATCGGGTTTTAACTGTAATCCTTTAGCCTTTATTTCCTCCTCAGTTAACCAACACGTTTCGTTAAATCCTTTTCGATGACCATATCTGTATAAATCATTAGCTTCGTAGATTTCATTGGTATAGGGGTTTTTAGGATAATTGACATTAGTTTGGTTAAAATTAGGAGTAGGCAGAGATTCATCCGCTAATTGAATTTTTTCATATAGTTCATCAACTTCGTTCATAGTATCAAAATCCTTTTTACATCTCTATAAGCCATGTATATTCTAGATTGTTTTTAGTACGTTCTCTCACAAAACTAAGTGCAATAACCCTTTCATAATAGGCATGAATTTTTAACCAATCTTCATCGTAAAAACAGAGATCATTTTTATACTTTTCATAAATATAATCAGTTAGTGCTTTAAGCTCTTGTAAATAGTTGTCATGCTGCTCTTGAGTGATTAAATTGACCTCTAAGGCATATTCAAATTCATTTTTCATTGTACTTTCAATAATATACATCCTTTCTCTTTGGTCTCGCATTTCTTCTCCTTTTAAATGACTAATCTCTAAAATTAAAATATTTTTTTATCTTATGCAATCAGTTTTATTGATTATGGTTAATGCAGTGGTAAAAAAAGCTAATTGAGGTGATAACTTATTTTTTAGCTGATTAATGTTTTTAAATATTGTAAGAATTTATATTTTAATATAATTAATTAGCAACCTTAAAAGAGTCAATAGATTTTATACTTATAAAGCGAATTGAAGGAAGTTGGCAGGAATGGATATTAATTCAGATAAATTTGGTTAAAATTAGCGATGACCTGAGTCTTATCCACTAATTGCATTTTTTATATAATACATTAACTTTCTTCGTGACATCAATATTCATTTTTACATCTCTATAAGCCAGAAATATTCTAAATCCTCTTTGATATAGGGTCTTACAAAGTCAAGCGCAATAACCCTTTCATAATAGGCATTAATTTTTAACCAATCTTCATCGTAAAAACCAGGAAAATCTTTATACTTTTCATAAATATAATCGGTTAGTATTTTAAGCTCTTGTAAATAGTTGTCATGCTGCTCTTGAGTGATTAAATTGACCGCTAAGGCATATCTAAATTCATTTTTTACTAATAGTTCAATACTATACACTCTCTCTTTTTGGTCTCGCATTTCTTCTCCTTTTAAATGACTAATCTCTAAAATTAAAATATTTTTTTATCTTATGCAATCAGTTTTATTGATTATGGTTAATGCAGTGGTAAAAAAAGCTAATTGAGGTGATAACTAAGTTGTCGTTAATTTTCATGCTCACAACTCATTGTAAGTTTAAGAAGAATTTATTGAAATAATGGCATAGCTAAGAGTTTTTTAGGTTAAATCTTTATATTATTCATAACGCAAATACAATAATGGCATTAACCGATAAAGTTCTGTTTGGATATATTTAAGTCTACTATAATTATATTTGTCATCATTCTGCCAATAATGATATCGCTACAACAAGATAAAAACAGCAATAGCTAAATACCATTATAGTGAGCTTTTTTTGGTGAAATTCATTGCCCAAGTTAATTAATATGGTGCGATAATTGCTAGGCGCGTAAAATATCTAAACGCTTTAACGTTTAATTATGTAATGGAATAAGTAATAATGATTAGTAATCTTACAGTAGACTCTTCTGGAAGAAACATATCTTGGATGAACTGTAATTCAACCATAAGCAAAAATTTTAAAATGAAAGTTTTTCAGGTAGTGGAAATTAAATTTTTAAATCAAATATTAATCATATCTGACTATAAAGAAAACGGTGAAAAGAATATGTTCATATATGATGAAAATGGATATTGTATTGCCAATCCTAAGATGCCTTCATCCGAATTTTATGGTGTTTATGCTATTTGGTATAGAGATAATAATAAATTGCAAACAGTTGTATTGTTGAGTAATGCTAATTCAAGTTATGAAAAAAAATGTATGTTTAATCTTGAGACTTTTGTTTTTTCAAATTTTTCAGAAACTAAATGATGGTTAATGCTAACCATAATAAATTATACAGCTTCTCTCCTAATAAAATAAAATCTAATTCAATTAAATCATACTAGGCGTAATGATTTAGTGACATTGTTGATATTTTAATTTAGAAATCTATAGCCATCAAATCACAATTAAAGTTCAGCATTAATAACCCGAATCATTCGCTTATAATTATTAATTGAATAATATAGGTAATCCATGCAACAAAATTAAGGTGTATAGCGATATTAAGACGAAATTAAAGATAAAGCTTTAAAGATAAAGCTAAATTATTAAGCTTAAAATCACACGGCAAGATATAGATATATGGCAACTTAACCATCTGAAGTTTATACAAAAACAGTTTTTATCAAAAATTTTATGGCAAACCTAAAAATGGAAAAAATGAATATAAGCACAATAATCGATCCGAAGGTGTAGCAACATTAAACGTGTAAGATGTTTTTTAATTGGTGAATGCATAAACAATCAAATTGTAACCACAACTTTAGCTATACTGCAAAAAGTAACTGTTCTATTTGCAAAGTGAATAAAAAATATATCAAAAAAATTATATTAGATTGGATATAAAATAAGATAAGTTATCCAAAATAATCATAAATCTATTTAAATAGAGATAATAGCTAATGGAATTAACTCAATTACGATTATATTAGTAGATTCAAATCTTGTGAGATTAGTAACCAGTACATTAGTTCCAAAGGTACCGGTTGATTTCTGTTGGATAGGCACTTTTGTGGTATAAAAGAGTGTGATGAAGAAAAATTTTACCCGTTTATCTATTCAACTATCCAAAGAAAAAATACATAAAATTATCAATATACAACTTAGAAGAAAGATTTTTGTTTAATTCCTCTTCAATTCTTGATAAATATTCAGGTTTGGGATTAAAATCATCATCAGTCACATCCCCGCCAAATTCAATCTGTTCCACCTCAATAAATTTTGAATAAATAATCAAAAATTCACTTAATGAGTCAGTCAATTTATACATCTCCATCTGTACACTACCATAAACTGGAGATTTAAGGTCAGATGAATCGCAAAACAATACATCACCATTACATTCAGCAAATATGATATAACTATCTTTCCATTCAGGATTATTGTCCCAACCTTCAAGTATCCTTTTGAATCTATTTCTTTCGATAATACTAATCCAAGGATTGCATCCAAAAAATGGCCCATCTTCAAGTATTAAATGGTCATAAAAGTACAAAATCTCTCCAGTCAATGGAAGGTCAATTTTATCAGCCTGCAATTTCGTATCAGAATACTTCATTACTCCTAGCGGTTCACCACTATTTTGAAAGGATTCTACAAATTTACGTAAAGCATCATCTATAAGCATACATTTTTACCTTTAATATTAATTGCTTTGCTTTTATTATCTTTTTTCTATCGACAAACAGCCATTGCTGGTGTTTTGAATATTGTTTTTTATCATTTAACTTGCTAATCGACTTCTTCTATCCTCTAAAAAGGTAGTGCTCCTTTAATAGCAGAAAATTTTTTAATTTCAATGCGTTGCCCTCTAAAATAATTTAAAGCGTCTTCTATATTGGAAAACCTACTAATTTCTTCAATGGCATAGTCTTCAGTGGCATAGTCTTCAATGGTAAAGTCTTCAAACATTGTCATTTTATTTTCCGGTATATGGAAAAATAGGTATGGTATTTTTCATCCTATTTTTTAAAAGCATATTCGAATAAATAATTTTCACCATTTATTTCCTTTACTTCATCAAAACCTCTAACTTTACCTTTTTCTATAGCAGTAATTGATTTTTCAATATCTAAATCCATCATCTATATCAATCCTAACTATTCTTTTAGTAATGTTATCGTTGGTATTTGTTAGTCGCAATCATAATTGCAATGTTATTTGATGAGATAAACAACTTTATTATTTAATCATTTTGTTGGAATATTTCATATTATTTTAGATATTATCTTTTGCAGATTAAAAGTTCAAGAATGGATAAAATAGTAAATCCATCAATGATTGTTATGGGGGGATGGAATTTAGCAACTAACACGTTTTTCCAATTAGTATTCTAACATCTTTGATGTCAGTCATTTTTCTCATTATTTTTTGCTTATGACTAAAATGTATATTGTTATAATTATTAATTAGTTTCATCTTTTATCGTTGTATTTATAATGGTATTACTTATTAGCACTAACTAAATGCTATTTATCATTAGGCAATAAAAAGGATACTAACATGAGTAAAATATTTGATGATAATTCCCAAACCATTGGTCATACGCCTTTAGTTCGATTAAAACATTTTGGTAAAGGTAATATATTAGCCAAAATCGAATCTCGTAATCCTAGCTTCAGCATAAAATGTCGTATTGCATCAAATATGATTTGGGATGCCGAAAAAAGAGGTTTACTCACCCCTGATGTTGAACTTATTGAACCAACCAGTGGCAATACCGGTATTGCATTAGCCGCAGTGGCTGCTGCTCGCGGTTATAAGTTAACCTTAACTATGCCAGAAAGTATGAGTATTGAACGCCGCAAACTTCTTAAAGCTTTAGGCGCCAATCTAATATTAACCGAAGCGAGCAAAGGGATGAAAGGTGCCATCGAAAAAGCAGAAGAAATCGTTGCCAGCAACCCAAAACAAAATATCATGCTTCAACAATTTAGTAATCCCGCCAATCCAGAAATTCACGAAAAAACTACCGGACCAGAAATCTGGCTTGATACTGATGGCCAAATCGATATTTTTATTGCCGGTGTTGGTACAGGTGGAACATTTACCGGCGTAACCAAATACATTAAAAAGATCCAAGGTAAAAATATTACTGCGGTCGCAGTCGAACCAACTACCTCACCAGTCATCACTCAAGCGCTTGCAGGTGAACCTATCAAACCAGGACCACATAAAATACAAGGTATTGGGGCTGGATTTATTCCTGATAACTTGGATTTAAGCTTGATTGATTTGGTCGAAAGAGTCTCTAACGAAGAAGCCATCGAAACGGCACGAATAATAATGGAAAAAGAAGGCATCTTAGCGGGAATTTCATCCGGTGCGGCAGTATTTGCTGCTGACCGCTTGGCGCGACTACCAGAAAATGCCAATAAAACCATCGTGGTTATCTTACCATCTTCAGGTGAACGTTATCTTAGTACTGATTTATTCAGTGGTATTTTTACTGAAAAAGAACTCGGTTAATTTATACTACAACAGCAAACACCGCCAATCGGCGGTGTTTTATCAAATATTCGGTAATTTAAACTGAATGTAAATTAATCTAATTGTAAATTAGTCTAATTAATCATCTTGAACAATACCAAAGTGTCGATAAGCATGCGGAGTTGCAATTCGTCCTCTTGGCGTTCTTTGAATATAGCCCTGTTGAATCAAAAAAGGCTCCAACACATCTTCAATGGTTTCACGTTCTTCGCCTATTGCAGCGGCAATATTGTCTAATCCTACTGGTCCACCCATAAACTTTTCGATAATAGCCAGTAGTAACTTACGATCCATATAATCAAAGCCTGCATTGTCGACATCTAACATATCTAAAGCTTGTGTGGCAATACGTTCATCAATAATACCTTTAGATTTCACATCCGCATAATCTCGTACCCGTCGCAATAAACGATTGGCAATGCGCGGAGTTCCTCGTGAACGTTTAGCAATTAAGTAAGCGCCTTCTTTAGAGAGATCCATCCCTAAAAATTTTGCGCTACGGCTTACAATATATTCCAAATCCTCAACCCGATAAAACTCAAGGCGTTGCACAATTCCAAAACGATCACGTAATGGCGATGTTAAAGAACCAGCTCGTGTGGTTGCGCCAATGAGCGTAAACGGTGGTAAATCAATTTTGATTGAGCGTGCAGCAGGACCTTCACCAATCATAATATCGAGCTGATAATCTTCCATTGCAGGATATAAGATTTCTTCAACAACAGGGGATAAACGATGGATTTCATCAATAAATAGCACATCATTCGGCTCTAAATTGGTTAACATTGCCGCTAAATCACCTGCTTTTTCTAACACAGGACCAGAAGTTGTGCGCAAATTAACATTCATTTCATTAGCGACAATATTGGCCAATGTTGTTTTACCTAAGCCTGGTGGGCCAAAAATTAGAACATGATCAAGTGCATCACTGCGTTGCTTAGCTGCTTGAATAAAAATTTTCATCTGCTCACGCACTTGAGGTTGACCAATATATTCATCCAGATATTTAGGACGAATAGCTCGATCTAGCGACTCTTCTTCTTTTTGAGCCTGTGGTGCGATTAAACGATCCGCTTCAATCATCATCGATCCCTACTTTCTTTATAATGCTGACTTTAATGCTTCACGTATTAGCGTTTCACAATCCATATCTGGTTTTATGACTTTGCTAATAATACGGCTCGCTTCTTGCGGTTTATAACCTAGAGCAATAAGCGCAGAAACCGCTTCACCTTCAATTTGATTGGATGATTTTTTAACGCTACCAGTCTCAACAGTTGCGTTCATATTAGCTAACTCTTCACCAAATCGTTTAACACGATCTTTCATCTCAACAATCAATCGTTCAGCCGTTTTGGTACCCACACCTGGTAATTTTACTAACGTTTTAATTTCACCTTGTTCAACTGCGCTAATAAATTGACTGGCGGACATTCCTGATAAAATAGCTAACGCTAATTTAGGTCCAACACCATTGACTTTAATCAACTCACGAAATAGCTCTCGTTCTTGTTCATGATTAAAACCATATAACACTTGAGCATCTTCACGCACGGCAAAATGAGTTAACACAATTACTTCTTTACCATTTTCAGGCAACTCATAAAAACAGGTCATTGGCATAAAAACTTCATAGCCAACACCACCAACTTCAACTAACACTTTGGGTGGTTGCTTTTCAATTATGATTCCACGTAAACGACCTATCACAGCATATCCTTAATAATTAATGTTAATCAAACAATTTGAATCAAATAAGACCGATATTAAATAACTTCTACCCTTCAACATCAGTCTAATTAGCATGATCAAGATTGAATTAGAATTAAAAAACGATTGTGAGTTAGTTTACCTGATAGGAAAAAATTAATAAAGATAAACTGTATAAATAGACAGGCGATAAATAGAAATTTTGCCAACACAAGTTGGCAAAACCAATAATAAAATATAGCGTTAATTATCCAAATTAAAATGGCATTTTAAAACCAGGTGGTAATTGCATGCCACCAGTAACTTGAGCCATACGCTCTTTTTGAGCTTCTTCCAAACGTCGAGTGGCATCATTATAAGCAGCAGCGATCAGATCTTCTAACATCTCTTTATCATCCTCGGTTAATAAAGATGGATCGATTTCAACCCGTTTACAACTATGTGTACCATTAACGGTAACCTTAACGATACCCGCGCCAGACTCTCCAGTAACCTCTAGTTTAGCTATCTCTTCCTGAGCTTGCTGCATTTTTGCTTGCATTTGTTGGGCTTGTTTCATCAAATTACCCAAACCGCCTTTTCCACCTGGAAACATAATTATTCCTCATTAAAAACATTTAGTCTGTAATTATACAGGACGAATACTCGATTCATCAATCTTGGCATCAAAATATTGACAAATCGTCTCAACTTTAGGATCTTGGTGAATCGTCAATTTAGCTTGTTCAAGCTTTTGTTGATATAAATCCTCACGCATTTCTAACGGTGTCTTATTAGCCTTATTATCATCAATCACCACCTCTAGATTGAGTGTTTTTTGACGATAATTTGACAGCGCAGTTCGCAACTTAATACAATTTGCTGACGATTTAGCTAGATGCTCCACAGCCGAACGCGTATGCAAAATAATATGATTATCATCAATTAATTCAGGGTAGGAATTAATCGCAATTTGCTTAATTAACGGTGCAATCTCCAACTGTTCAATTTCCGCACTCCAAGCATCTTTACTGACCATCTCTTCAACCAATTTTTTCGTCATCTCTGGTGTTTTATCAACTTTAAGCGATTCACGAACCGATTTCGCATCAATCAACGAGTCATTTTTAGCGTCATTTAGTCCACTAGATTGCCATTGATAATTTTCTGCGGTAATTTCTTCTTCATCATCCAACTCATCAACCACCGCTACCTCAACCTTACTGTTTGAGTTTGCCACAGGACTAACGCGCTTCAATTTAGATTTAACTAGGTTGCTTGCTGGTTGATTGACATCAACCGATTCAGACTTTTTTGGCTTCTGTTCCTCTTTAATTAACTGCATTCGCATCTCTAAAATATTTTTAGTGATGGATGAGGCTTCCTCAGGAAGCGATATCGACGAATCAGATCCAGACGAAAGAGCATTGTTAGCTTGATTAGCCTGTTGTGGTAATGCTGCATTATTGGCAGCAAAAGCAGATAATTGTGTGTCGGTTTGCTTTTGTGGTTGTTCCTCAACTTGTGATTCAACTGATGACTTATTGGTTTCTTTGATTGTAGAGATCGGAGAAGAAGTCACCGAGGTTGTTGCTACTGTTGCCGGATCCATTTTTGGCGGATTAGACTTTGCGATGGGTGAATGTCCAATAGCCGTTTCGCTAACGGTTGTAGCTGGTGGAGTAATCGAATCAACATTTTTAGGCATAAAAGCTAAAGCTCGTAAAAAGCTCATCTCAATGCCCATTTTCTTATCTGGTACAAAGGCGAGCTCTTTTCGCCCCATTAATAAAATTTGATAGAACAACTGCACATCATTTGGCGCCATATATTGCGCTAAAAAGCGCAACTGCTCCTCATGATCTGCATAATCACCTAAGGCAGTAGGTACCACTTGCAATAATGCAATTTGGTGCAACAACGCAATACTTTCCGCCAATAAATTATCCCAATCAGCACCTTGCATTGCCGCCGCGGCAATATGTTGCATCAACGCATTTCCATCGCCTTGATAAAGCGCATTAACTAATGCAAAAGGGATGGCCTTATCTAAGGTGCCTAACATAGATGCAACCGAAACGGCATCGACCTTACCATTGCCAAGTGCAATAGCTTGATCGGTCAAACTTAACGCATCACGCATGCTACCATTCGCGGCTTTTGCTAACAATTGAATCGCTTTTGGTTCACTCTCAATATGCTCTAATTGTAAAATATGATTCAGTTGCTCGCCAATTATCGACGTATCAAGCACATTCAAGTGCAAATGCAAACAGCGCGACAAAATAGTAATAGGTAATTTTTGAGGATCAGTTGTTGCTAACAAGAATTTAACGTGTTCCGGCGGCTCTTCTAAGGTTTTCAACAGTGCATTAAAGCTGCTGCGTGACAACATATGCACTTCATCGATTAAATAAACCTTAAAACGCCCTTTAGTTGGTAAATATTGAATATTATCTAAGATTTCACGAGTATCTTCGACTTTAGTTCGTGAGGCGGCATCGATTTCCAACAAATCAACAAAACGGCCTTGTTCAATTTCACGGCAATTATCACAAACACCACAAGGAGTTGCGGTAATACCACTTTCACAATTTAAACCTTTAGCTAACAAACGAGCGATCGAAGTTTTTCCCACCCCTCGGGTACCTGAAAACAGATAAGCATGATGCACCCGACCAAGAGAAAGGGCATTAGATAAAATCTTCAAAACATGTTGTTGCCCTACTACCTCAGAAAATGATTTGGGTCGCCATTTACGTGCTAAAACTTGATAACTCATAATCACCATTACTTATTACTATTAAATTTTGCTAATCATACCACAATCAGTCAAATTAGTCTTTAAGATGCCGATCGCTGACTTAATCATTGACAACATATTATTAATAAGGAAGATTTCTGTTCAATTAGGCTATTGAACCGACATTATTTTCGAAATAAATTTATCATAGACACCATCTTAAATAAGGTATCTTTCATTTAAAAAACCTCTTTTCTTAATTTTTTTACCGATGGAGTAATTTGAATAACTTAAATCTCAGGTTATCTGTTCTTTAGTGTAAAATCAGTAATCTCATCTAAAAAAAGATCACCGTATTTCTCTAATTTAATTTTACCCACACCCGACACGTTGATAAGTTGTTTCTTACTGTCTGGCATAGTTTGCACCATTTCAAGCAAGGTTGCATCACTAAATACAATATAAGGAGGGATGTCATCCATATCTGCAATTTGTTTACGTAATCGCTTAAGATTATTAAATAAAATTCGTTCTTCGTAGGATAAAATAGTGGTTAAATTAATCGCCCTTGCATAACGATTAAGACGACTTTTCTTAACTATTTCTAATCGTGGTTTGGCTAACTTTAACGATACTTCACCTTTCAATATTGGCCGAGCATTTTCAGTCAATTGCAAAGTGACAAACGTTGAAATATTTTGATGTAAATACCCTAAAAAAATTAACTGTCTAATCACACTATGCCAATAATCAGAAGAGTGCTCTTTACCAATCCCATAAACCGACAACTTATGATGACCATTTTCTTTAATTTGCGAACGTCCTGACCCGCGTAGAATATCGATAATATATTGCGCACCATAACGTTGCTCGACTCGATAAACACAAGACAAAACCTTTTGCGCATCAATCAACCCATCATATTGCTCAGGCGGATAAAGACAAATATCACAGTTATTACAAGGTTCGGTACGGTGTTCACCAAAATAATTTAACAACACAATCCGCCGACAAGTCATACATTGTGCAAACGACTCCATCGCCTCAATTTTATGCTGTTCCACTTGTTTCTGCTCATTATCATATTTTTCAGCAATTTGTTGCTGATACCAATTTAAATCTTTATTATTAAATAGTAGTATCGCCTCTGCGGGCACACCATCACGCCCTGCACGACCGGTTTCTTGATAATAGGCCTCAATTGAACGAGGACAATCAGCATGGACAACAAACCTTACATTAGGCTTATTAATCCCCATTCCAAAAGCAACCGTTGCAACAATAATTTGGGTATTATCTTTTAAAAAACTCTCTTGAGCCATTTGGCGCTCATTTGGTGATAGACCAGCATGATAAGCCATAGCAGAAAACCCTCGTGCTACAAGTCTGGTTGTCATATCCTCAACTTTAGAACGGCTAGAACAGTAAACAATGCCACTATTGCCTTTTTGGGTTTCAATAAATGATACTACTTGCTCAGTGAGATTAAATTTTTCCACCACCGTATAACGAATATTCGGCCGGTCAAAACTGCGTACGACAACCAACGGATCGACTAAATTAAGCTGGTGAAGAATATCTTGCTGCGTCATCTTATCGGCAGTGGCAGTAAGAGCGATGATTGGCACTTTGGGAAAGCGCATTGATAAATGATTTAATTGACGATATTCAGGTCTAAAATCATGTCCCCATTGTGAAATACAATGCGCTTCATCAATAGCGATTAAGGATGGTGGATGTTGCTCGATCATTGACAAAAACGAAGAAACAGCCAATCGTTCAGGAGAAATATATAATAGCTTTATTGAATGATTTAAATATTGCTGAATAATATATTGTTGTTCTGTTCCAGATTGAGTCGCATTTAAAAAAGCAGCAGGGATACCATTTACCAATAGCTGATCGACCTGATCTTTCATTAAGGAAATAAGCGGAGAAATCACCAAAGCAGTACCTGACAAAACAACCGCCGGAATTTGGTAACAAAGGGACTTACCCCCACCAGTCGGAATAACAGTTAAAACATCACGTCCGCCAATCACTGATTCAATAATATCTTTTTGTTGATTCCTAAATGACTTATAGCCAAAAACATTATGTAGAACATCTTCAATCTGATCTTTTAGCGACATAATAACCTGAACCAGTAATACTTAATAAAGTTGTGGAGTATAGCCAATTTAAAACTTGCAAACCACTAGCAACGCACATTTACTTATGAACAATAATAAAAAATCGAATCAATTTCGAATAATCGTTAAGATTAAAGTAGAAATAGAATAATAAAAATGTGACTATTATTCGACTTTTCAATATAAAATTTGCTTATTTTATCATCAAATTTGTTCGACAGATTAAAAAAACAGCTATTTTTAATTATTTTACTTGAAACAAAACTATTTGCCCGCTAATATTTGCGTGTTTCCAAAATATACGCCCGTAGCTCAGTTGGTTAGAGCATCACCTTGACATGGTGGGGGTCAGTGGTTCGAGTCCACCCGGGCGTACCAATTCAACGCGTTATTCTACAAACCTTACAGTAGATTCTTATTAGCTTTAAAAAAACGTTGGGATAAAACCTTCGACAAGAAGTTTGTATTGTTAATATCAAAATAGCTAATTTTGCAATTCAATTTCTAAATTTTTGTTGATCACACCACTAATTCAACTAGTGATTTTAGTTCCTTACTAAACTGTAGCGTTTTGTTGGCTATTTACCTATATATCAGACTTCAAGTTTACCTATTACGACGTTTATCTCTGAAAATTTGTCCGGAGCCATTTGCGAAAGCCAATAGGCGAATTGTCCATGATTATCGAATTAAGTTTGTAGATTGCTGCCGTGATAGCCAATGTGTGTACTACCCTTCTGATTAGATAACTCATATAGGAGCAATATATCATTTATGGAAGCCATTAGTTTCCTATTAATAAATAGTATTGTTTTCTCCAATTTTAGATATTAAAAACCACCCGAAGGTGGTTTTTATTATTGTAATTGTGTTAAAAAAATTAATGAGGCTTTTCTGGGAAAGTGAGATTGATATCGTTGACGTCTAATTTTTTTAGATTAATTCGATATAATTTCCATTCTTTTAGGATTGCTATATCTTCATCAGCAGCCTCATCAAACTCTATTTTATCATTTAGTATATCTATTTCGGCGTTTGCTTCTTTCAACAAAGATTGTTTAACCTGATGATTTTGATAAATAATTTGCTCATCTGTTAACTTCATTGGTTGCGGAACAACGAAAGTTAATTTGCTGTTTTCAATTTTTAACGCCCTACCTTCCTCATTGGCTTTTATCGCTGCTTCTGCATATTCTTGATTTGTAATTGTCATATTAATATCCTCTTACTGTCCAACGAACTAGTACTGCTCCAGGAATGCTTGATGTAAACGATGCTAGCCAAAACGCGGTTGGATAAACTTCTGCATAAGCAAACTCTGTTTGAGCCCAAGCACCACTATTAATCTTATCAATACTTATTCCATAATTATATGATTTCATTGGTTTTAGCAAATTAATGAATGTTCCGTGTATTGCATTAATGCTCTTAGTTTCTATATATTGAGCATCAGATTGTTCAATAAATCCATCTGAATAAACTCGATACCAAGCGTTACCATTATGATACGACTCAACAACATATCCGCGATTACTAACAGTATTTAAACTATCTCTAATTGAGTTAATTTTATTATCAACATCAGTTAAATCTGTAATTAATGATTTACCATCCACAGTCGGCATTTTTTTGAACTCAACATTAGAACATATTGAGTGGGTAGTTGTTCCATTTTCAACACTTTTTGTCGCAGGTAAAGCACCAACAAGATCAGCAGATGCATTAGCGGTTGTAAGGGCCTCATACCAAGCTCCGTTTCCTGTCATGTCTGAGCATCTATAATAAATCCGGGGTCGATTGTTATTAATAATTGAGCGTGTTTCAATGCCCAATGATTCACAAGTAGTTCCACATTGATAATTAGTTAATTTTTCACTCATATTTCCATCCTTTAAACAAAAATTCAAAGTACCAATAAGATAATTGAAATAGTTAATTGTGTTTCAGGTAATGTCCTATTTATGAGTTATTTATAAAGTGCATTGGATCTGCATTTCATAAAATGACTCGCTAAAGATAATGCCACAATCTAAAAAATTAAGTTAATTAATGGATTTGTAATAAAAAATGATACAAGTGTAGTCAATTAGAGATAATTAATAAGAAAAATAAAACCATTTGTAAAATAGTGAAGATTTGTATGTGAGTTAACTTTATTTAGGTTGGTTAAACTGTAAATACTCCATTGTAAATACACAAGTCTAGTAGTAAATCACGCTATTTGCTTCATGTTTTTATATTCAATTGGTAACATATTACTTAATGCTACATGCGGTCTTTCTATGTTATACATCTTTAACCACTCTTCGTTTTTTTTCTTACTTATTTTAGATTTTCAGATAAATACAGATCTAACACCTTCATTCGAGACGCCCGGTTAAATCATTCTATATAGCCATTTTGCTAAGGGTTGCTAGGTTTAATATATTCAAAGGTTATTCCATGTAATTTTGCCCAGTTTGTTAATCTGTTATTTTTATTATCAGTGAAAAACGCGCCTTCAGAAATAAATTTTAAAGTATGCACAAAAGATTCAAACTATTGTTAATCGTAGCTATCAATCTTATAGTACTCTAAGGATACAAAAGGTATTGTCAAATGAAGGAGACTATATGGCATTAACTAGAGCTGAGATTCAAAGAAAAAGTGACGAAAAACGAGGTGTTAAATCAAAAGCATATAAGCTACCCATTGATATTATTGAATTAATTGTTGAATTGAGTGCTAAAACGGGAAAATCTCAAAGTAAAATTATTGAAGAAGCAATACTAATGTTCAATCATTCACTTAAATAATTAATATATTGGCTAGCCTATTGTTGCTAGCCAATAAACTATAGGTCGGGCTTTTCGTGATTTGCAATTTGATTTATAACTGAGCTCATACTCATTGACATCATGCGTTTGATGGGTAGGCATTTTTCATTATCAATCAACTTTTGAATTTGATCTAGAATGTCGTCGCACCACGGTTTATTTTGAATCAATTCGTGAACCTTTCTAAGATTATCGTCTTTCATGTTTTTCAAGAAATAGAATATTTACCTAATTTGATAATATAACTTTTCCTGTTTATTGTTAACCTCTTAATAATTCGATCTAATTGCTTATTAGCATCATCAGAAAGCGGTACTGCATTGATAAAGCTTATTCGCTATCAGTCTTGCAAAATTTTACTTCACAAATATTACACAATTTGTTGTTGGTAACCAAAGGAATAGCGTTACCAAATTGCCATAACTACTCAGCAAAAAATGCTTAAACTCGTTTATTTTGTTAAAGAAGAAATTCTTCTATAAACTAGGATTAGTGATATAGGACACTATAATTGGAAGCGCAGATTATATGATTCGCAAAAAAATTTACCAAATCCTTTTAAATATTGAGAAGCTGAATGGGAAAAGGTCAAAAAACATTTAAAGATGGCATAGATTTTAAAAAAATCCAATCAGTGCTTGATAGTTGATAAATTTATAGAATAGATTAACATATTAAATTTGACCCCAGCAGGAATCGAACCTGCAACTAGCCCTTAGGAGGGGCTCGTTATATCCATTTAACTATGAGGTCAGCAACGATGATTATTCTAATAAATTTATCAAGATAATACCATTTAATTAATGAAAAATTTTCTATTTTGAGCAAACATGATACAATTCATCTATTCGGCAATTTATTATTTTTATTCGGTAACATTATGAAAAAAAGAATAATAGGTATGATGTTCTCGGTTATGGCACTAACTAGTTGCGCAACCTATCAACCTGAAACAAATAGTTATAGTGACCCATTATCGGGTTTTAATAAAACCATGTTTAATGTTAACTACTATGCACTTGACCCGTATATTTTACGTCCTGCTGCTGTAGTTTGGAAGGATTACGTACCTACACCAATACGTAAAGGGGTTGTGAATTTTTCATCTAACCTCTCTGAACCTGCATCGGTTGTCAATAGTGCGTTACAAGGTGAAGGACGAGAATCGGGTAAACATTTAGCCAGATTCTTCATCAATAGCGTTTTTGGTGTAGTTGGTATTTTTGATGTTGCAGGAATGGCTGATCCTCAGTTACAAAAAGGTGCTAAACATAGTTTTGGTCAGACATTAGGTCATTACGATGTGCCTTATGGTCCTTATGTTGTGTTGCCTTTCTATGGTTCAGCAACCCTTCGTCAAGAAGGTGGTGATCTTGTTGATTCTTTGTATCCGCCACTTGTTTGGTTAGACTGGGAATGGGCATTAGTGCGTGGCGCTGTTGATGGTATAGAACTTCGCGCCGTAGCAATTGAGTATGAAGATTTACTTAAAAATAGCGATGATCCTTATAACTTTATGCGTAATGCTTACTTCCAACGTAATGATTTTAATGCGTCTGGCGGTAAAGTTGATGAGCAAAAAGAGAAACAACGTCAAGAAAGTATTAACAGCATTATTAGCGATATCGACGCCCAATAATTTTCGCTTCGCTTTAATACTTGATAAATTTGATAAAAAACGCCGATTTGTTCGGCGTTTTTTATTTTCCTTGCATTTCCGGCAAATGATGCCAAAACCGTTTTGGCATATTTTGTCGTTGTAATTTAGGGTTAATTCTTTCTTTGATCGTTAGCGCATTACAATAGCGATACCACATGGTTTGAAAACGCTTTTCATCATCTGTCAAATAATCTTGATTGATTTTGTTATCAACAATGAGATGATCATCCTCATTTAACGAAATTTGCTCAAGCTTTTCTAAATTATAAAAATAACCATACTGGCGCTTTTCATCATAAATTGCCCATTTTTGGTCAGCATAGCGATCTTTGAAAAATCGTGTGGTTAATGGTAAAGCATTATAAATAGGCTCGATAACCGCAAAATAGATTTTTTCATCAATATCGCTTGCTGGGTTTTGGATACTATTAAATCGTACAAATTGCTGGATATGATGCTTCTCTTTATTCACTTTTTTTGCTATATCGTGAACTGCAAGTACATCTGGATCACCAAAATCGGTTTCAATTGAACGGTTTGATTTAAAAACTTTGCAAATATAACGAAAGATGATTAAGTCACTTTCAGGCAGTTCAGATAACCAAGTAAACAAGATTTGATTAAGGGCTATCGGCGATAACTTTTTTTGTAGCGCCGTGTATACTCTTTCATATTTACTGTTCCGATATTCCACTTGGTGAGATTCTGACAGTAAAAGCGGCACTATGTCATCAGTTGTCAACAAACATTCAGGCATTTTTTTGAGTTTAAACGCATCAAAAACCGCACATAACAGCCCTTCAAAAGTTTTGTCATAATAAAACCCAAGCATAGCTTACCACCCCATCACTAGTTGTTGTGGAATAGGATCTTTGTTAACTTCAATCAGAGGCTGATCTTGCAAGCTAAGTCGAATATATTCAGCGGATGAATCAAGTAATTTATAGGTTCTCATTTCATGACAAACAATAAAGAATTGCGCACGTTTAAGCACCACGCCGATCCGTTTTAATGCTTCGATATTGAGTTTTCGATGTCGTCTTGCCATCACAATTAATTTTGCTGATTTAACACCAATACCGGGTACTCGCAAAATCTTTCGATAACTATCACGATTAATATCGACCGGAAAAAACTGTGGATTACGAATCGCCCAAGATAACTTTGGATCGACAGTTAAATCAAGATCAGGATGTTCATCATTAACAATCTCATCGACGTTAAAATCATAAAAACGCAGTAACCAATCCGCTTGATAAAGACGGTTTTCACGCACTCTTGGTACTTCTTGCAGTACGGGTAAACGTTTATCATAACTATTTACCGGAATAAATCCCGAATAGTAAACTCGCTTCATACTTGGGCGCTTATATAACTTAGCGGTAAGTTGTAATATTTGATTATCGGTTTCATCCGTCGCGCCAATAATTACCTGTGTGCTTTGTCCTGCTGGCACAAATTTTGGTGTTGATTTGAGCTTTTTACGGTCTTCAATATTTTCCAGTAAATTTTGTTGAATATGGCGCATGGGTTGATAAATAGTTTGATGATCTTTATCTGGCGCAAGCAGTTTTAAATTGCGTTCCGTTGGGATCTCAAGATTGACACTCATTCGGTCTACCAATAACCCTGCCTCACGAATTAACTCATTACTTGCACCCGGGATCGCCTTCATATGGATATAACCATTGAAATGATATTCTTGGCGTAAAATTTTAACCACGCGAATCATTTTTTCCATGGTATGATCAGCACTACGCACAATACCAGAGCTTAAAAAAAGCCCTTCAATATAATTACGACGATAAAACTCAATCGTTAAATCGGCTAACTCTTTCGGTGTAAATCCAGCGCGAGGAATATCATTGCTTTGGCGATTGATACAGTAAGCACAATCAAACATACAGTAATTGGTCAACATGATTTTTAGTAACGAAACACATCGACCATCGGCGGTAAAGGAATGACAGATACCACAACGTGAAGCACTACCAATACCTTTGTTTTTATTACTGCGAGAAGTACCGCTGGAGGCACACGAAATATCGTATTTCGCAGATTCCGCCAATATCTCAAGCTTTGATATCATTTTGTCTTGAATCATAATCATTACCAATAACTGTATATATTAACAGTATTATAACTATTTTAGATGCCTTCGCAAGTAAATAATCAGATCGCAAATAACAAAAAATGTGTGCCATTAAACCACTTTTATAGCCAATTTCATTAAGAAAGCATTAAGGAAATGTAAAGATGGTTAATGCTATTGATAACTTATTTTACAAACCTCATCTTATTTAAAAATTTATAAATAAAATCAATCGTAGGGTATTGTTCAGCTTACAAGTGTACGCTATAATCAGTCCAATTTTTCATATGAAGCCAGTTAACTTAGGAGTAGAGCATTAGATGAAACGTGTAGTAATTACCGGATTAGGTATTCTTTCAAGCATCGGAAATAATACCAAAGAAGTTTTAGAGTCGTTGAGAGTGGGCCGAAGCGGTATTACTTTCTCGCAAGAAATGAAAGATAGCGGAATGCGAAGTCATGTATGTGGTAATGTAAAATTAGACACCACTGGATTAATAGATCGTAAAGTTGTCCGTTTTATGAATGATGCTTCTATTTATGGATATCTTGCACTACAACAAGCAATTGAAGATGCAAAATTAACCCCAGAACAAGTATCTAATCCGCGCACAGGTCTTATCGCTGGTTATGGTGGTTCAACCAAAACTCAATATAATGTGGTTGCTGGCATGAAAGAAAAAGGTTTACGCGGTGTTGGTCCTTATGCAGTAACGAAATCAATGTCATCAGCAATTTCTGCATGTTTAGCCACCCCATTTAAAATTAAAGGTATTAGCTACTCAATGACATCTGCTTGTGCAACCTCTGTTCACTGTATTGGTCATGCGGCCGAGCTTATCCAACTTGGTAAACAAGACGTGGTTTTTGCTGGTGGTGGTGAAGAATTATGTTGGGAAATGTCATGTGAATTTGACGCTATGGGTGCATTATCCACCAAATACAATGACACACCAGAAAAAGCATCACGTGCTTATGATAAAAACCGTGATGGTTTCGTTATCGCTGGCGGTGCAGGAATGGTGGTAGTTGAAGAACTTGAACATGCTCTTGCTCGTGGCGCGCACATCTATGGTGAATTAGTTGGTTATGGCGCAACATCTGATGGTTACGACATGGTTGCACCATCTGGTGAAGGTGCAATGCGTTGTATGCAACTAGCTATTCAAGATCTTGATGGACCAGTTGATTATATCAATACTCACGGTACTTCAACTCCTGTTGGTGACGTTAAAGAATTATGGGCAATTAAACAAGTATTTGGTGATAACATCCCGGCTATCTCTTCAACTAAATCAATGACAGGTCACTCATTAAGTGCAACGGGAGCCCAAGAATTGATCTACTCACTACTTATGCTAGAACATGGTTTTATTACACCAAGCATCAATATTGATGAACTTGCTGATGAAGCAGTAGGCATGAACATTATTACCGAACCAACCGAGCGTGAATTAACCACAGTCATGTCAAATAGCTTCGGTTTTGGTGGTACTAATGCTTCAATTGTAATGAAAAAATATAAAGCATAAAACCAGTTTGTATGTAACTCCAAGTTGAAAACCGCACTAACCAATGGTTAGTGCGGTTTTTGTTGCAGACTATTTAATCAATCAAATGCTAAATGAGGCTGGTTTACAATACTTTACTTAAAAACAACTGGGTTCTTTCATTTTGTGGTCGAGTGAAGATTTGCTCAGGCGAGCCTTGTTCTTGAATAATACCCTGATCGATAAAAATAACCCGAGTCGACATCTCTCTGGCAAACCCCATTTCATGGGTGACAACCACCATGGTCATCCCCTCTTGCGCGAGTGACTTCATTACCGCCAATACCTCACCAACTAACTCAGGATCAAGCGCCGAAGTTGGTTCGTCAAAAAGCATCACTTTCGGGTCCATCATTAATGCACGAGCAATCGCAACACGTTGTTGTTGTCCACCTGATAATTGATTGGGATAAGCATCAATCTTATCAATCAATCCAACCTTAACTAACAGACCTTCCGCCTTAGTTATGGCCTCATTTTTGGGCATTTTCTTTACATCTATTGGTGCCAAAATGAGATTTTGCAACACTGTCATATGCGGAAAAAGATTAAAGCGTTGAAAAACCATACCTACCGATTCACGCAGTTGATTAATATTGGTTTTAGCGTTAGGTAGTTTAAATCCATTGACTTCAATTTCTCCTGAAGTAATGTCTTCTAATCCATTAATGCAACGTAAAAAGGTGCTTTTTCCTGATCCGGAAGGACCAATAATTGAAATCACCTCTTTTTCCTGAATATCACAAGAAATACCACGTAACACATGGATATCACCAAATTGTTTTTGTAGATTTTTAATGTGAATCACTTTTGCCTAACCTTTTTTCTAAATATTTAACCAATAATGAAAGCGAGAACGTCATTACCCAATACACAATGGAAATAACAATATAAGGTTCAGAATAAGAACCATATGCAGCACCAGATGTTCTTGCGGCAAAAGCTAAATCAGCAAGACCGATGGCGGCACCGAGTGACGAGTCTTTCAAAATAGCAATGGCATTATTACCTAACGGAGGAAGCATGCGTTTAAAAGCCTGCGGTAAAATCACCTTACGCATGGTACTGCCATAACTCATTCCAAGTGACCTAGCCGCTTCCATTTGACCTTTATCAATTGATTCGATACCCGCTCTAAAAATTTCGGAAATATAGGCTCCGGCATTTAACGTAATTGCCGTAACACAAGAAATAAAAGCACCATACTCCGAACGCCAATAGCGCGCGGTAGCCACTGAGATAAGATTATCAGAGACCAATAATCCATCACGCGGATTTAGAAAAAACGGCATTAAAACATAATGCACTACCATAATTTGTACAAATAATGGTGTACCGCGAAAAGCACTAACATAAATTTTAACAGGCCATTGCACGCCATAATAAAGCACCCATTTCCACAAACCATATTTGGTGGATGCTGTTCGTCCAATACCTAAAGTCAATCCCCATAATGTCCCTAAAATCACACAAATAATAGTACATTGAACGGTAGTTTTTGCCCCTTCTATAAAAAGGGGGGTATATTCTTCAACAATTTGCCAATTAAATGCCATGACAATTCCACTTTACTCTTTAGAATCTAATGGTAAAGATGGAACATTGCTATCGAACCATTTTTTATAAATTGAAGCGTAAGTCCCGTTTGCAACAATCTTTTTAAGTCCTTCATTGATGCTATTACGTAGCTCACTATTACCTTTAGCGACGGCTATACCAAAGTATTGCGATTCAAACGTATCATCATAAACTAAATTAAAATCTTTGCCGGGATGCATTTTGATATAAAACTTAACTACACCAACATCACCAACCGCGGCACTAATGCCTTCTTCATAAAGTTCTTGAAGTAACAACGGAGTATTATCAAAACGTTTGATTGCCGTACTATTTTTACCTAATACTTTAGAAACAACTACATCAGCGGTACTACCGTTAACTACACCAACAGTATGACTACTTAAATCATTAATTGATTTAATTTCAGTTGATTTTTGCGAAACGATAACTTGTTCAGCAGGAAAATAAGGCAATGAAAAATCGACAGAATTTTTACGTTTATCCGTAATCGTAATACCTGAAATGATGATATCTCGCTCACCGTTATCTAAGGTAGCAAAAATACCTTCCCACGGCGTGTTGATTAATTTGATGTTGAAGTTTTGTACTTCAGCAATCGCTTTAATAAGATCAATATCAAAACCTTCTAATTGTTTATCACTATTTTCGTATTCAAAGGGTCGATAGGTTCCACCAGCACCAACCACATAAGTTTGCTCGCTAGCAAAACTAAATGAAGAGATTAATAATAACAATGAAGATAAAATAACAGAAAAAAAAGAGTTGCGCATACACAGTCCTATCCATAAATAAGTGTTAGAAATATAATAACTTTTAAGCAAAATATTGCAACTTATTATTTAACTTGATTATTATTCTTGATTAAAAGATTGATGCATATCGAGAGGCTAGATACCCTGCCCCTCAATTTTTTAGGTCAATTGTGATCTATTTTTACCGTTGATGGTCATTTTAAATCTTCAGTCAGTCTAAAATTAAGAATATGAACTAATACCACGAACTATTCATATTCTTATTGATTGATATTAATAACGTACCGATTCTCGTTTAACTAAATAAGGTTTAAATAGAAACTCGCGAGGTTCGATTTTATCGCCATTAAGCATTGCAATTAGGCGATCAACCATTAATGTTGCCATATCCGATAATGGTGAAGCTATCGATGTTAATGACGGACTAAACAGGGTATCTAAAAACATATTATCGATACCAATAACGGAGATATCTTGTGGGATTTTCACGCCTAAGCGAGTTAATTCAGAAATAATACCTATCGCTAACATATCGTTAATAGCGACTATTCCATCTGGCAGCGTTTTGTTGTTTTTGATAATTTCATTTGCCAATAATTTACCTATTTCCGCTAATTCACTATCACCATAAGCGAATTGCGCCGTGCCTTCAATAATACGATTTTTGGTACTTAAACCAGCATTTTTTAAACTATCTAAAAAACCTAATATTTTGTTATTCCGACTGGTAATATTTCCTTTTATCGTTGCAAAGACAATATTTTTGCACCCTTGCTGTAATAAAAAATCTGCTGCAAGCTTTCCTGCTTGAAAATTATCCATTGAAATACTATCAATCAGAATTTTTTTGTTGTTATGAGCTTCCTCTGAAGTTAATCCGTCATAATTTACCATCACCATCCCTTTATTAATGGCGTTAATAAAATGTTTCTTTTCAATTGACGATGAAACCACTATGACACCTTTAACCCCAAAAGACAGCAGATCATTGAGAAACAATTTTTCTTGTTTATCTTGACGAGAAGTGTTGGCCAATAGGACTTGATAACCATATTTTTCTTTAGCTATTGATTCAATGTTGTTAACTAAGGCAGCAAAATTTGGATTCATGATGGAAGGAACTAATATCCCTAACATCTTTACATGTCCAGTTTTCAATTGTTGTGCAAGTTTATTCGGATGATATTTTAATACTTTGATACTCTCTTCTATACGCTTTAATGTTTCTTTTCGCATTTGGTCTATTCGGCCATTTAATACATTAGAGACAGTACTTACAGAGACGCCGGCATGTTTAGCAACATCGCGAATGTCAACCATACTAAATTCCTTAAAGATTTTTATACGCTTTTAGATAAAATACACTATACAAAAAGTTTACTAACAACTGAACTTATTTTAAAAGATGAGTATAAATAAAGATGGTAATTATGTTAATCAAGTTGTTTACAATTACACTGGTTGATTAAAAATTAATTTGCTAATTAAGTAATACTTAACTAGCAAATTGATGATATTAATATCCCATTATGTTAGGTAACCATGTTGTAATAAATGGGAATAAAGCGACTAAGATTATTCCAACAAATATTACCATCTGATATTTAAGCATAGGTTTCATAACATCTTTCATTGTTACTCCACAAATGGTACAGGTAGCATAGAGCCCTAATCCAATAGGCGGCGAGAACAATCCAAAACCCATAGCAAAAACCATTACTATACCATAATGTAATGGATGGAATCCTAATTGAATTGCAATTGGTACCAGAATTGGAGCAAATATAATTAATGCTGGTGCACCTTCTAATACTGAACCAAATACAATGAGTATTAAAATCGATAAGATTAAAAATAACCATGCGCCATGATTAGTACCGATAGATACCAAGATATCAGCACATTTTTGCGGGATCATCTCAATGGTTAATGCGTAGGATAAACTTGTTGCTGAGGCAACAATAAATAACAACATCCCTGACATGGCTGACATATCAATAAACAATTTGATGGTTGCTTTTAAGGTTAATTCTCTAAATGCAATGCGACCAACGACTATAGCGTAAACCACAGCAAAAGCCGAGATTTCTGTTGATGTTGCAATTCCGGCCACCACACCACGACCAATCATAAGAATCATTAATAACCCAACAGCTGCACCAAGGATTAACTGTTTTTTAGGCATAAGAACAGGATAAGCATCCGATACATTAATTTTCTTTCCAAAAATATTAGCCGTGATTAATAAAATAATTAACAAACATACGGCTGGTACTATACCGGCAATAAATAAAGCACCAATTGAAATATTGGCAACAAAGCCCATAACGATCAGATTAACACAAGGTGGGATTGATTCAGCCATTACCGCTGAGGCGGCAAATACACCGGCTGCATCTTCGCGACTCTGCTTTGTTCTTTTTACCGCTGGCATTAATACGCCACCGACTGCGGCTACATCAGCTAATTTCGAACCAGAAATACCGGAAAAAAAGGCCATGGATAACACGGTTGTCATATTCAAACCGCCTTTGAATCTACCCATTCCTCTAACAATAAATTCGACTAAACGAGAAGACATACCATTGATTTCCATTGCCGAACCAGCAAGTAAGAAAAATGGTATCGCTAATAATACGAAATGGTCTACACCTGCCGAAACTTGTTGGGCGAAAAATACAAATGGTAAAGTTGGATTACTTAAGAAAAATACCATCGAAGATAGACCCAAAGTAAAGGCTATCGGAATCCCAGCTATAATTCCTAAGAAAAAACAAGCAAACATAAAAAAGGCTGGTAATGACTCTAATTCAGGAAATAATGAATAAGTAGTAAAACCAATAACAATTAACCCTAAAACGCCAATACCACTTCTCAATACTATTTTCTTTTCTTGTTGAAATACATGTTCTAACGTTGCAACAAACATGACTATAGCGCCAATAAATACCGGTATATAAAATAATGCTAACGGCATGCCGGTTTCAGTTGTTTGTTCTAACGATATATAAACCAAATCATAACTTGAGATGACCAGACCAATTGAGACAAAGACTAAAATCCACCGAGTACTATGCACAACATAGGCTCTTAGCGAGCTAGGTAATAATCCTAAAAATAAATCTATCCCTATATGCCCACCTCTGCCTGAAGAAGTGGCAACACCGAAAAAGACTAACGCTATCATTAATGCTCTAGCTACCTCTTCCGCCCACTCTAAAGGTGAATGGAAAGCATAGCGAAATATAACCGATGAAAATACCACAAGAACATTAATAAAGAGTGATAATCCCCCTAAAATCGCAGTTATTTTTGTTAAAAATCGACTTAATGGGGATATCACTGGAACAAGTAATGTGTTTGTACCAGTAATATCTGACATAACTTTCTCCTGACAACACTCTAAATTATTCAATTGATTGAATAAATTCTACAATTTCTTTTGTTTGTGGATATTTTTTAACAAAATCTTCATGCACATGTTTTGTTTTTTCTTTGTAATAAGCTCTATCCACAGTAACAAAATTGACACCTAGTGATTTAAGTTCATCGATAGCTTTTTGTTCAGAACTTGCCGATAAACTTCTTTCATGATCGGTTGCCTCTTTAGCTGCCGCAATAAAATCCTCTTTAAGTTCAGCTGGAAGACGTTCAAAAGCATTTTTATTCATTACCGCTACGATTGGGTTATAAATGTGTTGACTTAAAATAGCGTTTTTAGTTTGTTCATAATATTTACTGGTCAAAACAGTCGGTGCATCGTGTTCAACACCATCAATAACCCCCATCTGTAAGCCAGAATAAACTTCACCACCAGGCATAGGAATTGGCACGGCACCCATACTTTTTATGGTTTCAAGGAAGTTAGGTACCGGAAGTGCTCTAATTTTAAGGCTATTCAAATCTTCCGGTTGATTGACTGGTTTTTTGGTATAGATATTTCTTGCGCCCAAGCTATAACCAAATCCTAATACTTTAATATTGGCTTTTGTTTGCATAATTGAAGCAAGTTTAGTACCCGCATCACCATCTAATGAACGACCGACATGATCCATATCATTAAATAAATAACCTGAATCAAGAATACCTATCTCTGGTACAATCGTAGACCAAATAGATGTACCCGAAATCATGATATCAATTGCACCAATTTTTACCTGTTGTGCAGCATCGGCTTCTTTACCTAACATGGCATTAGGAAAATAGCTAAATTTAACTTTATCATTTACTCGTTTGGCTAAATTTTCTTTGAAGCTGGCATACCATATATAATGAGCAGAATTATCGTTTTCAGGTAGGGAAGAATAAACTCTGACATTAACTTGAGGTGCCGCATAAGATATTTGCGGAACCAATGCAAAAGATGACAAGCACAATACTGCGCCAGTTATAATTTTTGTTGATAGCTGTTTTAAATTATTCATATTAAAAACCTTAACTTAGATTAATTGCAAAAAATTTTTTCATCCCGTACCAGCTATAACGTTTTACTGTAACGTTATAGTTAACTATAATTTCAATTAGATAAATTAGTAAACAAGTTTTTTAAGAAAATGTTAAATGTGTGATTTAGATCATATTTAAGAGAAATAATATAACTGTAACGTTTTAGTTAATTACTTGTTACAACCTAGCTTGATCGACCAAAGCTACTATTTTGATAAAAATACAATTATTTTATTCTGTGATTTATGTCACATTTTCTAAAAAATTTGGCTATATAATTTAAAACTCATCCCGTTACCAGTAACAGTCAAATTTTATTTCACATAAATTATCTAAAAGGAGATAAAAATGGGTAAGTTATCTGGTAAAAAAGTATTTATTACAGGTGCAGAACAAGGTATCGGCAAAGCAACAGCCAAAGAGCTGATTGAAGCCGGTTGTGATGTTTACCTGCACTATTTTAGTGGCGAAGAAGGCCCTAAAGAGTTAGTTGAGCTAGCCAATAAATTAGGTCAAAGAGCTGAATATGGCTATGCAGATTTAACCAAAGAAGAAGAAACGCAACAATGTGTTAATGCGGCAGCAGAATTTTTAGGTGGCATTGATATTCTTATCAATAATGTTGGCGGAATTATTGCCAGAAAATGGTTAGGTGAAATTGATAAACAATTTTGGCAAACCGTAATTGATGTCAATATGACTACCATGTTAAATGTTACCCAAAATGCACTACCATATTTAAAACAAGCTAAAGATGGTGCTAGTATTATCAATCTAGCGTCGTTAGCTGGTCGATCTGGTGGTCATGCTGGTTCATTAGTTTACTCAATGACCAAAGGTGCGGTTTTAACTTGGACGCGGTCATTAGCTGCAGAACTTGGTGAGCATGGTATCCGAGTTAATGCTGTTGCGCCTGGTCTTATTCTTGGTACTCGTTTTCACAATCAGCATACCACTAAAGAATCAGCAGATGAAACCATCAGATCCATTCCATTAGGTCGAGCTGGTAGTTCTGAAGACGTCGCGCGGGTTATTAAATTTTTAGCATCAGAATACGACGGTTTTGTTTCTGGCGCGACAATCGATATTAATGGTGGAGTTTATAGAATGTAATTAGTTAACTTGACATAATGCAAAGTTATGTCAAGAAACAAGGAAATTTGTATGATAAAAACTGAAATTCTTCATCCGCAGCTATTAGAAACATTAGCAAAATGCGGACATAAAACCAATATATTAATTGCCGACAGTAATTATTCTTTTGTGACAAACTCTTCACCTCATGCCACAATTGTCTATCTTAATTTCTGTGTGGGTGAGATTAAAAGTACATTGATTCTCGAAAAAATCTTAAAATATATTAATGTTGAAAAAGCCGTTTTAATGGAAAGCCCTGCTGATTTTGTTAATGAAATTGAAGCAGAATACAAAAAACTACTCCCTGAAGCAGTAGAAATAGCACATGTTGCACGTAATGAATTTTATTCATTAGCTAAATCAAACGATACATTGTTAGTTATTGCAACCGGTGAAAATCGGCGATTCGCCAATATATTACTAACTGTTGGTGTGGTGGCTTAGCGAGTTTTTCACTTTCATCTCTATTATTCATCACAAAAAAATACTCAAACTAGGTTTGAGTATTTTTCTATCATTTCTTATCATCGACAGCTTACATGACCATTTTTTTGATAAAAAGGTCAATATGGCAAGCTTATAAGGCTCTCAATAAAATATTATATCTAGCTTTACCCATAAATAACCGCACTGCTCAGATACTTTTGGGGATCATCGTTATCTAATCTTACTGAGTTTTTTGTAAAAAATAATTGAGCGGTTTATACCATTTCATTAATATTAAAGTGACTATTCACTGTTTTAATATTAAAGAACATGAATAAAATAAGATATCTTCCTTCGCTAAATCATGCTTATTGCCAAGAAAATACCATATCCCTCTTACCCACAAATAACCGAATTGCTCCAATACTTTTTGGTAGCATCATGACGTATTTTTACTGAGTTTTTTGTAAAAAATAATTGAGCAGTCCATACCTTATCACTAATATTAAAGTGACTATTCACTGTTTTAATATTGAAGAACATGAATAAAATAAGATAACTTCCTCGACTAAATACGCTTATTGACTAGAAAATATCATATCCCTCTTACCCACAAATAACCGAATTGCTCCAATACTTTTTGGTAGCATCATGACGTAAGTTCATTGAGTTTTTTGTGCAAAATTGAGCAGTCTATATCATTTTGTCAATTATAAAGTGGATAGTTTTGATGGATTATTACTTATTTATCAATTAATTATAAAAAATTAATATTACTTAAAGACACAAAAAAATACTCAAACTAGGTTTGAGTATTTTTCTATTACAACTCATCATTTTCAATGCTTTAAATATTCATCTTTTTGATGAAAAAGGTCAATATGGCTGAGCTTATTAACGCTATAACCATAAATAAGAAGGCATGGTTATAACCACCATTGGCGTTATCGATTAGGAAGCCGATGATGAATGGTGATAATACGCCAGCGACTTGGCCGCCAAAATTAACAATGCTTGAGGCTTTACCCATAATTGCTGGGGGAATCATATGCATTAACATTCCCCAGAAGATAGCGAATGCAATAAACATAAATAGTGCCGATACACATTGGAAGACCATTGCCGCTTGAAGGTTTTCAACTTGGAACATCAAAAATAGAAATATTCCCGAGATGAAAGCCGTTAAGCCATAGACATATTTTAATTTTTGTGCAAACTTATCAGCAAAATAACCGCCAACTAAGGTGCCTAATGCGCCAAATAGAAAAGGTATTGCCGCTAAGATGCCGGTTTTGGATAGTGACAATCCTCTAGCTTCAAGTAAGTAACTTGGTAACCAAGTAGTGAAGCCCCAAAATGTGATGTCGAATAGAAACCAGATTAGCGATAATTTCCACAGTATTGGCATTTTTAATACATTTATTAATGAAACCGAACTATTTGTGACAGTTTCAACGGTATTATCGTTGTTAATTGCTAATTCTTGTAGTTCATTTGCATCAATCAGCCTATTTTCCGTTGGATTGTTGCGAATAAATTTGTAGATAAAAAAGCCTAATATAAAACCGGGAATACTTAGAATGATGAAGACATCACGCCAACCTAACCATTCAATAATGGCAACCGCCACAATTACGGATATTGCTGGCCCTAAGGTATTAACTGATGATTGAATTGCCGTTGCTCGCCCGCGCTCTTTGGCGGGAAAATAAGTAGCAATAGTTTTCCAAGATGAGGCAGGAAAACAGCCTTCACCGGCACCAAACATAAATCGGGTTAATAACATTAAAGGCAATACATAGATAAGCCCAGTAAACAGAGTAAACATTGACCACCAAATAATAGCAAAAGCCATCACTTTACGCGGGCCAAATTTATCCGCTAAGTAACCACCGGGAATTTGAAACAGTGCATAACCAATAAAGAAGGCACTGATAATAGAACCTTGCACAGTCTTATCAATACCAAGGTCGTGACCAATAAAAGGCAGTGATACACTCATGACCATGCGATCAAGAAATGAAAGTAACCAACCTGACCATAAAAGTAATAAGATGGTATACCGCCCTTTCCATTTTTTTTGCTTATACCCAGAGGTAGGAATTTTAGTATTTAACTCATTCATACGATTTCCTTAAATAGTGTCATCCTAATTAACTTGGAACAACAGTTAACTTATTTTTGTTACAGTTTCTCAACTACATTTTTTAACTGCTCTATTTTTTACTGCTCTATCTTTAACTATGATATTGAAAATTACCGTATTGATAACTATCGTTTTGATAACTATCGTATTGATAACTACCATATTGTTAATTGCAGTATTTTTATAGTAATTTGTCGCTAATTAGGTCAACAAATTACTATTAATCGTGGTAAATCAAAAGCTCAAAAATCCAATGGGTATAATTCCGTTCACTTTAGTGAACTTTTATTATTATATTTACTATTTGTTATAAACATTCCAAGCCGCTTGTAAACCAGCACCTTGGGTGGTTTTAAAGCCAACCCGATTTAACACGGCCTCGAAAGCGGTTAATGTTTGCATAACACAAGATTTTCTAGCATTGTAGCCCATAGTTCCGATGCGCCATACATTGCCTTTGAGCGGACCAAATGAAGCACCAATTTCAATACCAAAATCATTTAGCATTAAATTACGAACTTCGAGATCGTTGATATGTTCTGGGCGAACAACACCAACAACGTTATTCATTTTGTGATCCAGATCACCAAACAATTTAAGTCCCATGGCTTGTAAACCCGCAACCATCGCCGCCCCATTAATACGGTGACGTTCAATGACATTATCAAGACCTTCTTGCAACACAATTCGCGCACATTCACGTGCAGCATAAAGCATTGAAGTCGCTTCGGTATGGTGGTTAATACGTTCTGAACTCCAGTAACGGATAATCATATCAATATCAAAGTAGTTAGAGTAGATCATCTCATCTCGACCACCTTCATCATTATCCGCTCGAATACCAAGTTCAACACATTTACGAGCTTGGATAATTTCGACCATTTTTGGACTCAGAGTAAGAGGTGCAACTCCCGGAGGACCACTCAAACATTTTTGTAAGCTAACTGATACCCCATCAAGTTGCCATTTATCAACTTCTAGTGGATTGCCTACAATCGATGCAGTTGCATCCACATAAGACAATACCCCATGACGGCGACAGATTTCACCAATTTTATCTAGTGGTTGTAATAATGTGGTTGAGGTATCACCTTGTACACAAAGTAAGAGTTTTGGTTTAACTTTTTTGATGGCATCTTCGATCACATTAGGATCGAAAACTTCGCCCCATGGCACTTCAATAGTATGCACATCAGCACGACAACGATGGGCAATTTCACAAAGTAATAGACCAAAACGACCAAATACTGGCACTAATACTTTATCACCTGGTTTAATTGTTGACACCAGAACTGCTTCAATACCGGCTCTTGCGGTACCATCAATAACAAATGTTTGTTCATTTTGGGTTTTGAAAATATCCCGATAAAGTGACATAGTCTGATTCATATAATCAGTCATAACTGGGTCAAACTGACCAATTAAAGGTGCCGCCATCGCTCTAGTCACGCGTGGATCAGCATTGATTGGACCTGGTCCCATTAATAGTCGCGTAGGCGGATTAATTTGGTCATATTTATCTAGGTCTAACATTATTTTTTTCCTTTATTATATCGAGTTAATTAGTTGAAGATTACACTGATTCATCTTCTTTTATCTATATTTTTTAAAAAATTGTTGGCAATGGGATGATGAAATTTAAATAGATTCACAATTTCATTCATCACTTTACCCATATGGGATTTTTTCCAAGCTAATGACAATGGTGACGGTTTACGTTCATTCACCACTTTACATGCTATCAATTCACCTGACTCTAAATATGATTGGCAAATTGATTTTGGTAAAAAGCCAATACCTAATCCTTTTAAATGACAAGCTAATTTGGTGTTTATATTTGGCACAATAATTTCGGATTGACTTGGTAATAACCAGGCTACTCGCTTATTCATATGAACAGAAGTATCTTCAACATTAATTGCTGGATACTTACGTAAGATATCATTGGATAATGCGCCATCAATTTGTGTAATAGGATGATGTTTTGCCGCCACAAACACCCAACTCACTTCACCAAGAGGTAAAATATTAATCATGGTATCGAGCGATTCAGTACCCGTTGCACCGATAGCTAAATGGCATTCACCATGCAATAAAGAATCCCACACTCCCATATAGACTTGTCGATTGATATTGAAAGTTGTGAATGGGAATTTCTCTGTTAAAAACGTTAACAAATCAGTTACCGCTTCAACATCGTATAACAGATTATTGATGGTAATATTAATTTTACGCTCAACACCATCCCGAATTTGTTGCAACTCCTCCGGCATGGTTGATAACCAAAGTAACCATTGACTACATTGTTCATAAAGATGTTGTCCTGCTAGCGTAAGTGTCACGGTTCGCGTGGTGCGCTCAAAAAGCTGAGTATTGAGATCCGCTTCTAATGATTTAATACGATAACTAATTGCCGCCGGTGTTTTGTAAAGTAGCTTAGCCGCTTTAGAAAAGCTATTGCTCTCAACTACTTTTATAAAGGTTCGCATGGTTTCAGTATCTAGCATGATTTAATCCCTTAAAACAAAACGATCTATACCTAACCATATACCAAGTAACAAATCGGATCCAGAGGTGTGACCATAATTCACTAAATTTTTTATTGATGAATGGCGATAATTATGTTTTTCAAATGATTTAATCACTTGTTGCACCAATAAAGAAAATTTTCCTTGCAGTGCATAAGTCAAAAAACTAACACTCACCTTAGTAGTTAATAAATCTAATGGCAATGGCTCAAAGGCTAATTTTAGTTGTCGCATTTGAGTGGTAAATCGATGATCGCCAGAAATAACTGCCAACATGCCGACAATAATATCATCAAAACTTGGGGTTAAACCCGGTCCTAAACCAATAAACGGGGTAATATCATCAGCGATGCCATTCATTAAATTATTCATAGTGCTACATAACATTTCAAGTTGCGGTGGATACTCGCCACTTAAATTATTGCTCAATTCACCAAATAAACCGGTTGGTTGGTTAATTTGCTTTAACAGACTGGCAATATCGGATTTATTAATTAATGAATGACTTTTAAGAGTTAACTGACAAACATGTGTTGCAAGTGAAATGAGATATAGCCCAATTTGCAGTTCGCCAGTTGGTAATTGATAAAGCGGTATCTCACCATCCAATAAAAACGTTAAAAGGTCATCAAAATCAGATGATTTAAGCACCATGCCCATAGGCGATAAACCATTATTATAACGATGAATGGTGATTAATTGCTGATTTGGAGTGATTAAATTAATAGTTTGCGGATGAGTACTAAAAAGTGACAACTCACCCGCTTCTATCGGAATATCTGCACTAACTAAAAGAGGTTTGATAATATGCGTTGCTTGCGCTATAGCACGCGGTTGAAAAAGCTCAACAGCGTGCATATTTAGTCGCGTGTGATTAATCGGCTTATTTAAGCATTCATCATCGGCATATAGCAAACTCATAATCTACACTTCTAGTTTTTTGGCTAATGCCTCGAGTGCTTTTTCAAAACAGGCTAACGGTGCTCTAACTGTTCCTGCGCCAATTTGACCTATACCGGCTTGTTTATGGGCAATACCAGTATTAATCAATGGTGTGATCCCCGTTTCAACAACCAGACGAAGATCTAAGCCTAAACAGCATCCTTGAAAGTTCCATGTCGGAATTTGCAACAACATATTATGTTCTAGATAAATTTCACTCATCTCTTCAGATACTTCAAATGCTGCATCTGTACCACCCGCGCCAACAAAGCGAGTTACTCCCGGGGCAGCGACCATCGCCGCACCGCCAATTCCAAAGGTTTCAGTGATGGCACTATCACCGATATCTGGGTTAGCATCTTGTTGCGAATAGCCGGTAAAGAACAGTCCTTGCGGTGTATTTACTGGAGCGGTGAACCATTGATCGCCAAGTCCACTGACTTTAATACCAAATTCTTTACCATTACGCGTCATTGCGGTAACAATAGTCCCTTCTTTAATCTGCGCCGCGCTATCCATAATGGATTTACAAAATGCCATCGCCACGTTTAGGAAGAACTGATCTGTCACGCTTAAAAAGCTAAAGATTTTTTCCATTTCTGCTTTACTGCGGTCAAGTAAAATTAATTTTGGAGAAAGTGTTCTTAATAATAACGCTGAAGCGGCAATATTACGTTGATGGAATTCATCGCCCATGGTAATCGCTTGTGCCATCAAAGCGGTTAAATCGATACCATTATCAAACAGCTTTAAAGCATCGTTTAAGGCTGGTCCTAATGACTCTTTCATCCAACGATGACGATCTAACACCTCTTGACCATAAGCACCAAAACGCATCACTTTACCAATACCTTCGTTTAAATTGCAGTAAGCGCGATTACCATGGGTAACGTTTTCAACCACAATCATTGGCATATTGGCTGAGGTTATGCCCCCCATCGGACCAACCGCATTAACAGAGTGACAAGGAATAAATTCGACTTGGCCTGATTCTAATAACTGTAAAGCTTGTTTTTCATCTTGCGCCCAACCTTCAAACAAGCAGGCACCAATACAAGCTCCCTGCATTGGTCCAGTCATATCATGCCAAATAATCGGCGGACCAGCATGTAAAAGTTTTTTACCTTGCGCTAAGGTTGGTACGGCTTCTTTCGCAGCAACAACGCCTACCCAATGTGGTCTAGCCGCTTTAATTCTTTCAATAATTTTTTGGTTTGCTTCATTTATTGCGGTACTTAACATATCAAAACCTCTTAATTTAATTTTTGCAAAATAGCCGCTAATTTTTTATTGCCGCCGGCTATTGGCGCCCATTGATAATGCACAACAGGAATATTCGATGATTGAAGATCTTCAGCAAAACTTCTCAAACCAGCATTGATAACACTAATATGACTTAATAAAAGATAGGTTTTAATTAAGTTGGTTGATTTAGTTGGTGTGATCAGTTTTTTGGCAAGCAAAATAGCTTCAGGTAAATTATTCATCACAACAATATTGGCTGCTTTTAATGCTTCGATTTGCTTGCTACGGCATTGTGGATCTTGTTCTGAACCGGTCACGGTCGCGATAACAATCAGTGGATGATTTTCATCTCGCTTAGCACAGGCTTTTTGATAACCAGCAATCACTGATTCAGCTGGATCACCATTTGCACCATAGCCAATCACCAAATCCACAAGTAATACGCCAACATCAGGTTTATCACCTAACTGAGCGATCTCCTCTTCACGAATAGAAGGATCAATCATTGGATGAGGTTTACCCACCGTATAAAAATCATCACCTAAATCGATAATTTTATGCCCTTGTTGATCTAACATAATTCCTTTATCGTGATGATGACTGGTGGTTAAACCGAGTTCCTGAGCAAGCAACATCGCCGCTTCGGAAGCTAAGGTTCCCCCAGTATATAAGCCAGTAATAGTTTTATTGGCTAAATTAGGTAACTTATTGGCTGTCGCCTCAACAGGACTGAGCAAACAGGCTAATCGTGCGGCTTCATCGAGTGTTCTGGCAAAATAGATATTATCGTCTTGAGGTTTATCGATTTTTGAGCCCAAAAATAGCGCTACTACTGGTTTAGGAATTAATTTCATCGCTGAAATCACGTTTTCCCGTACACTTTCTGCCGGTGGTTTAGAGATAAAGGTAATCACTTGGGTATCGGCATCGGCCGCTAACATATTTAACGCTGTAAGCGCACTAATACCACCTACTTCGAGCGACAAATCACGGCCACCTAAGCCGATGGCTTGCGTGATACCTTGATTTAATAAAGCGATTTGCGAAACCACCTCTTGAATACCAGTACCAGATGCCCCAATTACGCCAATATTTCCTTTAGGAATAACATTGGAAAACGCTAATGGTGCACCGGCAATAAATGCGGTTCCACAATCTGGTCCCATCACAATTAAATCTTTTTTAGCTGCTTTAGTTTTTAAACGGATTTCGTCTTCGATAGATACATTATCAGAAAAGATCATCACGTTTTTATTATCATCTAATGCCTGATCGGCTAACTCAGCGGCGTACTCACCTGCAATCGAAATTAAGACTAAATTTGCATCAGGTAATTTTTTTGTTGCACTGGCCAAGCGTCTAGCTTTGAGTAACTTGGCACCACCTTGTTGAGCTTGAGCAATATTTTTTAAAGCATCCTCAAGTTGTTGACTGATTAACTCAACAACATCTTTAGCATCATCCTTGGTTTTAATAGCGACGCAAATATCATTTGGTGTCGCATCATTAAAACTATCACTCCAAAACCCTGTTGCGGTTAATAACGATTTATTGGCAGGAGTACCCATCATGACAGATACTTCTTCAACCTCATCAAGATTACTGAGTTTTTTCGATATCAACATCAAACTGACAGAATCTTGAAAGCTTCCCTTTTTTATAAAAGATTGAATCATGAGAACAGGCCTCTCAATTATGAAAAATGCGATTAACTTTGAACCTCTTTAAGCTCATTATAAAAATCTACACGTTAGATAGTATTTATATATTACGGAAAAAATGCCGAATAAGCAGGTAATACATCACAAAACATTAACGATATCAAAAGTATAATATTATTTAAAATCAGTATGATAAAGAATTATTAAAAAATTTTTTATAATAATAACTCCTTAATTTAATTAAATTTCACAAACATAAAAAAGCTAGTTTGATCACATTATTATTTGCTATTAATAGTATGGTAAACAAAAAAACATTTAGAATGATCGGTAATATCGAAATGATATGCGCGGTTAATATCAAAAATAGTCGATGTTAACAATGATGGAGTTTTAAATAGCAGGTAAATATTTATGAATATTTTATACGATGATGTTGCTAATGCCGTTAAATGGATATCTAGCTTTGGTGGTTTAGAACAAGGTGGTACTACCCGATTACTTTATACAGCAGAGTGGCTAGCTGCCCAAAAAGCCATCCAAGAAAAACTCTCACATATTGGCATGAACACCTATTTCGATGATGTCGGCAACTTATATGGTCGATTTGAAGGTAGCAAATACAGAGATCAAGTCATCATGTCGGGATCGCATGTTGATACCGTGGTCAATGGCGGCAAACTCGATGGTCAGCTTGGTATCATTGCCGCTATGCTTGCCATGAAATACCTTAAAGAAAATTACGGTCAACCGTTACGCACCTTAGAACTTATCTCCATGGCCGAAGAAGAAGGCAGTCGCTTTCCTTATGTCTTTTGGGGAAGCAAAAACGTATTTGCCATTGCTAATAATGAGGATGTTGCCTCAATTGAAGACAATAATGGTATTAAATTTGTCGACGCTATGCGCAACTGCGGATTCAAATTTAACAGCCAAAAAGCGCGTACCGATATCAAAGCCTTTTTAGAAATCCACATCGAACAAGGTGGTGTGCTGGAAAGAGAACAAAAAAGCATCGGGGTGGTTACCAGCATAGTCGGCCAACGTCGTTATAATATTCGTTTAATTGGTGAAGCTAATCACGCCGGCACCACGCCAATGAGCTATCGCAAAGATGCCATCTACGCCTTTAGCCGAATTTGCCAAGAATCAATTAATAAAGCAATCAAAGTAGGCGATCCGCTAGTATTAACCTTCGGTCATGTCGAGCCAAAACCGAATGTGGTTAATGTGGTTCCTGGTGAAGTGATGTTCACAATTGATTGCCGTCATACAGATCAAGCAGACCTGAAGCAATTTACTGAAGAACTTGAAGCTGACATGTTACGTATTGCCAAAGAACTTGGTCTTGAAATTGAAATAAATCGTTGGATGGATGAACCACCAATTCCCATGGACAACAAACTAATCAAAATGCTTGAAAACATCTGCAAACAAGAAAATCTAAGCTATCGCGTGATGCATAGCGGAGCTGGTCACGATTCGCAAATATTCGCACCACGAGTGCCAACCGCGATGTTATTTGTACCTAGTATCAAAGGCATTAGTCACAATCCAGCAGAAGACACTAAAACTGAAGATTTAGTCGAAGGAATAAAAGCATTAACTTACGCCCTTTATCAATTGGCTTATCAAGAATAATAAGGAAATAAAATGACAGAAAAAAAAGGTGGCATTCAGTACTGGCATAAAATCGTCGCTTTACTATTCCTTGGTTGGTTAGTCATGTGGATTTATCGTCCGGTTTTAGCTGCAATTTTTCCGGAAATTCAGCAAACTGTAGGACCGCAATCCAATACTGAACTTGGTTTAATTGCTAGCTGTTACTTTTTTTCCTATACCTTAATGCAAATTCCTGCTGGGATCTTAGTCGATAAATATGGCAAAAAAGCTGTCGTCATTCCCGGTTTTATCCTCTTTACCATTGCGGCAATTATGATTGGTAATGCACAAACTATGACGATGATCTACATCGGTAGTCTGCTCGCTGGTCTTGGTTGTGGATCTTATTATGGTTCGGCTTGGTCCCTATCAGCTGAAAATATTCCTGCTGAAAACCGTAGTTTTGCTTCAGCCATTATCAATACTGGAGCCGCATTAGGTATGGGGGTGTGTTTATTATCGACTAGCTTTTTAGTTAAAGCTTTAGATATGCCATGGCAATATATGCTCTATATTATTGCTGTGCTAACACTCTGCCTAATTGCTGGATTTGCGATCATTATCAAAGAACCATCAGTCAAAACCGTTATTGCTCAGAAAAAACAGCAGAAACCAGATACAAATATTGCGCCAAAAGAAAAAAACAACTTTTTTACTAGCCCGATGATAGCGTGTTACATCATGTACTTTGCGACATGTTATGGCTACTACATGGTGGTAAGCTGGTTACCAAATTTTCTCGAAACTGAACGTGGCTTTACCGGCGGTAGTATCGGTTCGGCATCATCATTAGTGGCTTTCGCCGCCATTCCTGGTGCGTTGGTTATCAGCAAAATTTCGGATAAATTTCGGTCTAAACGACTTTTCTTTATCATTGTCTTGGAACTGCTCTCTGCGATGACTCTATTAATGGCAGTTCAATCCTCAACCATCACCTTATTATTAATGGGATTAATCCTTTATGGATTATTTGGTAAGTTTGTGGTTGAACCGATTCTCATTTCGCATGTGGCAGATATTGCGCCTAAAAACAGTTATGGTACAGCATTTGGGGTATTTAATTTCTTTGGTATGAGTTCATCAGTGATCGCCCCACCATTAACTGGTTTATTAGCGGATATAACAGGAACCAAAATTACAGGGTTTTATGTTGCTATTGCAATCTTATTTATTGCAACAGCCTTATTCTTTGTAATTAATTTGCGTAAACACATAACCAATTAATTACGCAAACTAGCAACTATTTATCGACAAGAAATGCGATAAATAGTTGATTCAAATTAGTATGTTAACGGCATATTTTGCCTAAAATCTCAAGTATATGTTCCAAGGAGATCATTATGGGATATATCAACAATAACATCGGTTACCCAAAAGACCTATTAGCTTCACGCGCAGTGATCAAACGGCAAAATTTTGCCTTAATCCCTCCAGATGGTCTAGTTAAAAATATAATTCCTGGTTTTGAAAATTGTGACATTACTATTTTAGCTACGCCTAAACTTGGAGCTTCTTTTGTCGATTATCTTCTCACCATGTATCAAGGTGGACAAAACTTACAAGGATTTGGTGATGATGGCATTGAAGTATTTGCTTATGTGATTGAAGGCGAAGTTAGTGCTAAAGCTAATGAGCAAACATATCATCTACAAACTGGTGGCTATATCTATTGCCCCGCAGGCGTCAAACTCTATTTACAAAATTTGATGCCTTCCTCGCGTTTATTTTTATACAAACGCCGCTATAACCCTATTTCAGGATATCAAACACGTGTGATTGCCAATCATATTCAACATCTTGAGCGGGTAAATTATGAAAATATGGATAACGTATTCATCCAAGACTTACTGCCTAAAGAGCTCGGATTTGATATGAATTTCCATATTCTCACTTTCCTACCAGGCGCAAGTCATGGCTATATCGAAACCCATGTACAAGAACATGGCGCCTATTTACTTAGCGGTGAAGGTATGTATCTGCTTGATAATCAATGGATACCGGTCAAAAAGGATGACTACATTTTTATGGGTGCCTACGCTTTGCAAGCTTGTTACGCCGTTGGCCAGCAGCCATTAAGTTATATCTACTCTAAAGATTGCCATCGTGATGTGGAACTCTAAACAATAAACATAATATAGGACACCGTATGGAACTGATAGTTATAGCATTAGGTGGTAATGCGATTTCAAAACGAAACGAATTACTCTCTATTGATAACCAATATCAAAATATCAACAGCACCACTAAATTTATTGCAAAATTAGCCAATAAATATCGACTTGTTATTGTGCACGGCAACGGGCCGCAAGTGGGACTTCTTGCTCTACAAAATGCTAGTTACCCCAATGTACCTGCTTACCCTCTTGATGTGCTAGTTGCACAAACACAAGGCATGTTAGGTTATATGATAAAGCAAAGCTTACAGCAATATGACAATGTCAACCAAGTCGCCTGTGTATTAACACAAGTCGAGGTAGACAGTAACGACCCTTCATTTAAAGAGCCTACCAAATATATAGGGCCTGTATATCAACCAGAAGAACAACAAAAACTCCAAGCTCAATATGGCTGGCAATTTAAACAAGATGGCAAATACCTGCGTCGAGTAGTCGCATCACCAAAACCACAAAAAATTATCGAGCTTGATACTATTAAAGACCTTGTCAACCAAGATACTATCGTTATCTGCAATGGTGGTGGAGGTATTCCGGTAATTAAAGATAAATCGGGCTACAAAGGTATTGAGGCGGTGATCGACAAGGATCATAGCGCTGCACAACTCGCCATTGAACTGAAAGCCGACCATTTAATGATCTTAACAGATACTGATGCCGTATATGAAAACTGGGGAACACCACAACAAACAGCTTTAGGCAAAGTCGATACTAAACGAATACAACCAATGGCAATTGATGACGGCGCTATGGGGCCAAAAATAAAATCAGTCATTGAATTTGTTCAGCAAACCGGTAACACCGCTTATATCGGCAACTTAACCGATATTGAATCGCTATTAGCACAGACCAAAGGTACCATCATCACACAATAGCGCAAAATCTAAATAGCCATAACCGATAGCGTGGCGAGGAGTTTTAAAATGAGACTAGATAGACCAACACTACACAACTTAATTGCCAAAAAATTACATAAAGCGGGATTGACTCAAGAGCATGCCGATATCGCCGCAGATACGCTAGCATTTGCCGATGCACGAGGCATTCACTCACATGGCGCCGTACGAGTTGAATACTACGCTGAACGCATTGCCAAAGGAGGCATGACTGCCCATCCTAATGTCAGCTATAAACAGACTGGTCCATCGTCAGCAATATTAGATTTTGATAATGGTTGCGGTTTAGTTGCCGCTAAAGTTGGTATGGACAAAGCGATAGAAATGGCAAAAAAAAATGGCGTTGCCGTGGTAGGAATTCGTCGAATGTCGCATAGCGGCTCGCTTTGCTACTTTACTGAAATGGCTGCTAAACAAAACTTAGTCGCCATATCCATGTGCCAGTCCGACCCAATGGCCGTTCCCTATGGTGGCGCCGAAGAATTTTTTGGCACTAATCCTATCGCTTTTGCTGCACCGACTAACGATGAGCGAGTTGTTTCGTTCGACATGGCAACCACAGTTCAAGCATGGGGAAAAGTCTTATACGCAAGATCTAAAGGCGCTGCAATTCCACCAACTTGGGCGGTTGATGAACATGGTGAACCCACAACTGATCCCTACAAAGTAAATGCCCTATTACCAATCGCTGATGCCAAAGGTTATGGTTTAATGATGATGGTAGATGTGCTTTCTGGCATCCTACTTGGCTTACCATTTGGCAAAAACGTCTCATCAATGTATGCCGACCTCTCTAAAGGCCGAAACCTCGGTCATCTGCATATTGTGATCAATCCTGAATATTTTATCGGCCTAGATATTTTTAAACAAACTATGTCCGCTATGCTAGACCAACTAAAACAAGCTAAACCAGCCAAAGGCGTTAGTGAAGTTTTCTTTCCCGGCGAAAGAAGCAAAAAACGTGAAGCCGATTACTTAAAAAATGGCATAGAGATTGTTGATGATATCTATAATTACTTAATTAGTGATGATATTCACTATAATCGTTATGATCATAAAAATAAGTTTGCTGAATAAACTTAGAATAACAAAAACCCCGTTTCTCAATTTTTTTGAGAGACGGAGAACTGCCTACACGGCAGTGAACAGGTTAAGACAATTAAGGATTATGTTTTAAAATTTCTAAACTACCTACACGGCAGTGAACGATGTGATGGTAAGCGCTCAATGTTTCGTTTTTTTCTAAACTACCTACACGGCAGTGAACTAGAACAAGACATACTATAAACATTGTTTGCTAAAAGGCAAAGGGCAATTTGGGTTTAAAAAACCCTTTTTTTAAGTTGTATTATAATGCAATGATTTTTAATGATTTTATTTTTAACTAAAAAAAAAGGTTAGCAATGGGTTAATTTAAAGTTTCAAAACATGTATTCCTTTATTTTTGCGGTAATAATACCATTACGCCCCAAATAGCCTCTACTCGAAGCGATGAGTACACGCTAAGTCTTAAAATCGTTTTTTATTAACCATTTCATTAATTCAATTGTCTCTAGCAATCAAATATTTCCAAGAGAACTAACTCAGTTTTTACTGTTTATGCCACTCCAGTTTAAGAACTAATAGGCAAGAAATAAAGCGCTAAGGATAGACGCAAAGCCCATTGCTATTTCTTGGACTAATAACGGCATACAACCAACCAGAACCCGACCAAACGGCAAATTGGTTATCGGTCGTCCAATAACCGCCGTAAGTGGCGAAGTTGGCATTTTGGTAGTCTTTCATATAGCCCCACTCCGTGAATAAACCTGCAGCAATATGGCGCTGATAATAATTACCCGTTGATAAAGGCGTGGCACCTAATCCACGCTCATTAGAATTAGTTAAATCCTTAACTTTAGGCATACGGTATCCAATATTAGGGCACCAAGATGATATGCTAGAATAGTCATAACCTTTTTTAGCACCGCGGTTAACAAACCACTGCTTTAACTCAAAACCATATTTGACGATGGCATTACCATGGCTATCTCGACCTATTAACTCAAATACCTGAGGCAAAGATGGCTGATCGATATTACCCGGATTATCTGACTCCCATTGCGAGTCGGTAGCAACTGGGCCAGTTAGGGTAACGCGAACGCTAGTACTTGTTGAATTGGTCATAGTAGCAGTAATACCGCCACCGGAAACTTGAGCCCAAGTTAAAGCTTCACTACCAACTATATCTAAATCAAAATATAAATTATTAGCACCTGTGGTAGGAAAATTTAAACCATACGACGAAACGGATTGTGTGAGAAACCCCTTATCAGAGTTCCAAATCCAAGCAAAACCAGCGCGAGGACCTGTACCAGCATTTAAATTTGGTTTAGCAAAACAGACCGAAGGTGATGCTTTAGGCTGAACATAATAGGTCACATTTCTTTGACTTAAAAGACTTTCATTAGGTACACCATAACGTGTTTGTAATGTTCCTTCTGTATTAGATAAGGTCAATTTATAAGGTGACCTACAAACAGTAAGCACTTCATTACGGGCAACAGTTTGATTATATTTATCAGAGATAGCTAACATTAAATTACCTGTAACCGTTATACCGTCATCACCCTGACCATCACCATCATCATCGCCCCAATAATTATAGGGTGGACCGATAAGTAAACTTAATGCAATAGAATCACTATTAGTTGGGACTAACATATCTATATCTGCAAAACTCTCACCAATTGTAGGTAATTCGATTGGATTGGTTATACTTGAATTATTGGTTGTAGGCGTAAATTTTCGACCACTAGAAAGAGATATCCAGAACAGAGCATCGGTGTTGGTTGCTCGTGAGCGACCACCATCGAAGGTTAAATATGGTGCATTACCATTAATAATATTTGATGTTTTAGAGGTTAAAGCGTGGCTAGAATAGGAAGTTATTACCGACAATCCAAACCATAACCCTAAAAAGATCTGCTGGGATAAAGGTGATCGAGGCAACGATTGCAATAAAATTCGTGCAATTCCTTGCAATCTCGATAAAAAATAAACCATTGTTAAGAGTGAAGATTGTGAACTTAGCTTTGATGAAACTAAATTATAGGTTGGCCATGTTTCGTGTTTAAAATTATAATCCATTTCGACAGCCTTGTCAAGTAATCTTTTGATTTATTTGCGATTTTATACTCATCAACTAGATTCTAACCGTTTACATTTAACGGTTGAAAAAGTATAGTGACTGAAAAAAAACGATGCAACATTTTTTTCTATTTAATTGTTAACTTTCGTAAAGAAGATTACTAAAGACACCAAAATTGCATCTTATAACCCCTATTCCAAATAAAGCATAAGCACTCTACCTTTTCTTACAAACTTAAGCATATTGATGATAAAAAAATTTATTCGGAGATAATTGGTTGTTTTAAAAAATTCGAACAAGGAATTTATTAAGTTTTAGAACAGATTTTGCGCAGCAAAACTACATTTCTTAAAAATTTTTTCTTGAGTTTTAATGAGTTATTTTTAGCCAATAGCTATTTGTATTTTGCACGTTTTTAAGCTTATAAGCGATTTATATTATGTATAATATGATGGAATGAAATTAGAAAGGATTGATTGATATTTTAACCATACTGGATTATCTATATTCGATCTTTCGTCAATATCTATATGTGTTGATAGAAGGAGAATTAGATAATTGTTGATTATTTGATGGTCTTTAGCATTAAAATTGAAATATTTCAATGTTTACACTCATTAAAATGGGATAACTACCATCAATTTAACAAGCATGAGTAATTTAAGTGATTAATCCATGTGATTACCAATTGAGAAGATTGATGCAATAAGATTAAGCAAGGTGGTTTAAAAACAAATTATATTTTATTATGAATAATACAAACTATTTAATTCATTTCTAATCGTTTTCTTTTAACTAACTGGTAAAATTAAAAATATTTTGAATACTTATCGTATTTTGAGAATAATAAGAATAATTTTTCATCTGTGATTCACTTCGATTAACTAGACTTGCATATTTCTGTTTTCTAGTTTAATTTATCGTCACTAACCAATTCACTTTTTGAGATGAAACATGACGATATCATTTAAAGAGCAGCAACAACGGATCAATTTTGTTAAACACTTTTTTGCCGAGCAATTAGCCAATAACCTTTCACTAATTGAAGTTCAAGCACCAATATTGAGTCAAATTGGTGATGGAGTTCAAGATAATTTATCTGGTACTGAAAAAGCAGTTCAAGTTAATATTAAGAGTATTCCAAATGCACAATTTGAAGTGGTGCATTCATTAGCGAAATGGAAACGTAAAATTTTGAGCCAACACCATTTTCCAGTTGGAGAAGGTATTTATACCAATATGAAGGCCCTACGCCCTGACGAAGAAAAACTCTCTCCTATCCATTCGGTTTATGTCGATCAATGGGATTGGGAAAAAGTAATTCGTCCTGAAGATCGTAATTTAGCTTATTTGAAGCATACAGTTGAAAAAATTTATAGTGCGATTAAAGCAACCGAAAAAGCGGTTTCCGAAAAATATCACCTTTCTTGTTTTTTGCCAGAAACGATCACTTTTATGGATAGTGAACAATTGTTAAAACGCTATCCGAATTTATCACCGAAAGAACGTGAAAATGCAATTACTAAAGAGTTGGGTGCGGTATTTTTAATTGGTATTGGTGGTAAATTATCAAACAATGAAAAACACGATGTTCGCGCTCCGGATTATGATGATTGGAGCAGTGACAATGAGATGGGCTCGAAAGGCTTAAATGGTGATATTTTAGTTTGGAATCCGGTGTTAAATAGTGGTTTTGAAATCTCATCAATGGGTATTCGTGTCGATCCTGAAACGTTAAAACGTCAATTAAAATTAACCAATAATGAAGATCGCTTACAATATGCTTGGCATAAGGCGTTAGCCGATGGTGATTTTTTGCAGACAATTGGCGGCGGAATTGGGCAATCTCGATTAACAATGCTACTTCTACAACAACAACATATTGGTCAAGTCCAAGCAAGCGTTTGGGATGATATGACTAAGCAAAATTATCAACAACTTTTGTAAATTAAATCCTATCTGCTTTTCCACTTATTGGTTGGAAAAGCAAGCTTATTATTGTCCTATTCCTTTTTCCCCTTCACTGGTTTTTAGTAAGAAAAGACAAAAGCTAACCAATACGAAGATTTTTGGTGTTTAACGCACAGCCTATGATTAGTTTATTAAATCGCTAATGCGGATAATTTACTCATTTTTAATGATATAAGGTTATCCGCACTGTTAATGTTAAAAATTAATTTGCTGATTTATTATCGGTTGCTTGATCTTCAGATATTGATTGATTATCTGTAGGGGCAACTTCTGGTACTACGGAATCATTTACCTCTGATGCTTTTTCAACTGATGAAGCCGATTGAGATGTAGTTGATTGAGATGTAGTATCTTGAGTAGTTGTTGCCGATGTTGAGGTTACTGTTGGTTCGACTACTGATTGAATTTTCTCATTTTCAGATGAATTGGTAACAGGTGCAACATCTTTATTAGGAGTGCCATCAACCTGCGGCGTTGTTGAGTTTGGTGATGTTGATGGCTCAACTGGGGCTTTAGTTTCATCTTTAACAGATTGTATATTTGATGATGAACTGACTTTACCACGAATATAGACAATGCGTTGCTTACCACCATTACATGAACCAACTACTTTCCCTTGACCTTGTATATCTTGATCTGCGGGAACCAGTGTTAGTTGAAAGTTATCTTCAGGCACACCGTTATTTTTGATTTTTTCGGCGATATTTGCTCTAATATCGTCACAATTAGACGCAGATACCACCACTGGAAAACTTAACAATAACATTATCGCTAACTTTTTCATAACCTTTCCTTTAAATTATCTAAATAAATATTATAAAACGATTATATGATCATTCCATATCGTTTGCTTAGATGCAACAAATATATCTTATCAAGATTGTTGAAAAAGCTAGCCTAATATAAATAGGATTAAATTTTTTTAATCACGCTCTTGATGTTGGCTTTCAAGTAATTTTAATTTATTTAAAACCCAAGCTCGAATATCAGATAATTCGGCTTCAGATAGTCTATTTACAAAATCTCTTTTTTCATGAAGTTGTTTTCGATCTTCTTCCGTCAAAACCACACCTTTTAGATTTAATAACACTTCTTTGCGGTACATAGAATAAATAAAATCTTTTATTAAATCATCAGAAAGATTAATGTCAGCCATGGTGATTTCCTTATTTTATGTCTGTAACACTTGTCATACTAACCATGCAAATTTAATTAAATTCAGATTAATGACATCATTACGTTCTATTGATATCAAAGATGAATCCAGCCTAAAAAACAGACTGACTTTAACTATAATCTAATCAATAATGCATGACAATGATCGAATTGAATAAAAAAACAGATAAGTTAGCTTTTTCTAAAAAATGCCAAGATGAAATTATCCACTTCATTACTTAATAAGTATTTAACAAACCTGTTGATAACTATGTAATATTATGATTATTATAAATTTAATTTCTTGGTTAAATTTTATTCTTCACCAGTATTCTATATTTTGGGGCAAAAATATTTAAATTTAATTTACAAAAATTACAATTCATTTGAGTAAAATTAAGCAATAATGGCTAAAAAAATACAGCATAACCTTTAAATTATGCTGTAAAAAAAACAAGAAATTTAAACAAGAAGTTATAAAGATATTAAAAAGATAATATAAAGATGTTATAAAGCAGTAAAAAATGCGATTAAACCAAATAATACACCAGGAAAATTAGCTATCGCAATTGGCCAATCCTTTTTCTGTTGTAATAAACCATAACAGACCCATAAAGAGCAGTTAATTGCTGCCGCCAAAGGTTGTGTCGGATTGGTTTTAAATCCATGAAGATTGTCAATAATTTGCGGGATATAGGATACGTACATGCCTAACGATGCAATCGTTGCGACGACACCCAAATAATGGAAAGCTTTTGGAGAAAGATTCAAAATCAACCTACCTGCTCAATAATGAATGGAGCAAGTAATCTAACATAGATAGCAAGGGAGTTAAACCTTGTTATATCAGGGCGTAAGATAATTTTTTGTAAATAAAATGATAAATTCTTGGCTTTATTTTTTAACCATTAAAACAACAGCATTGAGCTGCTGTTGTTGTTTAGTTAATGCTTAACGTTAATTTTACCAACAAAGCATTGATAATGAATTGATGTAATTATTGGTAAGATTATTAAGGTTTTTACTACTAAAGCGGTTACCTTCTATTTAGTCATTATAGTTTAAATAATTGCTTTACCTCATTTATCTGCTTATCATTCAATGCTCCACCATAGTTCCTTGAATTGGCTTTTAAGTAACCATGTTTTTCAGCAACTGCGGTTTTTATTGTGGTAACAAAATCATCACCAATATTGTAAATATTTGATAAACGACTAATCTCTTTTTGTAGAAGTTGGATCTGATGAAAATCATTCTCATTAAATGCTTTCATTACACTTGCAAAGAGCTCCGGCACCACATTATTTAGACCAGAAAGTACCCCAGCACCACCATTAAGTAAATTTGGAATAAAATATTCATCAAAACCAGCAAATACTGAGAAATCTTTACGGATAGATTGAGAAGCAAGCACAATGGAACGGGTATGTGAAGCACAATCAATCGTATCTTTAATACCAATAAACCTAGGACAATCTAGCATAAGTTTTGCGACAAGTTTTGCATCAACATCACAGCCAGTGCGCGCAGGGAAGTTATAAACAAACCAATCACCTAAAAACCGCGAATCGAGATATTTGTAATATTCATACAATTGATTGGCTGTTTGTGATAGGTAATAGTGAGGTAAAGCCATTACCGCTGGATATCCTGCATCATACGCCGCATCCGCTAAACGGATCATGTCATCAACAACGGTGGTAGATACATTGACAATTAGCGGTAAGTCAGTGAATTGCTGTGCTTGTTTGATAATAGCTAATCGTTCCTTAATGCTTAATGTCGCAAACTCACCAATGGTACCCATCACCAAAATACCGTTAATTTTTGCTTCGGTTAACATTTGGTAATGTTTTTCCATAGCGGCAAAATCAACACTATTTTTAGCGTTAAATGGCGTGATAGCAGGACAAATGGTTCCTGAGAATTTAGGGGATTTTTTCATAATAAGATCCTTATGTTTTACACCAATATATTGAAATAATATATAAACAGTTATTACCAACTAACTATTTAATCAATTTGCCAATTACTCAATAATATTTTTTAGTTATTGTGATCGAGATCACCAAATTAAAGCATAAATATGTCTAATAAATCATTGTAAAAAATTATAGATGTATTTAGACTAAATTGGTTTCAATATATTGGTGTAAATGTATGGGTAAAATATCTCAAGCGCCAGCCATCGATAAAGCCGCTCTAATTTTGAATTTTATTGCTCAAAATGGCGGGATGACTTATACGCAAATCTATCAAGGGCTTTCGTTACCGCAAAGCTCTTCATCATTAATCTTAAAAAGTATGGTGACTAATGGTTTGTTACGGCAAAAAGGAAATAAATACTTTTTAGGGCTTAATCTGTATGAGTTTGGTAACAAAGCGATTGAGCAATTTAATATTAAGGATTTAGCTCTCGAACCACTCTCGTTTTTACGAGATAAAACTCAGCTAGCTTGTCATTTAGGTATTTTAGATGGCGATGCGGCAATCTACTTAGCTAAAATTGAGAGCGATAACGCAATACAGATTAAAAGTTGGTTAGGTCGCCGATTATCTTTACATAGTTCAGCATTGGGTAAGGTTTTGTTAGCTTGGTTACCGGAGCAACATATTGATGAGCTGTTTCCTAATGAACAATTACCGAGTAAAACCAGAAATACCATATCAACTAAAACTGATTATAAAAAGGCATTACAAGTCGTAAGAAAACAAGGTTGGGCGTTTGACGATGGCGAAGATTTTGATGAAGTAACTTGCTTAGCAGCACCGATTTTTGATAAACATGGTAATGTTATCGCCGCCATAAGTACCTCAGGAATAAGGTTTCAAATGCCGCAAGAACGAATTGCTGAATTTACAGCGTATTTGCTGACCGCTGCTAGCATGTTAACTAAGAAAATAATCGGCTAGTTAAGAGATAAACCTTTTTCAACATTCAATTTAATTGAAAAAGTGAAAAAGGTTTTTATGCGTTAGCAAAGATGAGTTTGTTTGGTCTCTTTACCAAGGAATAATATAGCTAAAATAGCCACAAGAATTGATAAGCTAAATAGCCCAAATATCATGCTAACACTAACTTGGTTAGCCATTAAGAATCCCACCATCAGTGGACCTAATATGCCGCCAATTCGGCCAATTGAAGCCGCCATACCGGCACCTGTTGCGCGAATATTCGTAGTGTATTGTTCTGGGGTATAAGCATACATTGCTCCCCATGCGCCTAGATTAAAGAATGATAATAATGCACCACAGATAAGCAGTTGGTTAATTGAATCAGCAATACCAAATAGATAGGCACTGATCAAGGTTCCTAATAGATACGCCATCAATACCCATTTTCGCCCTACTCGTTCGATCAGCCAAGCAACAGTAAAATAACCCGGTAATTGCGCTAAAGTCATCATAAAAATGTAACCAAAACTTTTTACCATATCAAAACCCTTATGCATCATCACGCTTGGCAACCATAAGAACATGCCATAATATGAAAATACCACACAAAACCAAACTATCCATAACATTATCGTTTGACGACGAAATGAGCTTGATAGGAGCGATTGTAATTTCTTGATGATTGGCTCTTTTTGAGCATTATGATCTTGATATTGATATGAATGTGAGTCAGGTAAGTTAAAGCGTAGATAAAGCGCATAAAAAGCCGGTATTGCACATAAGATCATTGCGCCACGCCAACCGACAGCCGGTAGAGGAATTAAAAAGTAAGCGATCAACGCGGCCAAAATCCAACCTACAGCCCAAAAGCTTTCGAGTAACACCACGACGCGACCACGTACTTCAGGTTCAACACTTTCACTCACTAGCGTTGATGCTACTGGCAATTCGCCACCTAAGCCCATACCAATGAAGAATCGTAAAATCAGTAAACTACCCAGTCCCCAAGCAAAAGCACTTAAGCCACTGGCGATACTGAACATTAGTAAAGTAAATAAAAAAGCGGATTTGCGCCCTTTTTTATCGGCATAAATACCGAATAAAAAGGCACCAACAGCCATACCAATTGAGTTTACACTACCTATCCAACCCAGTTGTGAAGGTGTTAGCCCCCAATCTTGTTTTAAAGCAGCTAAAATAAAGGAGAGTAATCCCACGTCCATTGCATCAAAAAGCCAACCAGTGCCAGCAATGAGCAATAATTTGTTTGTAGATAATAAAGCGGTTTTTGAATTTTCCATAATAATTTGACCAACGAAAAGCTTGGTAGGCGTAATCAAATCAGATTTTCTTTAAAATGTCCATAGCTTAATCGTATTGAACCAAAATTATCCCCGAACTCAATGCCTTGGGACACAATTATATGTTTGGATAACAGTTGGTTTAAAATCACCAACTCTTGTGCGGCACTGTTAACGGGTAAATGAGCATATAAATGAAAACCACCGGTAGGTATTTGGTAAGTAATCTCTCCTTTGAAATAGTCATTGAACCAAGCCATTAGTTGATTGGCTTTGTGTTTTAGTTGTTGCCGTAACCATTTTTGATGGGTTTGATAGTGATGAGTTAAATACTCTTCGGCTAAAAGTTGCGGTAATATACTCAATCCAGAATCTATATAGTGCCGTATATTGGCTAATTTTTCGATGATTTCCTTGGGAGCAATCATCCACCCAATACGTATATTACGACCAATATATTTGGATAATGAACCTAAATAGACCACTTGATTACTGGTATCGAATTTTTTTATTGGTGCAATGTTAACCTTTGCATCAAAGGCTAATCCACTATAAGCATCATCCTCAACAATACCAATACACTGTTGCCGACAAAAGGCCAATATCTGTTTTTTTCGTGGATTACTCATCACGCAGCCAGTAGGGTTTTGAAATATTGGATTTAGAAATAACCATCTAATTTGCCGCTCTAACGCTACTTTTTGTAAACTCTCTAAGGTTATCCCCTCTTCATCACATTCAATGCCATAAAGCCGAACACCGGCTGCTTGGAACAGGGGCAACGAATAAAAATAAGAAGGTGATTCAATACCTATTGCATCACCGGGCTTTAATAATCCTTGGGTAATTAAAAATAGTGATTGTTGGGTACCTGAGGTTATTAAGATTTGATCAGTATCAATTGTCATAGCAAATTGCGTTGACATATAGTTGGCTATTTGCTGTTTGAGTGAAGGTAATCCCAATTGCAACCTGTCACTCTGCTTTTCATAAGCAACCATTTCATGAGAGGTGATATGAGGTAATATCAATTTAGGGATCATATTGGTTGGCAAATCACCATTAGCTAAATCACAAATATGCGCCATTTGTTGCCGAACCTGTACCACTTTTTGTTGGTAGACGTTGTTACGATGCTGATAAAAATTGGCAGGCAATCGCCAATTAATAGTGGAATAAACTTGTAGCCCCCATTTTTGTTCATTAACAAAAGTCCCACTGCCCACCTTACGTACTAAAATTCCTCGTTCAGTCAAGATATCTAGCGCATGCACAATAGTTGAACGGTTAACTTGTAGTTCCTTGGCTAAATTACGCTCAGATGGTAATCGTTCGCCAGCTACTAACACCCCTTGCTCAATATAGCTTTCAATCAATTGCGTGACTTTTTTAAATAAGGCACCACTAAAAGGGCTTAATTTTTGTTTATTCCACATCTTTTATTAATTAAGTTTTATAGAACTTATTACCTTAAACGCAAAATTGGATGGGTTAATTATAGTCCAATTGGCTGTTTATTGCAGTGATTTAATTCTGAATAATATTCCCCAGACTAGACAGCTAACAATTCAGGAGTAACAATGAAAACAGGTACACAAACTGTAAAACGTGGAATGGCGCAGATGCAAAAAGGCGGCGTGATTATGGACGTCGTTAATGCCGAACAAGCAAAAATTGCTGAACAAGCTGGTGCTGTGGCAGTAATGGCTTTAGAGCGTGTTCCTTCCGATATTCGTGCTGCTGGGGGCGTAGCAAGAATGGCGGACCCAACTATCGTTGAAGAGGTAATGAAGGCGGTAACTATACCGGTGATGGCCAAAGCACGAATTGGTCACATTGTTGAAGCGCGGATTTTAGAGTCAATGGGCGTGGATTATATTGATGAAAGCGAAGTGCTCACCCCTGCTGATGAACAATATCATTTATTAAAAGATGAATTTACCGTACCTTTCGTTTGTGGTTGCCGTGATTTAGGTGAGGCATTACGCCGAATTGGGGAAGGAGCTTCGATGCTACGCACCAAAGGTGAACCAGGAACTGGCAATATTGTTGAAGCAGTAAGACATATGCGTCGTGTCAATGAGCAAATTCGTCTAGTGGTTGGCAAATCAAAAGATGAACTGATGACATTTGCTAAAGAAATTGGTGCACCTTATGAGTTAGTATTACAAATCAAACAACTTGGAAAATTACCTGTGGTTAATTTTGCCGCTGGCGGTGTGGCGACACCTGCTGATGCAGCACTCATGATGCAACTTGGTGCAGATGGTGTATTTGTCGGTTCGGGTATTTTTAAATCGCAAAATCCAGAAAAATTTGCCAAAGCAATCGTTCAAGCCACCACTTATTTTGATGATTATCCAAGATTGGCTGAACTATCAAAAGGACTAGGTGAAGCGATGAAAGGAATTGAGATCAGCAAATTAAGTGAATCAGAAAGAATGCAAGATCGGGGTTGGTAATGACTTCAAAGGTGAGTAAAACCATTGGTGTGCTTAACTTACAAGGTGCTGTAAGTGAGCATTTAAATATGCTCGCCAGCCTTGATGGGGTGACCCCAATAACAGTTAAGCAACCCGAGCAATTAAGCCAGCTTGATGGTTTGATTATTCCCGGCGGTGAATCGACCGCTATTAGCCGTTTAATTAGACAAAATGGATTATTTGAACCAATCCAAACTTTTGCTAAACAAGGTAAAGGTATCTTTGGCACCTGCGCTGGATTGGTGCTTTGTGGTAGTGCAACTCAGCATAATGAGGTTGAACAACTGGGTTTAATGGATATTACTGTCGAACGTAATGGTTTTGGTCGGCAAATCGCCAGCTTTGAAACCATGTTAGATATTGCTCCTATCGGTAAACAAATTCCAGCCGTCTTTATTCGAGCACCTTATATTGCCAAAACGGCTAAGCAAGTAACACAACTCGCGTTTGTTGATAATCATTGTGTGATGGCAGAACAAAATAATATTTTAGTCTGTTCATTCCATCCCGAATTAACGGCTGATAATCGCATAATGCGCTATTTTGTTGAGAAATGTTAACGTGTAAAATGCAGTCCATTTTTAAACTATAAAAATGGCAAATTTTAGTAATATTCGATTATTGGCACTAATTATTAGTGCCTTTTTTATATATTATAGAAATACGATAAATATTTTATTATCGAGAATCTAATGCTAAATTTTTTGTAGCTTTATCTAATTCATCTAACTCATCACTCCATAAGTTATTACTTTTTAATTTTTCCTTAATTTCTGAGTAATAAGAATCATTATGGAGAGTATTTGATGTGAAGGCTGAAAAAGGTGTATCTGCTGAACATGCAGACAATAATCCTTTAAACTTGTTACGAAAAGCACAATCGATAATATTATTATAATGTAATTCTTCTAATTCTTTCTTAACTAAATTACAAAGTTCAAATCTTGGAGTTACCAATCTAGCATTATTATTCAAATCCAAAGTGTCAATTGTTGATTTTCCTATAGCTGAATGTAATCTAGGATATAGTCTAGCTCCTTCAACACATAAGTCCCTTTTTGGATCATCTTCACAAGGATTAATAATAGGTTCTTTTATTGGATCGTGATCCCTTTTATTTACATTACATTTTTTACAAGATGGTAATAAATTATTCCAACATAATACTTCAGACGGATAAAGACTTTTAGGATGAAAGTGATCAACTTCCATATAAGAATCTTTAATTTCTAATCTAGTCTCACAATAAGCACATTTATAATTGGACATTTCAAGTAACGCATTTTTTAACTTCTTGTTTTTCCAAACAGATTTATCTGTTTCTCTAAATTTATTAGTTAATTCTTTAGCTTTTTCAATTGACAAAAAAGTTGGGCAAGGCGTTCGCTCGATCTTAATCATTTATTTCGTCCATTAAGCATATCTAATTGAAAACGAAACAATGCCAAATCAGTACTATTCGGATGTAATTTTTCTTTAAGTTCCTTAAATATATTATTAGCTTTCAAAACATTATCTAAATCTAAAGCTTCGTTAAATTCTTTTTGTTTATTTCTAAACCATTCCGTTCTAGTGTCCTTCATTCCCATTACATTCATGAGAATTTCTTCGATTGTCCAACCTTTAAATCCATTTGGTGCAATATCTAAGGTTCTTTTCTCTAAATAACCATCTTGTCCTGACAATGCGATAACTTGATCTGCCTCTACTGTCTGAATAACATGAGGGCTATGTGTTGTGATAATAAATTGAATTTCAGGAAATAAAGTGACTAAAGTGTTACAAATCTTTCCTTGCCATTCTGGATGTAAATGTAGCTCTATTTCATCAATTAAGACTACACCTTTAAAATCTTTTACATCTCTATCAGGAAAGCGGATTTGAATTTCTCTGATGATTCCCCATACAATAGAAATGCATGTTTTAAATCCAGAAGATAAATATTCATAAGGGATAACGCCAGTTGGAGTGTTAACATAAATTTCCATATCCTGACGAAGTGCAGAAAATGTATACGATTGGTTTAATAGACCAAATGCTCTTTTAGCCAATTCAATTGAATTTTTATCATTATCTTTTGTATATTTTTGAAATGATAATAATTCATTTTTAATAAACCAATCTTTTGCTAAATCAATTGAAACGCCATCTAAATTACATAAATGATCCCTTTTTAAATCATGAATATTTAATTGTTCTACCAATTTGTGGGAGAATAATCTTTCTGTTTTAAAATATATTAAATTCTCAGGATTTCTACAATAAGAATTAATGGGTCTCCCAAAAAAAGGAGAATTATTATCAAATCTATCTTTTAACTCAGAATACTGAATTCGAAATCTACATGAAGATTCAGGCATATCGTCGTTTTTTATGTCAATAAAACCATTTTTTGAATCTGCTTTTTCTCTTAAAATAGAAATTGAATGCATAGAGAAACAATGAGCAATTGAATCTAAAATATTAGTTTTCCCAATACCATTTTCACCACAAATGATATTCAAATTTGGATGAAATTTATCTAATGTCAGGTTAGATATACCACCGACATTCTCTATTTTAAGCGATTCAATTTTCATTGCGATATCCTGTCCATTTTTTACGTCAGGATGATAGCATAATATTTCAACATTTGATCATTAAAAGCTTGACTATAAAACTGTTGATTTTACCAAATGGTTATGTATGAATTAATAAACTTACTTTAGATTAATTGTTCCGTTCTCAAATTTTTTTGTGTTTTTGTTGAATTATGTTAATTACTTAGTTATTAATATATTATTTAATAATTTACATGTAAAATGCGATAATAGATAGTAAATGCTATAAATAATATAAGGAAATTAATTATGATGACCGGTAATTGCTTGTGTGGTGACATTGTCTATCAACTTAATAGTGATATTAAAGCGATAGTTTTTTGTCACTGTTCACGTTGTCGCAAACAAACTAGTTCGGCTTTTAATTCGGCTACAGTGGTTAATAAAGAAGATTTAACCTTTATTAAAGGCGAAGAGAATATCAAAGTCTATTCCGACGCTGGCGTTAATCGCCATTTTTGTGGTAAATGTGGTTCGCATATTTTTTCTAGTCGAGATAATGATACTAGTACTTATCGTTTGCGCATAGGTCTGATTAACGAACCGATTAATGCTGAAAAACGTATTCATGTATATACCGGTTCAAAAGCAAATTGGGATACTATTTGTGATGGTTACCCTGAATATGAAGAAGGTATTCCGGCTAAGTAAAATTAGACCAGTAATAGTATAAATCGTAATTAACCAGACGATGATCATGGCGAAACCGAAATATCATCGTCTTAAAGCACTTCACTACGTTGCCAATAAGTTTTATGCGCAAAACCCATTAGGTTACTGGTCATCTTAATTTCTTGTAAACATATTGACCAAATCGGAGCTTTCATCACTCTGGCAAAGGGAAAAGCGTGATAATAGAGCTTATAGGCATGGCTTGCCTGATTTTCAGTAAGTAGTTCAGCTTTAGCTGAAAATTGAATGCCCTGAATCTTAGCGACCGATTTTGGACTAATACTAATTGTACCGGCGACATTTGGATTTTTTAACATCGCTTGTGCATGTTTGGTTTTTAATTCTGATAAGAGATATAAGCAGCAATTTTCTTCATCAAATACATAGAATGCATTACATGTCCATGGTTGATGTTCTGCTAATATCACACTTAAACTTAAGACATGTTGCTGTTGAATAAATTTTATGATTTTAACATCGGGGAGTTTCATTCTACTATTCAGACTTTTGATTTAAATGCAGATCTTCACCCCAGCGTGGTAAACTAGGCACATCAATATCGAACAGATCAAGTGCTCTGGCAACACTGTGAGTAATCATATCATCGATACTTTCGATGTGTTGATATAGCGCAGGGACAGGTGGAAAAATAATACCGCCCATTAATGTCACCATTTCCATATTTTTAATATGCCCTAAATGTAATGGTGTTTCACGCGTCATTAAAACTAAACGACGGCGTTCTTTCAAGACAACATCCGCAGCACGGGTTAATAAATTATCGGATAAACCATGAGCTATTGCTGCCAGAGTTCGCATCGAGCAAGGTGCGACTAACATGCCTATCGTTTTGTATGACCCACTAGCGATTGCGGCACCAATATTATCAACAGTATAGACGACATCGGCTAAGGATTCTAATTGGGCCAATTGGGATTTAGAATGCTCGTAATTTCCTGTGATTTTTGCTGCTTTAGAGATAACGAGGTGGGTTTCAAGATCCATGGGGTTGAGAAGCTCTAAAGCTTTTATACCATAAGCAAAGCCCGTTGCACCACTTATGCCAATTATTATCCTTCTCACAGTCATTTCAATTCCTACTGTTAAGTCTAATGTTAGAATTTGCTAACTATTTTAACTTAGATTAAGCTGTAATAGATAACATTATCTTTCGTGGGGATAGGAATTTAAAATGTTAAAAGAGTTGAATACACCACCAACTACATGGTCAGTGGTGATATTGAGTATGACTTATTCTAGAGCCATTGGTTCGTCAACAACTGTGGTTTTTTGATCCCCTTGAATCGTTTTGATAGCGTTGTTGTAAGCTCTTACTGCTTCTTTATTCGATAATAAACTATATTTTAAGGTAAAGTTAGCACTTTTTCCTGGTGGTAATTGACGAACACGCTTTTGTTCACGTTCTATAGTGACTGGATAAGCGAAACTTGTACCTGGTTCAATACCTGTTACATAGCCTTGATTAAATGTATCAGTATTCTTCCATAAAGTAAGCACAGGTAATTCGCGGGTATTAAATGAAATACCTACCCCTTTATTACCCACCTTATTAGCTAACATAACTTGAGTTTGCCCTTTTGCATCGGCATAAGGATAAATATTGAAGACCATTTCATCAAAGTTTCTAGTTGGTCCTAAGTAAGTTTGCCAATTTTTTAGACCTTTTATTGCATAATCATTAAATGGTGAAATTTCTTTAACTGGTGCAACAAATTTTGCCCCCCTTTCAAGAATTGGCGTCCCAAAATTGCTGTGATAAATAATTTGATAATCTTTAGGATAATCGCCTTTATTTGTCACTGTATCATGAACAATAAATTCTTTACTACCAGGAACATAGCTAAGTCTAACCCAAGTTTCTAAATTACTTTTTTTGAAAGCTTTTTCTTGGATTAGACCACTCACGGTGATGGTATATGGAGCTTTATCTTCAATATCAACAAACAATTTTGCAACTGGAGTATTTTGCGCCCGGCCATGAAGGGTATACAACATACCATCAGCTTGTACGGCATGACCTGTCCATTCAAAACCACAACGAACCAGCATTTCATTAAAGCCTTCTAGCCAACCATTACCACCACGGCTTTCTAAATTGATATACTGTGGATTAACAACTTCTTTAACTGGAGAATTCCAACCTAAACGAATACCATCACCTTCCACAGACAAGATACCCAAACCGCGAGTTGGACTTAATCTAATGGTCAATCCATCACTTTGAATAGTTAACACTTCAGAGTCATTTTGCAATCCGCCACTAAGAACAGTATTTCTTATTAAAAATGTCGGTGCATCTTGGTTAATGTCAGTATTTTTAACAACCCAAGCACCTTTTCTAATTTGTAAATCGGTATCTGTAATAACATAATGTTGTGCACTAACAGAACATGAGATTAATCCCACAGCAGTAACTAACGAGAGCTTTCTAAGTTTCATGAGTTAATTCCTTATTTTTAATATTAATCCATCAAGAACAAGTATATTTGTTAATTTGGTCTGACTTGCCCTGCTTTCCAGTGCTTCCGACAAACTGAATGGTATTCGCTATCTCCTAAATGTATCGAATTCCCATATTTAACTATTTGTCCATTTTCACCTTCTAAAAGAATCATTGTGGCTTTTTTACCACACCAACAAACCGTTTTCAGTTCTCTATAATTGTCAGCTATTTCTAATAGTGTTTTGGAACCTTCGAATAAGTGTCCCATATAATCTGTTTTTAGACCAAAGAACATCATTGGAACGCTAAATTCATCACATACGTCAGATAATTTCCAGATGGTTTTAGAGGATAAAAACTGACTTTCATCAATCAAAATACAAGCATAGTTATTTCGTTTTATCTGTTCGATGATATCATCAACAGTATTATCATCAAGTTGTAATGCTTTTTTACGTAAACCCAGTCGAGAGACAATTTCAACAGCCGAGTCTCTTGTATCGACCGATGATTTAAGTAATAGTGTCTGCATATTATTGCTTAAATAATTATGATCGATTTGTAATAATTCAGTAGATTTTCCAGCGTTCATCACGCCATAAATATAATAAATTTTTGACAAAATTAGCGTCTCAAAAAATAAATAGTAATAATCGTTATCAGAAAAATAAAAGGTAAGTTTTACAACTTACCTTTTGTGGGTAAAAAAACTATTTTGCTTTACCCTGGTTGGCTACCGCTGCTTGTTTAGCTGCGATTTCATCTGCATTACCTAAGTAATAATGCTTAACCACTTTCATGTTGTCGTCAAATTCATAAACTAAAGGTACACCAGTTGGGATGTTAACATCGATAATGTCATCATCACTGATATTGTCTAAATGTTTAACTAAAGCACGAAGAGAGTTACCGTGAGCAGCAATAATAACACGTTCACCTTTTGCAACACGCGGGGCAATAGTTGATTCCCAGTAAGGAAGTACACGTTTAATAGTTAATGCTAAGCTTTCAGTTAAAGGTAACTCTGATTCAGGTAAGCTGCTATAACGTGAATCATGACCAGGGAAACGTTCGTCTGATTTTTCTAACGCAGGAGGGGTAATTGCAAAACCGCGACGCCATAATTTAACTTGATCATCACCATATTTAGCAGCAGTTTCAGCTTTATTTAGACCTTGTAACGCACCGTAATGGCGTTCATTTAATTTCCAATTCTTTTCAACAGGCAACCATGCTTGGTCAACTTCATCAAGAATGTGCCATAATGTATGAATTGCGCGTTTTAATACTGAAGTATATGCATAGTCAAATGTAAAACCTTCTTGTTTTAATAATTTACCTGCTTCAGCAGCTTCCTTGTTACCTTTGTCAGATAAATCAACATCAGTCCAACCACAAAAACGGTTTTCCTGATTCCAAACACTTTCTCCGTGACGAATGAGAACTAATTTTTTTACTGCCATGAATATAACTCCTTTGTTACATAAAATAAAATGGATAAATGAATTTGGTTTTCATTAAAAATGTACGTTTTAATTAGTACATTTTTAATGTTTTAATCATTTTTATTTATTTAAAATATTTACTAATTTGATAAGTATTTTAATGGATCGACTGATTGCGCTTTATAACGAATTTCAAAATGCAATCTTACTGATGAGGTCCCGGTTGCGCCCATTGTGGCAATTTGTTCACCTGCTCGAACATTTTGTTGCTCTTTAACTAAAATAGTTTGGTTATGCGCATAGGCTGTTAAATAGTCATCGTTGTGTTTCACGATAATTAAGTTACCATAACCAGGCAATGCATTACCAGAGTAAACCACTCGCCCATCAGCTGCAGAAACCACCTTATCACCTAAAACACCTGAAATATCAATACCTTTAGTCGAGTTTGAAAATTTTTCAATAATCTTCCCTTGTGCCGGCCATTGCCATCTAATATTGGCCACATTAGTTGTTGTACTGGTCTGAGTTGGCTGCTTAGCTGGTGTTGTCGGTTGAGAAACTGGTTCGCTAATTGTTTCAACCGTAGTAGTTTCTACGCTTGGAGTTTTAACTGTTGTCGTTTGAACAGTTGTCGTTTTAACCGGAGTTGATGTAGTTTTTTTAGTTTTAACAATCGTGGTACTACCACTTACATCAAGTACTTGACCTACATTAACTGCATAAGGTTCTTTAATGTTATTTTTAGCAGCTAGTGCACGATAATCATTACCAGTTACCCAAGCAATATAAAATAATGTATCACCTCGTTTAACAGTATAGGTATCGCCTTTATATCCCCCTTTAGGGATATTATTATAATCTCGATTATAAACAATACGCTCAGTAGATGTAACAACTTGTTCTTGATCAGGGTTAGAGCTAGTCGCCGTTGAAGAACGAGAAGCTGTTGTTGCTGTAGGATAAGTCGAAGAGGACGCCCCTCGACTACCAGTAGAAATATCTTTAGGCGGCTTAGAATAAACCGATGAGGTTGAAGAGCCCTGACTAACAGAGATATCTTCTATTTCTGCTGGATTAGTTTGCGTACACGCAGCAATCATCAGACTTAAACAACTTAATGTGATAACTTTTTTCACAATTACACCTTTCATTAATTCGTATAGTTTTAATAAACATATTTTATCGTTTTTATAACAAATTGCTATTATATTAATTACTGATAAGCTAAATCAATAAAATCACTTCTAAAAATGCTGATTTATTAGTTAAAAGCTAGAAATTCATCAAAATTCGCAATTTATTATCACATAATATAGTATAATTAAACGCAAAAGTATAATTATTAACCAGCATTAAATCTGCCAATTAATAATCAAGTTAACAATTATCTAAAAGATACTCTTAATTAATTGATTGCCGCTAAGGCGATTTTCGCTATTAACAGTATATACAATCAATGTTTGGTATAGTATATTTCGTGCTTAAAATCGACAAAAATCTGAAATAATGACTCTATATATTGTTGCAACCCCTATTGGTAATTTAGAAGATATTACACTGCGTGCCATTAATACGCTTAAACAAGTTGATCTAATTGCCGCTGAAGATACCCGTCATAGTGGACTACTTTTACAACATTTGGCAATTAAAGCCAAACTCTTCGCCTTACATGATCATAATGAGCAAGAAAAGTCACAACTATTGATTGAAAAACTAAAATCAGGTTTATCAATTGCATTAATATCGGATGCAGGAACACCATTAATTAATGATCCTGGTTATCATTTAGTGAAAGCTTGCCGTGAAAATAATATTAATGTGGTACCTATTCCCGGTGCTTGTGCTGCTATCGCAGCGCTATCTGCTTCTGGTTTGCCTTCTGATAAATTCAGTTATGAAGGATTTTTACCCGCCAAAACAAAAGCCCGACAAGATTATCTAACTACATTACTAGATGAACCAAGAACGATGATTTTTTATGAATCGACACATCGACTTTTAGATACCTTGCAGGATATGCAAACCATTTGGGGAAGTGATAAACAGATCGTGCTAGCCAAAGAGCTAACTAAAACTTGGGAAACTATCGTCAATTTCTCCATATTAGATCTGATCAATTGGTTACAGGAAGATAGTAATCGCCAAAAAGGGGAATTTGTACTGATTGTCGAGGGTAATAATAAAACTGCTGATGCAATTGATCCAAAAGCAATTAATACGCTAAAGCTACTGCTCAAAGAGTTACCATTGAAAAAAGCTGCGGCAATAACGGCTGAAATATATGGACTGAAAAAGAATCAGTTATATCAAATCGGTTTAACCTTTGAAAATTAAAAAAATATCTGACAGTTAATTATCTGATTTTGATAATCAATTTTTAGCAATATTCTCTATTGATTTGATTAAACTTTTTTTAAACCACGTCAACATTGGCACAATGAGCTCGATTTAGTATATAATTAGAGCCTATTATTGAGATTTTCATAACACAAGGTAATAAATAATATGGGATTTAAATGTGGAATTGTCGGTCTACCTAATGTGGGCAAGTCAACGCTTTTTAATGCATTAACTAAAGCTGGTATTGAAGCGGCTAACTTTCCGTTTTGTACTATCGAACCAAACACAGGTGTAGTGCCAATGCCCGATCCGCGTTTAGATCAACTAGCGGAAATTGTTAAGCCACAACGAACATTACCAACGACGATGGAATTTGTTGATATCGCAGGTTTAGTTAAGGGGGCGTCAAAAGGTGAAGGTTTGGGCAATCAATTCTTAGCCAATATTCGTGAAACCGAAGCAATTGGTCATGTTGTTCGTTGTTTTGAAAACGAAAACATTGTTCATGTTGCAGGGAAAATCGATCCAGCTGAAGATATCGAAATCATCAATACTGAATTGGCATTAGCAGATCTTGAAGCCTGCGAAAGAGCAATTACCCGTTTACAAAAACGCGCTAAAGGTGGAGATAAAGAGGCAAAATATGAACTTGAGATTCTTGAAAAGTGTCTTCCGCATCTTGAACAGGGTAAAAAACTATTACTTTTAGATTTAAGCAAAGAAGAGTTGGCTGCAATTAAATATCTCAGCTTCTTAACCTTAAAACCAACTATGTACATTGCGAATGTCAATGAGGATGGTTTTGAAAACAACCCTTTTTTAGACAAAGTAAAAGCCATTGCCGAGCAAGAAAAAGCTGTAGTCGTACCAGTTTGTGCCGCCATTGAAGCCGAACTTGCGGAGCTAGATGATGCTGACCGTGACGAGTTTATGCAAGATCTTGGTTTAACCGAACCAGGTTTAAATAGAGTCATTCGCGCCGGTTATAGCCTGCTTAATCTACAAACTTATTTTACCGCTGGTGTTAAAGAAGTTCGTGCTTGGACTATTTCTGTTGGTGATACTGCGCCACAAGCTGCTGGTAAAATTCACACCGATTTTGAAAAAGGTTTTATTCGTGCGCAAACCATTGCCTTTGATGACTTTATTAAATATGGTGGCGAACAAGGGGCAAAAGAAGCTGGGAAAATGCGTTCAGAAGGAAAAGATTATATCGTGCAAGATGGCGATATTATGAATTTCTTATTTAACGTTTAATTATGTTTTAATTGGTGCCGTAGAGTTCGGCACCTAGTTTCTTGTTTGACAATTAACTAAAATTTGTAATTTGTTCCCCTCACAACTCAACAACTTATCATCTATCACGATAACGGACAAACGATTATAAGGAATTTCATTTATGTTATTAACCTTTGAACAAGCTAAAAAAGCTTTACTTGAAGCGGCATCATTAAATCATAAACCTTTAACTGAAAAAGTGACGTTATTAGCAGCTTTAGATCGTGTTACTGCTGAACCGGTGATTTCGCCAATTAATGTACCTAGCTTTAATAATTCAGCTATGGATGGCTATGCGGTGCGGTTATCTGATATCAATCAGTCGAAGTTATTACCATTAGCAACCACTATTTTTGCCGGCGATGATATCTCAAATTTAAATTGGCCTATAGGGACTTGCTTACGTATTATGACTGGAGCCCCTGTTCCTGATGAAGCTGAGGCGGTTGTTATGCAAGAACAGACCGAATCAACCGCTACAGGTATTAAATTTCCATATGAAATCAAATCAGGCAGCAATATTCGTTATATCGGTGAAGATAGTAAACAAGGTTCAGTGGTAGTAGATAAAGGGACTCGTTTAACCATTGCGACACTATCGAATTTAGCTACACTTGGCATAGCAGAATTAACCGTATTTAGTAAATTAAAAGTCGCTATTTTCTCAACTGGCGATGAGTTATCCGATATAGGTAATCCGCTAACAAATAATAGTGCTATTTATGATAGTAATCGATTTACGCTCAAATTATTATTGACGCAATTAAATTGCCAAATCATCGATTTAGGTATTATTGCCGATGATCCAAACCTAATTAAACAATCGTTAGATACCGCATCTAAACTCGCTGATTTAGTGATTACTAGCGGTGGGGTTTCTGTCGGTGATGCGGATTATACGAAAACCGCTTTAGCGGAACTTGGTGAGATCAATTTCTGGAAAATTGCCATAAAACCAGGAAAACCGTTTGCTTTTGGCAAGATAGGGGATGCATTATTTTGTGGGTTACCTGGCAATCCTGTTTCGACTTTAGTGACATTTTATCAATTAGTTCAGCCTTTGATTGTTGCACTTTCCGGACAGAATTCAAGCAACGATACGATGTCGTTTAAAGTAAAAACAGCAACTAGTCTTAAAAAAAGTGTTGGTCGCTTAGATTTTCAACGTGGCAGGTTGCAAATCAATTCTGACGGTGAGCTAGAAGTGGTTTCAACAGGTCAACAAGGATCACATCTAACCAAATCATTTAACCACGCCAATTGCTTTATTGTACTTGAACAAGATAGAGGCAATGTTGCTCAAGGGGAATTGGTGACAGTTGAGCTATTCAATAGTTTATTAAAATAGCGCAACTAAAACGGCACCCGCCGCAATCATGGCAACACCAATGGCTGAAATTAATGAAATTTTTTCACCAAAGATGATAGCGGCAAAAATTACTGCAAAAACAACGCTTAATTTATCAATAGGGGCAACTTGTGATACTTTTCCTTCTTTTATTGCCATAAAGTAGAACAACCATGATAATGCCCCAGCTACCCCACTCAATGCAATAATAAGAAGTGCCTTTTTGTCGTTAAAAAACGTATTGATTAAATTTAGCTTTCCTTGTACTACTACCACACCAACCAAGAATATCGCCATGACAATTGCCCGAATTGCAGTGGCGGTATTAGCGTCAAGATGTTGTAAACCAATCTTACCGAGAATCGCAACAGCCGCCGCGGTAATCGCCGATAACAAGGCATAAATAAGCCAAGGACTCATATTAATACCTATCGATTTGGATTAAGTATTGTTGGTTGTTTGAATTTTTTTGACATTGTGCTGATTTACTCATCACGCCACGACAATCTTCAAGTACGCCATGCGCTTTTGACCAATGATATTGTTTGCCCTCATCATTTTTACCGCCACAAGCCATTAAACTTAAGCTTAGCGTGATGCAAGTTAGAGCAAGAATTACTGATTTCATCTTATTTCCCTCTCAAATGTCAAAATGTTATTTAAAATTATTATTGTGGATTATTTTAATGCATTATTAAACGGATTGATAGCTAAGCTATCACCTATTTTTAATAAATGAAAAACTCGATCTTCCTTTAATGAATTTAATAAAGCTGGTGGCTCGTCTAATGGCTCATCAGCTAATTCAAAAGCGCCCCAATGAATCGCTATAGCCGATTGGCAATTTAACTCATCATAAAGTTGCAATGCTTGCTGTGGATCGATGTGCTGTGATTGCATAAACCATCGCGGAGCATATGCACCAATTGGTATCAGCGCTAGGTCGATCTGTTTAAATCGGTCAGCAATTTTTTTTAAACTCGCTGAATAACCGGTATCCCCCATAAAGTAAATGGTTTTGGTTAACAATGGATTATCGATATCAGTTTGCATTACCCAACCACACCATAAGGCTTTATTTACATCAAAAACACCACGATTACTCCAATGTTTTGCTGGGGTAGCAGTAAATGTTATCTCATGAGTATTTATAGATTGCCACCAGTCTAACTCAATAATTTGCTTCGCTCCCCACTTTTTCAATTTTGCTTTGAGCCCTAAAGGAACCAAAATAGTCATTTGTGGAAAACGTGTTATAAGTTGCCGAATACTGTTAAAATCAAGATGGTCATAATGATTATGCGATATCACAACCACATCAACCATAGGTAATTGATCAATAGTAATGGCCGGTTGGGTTCGTCGTTTTGGGCCGATAAATTGAAACGGCGATACTCGATTAGAAAAAACTGGATCGGTTAATATCCATTTGTTTTTAAGTCTTATCAACGTAGTTGAATGACCTATCCACCAAACTCTATTTCCTTCTAGGCTAATATCAATTGAGCTACACCAAGTTTGATTAAATGCGTGATATCCCGCTTTTGGTGGTAAGACTTTACGTTTAATCCGCCAACGCAAAGCATCAATTAATCTAATCGAAAAAGGTTCGATATTATCAAATCCTCTAGCTTTATGATGTGACATATCAGTTAGTTCATTAAGTGACTCATTTAGTAGTTTGTTTTGTTTACTCATTAATCTAATCTTGTTGAGGTTAATTAGCACTACGTTCAATTAGCACAGCAACATTACCAGCATTGGCAATAGCATCTGGTTTTGAAACTTTTATTTTTAACCATTGTACTGAAAATTGTGCAATGACTAATTCTGCAACACGTTCGGCTACCGTTTCGATAAGTTCAAATTTATTAGCTTCAATAAATGAAGTTATCGATTGGCAAACCACAAAATAGTCTAAACAAAACTCAACTTTATCGCTTTTTCCTGCTGGCTTATTATCCCAAGCAATTTCTAAATCAAGAACTAACTTTTGTTTTATGGTTTTCTCCCAATCATAGACGCCAATTGTGGTATAAACCGTTAGTGATTCAATTAGTACTCTATCTGTAATCATCAAGGTCATATTTAATTCCATATATTACTAATATTTAAAATAGAGATTACCGAAACTTAATAAATTACGCTATAATTTATTGCAAATTATAGTAAATAATAGTTTATATGACGCGAATTTTTCAGCCCTACTCGATTAATCAAAATAGTTTAATAACTTTAGATGATAATGCATTTAATCATCTGATCCGTGTTTTAAGAATGAAGTCAGGCGAATCCATAACTTTATTTGATGGTTCAAACCATATTACTCCCGCTGTGATTCAAGAAGTGAACAAAAAGTCGGTTGTGGTAAAAACTGCCAATACTGTCCTAGATGATCGTGAATCACCACTAAATATCCATTTAGGACAAGTTATTTCTCGTGGTGATAAAATGGAATTTACCATTCAAAAATCAGTTGAATTAGGGGTCACAACCATAACACCGTTACTTTCTGAACGTTGTGGTGTCAAACTTGATCAAGAAAGGCTAGAAAAAAAAGTGCAACAATGGCAAAAAATTGTCATCTCAGCATGTGAACAATGTGGCCGTAACATCGTCCCAACCATAAATCCAGTAATAAAATTGGAAAATTGGTGCGCTAGTTTAACGGACAGTTTAAAACTAAACTTGCATCCTAAAGCCGAAAAAGGGATTAATCAATTACCCACTGATAATAAAAATCTGAGTTTATTAATTGGACCAGAAGGTGGACTGTCTGATGAAGAAATTCAAATGACACATCAATATCAGTTTACTGATATTTTACTCGGACCGCGGGTTTTACGTACTGAAACCGCTGCGCTCACAGCAATAACCGCCCTTCAGGTTCGTCTAGGTGATTTAGGTTAATTACTTAAAATGAATAAGTTAACAAATGATTGCTTTGCTTATTAATCGGTAACGAGTATGATAGTTGCAAATTTGATTACTCTTGCTAACACCACCCCTACCCTAATTTCGTATAAGATTTATTGAATAGGTAGAAAAGCATGCAGGTCATCAACACCAAATTTACTACAATCAAAAATTAGTACCATCAAATAAAATCAGTAAGGAGTCACCATGATCAAACTTGGTATTGTTATGGATCCCATTAGTCATATCAAATTAAAGAAAGATACCAGCTTTGCTATGCTACTTGAGGCACAAAAGCGAGGTTATCAACTTTATTATATGGAGATGAATGATCTGTTTTTACGTAATGGTGAAGCAAGTGCTACCACTCGAACATTAAAGGTACATAATAACAGTGAACATTGGTTTGATTTAGGTGATGATCAAACAATAGCTTTAAGTGAACTTGACGTAATATTAATGCGTAAAGATCCACCTTTTGATACCGAATTTATCTATGCGACCTATATTTTAGAGCGCGCTGAGGAAAAAGGTGTTTTAGTGGTAAACAAACCGCAAAGCCTACGTGATTGTAATGAAAAATTATTTACGGCCTGGTTTGCTGAATTTACACCAGAAACCATAGTTACTCGCCAAACATCACAAATTAAGGCTTTTCATCAACAGTATCAAGATATTATTTTAAAACCACTTGATGGTATGGGCGGTTCTTCAATTTTCAGGATCAAACAAGATGATCCAAATATCTCCGTTATTATTGAAACGCTTACTGAACATAACCGCCGTTATTGTATGGCTCAAAACTTTATACCCGCCATTAAAGATGGTGATAAACGGGTATTAGTTGTCGATGGTGTTCCTGTGCCTTATTGTTTAGCACGGATACCGCAAAAAGGTGAAACACGAGGAAACTTAGCTGCTGGTGGACATGGTGAAGTAAGAGCTTTAAGCGATAGTGATTGGAAAATTGCCAACAGTATTGGACCAACATTAAAACAGAAAGGACTGTTATTTGTAGGGCTTGATATCATTGGTGATAAGTTAACTGAGATAAACGTCACTAGCCCAACTTGTGTACGAGAAATTGAAGCTGCTCATCCTGATTTATCAATCACAGGGCTTTTAATGGATGCGATTGAATTAAGATTAAATAAAAAGAGTTAAACATGATTAGAGAATACCAAGCAAAAGATTTAGATGCCATAATGAATTTATGGCTACAAGGTAACGAGCAGGCCCACAATTTTATAGATCCTGAATTTTTTAAACAGAATTACGATATAGTTAAGATGTTGATTCCGATGTCGACGATTTATGTACAAGATATTAATGGTGTTGTCGGTTTTATCGGTTTGACTGAAAATTATATTTCTGGATTGTTTGTTGAAAAAAACTCTCAACATCAAGGTACTGGTTCGGCGCTATTAGAAAAAGCCAAACAGCACCACAAAGAATTATTAGTACATGTATATAAACAAAATAGTGATGCGATAAACTTTTATTTATCACAAGATTTTGCAATTGTTGGGGAATCCATCAATGAGGAAACCAATTATCCTGAAGTATTAATGCGTTGTAATGTTGAACATAAAGTCAAAATTGGTAAATGTGCATTATAATTTAACTACAATGTGAGCGTATGAATTTAAAAAATCATTTTATTATTGCTATGCCAACAGTTCATGATTCTATATTTAGTCGTTCTGTGGTGTATATTTGTGAACATAATCGAGATGGTGCAATGGGCATTATTGTTAATAAGCCTATTTTAGAACTCAATGTTGAAACTGTGTTGTCTCGGCTCGAAATCACCGCCTCAAAAAGTTGTGCTGAGCTTGAGCATCCAGTATTTTGTGGAGGACCTCTTGCTGATGAGCAAGGATTTATCCTACATACACCGCATCAGGGATTTGCCTCTAGTATACAAATTTCTGACGATGTTATGATAACCACATCACTTGATGCATTGAAATCAATCGGCTCACCTGAACAACCGAAAGATATCTTTTTAGCGCTAGGTTACTCCAGTTGGTACTCTTTGCAACTTGAAGATGAAGTCGCCAAAAATGATTGGTTAGTCACTAAAGCTGATCCACAAATTATTTTTGAAGTTGCTATTGAAGATCGTTGGAAAAAAGCCGCTGAAGCATTGGGTATTAATATCAGTACGATTTCTCATCAAATGGGTAATGCATAAACCATGGCAACCATTATAGCTTTTGATTTCGGTACGGCCAGTATAGGGGCGGCTATTGGCCAAGATATTACTAAAACAGCAAATCCGCTTTGTTCATTCAAAGCGCGTGATGGCATACCCAATTGGCAATCTATTGAAAAAGTACTCAACGACTGGCAACCAGATTATTTAGTGGTAGGCTTGCCACTAAATATGGATGGTACAGAACAGCCTTTAACAGCTAGAGCACGTAAATTTGCTAATCGCTTGCATGGTATGTTTGGTTATCAAGTACATCTACAAGATGAACGATTATCAACTGTTGAGGCAAAATCACATATTTTTGCTTCGCGCGGTTACCGAGCTCTTGAAAAAGGCCATGTTGATGCAACTTCCGCCATTATTATTTTAGAAAGTTGGTTTGAAAATAACGATTCCATTTAATCAATGAGTTATTTTAGCAATAATTAGTCGCCAATAAATTTCATCCTTGCTAAAATAACCAGCAATTTTTCTACTGTAAGGACTGCTCCCCGTGTCAAATAACAAATCTCTTAGCTATAAAGATGCCGGTGTCGATATTGATGCTGGTAATGAATTGGTCAATCGCATTAAATCTGTCGTAAAAGAGACCAAACGTCCTGAAGTTATGGGTGGACTAGGTGGTTTTGGTGCACTATGTGCAATTCCACAAAAATATAAGCAACCTATTTTAGTGTCAGGTACTGATGGCGTTGGTACAAAATTACGTCTTGCGATGGATTTAAATCGTCATGAATCAATTGGTATTGATTTAGTTGCGATGTGCGTTAATGATTTGATTGTTCAAGGGGCAGAACCATTATTCTTCCTAGATTATTATGCAACCGGTAAACTCAATGTTGATGTAGCAGCAACTGTCGTTACAGGTATCGCTGAAGGTTGTAAACAATCTGGTTGTGCATTAGTTGGTGGTGAAACTGCGGAAATGCCTGGTATGTATCAAGGTGACGATTATGATTTAGCTGGATTTTGTGTCGGTGTTGTTGAAAAATCGGCAATAATTGATAGCAGTAAAGTACAAGATGGTGATGCATTAATTGCCCTTGCATCAAGTGGTGCTCATTCCAATGGTTATTCTTTGGTGCGTAAAATAATTGAAGTCAGTGGTGTTAACCCTGCTACAGAGCAATTGGATGGCAAACCATTAGCCGATCATTTACTTGCTCCAACTAAAATTTACGTCAAATCAGTGTTAGATTTGATTACAAAAATCGACGTTCATGCGATTGCCCATATTACCGGTGGTGGTTTTTGGGAAAATATTCCTCGAGTTTTACCGGATAACACTCAAGCGATTATTGATGAATCTAGTTGGCAATGGCCGGCCATCTTCAACTGGCTACAACAGGCTGGTAACGTAAGCCGTCATGAAATGTATCGCACATTTAACTGCGGTGTCGGTTTAATTATCGCTTTACCAAAACAGTCAGTAGACCAAGCTATCCAGTTACTTAATCAACATGGTGAAAAAACATGGCTATTAGGTGAAATAAAAACGTCATCATCCGCTGAGCGAGTAATTATAAAATAACGCCTCTTTTTTTATATTATTCAACTACAACTAGTTGGATAATATAAATTTTCACATAAGTACTGCCTATCATGACTAAGCATAATTCAGACGTTAAAAATCTTCATAGCTATTAACGCTTTTAATTAGCTCGGTAATTAATCTTTTCTCTACAGTTTACAGCTAATAATTTCCTTAGTTGTGATTAAAAACGACCAGCTACAACGAAAAATTTAACATAAAAATAACTAAAAGCTATCATACTTTCTGGTACAATAGCCAAAAATATAATAATGAAGTAATGTCATAACACTATAAAATACAAGGTTTTTTAATGATCATATCAGATGCTAATAGTGCGGTGTCATCTGTCGCATATCGTGCAAACGAAGTCATTGCTATTTATCCAATTACACCAAGTTCATCCATGGCTGAGCAAGCAAGTACATGGGCAGACTTTAATAAACCCAATGTATTTGGTGATACGCCAAAAGTGGTAGAGATGCAATCCGAAGCCGGTGCAATATCAACCGTGCACGGTGCTTTAATGACGGGCGCATTAGCAACATCGTTTACCTCTTCCCAAGGTTTACTATTAATGATTCCTTCGCTATATAAAATAGCCGGAGAGTTAACCCCCTTTGTTTTACATGTTGCCGCTCGTACTGTTGCAACTCATGCGTTATCTATTTTTGGTGATCACTCAGATGTCATGTCAATCAGGCAAACAGGGTTCGCTATGCTTTGTTCTAGCTCGGTACAAGAGGCCCAAGATTTGGCGTTGATTTCGCAAATAGCAACCCTTAACAGCCGAGTACCATTTGTCCACTTTTTTGACGGCTTTAGAACATCACATGAAGTAAATAAAATTCATCCAATTAGTGATGACCAAATTCGGCAGTTATTACCCACCGAAGCGATAGATGCGTTTCGAGCTAGAGCATTAACTCCAGATAAACCGGTAATACGCGGAACTTCAGCCAATCCGGATACTTACTTCCAATGTCGTGAAGCGGTTAATCCGTATTATGAAAATGCTTACCATCATGTTGTTGATGCAATGCAAGCATTTGCAAAAGAGACCGGAAGAAAATATCAACCTTTCGAATATTATGGTGCAAAAGATGCTGAGCGTATTATTGTCATCATGGGCTCTGGTGTCAGTACAACCAAAGAAGTGGTCGATCATCTTATCAAAAACGATGAAAAAGTTGGTCTAGTTATCGTTAGATTATTCCGCCCTTTTTCAGCAAAACATCTTCTTGATATTATTCCGCAAAGCGTGAAAAAAATCGCGGTGATGGATCGCACCAAAGAGCCAGGAGCTCAAGCTGAACCACTTTATTTAGATGTAATGACCGCATTTGCGGAAAGCTTTTCTCGTGGTGAACGCGATTATTTGCCAAAAATTATTGGTGGTCGTTATGGTTTATCATCAAAAGAGTTCGATCCTCGCTGTGTATTAGCGATATTTAACGAATTAACAACTGACATGCCAAAACCTCGCTTTACTGTTGGCATTTACGATGATATTACCGGTTTGTCATTACCGTTACCCGAACAATCTATACCGCAAAAATCCGCCCTCGAAGCCCTATTTTACGGCTTGGGAAGTGATGGAACAGTATCTGCGACTAAAAATAATATCAAAATCATTGGTGATAGCTCACCATTTTATGTTCAAGGTTATTTTGTTTATGACTCGAAAAAGGCTGGCGGTTTAACCACTTCTCACCTAAGAGTAAACCTTGAGCCAATTGATTCTCCCTATTTAATCACTAGTGCACATTTTATCGGTTGTCATCAAGATCAGTTTATCGATAAATACCAAATCGTCGAAAGATTAAAAGACGACGGTATCTTCTTGTTGAATACACCTTATAGCAAGAATGAGATTTGGCATCGATTACCTAAGGAAGTACAAGTCCAACTAATTAAAAAAAGAGCACATTTTTATATAATTAATGCGGCTAAAATTGCTCGAGAATGTAATTTAGGGGCAAGAATTAATACCGTAATGCAAGCCGCATTCTTCCATTTATCGGAAATATTCAAAAATGATTTCAGTATTAATCAGCTAAAAGAAGTTATTGCCAAAAGTTACAGCAGTAAAGGGCAAGATATTGTTGAAAATAACTGGAAAGCGCTTGATTTGGCTATCGCCTCTCTTGAACAAATTCCATTAAGTTGTGTTGATCAAAGTAGCCCGTCACGACCACCTGTCGTACCAAGTAATGCACCTGATTTTGTTAAGATGGTAACGGCTACCATGCTAGCTGGTTTAGGTGATACCTTACCGGTTTCAGCCTTCCCTCCGGATGGAACATGGCCTGTTGGTACGACCAAATGGGAAAAACGTAATATTGCCGAAGAAATTCCAATTTGGAAACCTGAACTTTGTACTCAATGTAACCATTGTGTGGTAGCTTGTCCGCACGCCGCTATTCGAGCCAAAGTAGTAGCACCTGATGATATTGTCAATGCACCTGAATCACTAAGCTCACTTGAAGTAAAAGCACGAGACATGAAAGGTCAACGTTATGTATTACAAGTTGCCCCAGAAGATTGTACCGGATGTAAGTTGTGTGTTGAAGTTTGCCCATCACGTGATCGTAATAACTTTGATATCAAAGCAATCAACATGCAATCACGCATCGATAATCTTGAAACACAACGAGATAATTACAACTACTTTACTGCCCTACCTGATCGTGAGATTACAACACTTGAACGAATAGATATAAGAACATCACAACTATTAACCCCATTATTTGAATATTCTGGTGCATGTGCTGGTTGTGGTGAAACACCTTATATTAAGTTACTAACACAGCTATATGGTGACCATCTGGCTATTGCCAATGCGACCGGTTGTTCATCAATTTATGGCGGTAATTTACCGTCATCTCCATATACTACCGATCGTAGTGGTCGTGGTCCAGCTTGGGCTAACTCATTATTTGAAGATAATGCTGAGTTTGCCCTTGGTTATCGAATTACCTATAACCAACATAAAAAACGGGCGTTACGTTTACTGGAACATGTCGCTGGTGAAATTTCACCAGAGATTGTAATGAGTTTACAATCACCAGAGCTCTCCATTGATGATAAACGTAAGCAAGTCAATTTATTGCGTCAACAATTAGCACATTTAAGCTCGTCAGAAGCTAAAGAGCTAATGCAGAATGCCGACTATCTGATCGACAAGTCAGTCTGGGCAATTGGCGGTGATGGTTGGGCTTATGATATCGGTTTTGGTGGACTCGACCATGTAATGAGTTTAACCGAAAATGTTAACATTTTAGTACTTGATACTCAATGCTACTCAAATACCGGTGGCCAACAATCAAAAGCAACCCCAATGGGGGCGGTATCTAAATTTGCTGATTTAGGTAAAAATAAAGCCCGAAAAGATCTGGGGGTAAGTATAATGATGTACGGTCATGTTTACGTCGCTCAAGTTGCATTAGGTTCACAATTGAACCAAACACTTAAAGCCTTACAAGAAGCTGAAGCCTATGACGGTCCTTCTCTTGTTATTGCTTATAGTCCTTGTGAAGAGCATGGCTATGATTTATCTAAATCTCATGAACAAATGAAAGATTTGGTTAAATCTGGTTTTTGGCCACTATATCGTTACGATCCTCGTCGTGCACTAGATGGTAAACCTGGTTTAGCATTAGACTCAAAAGCACCAAATAGCGAATCATTAACCGATGTATTACTCAGAGAACAACGTTTCCGCCGTTTAGAAACGCTCGAACCTGTGATTGCCAATACCTTACATACGCAATCGGCTAAAATGGTGAACTCTAAATTTAAATTCTTACAGATGCTAGCCACCTATTCTGATATAGAAACACCAGCAGATAGTTAAATTTAAAAACGGATTGGTTTACTAAATTAATCCGTTTAACTTCATTTAAAAGAGATTTAGTAAAATTGAAATTTTTTGAGGAATAAAAAAACTCTCTAAAGTTAACCTATAGAGAGTTTTTTATTTTTTAGCAATATAAATCTTGTTAACTACCTGTTACACGGCGAGTCATCCAATAGTGTTTTTTCCAATAGGTATCATTCAAATTAGAGTAGATAACACCTTTTGAGGTAGAAGCGTGTAAAAATCGACCATCAGCATAATAGATACCTACATGTAAACCACTATTACTACGTCCAGTTTTAAAGAAAACTAAATCACCCGCCTTAGGTTTAGTCACTTGATAACCTAATTTAGCTTGTTCTGCAGCAGTTCTCGGTAGATTTTTTGATAACTTATTTTTAAAAAAATTCATTACTAAAGCCGAACAGTCACTACCGGCTAGCGTGGTTCCACCATAACGATAGGGAGTTTTCTTCCATTTATTGTAATGTTGTTCAATTTTTGTCAACATTACAGGATCAGACTTCACAGACATCTTACCTTGACTAGTACCACAACCAAATAATAAGAATATCGATAAAATCAAAGTAATTATTGAAAATCGCTTTTTAACTCTATTGCAATTGTTGTGCAACATCGTTAATAATCGATTGTCTTTTTTTGTCATTTCTTTTTGTTCCTTTACTTAAAGTCGACCAATGCGAATAACGTCTTGCTACCTTTAAACTTTTCGGCAGAACACCTTTTTGCCACTCGTTCTTGTCTAATTTGGACAACCTAACTGGGCTAAGATTAGCATGACTACGATAATTTAAACTTTCTTTAAGCCGAACTAATCGTATAGAAAGAAAACAAATAATCGCATCATCAACACTTAGTTTACTATATCCAGAAAGCTGATAACGCATTCTAGAACCATAATGCTTTGCTGTTTGCATCAAACTGCCAACAGCAGCACCTATTAATGCGGCGGAACCAAATGATAATCCACCGGTAGCTAAATCGATGCTTGCACCAATTGTCGCTCCTGACACAAAACCTTTAGTCAAATGAATCCCCATCATTTTTAACGCATCAATATTAAATAAATCTGCATTATATCTGCCTTTAATTAAAGGCAGATTCTCTTCACTTTCTTGAGTTGAATCGAATTGATAGAGTTTCAATAAATCATTAATTGCTTTCTGTTCACGTTTTCTGACTTTATTTTGCATATCAGCTACAGCTTGTTTATCATCAGATTTAGCCATTTCATAAAAAGCAGTCACGTCGACTAATGTTTCGGCAATAATCAAATTAGCTGTATGATTACGTGATTCACGAATTTCAGCAATGTTAACCAACCAATTATCCAATATTTTTTTGGCTGGTTCAATCAGTAACGCCAGGCTTTTGTATAATTTTTCTTCACCATCTAATGGTGGAAATACCGCGTTGAACCCAATGATAGCATGAATTCCCATTCTTGAAAGTAGCCTTTTCCATTCTTTTTCATTTTGTTCTTCAGCTGAAACAAAATTAAGTACGGCAAGAATCGGTTTATCACTATTAGCTAAGATAGCTAATTCATCGTGATATTTAGGTAGAACGGGCTCTCGCACGTCGATCACATAAATAGCTGCATCACAATTTAACACCTGACGAATTACTTTAGCTTCTTGGTTAAATAGGTTTTCAGCTTCAGGGCTTTGTAAAAATAGCGTTAATTTATCAACACCGTCAAGTTTAGTATTTTGTGGAACCAACCGATTAATATAATCATAAAGCGCCAAACTGTCTTCAAATCCCGGGGTATCATAAAAGGTTATGTCGGTATTATCGGCTAAAGGCAGTTTGATCGACTCTACATGTCTGGTTGTGCCAGGCCTATCAGAAACCTCACCAAAATGACTATTACGAATCAATGCACGTAACAATGACGTTTTACCAAAATTTGCATGCCCGACTATCGCTAATTTTAATGAAGTTATCATATTAATCACCTTGTTCTAACCAATTAGGATTAGCTAACGGTAAAGAAAGAGATTGCCAATTATGCAATTGTTTACCTTGATTAATAAACCAAATACGACTTTGTTGTGATTTATTTATCAATTGTTGAATAAAGTTTAATATTCCGCGGTCGGGGGCGCGGTCAGTATCAATTGCAATTAACAACTTATGAGCAGGTTTTAATTGTAAAGAATCTAATATAGCCCTACGCGCTTCATGAGTATTTAGAAAACCATAAAAAGGACTTGAATCAGGAGGATTCCAAGTTTCTCCGATATCTACAGCCACTAAATAAACGCCCTGCCCATCTTCAATCTGTGATATTGGTAATTGCCATTTATGTTCACCTAACTTATCTTCATCAACCACATTGCTAAAAAGTGGTTGTAATTGCTGAGCTAGAATTTGATAATCGGGATCATTCAAATTTAATTTGATTTTTCGACTGCTGACTAGCCAAGTAATCCCACAGATAATCATCAACACGAACCGTACAGCCAATCCATAACAGATAAAAACACCCAATAACCAAATTGCCCAAGAAGAACGAATATCGCCAGGGTTTAATGCATGTTCACTAAGTTTAATCACCTCATCTTTCGGCAACGAAAAGCCCAACAAAGAGGGCAAATAACCTAAATAATGGGTTAAGCGAATAATGGCATCTGCACTTAATAATGTGCTTTTCCACTCAAAGCTATAATGCTGCGTTGAGAACAACACAATTAAAATGATTAATGCACTACTTAAAATAATTGTCCAAAACAGATTCAGAACAAAACCAATCACCCAACGAATGCGAGAGCCAAATAATGAGATAAAAGCCGGGATCAGCTGTTGCACTGTCTTCTTTTGATACAGTTTTTCGGCTATCCATAACCAACAATGAATTAATAGACTTCCGCCAAAACGTGAAAAAAAGAAAAATGAACCTAGCCAAATTATGAGTGTAATAAAATGAACACCCAATAAACTAAATAGCGCCCAATACAAATTGATTGGATTTTGACTCAACGCACTAAATGTTAATGAGCTACCTAAAAAAATTGATAATAACAGTAACAATAAAAAAGAGAGCTTTATAGAACGCAAAATAATTTTCTGAGCCGAATACAAACCATTTTGTTTTGACAATAGAGTGGCACGCATCACAATTCGATTAACCAAAGATGTTGGCATAGCATTAACTTGCCGATTAATATCTTGATCAGCAAATCGCCCGGATTCTGACTCAATTAAATGAATAGTTTCAGTAAGCCATAGAGTTTTTAACTGTTCACGCATTTAAATATCGTCTTCACGTTAGTTGAGCTTAATAAAAGAAACGCGACCTAAGTCGCGTTAAAGAAGATTGAACCGTTTACTGTGTTATTTCACCAATTTTGCTTAACAGAGTTTGAATACGTTGTTGCCAAACTTGTTGATCTTGTTTTAACTTCTCATTCTCGTCACGTAATGCTTTCATCTCATCAGAACTCTCATTAATTAATTGTTCAAGTTCTTGATTACCTTGTTTTAAAATTGCAATCTCTTGTTTCAGAGTATTAATAGTGTTTACTGTGTTTTGAATTTTAGTTTCTAACTGATTCAATATTTCTAATGACATATTTTTCCTCAAGCTCAATTTATTTGGTGTATAATAACATCCATTATAACCAATTCATTATGAAATCAACACCTTTTTAAATCTTAAGTTGGAGAAAATTATGCGAAAACCTCTCGTTATGGGTAACTGGAAACTCAATGGTAGTATCGGAATGGCAAAAGACTTAGTTGCAGGGCTAAGATCTGAGCTATCAACGGAAGCAAACTGTGGTATTGCAATTGCACCACCAACGGTTTATTTAGATTTCGTTAAACATCAATTAGGTGGCTCAAATATTCTATTAGGCGCACAAGATGTTGGTGTTCATCTTTCTGGTGCCTACACTGGTGAAGTCTCAGCGACTATGTTAAAAGAGATCGGAGTTACCCATGTCATTATTGGTCACTCTGAACGCCGTACTTATCATAAAGAATCAGATGAGTTTATTGCACAAAAATTTGGCGTATTGAAAGAAGCTGGACTGGTACCAGTTCTCTGTATTGGCGAAACAGAAGCGGAAAACGAAGCTGGTCAAACTCAAGCAGTATGCGCTCGCCAAATTGATGCTGTAATTAATGCCTTAGGTGTTCAAGCATTTAATGGTGCGGTAATTGCTTATGAACCAGTTTGGGCAATTGGAACAGGTAAATCTGCAACTCCAGCTCAAGCACAAGCCGTTCATAAATTTATTCGTGACCACATTGCTAAACAAGATGCAGCTGTCGCTAAACAAGTTATTATCCAATACGGTGGTTCTGTAAACGACAAAAATGCCGCAGAACTATTTACTCAACCGGATATTGATGGTGCTTTAGTGGGTGGTGCTTCATTAAAAGCAGATGCCTTTGCCGCGATTGTTAGAGCAGCAGAACAAGCTAAAAAATAAAATATAAAAGATTAAATAAACAAATAAAATGCAAGACGCCTACAAAAGGCGTCTTTTTAATTAATTTGGGAAAATAATAAAAAATTTATTTTCCACCTTTGTTTTCATATCTTGATGGCCAAATTTGCTCAACAGGTACATTCAAATATTCTGAGATAATACGTTCGTATTTAGGGCAATGACGATATAAAGCGTTACGTAAAGTATCAGCCTGTAAACCACTTGAACGGGATAGCGCCCTTAAATTTCCGCCTCGTATTTTAATTTCACCTACAACTCTTGATGGTGTCCAGTCTTGATCTTGTTCTCTCATTATGAGATCCTCTATTAGTTAAATTTTTTTGCTATTGTACAGATTATCGGTATCATAAGATGAATCCGATATGAAACTATCAGAAAGGATAACACATAAAAACACGAATTAAAATAATAAAAACAAAAAATCAACAATAAATGGAATTAATAGAATGAAAAGCAAAGTAAAAAAACTATCAGAACAAGAAAAAACACGAAATTTAACTGAGACAGGTGTAATAAATTTTAAAAATCGATTAAATCTCGTATTAGAAGGTCTTTCCGGTAATGCCTTTGCCAAAAAAGTGGGGATGTCAGAAGCCGTCATCCGTGATTACTTATGTGGCAAAACCTATCCATCACTCAATCGGCTGGCAATTATTGCGCAAAAATGTGATGTGCCAATTGAATGGTTAGCGACGGGTAAAGGAGGATGTCGATTAGCTGATGAAAGCTCGGGTCAAGTTTCTGTTCACATACCGTTTCATAATTTAAATGAAACCAATAAAGCGTTTTCAGTTTTAGAATCAATCCCTTTTGATCTTACCCTAATTAAACATCATAATTATGATTCTAAGGATTTAGCGGCTGTTTGGGCTAAAGGCGATAGCATGGAACCGACCATATCTAATCAGGATATTATTATTGTTAATAAAGCAAATTGTAAACCTATAGATGGTTTTCTTTATGCCGTACAATATGATGACCAAATATCCGTCAAGCGTATTCAACATCAAGGTTCAAATTTAGTCTTAATTTCAGATAACCCGAAATACCCCAATATTATTGGAGACAAAAACGACCTACAAAATTTTAAAATTATCGGTCATGTAATTTATTTACTAAAAAATCTGGATTAGAATGAGTAATATTATTAGTTTTTTTTCATTTCTTACTGCATTGTTGGTAATCAATGCAGTATTTTATTGATAAATAATTCAACTTTTTCTGCGAATTATTTATCAATAAACTCATCATCAAGAAAATTACCACATCTATCCGTATCAAAAACGGCATAACCTTATACTTTTTACCTCAGTTGTGCTAAAATCGCCTCAATATTTAGTCCATTAATTTAGTTATTATGCCAAATGTAAACAGTCGAAAAAAAGTCGTTGTCGGCATGTCCGGCGGCGTAGACTCTTCCGTTTCTGCTTATTTATTACAACAACAAGGTTACGATGTTGTTGGTCTATTTATGAAAAATTGGGAAGAAGATGATACCGAAGAGTATTGCTCGGCAGCAGTCGATCTCGCCGACGCACAAGCCGTTTGTGATAAATTAAATATCAAATTATACACCATCAATTTTGCTGCTGAATATTGGGATAATGTATTTGAACATTTCTTAAGTGAATATAAAGCCGGTCGTACGCCAAATCCGGATATCTTATGTAATAAAGAGATCAAATTTAAAGCTTTCCTAGAATTCGCAGCCGAGGACTTGAATGCCGATTATATTGCAACCGGTCATTATGTTCGTAAACGTGAAAATGGCAATAAAGTCGAATTACTACGCGGAATCGATAATAATAAAGATCAAAGTTATTTTTTATATACACTTAGTGAAGACCAAATTCGTCAAAGCTTGTTTCCTGTTGGAGAACTTGAAAAACCACAAGTAAGAAAAATTGCCGAAGAATTAGGCCTAATAACCGCAGCTAAAAAAGACTCAACCGGTATCTGCTTTATTGGTGAACGAAAATTTAGTGACTTTTTAGCTCGTTATTTACCTGCACAGCCAGGAGTCATTCGTACCGTAGAAGGAAAAGTTATTGGCGAACACCAAGGACTTATGTATCACACTTTAGGACAGCGAAAAGGATTAGGAATTGGTGGTTTAAAACAAGCCGATGACACACCATGGTACGTGGTTGATAAAGATGTTAATAATAACGAATTAATCGTTGCTCAAGGACATGACCATCCTGCACTATATTCAGATGGTTTAATTGCTCAGCAACTGCATTGGGTTGATCGTAAAATGGTGACGCAGCCGTTCGATTGCACTGTCAAAACCCGTTATCGTCAGCAAGATATCCCTTGTCGTGTCACACCAATAAGTGAAGATAAAATTGAGGTGAGGTTTGACCAACCCGTTGCGGCAGTCACACCAGGACAATCAGCGGTATTTTATCAAGGTGAAGTCTGCCTAGGTGGCGGTATTATCGAGGAACGAATAAAAAGCTGTAAGGAGCATTAAAGTGAATAATAAATACCACCATATTGCGATAGCGCTTGCCGGCGTTACGCAGAGTGCAACACTTATACCCCAGCTTGCCAATACTGGGGTTTGTAATAGAACCCTTTATCAAATATCATTAAAAAGCATTTTTAATACATCACCAAAAACCACTGACGATGTTTATGATGGGATTAACAATATTAAAACGGGTTTAGAAACACTCATTACCCTACTATCATCTTCTCAAAAACAGCAAGTTGAACTTCTTCGTTATCTTTTTGGCACGTTAAGTATCACAGGTAAACTAATAAAAAATAACCAAGCACTAGACAAAATAGATCAACGTTTACAAAGAATTTCAGGCCTCTATTCCGCAATGAATGACGAGATAATCGGCGATCATGTTGATGACCTATCTTATTCATTGGCGGGGATCTATTCAGATATCATCAGCCCATTATCAACGAAAATCAAAGTGGTGGGTAAAGCTGAGTATCTACAAAATACATTAGTTCAAGCCAAAGTTAGGGCTTCACTATTAGGTTGTGTTCGTTCTGCCATATTATGGTATCAAGTTGGTGGTAATCGCCTCCAGATTCTATTCAGTCGCAAACGAATAAATAATGCTGCACAAGAATTACTAAAAGAGATTAATTAACAACGTTATTAGATTTAAAAAATAACAATGGAGTAAAACCGATGGAATTATCTGCTCTAACCGCCCTATCACCAATTGATGGTCGTTATGGTGACAAAACAACAGAATTACGTCCCATTTTTAGTGAATATGGTTTATTAAAATACCGCGTTCAAGTTGAGGTTTGTTGGTTAAAAAAATTAGCTAGCCAAGCAGATATTCTAGAAGTTCCAGCTTTAAGCAATCTGGCTATCAATCACCTTAACCAAATTATTGAGAACTTCAACGAACAAGATGCACAACGCATTAAAACCATCGAAAAAACGACAAATCATGATGTCAAAGCCGTTGAGTATTTTCTAAAAGAAAAAGTCAATAGCAACCAAGAGCTACAAGCTATTAATGAGTTCATCCATTTTGCTTGTACATCAGAAGATATCAACAATTTATCTTATGCATTAATGTTAAAAACAGCTAAAGATACGGTAATCATTCCTTATTGGAAAAAATTAATTACCACTATTACCGCTCAAGCAAAAGCTTATCGTGATCTGCCATTGCTATCGAGAACACATGGACAACCGGCTACGCCATCTACTATTGGTAAAGAATTTGCCAATGTTGCCTATCGCCTAAACAGACAACTGAAACAATTAGAGTCAATCGAAATTCTAGGTAAAATTAATGGCGCTACGGGTAACTATAATGCTCATATGGTTGCTTACCCGAAAATAAATTGGCATAAGTTTAGTGAAGAATTTGTCACTTCATTAGGCTTAAAATGGAATCCATACACCACACAAATTGAACCTCATGACTATATTGCTGAATATTTTGATTGTATTGCCAGATTTAATACCATCATGATCGATTTTGACCGTGATGTTTGGGGGTATATCGCATTAAATCACTTCAAACAAAAAACCGTCGCCGGTGAAATTGGCTCTTCAACTATGCCGCACAAAGTTAATCCAATTGATTTTGAAAACTCGGAAGGTAATTTAGGTATTGCGAACGCCATTATGGGACACCTAGGTAGTAAATTACCTATTTCTCGTTGGCAACGTGATTTAACCGACTCCACAGTCTTACGAAATCTAGGTGTCGGAATTGGTTATGCGATCATTGCGTATCAATCAACACTCAAAGGTTTAAACAAACTTGAAGTAAATTATGAATATTTACTTGAAGAACTTAATCGCAATTGGGAAGTGCTAGCCGAACCAATCCAAACGGTGATGCGTCGTTATGGTATTGAGAAACCATACGAAAAATTAAAAGAGCTCACTCGCGGTAAACGTGTAGATGCACAAGGGATGCAACAATTTATTGATTCCTTAGCGTTACCAGAAGATGAGAAAGAACGATTAAAACAATTAACTCCAGCAAACTATATTGGATATGCCATTAATTTTGTCGACGAACTTTAAACTGTGCTCTTTAAACCATGTTTTAAAACAGGTTTTTAAAGAAAGTTTTTAACCTAAGTTTTTAAAACAATGTTTTTTGAGCAATGTTTTTTAAACAATGAGCTCGAAAAAAGTTTTCAAAGATTAATAAAACGTCTCGATACCTAAAGCCTTACAAGTATCGGCTTTAGGTAAATCGATAAAGGCTTAATATAAAAAGTTAATACAATTGAAGCTTTGCAAGATAGGAAACACCATTGAAAATCCGTATCGCAACAAGAAAAAGCCCTTTAGCACTTTGGCAGGCTAACTTTGTAAAAAAACAACTGACAGACATTCATAAAGATCTTACAGTTGAACTGATCCCGATGGTAACCAAAGGTGATATGATTTTAGATAGCCCACTAGCGAAAATTGGTGGTAAAGGACTTTTTGTTAAACAGTTAGAACAAGCGCTATTAGACAATACGGCTGATATCGCGGTTCACTCAATCAAGGACATCCCTGCTCAATTTCCAGAAGGATTAATGTTAGCCACTATCTGTCAACGTGACGACGTTCGTGATGCATTAATAGCAAACCAATATCAAAGCTTGGACGATTTACCGCAAGGTGCCATTGTTGGCACTTCAAGTTTAAGACGCCAATGTCAATTACGCGCCAAATACCCACACTTAAAAATTGCCGATCTACGCGGGAATGTAAGTACGCGATTAGCCAAATTAGATAATCAAGAATACCACGCTATCATCCTAGCTGCTGTTGGTTTAAAGCGTTTAGGATTACAAGAACGAATTAAACAATATATTACCACTGACTTAATTTTACCCGCAGTTGGCCAAGGTGCGATTGGTATTGAAACACGATCAAATGATGAGACGATTCTAAAATTACTTGCACCACTCGACGATAAAAACAGTCGAATATGTATTCAAGCCGAAAGAGCAATGAATCAAGCCTTACAAGGTGGTTGCCAAGTACCGATTGCCTGTTACAGCCAATTAACTAATGATTCATTAAGCTTAAATGGCTTAGTGGGCAGTATTGATGGTAGCAAAATTATCAAAGTTAGCGTATCAGGAACCGCAACTCAACCTGAAGCATTAGGGCAACAACTGGCATCAGCATTATTAGCCAAAGGGGCTGATAAAATATTAGCGGAACTAAATAATCGATGATTTATATTACTCGCCCTTCTCCCGAAGGGGATGTTTTAACTCAGCAATTAAATCAAGCTAATATTCCGGCAACTCATCTCCCCTTTTTTAAAATCTCAGTTGGACAAGGACTAAATAATCTTCAACAAAAACTCAATCAACTTACTGCATCCGATATCGTTATTGTGGTTTCACCACAAGTCAGCCACATGCTAAGCCAGTATCAATCAAAACTAAGTTTTCCTAAACATCTACGTTATTTTGCCATAGGCAAAAAGTCGGCCGAATTATTTAGTCAGCAAAATGGCGTTGATGTTAATTATCCAAATGAAGAACATAGTGAAGGATTATTGCAACTAATAACTGATCTACAAGGGCGTTCGGTATTAATTCTCGGTGGAAATAATGGTCGACAACTGCTATCTCGAACATTAGCCGAAAAAGCAAGTGTAACATCAGTTGAATGTTATGTTCGCCAACCGATTACTTACCCAACCACAATATTAGCCAATAACATTGATCAACAGCGCATACTGGTAACAAGTGTTGATCATCTATTACAACTTGACGCTTACTGCCAAAATAAACATAAGTGTGAAGCCCAATTAATCGTAACCAGCCCTCGGATATTTGAAAAAGCTAAACAACTTAAATGGCATAAAATTTTACAAATTGTTAGTGCAAATAATCAATTTTTATTTAAAACAATATTAACTCTATGTCATAATGCAAACAATATTTCTCAAGAATCTAAATGAGGTTAGTTTATGCCATCAAGATATTATGGTGCCAATGCAACACTTTCCAACGTCAGCACCACTTCATTTAGTCAAACGCCAATAAAAAACAGCAACAACGAAGCGAATAAGACGATGAACATAAATGAAAAAGAATCAATCAAAAAAACTTCTAGTCCTGAAAATGAGCCCCAAGTTAAACAATCTGCAATGACTAATAAAGTAAAGGCGCCAGTATCAAAACTATCGCTACTTGCTATAGCATTAACAATTGGATTAACTGGATTGATGTGTTATGAAGGACATAGGCAAATTGAAAATCAAAAACAGACGATTTCAACTCTGCAAACTGATATTGCCAATTTAAAACAGAATAATCAAGCCAGCGTAGTTAGTGACCTTGAAAATAAAATTAATGAGGCAGTCAATAAACAAAAACAAGATTTCTCATTATTAACGCAAAGCATTGATCGTCAGTTAAGCGACAACCAAAAAACTCAACAGCAACTTAGCCATCAGATAGAAGATATCACTACACGAAACGAAGAGAATCTAAACACTATCAATGCACGTTTATCCGCTTTAAACTCTCCCGATAACAATGATTGGTTAATCGCACAAGCTAATTATCTGGTTAATTTAGCAGGCAGAAAGATTTGGAATGATCAAGATTACACCACTGCGAGTTTGTTACTTAAAAGTGCTGATGAAAGTCTCGTTGAAGTCAATGATCCTAGCCTACTAAAAGCTCGACAAGCTATTAACAAAGATATTAATTCACTATCGAATGTCACATCAGTTGATGCTGATGGTATTATTCTAAAACTACTTGGTTTAACGGAATCATTAACCGAATTACCGTTAGTTGGAAATTATAAAGATATCGATCTTGGTATGAATCAATATGATGATACTATTGCGAATAATGAGCAAAGTAACCAATCTTCTCTCGCTGCAAATAATAGTGATATTAGCAATTCGACAGACAATTGGTCTGATAATCTGTTAGCAAATGCTAAGATATTTATGGATAAATTCATAAAAATTGAGAAGTTAGAAGCTAAAGATAACTATTTTTCCGAATGTTTAGATAAGGCTGGAGATGATGAAAAACAAATTGTCAAATGCCAAATCCTAAAAACACCACTTAGTGCTGAGCAATCATTCTACCTCCGCGAAAATATTCGTTTTCGTTTATTAATTGCAGCGCAAGCTGTACCAAGACATCAGGAACTTATCTATCAACGAGCATTAAATGATGCTTCCATTTGGGTTAATGCATATTTTGATGGCAACGCACCAGCAGTAATCGCATTTCAAAATGAACTTGAAAATTTACAAAGCCAACCAATCACTAACCAAAATATCCCTGATAAACTCGATAGCATTAGCGAACTAGAAAAATTAATGCAGACTCGCGTTAAATCGCTATCAGGTAAATAAGGAGAATAATAATGTTCAGAATACTCATTATATTCTTAGTATTAGTTGGTGGATTTATTCTTGGTCCATTACTTGAGGGTAATCAAGGTTCAGCGGTATTTGAAATTGCTAACTATCGCATTAGCATGTCTTTTAGCGCATTTTTCATATTACAGCTAATTGGCTTGCTTTGCCTTTATATGCTCTATAAAATCTTAACTAAAATTTTCAATTCAAAAACTTTTTTCGGTAGCTTGTTAGGATTAAGTTCACCCAAAAAATCATTTAAACGCATTGAGCAAGCACAATTTTATTTGTTAGAAGGTAATTATCACCAAGCGGCAAAATTATTTATGAAGAGTGCTAAAGGAGCTCAAAATACCACGCTATCCTACTTGCTTGCGGCTCAAACACAAATTGACGATGATCAATTAATTGCGGCAAATGAATCTTTAGAACATGCAGCAAAATATTGTCAACCTAATGAATTATTTGCTTTTCAACTTGTACAAATTCGGTTGCAACTAAAAAACCACGAGTATGATAAAGCTAAAATCTCAATTGAAAAACTCTTAAATGAAAAACCCCGCAATATTGAGGTATTAAAATTAGCTGATCAGCTATATTATGAAATTCAAGATTATCAAGCTGTTATAGATTTATTACCTATCTTATACAAAACCAAGGCTTATTCTGATTCACAACTCGATCAGTTTAAACAAGCAGCTTACATTGGTCGTATCAAACAGTTATCTACTGATATCGATCCACTTGCACTAATAAAATGGTGGAAACAACAACCCAAAGCTATCGTCAATAATCTGGCTAATCAAAAAGCTATGGTTAATTACCTAACACAATTAGGACAAACAGCGGAAGCTGAAGAGTTAAATAAAAACATAATGCGTTTAACTCAAAAAGAACGAACATAAAAAACAGGGCTACTGCCCTGTTTTTGTTTGCAATACATTAATTATTATATTATTAATTAGATAATAAAATATCGAATCAAAGCCATACTGCTCATGCCTGCAATAACTATCCACATCAAATTCCTTGTCAAAATTGCCACGATAATGGTGGGTACTGCCGCTATACAATATTCCAAATTAAAACTAGGAAATTCACCTTGCTTAACTGTAAAAAGATTTTGTACAAATAGCGCAGTTAAAATACAAATAGGCACATAGGATAAAAAGCGAATTACCACATCTGGTAATTGCAATTTTCGTACTAACAAAAACGGAATGATGCGTGGTAACCACGTCACTATGCCACTACCTAAAATAATCAGCAAACTATAAGTACTCATGCCTTACGCTCCACAATAATTCCCATAAAACAACCAGCAAAAGTACTAAATAAGATTGCCATTTCTGATGATACAAAACGCAATAAAAAAATTAACATGACAGTGACTGTCAACATGGCGATAATTCGATTTCTTATACTTTTTGTTTTATCACCAATTAACTGCAAATATAATAAGCCAATAAACATCGCCACTAATGCATAATCCAGACCAAATTGTGCAGGATTTGGTAACCATTCACCAATTAATGCTCCTACTAAACAAGATAATATCCACGCAACATAAGCGGTGACATTTAAGCCATGCATCCAAGGCGGGTTAATAGGCTCTTTATTAGCAATAGCATTCATGGCAACAGCAAAACTCTCATCGGTTAATAAACTGCCAATACCGATATTATTCAGAAGCGAAAATCGCCGAAACGCGGGTGCTGTTGCCATGCTCATCAGAAAATGACGAGAATTAACCAAAAATACCGTAAATATCACAGCAGTAATTGGTGTCGCCACCATCATTAAACCCGTAATAATAAATTGCGATGCACCGGCATAAATGATAACCGACATTAATGTAACTTCTAAAACTGATAAATTTGAAGCTTTACCCACTACACCTGCTGCAATACCAATTCCGATATATCCCAATAAAGTAGGAACACATGCGCGTGCACCATCTTTAAATGTTAATGACATTTTCCCTTCCTTAACAAAACAAACACTATTTGCTATTTTGAATAATTTTAATAATAAAAATCAACCATCTTGGTTATTTCTCTGTTTAAAAAAGATTAGAATGCTAATAATAAAATCAACTTAAAACAATAAGCCACATTCAATATACAAATTTTGCTATAATAGCGCTGAACAAGTTTATGTGACAATTAAAATCACTAATTATCTTACTAATACGGTAAAATTATTTATGTATACTGGCACTTTATTTATTATCTCGGCCCCAAGTGGTGCAGGAAAATCGAGCCTGATTCGCGCCTATTTAGCGCAAACCGGTCACCATCCGGCCAAAGTTTCAATCTCACATACCACAAGAAAACCAAGACCTGGTGAAAAACAAGGTGAACATTACTATTTTGTTGACAATCAGGAATTTGAATCACTTATAAAACAAAATGCTTTTGTCGAATATGCTCACGTTTTCGACCACTACTACGGCACATCCAAAAAAGAAATTGAACGATCTTTGCAACAAGGAATAAATGTCTTTCTTGATATAGATTGGCAAGGCGCACAACAAGTAAGACAACAGATGCCTGAGTCAAAAAGTATCTTTATCTTACCGCCATCACTAAAAGAGTTGGAAAATAGATTAATCAAACGTGGCCAAGACGATGCTCAAGTGATTAGTAAAAGAATGCATAAAGCTCAATCTGAAATATCGCATTACAATGAATATGATTACATCATTGTTAATGATGATTTTGATGAATCATTAACCGCATTAAATGCTATCATGATAACCGCGAGCTTAGAACAGTCAAAACAAACGACATCGCATCAGCAACTGCTTGCAGATCTGCTTACTCCTAAATACGAATAAAGCCAAATTGAAAAAAATATCGCCAAAAATGGCGATATCAACAAATATAATTAGTTACCTAACGCTTTATCTGATTGGTTATTTTGAATTAACTCAAGTTTATAACCGTCTGGATCTTCAACAAAAGCGATAATAGTCTTACCACCTTTAACTGGGCCAGCATCACGCGTCACTCGACCGCCAGCTTGACGAACGTTCTCACACATTTTAGCAACATCATCAACACCAATAGCAATATGACCAAAGGCAGTACCAAGATCATATTTATCTGTACCCCAATTATATGTCAATTCAATTACCGAACCTTCTGACTCATCGCTATAACCAACAAAGGCAAGAGAATATTGGTATTCAGGATTTTCACTTGTTCTAATCAACTTCATTCCCATCACGCGAGTATAAAAATCAATTGAACGTTTTAGATCACCAACCCGGATCATTGTATGTAAAATACGCATTGCTTTATTGTTCCTTATTATAATTAATCATCTTAGTTGAGTTTATCTATTTGTGACTAACCAAGCAAATTTTTATGCTGACAAATTAACCGATTGAAAACCATAAAACTATAAATTAGCAATTATATTAATGGGGTAAAATTAACTTAGAAAGGAGCTTTCACTCATTATCATAATAAGTGAAAGCAAATCGACAGGAGAATTTATGAAATAAATTGTATTAACAGTATTAGTTTCGGGGAGCTGCGTTTATGCGTTGCCCGTTAGTGATTAATTTCACTTTTTGACCAGGATAAAACTGTTTAACATCGCCTTTTTGCACAATAACAATGTTAGAGCCATTTTCTTGTTTTATTTCTAATTCAACAGCTGCGGCTTGATTAGATTGGTTTTCAATAGCATCACCTAAAATAGCACCGCCAATAGCGCCTGTTGCCGCAGCTAATATTTGACCAGTACCATTACCAATCGTATTACCTAAAACTCCGCCAAGTACCGCGCCACCTAAAGGACCAGCAACATTACCATCTCTATTATTTGTGTTAGCTTGAATCTTAACAGCCCTTACACCCACAACTGTACCATAACTCACCTGCTGAACTTGTTTTGCTTGATCAGCGGTATAAACATCGCCAGAATATATATCACTATTACTACATCCAGACAAAATTCCAGCAAGAATAGCTAATGTGACGATTTTTTTCATAATAAATTCCTCATATAATTGGGCATAAATTTTTATACCATGTTTAGCATAATATTCTTTTGTAAAAACGACAATATCATTTTCATTATTTTAGCGATAGATAATACAATTTATTGTTAACTTAGGTTATACTCAGTTCAATACTTAATCTACCATACAATAAGTACATGAAACGGTTATTTTTTCCTTCAGTTTTATCAGTTATGATAACTGGCACTAATGATGAAAATCAAAAACTGATGACTTAAAATGAAACCGTCATTCATCAATCAAAACAAAATTGCTTGAATGACAAAGCAGACAAAAATTTAAATCTTAACGTTATCCTTAATGATAATTGTTAAGTAAAATAATTCAATAGGCAAAGTAACAAAATGAAAACTATCGAAATCGACGAAGAACTTTATCAATTTATTGCAGGTCAAACTAAACATATTGGTGAAGATGCCTCAAGTATTTTGCGACGTTTATTAAACTTCAAACAAGCGGTATCAAATAAAACTAATCAAGCACCACATAAAGAACATCACTATTCTCTTTTTGATGACTTACTCCAAAGCGATACTTTTACTAATGAAAAATCTATCATAAGTCGCTTTATATTATTACTAGGTGCATTATATAATTACAATCCAGCGTTATTTTCAATTGCTGCAACATCATTACATGGCAGCAAACGTCAATATTTGGCTAAAGATAAACAATCGTTAGAAACTTCCGGTAAAAATACTAAACCAAGAGAAATTATTGGCACTCCATATTGGGTTATCAGTAATACCAATACCGCTCGTAAATTATTAATTATCGAATCGATTATGAGTGACATGGGTATATCAGAAAACATGATTAATCAAGTTACTCTTGCTTTTTTACCGTAAACTAAATGACAAATTCAGCAACCACAATGAACACAATTAACCAAATAAATAAAAAAAATTGTGAAAGAGGAGTAAAAAATGGCCAAACCAAGTCGTGCAGGATTATTAGCGCAACCATCAGACCTTATTGATCTTGGAACATTAAAAAATAATTACTACCAAATTAAACCAGATACTGACAATGTTAGCCAGTTGGTTATTTTTGGTACATCAGGCCATCGTGGTAGCTCCAATAAAGGTACTTTCAACGAAGCTCATATTCTGGCTATTGCTCAAGCGGTGGCCGAATATCGAAAGGCGAATAACATCACTGGGCCTTGTTTTATCGGTCAAGATACCCATGCCTTGTCTGAACTCGCTTTAAAAACTGTCCTTGAAGTCTTGGTTGCCAACGAACAAACAGTAGTTATCGCTAAAGATTGGGGGTACACACCAACACCAGTAATATCGCACGCCATCTTGACTTATAACGAAGGAAAACAATCACAATTGGCGGACGGTATTGTGATTACGCCTTCACATAATCCGCCTGAGGATGGTGGAATCAAATACAATCCAATTAATGGTGGCCCGGCGGATACTGATATTACCAAACAGATCGAAAATCGTGCCAACGAACTCCTTAAAGCCAACCTAAATGGAGTTAAACGTGTCACAATAGAAAAAGCAATTAAATCTGATTACCTTCATACCAAAGAATATGAAACTGATTATGTCAATGATTTACAAAACATCATTAATCTATCGCTTATCCAATCCTCATCATTAAAAATTGGCGTTGATCCTCTTGGTGGGGCTTGTATCACCTATTGGCCTCGCATTGCGGAAAAATATGGCTTAAACCTTGAAATCGTCAACAACAAAATTGACCCAACCTTCAGTTTTATGCATTTAGACCATGACGAAGTGATCCGTATGGACTGCTCTAGTCGCTGGGCGATGGCTGGATTATTAAATCTAAAAGATAAATTCGATCTGGCCTTTGGTAACGATACCGATGCTGACCGCCATGGCGTTGTCACACCAACAGGATTAATGAACCCCAATGCCTACCTTTCAACTTGTGTTAACTACTTATTCCAGAATCGACCACAATGGCAAAAAGATGTGGCAATAGGAAAAACATTAGTAACCAGCTCAATGATCGACCGAGTCGCTAACAACTTGAATAAAAGATATCTTGAATATCCTGTCGGTTTTAAATGGTACGCTGATGGACTTTATCATGGTAAACTAGGTTTTGCTGGTGAAGAAAGCGCTGGCGGATCATTCTTAAGAACTAATGGCAAAGTCTGGGCTACTGACAAAGATGGTATCATTTTATGCCTATTAGCGGCTGAAATGACAGCAAAAACTGGCAAAAACCCACAAGAACAATATCAAGAGTTGGAGGCAAAATTTGGTGTTTCTTACTATGGTCGAATTCAAGCACCAGCCTCATTTACTGAAAAACAGAAACTAGCCAAACTTGATGCAAGCCAATTAACTACCGATAAATTAGCCGGTGAGGAAATTACCCAATGCTTAACTACTGCACCAGCGAATAACGCACCAATAGGCGGTCTAAAAGTTATCACACAAAACGGTTGGTTTGCCGCTCGCCCGTCTGGTACTGAAGATGCCTATAAAATTTATGCCGAGAGTTTTATCAATAATGAACACTTAGCAACCTTACAGCAAGAAGCACAACAAATAGTGGCTAAAGCGATAAAATAAAAATTAGATTAAATAATTAATCTACTAAATAAAAACCAGATGAATAATGCTCTAAATCATGGCACCAATCATCTGGTTTTTCGTTTCAAAAAAACTTTCGCTAAATTTTGTTGTTCTTTTAGTTTCGGGCGTTTTATTGTTTTGTGGCTATTTCTATATAACGTTTACGACCGAGTAAAGCGGATTTGCGCGAACCATCTTTACAATCTTCCGCGGCGACCACGCAAGTGGTCACGATGTAACTACCTTCCGCCATCGTTCTTAACACATCGGCTGTTATTTGTTCCTGACAAACAACAGCCTTTCCAGACATCCCTCTTTGCCATGCTAAACTCACTCAGTTGTCAGCATCTTGCTGATATAACACCACAAAATTGCTTTTTAACACCCACTTCATTAGCTACATTGTCTTTATAAGGCTATTATTCTTTAACGTCCTAAAGTTATCTTTCATATACCTAACTCTACAACCCAAGGCTAAGAACTAATAAATAAGTACTAAGGATAGACGCAAACCCCGAACGCGTCGCTAGTTGGGATTGGGTAGCTAGACACTTCACCATTTTTCGAGATAACCTGGAAGTGGACATCATCTTTTTCATCAGACGTCCAATGATTCCAGTTGGCGAAATAGGCTGTGTAATTGTACATACGCCCCCATTCCGTGAAGAATCCGGCGCCAATTCGACGTTGGTAATGATTATTAGATGACGATGGTGTTGCACCGACAGAGCCTTCACATTTAGAACTAGCCCCATTTCCTTGACAAGTGGCGTTAGTCAATTCCTTTACCATAGGCACCCGATAATCACCAATTTTTGTACACCACGATAATGTACGTGAATAACTTTCGTAAACATTAGGACCGCGGGAGACAAACCACTGCTTTAACACAAAACCATACTTGACGATGACATTACCTTGACCACCAGAACTATCACGACCAACTAACTCAAATACCTGTGGTAAAGATATCTTATCGATACGATTTGGATTATCTGTATTCTGTTGCGAATGAAATTCAACGGCAGGGCCAGTTAGGGTGACACGAACACTAGTTTTGGTTGGAGATGTCATCGTCGCCGTAATACCACCATGCGAAACGGGCTCCCAATATAAAGCCTGATTATTCCCACCTATATCTAAATCAAAATATAATTTATGCGCACCTGTAGTCGGAAAGTTTAAACCATAAGACGATGGTGTAACTGACTGAGAAAGGAACCCCTTATCTGGGTCCCATATGTTAGCAGGGCCAGCATAATCATCTGTACCCATATTAGTGTTAGGTTTAGCAAAACAAATCACTGGCTTTGCCTTAGGATTAATATAATAAGTGACATTACTTGCACTAAAATGACTTTCATTAGGTACACCATAACGTGTTTTTAATGTACCTTCAGTATTTGATAAGGTTAATTTATAAGGGGCATTACAAATTGTTAGCACGGTATTGCGTGATACGGGCTGATTATTTCTATCAACAATGGATAAGTTTAAACTACCGGTAGCAGTAATACCATCAACCCCTTGACCATCACCATCATCATCACCCCAATAATTATAGGGTGGACCAATAAGTGAAGTTAGTGCAATAGAATCTGTATTCGTTGGCACTAACATACCAATATCCGCAAAACTCTGACCGGCAACAGGTAAAACAATAGTATTTTTGTTGGAATTATTAGTTGCAGGAGTAAATGTTCTACCATCAGAAAGGGATATCCCGAGTAGTGCTTCGGTATTAGTCACCTGAGTTTGACCACCGTCGAAAGTTAAATAAGGCGCTGAACCTTGAACAATATTGCTCGTCTTAACGGTTAATGCATGATTAGAAAAAGAAATAGAAAGTAAAACAACCACAGTTAACGCGAAAACAATCTGCCGAGAGAAAAAGGTTAAACTAAGAAATTTTGAAGAATTTTTTCGTATTTGCTGAAAAAATAAACGATAGTAGATTAATAAATTATCTAAGCTTAACTTTAAGGAATTTAAATTATATTTTTGGCAGGTTGTGTGTTGTGTGTTGAAAATTATAATGCATACCCGACATTCCTGTCAATTAAATTTATGATTAATTTACAATTTTACACCAATTGGTATAAAATTTTTCCATTTATATAAATATGTTATAAAAGTATAGTGATTGAAAAAAACGATGCAACTTATTTTGACCGTTTAATTGTTAACTTTTGTAAAGTTTGATAAAAATTATACATCTAAACCAACATGTTAACGATAAAAACACCAACACATTAAAAAATTGTCCCCTTAATTTTTAGCTCTACTTTGAGTTGTTTTTACTATTTCTTGGTATTTTTATCAATTAAAAACATTTTAATCATTGAGCATTTTAAGTTCAAAAAACCGCTCCGCACATTTTAGCTTATTTAGTATCGGATGTTTGTTATTTTTAGTGAGTTTTGTGGCTATTTCTATATAACGTTTACGACCGAGTAAAGCGGATTTGCGCGAACCATCTTTACAATCTTCCGCGGCGACCACGCAAGTGGTCACGATGTAACTACTCCGTCTTCGTTCGCTCTTAACGCGTCGGTTTGATTTGTTCCTTAACAAACTACAGCCTTTCCAGACATCCCTCTTTGCCATGCTAAACTGACTCAGTTGTCAGTATCTTGCTGATATAACACCACAAAATTGCTTTTTAACACCCACTTCGTTAGCTACATTATCTTTGTAAGGCTATTATTCTTTAACGTCCTAAAGTTATCTTTCATATACCTAACTCTACAGTTCAAGAACTAAGGTCTAAGGACTAAACTCTAAGGATAGACGCAAAGTCCAATGTGGCCCTCAACGTGGCTCGATAACACACCAGGGCGAGTAATAGAACCACGATACGCGCTAACGACGAACTGGTCATTACCATTTTCAGGGCTCGTCCAATAGTAAGGGGTGTCGTAGAAGGTGGCACCAGTGTAATCGCTCACTCGCCCCCACTCCGTGAAAAAACCAGCTCCAATTAGACGCTGATAACCATTACCTGATGCCGGTGGTATAGCGCCGACAGCACCTTGACAGTCATAAGGTGGAGTTGAATGCCATCTCCGACAAGTAGCGTTAGTTAAATCCTTAACCATAGGCACCCGATAATTACCAATTTTGTTACACCACGATGATGTACTTGAATAAGTGTCGTAATACCTACCACGGTTGACGAACCACTGCTTTAACACAAAACCATATTTGACCACCGCATTACCACTGCTATCACGACCAACTAACTCAAATGTCTGCGGCAAAGATAGCGTATCGATACGAGTTGGATTATCTGAATTCCATTGCGAATCGTCGGTAACAGCCGGGCCAGTTAAAGTGACTCGAACACTAGTTTTCGTTGCAGATGTCATCGTCGCCGTAATACCACCATGCGAAACGGGCTTCCAGGCTAAGTCCAAATTGTTACCTCCAATCTCTAAATCAAAATACAAACCATTAGCGCCAGTAGTTGGGAAGTTTGAACCGTAAGACGATGGTGTAACGGACTTAACTAGAAAACCGTACTCAAGGTTCCAAATGTTAGCTGGGCCAGCATGCCTTTCAGGATAATAACCTGCACCACCTACTTCCAAGCTAGGTTTAGCAAAACAGACCTCTGGCGGTGCCTTAGGATTAATAAAATAAACAGCATAATGAATAACAAAACGACTTTCATTAGGTACACCATAACGTGTTTTTAATGTACCTTCTTCAGAATTAAATAACGTTAATCTATATGGCGCGTTACAAATATCTAGCACTTGATTACGATCAACAGAAATAGAATTTTTATCAACAATAGATAAAAATAAATTACCAGTAGCGGTAATACCATTAACTCCTTGGCCATCGCCATCATCATCACCCCAATAATTATAGGAGGGGCCAATAAGTGAACTTAATTCAATAAAATCAGTATCCGTTGGTATAAACATACCAATATCTGCAAAACTCTGACCTGCAACAGGTAAAACGATAGGATTGTCAAAACTTGAATCATTGGTTGTGGAAGTAAATGTTCTACCATCAGAAAGGGATATCCTGAGTAGCGCTTCGATATTTGTCGCCCGGGTTTGACCACCGTCGAAAGTTAAATAAGGCGCTGAACCTTGAATAATATTGGTCGTTTTAGCGGTTAACGCATGATTAGAAAAAGAGATAAACAGTAAAACAATTACGGTTAATGCGAAAACAATCTGTCGAAATAAAAAGGCTAAACCAAGGAGATTTGAGAAATTTTGTCGAAATTGCTGAAAAAATAAGCCACAGTGATGAAATAAACTATCTAAGCTTAACTTTAAGGAATTTAAATTATAAGTTAGGCAGGTTGCGTGTTGCGTGTTGCGTGTTGAAAATTATAATCCATATCAGATATCCTTGTCAATTTAATTTAATGATTTATTTAATAATTTCAGCCCAATCGGTATAAAACTTATTCATTTATATCGATATGCTATAAAAGTATAGTGATTGAAAAAAACGATGCAACTTATTTTGACTGTTTAATTGTTAACTTTTGTTAATTTTTGTTAAGTTTAATGCAATATTACCCCCCTTAAAACCAATTCCGTGGAAATTGTGGGGAGATTTTAGGTTTTAAAAATTCTTCACAATTTTTCAATAACTTAAATCCAATTGACTTATATTGATATAGCATGTGCATAAACAAAAATCACTTTTCAAATCTATCGTTATTGTGTATCTTGCAAACTAAAGGTAAATGCTATAATAAATACTCTTTACATTAAAGGCTATAAAAAAATTGTGCTTTATCTTTTTTTCTAACATTTAGAATTATACCCAACAATATATATAATAATTATTACTTAACTTTTTGATTATGTTAAATAGGAGAGATGATGAAAGACCTAAAAGTGCTAGCACTTTTATTATTAGCCAGTTTAGCTTTGGCTGGATGTGAAGAAAAAAATCAAGAGTACTATTCAAAACATATTGATTCCGCTAAAGAAAAATTAAATGAGTGCGATAAAACTTTATACAAAGCTATGAAGGAAAATGATGAAAAATTGTTTACAAAAACAACACAAGACCCAGAATGTCTAGCGGCGGATAGTGCTATTACGGAAGATCGAAAACAACAAGAAAAATTAGAACAAGAACGTAAAGAAGCAGAGCAAAAACAAGCTTTAGAAACCGAACTAACAGCGATAAAAAACCAAGTAGCGGGCAAATCATGGCAAGAGTCGATCAATGAATATTTAAAAGTTGATGAGTGCAATGCCTTATTCTCAACACGTTCTCCTAAATGTAAAGCTTGGAAAATAATCTATAACGAAAAAGTTGATGAAGGTAAAAAAGAGTTAATAAAATTACCATTTGAGGGTATTAAAGAGCAAATGGGTTCTTTATGTAAATTAGATAAACGACCAAATTCAAACTGTAGCGTTGCTGAGTTAGTTTTAGAAGAAAAAGCCAAAGAAGATTTAGCTAACGCTGATATCCAAACAGTCGAAGCCAAAAAATCAATTTATTGTGCTGAAGATATCTACTCTTCCAACGCCTGTAGAAAAAGTTGGGAAGACGCTTGGGATAGAGAAAGTGATAAACATGTAAAATTCTTCACTGAAAATGATGAGGAATTCATTAATACCTTTAATTCATGTGCTGATAAAATAGCTGCCTTAGACGCGCAAAAATTAGAATGGAGTCAAAAAAATAATTTAGAACGTCAAATTACCAATACCTTTCCTTGTTATCAAGCTAAAATGGCCTACAGTAAAAGAGGAATGGGCTATTCTGTCAGATTTGAAAAGAAAATTGAAAAATAATTAAAATCAAATAGCTTTTTAGAATATAGTGCTTGTTTGTCAAGGGTGTGTTAAGCTAATTGAATTAAAAGACGGCGTCAGATAACGACGCGGTCTTTTTTTATGACTATCGGATTAAATCTTCCAGACCTTATAGATAAAAAAGCTCTTAGCCATAGTAATAATATATTAGATTAGTTTTGCTATCGTTTCAGTACCGCATAAGCAAATAGAAGCAGCACTAAAGTAAAAAAACACAATATTTAGAGGCATGGTAATAAAGTTTGCTGCTTTCATTGAAATTATAAGCTATTTACGCTTTGAAAAATGTAATGGAATGTAGTCGAAAAATACTTTTCAAAAGTCGCTGAAAAACTAATTCAGTTTTTTAATGTCTGGCGTAGTTCATTGTTTAACTAATACTATTTGATTCCATGATATCCGTGCGCCATTTCGCTACAATATCAATAAAGATCAATGATATCTGTTTTGCGATAACTTATTAGGTCAAGCATCGATGACAATAAAGCATAACCTAGTTTAAAAAATGTTATTTTCTACAAGCAATATACGCAACATTATCTCCAGCGGTATCTCCCGCAGGGCGAGGAGCAGGCAATAGCCCACCATCATGTAGATAAACAATGAAGTATTGTGTAGCAGAATTAGGATCTTTAGTAAAATAAGTCGTTGCATCCCACTCCCAGTTGGAATTTGGATAACTACGACGATTTATATATCCCCACTCAGGATAAAGTCCTTGAGCAATTGCCCGAGTAGAAAAATTCCATTTACCATTACGATTCCAATTAGGACCAACATTAACTACAGGTGAGTTAGAATAATCTTTACGAGTCGGGAAGCCATCAATACCTCCGCAAAATCGGTAAAATGCAGTCTGCCAATCATAACGCCCCGCACTCTGAGGTTCTATCCAAACGGAAGTTGGATTAAATTTATAATCAAAATATTTGTCAGGAGATGATTTTAATGTGGCTCGGACAACGATATCACCATTACCTGCTGGTGGTTTAGCTCTTAACAGAACATTACCGGTTTGATCAACTGTTGCTACATTACCAGGATTAACCGCTACACTATAAATATAATTGTCTTGAGAATAATTCATTATTAATTGAAATTCTGCACCAGGGAAACCTGTAGTAGGAAAGGGTTTATCTGAAATAATTGGCCTAGCTCTAAAACCTTTATCAACAATAAAATCTTCAGTATAGCCACCACCATGATTGGGATCTCGTTTTATGGGACCTGAATTCCATGGGTACATATTCCCTTGTGCATCACTACCACGCCATTGCGCTGTAGGAAAAACTTTAGTTGAATTTGGTTTAAGATAACATACATCACCTGTAGGGGCGATTTTATATATTTTAGTTATCTCCGCTGCCTCGCTTTCATTCGGGTTACCATATTCAGAATAAGTTTTTACTGAGGTTGTTATTGTCAACGTTAATGGCATCGCATAACCACTTCCGCAACCAATCATATGCTGTTTATCGCTATCGGGAATTTTTCTACCATTATTGTCAAACCAATTGTAAATTGTTTGTTCGACGACAAAAGGCATATTAATACGAATACTATCGCCATCAGAATCAATATAATTAGAGGAATTATCTAAATCACTTGCAGAATAGTCCTTAATAAGAAAATCACTAAATTTTGTTAAACCATCAAATTCATTAACACCTGTATCGCTTAAATTATGCGTGTTTGAGCTATAAAAAACACCATTTAAGTTAAAGCCATGTTTTTTTGCAGCCACTTCCATATCGATAACTTTCGGTTTACTACCAATAATGGTATTTACAGTATGTGCTGTGATTGCTTGGCTTTTTTGACTAATAGCTAAAAAAAATAATGTAAATAAAAGTAAAATGATTGGTTTATTAGTCAAATTAGCTGAATTTAAAGGGTTGATTTGGCTAGTGGTTAGTTGTTCCATGTTATAATAAATAAAGACATTCATGTCAATTAACTTAATGATTTATATCATATATGTTATGATATAAATCATTAAATGCCAACCTAATTTTGAATTAATAATAGTTACTAAGTATAGTAATAGAAAAAATCTATGCAAACGCTTTTGAAATTTAAATTGTTAACTTTTGTAAATGTTATTATTAATTATCACGTTGTAAATACTAATCTGAATCTTATAGAAATTTTCCTCAGTTTTTGAGGAAAATGACTGCCTACACGGCAGTGAACCCTCAATCATTTTGCTGTATGTTTCTATTGTTTTTCTAAACTACCTACACGGCAGTGAACTATAAAAAATGGGGTGGCGAAGAGTGGAAAGATTTCTAAACTACCTACACGGCAGTAAACAATATGTCAATGACAGCATTTTTGTAATTGTTCTATTGTTTCATTAAATCTTTTGTGTGTTTTCTTGCTTAATTCAACAATATCCTCGTTAAACTCTTCACAATCCAGTTCATAATCAGCTTTATTTCGAGATAACCTTTCTTGAAACATTATATAACCTAATGACTTTAATTTCATGGAATCATAAGGTTCATTTTTATGTTGTGATGAATTGCTAAGATACTCAATTAGTGCAGAATGATGAGAGCCAGAAACATTAGGCATATAATTCAAAACTGATAGAATTTTATGATACATACCATAATAGCCACGAGATATAAAATTCCTATAATCAATCTCACGTTTTTTGTCGAGAAACTCATGAGCTGAATTTAAAAAATCATCGCCTGATACGCTCATTTATTAATCCTTCTACGTGGTCGAAATAAAGCAACTAATTTACATGAATCTAACTCACTTTCGGCAACAATTCTATCAGCTAATTCAAAATTCATATCGACAATTTTATCAAGATTATCCGTGTCTACACCGATAACATAATGCCCACCAGCTATAATTTCTAACCTAAGTGAATCGGGTTCTTGATTATATTTACGAATAATGTTTGAACAAATATTTACTATTAATTCAATATGATAATCTGAACAGTTTGTCATTTCTCTTATTTGCTAAATCTGTTTTTTATGATTATTTAAAGCTTTAACTATTTCTTCATCGCATTTTATCATTATAGCTTTTTTACAAATAAATTCAGCCATATCATTATCTAAATAAGTTGAGGCCACATTTAAAGCTTTTATGAGCAAATCACTGGTATTTAAATCATCTTTGTATTTATATAAAATTTCTTTTGATTTACTAAAACACGAGAGACAAATCAATGATGTAAAATAATTAAATAATACAGTTAGATTTACATTTAAAGATAATGCATGTTCAAAATGCATCTGCATTAAAGATTCATTTTTTTCAATGGTATATAACAAACCTAAGACATGATTCCTCTCAACATAATCAGAAATTGAATTTGCATCTCTTTGATATTTTTTTATCTCAAACTCGCTTAACTCTTTATTTTGTTCAAGAGCAAGGATTAATTCAGCCTGAATTTTGTTGATTATCGTCGCTGGTTTTGCTTTCATGGATTATCTTAATATTTACCTAAAGTTATTTAATATTACTGAAAGTCATATTTCGTCAGTATATGGAATTATATCTTTTGAGTAAAGATAGTTTAAACAAATTACAAAAATTAATAGCTGGTATATATTTGACAATATCTAGATTTTCTAAAGTTACACTTCATCATTTTATGTAACCTACAATTTCTAAGCTACCTACACGGCAGTGAACGAGTTAGCCGCCCGCTTCGTAATGCTATGAATTTTCTAAACTACCTACACGGCAGTAAAGCTAGTTTAAGCGCTCAAATTCATGAAATGCAATTTCTAAACTACCTACACGGCAGTGAACTAGAACACAGCATACTATAAACATTGTTGGCATAAAGTAAAAGTGGATTTTTATTTGCAAAAACCCTTTTTTTTGGCGACTTTATATTTATCTGATTTTTAATAATTTTATTTTTTGTTAAAAAAAGGGTTAGTAATGGGGGAATGTTAGTTTTTAAAAAACCGCTTCTATACTTTTAATGAATATTTTTCACAAATAAAAAGGGATTGTCTTCAATCCCTTTTTATTTGTCGTTATTAGCCTGCTCGATAGTTAGGTGGTTCTTTGGTGATTAGAACATCATGAACATGACTCTCTTTCATACCTGCGCCAGTAATGCGGTAGAATTTCGATTTTGTGCGTAATTCATCGATAGTGCCACAACCTGTTAATCCCATGCATGAGCGTAAGCCACCCATTTGTTGATGAATAATCTCTTTTAATAGTCCTTTATAAGCGATTCGACCCTCAATACCTTCTGGTACTAGTTTGTCGGCAGCATTATCAGATTGGAAGTAGCGATCAGATGATCCTTTTGCCATTGCACCAAGAGATCCCATACCTCGATAAGATTTATAAGCACGACCTTGGAATAATTCAATTTCGCCTGGTGCCTCCTCTGTTCCGGCAAACATTGAGCCAACCATAACGCAAGCTGCACCAGCTGCAATAGCTTTAGCAATATCACCTGAAAAACGGATTCCACCATCAGCAATAACCGGAATATTGTGTTGTTTTGCTACTTCGACAGCATCCATTATGGCGCTAATTTGCGGCACCCCTACCCCGGTTACAATACGAGTGGTACAAATAGAACCGGGGCCAATACCCACTTTTACTGCACTAACGCCTGCGTCAATTAGTGCTTTAGCACCTTCTCCAGTGGCAACGTTACCGCCAATAATTTGTAAATTCGGATAAGCTTGTCTTGCTTGGCGGATACGTTCAAGTACGCCTTCTGAATGGCCGTGTGATGAATCGATAAGTAAAACATCAACCCCAGCTTCAACCAAAGCAGCTATACGTTCTTCGTTACCAGCACCTGCACCAACTGCGGCACCAACGCGTAAACGGCCTTTTTCGTCTTTACAAGCATTCGGTTTCTGTTCAGCTTTGTTATAATCTTTAACAGTTATCATGCCTTTTAAGTGGAATCTATCGTCAACCACTAAAACTTTTTCAACACGATGTTCATGCATTTTTTTCAATACGCTTTCTCGTGATTCACCTTCTTTAACGGTGACTAAGCGCTCTTTCGGTGTCATCACAGCCGTCACAGAAAGTGATAAGTCGGTTGCAAAACGAACATCACGAGCCGTGATGATACCAACTAATTCTTGTGATTCAGTCACAACTGGAAACCCTGCAAAGCCATACTCCTTAGCTAAGTCGATCACTTGTTTAATAGTCGCCGTTGGTAGTACTGATACTGGGTCTTGTACTATGCCGCTTTCATGTTTTTTAACGCGCTTTACATGTTCAGCTTGAGCTTCAATTGACATATTTTTATGGATAAAACCAATGCCACCTTCTTGAGCAAGAGCGATAGCAAGTTCGGCTTCGGTAACGGTATCCATTGCAGCAGATAGCATTGGAATGTTTAATTTGATGGTTTGCGTCAGTTGAGTTGTAATATCAGCAGTATTGGGTAAAACAGTTGAATGGGCTGGAACTAATAAAACATCATCGAACGTGAGGGCTTCTTTAACTATACGAGACATGACAATATTCACCATTGAGTTGGATTGTTGATAAAATATTGCCGATGTATTCTACTTACTTTTGATATAAAAGACCAGTAGAATTTTATATTTATTTTTCAGGAGTTAACTGTTGCGCTCTTTTTAATCACTCTCGTTTTTTTCAGCCATTAAAATATAGTTCACATCAACATTACGGCCTAAACGAAATTGGTTACTAAGTAAATGATACTCCATCCCAATAATATCTTTAACGGTTAAATGAGCATGTTCAACCCAATCCATTAATTCAGAAGGACGAATAAAGCGATCAAAATCATGCGTGCCTTTTGGCACTAAACGCGCAATATATTCCGCACCATAAATCAGCATAAGTTTGGCTTTATTGTTGCGATTGATGGTGGATAAATAAAGTTGCCCGTTCGGTTTAAGTAGTTTGGCACAAGCATTTATAATCGAAAACGGATCAGGCACATGTTCTAGCATTTCCATACAAGTAATGACATCATAGTGTGCAGGATATTGTTCAACATGCTGCTCTACCGTTTGATTCAGATAGTTTATATCTAAGCCATTTTGCTCAGCATGTAATTTTGCTACTGCCAGTGACTCTTCAGCAAGATCAATTGCCGTGACATTAGCCGCTAGTTTAGCTAGACTCTCTGACAAAATACCCCCGCCACAACCAACATCTAATACTTTTTTTCCATTTAGATCACCGGATTGTTGTTTTATATAATCCACGCGTAATGGATTAATAATATGTAATGGTTTGCATTGACCATTGGGATCCCACCATTGGGTAGCAAGTTTTGCAAACTTATCTATCTCGTTTAAATCGATATTTTGTGTCATGACTATTCTTTTTAGAGACGTAAATATTTTATGTAATATATGCGATGAGCTGATGATTAGCAACATTAGACGATTTAAAACAATGTGTTCCTCAACTTTTTTGAAACTAAAATCATAATTATTCAAAATTCATATAATTATCTTTCTACATTTTTATTTTTATCCACCGTCAGAATAACTATTGTTGAAGTACCTATTTGATTCTCTTTTGGAAGCTCTTCAAATGACAAAGATACAAGAGTAACAGATTTACAATCAAATAAAATTCCTGCACTTTCGTCTTCTATTTTTTTGCTGTAATCCACAACCATAATTTCTACATCTTTCTTTTTAGTAATAGGATCTGTTTGAGTTTTTATAGTCCATACAACAAGACATGCTAGTTCATGATCGCTGAAAACAAAAAAAGAGCAAAAATCATCCATAAAATAAGTTTTTTATACCATCCTCCCTTAAATTCCTATTACTGATGGTAATAGATTATTTACAATTTTCGCTAAATAAATAATTTTTATTAAAAATTTTATAATTCAGCCTATGACAGTGAACTTATGGTTGGATCCTTCCTCCCGATTCTATTTTTTCTAAACTACCTACACGGCAGTGAACAATGGCGTTAAATTTAGTAATGATGCATTAGATTTCTAAACTACCTACACGGCAGTGAACATCTGAATTATGGTGGTCAACCACACATACCATTTCTAAACTACCTACACGGCAGTGAACGTAATTTCAAACTCAAGCCCACTCGTTTAAATTTTCTAAACTACCTACACGGCAGTGAACTAGAACACAATATACTATAAATGTTGTTTGCCAAAAGACATAGTGCATTTATTCTTTTGACAACCCTTTTTTTAAGTATAATTTCAACAATATGATTTTTATAATCTTTATTTTCCCCCGCGAAAAAGGGTTGGCAAAAGAATAAATTTAATCGTCCCAGAAGAGATTTCCTCTATTTTTATTGCTTGTTTTTTACACTAAACCATTTCAAAACAGCATTCAACTCCACTTTAACCATTTAATTTTTTATTGACTATCGTTATAAATGATAATGTCTTCTTGTTTATAGACTTAATTCATGGCATGATTTAGCGCTTAATTTATCTAAAAATAGTTAGGCTTCGGCTGATACTAGAAATTAAATATTTAATCAAAAAAAACTCAAGGGAAAATATATTCATGAGTACAGGTACTATGAAGAAAAGTCATTCACAGTGGAGCTCTCGCATGGGATTTATGCTTGCAGCTGCTGGTTCTGCTGTGGGTTTAGGTAATATTTGGAAATTTCCATATATGGCAGGTGAAATGGGTGGATCAGCATTTGTGCTCACCTACTTACTATTTATGTTTGTAATTGGCTTGCCTATTTTAGTTTTAGAATGGTTAATTGGTCGTCGCGGACAAAAAAATCCAATTCATACCATGGAAGATGTTGCAGTATCAGAAGGCCGCTCAAAATTATGGCGTTGGGTTGGCATCATTGGTGTACTTGGCTCATTTTTGATTCTCTCGTTTTATAGTGTAATTGGTGGCTGGGCAACCGATTATATCTTTTTAGCTATTAATGGCACGTTTAATGGCGTAAATGGTGAAGCCACTGGTCAAATCTTTAGTAGCTTCCTTGGTAATACCAATAGCTTATTAATCTGGCATACCGTATTTATGGCAGCTAATACCATTATTGTTGCAATGGGTGTTGGCGCTGGTTTAGAGCGTGCTTGTAAAGTAATGATGCCAGGTTTAGGGGTTCTATTGTTAATCTTAGTTGCTTATGCGGCAATCGTAAGTGGATCATCATTTGGCAAAGCATTTGATTTCTTATTCACACCAAACTGGTCTGCATTAAATGGCACAGCAATTTTAGCGGCTTTAGGTCATGCATTCTTTAGCTTGTCTTTAGGTATGGGGATTATGATGGCTTATGGTTCTTATCTTGGAAAAGATGTGAACTTATTGTCTACGGCTCGTACTGTGGTCATTTTAGACGTAATCGTTGCGATGTTATCAGGTATGGCAATCTTCCCATTAGTATTTGCTAATGGATTAGAAGCGGGTTCAGGTCCTGGTCTTATCTTTGTAACCTTACCAATTGCTTTTGGTAATATGGCTGCCGGATCGATTTTAGGTTGCTTATTCTTTATCTTCCTAACTTTTGCTGCATTAACCTCATCAATTTCACTACTTGAACCAACAGTAGAGCTTTTAGAAGAAAAAACTCCAATGGGCCGTAAAACAGCAACAGTTGTCAGTAGTGTTTTAATTTGGGCTTTAGGTATCGCTTGTATTTTATCATTCAATGAATGGGCAGATGTTAAACTATTTGATAAAGGTATTTTTGACCTACTTGATTATCTAACCAGTAAAATTATGTTACCTGTGACAGGATTAGGTACCGTTATCTTTGGTGCTTGGATGATGAATCAAAAAGTTATTCGTAAAGAACTTAACTTAAGCAACTTCTGGTTTGGTGTGTGGACTGTGTTAACTCGCGTCGTTATTCCGGTTGCCGTGGTTCTAATTTTAATTTGTGGATTTTTACCAGAAACTCGATAATTTAATTATCAACAGTAGCCCTGATAACTATCAGGGCTTTTTTTTGCATAATGAATTAAAAAATCAGCAATCAATTATTTATAACCATATTGTCTCTTGAAATTACTTTTTTCATTCCCATATTGCATTACAACAATTAATCAAAACATTATGTCAAAGTTAATCAATTAAAATCTAACTCATCGTTACCGATGATTTTTAATTGAGTTTACTAAATATAGTTGAGGTATTAGTCAATGAGTAAGCAAGGAACTGAAACGCGTGGATTTCAATCCGAAGTTAAACAAATTCTGCATTTAATGATTCACTCTTTATATTCAAATAAAGAGATTTTTTTAAGAGAACTTATTTCAAATGCTTCTGATGCAGCCGACAAACTGCGTTTTAAAGCACTGGAAAATGCAAATTTATATGCGGGTGATGCTGAGCTTGGTGTTCGTATTTCAACCAATAAAGAGGCCGGCACCTTAACCATTGCTGATAATGGTATTGGTATGACACGTGATGAAGTCATCGAAAATTTAGGGACGATCGCCAAATCAGGTACTAAAGCCTTCTTAGAATCAATCGGTAGTGATCAGGCTAAAGACAGTCAATTGATTGGTCAATTTGGGGTTGGCTTCTATTCTGCATTTATTGTAGCCGATAAGGTAACAGTAAAAACCCGTGCTGCTACAGCAAATGCTGATCAAGCGGTAATGTGGGAATCAGCCGGTGAAGGTGAATACACTATTTCTGATGCAGAAAAAGAAACCCGTGGTACTGAAATCACTTTACATTTAAAAGAGGATGAAAAAGAGTTTCTAGATGATTGGCGCCTACGTTCAATTATCAGCAAATATTCTGATCACATCTCATTACCCGTTGAAGTGCAAACCACTGACGAAGAGAGCAAAGAAGTTAAGTGGGAAAAAGTCAACAAAGCACAAGCACTTTGGACTCGCAGTAAGTCAGAAGTGAGTGATGATGAGTATAAAGAGTTTTATAAACATATTTCACATGATTTCGCTGATCCATTAAGCTGGAGTCACAATCGTGTTGAAGGTAAACAAGAATACACTAGTTTACTTTATATTCCATCTAAAGCACCTTGGGATATGTGGAATCGTGATAATAAACATGGTTTAAAACTATATGTGCAACGTGTATTTATTATGGACGATGCTGAACAATTTATGCCGAATTACTTACGTTTTGTAAAAGGCCTAATTGATTCAAATGATTTACCATTGAACGTATCGCGCGAAATTTTACAAGATAACAAAGTCACGCAAAACCTACGTAATGCATGTACTAAACGTGTTTTACAAATGCTAGACAAACTTGCCAAAGATGATAAAGAACAATATCAACAATTTTGGAGTGAATTTGGCTTAGTCTTAAAAGAAGGTACTGGCGAAGACTATGCAAATCGTGAAGCGATTATGAAATTATTACGCTTTACAACCACGCAAAGCGATAGTGATGCACAAACCGTATCGCTAGAAGATTACCTCAGCCGTATGCAAGAAAGTCAAGAGAAGATCTATTATATTACTGCTGATAGCTACGGTGCAGCGAAAAATAGTCCTCACCTTGAGTTATTCCGTAAAAAAGGTATTGAGGTGTTATTGCTTTCTGATCGTATTGACGAGTGGATGATGAGCAATTTAACTGAATTTGATGGCAAACAGTTCCAATCTATCAGTAAATCTGACGAATCAATCGAAAAGTTAGCCGATCAAAATAGTGATGAACAAAAACAAGTTGAAAAAGAGCTTGAACCATTTATTGAACGTGTTAAAAAAGTATTAGGCGACAAAGTTAAAGAAGTTAAATTAACCCATCGGTTAACTGATACGCCTGCGATAGTGACTACTGCTGCTGATGAAATGTCAACCCAAATGGCAAAACTATTTGCCGCCGCAGGACAAAAAGCGCCAGAAATCAAATATACGTTTGAAATTAATCCAGATCATCAACTGGTGAAACGTGTAGCTGATACTCAAGACGACGTCGCATTTGGCGATTGGGTCGAGTTACTATTAGATCAAGCTTTACTTGCTGAAAAAGGTTCGTTAAGTGATCCAAGCAAATTTATACAAACAATGAATAAATTGCTTGCCCAATAATAGATTAAGTTATTCATCTAATCTTAAACCCGATATGCCCTGCCTATCGGGTTTTTTGTCTGTTTTTGATGACTTTTTTTGAGAATAATCAATTTATTTTTTTCAAAATTATGAAGTCAGTCACATTTTTTTATATTACTGCTTTCCATTTTCAATCAGCGATAGATAATAACCCAATCTTAAAATTTAGACTGAATCTAATGAAAGTTCATAAAATATTAAATAATAATGTTGTAGTGACTTTAGATCCCAAAGGAAATGAATTGATTGTTACTGGCCGAGGAGTAGGCTTTAAAAAACGGGAAGGTGACCTAATCGATCCTAAACTTATCGAAAAACAGTTTTCTTTGCATAATCAGGAAATACTGCCAAAATTTGCTGAACTGCTTTCTGAGATCCCGATCGAAGTTCATACCACATCCGATATTATTATCAATCATGCCAAACAATTTTTAGGCAATAAATTACAAGATAGTATCTATATTTCATTAACCGATCATATTTATTTTGCTATAGAACGGCATAAACAAGGATTTGATATTCCCAATAACTTTATTTGGGAGATAAAAAAATTCTATCCTAAAGAGTACGAAATTGGGCTATATGCTTTAGATGTGATTAAAAAGCGTCTCGGTGTAGAACTACATGAAGATGAAGCTGGATTTATTACGTTTCATATTGTAAATGCTGAACTTAATGATACCATGCCAAATATCGTCAATATGACCAAAATCATGCGCGAAATTTTAAATATCGTTAAGTATCATTTTCGGTTCGAATATGACGAAAATAGCCTTTCCTATCAGAGATTTGTGACACATTTGAAGTTTTTCGCGCATCGCATTCTAAGCCAAGGTAAACCTGTTCAACAAGATTCCACATTGTACGAGATTATCCGTGAAAAATATGAACAAGCCTATTTTTGCACCAAACAGATAGATTTACATTTAATTCAACAATATCAACATCCGCTATCTGACGATGAAAGTTTATACTTAACAATTCACATCGAACGATTAAGAGCAGAACTAAAAAAATAATTATGTGATATAAGTCACAAAATAGCTAACATCTTATCAACAAGCTGGCTCATTTTATGCTAATTTAATATCAAATTTTGGATTGTTATTGCATTCGTTAATGTTAACGATGCAAGCAAAACCTAAGCCTAGGATTACTAGGCTTAGGTTTTTTTTTGCGCTTAAATAAGGATAAGCTATGAAAAATAAACAACTTGCCGAATCAATTATTGAGCATGTAGGTGGTAAAGACAACATCATTAGTTTAGTACACTGTGCAACCAGGCTTCGATTTGTATTAAAAGATGAATCAAAAGCAGACCCGGAAATAGTCAAAAAACAAGTTGGCGTAATCACTGTCGTTCAAAGCGGTGGACAATTTCAAGTGGTCATTGGCAACAATGTTGCTGATGTATTTAATGCGATTATGGAATTAACAAACCTTAATGAAAAGCCTACCACTGATGAGGCGGCTGGCGCCAAAAAAGGGATTGTATCAAAACTTATTGATCTGGTATCGAGCATTTTTATACCAGCACTAGTCGTGCTAGTTGCTGGCGGTATTTTTAAAGGTGTGGTTGCCATATTACAAGTAATGGAAGTAGTTAAAGCTGGCGATCCAACTTATAACTTTTTAAATGCCATTGCAGATGCACCATTCTACTATTTACCGATAATTCTAGGTTTTTCTGCGGTTAAAAAATTCGGTGGTAACCCTTATGTTGGAATGGCATTAGGTGGTGCGTTAGTTCATCCCAGTGTGGTTGGTATGTTAGGTCAAGCGTTTGAATTACAGACAGAATTTTTTAGCATCCCCATCAAGTTAATTCCCTATCCATCATCAGTTTTTCCGATTATTTTGGCCGCGTGGTTCTATTCCTTGTTAGAACGTAACTTTAACAAGATAATGCATGACTCGTTCAAAAAATTTATTGCGCCACTCTTTGGTTTAATAATTACCGTACCATTAACTTTCGCCGTTATCGGTCCTGTTGTCTCATTTTTAAGTGATAGTGTTGCTAGCGGGATCATCTTTGTTTATGAACTCAACTCCGTTATTGCTTCCATGATTTTAGCCGCTCTTTGGCAAGTAATGGTTGTTTTTGGTATCCATTGGGGGTTGGTGCCTTTTGCGATGAACAATATTTCGGTTTATCATGAAGATTTTATGATCCCAATCTTATTCCCAGCAGTATTTGCGCAAGTCGGTGCTGTATTAGCTGTTATGTTACGCAGTAAGGATCCACAAGTTAAAACGTTAGCCAGTTCTTCAGTGTTATCAGGGATTTTTGGGGTAACTGAACCGGCAATTTATGGGATTAATTTACCATTAAAACGTCCATTTATCATCGGTTGTGTTTCATCCATGATTGGTGGCGGTATTATTGGTTATTACCATTCGGTTATTTATTCGTTTAGTTTTATTAGTGTTTTTTCATTCTTGCAATTAATTCCCGCAACAGGAATTGACGAAAAATTCTATGCGGTGGTGTTTGGTTCAATAATCTCATTTGTTGTTGCAACCATCGTAACTTATCTATTTGGTATCCCTAAAAATAAAGATGTTGCCGACGGTAATCAAGTATCAAGTAGTACAGAAAAGAAAGCGGAAGAAATTAAACAGCGCAATACTATTACTATTTCAAGCCCAATGACCGGCAAACTCGTAGAGTTAAAAGAAGTGAATGACGCCACCTTTGCTAGTGGTTTAATGGGGAAAGGTGTCGCAATTATTCCTTCCGTGGGCGAAGCAGTAGCGCCAGAAGATGGTGAAGTCGTCTCATTATTTAGGACCAAACATGCGATCGGATTCCAGACAGATTCTGGAGCTGAAATGCTTATCCATATCGGTATCGATACTGTTAAATTAGATGGTCAACATTTTGAAGCACATGTAGAAGCTGGTCAAAAAGTGAAAAAAGGTGATCGTTTGGTAAGCTTCGATATTGAAGCAATTAAACAAGCAGGTTTTGAAGTAACCACACCAATCATTATCACTAACAGTGATGACTATATCGATGTGCAGTGCATATTTAAACAAAATGATGTTCAACAAGGTGACGCATTATTAGCGTTAAGTGCAAACAAGGAGTAAAACATGGCAAATACTTTTCCAACTGATTTTTTATGGGGTGGCGCTATTGCCGCCAACCAAGTTGAAGGTGCATATTGTGAAGATGGCAAAGGGTTATCGACATCTGACTGCACACCTAACGGTCTATTTGGTGACATCGTCGATCGCAATAAAGTCGATATTACTGGCATTAAAGATCGGGCTATCGACTTTTATCATCGTTATCCCGAAGATGTCGCGCTGTTTGCCGAAATGGGATTCACCTGCTTAAGAACATCTATCGCATGGACTCGAATCTTCCCAAATGGTGATGAAGAACAACCAAATGAAAAAGGACTCGCCTTTTATGATAAATTGTTTGACGAAATGCTAAAGCACAACATTACACCACTTGTGACTTTATCGCATTACGAAATGCCCTACTATCTGGTAACTCAATATGGAGGTTGGGGAAATCGTAAAGTTATCGAATTTTTTACCCGCTATGCCAAAACCGTGTTTGAACGTTATAAAGATAAAGTGAAATATTGGTTAACTTTCAATGAAATTAATATGTCATTACACGAACCTTTTACCGGAGTTGGTCTAGCTCGTAACAGCAGTAAGGCTGATATTTACCAAGCGATTCATCATCAATTAGTCGCCAGTAGTCGAGCAGTAAAATTGTGTCATCAAATCATCCCTGATGCTAAAATTGGTAACATGTTGCTTGGTGCTATCGCCTACCCTCTTACTCCAAAACCTGAAGATGTTTGGGCAACACACACAGAAAATCATGGTTGGTTATTCTTTGGTGATGTACAAGCTCGTGGCTATTATCCAACCTACATGAATCGTTACTTTAAAGAGAACAACATTGAGTTAACGATAACCGATCAAGACCGAGAAGATCTAAAAGAAACCATCGACTTTATCTCATTTAGTTACTATATGAGTTGTTGTGGAACGGCAGACAATTCGCTTCGCCAAAAAGGTAATATTCTTGATATGGTACCAAATCCTCATCTAAAAGCATCTGAATGGGGTTGGCAGATCGACCCGATTGGCATTCGTTACCTATTAAATCTACTTTATGAACGTTTTCAAAAACCACTGTTTATTGTGGAAAACGGCTTAGGTGCTAAAGATAAACTTGAAGCCGATGGTACCGTAAATGATGATTATCGTATTAATTATATGAACGATCACCTTGTACAAATCCGTGAAGCCATAAATGACGGTGTTGAAGTTATGGGATATACCAGTTGGGGGCCAATTGACCTCATTAGTGCATCAAAAGCTGAAGTTACTAAACGTTATGGTTTTATTTATGTGGATTTAAACCAAGATGGTTCTGGTACACTAAAGCGCTATAAAAAGAAAAGCTTCTATTGGTACCAATCTATTATTTCATCCAAAGGAGCGACATTAAAATAATAATGATGCAGGTAGGGTTTACGAGCCTTTACCTGTGACTTTATTCAGTATAACTATAACTTAATGCCACACGGGGCTAATGATGAAAAATAAAACCATTAAAGCAGTACTCACCACCAGTTTAATAGTATTAACAGCAATCTCTACTGGATGTAGTAGCCATCAACCAAGTAAGCCTGCTAATGCTAATAGTGACGATACAATCACCATCTATTTTGCTAGACATGGTAAAACACTATTTAATACCTATGATCGAGTTCAAGGCTGGGCGGATTCACCATTAACCGACCAAGGAATTAAAACCGCTCGCTATTTAGCCGAAGGATTTAAAGAGAAACAAATCGAATTTGATGCCTATTATACCAGTGATGCCGGTCGCCAACGTGAAACCATGCAAGTATTGTTAAAACAAAAAGGCGTCGAAGATTACAAAATCAATGAATTAAAGGGGTTAAGAGAAGTCTTTTATGGCGGATTTGAAGGTGGTAGCAATGCCAATATGGTATCGGCAGCGATGAAAACACTAGGCTATAAATCGGTTGATACCTTCTATAAAAGCTATGCACAGGGGCAAATTCCAGTAGCAGAACTTACCAACGCTATTGCTAAAAGTGACCATAAACATGACGCTGAGAACTTCGCTCGTGTTAAACAACGGACGCAATACGCATTGAATATGATCGTAAAAAATGCTCAGTATCGACATCAAAAAAATATATTGGTGATTTCATCTGGGATGTCAATGCAAGCCATGATTTCAGATTTGACTGATAACCCTGAAAAAAATAAACCACTTTCCAATGCTACTGTAATTAAAATTGTTTATCAAAATGGTAAATATAATGTCGTTGAAATTGGTAATATGGACTACCTCAATCAAGGAAAATCATCATTAATTGATTAAATCATTTAATATAAAAAATAAACTAATACCACAATAAAATCAGTTAAATAATTGAATTAGTCGAATAGGATTGTTACTGTTTTGCAGGCAAAACCTAAATATCAACTCAAGCAATATTGTTTGGGTGGTATTTAGGTTTTTTTTTGGAGAATTTTTTTAAAGGATAGGAAATAACAATGAAAATAAAATATCTTTCATTAGCAGTACTTAACTTTATATGCTTTGTGGCGATAGCTGCAGATTCAAATTCGGCGAATGCAGAAAAAGGATTTTCAGATAAAAGTTTTTTAGATCAAAACTTTTTTAAAGATAGCAAATTTGAATTCTCAACACGTAACCATTGGAAGTATTTAAAGGAAAACGCATCCCAACCTAAAGAAGTTCACAGTGCATGGGGTCAAGCACTCACATTTAATTATAAATCTGGTTATTTGTTTGATATGCTCGGATTCGACTTTACATATGACAATGTCATCAAACTTGGTGCCAGTGATTACTTTGCTACTCGTAACTTACTTTATAACGATGGCAAAAAAGCAGATAAACACAATGCTCACGGTTTTAACAAATTTACGCAACGTTATGCTAAAGTCAAACTTGGTAATAAAGATATCAATTTTAATGGTAAAGCAGGTTGGCATAGTTTAAAAGACATGGGGATAATTAGTTCATCGCAACATTTAACCCGTAACAGTTATCTCGGTTATAGTGGAACATTTAAATACTCTAATTTGGCGTTATCGCTAGCTTATATAGATAGTACTTTACCTCGTGAATCGGCTAAAAAAGTGCATTTTTATAGTTTAGATAGAAAGCATGTAATTGATAATATCAAAACTGCTGAAATCGCCTATAACGATAAAGTAATTAAACTTGATTACTCTTATGGTATAGCAAAAGATTATATTAAACGTCATGCGATTGAGTTTTCTTATAAACCGGTGGAAAAACTAACCTTTGGCTCACAAATCTATGGCAGTACTGCTCTTAAAAATCATGACAAAATGAAAGCCAATGTGCGTGATTTTGATGATTCAGCGTGGCATTATGCAGCCGATGTTGAATGGAAAGAAGCTGACTGGAGTGCCAAATTCGGTATTGCTTATACCGATGCTAACCGTAAAGGGGCTATCGGTTTTTATGGGCGTCATTTAGGTAAAAATAATCGTGGTCGCTACAACGGTATGGCTGCAGCCGGAGCTGACTATATGCGCGATGGTGAAATCGTATTATCCAGCGTATTAGGTTACGACTTTTTTAAAGATAACACCACAGGTTTGTATCTAAACTATGGAGAATTTAACTATAAACACGAAACCCTAAAAAATGGCGAAATCAATGTGTTTAACATTTTTAAACCAACCAGTGGCACATTTAAAAACCTTTCGATTTTGTCAAAATTTGGTTACGGTTGGTCTTATAAAACCATGAGCAGTAAAGACGTTACCCCTAAATTAAGAGACGGTAAAGCTCAACGTTCACCAACATTATCAGCAGAAACCGTTATTGATTATCGATTCAACTTGTTATAAAAGGACGAAACTATGAAAAAACTTATTAAACTTATTGGCTTAACCGCTATTCTTACAGCGTCAATTGCACAATCATTTGCTGCCGATGTAAATATCTATTTTACTCGTCACGGTAAAACCATGTTCAATAACGTACATCGTGCTCAAGGATGGTCAGACACCCCACTAACCAAACCGGGTATTGAAGTGGCAGAACAACTGGGTCGTGGCTTAAAAGGTATCGACTTTATTTCGGTATACTCAAGTGATTTAGGTCGTGCAAGACAAACAGCACGCATCGTTCTTGAATCTAAAGGTGAAACCAAATTGAGCATCAACGAAATGGAAGGATTACGTGAAACATGTTTTGGTGATTATGAAGGTGATCTAGATCCAAACATGTGGAATCCTGCAGCACAACACTTAGGTTATGAATCTGACAAAGCCTTAATGGCTGATTTAGCTAAAGGTAAAGTCACCCTTAAAAAAATGATGGATGCTATAAAAGCGGTTGAAAAATCGGGGGAAGCTGAGGATTACAATGCTGTTAAAACTCGTATGCAAGCATCACTAAAAGCGATCGCAAAATCAGCACAAGAAAAAGGTGGTGGTAATGTATTAGTTGTTTCACACGGCATGGCAATCATGGCGATGGTTGAAGAGATGATGGACAAACCAATCACTGGCGGACTTGGTAACGCTAGCGTAACAAAAATTCGTTATACTGATGATGGCAAATTCATTGTTGAATCATTAGGCGACATGAGTTATGTCGAAAAAGGCAAAGCTAGCAAATAACTTCTAAAAAAGACTCACCAAGGTGAGTCTTTTCTTCTTAACATGGCCATATTTAATGCATAAAAATTCGTTATAATAAAACAGTTGATAATCACCAAAGTAAGGATTTTTTATGTTCTACATCAGTCATTATTCGTCGCCAATGGGGGAAATCACTCTCGCTAGTCAGCAAAGTAAATTAGTTGGTGTCTGGATTGAAGGACAAAAATATTTTGGTCAGATGCTAAGCGCGAACAAAAAAGAAATGGCCAATTTAGCGATTTTTAACCAAACCAAACATTGGTTAGATGATTACTTTTCCGGTAAAAGACCCGCAATTAGCCAATTAGCTTTGGCGCCACAAGGTAGTGAGTTTAGACATATGGTGTGGGACATATTGACAAAAATTCCTTACGGCGAGGTAACCACCTATGGTGATATTGCTAAACAGATAGGCTCAAAAATCAATAAACCCCGTATGTCCAGTCAAGCAGTAGGTGGCGCTGTCGGACATAATCCACTATCAATAATTATTCCTTGTCACCGTGTAATAGGAGCAAATGGTAATTTAATCGGTTATGCTGGTGGGATTGATAAAAAAATTTGGTTACTTAAACACGAAAAAGTTGACATGCTACATATTTCAATTTAATTATAGCATCACTATGCTTGATGGTAATTTAAATTTAATGCCATTAGGAATTTAAAAACTTTCCTTTAGCTTTTTTCGGTTAAAAAAGCGATGTAACTATCGTTAAAAATTCTTGATAATTTTTATTTATTATAATTAATTATTTAATTTATAACATATTATTTAAAACCAGAAATAAAATTTAAATCAAATTAACTGAATAACAACCTAGATCTTAAACTCACAAAGGTAGTTTCATAAAATAGCAATATCTCACTATATCGAGAGTATTGCATTAATTTTTAGAGATTTTAATGGCAAATCATTACAGATATTGAGGACATTAGATAAATAATTTTGTAGATTATTATACTTAACGTCCTCATAAAGCCGATTAATTTTAGTTAACATCAACCATACATACTATAAAATCAGGACAATGATCACATCTTGAATCAACACCTAAATGCCCAGAACTAGCATCTACATCAACCCGTCTTGCTATATTATTAGGGTCGATATCTTTAGTCCAATACCTATCATTTGTAACCGAAGACCAACGTGATTCAGGATAAGCATCTCGAACTGTATAACCCCACTCAGGTAATACGCCTTGACCAATAGCTCTTGTATAGCCATTATTCATGTCAAAATCCATGTTAAGAATAGCTGGATTCATTGGAGCATTGGTTAAATCTTGGAATGTTGGTAAATTGTCTTCGCTACATATAGTTATAGCTTTATCCCAATGTGTCTTATAATTACCATTTGGATATCTTGGATTATATGGATAAACCCAGATTCTTGTAGGATCAAAGGTATAATTAACATTGAACGATGGTTCTAGCTTCGATTTTATTTGAACAGTTATTGAACCATTTGGTTTTTTTTCAAGAAGAACTTTGCCATTTTTATCAACTGATACACCTGTGGAATCACCAACAAATGAATATTCATAATCCGTTTGTGCACCACTAACCACTAAGTGAAAGAAAGCACCAGGAAAACCTGTTGTCGGAAAATGTTCACCAGATGGATTAACTTTAAAACCATAATTAGGCACATAGTCTGAAGAATAACCACCACCGACATCACTCTTTCTTGAAGTTAAGTTGGCAACATTCCAACCTTTATATTTATTTGAATTATTGAAACTCAACCATTGATTATCTGGATATACTTTTAATGAGTTTGGTGCTACATAGCATAATTCTGGATTCGAAGCTATTTTATACTTTACCAAAATATCGCTCAAATCTCCTTGACGAGGAACTCCATATTTTGAGTTAGGCTTTATACCAATATGAATTTTTAATTGCAAAGGCATTTTAAATCCACTACCACAGCCAATAATACTGCCATATTGACTCCTAGATATTTCTTCACCCTCCGCATCATACCATTCAGAAGAAACATTAGAATTAAGCGTAAACGGCTCAACATCATCAGCAATATCGCCATTCTCATCAAAATAATTCAAAGATCTGTCTAAATTACTCATTGAATAAGAAGGATCGATAACAAAATCGCTAAATCGATAATCACCACTAAAAAATTTTATCTCATCACTTATTATAGTACCTTCATCTTGACTATAATGTACTCCATCAACCGTAAAGCCTAACTTTTGCCATGATGTTTCCAGAATAAATTCTGGTTTACTGGCGTGAATTATATTCGTCGTATGAACGGTAATAGCATACGCTGTAGAAAATAGCGACAGAAAGATAGGGATTATAAGTACGTAAAAGATTTTATTTATAGTAAAAAATAAAATATTTATTATTTTGAATATTGTTTTGCACATAAGGGGATAAGTAAACTAACTACAAGAGATTAAAGAAAAGGTATAAAATATAGATTTATAAATTAAATGATAATATTTTATTTTAGTTGTCCTATCCAGAATCATAGGATATCGATTACGATTACATTTTAACATGTCTTTACTGCTCCATATAACACTTTAACGGTAAATCACAAATATATACAATAAGATATATTTTTTATGTGATATATTACCCGTAACTTTCCTAAGCTCCATTAACTTAAGCGAATCAGTATGTTAAATTAAAATAATGTATTTGTATCGTTTTTAATGTAAAGATTTGTAAATGAAAATGTGGTGTGATGAACTTTTATATTGAGAACACCAGCAAAATATATTGAAAAAAAACAACTTAATATCATAAATTTGATAATTCTTCATAAAAATTAAATTTTGATTTAATCTCTAAAATTATGATAAAAAATTTTTATTTCAATACATTTCAAATTTGGTTAAATCCCACCATAATTAAATAGTGTCATAAAAATCGGCATGATTAAGGTTAATAAGAAACCTTGAACGATTGCGGGAGGCACGATGCTGACACCAGCACCTTTTTGTAGCATGGGTAAAGTAAAATCCATTGAGGTAGCACCGCATAAGCCTAATGCTGTGAGTTTGTAACGTTTAATTAATGTAGGAATTAGAATGATAGCACATAACTCGCGCAAGATATCATTTAAGAAGGTTGCACTACCTATAATTGGCCCATGAGCTTCGGTCATGAGAATTCCTGACAGTGAATACCAACCAAATCCTGATGACATTGCCAACCCCACTCGTACTGGCAGGGACATTATTAGTGCTGCTACAATGCCACCCAAAAATGTGCTTAGTAATACAATTACAGTGGTGGCTATTCCAACCTTGTTGAGTAGGATCTGTTTTAGTGAGATGTTGTTACTACGAAGTTGTATGCCGATAAGGAGTAGTAAAAAGACTAAGACGACTTTAGTTATATCTTCACTATATTGCCAGATAAATAGAGGAAAGAGCCCAGCAATAAAACCCGCAACGAGCGCAATACATACTCGCAGTGATTCTAAGATCATTTTAAATCGTGACTCATAAGTTTGGCTGCAGTGGGTGGTGCGCCATGGCAGTAATATATCGACTAGGGCTAAGAAAATAAAATTACCGCCAAAGGTACAAATAAAGATAATGCTAGTATAAAAAAGGATGACTTTTAAGTTGGCTGCTAGATTATCGAGATGAGCTAGTTCGGTTCCCATTATAAATAGGATAAAATAGACCATCCAGCTTAGGACTTGATTTATTTTGGCGATCCATTTTTGCTCTTTGAATCTAATCAAATAACCTAGACATAGCGGTACTAAAGCAATAAGAATACCAAAATACATGTTCTATTCCTTATAATTTTTTTATTTTAAAATGTAAAAATTAGGTCTTTTGTAGATCGCTTGCCATTTTGGGCAAGCAATTTTTTGTATAATACAGTAATTGATACGATTAGATTAATGACGCTAATTGTGTTTCAATTTTATTCTGAAGTTCATCCAATAATGCATAACGGTTGCGATACTCAGAACGTTTCTTACTGGCAATCTCTTCGATTGATTTTCGGTTGATTTGTGTCGGTAAGATAAATAACGATCTTTCGTCTTGTTTACCGTCAATGGTTAACCAAAAATCATCATAGTCAGATAAGATTCTCTCTTGTCGACTGTTATAACGCCAGTTGTTATAGACATGAGTTTTATTACCTACCGCTATAATCTGTTCAAGTTGAAAATAACTCGCAATAATTAACGCTGCCTCAACAGCCACACGTTTAGGAAAAAGTCCATAGCACTGTTTTGTTGCCTGTTGTACTCGAGTTCGAGCTTCATGATGCCCTGTTCCTTGTAAGCCGGAAATAAAAAGTGTCGACTTTTGTTGATATTGCGCAATGGTAAAAGTTAACGTCGCTAAATCAATCCCATCATTATCATAAAAATAGAGGCTGAGTTCACCCTCCCGAGCATATTTATTACGTGCTTGAATCGCAATTTTTATATTGGCTTCATTTTTTGCCGTAATACTGGCCAATTCAAAGGGGACATCTAAGTTATAGAAGGCTTTTGTCATGCTATCAGGGCGATTAGCTAAAAAATCATAATGATAAGCTAATGCCTCGTACCGTTCTTGTTGGCTCAAACAAGAAGCTAAATAAGGTCGTTGTAGTTTACAAGGTAAATTAGTTTGGCATGATAAATAGTAACCAAGTAATTTGTATTGTCTTAATTTGTCTAATAATTTAAGCGTAATAGGACTTAAAAATAGGGTTCGAAAAAAAAATTTATAACGATAAGTCGGTTTAAGCCATAATTCGTTAAGTGGTAATTTCCCTGAACAAAGCCAGTTAAAAAGTTGCCATTTACTTTTAGGCTGGGACATATTCGTAATATTATTCATAAGCAGAAAAAAGTATTCGTATTAGTTAATATATTAAAGAGTTATATGTGGTTAAATTATAAATTATCAATTAGATATTTGTGATTATTTTCAAATTTAAGGCACTATTTCAACGTAAGTGACTAAGAGTACAACACAACCCAAAGCAACGCAACCCTTATGGTGTTATATCATCGCTTAAGCAATAAAAAACGGTGAACTAAGTCACCGTTTTATTAAAAGGTATCGTTTATAAAAACGAATTATTGACCTTTAACTTCTTTTAAACCGTTAAATGGTGCTTTTGAACCTAAAGCTTCTTCAATACGGATTAATTGGTTGTATTTAGCAACACGGTCAGAACGGCTCATAGAACCAGTTTTGATTTGACCTGCAGCTAAACCAACAGCTAAATCAGCGATTGTTGAATCTTCTGTTTCACCAGAACGATGTGAAATTACTGCAGTGTAACCAGCATCTTTCGCCATTTTAACAGCTGCGATAGATTCAGTTAATGTACCGATTTGGTTAACTTTAACTAGGATTGAGTTAGCGATGCCTTTTTCAATACCTTGTTTGAAGATTTTAGTGTTAGTTACAAATAGATCGTCACCAACTAATTGGATTTTGTGACCTAATGCTTTAGTTTGGTATGCCCAACCTTCCCAATCGCTTTCGTCTAAACCGTCTTCAATTGATACGATTGGATATTGCTCAGTTAAGCCTTCTAAGTAATGAGTGAATTCTTGAGCAGTAAACTCTTTATTGCCTTCACCTTTTAATACATATTTACCAGTTTCTTTGTTGTAGAATTCAGAAGCGGCACAGTCCATCGCTAAAGTAATGTCTTTACCTAAAACGTAACCAGCTTTTTCAACTGCTTCTTTGATACAAGCTAATGCTTCAGCATTTGAATCTAGGTTAGGCGCAAAACCACCTTCGTCGCCAACAGCAGTATTCATGCCTTTAGCGTGAAGTACTTTTGCTAAGTTGTGGAATACTTCAGAACCCATACGGATTGCTTCACGTACTGTTTTCGCACCAACTGGTTGAATCATAAATTCTTGAAGGTCAATGTTATTATCAGCATGTTCACCACCATTGATGATGTTCATCATTGGTAATGGCATAGAGTATTGACCTGGAGTACCATTAAGATCAGCAATATGTTGATAAAGAGGTACACCTTTAGCTGCTGCAGCTGCTTTAGCTGTCGCTAAAGATACGGCAAGAATTGAGTTAGCACCTAAGTTTGATTTGAAATCAGTACCATCTAAATCAAGCATGATTTGGTCGATTGCAGCTTGATCTAACGCATCTTTACCAACAACTGCTTTGGCGATTGGTCCATTAACATTTTCAACAGCTTTAAGTACGCCCTTACCTAAAAAGCGAGATTTGTCACCATCGCGAAGTTCTAACGCTTCACGTGAACCTGTTGACGCACCTGATGGAACGATTGCAAGACCTACGAAACCACCTTCTAAATGAACTTCAGCTTCAACAGTTGGGTTACCACGTGAGTCAATGACTTCACGACCATGTACTTTAACGATTTTTGCCATGTTATTTTCCTCTATATGACAGATATATACCTAATGTAAATATAAACTATTTTTGCTGCTGATCTTGATAATCTTTGGCAGCTTTAATAAAACTACTAAATAATGGATGTCCATCACGTGGCGTTGATGTAAATTCTGGATGAAATTGACAAGCAACAAACCAAGGATGATCTGGAATTTCAATAATTTCGACTAATTTTTTATCAGTTGATAACCCTGTCACTTTTAAACCAGCCTTGACAACTTCTGGTAATAAGTTGTTATTGACTTCATAACGGTGACGGTGACGTTCAGTTATCGACTCTTTTTTATACATTCCAGCAACTAGTGAATTTGGTTCTAAATGGCAGATTTGCGAACCTAAACGCATAGTGCCACCTAAATCACTATTTTCACTACGCTGAACAATTTGACCCGATTCGTCACTCCACTCAGTAATTAGAGCTATAACTGGGCTTGGGCAATCTTTAACAAATTCCGTTGAATTAGCATCTTTAATACCTGCAACATTACGTGCATATTCAATTAATGCTACTTGTAAACCAAGGCAAATACCTAAATAAGGAATTTTGTTTTCGCGAGCATAACGTGCCGCCATAATTTTGCCTTCAACACCACGATAACCAAAGCCACCTGGGATTAATATTGCGTCTAAACCTTGTAATATTTCGCTGCCGCGAGATTCAAGATCTTCTGAATCAATATAACGGATATGAACGGTTAAACGATTTTTTAAACCACCGTGTTTTAGTGCTTCATTCACTGATTTATAAGCATCTGGTAAAGCAATATATTTACCAACCATACCGATAGTTACTTCACCAACTGGGTTAGCTTCTTCGTAAATGACTTGTTCCCATTCAGATAGATCCGCTTCTTTACATTCAAGATGGAAGCGATTGCAGACAAAAGTATCTAAATTTTGTGATTTTAATAGTGCAGGGATTTTGTAAATCGAATCAACATCTTTAAGTGAAATTACCGCACGTTCAGGCACATTACAAAATAGCGCAATTTTAGCTCTTTCGTTAGCTGGAATTGCCCGATCTGAACGACAAATTAATACGTCAGGTTGAATACCAATTGATAATAACTCTTTAACTGAGTGCTGTGTTGGTTTAGTTTTTACTTCACCTGATGAGGCAAGATAAGGCACTAATGTTAAGTGCATAAATAGTGTATGTTCACGACCAACATCAACCGCTAATTGACGAATTGCTTCTAAAAATGGTAGTGATTCGATATCACCAACTGTACCACCAACTTCAACAATAGCTACGTCATAACCTTTGGCACCATCAATAACTCGATCTTTGATGGCGTTAGTGATATGAGGAATAACTTGGACTGTCGCGCCTAAATAGTCTCCACGACGTTCTTTGCGTAAAACGTCAGAATAAATACGTCCTGTTGTAAAGTTGTTTTTTCGGCTCATTTTAGTGCGGATAAAACGCTCATAATGACCCAAATCAAGATCGGTTTCGGCACCGTCTTCAGTCACAAAAACTTCACCATGTTGAATTGGGCTCATTGTTCCCGGATCGACGTTGATATAGGGATCAAGTTTTAGCATGGTGACTTTTAAATTGCGGGCTTCTAAAATTGCAGCTAATGAGGCTGCGGCAATGCCTTTACCTAAAGAAGAAACGACACCGCCTGTAACAAAAATATAATTCGTGACCATTAATACCAGACCATTATTAATTTAATTGAACAATATCACATCAGTTTAAACGATAAAAACCATGCAATATATGATGAATCAGACGGGAAATTAGTATAACAGAATATGGCTTATCTCACAATTGAATAATTATGTTTAATCGATAAGTTGCTCACAACACCTACTAATTTGATATCTATCATTTCAATAATCTATCTAATATTATTCCTCAACCTCTGACTGATCTTTTAAAATTTTATCACTATAATTAGCAATGATTTTTTCAAGTCGTAATTGATTGGTAACTTTTTTCCAAATAAACAAGATACAATTAATTAAGGTGACAAGGATAACAAATAGAAACACAATATTGTTGATCAAAATAAGCGATGAAAATGAGAATAAATCATTCTTATCAATATTATAGATAGGATCTGTTGAAATCGTTAGTTTTGAAACTGCTCCATTATGGTAACTCACATTGGTGACTACCCCTGTAATTTTTAAGTTAGCATTATTTCCCATTAAAATACCATTATAATAATCAAGTTGTTTTTTGAAAATTTCATTATTATAGTTGTGTTTATAATTTTTATCATAGAGTGGGATTAATTTAGTAAATTGTAAACTAAGGTTATTTTCATCATTTTGCAGCATTGCTACTTTTTCTTTAGCATCAAAGATAAAATGTTTAAGAATATTTGTTCGATACTCAGCAACTAGTTGGACAATATTTTGCGCCGAGGTTAAATTTACTATTTTTTTAATATTGTAATGCGATTCCGCATAAGCCACCACGTCAGACCAATTGTTTAAATCAACACTACTATGCTCTGACAGTAAATTGGCTAGACTTTTTTTAATTTGGTCACAAGGTTCAAGGTTAAGATGTTTACAACTGTCATCAAAGGTTAAAATAGCAGTCTCAATATTATAAATTTTTATCAATTCAACTATATTTTTGTTTTTTGTGTATTGTTTGTTTTTTGGATTATTCCCATATTTTTTGAAGTCATTCTCTAAACGCTGATTTAAATGTTTGTTGGCTAACGCTGTTTTTACAATAACTTCTTGATCTTCTATCATTTTTAAAATATTGCTATCATAAATCGCTCGTGTTGATTGAGGCCATGAAGAAAAAAGATTAAGTTTTGTACTGTCTATTGGATTGATATTAACAAATATTTTATTACATTGAGAATGATCTTTATTTTTAATATCACACGAGACACTTGATAAATCGAGATTAACGCGATCCATAAATTGAAAGGCTATTTTCTTGAAGTTAGTTTTATCATCAATGTTCCAAGTAGTGGCTTGTGAGGTTAATTGCTGATAGCTAAAATCAAATTTTTCACCGGCATCGGTAAAATAGTAAATTAATACTGTCAATATTAATCCTGTAATAGCCAATATAACATTATGCTTGATAAATTTCGGTGCGCCATAATTTTCCACTTCTTCACTTATTGATAGATAGTCGCCATAACTGAGTAATTTTAGAGAATTAACTTCGACCTCTATATCAATTGGCGTGTCACTTTTATTTGATATGAACATTCTCCAGTGATCGGGAACGTCAAATTCAGTATCCCATTGCGCTTTGATATGGTTGACATATTCAGTAGGTATTTCTCGTTTTATATGCGATATTATCATAGCTAATATAAAGCATAGGATTGAGAAAACTGCCAACCAGAGCGATTGAAAATGCTCTAAAACCAATAACCCCATCACACCTAATACAAACAAAAAAACCATTAATTTGCCAGAGTTGCTTTGGTCTTCCATGGCAGTTTCATATTGATTTTTTTCTCTTTTATTAACAATCTCAAAAGGAAGTGCTTTTTCTGATTCTTCTGTTACTAGTTGGGTAATGGTTTCATTAGCCTTTTCAACGCTACTCAAATCAATAGGTTTCAAATCTCCTGTCTGCCAATAATCTATAATTTGCGACACTTTACGATCAGATAGATTTAGACAAATTTCCAATAACTCACAAGTGTTTATTTTAACGACAATGGCATAACTTCTAGTAAACACAACTTCAGCGGTGTTGATACATTTTGACTTAATGTTGAGTAGATTGTCTTCACAGTCTTCATAATCTTCATAGTCTTTATGAAACCCTATAATATCGCCGTCCATATTGTAAGGAAAAAGTAAATGTATATCCTCCATCTTGTAATAGCATTCCAGACTATATCTATCCGTATAAATTTTTTCAATATAACCTTTTATTCTCGTGACATCAGAACTGATTAATGGACTTTTCCATTGATAAGGACTAGGCATAGGGTCTTTATTATCAAGATAAGGCTGAAGAAAAAGAATTTCTTCTTCAGTTAACTGTCGGATAGCATTTTCACGAATAAAAGGGGCAATTTCGACTCGCTTATTTTGGGACAGTTTATTTAGCTCATTTAGATCTTCTTTAGTCATGATAACTATGTAAAGTACAAAGAGAGCAAAAGCTGGAATAACAATAAAATAGATAATATTTGCCATATTATTGATATCTTCCTATTAAAACCTTTTCATAAAGATTAATACTTAAATTAACCTATCTTGATAATATTTAAAAATTTCTTTAGAACGATGTCGATTAATTTTCGTTTTCTGAACTAGTTTTACAGCATTAATCGTAGCGATTAATATCATCACAACAAACATAATAACATTAATAATAATCAACAAATTTGATGATAATTGTTGATTCTCGTCTAAATTATAATGTTGATTTGCGTTCACTTTCAGACCAGAAATACTCTGTGTCTCAAGATTATGTCTATCAGAGTTTTCACCCTTTTGGTAAAGAATATCACTCACTGAACCAACAATATTAATATTTGCAGGAATACTGTTGTTTAAAATAGCAAAATAATAATTAATATAACCATTTTCATCGAATTTCATCGATTTATTCATAACAAATGGTGCCATGTCAACATAGCTTTGATTGGTTAATGTAATTTTTACACCGTTATCAGATTGATATTTAGATATGACATTAACCAATTCACTTTGAAGTTCTAATTTAAATGGTTCTACTGCCTGTTTGAGACTACGCATTCTGCGGGTTTCGACTATTTCACTAAAATCAGGATTTTTTGTAGACTCAGACAATAAATCATTCCAGGTAATATTTGCCCTGCTCCTACCGGTATCAAACAAATGAGTCAGATTGTTTTTGACATTGTCACATTCTTTAACCGGTAAAATATTACAAACCTTGTCAATATCAATTACCATTTGACCAATACTTTCTATTTTAGAAAATGAATTTTTAACATAACGTCCATCATTTGAACTGCGGTTTAGCATATCAACATATAGGCTTTGTACATTTTGAAAACGCAACATTTCCGAATCAACCACCTCATTAACAAATTTTGTATCAAAAATATGTTTTAATGAACCTTCGATGGCCATGACATTATTTTCCTTCAAAGCCATTGGCTGATTATTGATGAAGAAGTTATGACATTGATATTCTTCGTTTAAATCATTGATATCACACGATGTATTTTGGATGGTGATATTCACAATGTCACCCGGCTTGATATCACTATTTTTTAAAGTGGTGAAATCTTTAATTTGCAGATTTTCAGATTGTTGACTGTAATATTGATAAGCAAAATAACCATTATTAACTGGATCAGTATAATAATAGAGAACAGCAGATAAAATTACGCTAATTACCAATAAAATTTTATTTCGTGAAACTAGTTTAGGTGGTCCAAATTGTTCTACTTCATTATTAATGGATAAAGTCTGACCATAGCGAAGTAATTTTTTATTATCATTACTGATAACCATTTCAGTCGCGTAATCTGAAGTCTCTGGGATAAAATTTAACCAATACTTAGGGTATTGTAAAACCATAAGATTACCTACCTCTATGGAACAAGTGTTAGGATCTTTATCATAAATTTTTGCTTTAACGACAGATACTTGTTGTGGGTTTAAATAATGCTTAGGTTTATACCAAGCAAAAAAGGCAGCTGCACCAAGACAAATTAAGATTAAAATGGAAATCTGATCATTTTCACCGAACCATGAGCGTATCAAGAAAACCGTTGCTAAAATTAAGCAAAGCGACGTCAACAAACCAAGACTATGTTTACGACGTATAGCCGCTTCAAATTGAGTTTCTTCACGTTGATAAAGGAGTTTATAATAATTTCTTGACGCTTCTAAATAAGCTTCATTATTATCTAGATTTTTACTGTTTTCATAAATGCTGAGTGATTCAACATCAGAAGAGTTAATGCCATCTTGTCGACTGGAACTATTGTGTTCATCTAAGAATTCATTTTCCAAATTATTTTCGTTGGCTTTAGTTTGATTTAAATCTCTAAATAAATATTCCTCATTTGGATCATAATTTTCGAACGCTGTTTTGATATCATAATCATTGACTTTAATAACAATCCCATAATATTTGGTAAATACAACTTCAAAAATATTTGATTCATCAATATGCATATCCATATTATATGGAAAGAATATTTCAATATTATCGACATCATAATAATAGGCGATTTCATCTGTGTTACTATAAAGACTTTTACGAGTACAAGCACCAAGTAAATACGATACTTTGTTATCAACCAAGGAAGATTGGAATTTATAAGGATAAACCGCTAATCTACTAGTTAGAAAAGGTTGTAACAGTTCTAATTCTTCATCGGTTAAATCTCTTATTCGTTCACGATGCCTTATGTGATCGTTTAAAACGTTCTTATTGATACTACGATCACTTTTATAAAGTAACCAACTAATTAATCCAAAAATTAAAATACCTATTTTAAAGACTAAATACAAATCCATTGTTATTCCTTAATCTTAAACTGTTTGTTATTTTTATAATAAAAAATGACAATTTAATCCTATTGTTATTAATACCTAGCCATAGTAATGTACTACTCTATCCGAATAATATTTGGTGATTAGTTTAATACGACGTTGATTAAATATAATTTTATAAAGTAGTGTGCCCCCATTAATTAATGCTACTGCTGCCATAATAATGAACATAAGAGTATCAATAATGACTGGCGACGTTAATGAAAATAGTTTTTCTGAATCGACTTTATAATAATCTTTAACATTAAGCTTAAGTTGTGAAATGCTACCATCTTCGCGATAGCTAATATCACCCACTAGTCCAATCAAATTAATTGCATCACTCTCATCAGCTTCATCAGTTAAAATTTTATAGTAATAATCTAATAATAATTGCAAATTTTCCTTAGAAGATGCATTTTTAATACTATTTGATTTAGCTATTTTAATATAACTATTTTCTATTAATACAATTTCAACCCCTGTTCCATTAAATTGATGATTATAAACAATATTTTTTAATTTAGATAAAATATCTTTTCTAATATTATCAATATAAGGGATAAGTTCTTCAATTTTTGATGTTTCTATTGATTTTGAAAAACTTGGATTAAGTTCAGCTTCAGTTACTAATTTAGTCCATTCTGTTTCATCATAACTTCCTTTATTAGTATATAATTGAATTAATTTATATTTAACCGATTCACATTCAATTTCAAGGATGTTACAAATTTTATCTATATCAATAACCATCTGTCCCATATTTTTCAAATTTAAATAAGATTCATTTTTATAAACTAACATTCTGAGCGTATTTGGATCTATCACTGCTTCAATGAATTTTTCATCAAATACTTTGTTTATAGTGTTAAACAAAAGTATAAGTTGATTATCCTCATTTTCCAGTGGTTTATCCTTGATAGCCAAGTGATGACATTTAGTGTCAATATTTTTATTTCTCTCTTTAATATCACATGAAATACCGTTGACAGAAATGTTAATAAGATCACCTCGCTTAATATCACTATTATACAAGCTGGTTAAATCATTGATTTGCCAATTTTGTAATTGATGGCTGTAATATCGATAAGCTAAAAAACTATTGTTAATTGGATTAGAAAAAATATAGAAGACGATTGTCAGCATTAACCCTATAAAAAATAACACGTTATTGCGAAAAATAAATTTTGGTGGTCCGAATTGTTGTATTTCTCGATGAATTGATAAAATATTCCCACAACGCAATAATGTATTAAGATTACCTCTTATGTCCATTTCGGTGGTTGTTTTTGATACTTCAGGTATAAACCGTGACCAATACTTTGGATAACATATATTCGTTTTAGGATCGACAATTAAGGTGTGAGATTTAGTATTTTTATTGAAGTTATTAACCTTAATGGTTTTCACTTGTTGTGGTTTTGATTTTAGCTTAGATTTATGCAAAGCAAAAAATGCCGCTACAACAAAACATATTATCACTTTGATCAGCGTAGATAATATTTGGTCATTTTCAGCTAACCATTCACGAATGAAGAGAATAGTTGCAAATAATAAACAAAATGAAGTTAATATGCCATAGTTGCTTAGATTGCGAGATTTTATTTCCAATGGTGTTTCTTCACGTGTAGACAAAGTTTCAAAAACAACTACGTTATTATTTACTGAAGCGAAATCGGCATTGTTAGGAGCTGACTCTGATCTTGGAACATCACTTGTTCTTATTCTATTAGGATCATAATTGTCGAAAGCAAACTGAATACCATAATTGTTGACATTAACTACATATGCATATGTCTCCGTAAAAACGACTTCAACAACATTATAATTTGAAAGATACATATCTAAATCATACGGAAAGAAAAGATCAATATTATCGATTTCATAGTAATAACACCTTTTGTTGTCTTCGGTGATTACTTTTCTTCGAATACAAGTTCCTTTTATTACCGATACTTTGCAATCAATTAATGGTTGGAGTTCATAAGGTCGAACAGATATTTTATGGCTGGTGAAAGGTTCTAATAGTTTTAATTCTTCATTTGTTAAATCTCTATATGACTCACGATTTGCAATAAAATCTTTTATTTTTTTCTTATTTTTATTACGATTTTTGCGATCATGTCTAACAGAAAAGTAACCAAAAATGAAAATGAGTATAAAGGCAAACACAATTACACCGGAGAAGATATTAAATATCATCACAATCCAAAATAATGCATCCAACATTCTTTATTTCCCTATATTACCGCGCGCGAATGTTAAAAAACGGACAACTATATCATTTGTTTGATATTTATCCAATATTTTTTCAAAATTTATTTAATGTTATTATAGATTTATAAAAAAGGCGCTTAATGCGCCTTTTGTTTTATTTAGAAGATTACTTATTTAACCGTTTTTTCGCTGCGAGATAAACCGATGATCCCTGAACGGACAATTTCTACTATATTGCAAGTTTCGCGAATTGAAGATAAGAATGACTCTAATTTTTCACTGGTACCTGACATTTGAACAATATAGTGAGTTGCTGTCACATCAACAATCGAACCTCTAAAAATATCGGCACAACGTTTAACTTCATCTCGGGCATCAGCTGTTTTAGCAGCAACTCTGACTAACATAATCTCACGCTCAACATGTGGACCTTCGGTTAAATCGTTAACGCGATAAACATTCACTAGTTTATGTAACTGTTTTTGGATCTGTTCTAAAACATGTTCATCACCTGAAGTTTGAATCGTCATGCGACTCATGGTTGGATCTTCGGTTTGTGCGGTAGTAATGGATTCGATATTAAACCCACGTTGTGAAAATAAACCAATAATTCGTGACAATGCGCCTGGTTCGTTTTCAGTTAAAATTGATAATATATAACGCATTAGGTTCTCTCCGTTTTACTTAACCACATTTCATTCATTGCTCCGCCACGAATTTGCATTGGATATACATGTTCGGTAGCATCGGTCATGACATCAATAAAAACTAAACGATTTTTTATTGAAAGAGCTTCTTTAAGTTTTGGTTCAAGATCTTCACGCTTATCAATCCTCATGCCTACATGACCATATGCTTCGGCAATTTTAGCAAAATCAGGTAATGACTCCATATAAGATGACGAATGACGACCGGCATAAATCATATCTTGCCACTGTTTAACCATACCTAAAAATCGGTTGTTAAGATTTAAAACAATCACCGGTAAGCCATATTGCAAGGCCGTTGAAAGCTCTTGAATATTCATCTGAATACTACCGTCACCGGTCACACATACTACATGCTTTTTAGGAAACGCAAGCTTAACGCCCAAAGCTGCAGGTAAGCCAAAGCCCATCGTACCCAGACCGCCAGAGGTAATAAAGTGACGAGGTTTGTCAAAGGGATAATAGAGCGCAGTAAACATTTGATGTTGACCAACATCAGTTGCAATATAAGCATCCCCCTTAGTCAGCTTATATAAAACTTCAATCGCTTCTTGTGGTTTAATACTTTTGCCTTCATGACTATATGCTAAACATTTACGCGCACGCCAATGGTCGATCTGTTTCCACCAATCGATTATCGCATCTAAATCACGATCAACATTAAGTTCATCAAGTTGCGATAACATAGTTTCAAGTACTTTTTTCGCATCGCCTACCACCGGAATAGCGGCTGATACCGTTTTCGAAATTGAGGTTGGATCGATATCAATATGAATAATTTTGGCCTTAGGGCAATATTTTTCCACATTATTAGTGGTTCTATCATCAAAGCGAGCACCAACGGCAAAAATCACGTCGGCATTATGCATGGTCATATTGGCTTCATAGACACCATGCATACCAATCATACCTAAATATTTTTTATCGGTTCCAGGAAAGGCGCTGATTCCCATTAAGGTTGTTGTAACTGGCAAGTTTAATTTATCCGCTAAAGATTTAACAGCCTGACTGGCATTGGCACTAATTACCCCGCCACCAATATAGAGAACCGGTTTTTTAGCCGACAATAATGTAGTCAATGCTTTTTTGATTTGCCCTTTATGCCCTTGAATAGTCGGGTTGTAAGATCGCATTGTTACGGATTTCGGATAATTATAGTTATATTTATTTGCCGGATTAACGATATCTTTTGGCAAATCAATCACGACCGGACCCGGTCGGCCAGTTGATGCAATATAAAACGCTTTTTTAAACGTTTCAGGAATATCTTTACTATCTTTTATTAGGAAGCTATGTTTAACGATCGGTCGAGAGATCCCAACCATATCACACTCTTGGAAGGCATCATTACCAATTAAATTACTAGCAACTTGGCCTGACAAAATAACTAATGGCACTGAATCCATATAAGCGGTGGCAATACCCGTAATAGTATTGGTTGCTCCCGGGCCAGAGGTGACTAAAACTACGCCGACATCACCTGTTGATCGAGCATAACCATCAGCCATATGCACGGCAGCTTGTTCGTGACGCACCAAAATATGCTCAATCCCACCTAAGGTATGCATTGCATCATAAATATCAAGAACACTGCCTCCTGGGTAACCAAAAATTTGCTTAACTCCTTGGTCAATCAAGGATTGAATGACCATTTCTGCGCCTGACAGTTTTGCCATGGTTGTTGCCTCCATTTATAACTAATTTGTCATTTTTAGTTCCATTTTGCATGAACTCATAGAGAAAATCAATAAAGTCAACAATCTAACTTTTATTTTTTGCAGTTTTGCTAGCTAATACTCTTTTTTTACAAGAAATAACTTGTAAAACTTCATTTTATCTATTTTAATGAAACAATAATGATAAGTTAATTGGTGAGTTAATTGATTAATTTTGAATTATTAAAAGCTTTATCACTTATATTTTATTACGCTCTTTTATAGCTTATCGATGGTATTCATGTAATATTAGAGTACCTTATTTTAAAAAAGGTGTTTTTGATGGCCAATTCTTATTGTAAACCAACTTCCCTATCTGATTGGCAATTAGTCAAAGTTTCAGGTGAGGATAATCGTAAATTTTTACAGGGACAAGTAACTGCTGATCTTAATCGTATTAATGAAAACTCAGCATCATTTGCTGCTCATTGTGATGCAAAAGGACGTATGTGGAGTAATTTTATATTATTTCAACGCCGGGAAGATATTTTTTATATATTACGTAAAAGTGTTGCCGAAAAACAAATAACTGAATTGAAAAAACCCGCTGTGTTTTCTAAAGTAACAATAGAACCCGTTCAAGATTTAAATATAATTGGTTTAGAAGAAGATGCAATTGATCCAGTAGTAATTTCGGCTCTCGGGGATCAAAATTGTATAACTATTGATGATGTGACTTATATCAAACTCACAGCCCCTAAACTAAGAATAATAAAAGTATCATCTGAGCCATTGCCAAATGACTTACTACCTGCTGAGCATTGGTTAAAACTTGAATTAGAAGCTGGTCACGCTATTATCGATGCACCTAATATCGATAGCTTGCTTCCACAAGCTTGTAATTTACAACATTTCAAAGCGATCAGTTTTGATAAAGGTTGTTATTGTGGGCAAGAGATGGTTGCCAGAGCGCAATTTCGTGGTGCCAATAATCGCGGACTGTACCTATTAAAAGGTCACAGTAAGGTTTTACCAATTATCGGTGATAAGCTTGAATATGAATTAGAAGGCAATTGGCGTGAAGGTGGTCAGGTTACCGCTGCATTAAAATTGAGTCAAAATAATGATGTTTATGTTCAAGTTGTGTTAGCGAATGGCATTGATGGTGAAACGAGCTTTAGAGTCAAAGGTCAACCGGACAGCTTATTAAATTTTTAATTAAAAATTAATCAGTAATATTTGTTTATTAAGCAGGAATAATTTTATAATTATTCCTGTTTTCTTATACCTTAATCTTCTAACGTCCTAATTCTTGAGCAACGATTTCAACAAAGTATTGAGCACCTATCGTAAGGATCTCGTCATTAAAATTATATGATGGATTATGCAGATTGGCGCCTTCCCCTGCACCAATTTTAATATAAACTCCGGGTACTTTTTGTAGCATAAAGGCAAAATCTTCTGAACCCATTGTTGGCGGTGGATCAATAATAATCTTATCGTTACCCACAAGTTTTTGTGCAACTTTTATCGCAATATCGGCTTGTTTAGGGTGATTGATGGTTGCCGGATAACGACGTTGATAATCAACTTCCGCTTTGGTACAAAATGTTAAAGCCGTTGCTGTTGAAATATGTTTGATTCGTTCTTCTGCCAAATTTTGATCTTCGACACTTAATGCCCTAACTGTGCCACGGATTATCGCGTGTTGAGGTAACACATTCCAAGTATCCCCACTATGAATTTGTGTCACACTAATAACTAACGAATCAGTTGGATTTAAATTGCGGCTGACAATGGTTTGCAAATTATTAACAATATGGGTAGCAGTTAAAATGGTATCTTTACCTAAATGCGGTGCAGCCGCGTGGGAACCAATACCGGTGATTTTGATTTCAAACACATCATAAGAAGCCATCACTGGACCATGATTAATCGCAAAATGGTTTAATTCTAAATTAGGTTGATTATGCATACCGTAAACGGCTTCGATAGGAAATTTGTCAAATAAACCGTTTTCCACCATCACTCGACCACCGCCTTCGTTCTCTTCAGCGGGTTGAAAAATCACTACCACTGTGCCTGAAAAATCACGATTGGCACTTAAATATTTTGCCGTACCTAATAATGTAGCAGTATGACCATCATGTCCACAGGCATGCATTTTGCCGGATATTTTTGAACAGTAATCGATTTTATTTTCTTCAAATATATCCAATGCATCAATATCCGCTCGCAGACCAATCGTGCGACCTTTACTTTTACCATGAATCACTGCCACCACCCCTGTTGGCGCAAAATTGGTATATAGTTCGGTGATGCCAAACGATTTTAACTTTTCAATAATAAATTGGGTAGTCTGTTTTTCTTCAAAAGCGGTTTCTGGGTAAGCATGAATATGATGACGCCATGCAATCATCTCATCTTTTAATGCAGCAATGTTTTTCACGGTAGTACTAGTCATTGATTATTCCTTACATTTAGCCATAAATCTAAAAGATTTTATTAGCACTATAATCTTAATTGTAAGCAAATAAAAATAACTAATTATCCTAACGTTATCCTTTTTAGTTATAAGCCAAATAATAAGGTAAATTCAGCAGCAATGAGAGGAATAAAGATCTAAATCTCAATCAGTTAAAACTATAGTCTAGATTTGGTAGATGATTAAATAACCAGATAATAATAAAAAAGGACCAAACGCGATATGCTTTGGCGTTTTGCATTTTGTCAAAATAAAATAGAGGATGCCTAATAATGATGCCATAATTAATAATATCGGCATAGATTGGTAAGGTAACCAAGCCCCCAAAGCCGCAGCTAGTTTGATATCACCGCCACCTAAACCGACTCTTTTAGTCAAGCAGAAATAACCGATAGCCGGCAATTTAAGCATCCAGTAACCACAAAAAATTCCCACTAAGGTATCGGCAATGGTTAACGAGCTCAGGTTAAGATAAGCCAGCATCACTCCACCCCACATTAATGGTTGAGTAAAGAAATCAGGCAGTAAAAAATGGCGAAAATCAATCAAAGCTAAAACCCAAAACCATGCAATAAGAAACATCAATAAACCACTTTGAAAATTTAGCCCTTTATCCAGATAGATTAATAAAAATAACCCAGCTATTGTCACTTCCGTAAATGGATAATAAAAAGCGATTTTATACTGACAAAAATAACAACGTCCTCTCAACATCAGCCATGAAACCAGCGGAATTAACTGCCAAGCAGAAAGTGGCTGATGACAATTTGGACAAGAAGAACGAGGAACTGAAATAGCTACCAAATAAGTAAAAAGTGATTGCGAAGGCGAGTAACGCAAATAAGCAACTGGCAAAAAACTACCAACCACCAACCCAATAAAAAAAACTACCACCGCCATTAATGGATCACATCCGCCATTTGAAATATTGGTAAGTACATCGCAATCACTAAACTGCCAATGATCAAAGCCAAAAATAACATCAATAATGGCTCAAATGCTTTTACTAAATTATCGGTTAAAGTTTGATTTTGTTGTTGATAGTAGATAAATAAATTTTTAAGCATGACATCTAACGCCCCTGACTCTTCACCCACATGGATCAGTTGTACACAAAGTTTAGGAAAATAGGACGATAACATCTGACTAAACGCATTACCTTGCTCAATACCATGAATAATTTTACTAATAATTTCTTGATAGTAACGATTGTCTATACTATTTGCTGAAGCGGTTAGTCCGGTTAGTAATGGAACCCCTGCTTGCTGAGTAATCGCTAATGTATGGAAAATCTGCATTAAGTTCTGTGACTGAATAACTTGGCCAATCAATGGCAACGTTAATTTTTGTCGATCAATAGTTAGCTTATAACGTATTTTAAAAAAACGTTGGTATAAAAAGTAACTAAGTGCAACAACTAATAATACAATCAAGCCACCTCGTTGAGCGTCGTTAGCAAAATCAATAATCAGTTGTGTAAAATAAGGTAATTGAGCATCAAAGCTTTGATAAATGTCGGCAAATTTTGGCAATACAATAAACAACATCACCATAATCACCATCATTGAAACAATCAATAAAAATAGCGGATAGCGAATGGCTTTTTTAATCTGTTTTCGCAATTCCAATGTTTTTTCAAGATGTAAAGTTAGCTGTTCAAAACTGTGATCCAATTGCCCAGTTAATTCACCAACGGCGATTATTTCACAATAAAGTGCGGGAAATATCCAATGATGTTGTTTTAAAACTGCCGATAACGATTCACCTTTGGCTATCTGCTGACTGATATCGTTCAATACAAATTGCCATTGAGGTTTGGGTTGATCATCAATAAGTAATCTTAAACTATCAACAATTGATAACCCCGCCTTTAACATAGTGGCTAGTTGCTTAATAATTATCATTAATTCGCTAGACTTAAAACTTTTCGCGGTAATAACACTACCCGCACGAATTTTAATCGCGATTTGGCCTTGCAATAATAGTTGTCTTTTTACATCTTGCTTTGATGTTGCAATAATCTTATTTGGATGAAAGTTAATATCATACCAAAAATAGAGTCGCCTCATTTTCCATCTCCTTACTTACCTAAAACCCGATTTAACTCTGCAAGCGTAGTGATACCTTGTTGTACTAATTGATAGCCCGCTTGCATTAAATTGACTCTATTTTTCGATGAGATTGGTTGATTGTTTAAAATCTGTTGTTGCACTTCGGGTGTTATTATTAACAGTTCATATAAGCCTATTCGTCCTAAATAGCCTCCGACACACTTTTCACACCCCATGGCAATAAAGTGTGGCGAAGGTTGATTATCAATTAAGGTAAGTTCACTCGCTACCACCTTACAATATTGGCAAAGTTTACGTACTAAGCGCTGAGCAATAACCAGTTTTAAACTGGAGGATAAAAGATAATTTTTAATCCCCATTTGATTTAGTCGAACAATCGCTTCAACACTGGAGTTAGTATGTAAAGTTGATAATACCAAATGCCCTGTTTGCGCCGCTTGAATGGCGATTTCTGCGGTTTCATGATCACGAATTTCGCCGATCATCATCACATCAGGATCTTGGCGCAACAAAGCACGCAATATTACTGAAAAACTCAAACCTGCTTTCAGATTAATAGCCGTTTGATTGATACCCTCTAAAGGAATTTCGATCGGATCTTCAACACTACAAATATTACATTCCGTTTTATTTAAACGTTTTAAAGCACTATACAACGTCATGGTTTTGCCACTACCAGTTGGTCCAGTAACCAAAATTAATCCTTGTGGATAATCCAATATCTGTTTAAAGGTGATGAGATCTTGCTCATTTAATCCTAAATCATCAATAGTTAATTCGGATTCATGGTTATCCATAACTCGCAATACTATTTTTTCACCGTTAATCACCGGTAATGTGGCGATTCGCATTGCATAGTTATTAATTAGCAATTGGCCATCTTGCGGCAAACGATATTCAGCAATATTTAGATTAGCCATAACTTTTAATCTAGCAGAAATCTGTTTGGCAAGAGTTAGTGGTGGCATTTGCATATTTTGTAATACACCATCAATTCGCATGCGGATTCGATAATTGTGTTGATAAGGTTCGAAATGGATATCAGAGGCCCGCTTTTCCAATGCAGACAATAATAATTTATCGACGCTTTCGACCACTTTATCTTCTTGAATAATCATCGCGTTTATTACCTAACTTAACAAAAATTAAAATTTAAACACATCTTCACAAGCTTTATTTAAATTGGCATCAACTGGATTAGATACACAGGTTCGCGACCAATCTACATTACCTAACGACGTATTTAACTTTGGAGTTAAAGTAGTAGTTAAGCTTGATAATGCGCTTTTACCAACTATTGTAATAACACCTTTATTGACAGAAATTGAAGCAACATAGTTGGTCGTTCTCGTGGTCGGCACACCATTGGCCCCACTATTACATTCATTTAATGAACCTTGTTCAATAACACATATCTCAATTGCGGTTTTATACGCTGTCATCGATTGAAGCATATCAGTTAAAGCCGCCTTTTTGACATAACTTTGGTAGGCTGGCAAACCGATAGCCGTTAAAATGGCGATTACCACAATGGCGATCATTAACTCAAAGAGTGTAAATCCAGACTGCCTGTGCATAAAAACCTCGAAAGATTAATTAAATGATGAATGGTGTGACTTTATAGCAAACTGAAAAAATGAAATAATAATCAGATAAAAAAGTGGAAACAAAAATACAAATTGAATATCACATTCAATATGCTATTAAGTAAAGTTGTGAATTAAATCGCAATAACAGCAAATCTATACGCTTGGAGTAATTATGTCCGCAAAAATTGTTGATGGTCGAATAAAAAATATTAAACAAGTCAAATCGCCCTATTATAATGATCGGCCAATTAACCAACCAATCTCGTTATTGGTTATTCATAACATCAGTCTACCGCCTAAGCAATATGGTGGTCCTTATGTAGAACAACTCTTCACTGGCAAGCTAGATCCAAATGAGCATCCCTATTTTGCAGAAATTTACCAACTACAAGTCTCAAGCCATCTATTTATAAGACGCGATGGTGAAATTATTCAATTTGTACCGTTTGACAAACGCGCTTGGCATGCTGGTAAATCAGTATTTGAAGGTAAAGAAAATTGCAACGACTTTTCAATTGGTATTGAAATGGAAGGTTGTGATAGTGATGACTTTACTCAGGCGCAATACCAACAATTGGCTAACGTAACGACCCTATTAAAACAAAACTATCCAATCAAAAATATCACCGGACATAGTGATATTGCCCCAGGTCGTAAAACCGATCCTGGTCCCCATTTTAATTGGCACTATTATCAAAAATTGGTTAACCAGCAAACGCAAATTAATGCCATAATCAACCAACTTAATTCAATTAAGTACGAACTACAACATCTTAACTTATGGCAACCATCACCACCAGCTCCGGAAGCTTTTTTAAGTGAACAACCATTTGCGCTCGACACTATGCAACCTCATGAATGGTTACAATGGATCTTTATTCCACGTATGCAAGCATTAATCGATGCGAAAAGTGAAATACCAAAATTTGCCCTGCATCCTTATTTTGAAGAGGCATTTAAAGAAGTTCAAGAAATTGAGGTAAATAAATTATTGACATTAATTAAACAGCTAGATGAATTAGCAACTAATCAATCAATAGTTGAATAAGATTCTTTTTTGCAGAGCTAGCCACATCAAGCATGTGGCTAGCAGATAGAAAGGTTAGTTACCTTGAGTCAATCGGCGATACTCTTTTACCGCTTGCTGATGACCTTGATAGGTACTACTAAATGTATGCCCACCTGAGCCATTGGCAACAAAAAACAGATAATTAGTGTCAGCAGGATGAGCAGCAGCTTCAAGAGAAGCTAAACTGGGCATAGAAATTGGCGTTGGCGGCAATCCTTCAATCACATAAGTATTATAAGGGTTATTCTTATCCGTCAAATCAACACGTCTGATCTTACCGGTATAATTATCACCTAAACCATAAATAATAGTTGGATCAGTTTGCAATTTCATATTTGATTTTAAACGATTGACAAAAACTGAGGCCACATTAGCACGTTCTGAACTGACCGAGGTCTCTTTTTCAATAATGGAAGCAATAATTAATAATTCATAAGGCGACTTATAAGGTAGATCGTTAGCTCGATTATCCCAGACTTTTTGTAAATTAGCCTTCATGGTCAAATGAGCACGTTTCAAAATATTGAAATCGGAACTATTTGCTGTATATTGATAAGTATCAGGAGAAAACCACCCCTCAAGCTCACCTTCAATTCCTAACAATTTAGCAATTTCATCATGCGACTTATCGGTTAATGTTTGCTGAATATATGGAGTATTACTAAGTACTTTAAACCAATCTTTAACTCGTTTACCTTCAACGAATTGTACAACAAATTTGCTATCTTTACCGGATACTAATAACTTTAAAAATTCCTCAACAGTCATATAAGGATGTAATTGATAAGTTCCAGCTTTAATCGAGCCTAAAGAAGGATCCACCTTATACAAATATGGCAATAAATAAGCTTGTTGCATTAAATCACTTTCCTCTACCTGTTCAACTAATTGATGTAGAGATGTTCCCTTTGCTAACACAAACATTTGATTATCAGCAGTAACATTCATATGTTGCTTCGAAAATTGTTGTAAATAATAATAACCAATACCTAAACAAACACAGAAAATTAAAACTAAAGCCAGTAACGTATACAAAAATAATTTTTTAATCATAACTAATCTTTATATCGAATTTTTGCGCGTGAAGTTAAGCGCGTTAATAACTCATAAGCACTAATTCCAGTGTGCTTGGCGATCTGTTCAACAGGCAATTCTTTGCCCCATAAAATGACTTCATCTCCGGGTTTGTCATGGCAATCATGGCCTAAATCAACCACAATCATATCCATCGAAACCCGACCCACAATCGGCACAAGGCGACCATTAATACTGACAGGAGTATTTTCAGGGATACTGCGTGGATAACCATCACCATATCCTATCGCGGCAACCCCCAACATAGTATCATGGTGGCTAGTCCACGTTTGACCATAGCCAACGGTTTCGCCTTTTTTATGCTTACGGACTGAAATTAATTCAGACTTAAGCGTCATTGCCGGTTGTAAATCAGCAACTGCATCATTAAATGGCGAAACCCCATACAACGCAATACCAATTCGAACCATATTACGGTGAGAATCAGGCCAAGCAAGAATACCACCTGATGCCGCTATTGATTGCTGACCACCGATTAAATTACTATCGATTGAATTGATAAACTTATCAAATTGAGCTATTTGTTTATTGGTTTGAGATGAACTTAACTCATCAGCGCTACTAAAATGGCTGATAATATTTATCGGTTGACGGATTGCTTTGCAGCTCGCTAACCGATTAAATTCGGATATAGCTTCATCAAAATGAAAACCCAAACGGTGCATGCCGGTATCAATTTTAAACCAAGCTACAATTTCATTAGGAAAGGGGATAGTGTTTAAAACATCAATTTGCCAACTCGAATGGATAACTGGTTGCAAATTGAAATCAAGTAAATCATTAATATCATCATGAGGAAAAAAGCCTTCCAAAAGAACGATTGGGCTGCGAATACCAACTTGACGCAATGTAACTGCTTCAGAAACACGGGCAACACCAAAATAATCAACTTTATCATCCAGTAATTGAGCAACACCTTCCATACCATGACCATATGCATTAGCTTTAACAACTGCCATTAATGTAACATCTGGTGATTTTTCTCTAAAAAACTCGATATTAGCTAAAATTGATTTACGATTAACTTCTACTACAGCAATAGACATTTTACAAACCTAACTTATATATTAGAGGTTTATTGTAAAATTTGTTATCAATAATGACAAATTTTTCTTTTCACCAAAGATCTGCCCCTAAAAAAAATTACCATAATTCTAATTAATTTAACTATTTACATATATATTAATAATGATTATCATTAGCATTAAATTTACTTAGGTAATAAAAAAGTTGTCCAAGATAAGATACAAAAGAGAATCATTATGGCAAAAAATCCCCTCAAACCAAACTATTATATAGCAATATTAACTCTCTGCTTTTCTGCAGATCTTTTGGCTGAAGAACGAAAAAGCAATCCACAAGATACCATTATCGTTACTGCTGATCGTAACGAAAAAAGCGTATGGGATAGTTCTGTATCCGTTAATGCGGTCAATCGCGATGAAATTGAAAAACTCAATGGTGACTCGGTGGTTGAAGCACTACGTGATATTCCTGGGGTTGAAATTACCGATAACGCATTAGCTGGACGCAAACAGATCATGATTCGTGGTGAAGCCCCTTCACGTATATTGATGTTGATTGACGGACAAGAAGTTACTTATCATCGTTCAGGACATGGTTCGAGCGCTGGAGTATTAATTGACATGGAGTCCGTTGATCGTATAGAGGTCATTAAAGGTCCCCACTCTGTATTATTTGGTTCACAGGCTATTGGCGGTGTAGTTAATTTTATTACACGTAAAGGTAGTAAAGATGGAAAACCCCTTAATGGTGATGCAAAACTAGTCTATAACCAATCAACCGATGGCTTTACTGAAATGGGCACAGTTAACGGCACTATCGATGGAATATTTGATTACCGTATTAGTGGGACCTATTCGGAAAACGATGATCGCAAAGCTTATCAAGGCAAGCTACATGATACCGATTTTGATAATAACAGCTTAAGTTCATGGTTTGGACTCAATCTTGATAAACACAAATTTGGGCTATCACTCGATCGCTACAAACTTAACACTAAAACCTATACTGACAAAGACGACAACTCACCGGAAGTGAAAGAATTTTGGGTAAAAATACCTGAACTAAAACGTGAAAAAATCGGATTTTTTTATGATTATGATGTCGATGGCGACTTGTTAAAAAAACTTCATTATGATGCTTACGCCCAAAAACTAAATCGTCAATTTAGAAACCATGTTGTAGTATCACCGGCTCCAGTTATGAAAGTAACCACCAACACGGCGACCAATGATGAACAAAAAACTTATGGTATGACTTTTCAATCCGATATTGAACCACATAGAGATATGAAGCTCATTACCGGTATACAATATCAACAAGACAATGTCGACCAAGACTCACACAATGTTGTTATAACAAAAATGCCTTCACCAAGAGCTAGCTATACTCAACACAAATATTTAACTAATAAATGGCAACAATCCAGTATCGCACTATTTGGTCAAAATGACTGGAACATCACCGATGATATTTCTTGGAATTTAGGTGCTCGGCAATATTGGGTCGAATCAAAATTAAAAAATGGCCACACCACTATCAACAAAATCCCAGCTATGGGTTCAGCGACCTCTAGCCATAAAATTGATGGTAAAAAGAAAGATCATGACAATAACTTTGTAGTATCGTCAGGATTAACTTACTCAGGCATTGAAAACACTCAATTAAGAGCCTCTTTTGCCCAAGGATATGTTTACCCAACTCTTGCTCATCTTTATGCAGTCACCTCAGCGGCTTCACAAACCATCTATGGAAACTCTCATCTAAAAGCCGAAAAATCCAATAATTACGAAATCGGTTTGCGTTATAATAACAACAAATGGTTAGTTGATGGTGCTATCTATTATTCAGATGCAAAAGATTACATCACACAAATGAACTGTAATGGCTCTGCGATTTGCGATGGAGCATCGGGGCGTAACGTTACTTACTATGGTAATGCCAACAAAGCCAAAACTCATGGTTTAGAATTAAGTCTTGAATATCTCGACCTACCGGTAAACCCTTATCTCAAAGGTAACTACTTAAACCGTAAAATCGAAACCGAAAGCTACAAAACGCGTGACAGCGGCAACCCACGCTTTACAGGCAATGCTGGGATAAAACATACTGCGTACTTTGAAAAATTTGATATTGATTCTGACCTATTTATGCGATTTGCTACCAAAGCCACACAACGCAGTGATTCAGCCGTTTACCACTACAGTGGATGGTCCACATTGAACTTATCAACTACCACATCGTTTGGTGCTGATCGCCAGTACCATATTGGATTAGATCTCAACAATATCTTAAACAAAAACTATACCACAGCTTACGAATCTATTCCTGCGGCCAAGTTTCACGCAATCGTCAGCGCCAGCATGAAATTTTAGTAATTGCTATACTCGATTATATAAGAGAGTGAACCGGGGTATCAAAAACCCCGTTTCACAACTTTTTACTAAAAAACTTCAATCCTCAAAAATAAAGCCGCCCAGTCTATAGCAAATAGTTCTCCCCCCTTGCTACGCTAGCACATTACTTTACTTCAAGATTTTCGTCAACTCCACTGCCTATTCAAGTCAGTTATTTCCTAATGAACTAACTATATTTTTCCTGTCTATGCCATTCCAACCCAAAAAATAAGAATGAATAAGATTTAAGGTGAGACACAAAGTCCGTTGAGTTTACCATTACGAGAGGAAGATATATAACCATTGCCCGAGTGAACAAGAAAGTGGTCGAAACTCATCACATCACTTGTCCAATAAAAGCCTAAAAGGACAAAGTGAGCATCAGTGTAGTTATACATGGCTCCCCACTCCGAGAAGAATCCCGCTCCAATGCGACGCTGGTATAGATTCTTAGGTGATGATGGCGTAGCACCTTTAGCACCTTGACATTTAGAATTCGATGTTTCGTCTTGACAAGAAGCGTTAGTTAAATCTCTGACATTTGGTAGACGGTATCCAATATTAGTACACCAAGATAATGTACTATCATAATGGTAATTGTTTTTGTAACTATCACCACGGTTAACGAACCATTGTTTTAACACAAAACCATACTTAACGACGTCGTTACCATGACTATCACGACCAACTAACTCAAATACCTGAGGCAAAGATGGCCTATCGATATAACCTGAATCATCTGATTTTCATTGCGATTTGGTTGCAACTGGACCTGTTAGCGTGACACGAACGTTGCTATTTGTTAAATTGGTCATAGTAGCTGTAATACCACCATGAGAAACTGACGCCCAAGATAAATCGCTGCTACCACCAATATCTAAATCAAAATACAAATCATTAGCTCCGGTAGTAGGAAAGTTTAAACTATAAGACGACGGCATAACTGACTGAGATAGAAAACCTTTATTTGGATCCCAAATGGCAGCTGGGCCTGCAAAATCACCTATACTGTAAGTTAAGTCAGGTTTAGCAAAACAAATTACTGGCAATGCTTTAGGATTAATATAATAAGTGACATTATTCGCACTAAATCGACTTTCATTAGGCACACCATATCGGGTTCTTAGTAGACCTTCAGTATTAGATAAGGTTAATTTATAAGGCGCCTTACAAATAGTTAGAACTTCATCACGGGCAACCGTTCGATCATTTTTATCAACAATGGATAACCTTAAACTACCAGTAGCTGGTGATACCGTTAACGCCCTGACCATCACCATCATCATCCCCCCAAAAATTATGGGGAGGGCCAATGAGGGAACTCAATGTAATAGAACTTTTATTCGTTGGAACAAACATACCAATATCGACAAAACTCTGTCCAACTTCAGGCAATTCGATAGGAGCGGATAAATTTGAACTATTGCTTGTAGGGCTAAATTGTTTACCATCAGAAAGGGAGAGCCCAAGCAAACCGTCGGTATTAGTCACACGTGTTCGTCCACCGTCGAAAGTTAAATATGGCACATTACCATTAATTTTATTCAAAGTTTTAGACGTTAACGCAAGGCTTGAATAGGAAGTTATTAATAACAAGCCAAATGATAACTCTAAAAAGAGCTGCAGGGGAAAAAAGAAACGATGCCAGAATTGCGATAAATGTTGCGAGCTTAACTTTAGGGAATTTAAATTACAACTTCTCCATGTTTCTTTTTTAACATTATAATGCATTTCGACAACCCTGTCAATTAACCATATGATTTATTTGTAATTTTACACTGATTATCTAGATGTTTATCGTTTGCATTAAACGATGCGAAAAGTATAGTGACTGAAAAAACACGATGCAATATTATTTTACGTTTAATTGTTAACTTTCGTAAAGAGAAACAAAGAAGATATAAAAATAGATTAATAAATGTTTATTCTAATAGTAAAAAAGCATTTTGCATATCCTTATAAACTTTAGTCTTTTTACGATGGAAACTTTTGTTTTAGTGGTTAAAAATTAGTGATTATTATTGGGGATACAAAGTCAATTTTCTAGGCATGCAGTTAACTGCTAAAAGTACATTCTGCAACTTTCTTGAAAACTAAAAATCAGAATTTAAAATAAACGAAATTTAAAACAGATGGTATTCATGTTCTAAGAACAGAAGCAAAACATTTTCAACATCAACTTGACACTGTTAATTTTCACTATAATCTTTATAATCTAAAAAATATCATTGGAGATTATCAAGAGAATGAATGAAGATTATTCAGATTGTAATGTTGGGTTGAAAATAAAACAAATTAGAAAAAAACAAAACAAAACTTTACAGCAGTTGTCTTCAATTAGTGGACTATCAAGTGGTTATCTGAGTAATTTGGAAAGAAATATTATAAGCCCTACCATCGCTCAGTTACAAAAGGTATGTTTTGCTTTAAATATTAATATTACAGACGTATTAACAATCAATCAACCACCATCGAGCCCTGTAACCCGAGCAAATGAAAGAAAGGTTTTTTTTACTGAAAAAGACAAAGTAAAATATGAAATGTTAAATAATGGTGAGCATGATATAGAAGGTATCTGCATAACCGTTGAACAAGGTTTTAGTTACGAAAGAACTTCTTGGGGGCATGATTATGATGAGATAGCAGTAATTACCCAAGGTAGTTTATGTATTGAAATGCTTAATCAAAAATTTATAATCAACGCTGGGGATAGTATTTACATCAAGAAAAATACTTTGCATACATTTAAAAATGTTGGTAACTCAACATGTGTTAGTTATTGGTTTTATAAAAAAAAATAAAATTGCGGAGTTAATACTCCCAATCTCTCCTAAAATTCCTATTGTTCTATTAACTTTTCTCACTTTCTACTAAAACCACTACGACTGTAATACTTTTTCGTTAATTGCTAATTTTAATTGCAAAAATTTGATCAAATTCACAATTATGGAATTTTATTTATTTTTATGGATAATTAAAGTGGCTTAAAAATCTATTTATGATAGTTTATTTTCATAATTATAAAATAAATAGACTATTTTTTTATAATTATGATCATCACAGATGTGAATTATTTTCTGAAATACCTTTGAGGTGAATATATGAATAAACTATTTTTAAGCCAAGTATATATTTTTGTTGCATCTAGCCTTGGTTATTTAATCGGCGGTGGTTTTATGAGCGGTCAAGAAACTATCCAATTTTTTGTGCCTTTTGGACATAATGCTATTGGTGTTGGAGTGGTATTTAGTTTCGTTATCATTTTAGTAAATTTCGGCTTCATTTATGCTGGTAAATATGGTGGTTGTAGTAAAGGTACTGATGTTTTTACTTTTTTTTGCGGAACGTTTATAGGTAAAACCATTGAATGGTTTTCACTTTTATTCTGTTTTACTATGTTTATAGCTGAAATAGCTGCTGGTGGGTCAATTTTATATGAACAGTATGATTTACCCATTATTATTGGGGCGATTATCACCGCCATTATTACTGCTGGAACAGTTTCAATCGGTTTAAAATCAATCCTCAAATCATTGGGCATTATCATGCCATTCTTAACGGCATTTGTTATTATTGTAAGTATAGCAACTTTAATAATGAATGGTAATGATATTGATATAAATGTTTCTCGTATAGAATCTGGAGAATTTAATCTTTTGAAAGTTGCAAATAATTGGTTTCTTTCTGGAATTTCTTTAGTTGGATTGATGGTTCTTTTTTTAGCTGCATTTTCGGCTGATTTAGCAACAAAATTTGCTATTAAACCGCTGGTAATTGGTCAAAGTATTGGTTTGATCATATACGCCTTTCTTGATATTACCGCTTCTTACGCAATCACGTCTAATATTGATCAAGTTGCAAATAAACAAATCATTAATTTATTTTTAGCTAAACAAATTTGGGCCCCTTTAGGTATTGCATTTGGTGCATTAATCTTTTTCGCTATTTACACCATATCAACTCCGTTACTGCATGTTATCGCTATCAAATTTTCCGAAGAAGGTACAAAAAAACATAAATGTATTGTCTGGGGTGTTGCTCTCATTTCTTTATTTGGAGCTCTAGCCTTACCATTTGATGTCATCATCAATGCGGTATATATCATGAGTGGTTATGTTGGTTCAGCAATTGTCATACTTATGATAATTAAATTTATTCGAATCTATTTTATTAAAAATCGTAAATAATGAGGTTATATGATTGTTCATAGTATTTTTAATGATGTTTTAGGACCTATAATGTGCGGTCCTTCTAGCTCACATTCTGCCGGTTGTGCAAGAATTGGATTACAAACAAGATTATTATTTGGAAGAGAAATTAATAAAGCAAATATCATATTTGATGCCAATGGATCCTACCCAGAAACTTATATTGGACAAGGTTCAAATTTTGGTTTTACTGGAGGGCTCCTTGGTTTTAAAACTGATAACGCAAAAGTTAAAGATTCAGTTGAAATAGCAAAAAAAATGAACAAAAACATCTGGTTTTCTAAACAAAAACTTTTTTCAAGGCATCCAAATGAAGCATTGATAAATGTTTATAATGAAAAAGATGAAATAGAATTATCCGTTTTAACATTTTCAACTGGTGGTGGTATGTTTGAAATTGTTGAATTAAATAGTTTTCCTGTTTTTATTGATGGAAATCAAGAGCAAATTTTTATTTGTTGCCAATCTGAATACTCAATAAAATTGACAGAATTATTACAACTTTATAACCTTTCAATAACTAGTTCCGAAAAAAATAATCAAATACTCTTTTGCCTTTCGTCTTTTGATGTAACCACCAAAGAAAAACTGTTAGCTTTAGAAAATCAACAATACATTTTATGGATAAAACATGCTCCAGTAATTATGCCTGTTGAAATGCAATCTAAGCCTCAAGCTATTTTCTCAAATGCTGATGGTGCTTTACAATACAGTAACACCACGAAAAAACCGATGTGGGAAATTGCTTTAGATTATGAACTATCAATAAGTAAAGCAAGTAAAGAGGAAATATGGCAGCTTGCAGAACATACATATAATATAATGAAGCAATCAACCATTCCACCAGATCCGACTACAACACCTATGTATGGTTTTTTACCTTATAAAGCACAAGAAATGAAGCAGTCTCTCAAAAATTCAAGTGCAATACCAACAGGTGTACTTAACAATGCTACTTTAGCGGCAATTTCTGTTATGGAAAATAGTTGTGCCCATAATATAGTTATTGCCGCTCCAACTGCAGGATCGAGTGGTGTTATACCTGCCAGCATCATAACAATAGGAGAAGATTTGAACTTGCCAAAGGAGGATATTATAAAAGGACTACTTGCAAGTGGCTTAATAGGATCATTTATTTCTAATAACGCTTCTTTTGGGGCTGAGGTTGCGGCCTGCCAAGCTGAAAATGGTTCGGCTAGTGCAATGGCTGCTGGTGGGATTGTTCAATTACTTGGTGGAACAACTGAGCAAGCTTTTCAAGCCGCGTCGATGGCTTTACAAAATATGTTAGGCCTTATTTGCGATCCAGTTGCAGGATTAACAGAAATACCATGCATTAGCCGTAATGTAAGCGCTATAGGTAATGCCGTACTGTCAGCAAATATGGTAATGTGGGGGTTTAATCCTGTTATTCCATTAGATGAAACCATATCTTCAATGTACGATATAGGACAAAAACTACCTTCAGATTTCCGTTGTACTTGCCAAGGTGGTTTATGTACCACTAAAACTGGACAATTTTTATCTCAAAGTCTGTTAATTAAAAGAGAAAAATTATAAATATCACCATATCTCTCAATACATTAACGTATTGAGAGATCATTATTTATTAATTATGTTTTTTTCAACAAAAAGACATAATTCTTCAACATTAAAAAGTAAATAATATCATTTTGCCCTTCGATTGCTGTCTTATAGAATTAGCTGTTATAATCAATTTTTCCAATTTTTAAGGAAGATAGTTATGTATATTATTTATGGAATTAAAAACTGTAATACCATGAAGAAAGCATTTACTTGGCTTGATGAGCAGCAGATTAGTTATCAATTTCATAACTACAAAACTGAGGGGTTGTCGGCTGAGTTGTTAAGTCGCTTATTAGAACTTGTTGATTGGCAAAGCTTGTTAAATACTCGCGGTACTACTTGGCGTAAACTTGATGAGGCAATACGCCTTCAAATTGATAATCAAGATGCCGCTATGAAAATTATGTTAGCTAATCCATCGATTTTAAAGCGTCCATTACTTGTTGATGGCAAGCGAGCTCTTTTAGGTTTTTCTGATGAGAGCTATTCACAATTTATTAATCATAAACCATAAAATTGAGAGCACTATGACCGAACCTGTTATTGCATTAACCAAAGCATTGATTGCTGAAAGATCCATAAGCCCCGATGATAAAAACTGCCAAAAGATGATTATCGATCGTCTAAAACCGTTAGGCTTTGTAATTGAAGAGGTGAATATTGGTAAAACAAAAAATCTGTGGGCTTATCATGGTAACGGTAAAACTTTAATGTTTGCTGGTCATACAGATGTGGTACCAGCCGGTGATGAAAGTAAATGGAGTTATCCACCTTTTGAACCGACTATCGATGAAAATGGCGTACTTTATGGTCGTGGTGCGGCGGATATGAAAAGTGGTGTAGCGGCGATGGTTTGTGCCGCCGAGTCGTTTGTCAAAAAATATCCTAATCATACTGGTCGAGTAGCATTTTTACTAACCTCCGATGAAGAAGCTGAAGCGACTGACGGTACGATTAAAGTGGTCGATTTGCTAATTAAACGCCAAGAAAAGATCGATTATTGTATTGTCGGCGAACCTTCCAGCGATAGCGTATTAGGTGATCAGATCAAGAATGGTCGTCGTGGTTCCTTAACTGCAAATCTCGTGGTGCATGGTATTCAAGGCCATGTCGCTTATCCCCATCTTGCTGATAATCCGGTTCATAAATTTGCCCCAGCTTTAAATGAATTAGTAACCACCGTGTGGGATAATGGTAATGAGTATTTTCCACAGACTACCATGCAAATAGCTAATATTAATGGTGGAACCGGCGCCGAAAATGTGGTTCCCGGTGATTTATCGGTACAGTTTAACTTTCGTTATAGTAGTGAATTAACGGATGAGATGATTAAAGCAAAAGTCGACGCGATTTTGCGAAAACATAATTTAAACTATACGTTGAAGTGGCGATTATCTGGTCAGCCGTTTTTAACCCCACAAGGAGAACTTACTGATGCTGCCACTAGTGCCATTAAGACCTTTACTCAACTTGATAGCAAATTATCTACCAGTGGAGGAACTTCTGACGGACGGTTTATTGCCAAATTAGGTTGTCAAGTGATTGAATTTGGCGTGTTAAATAAAACTATTCACAAAGTGAATGAGAATGTGAATTGTCAAGATGTCGTTACATTACAAGCTATCTATATCGATATCTTAGAAAGATTGTTACTTGCTTAGTTGGTCGATTTTATTGTGATGAATGATGCGTAAATTGTAAAGACACTGTATGCTAATTATTAAAATCAACGTTTAAGGGGATTTAAATGGAGTGGCTTAAAGATTATTGGTGGGTAATTTTAATTATTTTAGTGGGTATCTTTATTAACACAATTAAAGCGCTGAATAAATTGAACTATAAGCACTATCTGGATAAAAAGAAAGGAATAAAACCTATTCCTTATAACGATGATGAGGACGACGATTGGCCAAGTCGTCCTCAGCAAAAATAATTTACCGTTTATTGATTATTATGATTATTTCTCGCAAAGATAGTTTGATTTGAATAGCGATCAACCCACATCGCTGTGGCGCCACAAACCGCTATCGGCATAATAATCAAATTTAATAATGGTACCATGGTAAAAAAGCTGATTAAAATACCAAACAGTAAATTATCCAAGCGATCATGTTTTAATATCTGGCGCATACGTTTAAAAGGAATTTTATGATTATCAAAAACATAATCAGCATATTGAATATTAATTTGCCATGCTGTAAATAAAAACCACACTATTGGTGTTACCAATTGCCCTAAGACAGGAATAAAATAACTAACCAAAATTGGGATAGCCCATAATAAGTAATAACCAAATTTTTGTAGTTCACGTTTAAATATCCGCGGTAAGTCTTTTATCAAACTCATCAAAGAGACATCCGGCACCGTAACACCAGTTAATTTTGCTTCCACCTGTTCGGCAAGCAAACCATTAAATGGAGCTGCGATAATGTTAGCAACGGTGCTAAAGAAGTAACAAAATAAGATCACTAAGGTTAAAATCACAATACCACTTATTATATAGCCTAACCAATGTAACCAACTCGGTATAAATGATAATCCCCAATCAGTCAGACCAGTAATCGATACAAAAAACCAATAAAATAGTGCTGACATAATAACAATATTAGCTAATAATGGTAAAAACACAAAACGTCTTAAGCCAGGACTAAAAGCTAAAGACCATCCTTTAATAAAGTAATCTATACTTGATTTAGGGTTTTGGCTGTTATCAGAGGTGGAATGTGGATGTTGTGATTGGTGTTCTAACTTAGGTGTTGTCACAATGAGTTCCTCTTACTTAATATTGATGTCATTTTAACCATTAATTAAATCAGACAGCAACTTACTTTCTTTTTACTTTCTTTATAATCGAAATTAATCAATTTGGCATACTGTTTGATAATTTTTAAGCCACCTTTTTACCTCTTGTTTGATGGCTAGCTGCAGTTCGTTCCTACCAGTTAATTGATATTGTTTAATCAATGACCGTTCACTATTTTTGTTTTGCAATAATGCAGCTAATAATGGCATTGGCATTTTACTATTATTTTCGTTATCTTTCAGTAAACGACAAAGTGAAGGATACGAAGCTTCAAATGGTCGATGGTAATTACAAAATCCTTGCAAGTCTTGGTAATCTTGCGGCGTTAATGCTTGCTGCTCATCAACGGATACTAACTGGCTAATTGGCAAATCAATAATGCCATTAAGCCAATAGCCATTTCTCATTAAATTTTGCGCTAAACGTTGAGTTAGTTCATGACCTTGCTTGGAAATAGGCTTAATCATTATCATCGAATAGCTACCTGAACTGGCTTGTTTATGGCTAGCAATATGTACTAAAGTAAAACCACAAATACGCCAAAACTGATAATTTGCATCATTGTAAGCAAAACTCACTGAGACAAAATCATTATTCTGTTTCTTTGCCTGTTGATAGATTTGCGCTACCAACTGTTTAGCAATTTGTTGACGTCGATAAGGTTCAATAACTGCAATACGGTTAATTCTGACCGATTTTAATTTAGCCGCTAATTTATCGCCAGCATGTGCAACCAATGATTGTGCAACAAGATTACCTTTAGGTCGGCGTAAGCCTTTCCATACAGCATCAATTAATTCTTCTGACAAACCACCTTCATCAATTGTAATAGCCGCAGCAATTAGTTGATCAGCCCTTTTCGCTTGCCAAACCAATAAGTTCTCTGCATCAAATAATCGTCTTAAATCCACTAATGTTGTTTGATAATGCGCTATTTTTAATAAATAATAGACTGATTTTAGTGTGTCTATATCATCTCTTTCTGTAAGCGAATAGCTAATAGTATGCTCATTAGTTCGCGATTTTATATCTTCATCTATTATACCATTAAGTAGTAATTTATCGCATAGTTGTTCGAGCTGATCATTTTCTTGCCAGCGAATAGGTGAACTTAGATAAAATCGCTTCACGATATGCTTATCCAATAATTTTAATAAAAAACCTTGGCCTGTTCCTTCATAACCTTCGACAGTAGTGGTTAACAAAATTTTAGTTTGTTTAGCTAATGCTATTTGCATTAGTTGTTCTAACATTGGCAATGGAATCATCGCCGCTTCATCAATAATTAACCATTGAGGAAATGCATAATCGTTCATTGCAATTAATTGATCAGGGGCATAAAACAGCGAGCTTGATTTAGCAAAGCGATAAAAAGTTGTTAAAGCATTTTTATTTGGTGCAGTTACCCAGCAATCATGGTGATGAGTAAACAGACCTGCTAAGGCTGATTTCCCCCGTCCACGTTTAGCTATAACTAAATTTAAGTGACTATTGCTTTGTAATAATTGGGTCAACACCGACTGCTGTTGGGTTAGATCGCTTTGTGTATCATTCAATGGGGTAAACATTGTTGGTTTTTCTGTGGCAAATTCCGACAAAGTTTGTTGCAGATGACAGACAAAATTGGGCACAGCAATTGGCGTAGTGGATTCATTCCAGCGCAAACTATCTTGGTCAATCCAATGAGAAAAATCAATCGGTAAAAATAAAATTAGCACGCTACCTTTAACTAAGGTACCTACTAACATCGCAAAAGCCTCTAGATTAAAACTTTCAGTGGCATCAAAGATAGCATGCTTAAACTCTTGTCCAAGTAATGATTTGCTTTGACTGGGTTGAATGTGATTTCTAATTGCTTCGGGCAAATTGACTTGCGAGGTAATCGCCAGCCAATCCCCCGGATATTGTTGAATAATGGGATTAATTTGATTAAATAGCTGAGTACACGAACCATTTAACACCCAAAGCTTTCTGGTGCAATTAGTCATTGATTAACTTTTTCCAATCAATAACGACAAAATCCCCGCTGCAATTAATGGACCGACAGGTATCCCTTTGAAAAAAGCCACACCAATCAACGTGCCAATAATTAAGCCATTTATTATGGTTGGATGAGCACCAATTAATGATACACCGCGTGTTCCAAGCCAAGAAACTAAAATCCCAACTAAAATAGCCAACAGTGATTGCCAAGTAGTGAATGATTTTAAAATATCGGTGATATTTAATGAACCATCAGCCAATGGCACCATCATTGCCGCCGTTAAGATCACAATACCAATGGTTAAACCATATTGATTTAAAAATGGAAAATAACTTGCTAGGGGCGTTAATTTAAATAACAACAGTAACAATACAGCAAAAGTCACTGTGTTATTATGCGTGATATAACACAGTGCAGCTAAACCTAATAAAAGAAAGAAAGAGATGTCAAATTGGGCAAACATTAAAGCGGAACACCAATACGTTTAGCAACCTCTTCATAAGCCTCAATCACGCCACCTAAACCTTGACGGAAACGATCTTTATCCATTTTTTTCAAGGTTTGTTTTTCCCACAAGCGGCAACCATCTGGTGAAAACTCATCACCTAAGGTGATTTCACCCTTAAATAGACCAAACTCTAATTTATAGTCAACTAGAATTAATCCGGCTTTATCAAATAGCTCGGTTAAAACGCTATTGATTTTAAAGCTTAGTGCCTTCATGGTAGCTAACTGTTCATCAGTTGCCCAACCAAAGGCTTTACAGTGTGACTCATTAACCATTGGGTCATGTAAAGCATCATTTTTTAAGAAGAGTTCAAAGGTTGCTGGATTGAGTATTTTACCTTCTTCAACCCCTAAACGTTTAACTAATGAACCCGCAGCACGGTTACGCACTACACATTCAACCGGCACCATTTCAAGTTTTTTTACTAGTACTTCATTGTCTGATAATAAGGCTTCAACTTGTGTTGGAATGCCTGCTTCACGCAACTTAGTCATAATAAAATAGTTAAACTTATTATTTACCATTCCCTTACGATCTAACTGTTCAATGCGCAGTCCATCAAATGCCGAGGTATCATTACGAAACTCAAGAATCAATAGATCAGGATTGTCAGTGGTGTAAACAGTTTTTGCTTTACCACGATAAAGCTCAGCCAACTTTTTCATGTTTATAACCTTATATCAATTTACCAATAAATAATTAAGGAGCTATACGCCCCTTAATGTCAAATCTAGTTTTGTTACCTTGCTATTTCAATCCTAAGCTAAGATACCTAAAATTAATCCGCTATTAGGTTAAAATAGACTAAATAACAGCTCCGTTTTAATTCGTTTAAATGAAAGATTATTCAATCATTAACCTACCGACGTTTACTGACTTTACCTTTAAGGTTTTATTTCAGATCGATATGGATTTAATCATTAATCATCTTTTTTATTTTCATCTGTACTGTCTTTAACCGGCACAGTCCATAGCGATTCAGGAGCGACATCATTCATTATGTGATTAAATAACCCAACCACATAACGCTGGACTTCAATTGGTTGTGACATAAGATTTTCACCACCGCGTGTTAATGCACTTAACACAATAGTGATTGTTTCAGCACTGCCATGCATTTGGCGTGTCAAAACAAAAGATGCATTGACCGGTTGTTGTTCATCTTTACGAGTAATAATCGCACCATTGATTTTAATAGTTGTACTATCGCTTGAACTTATCTGAATATTCTGTTTGTTTAAAGTATTCGGGATATTATTCCAAATGCCATAACTGACAGGCACATTAAAGTTGACCGTACCATTTTTATAAACTACAAAAGCATCTGGAATAGTAGAGATAGTTAATTCTGGTGGACGAATATCCAACTGTTTACCAACGGCACCTTCAACATTATTATTAATAACATAATATTCACCCACCTCTTGTGGTACGGAAACGCCTTTAGGAATAATTAACGATTTTAAAGCGGGTGCATTGAGATAATCTTCATTGCTATCAACCTCGCGTTTATAACGTTGATCGTTACTACATCCAACAACAAACATAGAAGTAATAACCGATAAAACAGCTATTTTCTTTAAGGTTTTGCTTTTCAATTCAGTTTTATTCAACATAGATTTCTGCTTTTTAATTAAGGTTATAGTCAATATTAAAGTAATTTAGCATCTTTCAATGCTTGCTCAACCACTGGGATAGATGCGTCACTTAATTGCACTAGCGGTAAACGGATAGTACCATTAGCCATTAAACCTAAGCGAGTACACGCCCATTTAGCTGGCGTTGGATTAGGCTCTATAAATAAATGGGTATGTAGTGCCATTAGAGAATCGTTCAAATTTCTTGCTTGTTGGATTTGGTTGTTAAACGCCAATTCACAAACAGTTGCGACTTGTTTTGCCGCTACATTAGCTGTGACCGAAATAACACCGTCACCACCTAAAATAATAAAGTCTAAGAAAGTTGCATCATCTCCACTTAATAACTTAAAGTCATCGCCAACTAATTTACGTGTCTTATAAACGCGAGATAGATCGCCTGTTGCATCTTTTAATGCAATAATATTTTTAATTTTAGCTAATCGTCCTACCGTTTCAGGTTTAATGTCGCTACATGTACGACCAGGAACATTATAAATAATTTGTGGTAATGGCGAGCTTTCGGCAATAGCTTTGAAATGTTGGTATAAACCTTCCTGAGTTGGTTTATTATAATAAGGCGCTACGGTTAAACAGCCAACCACACCAATATTTTCAACTTGACGCGTCAATTCAATTGCCTCTTTAGTGGCATTTGAACCGGTACCAGCAATAATATCGATTCGACCTTCTGCATAATCGATAGTGCGCTTAATAACATCAATATGTTCATTATGATCGAGCGTTGCTGATTCGCCAGTAGTTCCCACAGATACAATGGCAGATGTGCCGTTTGCAATATGATATTCGACCAATTTTTTTAAGCTTACATGGTCGACATTTCCTTTCGTATCCATTGGGGTAACAAGTGCGACCAAACTTCCTGTAAACATAAAGTGACCTCTCATATTATTGATAGTAAAACAACTTAAAGATTAAAAAAACTGCGAATAAGTATGCGATATTTCTTATTTAAATTCAACTTTTGTTATGCAGGATTATCAATATCCACAAAAATAATTTGTAAGTCATACTGGCTAGCTAACCATTCACCTAATTTTTTAATGCCATAACGTTCAGTTGCATGATGACCGGCGGCATAAAAATTAATGCCATATTCTCGTGCGATATGAATTGTGCGTTCAGATACTTCACCAGTAAAAAACGCATCGACACCTAGCTGGGCGGCCGATTCAATATAATCCTGTCCCCCGCCACTACACCATGCAACTCGGTTAATCACTGTGGGGGCATTATCTCCACAAAATAAAACAGAACGACGGCCATCATGAAGTTTTTGTTCAAGTTGTTGTTTAAATTCAAGCGCAGTTAAAGGACTATTGAGTGTCCCTTTAAAAAGTAAATCGGTAATATCATCACGCGCATCAACCGTAATATCAAACATATTCCCAAGTAACACATTATTGCCCAATACTGGGTGACCATCTAATGGAAGATGGTAACTATATAAATTAATATCGTGACTGAGTAAAGTCTTCATTCGATTATATTTAATGCCTGTGATAGTTTCAGGCTCGTTCTTCCAAAAATAACCATGATGAACCAACACCGCATCGGCACAAAGTTCGACCGCTTTATCTAACAACAATTGACAAGCCGTTACCCCAGTAACAATTTTCTTAATTTCTGATCGACCTTGGACTTGTAAGCCATTCGGTGCATAGTCACGATATCGCGACACTTGTAATTCATTATTGATGATCTGTTGAAGTTCTAATTGATGCATAACAACCTCTATGCGAATTGAGTATCATTGTTAGTGATTTTCCGAAGTACTTCAGGATGAGTATCTGCAAATTTTAATCAACAATTTTGCTGACCGCTATGGTTTACCGCCTTCCTTGTCTCCAGCCTTATATCGTTTTTTTAGATATACCGAGTAAGTTAACAAACTCTTATTGGCTCATAGCTGTTTTTTGTCTAGCTTCGGCGATGGAGGTTAATTTCACTCTAGTGGTTTTACTATTTTACTTAGTTAACATCTTATCCACTAAAGTACTTAGACGTTTGCCGAGTTTTTCATCAGTACAAATACCAGCTTCCTGAAATTTTCTATTTTTTACTATAGTTAAATTCCTTCAATATTGAGAGTATCATCTACCATATTGGGTAAATATGAGCTTCTCAATAATCAAACCATTGTACCTCATTGACATATAACCTCAACTACTATTCCGCGATACGAATAATATATTGTGATTAAACAATATAATGGTTAATAAAACATCAAAAATCAACTTGCTTACAATTTAAAATTCATTTTAACCTAATTACATGATAAATTGTCGCATCTTTAAAAAATAACATTGATTAAAAAGAGAATTATTGTGCCTATTTTGGGAATTGGTTTAAGTACGCTTTTTGCGGTATTTTTTGCGATTCATGCGATAAAAAACAACCAAGATCGTTATTGGATATACCTTTTATTTATGTTTCCTGTTGTTGGGTGTCTTGCTTATTTTTTTGTTTGCTACTTACCTGATATTCGGGCAACCCGCACTGGTTATGAAATTGAATCATTGTTACGAAAAGCCATCGACCCACAACGTGAACTACGTGAAGCGCAGAATAATTATGACTTATCACCAACCGTCGATGCCCAGATTCGCTTAGCAAAAGCGCTAGTCGACAATAATCGTGCTAATGAGGCCCTAGCCTATTATCAACAAGCTTTATCAGGGATCTATAAAACCGCACCAGATATCTTGTTGCAATATGCTAATGCGTTATATCAAGATAAACAATTTAGCAAAGCTAAAGAAATGCTCGACTACCTTCGCGAAACCAACCCTAACTACTATTCGGATGAAGGCCATCTACTTTACACTAAAATTCTGGTTTCGCTCAATCAAATTGAGCAAGCCAAAGAGGAGTTTGAAGCACTTATTGATTACTATCCAAGCTTTGAAGCTATCTCTTACTATTTGCAAACACTGATTGATTGGAATGAGATTAATAAAGCAAATCAAGTTTTACAAATTATCAATCACCGCTTAAAGCATTTACCTAAACATGCTAAAAAACTTAACAATCAATGGATTAGAGAGATTAATCAATCACGACAAAAATTGAGTTCAATTGACCGTCAATAATTTATTGATAACGGATTTAATCTATGTTTAATGTTTTAAATTGATTCTAGTCGAAATAGCTAAAAACTGGCATAATATCATTAATTCTCGTAAAAATAAGACAACTATTGTGCCGAACGCTAAATTATGTGAACGTTTTCGTGGATTTTATCCAGTCGTTATTGATATTGAAACTTCAGGTTTCGATCCCCAGCAAAATGCAATCTTAGAAATTGCCGCCATCACTTTAAAAATGGATGACGATGGTTTTTTATTGCCGGATCAAACCTTACAATTTAACGTCAATCCTTTTGAAAACGCCATTTTAGAGCCAACCGCTTTAGCCTTTAACGGCATTGACCCTGATAACCCTTTACGTGATGCCGTTGATGAAAAAGTCGCATTAGAAGCAATATTCAAAGTGGTTAGAACAGGCATTAAAGAAAATGAGTGTACCCGAGCGGTGATTGTTGCCCATAATGCCCATTTCGATCACCGTTTTTTAATGGCTGCATCAGAGCGAGCGGGGATTAAACGTAATCCTTTTCACCCTTTTGCCACTTTTGATACTGCTTCACTTTGTGGATTAGTATTTGGTCAAACCGTGCTTGCCAAAGCCTGTGAAGCAGCGCAAATTCCTTTCGATCATAAACAAGCTCATAGCGCTTTATATGACACCGAAAAAACCGCGATTCTATTTTGTGAAATCGTGAATCGTTTTAGACGATTAGGAGGTTGGCCATTAGCGGTTGATGAGTCGGAAAATGAAGAATAGTAAAATTCCATATCAAGAAATAAAAAAGAGAGCTTGAATGCTCTCTTTTTTTGCATCATCAATTATGATTTATGCTTTTCAGCTGTCTCTTTAATTAATGTTTGTAATTCACCAGTTTGGAACATCTCAAGCATAATATCACAACCACCAATCAACTCGCCTTCAACCCAAAGTTGTGGAAAGGTTGGCCAATTAGCAAATTTTGGCAATTCAGCACGAATATCCGGATTTTGTAAAATATCAACATACGCAAACGGCACACCACATTGCGATAACACCTGCACCGCTTGAGCAGAAAAACCACAACTTGGTAATTTTGGCGACCCTTTCATATACAGTAGAATTGGATTTTCAGCAATTTGCCGTTTAATCTTATCAAGCGTTGTCAATTCAGTTGTCATTAGGTTGATTCCTTAATATACGATAAAAATAAAGACGCTATTTTAGCGTAGAACAATTGCAAGTTATATAGATTTCAACTTTCACTCTAATAGATAAATATAACTTAATGGGCATTTTTTTATTGAGGACTAATTTTAACAAAATGATAGCTAAAAAAACGAATTGTTCAAATTTTTAACGTTAAAACCTTTTCTTAAATATTAACCATCTCAAATTAACTGTCACATCAGTTTTTCATATTGTTACTGTTGTTTAACTAATTATTAGTGATTATTTCTATAGTTCTTTTTTGACCAAAACTAAGGTACAGTACAAAGACCTCGGAGTAGTATATCGCTGGAATGCGAATTGATATGACCATTATTTGAGTGAACGGAAAAATACCCTCCCATATTTGAAGGATCAATCGTCCAGTAGTTATGATTGTCTTGTTGATTACCATTATAATAGTCCATATAACCCCACTCAGAGAAGAATCCTGCAGCGATTATACGTTGATAATTATTACCGTTTGACGGTGGAGTAGCGCCAACCGAACTCTGACAAGAAGGGCTGCTCCATGGTCCAGCACAAATCGAATTAGTTAAATCTTTAACATGAGGAAGCCGGTAGCCTATATTGTTACACCAGGATAAGGTACTATCATAAGTGTAATAGTTATGATCACCACGATTAACATACCACTGTTTTAATTGAAAACCATATTTAACCACCACATTCCCGTTGCTATCTCTACCTACTAACTCAAACGTTTGTGGTAGTACAGGTTTGGCAACTCGTCCTGGTGTATTTGAGTTAAATTGTGAATCTTTAGCGGCTGGTCCCGTTAATGTCACAGTAACTCGTGAACCCGTAGAATCAGGTGTTATCTCAGCTTTAATCCCCTCATGTTCAACCTCATCCCATCTTAAAGGTCTAGCCCCACCTATATCTAACTCAAAATACAATTTATTCATTCCTGTGCTAGGAAAATTCATAGCATAAGATGATAATGTTGTAGACTGAGGAATAAAACCTTTATTAATGTTCCACATTGAAGATGGACCACGAAAATCAATACCACTAATTTCGGTATTTGAACCATAAGCTAATTGTGGTCTGACAAAACAAATTTTTGGTTCTATCTTAGGATTAATGTAATACGTCGCATGACTACCCGTAAAAAGACTCCGATTAGGAACACCATATTGGGTTGTTAATTCACCACTGGTACTAATTAATGTTAGTTTATATGGTGCTCTACAGATATCCAAAGCTGCATTACGTGATACTGTTTGGTTATCCTTATCAGTGATAGTTAAACTTAAATTACCTGTTGCTGAAATACCCAGAAGACCATCACCATCATCATCTCCCCAAAAATTATACGGCGAACCTATCACTGAATTTAATGCGATCGAATCATTATCAATCGGAATATACATATTAACATTAGCTAATGTTTCACCCAGATTTGGCAAAATTATTGGTTTGATTGACGAATTATTATTGGCTGTATATTTTCTTCCATCAGATAAACTGATACTTAATAAATAGTTGGTATTATTAACTCGAGTTTGACCGCCATCGAAGGTTAAATAAGGTGCATTTCCTTGAATAATATTCGTTGTATAAGCCGATAAAGCTTGGCAACTAATTGAAAACGATAGGAATAGAAGTGGTGCTACAGCTAAATAAATCCTTGAAAATAAAGATAAAGTATAAGGGATATTTAAAAATCGATGAAAAAACGGACTATAGGAGAATTTTAAACGTTGGTCACCTGAATTAGCTAACTTTATAATATAGGTTAGACAGGTTGGGTGTTGGGTGTTGGGTGTTGAAAATTATATTGCATTTCGACATTCCTGTCAAGTAATATACTGATTTATTTGTTTTTTTATACTTCTCATTGATAATTTCAACCGCTTACATTAAACGGTTGAAAAAGTATAGTGACTGAAAAATCAATATGCAATATTTTTTTATTTTTAATTGTTAACTTTCGTAAAGATGATCATTTAAGTCGCTAAAATGACAACCTCTAATGTTCATTCTAACTAAGGAATAAGAGCTAAGGGTAGACACAAAGCAGGCCTATGTATTCAGTACTACTCCAACCCACGGATCCATCGTTCAAAACTATAAAATGGCTATAACGGTTGAATTCCTCAAACGTCCAATACCAAAACGTACTGAAGTTAGTACCTGGGTTATATTCTATTGGTCCCCACTCGGTGAGGAACCCTGCATCAATATTACGTTGGTAATGATTACCGGATGATGCTGGTGTAGCACCAACAGCACCTACACAGTAAGAACCAACGTTTACTCCTTGACAAGTCGCGTTAGTTAACTCTTGTACTTTAGGCAACCGATATCCAATATTATTACACCAAGATGTTTTAGCATACAAGTATCTTAAATTACCACGACTGACGAACCACTGTTTTAAAACAAAACCATACTTGACGACTTCGTTATTATTATTGTCAAAGCCGACTAGCTCAAATACCTGAGGTAAAGATGGCTTAACTATATTGCCCGGATTATTTGAATCCCATTGTTTTTTTTCAGTAGAAGGACCTTCCAGGGTGACTCGAACGCTAGTATTTGTTGAATTAGTCATCTTCGCCTTAATATCACCCACAGGTGAAACCGCCTTCCACGTTAAAGGTTGAGCAACACCACCTATCTCTAGATCAAAATATAAACCATTAGCTCCCGTAGTAGGAAAATTTGAACCATAAGACGACGGCGTAACTGACTGAGGAAAAAATCCCCTATTATGGAGCCAAATAGAAGCAGGGCCAGCAAGATGACCAGAACCAGAATAGTTACTTGAGTAGGGTTTAGCAAAACAAATCACTGGTGCTGCTTTAGGATTAATATAATAACTGACATTACTTGCGCTAAAATGACTTTCATTCGGTACACCATAACGTGTTGTTAGGGTACCATCAGTGTTAGATAACGTTAGTTTATAAGGCGCACTACAAACCTTAAGCTCTTCATTACGGGCAACCGGTTGGTTATTTTTATCAACAATGGATAAACTTAAACTACCAGTAACAGTTATACCATTAATCCCCTGACCATCGCCATCATCATCACCCCAATAATTATAAGGGGGGCCAATAAGTGAACTTAATGCAATAGAATCTGTATTGGTTGGCACTAACATACCAATATCCGCAAAACTCTGACCTGCAACAGGTAAAACGATAGGATTGTCTTTTGAATTAGGAGTTGCGGGAGTGAATATGCTACCATCAGAAAGAGATATTCCAAGTAACTCGTCAATGTTGGTTGTTTGAGAACGACCGCCGTCAAAGGTTAAATATGGGGCACTACCGTTGATTTTATTCGAAGTTATAGACGTTAACGCATAGATAGGATAAGAAGTTATTAACGGTAAAACAAACGTTACACCTAAAAGCAACTGCCGGCATAAAAAGAAACGTTGCAAGGATTGCAATAAAATTCCTGCAATTTCATGCAATTTCGATAAAAAATAAATTACGGTGAAAAATAAAGTTTGCGAGCTTAATTTTACCGAATTTAAATTATAGGTTATCCATGTTGAGTGTTGAAAATTAAAAATCATTCCGACGATCCTGTCATTTAACTTTATGTTTAATTTAAATTTTATAACTCTGTCCGACTAAAATATAGCCATTCAATTCCTTGAAAAGGTTAAAATAGTATAAAGATCCCAAAATATCCCCGCAACTTTTGTAAAGAAAAGCATTGAATTAACCGCATATCGAAACATAATATATTGTGGCTAAACAAAAAAATAACGCCTATATTCTCGCCACAAATAGTCACTCTTAATAATAAAATTTATAATAAAAATCGCACTTTAGTTTAATTATTAACTATTTTGATAATTTAGTGGCTGACTTTGATAATTTCGAGGAGAATTATAAAGTACAAAAATCCCTTTCCTTAGTTGTTAACAAAAACATCGCACCTCAATAATAAAACCACCCCAGTTGGGGTAGATAATTGAATTGTTCTACAACATCGCCGTAATCCAGAACTCGGATATTGTATTTATGAATTGATTATAATTACTTAACTCATTTAATTTTTTTGTCAAAGAATAGGAGCATGATCTGTTACGCAAAATGCCGTTCTTAGGAAAATGTTAGGAGCATATCCATAAATGCCGCCACCTTGATGGCCTACAAGAAAACCATAGGTTATATTGTTATATTCAACTGTTCTCCCCGTCCAATAGCCTGCACTTGGATCAATACTTTCATCATATTTCGATATTACTCCCCATTCAGCTAAAAGACCCCCGCCGATTTTACGGTGGTAATTATTACCTAATGAGAGAGGTTTAATACCAGATTGGGCTCGGCAACTACCATCATTAGTTGAACCGATTGTATCCGAGCAATACGCGTTAGTTAAATCCGTAATATCTGAAAGTTTATATCCTACTTTTTCACACCATGATTTTTGTGCAAGAGCAAATGCAACTCCTGGTACAGGATTAGGATTATTATCCTCATCAGCTAGGTCAGACATAAGTTGATCATCTTCCGCACTTCGTTTCTTATCTCCTCGATAAACGAACCACCGCTGCAAATTAAAACCATACTTGACGACTTCTCTATTATTACTGTCACGACCAATTAACTCAAATACCTTAGGTAAAGATGGCTTCTTGATGATAACACCCGGCTCCGGATCTCTTATTTGTGAATAAGTCGCAGAAGGTCCAGTTAGGGTGACGCGAACACTGTTTTTTGTTGAATTGTTCATAGTAGCAGTAATTCCATCATGAGAAACATTTTCCCAAGTTAAGGCTTGATCATTACCAGCAATAATCAAATCAAAATATAAACTATTAGCGCCAGTAGTCGGGAAGTTTTTATTATATGATGACTGTATGAAAAAGCCATTATTAGGAGACCATTCATTTTCGTTAGGCAGACCAGCATTGGGTCCTGTACCCTTCTCTAAATTTGGTCTCGCAAAACAGATTGAAGGTGTTGGCTTAGGATTAATATAATAAGTCACATTACTTGCGACAAAATCAATACTTTTAGGAACACCATAACTCGTTTCTAATTTACCTTCTGTACTAGTTAATTTAACTCTATAAGGTGCATTACAAATCGTTGGAACGGTATTACGAGATATAACTTGATTATTTTTATCAACAATAGACAAACTTAAACTACCGGTGGCTGTTATACCATTAAGGCCTTGACCATCACCATCATCATCACGCCAATAATTATAAGGTGCGCTAATAAGAGAATTCAATTCAATTGAATCTGAGTCAGCTGGTATCACCATACCAATATCAGCAAAACTCTGACCAAAGTTAGGTAAAACGATAGGATTTGTTTGACTTGAAGTATTGGTTGCAGGGGTATATTTATCCCCATTAGAAAGGGAGATTTCAAGTAGACCATCGGCATTTATTACTGGCGTACGACCATCGTCAAAAGTTAAATATGGTGCACTACCATTAATTACATTCGTAGTTTTAGACGTTAATGCATGGCTAGAATAGGTAGTTATTATCGAACAACTAAACATTAACCCCAGAAAGAATCGATATAAGGATTTCGATAAAACCCTCATAATTCTGCGCAATTTAGATAAAAAATTATTTTTGACGAGAAATAAAAGTTGGGAACTTAATTTTGATGAATTTAAATTATAGGTTGGCCATGTTGGGTGTTGGGTGTTGGGTGTTTAAAATTATAAACCATTTTGATGCTCTCTGTCAACTAACTTTCTGTTTAATTTATATTTTATAATTCTAACCGACTAAAATACAGCCGATAATTACCTTCAAAGTTCCGCGATAGTATAAAGATCGAAGAAAAACTCCGCAATCTATTTTCATCGATTAATTGTTAACTTTCGTAAAGATGATCATTTAAGTATCTAAAATGACAACCTCTAATGTTTATTCTAACTAAGGAATAAGCGCTTTACCTCATCTTACAAACTTAAAGGATTTAACAATAAGAAATTTTATTTTAGTGAAAAATAGTTGTTTTTATGCGTATATAAAAAGAATCTTGGTTTTTGGGTTGGGTTTTTGGTCAGTTTTTGAACTATAAACAGTGTATTCTTCAACTTTAAGTTGCTTTATTTAATTCTTCAGTTTCGATGAAGTTTTAATAATTTAATCTCTAGAATCATAAATTACCTCCGTTACTTATATACGTTTACTGTAAAAAACACCATCCTCAAATATATAAATCAGCTCAATTAGAACGGATGGCTGATTTGCGTTAATGTCATAAAATCGCTATTTATCACCCATTTCGTCAACACCATTGCCTTCGCTAGGAGAATCCTAACTTTACTTTTGCTTGTTCCCGACCAGACCAAAGCTTAAGATCTAAAAAATAAGGGTTAAGGATAAACGCAAATTACGCCCGTGGGAAAAGTACTCCAACTTACGGATCCATCGTAATTAACTATATAAAGGCCAGAAAAACTGGATTTATCAGCCGTCCAATTGTAAATCTCATTGAAGTTAGTACCAGGGTAAATACTTATTACCCCCCACTCGGGGATGAACCCTGCACCAATACTACGTTGAAAATAATTACCTGATGATGCAGGTGTACCACCAACAGTACCTTCAAAACTCGCGTTAGTTAAGTCTTTTACATTAGGCAGCCGATAATCACCAATTTTTTTACACCACGATGTTGCATCAACATACTCGTATGATCTGTTACCACGACTAACGAACCACTGTTTTAAAACAAAACCATACTTGAGGACTTCGTTATTATTATTGTCAAGGCCGACTAACTCAAATATCTGAGGTAAAGATGGTCTACCGATATTGCCAGGATTAGTTGAACCCCATTGAGTTTCATCAGTAGAAGGACCTGTCAGGGTGACTCGAACGCTAGTATTTGTTGAATTGGATATCGTCGCCTTAATATCACCATTAGGTGAAACCGCTTTCCAAGTTAAAGGTTGAACAATACCGCCTAAATCTAAATCGAAAGATAAATTATTAGCACCCGTAGTCGGAAAGTTTAAACCATAATTTGATGAAACAAATGACTTAGGCAAAAAACCCTTTCCGGCATACCAATCAGAACCAGCATAAATACCCCAACTGGTACTCGAGTAGGGTTTAACAAAACAAATCTTTGGTGCTGCCTTAGGATTAATATAATAACTGATATTACTTGCGCTAAAAGGACTTTCATTTGGTACACCATAACGGGTTTTTAGTGTACCTTCACTATTAGATAAGGTTAATTTATAAGGGGCATTACAAATTGTTAGCACGGTATTACGTGATACAGTCTGATTATTTTTATCAACAATGGATAAGCTTAACCTACCAGTAACAGTTATACCATTAATCCCCTGACCATCGCCATCATCATCCCCCCAATAATTATAGGGAGGGCCAATAAGTGAACTTAATGCAATAGAATCTGTATTCGTTGGCACTAACATACCAATATCCAGAAAACTCTGACCGGCAACAGGTAACTCAATAGGATTGTTATTTAAATTAGGGGTTGCGGGCGTGAATGTTCTACCATCAGAAAGGGATATCCCGAATAGCGGTTCGATATTAGTCACCCGGGTTTGACCACCGTCGAAAGTTAAATATGGCGCATTACCATTAATTACATTCAAAGTTTTAGTGGTTAAGGCAAGGCTAGAATAGGAAGTTATTAGCATCAAGCCAAACAATAGCCCTAAAAAGATCTGCTGGGATAAAACGCAACGATCTAAGGATCGCGATAAAATTCGCGTAATTCTATGCAATTTCAATGAAAAATAAATTGGCGTGAAAAATAAAGATTTGGTGCTTAATTTAGCCGAATTAAAATTATAGGTTGTCCATGTTGGGGGGTGGAAATTATAATCCATTCCGACGTTCCTGTCATATAACTTTATGTTTAATTTAGATTTTACATCTTTGAGCGACTAATCCACAGCCGATCATTTCCTTTAAAAGGTTAAAATAGTATAAAGTTCGAAAAAAATCTCCGCAATCTATTTTCATCGATTAAAGGTTAGATTTAGTAAAGATGACCATTTAAGTCTCTAAAATGACAACCTCTAATGTTTATTGTAACTAAGGAATAAGCGCTTTACCTCTTCTTACAAACTTAAAGGATTTAACAATAAAAAATTTTGTTTTAGAGAAAAATAGTCGTTTTTATGCGTATATAAAAAGAATCTTGGATTTTTGGTCGGTTTTTGAACTATAAAAATGCATTCTTCTACTTTAAGGTGCTTTATTTAATTCTTCAGTTTCAATGAAGTTTTAATAACTTAACCTCTAGAATGATAAATTCCCCCCGTTACTCATATACGTTTACTGTAAAAAACACCTTCCTCAAATATAAATCCGCTCAATTAGAGCGGATCGATAAATCATGTTAATGCCACAAATTCGGTTCTTATCACCCAGTTCGACAATACCATTATCTTTGTAAAGCAATTATTCTTTAGAATCCTAACTCTATTTTTCCTACCTCCTCACTTGCTTATGGATTAAGATCTAAGGAGTTAATGCTAAGGATAGACGCAAACCCCGTTGGTTGTATCACTAGTACCAAAGCTAGCTACATGACCAAAGTACGTGCTAACAACAAAAAACAGATTATTCGAACTAAACGGATCACTTGTCCAATAGGGAGTGTTGGCGAAGTTGGCACCAGTATAATCGGTCAATGTCCCCCACTCCGTGAAGAAACCTGATCCAATGCGCCGCTGGTAATGATTAACAGGTGACGAAGGTGTAGCACCGACAGCACCTAGACAATGAGGCCCCGAATAAGTTCCTCGACAAGCTGCGTTAGTTAAATCTTTAACCATAGCTAAACGGTAACCAATTTTTGTACACCAAGATGATAAACTAGAATAGTTATATTTATCAGTACCACGATTAACAAACCATTGCTTTAACTCAAATCCATATTTAACGACAGCATTGCCATGACTATCACGACCAACTAACTCAAATACCAGAGGCAAAGATGGTCTATCGATATTATCCGGATTATTTGAACTCCATTGCGAGTTGATTGCAACTGGGCCAGTTAGGGTAACGCGAACGCTGGTATTAGTTGAATTGGTCATAGTTGCCGTAATACCATCGTGAGAAACTGGTGCCCAAGATAAGGCCTGATTAATACCACCAATATCTAAATCAAAATACAAATTATTAGCACCAGTAGTCGGGAAGTTTAAACCATAAGACGATGGCGTAACAGACTTGCGAAGAAAACCCTTATCAGGGTTCCAAATGGAAGCAGGACCTGCATAATTACCTGTACCATTATTCAAGTTAGGTTTTGCAAAACAGAGTGCTGGTGATGCTTTAGGATTAATATAATAACTGACATTACCTGCCGTAAAACGACTTTCATTAGGAACCCCATAACGTGTTTTTAATGTACCTTCAGTATTTGATAAGGTTAATTTATAAGGGGCATTACAAATAGTCAGCACTTCATTACGGGTAACAACTTGATTATTTTTATCGACAATGGATAAATTTAAACTACCCGTAGCGCTGATACCATTAACCCCTTGACCATCGCCATCGTCGTCACCCCAATAATTATAAGGCGTGCCAATAAGTGAACCTAATGCGATAGAATTTGTATTTGTTGGCACTAACATAGCAATATCCGCAAAGCTCTGACCATCAGTAGGTAAAACAATAGGATTGCCTAAACTTGAATTATTGTTTGTAGGCGTGTATTTATCACCATTCGAAAGGGATATCCCGAGCAAACCGTCGGTATTTATTGCTTGGGTGCGACCACCGTCAAAAGTTAAGTATGGTGGATTGCCATTAATTATATTCGTAGTTTTAGAGGTTAAAGCCCGGCTAGAATAGGAACTTATTAATAATAAACCAAATGAGAGCCCTAAAAAGATCTGCTGAGATAAAAAGGAACGATGCCAGAATGGTGATAAGTTCCGTGGAATTCTATGAAATTTCGATAAAAAATTAATTGGAGTGAAAAATAAAAGTTGCGAGCTTAACTTTAACGAATTTAAATTAGTTGGTTGTCCATGTTCTGTGTTCTGTGTTCTGTGTTGAAAATTATAATGCATTTCGACAGCCCTGTCAAGTAATATCTTGATTTATTTATACTTTACACTTGCTATTTGAACTTAACCGTTTACATCAAACGGTTAAAAAAGTATAGTGACTGGAAAAACACGATTCAACATTTTTTTATTTTTATTTGTTAACTATCGTAAAGAACAGATAAAAAGATTGGTATAATTTACCTTCTCATATAAATGGATTAAATGGTAATGGTTTATTTAATACCATCGAAGTTAAAAAAGCTAAACATTAGCTTTAAAAACTGCAACTTATTAGAATAATAACAATAGAAAATTGTAGTTAATTACATTTTTTCCGCATTTTATAAAATAAGCTATTTTTTTGTAAAAACAGTCAAGAACCCATATCGTCAACCAATATTTATTTTATAAAAATATGGAGTTAACTGATTTAAACATGATTGCCAATACATTAATTTTTTAGCATAAATAGTAATAAAAAACTGTTGTTAATAACATTCATTTTGTAATTTATAAATTAAGTGATTCTTTTAAAAAGAATCAAGCTCTCTACACCGTTAGACGATGTTTGTTTACTAAAAATATTTACTAAAAACATCATTCCTCAAAAATAAATTTAACCAAATTATTGAGGATGGATGATTCTCACTGACGCCAAACCATCGCTTTTTATTACTCACTTCGTCAAGGCAATTGCTTTTGCTAGGCAATTATTCTCAAGCAAACTAACTCTATATTTCCCCTCCTTAGCGCTCAAATATATGGATTAAGAACAATGAAACATGTGCTAAGGATATACGCAGAGTACGTGGTTTCTAGAGAAATCGGAAGAATATTGCGACAGCACTAAACCCGTTTTTGGATCAACAGTACCGATGTAACGACCATTGATATCGCTTGTCCAATAGTAAGACCTATCTTCTAAGCCTCCGGCAAAGTTAGCACTCTTATATTGATCCATTCTTCCCCACTCCGTAAATAGCCCGGTAGCAATACGACGCTGGTAATAATTTCCAGGTGATGATGGCATAGCGCCAACAAAATCTTGAACAGTTGCATTAGTTAAATCACTGACCGTTGGAAGACGGTATCCGATATTATCGCACCATGAAGATGTAAGAGAATAAGTGAGATACCTAGGACTATTGACATACCATTGCTTTAACACAAAGCCATACTTGACAACCGCGTTACCATCATTATCACGACCGACTAACTCAAATATCTGAGGCAAAGATGGCTTAGAAATGCTCCCCGGATTACTTGAATTCCATTGCGATTGTGTAGCAACAGGACCAGTTAAGGTGACTCGCACGCTGGTATTTGTTGAATTGGTCATAGTAGCTGTAATACCATCACGAGAAACTGGTGCCCAAAAAAGGGGTTGATTAATACGTCCTATATGTAAATCAAAATACAAATTATTAGCGCCAGTTGTAGGAAAGTTTAAATGGTAAGAGGATGGAACATATGATTGGATAAGAAAACCATTCTGATAATCCCATATGGAAGCAGGACCAGCAAATTCACGGTGATTAAAGTCATTTGGTGAACCATTTACTAAATTAGGCTTAACAAAACAGACCATTGGTGATTCCACCTTAGGAATAATATAATATATGGTACTACCTGAACTAAAAAGAGTCTCTCTAGGTACACCGTATCGTGTTACTAATTTACCCCCACTATAAGATAATGTTAATTTATAAGGCGCTCTACAAATAGAGAGTTCTTGGTTACGTGTAACTACTCGATTGTCTTTATCAGCAATTAATAATCTTAAATTACCATTAGCATAGATACCATTAGCACCATCACCATCGCCATCATCATCACCCCAATAATTATAAGGTGGATCAATAAGTGCTTTTAAAGCAATATAATTTGTATTCGTTGGCACAAACATGTCAATATCGGCAAGACCCTGACCAACTTCAGGTAACTCAATTGGTTCGGTTAAACTTGAACTATTAGTTGTGGGGGTAAATTTATCACCATTAGAAAGATATATTCCAAGTAGATCTTCGGTATCAGTCGCACGTGTTCGACCACCATCGAAGGTTAAATATGGCGGATTGCCATTAATTATATTCGAAGTTTTAGACGCCAACGCGTGGCTAGTATAGGAAGTCATTAACAACAAGCCAAATGAGAACCCTAAAAAGATCTGCCGGGATAAAAAGGAACGAAGCCAGAATGGTGATAAATCTCGCTGAATTCCATGAAATTTGGATAAAAATTTAATTGAAGTAAAAAATAAAAGTTGCGAGCTTAGCTTTAGCGAATTTAAATTATAGGTTGTCCATGTTTCGTTTTTAAAATCTTCATGCATTTTGACAATCCTGTCGGCTATTCCATTAATTTATCTGCGATTTTGTACTTATTATTTAAATTTTAACCGATTACATTAAACAGTTAAAAAAAGTATAGTGACAGTAAAAAGATGATGCAACATTTTTTTATTTTTATTTGTAAACTATAGTAAATAATGGACAAAATGATTGGTATAATTAAGCTTTCCCTATAAATGAATTAAGTGGTGACGGTTTATTTAACACCTTTGAAGTTAAACAAGTAAAACGTTATCTTTCAATAGAGCAAATTATTAGAATAATAACAATAGAAATTATTGTTAATTACATTTTTTCCGCATTTTATAAAATAAGCTATTTTTTGTAAAAATAGTCAAGAGCCCCATATCGTCAACCAGTATTCATTTAAGAAAAAATATAGAGTTAACCGATTTAAATATGATTGCCAATACATTAATTTTTTCAGCATAAATAGTAATAAAAACTGTTGTTAATTACATTCATTTTGTAATTTATAAATTAAGTTATTCTTGTAAAAAGAATCAAGCTCTCTATACCGTCAGCCGATGTTTGTTGATTAAAAATATTTACTAAAAACATCATTCCTCAAAAATAAATTTAACCAAATTATTGATGATGGATGATTCTCACTGACGCCAGACCATTGTTTTTACTACTAACTTCGTCAAGGCAATTGCTTTTGCAAGGTAATTATTTTCTAACAAACTAACTTTAGTTTTCCCTATATTTAGTTCACTTTAACCAAGGATTAAAAACTAAGAAATTAACCCTAAGGATAGACGCAAAGACCAATAATGTCGCGCGAACTAGTGGGAGTTATAGCCACGGTACCATGGTATGAACCAACGGAAAACTGGTCAAGACCGGTAGCATCACTCGTCCAATAATGATAGTGACCGAAGCTGGCATTAGGGTAAGCCGGCATGAACCCCCACTCCGTGAAAAACCCAGCTCCAATACGGCGTTGATAATGATTATTAGGTGACGAAGGTGTAGCGCCTACAGCACCTTGGCAGGGATAAAGCCCTCCAGCCCAAGTTCCTTGGCAAGTCGCGTTAGTTAGATCATTAACCTTAGGTGTACGGTATCCAATATTGGCACACCAAGATGATGTATTAGAATAGTCGTATCTATCAGAACCACGGTTGACAAACCATTGTTTTAACTCAAATCCATATTTGACGATATCATTACCACGACTATCTCGACCGACTAACTCAAATACCTGAGGCAAAGATGGTTTATCGATATTCCCCGGATTACTTGAATTCCATTGCGTTGGTGTAGCAACAGGACCAGTTAGGGTGACGCGAACACTGGTATTTGTTGAATTGGTCATAGTAGCAGTAATACCACTATGAGAAACTGCCGCCCAAGATAATGCTTGATTACTACCAACAATATTCAAATCAAAATACAAATTATTAGCACCAGTAGTCGGGAAGTTTAAACCATAAGACGATGGCGTAACTGACTGAGGAATAAAACCCTTATTAGGGTGCCAAATGGTAGCAGGGCCAGCAAAATTACCTGAACTTTTATTCATGTCCGGTTTAGCAAAACTAATCATTGCTAATATCTTAGGATTAATATAATAAGTGACATTACTCGCAGTAAAATGACTTTCATTAGGTACACCATAACGTGTTTTTAGCATAGCATTAGTATTAGATAATGTTAATTTATAAGGTGCGTTAGAAATAGTAAGCACTGTATTACGCGATACCGGCTGATTATTTTTATCAACAATGGATAACATTAGACTACCAGTAGCGGTAATACCATCTCTCCCCTGACCATCGCCATCAACATCACCCCAATAATTATAAGGCGCATCAATAAGTGAACTCAATGCAATAGAATCAGCATTCGTTGGCACTAACATAGCAATATCCGCAAAACTCTGATCTACAGCGGGTAAAACGATAGGATTGACTGAACTTGAATTATTAGTTGAGGGAGTATATTTATCGCCATTCGAAAGGGATATCTCAAGCAGACCGTCGGTATTTGTTATTTGGCTGCGGCCACCGTCGAGAGTTAAATATGGCGGATTACCATTAATTATATTCGAAGTATTAGCGGTTATGGCTAGGCTAGAATAGGGAGTTATTAATAACAAGACAAATGCGAATTCTAAAAAAATATGCAGGAATAAAAAGGAATGATATAAGAATTGTCGTGAAAAAAATTGCATAATCTGGTGCAATTTCGATAAAAAATAAATTAAGGTGAAAAATAAATGTCGCGAGTTAAACTTTGGGAAAGTTATATTATAAGCTGACCAAATTGCCTGATTAAAACCATAATACATTTCGACTGTTCCATCAAATAATCTTCTGAATTATATGTTTTTTCACACTAATCAATTAGATTCAAACCGTTTACATTAAACGGATAAAAAAGTATAGTGACTGGAAAAACACGATGCAACATTTTTTTATTTTTATTTGTTAACTATCGTAAAGAACAGATAAAAAGATTGGTATAATTTACCTTCTCATATAAATGGATTAAATGGTAACGGTTTATTTAATGCCATCGAAGTTAAAAAAGCTTAACATTAGCTTTTTTAACTGCAACTTATTAGAATAATAACAATAGAAAATTGTTGTTAATTACTTTTTTCCTCATTCCTTAAAAAAGGTTATCTTTTAGAAAAATTGTCAAGAACTCATGCTATAAGCCTTTGTTTATTCATTAAAAATATAGAGTTAAACAATTTAAATATTATTCTTAATACATTAATTTTTTAGAATAAGGATTAATAAAAAGTTATTGCTAATTACATTCATTTTGTAATTTATAAATTAGGTTATTCATTTGTAGAAATGAATCAAGCAGTCTATGCCATCAGTAGATATTAACTAATTAAAAAAATTTATTAAAAAACTATTCCTCAAAAAATAAATTCATCCAATTAGTGTCGATAATTTACATTAATGTCACGAAATCGTTTTTGTAAGTCAATTCTTATCTAGCGAACTGACGCAATTTTTCCAGCTCATACTGCGTCAGTTTCGATTTAAACATTAAAAAATTAATTAAGGATAGGCACAAATTCCATGGTCGATGGATGTATAGCGAGAGGCATTACCACTGTTCGAGCTAACAACAAACTGGTGATTACTTGTACTTTGCACATCACTCGTCCAATAAGCATAATAATTGAATTCAGCAGAGTCGTAATAAGACACAGATCCCCACTCTGCAAAGAATCCCCCACCAATGCGACGCTGGTAATAATTATTAGGTGATGAAGGTGTAGCACCAACTACACCTTCACACCAATAACCTGAATTCGCTCCTTGACAAGACGTATTAGTTAGATCCTTAACATTAGGCATGCGATATTTTATATTAGTACACCAAGATAATATATTAGGATAATCAAATTCCTGATGACCACGATTTACGAACCACTGCTTTAACTCAAATCCATATTTGACGACGGCATTACCATGACTATCACGACCAACTAACTCAAATACCTGAGGTAAAGATGGTCTGTCGATTTCGCCTGGATTATCTGATTGCCATTGCAATGGCTTTGCTACTGGGCCGGTTAGCGTAACGCGAACGTTATTACTAGTTGAATTAGTCATAGTTGCCGTAATACCACCGTGAGAAACTGGTGCCCAATATAAGGCCTGATTAATACCACCTATTTCTAAATCAAAATACAAATTATTTGCACCAGTAGTAGGAAAATTTGAATCGTAAGATGAAGGCATAACCGACTGCGGAAGAAAACCCCTATCAGGATTCCATATAGAATCCGGACCTGCATAATAACCACTTCCATTAATTAAAATTGGTCTAGCAAAGCAGACCGAAGGTGATGCCTTAGGATTAATATAATAACTGACATTACCTGCCGTAAAACGACTTTCATTAGGAACCCCATAACGTGTTTTTAATGTACCTTCAGTATTTGATAAGGTTAATTTATAAGGCCCGTTACAGATAGCCAGTACTTCATTACGGGTAACTGCTTGATTATTTTTATCAACAATGGATAAGCTTAAACTACCCGTAGCGGTGATACCATTCCCCCCTTGACCATCGCCATCGTCGTCACCCCAATAGTTATAAGGTGTACCAATAAGTGAACTTAATGCGACAGAATCTGTATTTGTTGGCACTAACATAGCAATATCCGCAAAGCTCTGGCCGGCAGTAGGTAAAACGATAGGATTGACTAAACTTGAATTATTGGTTGTGGGCGTATATATATCACCATTCGAAAGGGATATTCCGAGCAAACCGTCGGTGTTTGTTATTCGGGTGCGACCATTGTCGAAAGTTAAATATGGCGAATGGCCATTAATTATATTCGTAGTTTTAGAAGTTAAAGCAAGGCTCGAATAGGAAGTTATTAACAACAAGCACAATGAGAACCCTAAAAAGATCGGCTGAGATAAAAAGGAATCACGCCAGAATACCGATAAGTTTCGCTGAATTCCATGAAATTTCGATAAAAATTTAATTGGAGCAAAAAATAAAAGTTGCGAGTTTAACTTTAACGACGTTAAATTATAGGTTGTCCATATTGTGTGTTGTGTGTTGAAAATTATAATGCATTTCGACAGCCCTGTCAAGTAATTTTATGATTTATTTTCACTTTATATTTATTATTCAAATTTTTACCGTTTGCAATAAACGGTTAAAAAAGTATAGTGACTGAAAAAACACTATGCAACATTTTTTTATTTTATATTTGTTAACTATCGTAAAGAACTGACTAATGAATTGGAACAACTAAGCTTTTTATAAACAGAATTTTTTTACCATTATTCAGTTTTTCTTCAAAAAAAATAAAAAGTTAAATAAATTAAACAACCTACTCTATAAGTTATAAAAATAAACTGATCCCCAAAAACCAAATAGGATAAAATCGAATAACCAGAAAACGAACCTATACCAATGATTTTTAGATAATAGATAGAAAGATTTTATTAATAAGCTCTCCCTTCCCTGAATGAGTTGTAGAGTATAAGTTGATGTCATATTTTATCGTGGACATGAAAGCTGATGTTATTACCTTTAATTTAAATTAGATAAAAGTGGCAAAATAGGCTTATCGGTTTGTAATATTATAACTTTTATTATTAGGTTATTTAATATTGCTGGCATTAAATAAAACGTTTCCATTTAATTTTATTCTATGAAAAAGTGTAGATGTAGCATATCTAACTTTTAACTTAATTGAGTTATAAGAAAAAAGTATAACGATATATAAATATATTATTTAACGGTTTAATAAAGATTTTATATTATAATTTTCGACCTCATAATTTTAATATATAAAAAACAATGCATAAACTAGCCAATCGACTCGATCACTTTTCAGATTCGGTTATCCGTCGGATGACTCGGATCGCTAACCAATATCAAGCTATCAATTTGTCACAAGGATTTCCAGATTTTGATCCACCTAAACCGTTAATCGATGCGTTAAAACAAGCTGCTGATTACGGCCCTCATCAGTATGAAATCACTTGGGGCTCGGCTGAGTTTCGGCGTTTGTTAGCTAAAAAGCAACAAAAATTAATGCAGATTGATATCAATCCCGATGAGAATGTGTTGGTAACATGCGGTAGTACCGAGGCGATGATGTGCGCGGTGATGACGGTTTGTAATCCGAAAGATAAAGTTATCATTTTTTCACCGTTTTATGAAAATTACGGTGCGGATGCTATTTTGTCTGATGCGACGCCAATCTATGTGCCACTCATTCCACCTACCTTTGAATTTGATAAGCAACAACTTCGTGAAGCGTTTGAGCAAGGGGCAAAGGCGCTAATTCTATGTAATCCTAGCAATCCTTGTGGCAAAGTGTTTACTAAGAGTGAGCTTGAATATATTAGCCAATTAGCGATTGAATTTGATGCCTATATTATTACTGATGAAGTTTACGAGCATATGGTTTATGCTCCACATCAACATCTTTACTTAGCCAGCTTTGCCAATATGCGAGAGCGCACTATTTGCTGTAGCTCGTTGTCTAAAACCTATTCGATCACTGGTTGGCGACTCGGTTATATTATTGCCGATAAAAGAATTATTGATGGTTGTAAGATGATCCACGACTTTCTAACCGTCGGTGCAGCTGCGCCATTGCAAAAAGCGGCTTGTGCCGGGTTAGCATTAGGGGATGATTATTATCAACAATTAACCGAAACCTATACCGCTAAGCGTCGTCTATTTTTAAAGGGATTGGATGACTTGGGGCTTACTTATTATGAGCCACAAGGGGCTTATTATGTTTTAGTGGATATTTCAACGTTAAATCCATTTAAGACTGATTTTGAATTTTGTGAATGGTTAATTAAAGAAGTCGGCGTAGCGGCAGTGCCAGGGTCGGCCTTTTTTAAACATCCTGAATATCGTTATATTCGCTTCCATTTCGCTAAACAAGAACCTACGCTAATTGCAGCTTTAGAAAGACTCTCCAAACTTAAGGAAAAATTATCATGTTTAAAAAATTAATTGTGGCAAGTTTAGCCATTTTAACTTCACTGTTGGTATTAACTGGTTGTGACAGTGCTAAAAAAGAGAATCAAATTACTGTAGGCGTTGCCGCTGGTCCTTATGGTGATATGTTTAAACAAGCTATCGCCCCAGGTTTAGAGAAGAAAGGCTACCACATTGAAATTCGTGAATTTAGCGATTATGTTCAACCAAATTTAGCGTTAGCTAACAAAGATATCGACGTTAATTTGTTTCAACATTTGACTTATCTTAATAACTTCAAACAAGCTCGCAACTTAGACATTATTGCGATTGGCTTTGTTCCGACTGCTGGCGCCGGTATTTATTCAAACAAAATTACTGACTTTTCGCAATTAAAACAGGGCGATCAAGTGACCATCTCTAGCGATGTAACTAACGAAGCTCGTGCTTTACGTATTTTGGAAGCAGCAGGATTAATTAAACTTGATGCAAATGTAGATAAAAATAACTTAACCCCTAAAGATATTATTGAAAATCCTTATGGTTTAGAGATAGTGCCAATTGAAGCACCGCAAACACCACGCTCTTTAGACAATGTTGCGTTATCAGTCGTTAACGGTAATTATGCCATCGGTGCTGGTTTAGATCTCTCTAAAGCGCTTTATCACGAAGTATTAGATAAGGATCATAAAAATGTTATTGCCATTCGTGCTGAATCAAAAGATAGCTTAGGTAAAGACATTATTGAGGTGCTGCAATCACCTGAATTTAATCAAGTGATTAATGATAAAAATGGTATTTTCTATACCTTCCAAAAACCTGATTATCAGTTATTTTAATTATGCAAACTAATCCGTTAATTCAAGTAAAAAATGTTTCAGTAAAATTTACAGCCAAAGAGCAAGTAGTTGAAGCAGTTAAAAAGGTCTCATTTGATGTGAATCAAGGCGAGATCTTCGGTATCATTGGCTCAAGCGGTGCCGGTAAAAGTACGTTAGTGAGAACACTGAATCGACTTGCTGAACCCTCTTGCGGACAAGTTATTATCAATGGTGTTGATATTCAAACCTTACGCGGTCGTGAATTACAGGCGTTTCGGTTTCATGTTGGCATGATTTTTCAAAACTTCAATTTGGCATCATCGAAAACTGTCTATGAAAATATTGCCTTTGTGCTTAAAGCTGCCGGTAAAAAAGGCGATGCCGTTAAAAACAGAGTCAACGAATTGCTTGCTTTAGTCGGATTAAGTGATAAAGCTAGTGCCTATCCTGCTGAACTCAGTGGTGGGCAAAAGCAGCGAGTCGGCATTGCCAGAGCGCTAGCTAATGACGCCAAAATTCTTTTGTGTGACGAAGCAACGAGTGCATTAGATCCCACCACTACTAGCGCAATACTTGATCTACTAAAACAGCTCAATCAAGAATTTGGATTAACCATTGTACTAATCACCCATGAAATTGATGTGGTAAAAAAAATCTGTCATCGGGTTGCAGTAATGTCGCAAGGTGAAATTGTCGAAATGAATAGCACCTTCAACCTTTTTGCCTGTCCGAAACAACCGTTCACGCAAGAATTTCTCAATATTGATGAAAACACTCATTTACCGGATATCATCAAACAAAACGTTAAAGGTAAATTGGTCCGTTTGCGTTACATTAACGAAAACACCACCCAACCAATACTGTATCAATCTGCTATTGAAACGCAGGTTGCATTTAATATTTTACATGGTTTTATTGAATACTTCGACAACCAAGCTTTAGGTAATTTAGTGATTGAACTCATTGGTCAACCGGCAAATATTGAAAATCTAATAACCAAATTGGCAGCTCAAGAAGTGATTATTGAGGAAATAAATTAATGATAAAACTCACCATTGCCGAAATAGCGCAAATGTTATGGAAAGCCGCTTACGAGACATTTATTATGGTAAGTTGGTCATTGTTAGCCGGTTTAATATTCGGTACATTAATCGGTTTAGTGCTGTTTTTAATGTCGAATCAATTCTTCTTCAAAAATAGAATCATCAACAGTATTGCTAATTTTGTCGTCAACGCGACTCGTTCCATTCCGTTTTTAATATTAATGGTGACAGTACTGCCTTTAGGAGCATTATTGGTTGATACCGCAGTTGGTCCTAAAGCTGTGATCTTACCACTTTCGATAGCCGCTATCGCTTTTTATGCCAGATTAGCGGAAAACGCCTTTAGTCAAATTGACAAAGGGGTAATTGAGGCAGCGGTAGCCAGTGGAGCATCACATCTGCGGATTATATTTGGCATTTTGTTTCCTGAGGCGATGGCACAATTAATTCGTCACGCAACCGTCACTACCATCTCACTTATCAGCTTTAGCTCAATGGCCGGCGTTGTAGGTGGTGGTGGCATTGGTGACTTAGCCATCAGTTATGGTTATCAACGCTATGTGACCGAAGTGCTCATTTTATGCGTTGTTATTCTTATTTTTATTGTAATGGTGATTCAATACCTTGGTGACAAGTTAGCCAACCACTTTGATAAAAGCTATAAATAGTCGGTAATTCAACATGAACAAACTAACAGATATTATTAAAGACCCCCAACGTATCGTCTTACAAAATGCCATCCCACCATCGCACCTGACTGATGGTTTACAGCTAAAATACGGTCAGGCTGATATTTTAGTCTACCCCAAAACTACTGCCGAAGTGGTTGAGGTGGTTAAATTTGCAAATGCAAACAATCTGAATATTACTACTCGTGGCGCGGGGACTAACTTGGTTGGTTCTACCATTCCTAATGGTGGTATTATTCTTGATTTATCATTGATGACTAATATTGTTGAGCTAGATAAGCAAACTTTTACCGTTACCGTACAACCTGGTATTTTGCTGCAAGATCTGCAACAGTTTGTCGAACAACATGACCTATTTTATCCACCCGATCCTGGCGCGAAAACCGCTACTGTTGGCGGAAATATCAGTACCAATGCTGGTGGCATGCGAGCAGTAAAATATGGTGTGACCCGTGATTATGTGCAAGCCCTCGAAGTAGTAATGGCTGATGGAAGTGTGTTAACTATTGGCAGCAAAAATGTTAAGGACAATACCGGACTTGCCTTAAAACATCTGTTTATTGGTAGTGAAGGCACTTTAGGTATTATCACTCAATGTACACTAAAACTGATAGCCAAACCGAAAGTATCGCAAACGTTTATTGTCGGTTTTAATACCATTGAACAAGCCATTGCCAATATTACCACCGTACTGCATACCCTAACCCCAACAGCGTTAGAATTTGTCGAGCGTAAAGTGGCACAATGGGGCGAGCAGTACTCGGGTTTTCAATTTCCACTACCTAATAGCCAAGCTTATTTGATTATTATGTTGGATGGCGCCGATCTGCAAACCATCGAACAACAACGCCAGCAATTATTGGCTAATTTAGGTGATTGTGACTTTTTTGTTGCCGAAGATAGTAAGCAAACCAATCAAATTTGGACAATCCGCGGCTCATTAGTGCGCGCGGTTGAGGCAGTAACCCAGCAAGATCCGATTGATATTGTGGTACCAATAAATCGTATTGCCGATTTTATTAACTTTACCAAACAGCTTGAAGTACAAACCAAAGTACGCATGTTAGCCTTTGGTCATGCTGGGGATGGGAATATTCATCTCTGTATTTTGCGTGATGATCGTGATGACCATCAATGGCAAAGCGATCTGCAACTAGTCCATCAAGCACTGTATCAAAAATGTTTGGAACTTGGTGGCTTACCTTCAGCCGAACATGGCATTGGTACCGCAAAAGTTAGTTATTACAACGACGCCATTCCAGCAACAAATCGCCAACTTATGCGGGCTATCAAACAGCAGTTCGATCCTAAAAACTTACTAAACAATCAGGTCTATACAACTATCATTTAGTATAGCTATCATTTAATATAACTATGATTTAATCTGAATAACATCATTATCTCAATCATGAAGTTTGAGATGGTGATGTAAATTAGCATTACAACGATTTTAATGGTTAGAATAGGTTATAAACAGAATTAAGAAATGATTATACAATAGGCTATCCTTCGATATTTTCCTTAATGTTATTTCGTTTTAATTGAATGCTTTTCTCGAAATCTCTTCAAGATAGTTTTTAAGTTTTTATAGAGATGTTTAACAGCCATTATTGGGTGATGGAGCATCATTCTAGGGCCGGCATAGCGCATAACTTCTTTGATTTTTAGTTTGTAGTCTTTGCGATAGCAATGTTTTGGACAGAGTTCACAGGTGGTTTTCTGTTCACCAAATCGACACATAGTTAAACGTTGCATGGCATATTGCAACAGATCATTACACTCATCACAAAGCTGATTTTTCGGGGTATGGTGTTTCTGGCGGCAATAAAGGGCTATCATCACCCTTACCGTGGCTTTTTCTTGAGTAATTTTGGGACCAGTATTATTTGCAACCATAATTTGATAAAGTTAAATTTGAAAAAATGTTAGAATACTAAATTAATTAATATAATCACAAGGATTTTGTTTAATGGCAAGAATTATCAACAAAGATACTACGGTTTGTATGTCACTTTCAGCTAGACCTAGTAATTTTGGTACTCGTTTTCATAATTTTTTATATGAGAAATTAGATTTAAATTATCTTTATAAAGCATTTACCACCAATAATTTAAAAGATGCGATTTATGGTATCAAAGCATTGTCGATTCGCGGTTGTGCTATTTCAATGCCTTATAAGCAAGCATGTATTGAATTTATTGATGAATTAGATGTCTCAGTACAATCCATTCAAGCGGTCAATACCATTGTTAATACTGACCACTATCTAAAAGCCTATAACACTGATTATATTGCTGTTGAGAAGCTGATTAAAGCCAATCATATAAGTAATAATACGCCGTTTGTTTTAAAAGGTAGCGGTGGGATGGCAAATGCTGTAATTGGTGCATTTTATGATGCAGGTTTTAAACATGGAATTGTCTGTGCACGGAATGAGGAGAAAGGCCAAGCTTTAGCTGAGCGTTATCATTACAAATGGGTCAAGGACGAATCAACCATTACTCCTGAACAAGCAAAATTAATTATCAATGTTACGCCAATTGGCATGCAAGGTGGCGTTGAGGCAGACCAACTATCGTTTAGTGAAGCAATGATTAACCAAGCGGATATTATATTTGATGTAGTCGCCCTACCCGTTGAGACACCACTAATTAAATATGCCAAAAAGTTAAATAAAACCATTATTTCCGGTGCAGATGTTGCAGTGTTACAAGCGGTTGAACAATTTATTTTATACACTGGCGTGACACCTAATGATGAACTCATCCAGCAAGCCGGTGAGTTTGCCAGACAAGGTTAGTCGCGATGAGAAATTATTGAGAACTTATCTATACTGTGGGATGCATCAATCGCTACGTTGTAACAAAGTGCTGATGTTCAAGAGCGGTGAGTATCATCTAGCTATTTGTTAATAACATCCGGGAATCAAAATCTAACGGTGTAAAAAACTAATAGTTATACTTTGGGCATATTATCATGCCCATAATCAATCAACTGGAAGAATTGGTTAATATGACTCAGTGAAGCTTATTTTAACAAGATGGAGCTTCGGTCGATATTAGCCATTTGAAAAAACTCATTCGCCTTCCTCATCTAGATATTGTCGCCGTTGAGAAATAATACCGAAAAGCGAAAACAACCTAAAGGCAATCAAATAAAAAGCCATTTAGTCGCCAAAAATCGAGGAAAGCTATTTAAATAAAAAATAGAGGCACACTTTTTTGGAGTTTTCAAATCGCCTAAATAAAAACAACATAGGCTGTTAATAGGCTAACTTATACATTAAAAATATTGAGTAAATTTGTTACTGAAGCTTTTCCCTACACGATTTATATCAACCAAGTTTGGCATTGCGTTTCGCCCTCTTTTTTGTTGATTAGTTGCAGCAAGCGAAAGGTTGGCAAATAATATAGTTTTTTCTAAAGACCAACCATAACTAATCCCATAGGCAAAAGCACCTTGAAAAATAGCGACATCAATCAGGTAATCAGATGATTGATTCTCAAAGGCTGGGATGATGACCACTTGTTGACGATCAAGATATGCGCAGCCTTTTTTGTCCAAGCGAATAATAACTTTGCCATTGGTTAAACTGCGTAATCTTTTAAGCGCATTTTTAATCTCTTCTCGATGACGAAAGTTTTTTAATTTTAAAAACGCACCGGCAAATTTTTCCGTCACAATTAAATAATCAGCATGTTGTGCTAAATATAGGCTAGAATCAGATAGGTTATCGATACACATAATCACTTTAATTTTAGGTAAATGCTCGATGAGATATTCACTTAATTCTGCCTCATATCCATCAATTAAGATAACAATATCATGTTTATGACCATTCATGGTTTGCATAAAATGGTTAAGCTTATTCTTTTCCGCCATGGTTAACTTAGGCGGTGTGGTTAACCGGTGAGATATCACTGAATGGGTTCCGGCTTTCTCATCAATGGTGATAGCTTCTAAAGGCGTAACCATTTTTTCAGAAAAGATAAATTGCCCAGTATTAACACCAGCATCGGTAAGTTCTGATACAATCTGATTAGCATAATTATCGTTGTTTAAATGACTAATGTGATAAATCTTCTCCCCCCAAAGGGCGAGTAAATAAGCCGCATTAGCACATGCCCCACCACCACTACGCACAATATTAGCAGATGAGTTTAAACCACTTTGTTCTAAACTAGCGGAACTAACACAAACCAAATCTAAACAAGCAAAACCTACGGTAAGAATTGTCATCATTTAGCCTCGATAGATAATTTAATAAACAATACTAAAAATTGAAAAATGATCTGATCTAGTTTTTTATGATATAGCGATTTATGATTTAATTTTGTTCAACTTGATTATGTTTTAGCTAACTATACTGGCGATAAAAATTGTAGAGAAAAGTGAAAAGCAATAAGGAAATTAGGCTTATTGCTTTAAGTAAAAAACGATGCCTCAAAGGGCTTTATTATGTTCAAAAAACTATAATTTGATTTATCAGTTATAGAATAATCCAATTTAGGATTGTTTTTATATTAAGTGATTTAGATAAGCTTGATAAGCATAAAAACTAAATTCTGTGATATATCTCTCAAATATAGTCCTTTTATTACTAAATATCAAACCAAAATCGCCATTAGATAATCACCAATAACGATTCATGACGGTTATGATAACTATGGTTAGGTTATCTCATTTTTTACGTTAATAAGAAGACATCATGTTACATAGTTTGTTGTAATTTATGATAAACCGCTAAAAGTTTTTGATGCATAGCAAATTGTTCCATTGGATTATTGCCATACTGAGCATCCTTCGACTCAGTTAGACCGAAAAATTGTTTTTTAGCGGTCGCATATTGCCACATATCATCAACACAGTCTTTTCCATACATTTTATTAAATGCCTTTTGGTAATCACTAAATTGATTCTCTCCGCGTTCAATAATAAAATTAACTAAAGTTTGTAAACAACGATAAGCGTGATTGCGTTCCGGTGTGAAAATGGATTCGTTCATTTCAACCGTCCAGTCGATCCACAATTTTGCTTGCGGTAAATCAGCCGCCGCTAATGCCAACATGGCTTTTAACTCACCAATTCTTAAGGTTAACCACGCATTATCTCTACCGGTTGCAATGCCAAGTAATTCACGAACTCGAGCAAAATCATCTAAACCTTCATCATCCAATTGTTCAATAATCGCCAATAATTGTTTTGCCGTACGTTTTTGTTGAGGGAGGGATAAGATCAGTTCACGCAGGTGGATCGCCATATTATTATTGGCGATCAATAGATCTTCCGGCGGATAGATTTCTGACATACCGACAGCTAAAATGCGGCATGCATAAACACCAAGATGCTGGTAATCCATGATAAGCACTTCGATTTTATGATGATCAAAAATAGCCATTAAGTTGGCAAATTCCTGTTCGGTCGTACCCGAAAAATCCCAGTCTACAAATTCATAATCCGATTTTTCATTGAACAGATCCCACGAGATTAAGCCACTTGAATCAATAAAATGGGTTTCTAAATTACTTAAATCCGCCACATCATCATTATCAAAGCTTGGCGGGGAAAACACATCCAGATCTTTAAGGCTTCGACCTTGCAGTAACTCGGTAACCGTTCGCTCTAGGGCTACACCAAAATTAGGATGTGCACCGAAAGAGGCATAACAAGTCCCATTTTGTGGATTAAATAACACTACGCAGATAACTGGGAATTCGCCGCCTAAAGACGCATCAAAACAGTAAATGGGGAAACCTTGTTTTTCTAGCGCATCAATTGCCGCTAACACAGCTGGATAACGATTGAGTACTTCAGCAGGAATGGTTGGCAGGCTGATTGCTTCGGCGATGATCTTATTTTTAGTATAACGCTCAAATATTTCTGATAATCCTTGAACGCGTGCTTCGTTTGGCGTGTTGCCTGCTGACATTCCATTAGAAGCGTATAAGTTAGCAATTAAATTAACAGGTACATAAATAGTTTTGCCATCGGATTGTTGCACAAATGGTAATGCGCAAATTCCACGTTCGCCATTACTTGACTGTAGATCGATTAAATCGGTCGCAGTTAATTCATGATCCGGATCATAAAACTTCATTAAATTGGGTGATAATAATCCTTTTGGCAAGCTGTTATCTTTCGGGATTGCGAACCATTTTTCAGATGGATAGTGAACAAATTCACCATTAGCCACTTTTTCACCTAAATAAAAATCAGAAAAAAAGTAATTAGTTGAAAGTCGTTCAAAATACTCACCAAGTGCTGACGCTAAAGCTGCTTTTTTACTGGCACCTTTACCATTGGCAAAACAGAGAGGACATTGGGTATTTTGGATATGTACCGACCAAACATTAGGCACGGGGTTAAGCCATGATGCCTCATTGACGGCTAAATCATATTTATCTAGTTGTTGATGAAAATAGTTAATGGAATCTTCTAATGCGGCATCTTTACCGGGAATAAATGTTTTCATACTGAATTTAAGGAAACCTTTGTTGAAATTAGCGTTGATTTATTAATCCAATTGTTATTAAATGTATCGTTTTTTTTCGTAAAGTGAAAGTAATAAAATTATTAATTTTTAATTAAGGAAATAAAAAATGAAAAATATAATCGATACCGAAGGTCTTTCTTTTAAGGACTTATTCTTTTTTAACAAGATGATTACGCCTAAAATTATTACTATAGTCTATTGGATAAGCTTAATTCTTATCGCAATTTCAGGTCTGGTTGTAATCTTCTCTAGTCTTTTTATATTGCGATATAGTTTTGGTTCTGGCCTAATGGGCATCATAAGTGGCATCCTAACAATTATTGTAGGTACTGTGTTTACTCGTATTGGATATGAGTTAATTTCTATATTATTCAATATTAACCGAAATATCGAAAAACTCGCTTCAAACAAATCTATTGATAATAAAAACCTATAATGCAAAACGATGTAAGTGGGGAAGTTTCCCCACTAATCCCACTAATAAAGTGTAATAAATTCAATCATTAAGTTATTAACTTAGAAATTACTCATCGTTTACAATTCACTTAACGGCCATCTTGGTTTAACCTCAATGGCGAGATCAGCAAATTGTGATGCTTTAAGATGAATCATACCAGCATAGGCAATCATCGCACCATTATCAGTACAAAATTCCAATCGCGGATAATAAACCTGTCCTTTTCGTTCAGCCATTAATTGAGCTAATTTGCTACGCAAGGTCTTATTGGCACTAACACCACCGGCAATGACTAAACGATTAAAACCAGTTTGATCTAATGCACGGCGTGATTTAATTAACAAAGTATCAACTAATGCATCTTCAAATGCCCTTGCAATATCGGCTTTAGTTTGTTCATCAAGATCCTGTTTTTGCAGATTAATAGTATTAGCCGCAGCGGTTTTCAAACCAGAAAAACTAAAATCTAATCCTGGTCTATCGGTCATCGGTCTTGGGAAATGAAAACGTGAGGTATTCCCTTGTTCAGCGAGTTTGGATAATTTTGCGCCACCGGGGTAATCTAATCCTAATAATTTGGCAGTCTTATCAAACGCTTCACCAGCAGCATCATCAATTGATTCACCCAGAAGCGCATATTCACCAATGCCAGTAACTTTAATTAATTGGGTATGACCACCAGAAACTAGCAAAGCAACAAAAGGAAACGCTGGCGGATTATCTTCCAACATTGGTGCCAATAAATGGCCTTCCATATGATGTACCGCAACGGCAGGCACTCCCCAAGCATAAGCCAATGAACGCCCGACTGATGCTCCGACCATTAGAGCCCCGATTAGGCCTGGTCCAGCAGTATAAGCCACACCATCAATATCACTCGCCGTTAAATTAGCTTGTTTTAGCGCTGCTTGAATTAATGGTACAGTTTTACGAATATGATCGCGCGAAGCCAATTCTGGCACTACACCACCATAATCAGCATGCAATTTAATTTGTGAATAGAGTTGATTTGCGATAAGTCCTTGCTTGTCATCATAAATGGCAACGCCAGTTTCATCGCATGAGGTTTCAATGCCTAAAATCTTCATCAATGTTTACTCATTAGATCGGAAATCTCGTCTTCGCTCCAAAGATCTTGTTCAGTAAGTTCTTTATCAGCAATACGATGCTCTTCCGTAGCCCAATCACCTAAATCTATTAGTTGACAACGTTTACAACAAAATGGTCGATATGGACTTTTTTCGGACCACTCAACATCTTTGTGACAGGCAGGACACTTTACAATTGTAATGGTATTGTTATTCATTTGAACATTCTTAAATAATAGTAAGCTAACAACATGCAAGTTCAAATTCTATTGCATCGTTATTGGTAAAATCGCCAGTATGCAGGGGTAAAAAACGAATACTATATCGCGACATATGGCCAGAAACTTGGGGATACGTATTTTTATCTAAAGCAACACGGATCCGAATCAAATTTACTTCACCATTGGTTTCTTGGAAAAAGTTATTGGTACAAATAAAGGAGTGAAACTCCCCTAACTGCCGAATAAACTGCAAACATGTTTTTAAAAGTTCATCAAGCAAAGCAAAATTCTGCAACCATTTATCAACTTGTATATTACGTACTTCCTGAGGCTGGTTCAACCATAAATGGAACAATGGCAAATCAAAACTACAACAGCCACCAGGTATCATTAAACGTTGCCGTATTGCCGTGATAAAACGGTCATCTTTCAAAACTTGTCCTAAGCGTAAATTTGAATCAAATTGAGTTAAGTAAAGATCATATTTTTCAATCATCTCATTAAGTAACTCTTTATTAACGCCATCAAGTTCGATCCAAGATAAAAGTTTTTGCTTTTGGGCTTCAAGTTCTTTAAGTAAATCACCTTTAATATCATTACGTTCAATAATTTCCAACAATTCTGATAATAAATGAAAAAACAATAACGCATTAGCTTGTTGAAAATGGCGATTTAAATATAACTGATTAAGTAAGAACTCAATACGTAACCAAGTACGCATTCTTTCATTTAATGGATGTTCAAAAATAATGTTATTCATAGCTATTCTTAACTTTTGAGTTATGTAAATATTGCTTGTGTAAATGATCAATTTGAACTGTTAATGCGGCTAAATTACCATCATTAACAATAATATCATCAGCAAATGCCAAACGATCGGTTAAAGAAACTTGTGTTCTTATCATTCTATTTGCTAATGACTCACTGATTCCATCTCGATTAATTAATCGCTCTAATTGTAACTCTTCCGGTGTATCAATCAGCAAAATTCGATCAGCCAAATGTTGTAAATTATTTTCAATTAATAATGGCACTACCCAAATCACATAAGGTGCAGTTTGCTCGGCAAACTGTTTTTGCGTCTCTTGTGCAATAATAGGATGCAGTAAATTATTTAACCATAATCTTTCATGATCATTATTGAAAATAATTTCCCTTAACTGACTACGATCCAATTCACCGTTTGCTAACAAGATTTCTTGACTAAAATGCTTAACTATTTGCGTCAAAGCAGAGGTTCCTATTGCAACTACTTGACGAGCAATTACATCAGCGTCAATAATTGGCACACCTAATTGAGCAAATAGATTGGCAATGGTAGTTTTACCACTGGCAATTCCACCACTAAGTGCAACAATATAAGACATAATCTAGATTCCGACTAATGACAACTGGTGCAGATTATAACATACAACTTCACAACAGAATATATAACAATCTATCCTTGAAATAAGCTTTTCAATAGTCCTAAGTGTGTTCAGCCTATTTAATCACCTAGCCCAATAATTATTGGGAAAGCACTTTTATGAAAAATATCATTTCATTTTGCGATTTAAATCGTAAATCTAATGTTTTTTTGTAATTTTTACCATCAATTAACAAAAAAATTAGATAAAACAGTTGTTTTGTTTATTTAGCTGTATATAATCACATATATCTGTATATAAAAACAGGAATTGATTATGAGACCATTAACCGAACGTCAACAACAAATCTATGATTTAATTAAGGAAAACATTCAAACCACCGGAATGCCACCTACTCGAGCGGAAATAGCCCAAAAATTAGGATTTCGATCTGCTAATGCAGCTGAAGAACATCTTAAAGCATTAGCTAAAAAAGGGGCGATTGAAATGATTGCCGGATCATCGCGAGGTATTCGTCTATTATTGGAACAACCTGAGAACTTATCCGAATTTGAAGGCATCCCCCTTATTGGTAAAGTTGCCGCTGGATCGCCAATTTTGGCACAAGAACATATTGAAAGCCATTATCAAATGTCGCCAGCATTATTTAAACCACAAGCTGACTTTTTATTAAGAGTCCAAGGTATGTCAATGAAAGACATTGGTATTTTAGATGGTGATTTGCTTGCCGTACACAAAACCCAAGATGTTAAAAATGGTCAAGTGGTTGTGGCACGCATTGATGACGAAGTCACGGTTAAACGATTATCGCAAAAGGGTCGACATGTAAAACTTCTTGCTGAAAATCCTGAATTTGCGCCAATCGATATCGATTTAGAACAACAGAGTTTTGCTATTGAAGGTATTGCTGTTGGTATTATTCGTAATGGTTCGTGGATGTAATCCAAAAGATAGTATAAAATAACTACTAATTGTTGCTTAGGAGATAACAATATGTGGTTATTTTGGTTATATGAATTTTTAGGATTCGTTGGAGTTATAATATTAGTCTTCGTTTACTGTCGTATTCGAAAACAGGGTTTTTGGTCTTTTTTATGGCACAACTTAAAATGGATTTCCATTGGTGTTGCTAGTGTTTGGTTATTAATTGCGCTTATTTGTCGAAATGACTTGTACAATGCGGCAAAATGTTATTTCCGCGGTGAAAGTATGCATGCAAACACCAAATATTCTATCTTTTGGAGCGAATGTCAAATCGAAACCTCTAATGGCAACTATTTACCAATTGATCGCACCCGTGCGTTACCGGGTGCAAAAGATAATGGTAGTCATGATGGTGGCGTTCCTGCTGATGATTTAATCATTAACTGATCATTTTTAAATAGAAACACAGACAATGCTGTGCATTGTCTGTGTTTATTTTAAACTTCTTGATTGGCTTTCAATTACTGCTCTTTAATTTTATTAGCCAGTACGTTTTTTACTTGTTTGAACTTAATAACATAGGCACATGTAGATCACCACTACAATTCCAAAGACGAGAAAAGATGAAGTGGATTTGACATAAATATCAAGCGCAATCTTAATCACCTCCGGCCTCAAGAATAAAAACTATGGGGTGACGCAAGCAGCTGAACTACCATCGTTTGGATCGTTATTACTAACATAACCGGTGACCGAGCTGACATCAAACAGATTATTATTGTTGATATCACTAACCCAATAGAATTCATCAAGGTTATCAAAGTTAACATTACCCCATTCAGTAAATAGACCTGCACCAATCTGCCGCTGATAATGATTGCCAGATGAAGGAGGAAAGGCACTTGTAAAATTAGCCCCAATGGCATTAGTAAGATCTTTAATTTTAGGCAATCTGTAACCAATTTGATTGCACCAAGACTCTTGGTCACGCATAGATGCTGTAACAATTCCTCGATCGACAAACCATTGATTCAACTTAAATCCATATTTGACAACCTGGTTACCATTACTATCGCGACCAACTAACTCAAATACTTGAGGCAAAGATGGCCTAGGGATGTTCCCCGGATTATTTGAACGCCATTGCGAGTCTGTAGCGGCAGGACCAGTTAGGGTTACACGGACGTTTGTACTTGTAGGGTTTGTCATAGTAGCAGTAATACCACTATGAGTAACAGAAGCCCATGTCAAAGAATCACTACCGACTATTTTTAAATCGAAATAAAGACCATTAGCGCCAGTAGTAGGGAAATTTAGATTATAATATAAAGAATTAGTAGATTGTACAAAAAACCCCTCCCTAGGTTCCCAAATTGAAATTGGGCCAGCATAATAGCCTTCACCATTCATTAAATTTGGTCTTGCAAAACATACCGTTGGTGACATCCTAGGGCTAAGATAATAATTAACTGTAGAAGATTCGTACACAGTGGTTTTAGGTACACCATATATTGTGCTTAATTGGCTTGGAATATTACTTAAAGTTAATTTATAAGGCGCTTTACATATGTCCAATCTTGAACTACGTGCAACAGCTTGATTATATTTATCAACAATTAATAAACTTAAACTGCCGGTGGCTGAAACACCATTATTACCCTGACCATCGCCATCATCATCTCCCCAATAATTATAGGGTGAACGGACAAGTTGATTTAGGTTAACTGAATCAACATCAGTTGGTATAAACATAGCGATATCAGCAAAACTCTCATCAGTGGATAATTCAATAGGATTTGAAGCACTAGAGGGATTGGTTAAAGGAGTAAATGTAATCCCGTTTGATAAGGTAATTCCAAGCAATCCTTCAGTATCAATTGCACGTGTACGCCCACCATTGAAAGTTAAATAAGGTGCATTACCATGAACAAAATTTGATGTCACTGAGGTTAATGCTTGGCTATGATAGGAAATTAAATCAAGTAAAATGAATAATAACGCTAAAAACATCCGCCGGTAAAATAAATGACAAAATAATTTTAACAAAGAAATTAAATTTCCGTAGAAAAACGAAATATAGTGAAACGGACGGTGATTACTAAAACAAGATAAAGCTAAATCATTGGATAACCAGCATACCGCAATTTTATAATGCATCTCGACAATCCTACCAATTAAATTTTTGTTATATTTTAATTATCTATCAGACTGATCACTTTCTAATCATTTTTTGCCTAGTATATTGACTAAATAAAACAACGCAACTTTTATTAAAGTTTGAATTGTAAACTTTTGTAAATGTTATCAATGAGTTTGACTCAAGAATTTAATTTTTGAATGTGATAAGGACCAATTTTTAAATGCCCAGTAATTCAAAATAGAACATGCAAATATATTTATGAAGGTAATAAAAACAGTAATAAAAATGAAATAAGAATAAATTAATTGTTTTCTTATAATTCAATCATAAATTAACGATATAAAATAATGATTCATTATTCGATAAAGCATAAAGAAGCTTTGTTTACTTTGAAGATTATAGTATCCTTATCCTAATTATATTAACTCTCTTCAAACACTCGATAACGTGCATTCTTTTATCATATCTTTACGCAAAGTCTTTTATAGCAGTAATTTGCTATTTAGTATTCGTATGCTTGTGAGCTTAACTGGCTCGACGCTAGTACCATGGTATTTGGGTTCGGTCTCGTTGGTAATTCCGCTTACTTTAGGTGTGGTTGCCGCTGGATTGACCGAAATTGATACTCGTTTGTTGAGTCGCTGTATTAATATTCTGCTTACACTAGTTTGCTTTGCGATTGCAACGTTTTCCGTCGAGTTATTGTTTGATTTTCCTCTACTGTTTATTGTTGGTTTAGTGAGTTCAACATTTATGTTCATCATGCTCGGCTCGCTTGGGCAACGTTACGGGGTGATAGCTTTTGGTTCGTTGTTGATTGCAGCTTATACTATGCTTGGGCATAATCTGTTTGAAGATAACTATACCCTTCCTTGTTTTCTGCTATTGGGCGCACTTTGGTATAATGTGGTTTCATTAATTGAGTCGATTGTGCAACCAATTCGCACAACTCAACAAACGCTAACAAATTGTTTTATAAAACTATCACTTTATCTTGATGCCAAAGCCGCTATGTTCGATCCTGATGAATCGGAAGGTTTTAAACGGCAAACTCTTGAGTTAACGGAAAGCAATACTCAAGTGATTAAGGTGTTTAACGATGCTAAGCGTTCGCTGTTTAATCGTTTAAAGGGATTTCGTGGACAAGCTTATATCAGGAAAATGTTAAGCTATTATTTTGTTGCCCAAGATATTCATGAGCGAGCGAGTTCATCTCATGGTGATTATCAAGCGCTCAGTGAACACTTTAAACATAGTGATCTATTATTTCGTTTTGCACGAATTCTAAATTTACAAGCTAAAGCTTGTGCCAAGCTAGCGGTTTCGATTAAATTAAATCAAACTTATCATCATGATCCGTTATTTGCTCGTTATTTTACTTATCTTGAAGAAGCAATCGTTCAGTATCGACAACAATCTAATGCCAATTTGTTATTAATAAAGTCGCTGCAAAATCTTCACCAAAATTTGCTCGCCATCGATTTATTATTGGCCAATATTGATACCGAGCAACATTTGTCTAAAGCTCAAGAAGATAATCAATTAATTGATGAAGAGCTAACTCGCTTCCATGATATTTTTGCAAGAATTAAGCAAAATTTAACGCTAAAATCATCACTATTTCGTCATGCAATTCGTATGAGTATCGTACTTTTTATTGGTTACATGGTGATTTACTTTTCTCATCTTTCTCATGGTTATTGGATTATTTTAACCAGTCTGTTTGTTTGTCAGCCTAACTATTCGACCACAAAATACCGCTTAAAATTACGGGTGATCGGCACGGTTTTAGGAATTGTTGTCGGTATCCCATTAACTTATTTATTCCCAAGTGTTGAAGCGCAATTAGTATTAATAATTTTGACCGGTTGGTTGTTTTTCTTATTTAAGAATTCACAATACGCCTATGCGACCGCTTTTATCACTTTATTGGTGTTCTTTAGTTTTAGTTTGATTGGTGAAAGCAGTATTTCGGTAGCAATTTCGCGCATTATTGCGACATTAATTGGTTGTTTTATTGCTTGGTTGGCTGTTAGTTTTATTTGGCCGGATTGGAAGTTTAGAAATTTGCCTAAATTACTCGATCGAGTTTGCCATGATGATAGTCATTACTTAGCGTTAATTGGAAGCCAATATGTATCTGGCAAAACCAATGATCCTAAATATCGAGTTGCGCGACGAGCTGCTCATGACAGTAATGCCGATTTATCATCCTTAATCAGCTTAATGACCAAAGAGCCTCATGTAAAACCAGATGTCATTGAACAAGGTTTCCGATTATTGACACTTAATCATATGTTTATTAGTTATTTATCGACGCTCGGTGCTCATCGCGATAAAAGTATTTCTACCCACACGCTTGAGCTTTTTGATGATGTGTCGGTATATATAATTAATATTTTAAGTAGCCAAAAAATCGATGGTGAATATCAAGCCCTAAAAAAAGTGGTTACCAGTTATATTGAATCATTGTCGTTTAATGATGATCAAATCAATAATGATCTACTGGTAATGCAGCAATTAGCTTTAATTTTAGATATTCTGCCAGAAATAATGTCTCTTATTGGTAAATTGAGTAATCAAACAGCTTAATAGAATTGTTTTGACCTTCCTTAATAAAGAAAGAGTTATTTTGGGATAGTTATTATCAAATAAAATAGTAACATTATGAACCAATTAAGGATAAATAGTATGGTATTTTGCAATAATCTATCTAATAATCTTGCAAAAATATTGATAAGTCCATACCGTTATAAAATTATTTATTAACGGTAGACAAAATTTAGCAAAGCAAATGGTAATTAATATCTTGATTGGTTAGTTTATAGACAGATCATTTCATATAATTGCTCTTTTATTTGTTCATTCCCCTAATTAAATCAGCCATTCATAATTCATCCATTAATACTATTGGCAATTGATAATGAGTTTTGCTCATTAAATGGCAGAGATATGCCGTTTGTAGAATATGGTCAATTTTTAGTGGTTGATTTTGGGTTAGTTTATTTAGCGTATGGCTTAGCGTGGTTAAGCCAAGTGAGTTACAGTGAAATTGTAACACCTCGATTTTTTGTTTATCGCTACTAGATAATACTAGCCGACCAGAACTGGTTATTGCTTCAAGTAAGGTTAGGGTTGGTTTTATAATATATGTTGCAATAGGATCTTGTTGGTAAGCAATTTGCGTATTGAGCTTTTTCTTGTTTGATAATTTTAGTTTTTCAAATAGATGATTGAATTTTTCGAAAAATTTGGGGGTATTATTTCTAACAAATAAACTTTCGTTATCAAAATCCAAAAATAGTAAATTAATCTGCTTGGTTTGCGACTCTTGATAAAAAAGTGCAAAAGGCTCCAGATCTAAATTATTGTCATTTTTTATGCATTTTACCAATACAGTTAAAGGTTTGTGTTCTGTTTTTAAAAAACAATTTAATATTCTAATACGCTGCTCATCTATACCATCCCAAAATAGTCTCAATTGTAGTTGATTATTTTTATTATCTTTAATACACCAAACTAGGCATTGTCTAATTTCATCTAATTCTGGTTTTTGTGAATTGGTGATATGAATAGCCAATATATTGTCAAACAGAGAATCATTTACATCATTTTTTTGTAGATAATCGGACAACTCTGCCCAATCATGAAAACCATTAGTGGTGCGAAACACTTGATAATCCTGATCACTCCAACCGGTCTTTTTTATGGTTACATTAGAACCCAAAGCAGATAAATTATTACCATCAGCTAGACGTGGATTATGCAAGGTAAACCCTCTTTTCATCAGCATATTTGGCATTGATTGCCATAGACAGACAGTTTGCCAGATCGCTTCGCGATAGAAATTGATATCGGCATTGTTGGGTCTAGCTATTGTTGTTTGGTAATACTGATTATCCTCAGGTTGCCAAAAGTAGAATGTGGCACCTTGAGCACCGGTTTTGCTTTGCCACCAATAACCACCTAGTGGCAATAAATCTAACGTTTGATTTTTGGTTTGATATTGGCGTTTTTGATTACCGCGCATATCTGTAAGCTGTTGACCATGGCTATTTAATAGTATTTGCAAATGTGCGGTTAAACGGGCTAAAAGTAATAAAATATCTTGTTCTTCAATAGAAAAATGTCGATTAACTTGTAATTCAATTAACTGGCAAATTTGCCTAAGCATAGCGGCTAACATAGGTAACCCTTGTGCTCTGGCGGACATATTAAGTAGCTGTAGCTGGTTAGATTGACTTTTGCTAACATGAGACAAACCATGTTCTATCAATGAGTTAATCTGAGACTGCACCTGTTTAATCAAGAGAATTTCATCATCACTAAGCTGATCTTGCTGATTATTTTGCTGATGTTCGGTAATAATCTGATCTGGCCATTGCCAGCTTTTTTGATTTTGTTGAAATAGATAAGCAATAACCGCTAAATGTACTGCCTGTTTTTGCTTATCTGGTAATTCAGAAATGATACCAGCAAAGCCCGTACCCGCTGTATAAATAATTGGTGTGGTACTGAGTGGAACTTGAATACGAAGTTGAACGCCCTGGGTTTGCACGCTGACCGCATCGTTTTGTAACCAATCAAATAAAAGTTGATAGGCTAATCTTATATTGGCCTTACCCACTGTTTTAAATAATTGGCTACTATCAATTGTTAATAGTTCGGCTAAAGGATCACTATAGTGGTTAGAGGATTCAATTGGCTGATTAGATGTGTCACTATTTGGTTTAGCAGCAACTTGATCAATAACGGGATTTTCTTGTAACCATAACACAGCAGCGATTATGTGTTTACAATGTTCACTGGCTGGACAGCTACAGTTAGCCGTTTGGATGCCTTGTGGTGTCAGTTTGACTTGTTGGCTATCAACCTCGAATAACAGATGTGATTGCTGGTGTTCGATTAATTTGACTTTATTGGCTTGAATATCTTTAAGTGCACGTCGAATGACGCCAACATTAGCATAGACAGCTAAAGCATCTTGATCGTAATTTAAGTAGATTTGCGACCAACTCATTTCATCACCTCTGCAAGCCATGTAGCAAAATGTTCGGGTGTTAAAGCCGCAATTTGCATCCCTCGATTAGCCAGTTGTTGGGATACTTGCAGATCATAAACTGGAGTTGCATCGTAGTCTAAAGCGGCTAAGCCAAGCATTTTAACGCGATTAGCGTTGAGGCGCGCAACGGTGTTATAAAGATTGGTTAAGCTCACCCCTTCATAAAAATCACTGACAACAACCATAATTGTACGCGATGGATTAGTTATTTTTTGTTCCGCATAATTTAATGCATAGCCAATGTTGGTACCACCACCGAGTTGTACTGTCATGAGTATTTCAACTGGATCGCTCGCTAAATGGGTTAAATCCACCACTTGAGTATCAAAAACCAATAAATGTAAGTTAACAGCCGGTAACTGAGTAATAATACTGGCACAAATAGCCGAGTAGAAAATGGAGGTATCCATTGAACCACTTTGATCAACACATAAAATGATATCCCAAGGAAGTTGGCGAGTAGCGCGAGAGTTAAAGATGGCATTTTCAATGATGATGCGTTGTTTATCCTGATCAAAATGTTTTAAATTAGCTTTAATGGTTGCTCGCCAATCAAAGTTTTGATTGCTTTTAATTGATGAACGTCGGAATCGATTTTTTTTGCCTGTCAACGCATTAATAAAATTGGTCTTAATTTTTTGCAGAATTTCTTCCACTACTTTTTTGATAAGCGCTTTTACCTCTTCTTGCACACTGTTATTGAGCTTACCACGTAAGTTCATTAATAGTCTCACTGAATTGAAATTGGGTTGTAACTCTTTTACGGCATTAGGATCGTTTAAAATACCTTCGAGCTGATATCGTTCAATTGCTTGGTTTTGCATTCGTTCAAAAGTACTTTTAGGAAATAATTTGCGTGTCTGTCTTAACCAATTTACAGTGTTGTAAACCGAGTTATCTTTACCTCCATATTTTGATTTTGGAGCGTTTTCGTCCTTAGTTAATAAACCTCGAGAGCGATATTCATTTTGATAGAGATAATTTAAGGCTTGATCAATTTGCCGATCATAGGGATTTAAATCATTATTGGGATTGAGATGTTCATCTGCGTATTGACCTAAAATTAAACGCCAACGCTTAATTTGTTCGTCTGGTTTGCTATCTTCTTTGGTTTGTTTATCGTTATTCATGCCAATACCTAGTGTTTGAACCAATCGGTGAGTTGTTGCTGTTTTATGTGTTCGCTAATTGACAATTCCAGCGAGAGTGCTTTTTGTAGCTGATTTTCACTAAATTGATATTGTTGAAGATGCAAATCTGCATCAGTAATATGATATTTTTTAGCAATTTTTTCTGCCAAGGAGGCATTTTGATTTGGATTTAATTGGCTAAAAGCTAAACGTAAATCAGGTAAGATTTTGATAAACTGCTCTGCTGACCAATCTATCAGTAATTTATCTAAACTGTCTAATAGGATGGATGAATGGATAACCAATTCTGGCGCACATGACATAATGCCAATAAAATAGTTAATAGTTTGTTCATTTTGCGCAGCTAAACTAAAATTGATATTGATATTTTCTTCCAATTGTTGTTGACTAAAATAGGAATCCAAATAGCTAATACTATCAATTGCCCCTCGGATTAATGAGACCTCATTTAACTCAGATTGTAAACGATGCAGATTCTGGTAAAAATCTTGCTTAAGTTGTTTAATATCAAGTTGATCTGGCAAATAGTTTAATAAGTCTCTAAACGAAAGTAATATTTGCAAATTTTGCTGTTGATGCTCAATTTCTGGTTGTTTTAATTTATTTAATAGAAAAAAGCCTTGTTGCACAATTTTATTTAATAAAGTAAGTAATGTCGATGTCGCTTTAAGTTGTAAAAAAGTTTGCCCTTGCCACAAGTAAACCATACGATGGCCACAATGAATGAGCGAATCCAATTCACCTTCACTTAGAATAAAATCAGCTAGATTATCAAGTATATGGTTAAAATAATCATCTAGCCCCATTAATGCCGCTTGCGTTAACTGCTCAACCGCCAGTAAACTTGCTGACACCATGTTATTTTGTATAAATTGTTTGGCGTCCATTTGCATTTTACTTATGGCGATGTGTTCTAGCTTAGTTCCCTTTTGGGATAACTCAATCAATCTCGCTTCCACCATTGGTGTCCAAGCATAACGCCAATCTTCAAACATCACATTTAAACGTTGACCATGAATGTAATCAGGACCATCAACTCGACTAGCAAAACCGACCTTTAAAAAAGTCATCAAGTGTAAAAAACGACTGCGTTGTCGATGATCAGGTTTACGATAAATATCGATATGAGTGAGTTTTTGATTGGTATCATCCAATTTGAAACGATATTTTTTTAAAGTTAAATAGACATCATTAACCAGTGGTGGTTGTGCTATTCCAATTGGTACTTCGCCCAGTAAATTGCCTGATAGACAATCTCGTATTGTTAACCAAAACTCACTACGCGCATTGTCAATGCTCTCTTTAATAAAGCAAGATTGAATGGCATCGAGTAAATCATATCGTCCTGGTCCATTATGCCCACGCAAATCAGCAAGTAATATGGCTTGTTCTATGGCTGATTTTAACGGCACAAATCCTGTTAAATTATTATAGTTTGATTGTTGGCGTAATTTATCGGCAATTTCTGACAGTAAAGTTAAAGTTTGTCTTTGGCGATTTTCTCGCCCCGTTTGCTCTTCATTAGCACTCTTATCATAATCCAACATCGATTGCCACGTTGTTTGATAATACGCAGGTGAAGGCATACCGGATGCATAACCATTTAAGGCATCAAGGCGATCAAAACTGTAACGAATTAACCATGTCTGATCTTTATCACCACTTTTTTGTTGACGATTAAATTGTGTCATGTCAGCTTTTTTCGGTAATATCAGCCGATTTTTCCATAATCCTTCAACTAACGCTAAAGTGTGAAAGCCTCCTGTTACCACAACAATTTTGGCTTTAGGATTAGATTTTTTTAGCTCACCAATTGCAGATAACATATACTGTTCACGTTGTGCCGATCCCTCAGCGGCTAGCGACTCTTGACTATAATCGAGCCTTGACATGGCGCACCAAATAAATGTATCAACAAAAAACGTTTGCCAATAAGCAATTTCCTCATAATCTTTTAATTCAAATAGATGCTCCCAGACTTCGTCATGATCTCGGCAGTGCAGTTTTTGCATTAAACATTGAATATATTGACTATGTTTGAGATAAGTTTCAGAAAGTAGCGAGCGATCTTGCTCTAAATCGATACTTAGATCCGTTTGTAAATTCCATGGTAAATCAATAAATTGTATATTGGCCTGCTGCTTTTTCGCCATCTGCATTGCTAACCACTCTGGTGAGTAGTGACAAAATGGATAAAATGCTGAGTAGGTTATTGATTCAGGTGTTAAATTATCGGTATCATCTTCTGTTGTATCTAGTAACGTGGTTGGTTGAAAGGTGCTTATTTCGGTTTGGCATAGCACAGCAATAGGCGGCTTAGTGTCACCATGTAACAGTTGATCGATGATAGTAGCAAAACTTGATGGCGCTTCGATCAATATGTGTGTTGGCTGGACTTCTTCAATTAAGTGTTTTAGTGCATAGCTACAGGCAGGGCTATGATGACGCACTGGCGCAAAGTATATCTGCTGTAATTGTAGCGCTTTGAGACTTTGTAACGCTTTTGATAACCTTTCCGGTAATAATGAATGGCTGATTGTCATAGCGATTAGTTATTTCCAAAACGTTTTTGATACTTGATAAAAACTACGCCAGATATCTGACTTTTTAGCCCGCTCCCGTACCACATTATCCATATAAAACTGAATTCTTTTAATATCATCCGCATTGTCTTTCAAAACAACGCCAATCAACTGTTTGGCAATCTGTTCACCTGTTAATGTCCCATTACCAAGATAATGGGCATCTAATGCTGATGCATAGGCAATATTTACCGCTTCGGCGGTGGACATTACTGCATCGGGTGTTTTTAATTTGGCACCTCCCGACGTTTGCCCCTGTCTAAGCTCTTGAAATGTCGTCACCAATAGTTCGATAACGTCAATAGGTACAGTGATTTGTGCTTTTAAATCACCTAATTCTTGACTAAGTTGCCGTTGGATTAATTCAATTTCAAAATCTTTATCGGTTATAGGATTAACCGTTTCGAAATTAAAACGTCTCTTTAACGCGGCTGACATTTCGTGCACACCACGATCTTGTAAGTTTGCTGTACCAATAATATTAAATCCGGGCTTAGCTTTGATAACACTGTTAGACCCCATTTCAGGGATCATCATTTGTTTTTCAGACATAATTGAAACCAGCATATCTTGAATTTCTGGTTGGCAACGGGTTATCTCTTCAAAACGAACAATTTTACCTTGTAGCATACCTTGATAAACTGGCGAGCCAATTAAAGCACGTTCAGTGGGTCCTTCAGCAAGTAATAGTGCATAATTCCACGAATAACGAATATGATCTTCATTAGTACCAGCAGTACCTTGAATGGTTAGATTAGAATCACCACTTATCGCTGCTGCTAATAATTCTGATAACATGGATTTTGCTGTACCTGGTTGCCCCACTAGCATTAAACCTTGTTTTCCTAATAGTGATACAATTGCACGGTCAACTAATGGGTCATCACCAAAAAATTTTCGGCTAATTCCCAAAGATTCGTTACCTAAAATAAATTGACGAACTGATTTAGGAGATAAAAGCCAACCTTGTGGTTTATTATTGTCTATATCGACTTTGCTTAATGTTGCCAATTCTTGCTCATAACGCTCTTCCGCTGTTAAGCGAATTGCTTGTTTCTGATTTACCATTCTAATTTTTCCTTCCAATTTGGCTCAAATCCGCTTGACGCATTAGCGACAGCTATATAATCAGCATAACCTTCTGCAAGTAACACTTGCGGTAATTTATCGAGAGCAATGGCTTTATCGGTATAACGTGAATTTTCAGTGAAATAAACTGTATAGAGCACTGCTGGAATATTTTCTTCAGGTACAAAACTACCACTAAACTCAATATTGATATAAATTCCAATACTTGCAAAGTATTTATGATAACCTTCAAACCACCCCGCATCTTCTATAACATCTCGTTTATAACCTAATTTAGTTAATATACCGCGTATAGTAAAACTATCAGTCATCCAGCCTAAGTGGTCATCAATTACCCCATTTTTCATTTTACTAATATCCGGTAATTTATGGGTAAATTGTTCAACCAACTGATTTATTTTGTAATCTTTAATATGCGATTGCCATTGCTCAATATCAGTATTTGACATTAATGCACAATGAGCGAGTGTAATAAAGTGATTGGGTCCTAAAACGATTTCATCATCTTGATTGTTAATTAAACTACCATCTTCCGTTGGTCTAAAACTATTTACAATTTGACCATCATTATCTAATTCCAACCAAACTAAACGTTGAATAAGTCGCCCTACAATAGGGTGAGATTGCAAATATTTTTGCCAATCTTCTATGCTCCATTGACGCTGAGTACACATTGCTTCATAAAAACGACTAACTTGCATATCAAGTAATTGGCTAAGCTCTTTTTTACTGTTTTTAAACTGATTTTTTGCTTCCTTAACTAGATCTGCATCTTCGGTTTTACGGGCTTCAGGTAAAGCTTTTATTTTAACGCCATCAGCATTTTTTAATTGCCATTTAAATTTATCATCCAAACTAGCAATAAAAGTACGCTCACCATAATCAAGGATTAATTGCCCATCATCATCTAAACCGGCCGTTGATATCGTACGGTCGGCTAATTGATCGGTAGTCCAACTATTACGCTGGGCTATATTTTCTACTAATAATCGCGCCTTTTCTTGAATTGATGTAGTTCGATAACGACGTGCTAAGGATAGTAGAAGTTGAATAATCAATGGATCATCACTGTTTCCCAACGCTTCAAGTAAAGCTTCAATTTGTGCTCGACGTCGATAATGATCTTTCATATAACTGGCTAATAGTGTAACAGCTACACGTCCATCAACATTACTGGATAAAGCTAATATCCCTTTTACTTTAATCGCTGAGCCATAGTAGGTTGATAGCGTTTCATTTTTGATTTCTTCAAAAACTTGTTCATAGGTAATATTTGCATAATTAGCATAATACTCCGGATATCGCTTGTAATACCCTTTATATTCCTGAAAACGTTGGGGAGCTAATAAATTTGCCTTAACCTCAGCCTCTTCTATGGTAGCGGTTCGGGTATCTTGTTTGATAAAACTTTGCAAAATAAATTCGCCCAATTTTTGTTGGCTTGATTGACTAAGCAAACGAGAATAAATGGTTAACAGGGAATTAGAGGGATCTTTTAATTTAACCGCTAACCATACCCACCATTCAATAATTTGAGAATTAACTTCATCACCATTTTGCCAAGTCAGAGATGGCATTAAGTCAAAATTAAACCATTCAAGTTCTGCTGGTTTTTTACCTTTTAAACCTTTTTGGGCATCGGCCAATAACTTCTTCGACGTTAAATATTGACTGATGTCTTCACCTATTTTTTGTAGGGCAATTAAGATTGCGGCTTGTACAGCTTCACGTTTTTCTTTTTTCAGGGCGACATGTAAAGCTTCAATAGAAGATTTTTGTCCTAAGTCAGCCAACCAGTTAGCTGCAGCAATACGGACATTCTGTTTTGCGGACGATAAAGATGGTTCAATTTGATTATGTATATTAGGGATCAGTTTTAAGGCATCTTGGGCTACATAGCAAATCGATTTGCTTCCCTCTAAAGCTAATTCACATAAATAGGTAACATATTTGGCTGGAATAATAGGAAAAAATTGTAATGTTTTAATGGCGCTAGTTACATCAACACTATACCAGTCGGCGTTATTTCTTTTATCGCGATTATGGGAATTATACCAGTCATTAGATAGAGGGGTAAAACCAAATGCTTCATCAAGCAAAAATTCATTTTCGGCAAAAAAAGCCCAAAGTTTATGAGGTTCATCTATATAAAGATCGTGATAGGTGTCATTATGTAAAAATAGCTCAGCAACAGTATATTTGACATTCTCATTACTTTCAATCTTGACTATGACATCAACAATTTGTCTAAGGTCAAGTTTTTTCATAAAGTCGTATTTTTTGTATATTCTTTCAAGAAAGTAACTAGCGTCCAAGCTATAAGAGTTACTTTTACCGTCCAAGTTATATTGGAATCGATATTTTAATCGATATATTCGAAAAAGGTGAAACAAAGTAAATTCGGGTAAACTTTGTAACCTATTTTTAGTAAGTAAAAATTTGAAATTTGTATCCCTATCAAAATGTGTACGAAGTGTTGAATATTCGATTTTGCCATTCAGATAAGCAACTATATCATCCAAAAAATGCAATTTAATTTTCTTTAATGATTTATAATTTTTTTGATAATAATCCTCATTAGTTCTATTTTTTTTGTTTTCCTCTAACTCATTCTGCATTAATTTTTCATACTTAATAATATATTCTTCAATATTTTGCAGTAAAATATCGCGCGCATTTATTGGTAACTCAGTATCAGTAAAGGGTTGAAAATCAGGAATAACTAAATTTGTTTGCTGTTTGACGCTGTTAGCGCTTTCGAGTCGTGATAGAGCGCTTTCGATTGCGGTAATCACCTTTTTATTGGTTTCGTTAGCTAATGCCTGTTGTAAAATTGTCGGTTCGACAGACATTCTCGACAGTGATACTACTGCACGACAACGTTGATCAACTGAACCAGAGGTTAAAAAGTGCTGTAGATGAGGTGCAACTGAAGAAATTGGTAAACTAAGTAGCATTTCTGTTGCTACTTGACTCACTCTTTTTGAAGTACTCAACGATTGCATGGTAATGAAATCAATTAACTGTAACCGCAATTCATCGTGTTGGTAAATATAGTTCAATTGATCTAATTGCCCTAAAATTGCCAACCCTTGTGTTGGTAATTGTTTAAATATTTCAATATGATTTTCGATATACGGTAATAAGCCATTTATTGTCATAAAATATTCAAAGTAGTTGTAATAACTAATTTGTACATTCTGACGATCAAAAATGGCAAACAATAACTTTTCGCCTAAACCAGCTTGTTCACCTTCAAGTAATTGATGTAACTGTTCGATATTCCAATTTTTGCGTTCATCAAATTTCTTATTATCTTTGTTAAAATATGGCAATGTACTAATTAAACCATCATATAACAAATAGATAAACCATGCGGGTAATTGATTAGTAGAGAGTTTAATAAACGGTAAATGCTGACATAAAGTGGCTAAAACTCGAGCATATCGGGTTAGCTGTTCGAGCGTATAGTTTTCAGTCCATTGTCGGTAAAAAGCAAAGCGTGTTTTTTCTAAAGAAGAAATATTGTTATGATAATGTCCACAATCTAATTCACAAGGTCTATTTAATAATTCATAAAGTTTATCTGCGGTATCGGATGTTTGACACATTTTATCAAAATCTACCAACACACTTGGATCTTCTCCCTTTAAGATATATTGTGTAATACGTAATGGTAATTTTTTATCAAGTTTTTCTAGGGGTTCAAAAAGAGTTGAAATTAATTCTTTAGAAAATAATTTATAGGGCATTAATTTTCTTGGTATGAATTTTTTTATATCTATCATATTGCTTTACTCTCCTTGAGAATTAGAACATTAAAATCATTTCCAACTGATTAATAAATATAATGTTATATAATTAAAAGTTCAAATTTAATTTGATTATTTAAATCACATAAAATGCCATTGTTATTAAGATAACTCTTTTTAATACACCTGGGATTTTAGCTAACAATTATGCTGTTTATGCTTAATTTAATAATAGTAATTCATAAATCTGTCTTATATATTAATTTCGATTGGCAATATCTTTATAGACTAAACTCAGTTTTGATAATCACACTCTATTTTTATACTTTTATAAAATTATCCTTGGACTTTTCAATCACTCCAACCAAATAGCAAATTTAATTCAATGTTAATCGATAGATCGTTTACCAACCCATCGTTCAGCAAAAAAGGTAAGTGAAACATCATATAAAACAATAAACCTTGCTCGTTTATTTTCACAAGATGTCATATTAAAAAAATGTTGTTAGCCTAATTAATAACCATAAAATTAACTATACCTAAGATCTTCAACAACCTTGAGATCTTTGATTGATAAAACATACTGACAGATCCGTTCAAGTATTGATTGTTCTAAAGCATATAAACCCGCAATGCAATCAACAATAACTTTTTCTCTCGACTTCTGATCATGTATCCCATATCACTTTATTTTGCCAATTAGGGTCAAAACCATTGGATGCGTTGGCTACTGTCATATAATTAGCATAACTTTCGGCTAATAACACTTTAGGTAGGCTATCTAGCATAATTATATTATCATGCATTCCGGGTGTTTTACTGAAATAAAGTTCATCAAGTACAACTAGAATATTTTCTTCAGGTATCAAGCCACCACTGAAATAAATATTGATATAAATTTTTAAACGGCTTTCGTATTTGTGGTAACAAAAAAAGTATTCCCCTTCCACATTTTCACGCTCATAACCCAATTCGGTTAAAATACTACGTAGGGTAAAACTGTCCATTGACCAGCCATAACGATCGTTAATGATATTGTATTGAAATTTGTTCGTATCGGGTAATGGATGACTAAGCTGGTCAAACCATGAGGTTACTTTGTAATCTTTAAGATGTGATTGCCATTGTGCTATATCTTCACTTGAAAGCAACGCTGAATGAGCAAGGGAAATAAAATGATGTTGATCAAGTGAGATTTCTTTATTTTGATTAGTTATTAATTTACCATCTTCTGTTGGCCTAAAACTATTGACTATTTGACCATTACTATCTAATTCCAACCAAACTAAACGTTGAATAAATCTTCCCATAATTGGGTGAGATTGCAGATATTTTTGCCAATCACCCACCCGCCATTGATGCTCGGCACACATGGCTTCATAAAAACGACTAATTTGCATAGTGAGTAATTGATTAAGCTCTTTTTTACTATTGCTGAACTGTTTTTTGGCCTCTTTGACTGATTCTGGGTTTTCGTTTTTACCTGCTTTAGGTAATGTCTTGATCTTTTCTCCATCAGCATTCTTTAATTGCCATATAAATTGTTTATCTAAACTAGCAGTAAAGGTACGCTCACCATAATCAAGAATTAACAAGCCATTATCATCTAACCCTGCCGTCGGTATAGTGCGATCAGCCAGTTCATCAATAGTCCAGCCTGAGCGCTTGGCAATACTTTCTAACAAATATCTAGCCTTTTTTTGAATGGATGCTGTGCGATAGTTGCATACTAATGATAATAATAGTTGAATGATCATCGGATCATCACTGTTTGCCAATGCTTCAAGCATCGCTTCAATTTGTGCTCGACGTTGATAATGATTTTTCATGAACGTGCGTAAGAGAGATACCGCAATCCGACTTTCAATACCACATATTAACGCTAATATTCCCTTAGTTTTGATGGCTGAACCAGAACAGGTTGCTAATGTCTCTTGTTTAATTTCTTCAAAAACTTGCTCATAAGTAATATCTTTATAGTGAAGATAAAATTCCGGATAGTCCTGATAATTTAAGATACGTTCTTGCAAGCGTTTATCGGCTTGTGAGCTAGCTACGGCTTGAGCCTCTTCTAACGTTGGATTAAGCGTATCTTGCTTAATGAAACGTTGTAAAATAAATTCGCCTAATTGTTGCTGACTTTGGATGCTTAACAATCGATTATAAATAACTAACAGCGCATTAGCCGGATCATTTAATTTGACCGCTAGGCAGAGCCACCACTGAATAATTTGTGGCTCAACTGCTTTACCATTTTGCCAAGTCAAAGATGGAATTAAGTTAAAATCAAACCAATCTAGTTCGGTTGGCATTTTACCTTTTAAACCTTTTTGAGCATCAGCCAATAATTTTTTTGCAGTTAAGTGCTGACTAATATCGTCACCAATTTTTTCCAGTGCCACCAGTATTGCCGCTTGTACTATTTCGTGTTTCTCTTTTTTTAGTGCAGCATTTAGTGCTTTAATCGAGCTTGTTTGTCCTAACTTAGCCAACCAATTAGCTGCAATAATTCGCACCTCTTGTTTAGAGGAGGATAAGGCTTGTTCAACTTGATGATGTATGTTAGGGATCCGTTGTAAAGCATCTTGCGCCACATAACGTAACTGCATACTTTCGCCTAAAGCTAATTCAAATAGGTAAGCGACATATTTAACTGGAATAGATGGAAAGAGTTTTAATATTTTTATGGCACAAACTTTATCGATACAATTATAAAACTGAGTGATTTGTAAAGGAGCAAAACCCAATGCCTCATCAATTAAAAATTCATTTTCAGCAAAAAAAGGCCATAACTTATGTGGTTGATTTTCATAAATGTCATAAAAAAAATCACTGTTTAAAAATGGCAAAGCAATTGTATATACAAATTTTTTATTAGGATCGAGTTTTACCATAACATCCGCTATTTGTCTAAGATCGGCATTTTTAACCACCTCAAAGTTATTGTATATCTTTTCAAAAAAATTAATATTATCTGTAGGGCCAATTAATTTTTTTATTCTGAATAAGTGAAATAAAGAAAATTCAGGTAAATTTGCTAGTCGATTTTTGGTAAATAAAATTCGAAAATCAATACGCATACCAAGTTTTTTTAATAATGCTGTGCTATCGATTTTACCATTTATATGATCAAAGATAGCATCGAGAGAATTTAATGTGACCGTTTCCAGATGTTTATAACTTTTTTGATAATATTGCCATAATGTATTATTTTTTTGGTTATTCTCTAGCTTATTTTCCATCAATTTTTTATATTCGATAAGGTGCTCGTCGAAATTCTGCTGTAAAACATCAAGTGCCGTTATTGGCAATGGCGTGTCAATAATTGGTTGAAATTCAGGAATAACTAAATCAGCTTGCTGTTTGGCTGCATTGGCACTTGCCAAACACAATAAGGCACTTTCAAGAGTAGCAATAACTGTTTTATTGGTTTCGTTAGCTAATGCTTGCCGTAAAATTGTCGATTCAGAAATAATCCGAGAAAGTAATATTGCTGCATTAGCACGCTCTTTAGCCGTTCCTGAAGTTAAAAAGTGTTGTAATTGGGGTTGAATCAGCTCATGTGGTAAATTAAATAGTATCGCTGTGGCTAATTGACTCACCTGTTTTGAAGTATTTAGCGCCTGCATGGCAATAAAATCAACCAGTTGCAACTGAAGTTCTGGATATCGTTGAATGTAATTAAGTTGTTCAATCTGCCCCAAAGTCGCTAAACCGAGTGAAGGAAGTTGCTTAAATAATTCAATTCGTTCTTGAATATAGGTCAATAATCCATTCACCCGAGTAAAATATTGAAAGAAATGAAAAGGATTAATAGCAATATTTTGACGATCAAAAATCACAAATAGCAACTTTTCGCCTAATCCTGCTTGTTCAATTTCAAGAAATTGATGTAATTGTTGTACTGACCAATTTTCACGTTCCCCAATTTTATCTTTGTTTTTGCTATAAGAGGGTAACGTGGTAATTAGTCCATCATATAACAGATAGATAAACCATGATGGAATTTGCTCGTTTATACGTTTAATAAAATGTAAATGGTCAATTAAAGGAGCAAAAACTCGGGCAAATCGAATTATCTGTTCTGGTGTATATGCATCCGTCCAAAGCTTATAAAAATTAACACGAGCTTGTAACGGCGGATGAATTTTGACATAAAAATCTACATTATGTAATTCCGCTGGTCTTCGCAATAATTCATAAATGTTGGTAAAGCTATTTTCGACTTGGCATAATTTATCAAAATCAGCTAACACAGCAATTTCATCACCATGCAAGATATATTGTGTGATCCTCTCTGGTAAAGATTTATCCAGTTCACTTAATGGGTTAAAGATAGTGGTAATCAACTGGTTAGATATCAGTGGACTTGTTGATAATTGTTCTGTTTTTTTCATAGTCCTTAGTTTTTCCATTAAGTTTGAAATCTTTGGTATTTATTTATAATCAATTGTTATAGTGATTTAACATTGCTAAAAAAATGATGTTTGATAATAACTACGCCAGATAAACGTTCTTGTGCAGTTAATCGTATTTCTTGTTTCTGATTTCACATCTTTAATCCTGTCAATCTAAATCAAATTTGCTTGATGCATCGGCAATCAACATATAATCAACAAAACTTTCAGCTAATAACGCTGACGTGATGCTATTAATGTCGATTTTTACGGTCATGATTACTTTGAGCAAAAAATTAGGCAAATCAAGCAGACTATAAATCCATTCAAATATTAATCACTCTAAATCAGGTTAACCTAGCCTATAAAGCAATTAACAATGACTTGTGCAATATATTTTTGCCATTTTTACCATCTCAATTTATTTTTCCAATTAGGATCAAAACCACTACAAGCTTTTGCCACTGCCATATAATCAGCATAACCTTCGGCTAATAACACTTTAGGTAGTTTATCTAGTGCAATTGCCCTATCTTTGAAAGACGTTTTATTGCTAAAATAAAGGCTATAGAGTATAACTGGAATATTTTCTTCAGGTAGTGTGCTACCACTGAATTCAATATTGATATAAATACCTAAACTGCCAAAGTATTTATGGTAGCCCATAAAACACTCGCCATCTTCAAGATTTTCTCGCTTATAACCCAATTTCGTTAAAATACCACGTAGAGTAAAACTGTCAGTTAACCAGCCTAAACGATCATCAATTTCGCCATCTTTAAATTTGTTAATATCCGGTAATGGATGACTTAGCTGGTCAAACCATGAAGTTACTTTGTAATCTTTAAGATGCGCTTGCCATTGCGAGATATCTTCACTTGAAAGCAACACTGAATGAGCAACGGTAATAAAATTATGTTGATCAAGTAAGATTTCTTCATCTTGATTAGTTATTAAACAGCCATCTTCTGTTGGCCTAAAACTATTAACTATTTGACCATTACTGTCTAATTCCAACCACACTAAACGTTGAATAAACCGTCCTATAATTGGGTGAGATTGCAGATATTTTTGCCAATCTTCTACTCGCCATTGATGCTGAGCACACATGGCTTCGTGAAAACGGCTAATTTGCATTTTGAGTAATTGGCTAAGTTCTTTTTTACTGTTACTAAACTGTTTTTTTGCCTCTTTGACTAATTCTGGGTTTTCGTGTTTACGTGCTTCAGGTAATGCTTTGATTTTTTCTCCCTCAGCATTTGTCAATTGCCATTTAAATTGCTCATCTAAACTAGCAGTAAAGGTACGCTCACCATAATCAAGAATTAACAAACCATTATCATCTAACCCTGCGGTTGATGTCGTGCGATCGGCTAGTTCATCTACTGTCCAACCACAGCGTTGAGCAATCTTCTCTACTAAATATCTGGCCTTTTCTTGAATGGACGCCGTTCGATAGCGACGTGCTAATGATACTAATAATTGAATGATCATCGGATCATCGCTGTTTGCCTGTGCTTCAAGCATCGCTTCAATTTGTGAGCTACGTAGATAGTGATCTTTCATAAAACTATTTAATATTGATACAGCAACAGGGGCTTCAATGCTACAGGTTAACGCTAATATCCCTTTTGATTTAATCGCTGAGCCAAGATAGGATGTTAATGTCTCTTTTTTAATTTCATCAAAAACTTGTTCATATGTAACATTCTTATAGTTAGAATAAATTTGCGGATAAATCTGATAACCTCTAATATATTGTTGCAATCGTTTATCGGCTTCTGAACTAGCTCTGGCTTCAGCCTCTTCCAATGTTGGTGTTCGGGTATCTTGATTGATGAAACTTCGTAAAATAAATTCGCCTAATTGGCGTTGACTTTGGGTGCTTAATAATCGATTATAAATAGTTAACAGCCAATTAGCCGGATCTTTTAATTTAGCTGCTAATCGGATCCACCACTCAATAATTTGTGGATCAACTGCCTTACCATTTTGCCAAGTCAAAGCTGGTATTAAGTTAAAATCAAACCAATTAAGGTTGCTTGGTATTTTACCATTTAACTCTTTCTGGGCATCAGCCAATAACTTTTGCGGGGTTAAGTGCTGACTTATGTCTTCACCAATTTTTTCAAGTGCAACCAATATTGCTGCTTGTGCTGTTTCGCATTTCTCTTTTTTTAGCGCACTATTTAATGCATTTATCGAGCTTTTTTGGCCTAACTCAGCTAGCCAATTTGCAGCGGCAATACGCACCTCTTGTTTTGAGGAAGATAAGGCTTTTTCAACTTGATTATGTATATTGGGGATCCGCTTTAAGGCATCTTGCGCCGCATAACGTATCCGTTTACTTTTATCTAAAGCTAGGTCAAATAGGTAAGCGACATATTTCGTTGGAATAGTTGGAAAAAATTGTAATATTTTTATGGCACTAACTTTATCAATACGCTCATAAGCTGCCTTAGGGATCTGTACATGAGTAAAACCTAATGCTTGATCAATTATAAATTCATTTTCAGCAAAAAAAGCCCATAATTTATGAGGTTCATTGGCATAAACGTCATGAAAAACATCACTGGTTAAAAACGGCAAAGCAACTGTAAATTCGGCGTGAGGCCGAAATTTGATTTTTACCATAACATCAGCTATTTGTCTTAAATCGAAGTTTATAATAACGTCGTTATATGGATATATTCCTTCAAAAAAACAAATATTATCTCGACGATCGATTAACCGTTTGATTCGGAATAAGTGAAACAAAGAAAATCCGGGTAAATTTGCTAATTGATCTTTTGGAAGGAAATAACGTAAATCAATTTTTTCGTTTAATTCTGCAAATAATGCTGAACGATCAATTTTACCATTCAAATAATCAAATATGTAGTCAATAGACTTTGATGTTACCGTGTTCATCAATTTATAACGTTTTTGATGATAATCCCATGATCTATTATTTTCTTTATTTTCCTCAATTTCTTTTTCCATCGATTTTTTACATTCGTTCATAAACTCGTCATAATTTTGCTGTAAAACATCACGAGCATTTAGTGGCAATGGCGTGTCAATTAATGGGTCAAAACTAGGAATAACTAAATCAGCTTGTTGTTTGGCTGCATTGGCAGTTTCTAATCTCGATAAGGCACTTTCAAGGGCTACAATAACTGTTTTATTGGTTTCAATAGCTAAAGCCTGTTGTAAAATTGTTGGTTCAGAAATGATTCGAGAAAGCAATATTGTTGCATTAGCACGCTCTTTAGCCGAGCCTGAAGTTAAAAAGTGTTGTAATTGAGGTTGAATCAGCTCATGTGGTAAGTTAAATAGTATTCGTGTGGCTAATTGACTCACCTGCTTGCAAGTATTTAGCGCCTGCATGGCAATAAAATCAACCAGTTGCAGCTTAAGTTTTGGATATCGGTAAATGTATTTAAGTTGTTCTACTTGTCCTAAAGGCGCTAAACCGAGTGAAGGGAGTTGCTTAAATAATTCAATGCGTTCTTGAATATAAGTCAATAATCCATTTAACCGAGTAAAATATTGAAAATCACGCAAAGAACTTTCAAAAATATTTTGACGGTCAAAAATCGCGAACAGCAACTTTTCGCCTAATCCTGCTTGTTCAATATCAAGAAATTGATGCAATTGTTGGATTGACCAATTCTCACGGTCATCAATTTTATATTTGTTTTCGCTATAAGAAGGTAAAGTAGTAATCAGTCCATCATATAACAAATACATAAGCCAAGAAGGAATTTGTTCGCTTATGCGTTTAATATGATTTAAATGATCAAATAAAATAGCAGAAAATCGGGCAAATCGAATGATTTGTTCTGGTGTATAGGCATCCGTCCAAAGCTTATAAAAATTAATGCGCGCTTTTTGCAACGGATGAATCTTTTGATAATTATATGAACTATAAAAGGCAGCTGGTCCTCGCAATAATTCAAAAATTTTATCAACATTAGCTGACTTTTGACATAGTTTATCAAAATCGGCCAACACATCAATTTCATCACCATGCAAGATATATTGTGTGACCCGTTCTGGTAAAGATTTGTCTAATTCACTTAATGGTTTAAAGATAGTATTGATTAACTGTTTAGAACCATTTGAGTTTATTGATAATTGTTCAGTTGTTTTCATATTCCTTTGTTCTCCCATTAAGATTTAAATCTGGGATATCCATTTTTAATTGGGTTTCATAGCGATTTGTTATTTTCAAAAAGTTTTTTATACTTGATAATCACTATGCTATATATCAGATTTTCTGGCACGCTTAGGTACCCTATTATCTGTATAAAATTAGATTTATTTAATATCATTCGTATTATCTAGCAAAACAACAAGATATAGGCTTGACCAATTAGTATTAAAAATTGTTTTTCTAATAGTGAGATAATTGCACGTTAAACTGACGGAACCTCACCAAAAAATTTACAACTAATGTTTCGTTATTTAAAATAAATTGACCAGCTGATTTTGGTGATAACTACCCATCTTAGCGCTTATTTTTATCATCGGTTTTGCTTAATATTGCTAGTTATTAGCTATAACACTCTTATACAATTAATCATTTTGCTTGTTTCTGATTTACCATCGCTTTTATTCTTTCGTTCTGAATCAAATTTCGAATTTGCATGATGCATTTGCGACAGCCATATAATCAGCAAAACTTTCGGCTAATAACACCGCTGGGATGTCGTTAGCATCAATTTTGGGTTTGGTATAGATCCTTTTTTGACGAAAAGAGAGATAATAACGCTCTACTAAACTATTTTCTTGAGAAATATAACGCCCACTAAATTGAATGATAGTATACAAATTAAGGTTACTATAGTATTTACAATAACAATCTAAGCATTCACTATCTTCAAAATATTCATTTTTATAACCTCTTTTAATAAGGACATTGCGAATGGTAAACGCATCCGTTAACCAACCTGTATAATTATTCACTATGCCATCATCAATCCATTGGCTCTTTGGTAAAGGGTTAGCAAATTGGGCAAATAATGGCGTAACTTTATAGTCTTTAAGATGTACTTGCCACTGGTTTATATGACTGGCTGGTAACAACACATTATGAGCTAGAGTGATATAGTGATTTTGATTCAAAGTGATCTCTTCATCGTGTAAATTAATCAAACTACCATCTTCAGTTGGCCTAAAGCTGTTGCAAATCTTGCCTTGTTCATCAACTGCTAACCATACTAATCTTTGCACCAACCGCCCGACAATTGGATGGGCAAATAGATATTGTTGCCAATTACTTACTTGCCAACGGCGCTGGGTGCACATGGCTTCATATAAGCGTTCAGTTTGGCTTGAAACAATTTGTGTGAGTTCTTTTTTACTACGTGAAAACTGTTTTTTCACTTCTTTGATCACGGTTGGATCTTCATCTTTACGCGCTTCTGGTAAGGTTTTTATAATGTTACCTTCCAAATTTTTTAATTGCCATTTAAAGTTATCATCAATACTGGCCGTAAAAGTTCTTGCACCATAATCAAGCATAAGTATGCCAGAATCATCCAGTCCAGCAGTTAGAACAGTACGTTCAGTAAGATCGTCTGTTGTCCATTTTTTCTGCTCAGCAATTTGGTTTATTAAAGATTTTGCTTTTTCTTGAATAGTTTTTTTGGGATTCGAGTAAGCAATGGTTAATAAAAATTGAATTATGATGAAATCATCATTAACAGCGATCGCTTCTAACATTGCTTCAATTTGCTCTCGTCTAGTGTAATGATTTTTCATATATGCTTTTATTATCGATACGGCTACATGACCTTCAATTCCACCAATTAGAGCTAATAAACCTTTCGATTTAATTGCTGAACCAATTAAACGAGTTAGCACCTCTTTTTCGATACGCTCAATAACTTGCTGGAGAGTGATATTTTGATATTCGGGGTAAAAGTCAGGATGATTCTTATAACTATTTAAATAGGACTGTAGTCGAGCTGGTGCGGTTAATTTGGCCTCATTTTCTGCTTCTATTAAGGTCGGGGTTAAAGTATCTTGTTGGATAAAACTTTGCAATATAAATAAACCAAGCTGTTTTTGGCTTTTATCACTTAATAGACGAATATAAATAGTTAATAAAGGATTGGCCGGCTCTTTTAGTTTTACAGCTAACCACATCCACCAAATGATAATTTTACGATCAACCTGCTCACCATTTTGCCATGTTAAAGCAGGGATAGTGTCATTAACTAACCATTCAATACCCGCTGGTTTTTTACTTTTTAAACCTTTGCTTGCATCATCAAGTAATCGAGATGGTGTTAAATATTGGCCAATATTTTCACCTAAACTTTCCAGCGCGGATAATAGTGCTGCTTGTACCACTTCTTGTTTTTCTTGATTTAAAGCGGTATTTAAAGCTGCAATCGAAGATTTATTGCCTAATGTTACCAATAAGTTAGCTGCTAAAATGCGCTGTTTATATTTATTGGAAGTTAATACGTTTTCAACTTGACGATGTATACAAGGCGATTTACTTAGTGCTTGTTGGGCCAATAAGCGAGGTATTTTGGTATCGCCTAATGCTAACTCTAATAAATAAATATTATATTTAACTGGAAGTTTTGGAAAAAAAGTTAAGATTTTTAGTCCACGCTTTTTATCAAAAGTATAATTACTATTTTGTGGCTCAAGGCTGGGGATTAATCCTAATGCTTCATCAAGATAGATAAGGTTTTCAGCAAAAAAAGGCCAAACACAATTTGCGTCACTCTCAAATGTTAGATCATAATAATAATTCATCAAATATGCTGCGGCAACAATACGTTTGACATCTGGCATATCGGATATGTTATTTAACACCTGAGCGATCAAGCGTAAATCGGTACATGGCAATATTTCATGTTTTAAAAAACTTAAAGCTAAACAGTACGATTCAATGTTTGTATAAGTAATTTTTTCTGCGCGTAATAAGTGATACAGATTAAATTCAGGAATTGTTTGCAAACGCCCTTTATGTAAAATAATTTCATTAGTTAGCTGATTTTTAATATCAGATTGCATTAACTGCCCTTTACCGTTTAGATAATGAAAAATCATATCTAAATCATTGTCAGTAAAAGTAGTTAATTGTTCGTAACGTTCCTGCTCATTCCTTTCTAGGTTATGATATCCTTGATTATCGAGTTTTTCTAGTTGTGCTCTGTTTTGCGATTGTATTAACAACTCTTGATAATTTTGGTGCAATATATCGCGCGCTTTGACAGGTAAATCAACTTCAGTAATTGGCATAAAAGGAGGAATGATAATTTCATCCTCTTCCTGCTTAACTAACTTATCATCTTTAATAGAAAATAAAGCACTTTCGATACTTTTAACCACTATTTTATTCGTTTCTTCAGTTAGTATTTTTTCAAATATTTCTTTATCAACAGACAATTTAACTAATAGCGCAATTTTTTGACAACGTTGCTTTGGTGTGCCTTGTGCGAATGAAGCAATTAACTGATTTTGCGCACTTTCCTTAGAAATACTAAGCAATAGAGTTGTCGCTAACTCTCTTATTTTTTTGATGCTACTAGTGGATTGTTTGACTAACAAATCAACTACTCGTTCTTTAAGATCGTTATGACTAGCAATATATTGCAATTGTTGTAATTGACCAATTGTGGATAATTCTTGATCTGGTAAAGATTTAAACCTTTCTAAATTGTTAGTTATATATAATTTCAACCCTTTAATCGCAAAAACAGTATTAAAATAACTGTAGTGATATTCTGGTACATGTTGCCGCTCAAAAAAAGCAAACATAAGTTGATCTCCCAACCCTTTCTGCTCAATTTCGAGTAATTGATGTAATTGCTCAATGGACCAATTATCACGCTCAGCCATATTTTGCTCAGCATCGAAATTGCGGTTTAAAAAAGTAGTGACCAAACCGTCAATAAACAGATATAAAAACCATAAAGGCAGTTTGGGAGTGATAACTCTACTACTTATTTTCTCATAAAAAGACCGTCTTTGAGGCGTATCCGGAATATAAGCTGCTGCTAAAATTTTACCAAACCTGATGAGCTGTTCTGGTGAATATTGACTCGTCCATAATTGATAAAATTTAGCTCGTACTTTTTGCTGTGGTTCATTACTTTCATCTAAAAAACCAACAGAACCTGGCATACCAAGCAAATTATAAACCCGGTTATCATATTTATAAGTTTTTGATAATACTTTTAGCTCATCAAGAATCACGACATCTTTGCCATATAAAATATAATGACAAATCCGTTCAGATATTGATTGTTCTAATTTATTTAAACCCGCAAAGCAATCAAGAATAACCTGATCCATCAGGTTTTGGTCATGTTTTACCATATTAATTTATCTTTCCAATTAGGGTCAAAACCACTACAAGCTTTTGCCACCGCCATATAATCAGCATAACCTTCGGCTAATAACACCTTAGGTAGTTTATCGAGTGCAATTGCTCTATCTTTGAATCCCTTTTTATTACTGAAATAAAGGTTATAAAGTACTGCTGGAATATTTTCTTCAGGCAGCATACTACCACTGAATTCAATATTGATATAAATACCTAAACTGCCAAAGTATTTATGGTAACCATAAAAACATCCGCTATCTTCAGTAGCATCACGCTCATAACTCAATTTGGTTAAAATACCACGAATGGTAAAACTGTCCGTTAACCAACCTAAACGATCATCAATAACGCCATCGTTAAATTTGCTTATCTCTGGAAATGCATGACTAAACTGATCAAACAATGGGGTTATTTTGTAATCTTCAAGGTGCGCTTGCCACTGAACTATATCATCACTCGCTAGTAACGCCGAATGCGCAACGGAAATAAAGTGATTTTGATCAAGTAAGATTTCGTCATCTTGATTGGTTATTAAGCTACCATCTTCAGTAGGCCTGAAACTATTGACGATCTGACCGTTATTATCCAATTGTAACCACACTAAACGTTGAATTAATCGCCCCACAATCGGATGTGGTTGCAGATATTTCTGCCAATCTTCCACTCGCCATTGACGCTGGGCACACATGGCTTCGTAAAAACGGCTTATTTGCATAGTGAGTAATTGATTAAGCTCTTTTTTACTGTTGCTGAATTGTTTTTTGGCCTCTTTGACGAGTTCAGGGTTTTCGTTTTTACGTGCTTCAGGTAATGCTTTGATCTTTTCTCCATCAGCATTTTTTAATTGCCACTTAAATTTATCATCCAAACTAGCAATAAAGGTACGCTCACCATAATCAAGAATTAACAAGCCATTATCATCTAACCCTGCAGTCGATATGGTGCGGTCTGCCAATTCTTCTGTACTCCAGCCTGAACGCGCAGCAATACTTTCTACCAAGTATTTAGCCTTTTCATGAATGGATGCCGTCCGATAGCGACGAGCTAATGATAATAATAGTTGAATGATCATAGGATCATCACTGTTTGCCAGTGGATCAAGCATCGCTTCAATTTGAGCTCGACGTTGATAATGATTTTTCATAAAACTGCGTAAGAGAGACACTGCAATAGGGCCTTCAATACCACTGGTTAATGCTAATATTCCTTTTGCTTTGATGGCTGAGCCAAGATAGGTTGCTAATGTTTCATTTTTGATTTCTTCAAAAACCTGCTCATAAGTAATATTTTGGTATTTAGAAAAATATTGCGGATAGCGCTGATAATATCCAATATAGTCTTGTAATCGTTTATCGGCCTCTGAGCTGGCTTTGGCTTCTGCTTCTTCCAGTGATGGACTTAGCGTATCTTGTTTAATAAAACTTTGTAAAATAAATTCGCCTAATTGTCGCTGACTTTGGGTGCTTAACAATCGATTATAAACGGTTAACAGTAGATTAGCCGGATCTCTTAATTTGACCGCTAAGCAGATCCACCACTGAATAATTTGTGGCTCAACAGTCTTACCATTTTGCCAAGTTAACGTCGGTATTAAGCTAAAATCAAACCAATCAAAATCGGTTGGTATTTTACCTTTTAAACCTTTTTGAGCATCAGCCAATAACTTTTTCGGCGTTAAGTGTTGACTAATGTCTTCACCTATTTTTTCGAGCGCAACTAATATCGCTGCTTGTACTGTTTCGCGTTTCTCTTTTTTTAGCGCAGCATTTAATGCTTTAATCGAACTTGTTTGTCCTAACTCAGCCAACCAATCAGCAGCAATAATACGTACCTCTTGTTTTGTAGAAGATAGGGCTTGTTCAACTTGATTATGTATATTGGGGATCCGCTTTAAGGCATTTTGCGCCGCATAACGTATCTGCTTAATTTCGCCTAAAGCTAATTCAAATAGGTAAGCAACATATTTAGTGGGAATAGTTGGAAATAGCTGTAATATTTTTATGGCATTAACTCTATCAATACGAACATAACAATTCTGAGCAATTTGTATAGGAGCAAAACCCAAAGCTTCATCAATTAAAAACTCATTTTCAGCAAAAAAAGCCCACAATTTATGAGGTTCATTTTCATGAATATCATGAAAAACATCACTGCTTAAAAACGGTAGAGCAACAGTATATTCAACATCTGGAATGATATTCACTTTTATCAACACATCAGCTATTTGTCTAAGATCGGCATTTTTAACCAAGTCATAGTTTTCGTATAGTTTTGAAAATAAATTAGAGATGCTTAGATAATCAGTTAATTGTCTTATTCGAATTAAGTGAAATAACGTAATTTCAGGCAAATTTGATAATCGATTTTTAGTTAGTAAAAATCGAAAATCAATCTTTTCATCGATTTCTTTGAATAATGTTGAGCGATCGATTTTACCATTCACATAATCAAATATACTATCAAGGGACTTTGGTGTCAGCGCTTTCAATTCTTTATAACGGCTTTGATGATAATCCCTTGATCTATTATTTTCTTTGTTTTCCTCTAGCTCATTTTGCATCAATCTTTTACATTCGATAAGGAACTCGTCAAAATTTTGCTGTAAAACATCACGAGCAGTGATTGGTAATGGCGTGTCACTAAATGGTTCAAATTCTGGAATAACTAAATCAGCTTGCTGTTTGGCCGTGTTGGCACTTTCCAATCTCGATAAAGCACTTTCAATAGCAGTAATAACTGTTTTATTGGTTTCGTTGGCTAAAGCTTGCTGTAAAATTGTCGGTTCAGAAATGATTCGAGTGAGTAATATTACGGCATTAGCTCGTTGCTTAACCGAACCTGAAGTTAAAAAGTGCTGTAATTGTGGTTGAGCCAACTCCAATGGTAAGCTAAATAGTATTTCTGTGGCTAATTGACTCACCTGTTTTGAAGTATTTAATGCCTGCATTGCCAGAAAATCGACCAATTGTAACTGAAGTTCTGGATATCGTTGAATGTATTTAAGTTGTTCCACTTGTCCCAAAAACGACAAACCGAGAGAAGGGAGTTGTTTAAATAATTCAATTCGTTCTTGAATATAGGTAAATAATCCGTTCAATCTGGTAAAATATTGAAATAAATCAAGAAGTATAACAGGAATGTTTTGACGGTCAAAAATGGCAAATAGTAACTTTTCACCTAATCCTGCTTGTTCAATTTCAAGAAATTGATGTAATTGTTTTATTGACCAATTTTCACGCTCAATAATTTCATTCTCGTTTTCATTATGATAAGGTAACGTGGTAATCAGTCCGTCATATAACAGATAGAGAAACCATGATGGTAATTGTTCGTTTATAAGTTTAATAAAACTTAAATGATCAAATAAAGTGGCAAAAACTCGGGCAAATCGAATTATCTGTTCTGGTGTATAAATATCCGTCCAAGACTTATACACATCAATGCGAGCTTGAAATGATGGATGAAATTCCTCATTAATATAGTTATAATAACGTGGACGATAAATACCTGAGGGTCTTTGCAATAATTCATAAAGAGCATTTGCATTATTAGGTATTTGACATAATTTCTCTAAATCGACTAATACATCAATTTTATTACCATGCAAGATATATTGTGTTATCCGTGTTGGTAAAGATTTATCTTGTTCACTTAATGGCTTAAAGATAGCGGTAATTAATTCTTCGGATGTGTGAGTTTTAGTTGATAATTGTTTTATTTCTTTCATATTCCTTTATTTTCCATTATTTCCCTATTAAGGATAAGATCTTAATTATCCATATGTTATTTTAGCATATTTGTAACTTTGCAAGGCTAATTATTCTAATTCAATTTTATCATTTGTATAAATATAGAACGCTGCAAATCAACCTAAATCACTCCAAAAAGCTAGATAAGTTTATTGGATGTTAGTAAATAAAATGGCTACAAGTCAGATCCTCATCTTTTTTATCATCATTTCGTTTTATTTAATAAATTTATTTTGTAACTTTATTTCAATGAATTAAATACTTATTGGGCTCAATACATTTCTGTTAGCAAAAAAAAATACAACATCCTTAACAGACAAAATGATAAATAAGTATCGCAGTTTTTAGATACAATCTATTCATAGATTAATGTCGACAATCACATCTAGGTATAAAATATTCATGTAATGGATGGATAAATTGAAAAAGCGGACGACAACTAAATGCTTCACTACTAAAATCAAATATAACTGGCGGTTCATTTTTTAAAATGCTTCCGACCCATTGAAACATTTCTTTATTGTCATCTATTGAACTGCTTAATGGTAAAAGCATTCCTCCTTCAAAATAACCGTGGACCACATTTGTTATCATATTTGAATCAGAATCTAAAATAATTAAATGTCTTATAACAATTTCATTATTGGACGGACTTTCATAATTTTGTATATAAAAGCGTAGACCGATCGCTTCAGCCATAAAATTATCACCCTTTATTAAATCTTCTGGATTATATACAGGTATAAGGGAAGTAATTTCGTCATCACTTTCAAGAACAGGAAAGTCTTTGCTATCAATTTGATGCCAAACTAATGGAGTCAGGGGTTGTTGTGAAAAAGGATTTTCTTTACCAATATAGACAATATAGGATGCATATTGATCAAACATGTTTGAATTTAATTTAAATCCAAACATATATGCATCTAATTCATAAGGTTCATGAGGATGATAATAAGTATTCACGACAGCAAAAGTATTCAACCCATAAACAGGAACCGATTTTAATTTATTATTTAAGTAATCATAGATAAATACTGTATCATCTTCTGATATACCTGCCAAATTGAGCAATTTAGTACGGTATGAACCCGTAAGTAAATATTGTTCTTTTTTATAAGTTTTTTTTTCAGTGCTTGGAATTAAATAGATATCTTTTTTGTATTTGTTATCATATAAAACAATATCATCAGATAATGAAATAAAGTCAAATTCGGGCTCATCTTTAATATAATCTATCGAGGTGAGTGTATACATTCGAATATCTTCCCTATAATGTCCCCCTTCCCATTCTAATAATTTGTTTCCACCTAACATTTCCGCGCTACTGCAAAAGCTAATTGATGATAAGGCAAAAAATGTAAACAGAAAGCTAATTAATTTATTTTTCATTTATTAGTTCACCATTTTCCTTAAATATACTTCTCACATCCATATGGCATCGCAATAATTTTAACTTATTGTTAATTATTAGTTTTTCAATAATCACTGATTTAATTTTGAACTAACAAGACTGATTTGGCCAATTATTTTTTCTTAATAATAAAAAATAATCTTCTCTGTTACAAACATTTAATTCACAACTGCCCTATCCTATATATTTATTGGGATTAAAGAATATATTTAAATGGAACTAGTTTTAACTAGTTTCTCTTTACGCCATCAGTGAATAATAATGTTAATCAAATTGATAATATCATGTTAATTAATGTCTCATTTTATTGAGATATATATTTTATTATGCTAAAAACTAAATCATACTGCTACAAAGAAATCATTTAGTTAGAATAACTTTCTTAATGCCTATTGTCGCACTTTATTATTAAACTTTTATAAGATCGGTCAATATAATCAATAACTGGGCAGCCAAATGATTTCCACTCAAAACCAAATATTACTAAAGGTTGATTTTTAAATAATTTACCTGACCATTGGACTTTATGTTGGAATTCTGGATGTTGATCATTTAAAAATGCAGGAATAATCTCATCATTAAAAGCATATTCACTGTTAAATAAAATAGCCTCTCCCTGATCTTTAATAACTACCTGTCTGTAATAAGCACTATTAATATCAATTTCCTGAGAAAAATGATCTTGAACATAGTAATTCCATCCATTCGCTTTAGCCTGATAAGTTTTGTTAAAACTGTCCTGAATAAATTTAGAGGATGTCTCTATCCCACTTATTATCGGAAAATCCTCATTGTCTATTTTTTTCCAGTCTAATGCTGTAAGTTGTTGCAGAGCAAAAGGATTTTCTTTACCTATATAAACTAATGTTTGGTAACTATCGGGATCGAGTGCCTTCGGCAACTGGTTGGAAGTTAATCTGAAGCCAAATTGATAATAATTCTCAAATTTACATGGTTTTTCATCCATACTATAAGCATCTATGATTGCGATTACTTCTAATTCACTAATAGAGTAAGTGGTTAATTGATTATTCTGATAATCATAAAGATAGTAGGTATCGGTTTCCGCTATCCCTGTTGCTTCCATAAATCGTTGCCGATACTCTTTATTTAAAATATATATATCTTTTTTATAGTTACCAACTGTATCTGGAATTAATTGAAGATTTCTAGGTAAAATAACCTCACCATTTTCATCATAATTGTCAAATGTAATATTTTCGGATAGCGAGGTAAAATAAAAAGCGGATTCATTTTCTAAATATTCAATATAATCAAGTGTAAATATATCTAATTTCTGCGTTAAATGACTTTGCTGCTGTGGTAATTTATCGTTTTCATCAGCATAAATGTCACAACTTAATAAGAACAATATATATATCAGTATTATTTTCTTTATTTGCATTTTATTCACTTCCCTATGTATTAATTCATCAATATCTGACTATTAAGGCGAATCAAAACCTATTATCACTAAAGTTTGAATCATTTAATGTAGACAATGTAAATGAACGTGTAATGGTGCATTAAGTTATCCATCGCTATAATATTGGTGGCGTTAACTTATACTCTAAACCAAATTCATTACGCGTTTTTACTTGTTGATAACGCCTTACCATCTGTTGTTCAAAATCTTCAGTATAGGCTCGTCTTTATCGTCGTTTTATTTTTATCATTTTTTCCATTTTTAAGAATAATTTACATTATTCCTTAAAAAAGGTTGTTTTTAATCAATATTATTTACAACTATAATATACAAAACGAGAATCGCAGCGTAGTCTTATATCATAACTAGGAAAAGATGAATCAATAAAGTCTATCCCTGGGCAGTCACCCCCAAACATTGAGTAAAAGCCAAACACGACTAAAGGTTTATTTTTAAATAATTTTCCCGTCCATTGCTTTTTGTATTCATGGTCTTTATCTTTGCCATTTAAAGGCATAGAATTTACTGAGTTTTTTACATAGTTATCGTTAAATAAGATGTTATTCTTCGCATTCTTAATAATTAAACTCCCACATTTAGGATAATCTAGGGAAAAGGGAGATTGCCTTAAATAGTAATGTAATCCATGAGTTTGTGCTAAATAATCATACTCTTTATCGTTAATTTTTTGCCAGTTTAATAAAGTTAGTTGCTCTTGAGCAAACGGACTTTCCTTTCCAATATAAACAAATGTTGTATCATTAGGATCGTAATCTTGAGGTAGTTGATTCAACTCTAATGCAAATCCAAATTGATAATTTGTTTCATCAGTAGGTAAACAACCGCTCTTTATTGCAAATACCTCTAATTTACTAATGGGAAAACTATACAATTTATTATATTCATAATTATATACGAATAAGTTATCCGTTTCGGATATGCCACTGGCAGTCAAAAAACTTTGTCGATATTTTTGAGGTAATTGATATTTATTTTTTTTATAATCATCCTCTATATCAGGAAATATTGGTTGAATAGATTGTTTTTTATTGCCATCTTTGTCATAAATAACAATATGACTGCCTTCGAGTAACTTAACAAAATAGAATTTTGGCTCACTATTATCAACAAGATTAAGTTTAAATATCTCTAATCGCTCTTGTGTATTGCCAATTGCATAAAAGCTACAACTTAATAAGAGCAATATACATATCGGTATTATTTTCTTTATTTGCATTTTATTCACTTCCCTATGTATTAATTCATCAATATCTGGCCATTAAGACGAATCAAAACCAAATATCACTAAAGTTTGAATAATTTAATGTAGACAATGTAAATGAACGTGTAGTGGTGCTTTAAGTTATCCATCGCTATAATGTTGGTGGCGTTAACTTATACTCTTAACTAAATTCATTGTATGTTTTTCCCTGTTGATAAAACTTTACCATCTGTTGTTTAAAATCTTCAGTATGGGCTCGTCTTTATCGTCGTTTTATCTTCTTCGTTTTTGCCATTTTTAAGAATAATTTATCTTATTCCTTAAAAAAGTTGTTCTTAATCAATATTATTTACAACTATAAAAACGAAGATCGCAACGTAATCTTATGTCATAACTAGGAAAAGATGAATCAATAAAGTCTATCACCGGGCAGTTTAATTCTGAGACAAAGCCAAACACAACTAATGGTTTATTTTTAAATAATCTTCCCGTCCATTGATTTTTGTATTCATGATCTTTATCTTTAAATAATCTTCTCGCCCATTGCTTTTTGTATTTATGTTCTTTATCTTTGCCATTTAAAGGTAGAGTGATGTATATCGTCTTTGAAAGATAGTCACTATTAAATAAGATGTAATTCTTGCCATCCTTAACCACTAATATCCCAATTTCAGGGTAATAATCTCGTTCAAGGTAATGATCTGGGTCCCACACTTTCCCTAATGTCGCTAAATAGTAATGTAATCCATGAGATTGAGCTAAATAATCATACTCTTTATCGTTAATTTTTTGCCAGTTTAATAAAGTTAGTTGCTGTTGAGCAAAAGGATTTTCCTTTCCAATATAAACAAACGTTGTATCATTAGGATCGTAATCTTGAGGTAGTTGATTCAACGCTAATGCAAATCCAAATTGATAATTTGTTTCATCAGTAGGATCACAACCGCTCTTTATTGCAAATACCTCTAATTTACTAATGGGAAAACTATACAATTTATTATATTCATAATTATATACGAATAAGTTATCTGTTTCGGATATGCCACTGGCAGTCAAAAAACTTTGTCGATATTTTTGAGGTAATTGATATTTATCCTTTTTATAACCATCCTCATTATCAGGAAATATTGGTTGAATAGATTGTTTTTTATTGCCATCTTTATCATAAATAACAATATGACTACCTTGGAGTAACTTAACAAAATAGAATTTTGGCTCGCTATCATCAACAAGATTAAGTTCAAATATCTCTAATTGCTCTCGTGTATAACCAATTGCATAAAAGCTACAACTTAATAAGAGCAATATACATATCGGTATTATTTTCTTTATTTGCATTTTATTCACTTCCCTATGTATTAATTCATCAATATCTGACCATTACGGCGAATCAAAACCTATTATCACTAAAGTTTGAATAATTTAATCTAGAGTAAAACAATGTAGATGAACGTGTAGCGGTGCTTTAAGTTATCCATCGATATAATGCTAGTGGCGTTAACTTATACTCTAAACCAAATTCATTGTGTGTTTTCCCTAATGATTACGCCTTACCATCTGTTGTTTAAAATCTCATGTATTGGCTCGTTTTTATCGTCGTTTTATTTTGTTCGTTTTTGCCATTTTTAAGAATAATTTATCTTATTCCTTAAAAAAGTTGTTCTTAATTAATATTATTTACAACTATAAAAACGAAGATCGCAACGTAATCTTATATCATAACTAGGAAAGGATGAATCAATAAAGTCTATCACTGGGCAACCCATTATTGAGACAAAGCCAAACACAACTAATGGTTTATTTTTAAATAATCTTCCCGTCCATTGATTTTTGTATTCATGATCTTTATCTTTGCCATTTAAAGGTAGAGTGCTGTATATCGTCGTTGAAAAATAGTCATGATTAAATAAGATGCTATTCTTGCTATCCTTAACCACTAATATCCCAATTTTAGGGTAATAATCTCGTTCAAGGTGGTTCCACACTTTCCCTAATGTCGGTAAATAGTAATGTAATCCATGAGTTTGTGCTAAATAATAATACTCTTTATCCTCTTTATCGCTAATTTTTTGCCAGTTTAATAAAGTTAGTTGCTGTTGAGCAAAAGGATTTTCCTTTCCAATATAAACAAATGTTGTATCACTAGGATCGTAAGTATCATTATGATCGTAATCTTGAGGTAGTTGATTCAACTCTAATGCAAATCCAAATTGATAATTTTTTTCATCAGTAGGAAAACAATCATCCTTTATTGCAAATACCTCCAATTTACTAATGGGAAAACTATACAATTTATTATATTCATAATTATATACGAATAAGTTATCCGTTTCGGATATGCCACTGGCAGTCAAAAAACTTTGTCGATATTTTTGAGGTAATTGATATTTATCCTTTTTATAACCATCCTCATTATCAGGAAATATTGGTTGAATAGATTGTTTTTTATTGCCATCTTTGTCATAAATAACAATATGACTACCTTGGAGTAACTTAACAAAATAGAATTTTGGCTCGCTACCATCAACAAGATTAAGTTTAAATATCTCTAATTGCTCTCGTGTATAGCCAATTGCATAAAAGCTATAACTTAATAAGAACAATATACATATCGGTATTATTTTCTTTATTGGCATTTTATTCACTTCCTTATGTATTAATTCATCAATATCTGGCCATTAAGACGAATCAAAACCAAATATCACTAAAGTTTGAATAATTTAATCTAGAGTAAAACAATGTAAATGTAAATGAACGTGTGGTAGTGCTTTAAGTTATCCATCGATATAATGCTAGTGGCGTTAACTTATACTCTAAACCAAATTCATTACGCGTTTTTACATGTTGATTACGCCTTACCATCTGTTGATTAAAATCTCAAGTAAAGGCTCGTTTTTATCGTCGTTTTATTTTGTTCGTTTTTGCCATTTTTAAGAATAATTTATCTTATTTCTTAAAAAAGTTGTTCCAATTATTAATAATTTACAAAAACAGCAAAAAACGGATTGGATGACAACGGATTATCTTAGTGATTTTCTTGATCCACATGATTGACAGAAAATATTGAAGTTTATCAAATATCAAGGCGATAGGTTTTTATTGCTAAAAAGAACCATAGTCATTCAATTAATTTTATTTATAGTTTATACTTTCACCAAAGTATTTACTTAGTTTTTAGTAATACCAAATTATTCACACAAAAAAATAATACAATAAAACTCAATATATTAGCTATATATTGAGTTTTATTACGATTAAAAATCAATTATTGATAATAATTAATTGAGATGATAAGGAATATCATGGATATAATACGTTTCTTTCTCCGTCTACCCTATCGAATCTTCTGTATCGGTCTAGAAGCGATTCTCTATTTTGCACTTTTTCTACTAATTGTATTACGATCCATATTATGGATTATAAGCCCAATTATTGGTCAAATTAATTGGTCGATACCTAAGTGGTATCCACGTGCTAAAGATATCTATCAATCATCTATTACAAGACTCAATAACTATAGTTTAATTATTGGTGGTGTTGTTATACTGGGAATTGTTACCTATTTCAGTGGTAATTATGCCTACCATTGGTACTTAAATAAACCAAAACCTATTGAGCCAGCCCCCGTAATTGTTAATACGTATGGTATTTCTTTTTATGCACCTACAGAATCCGGTACGCTTACTAATCCTAATCAATCTTATTTAAAAATCAAATTTACTGGACATAAACGATCACCCGCTCCGATAGATAAAATTGGCAAGGAAATAACTGAGGGAATTGAAATTTCACCTGAAATTAAAGGGACTTGGAGTTGGCATGACGATGTAAATATCTATTTTAAACCAGAACAACCATGGCCAATGGGTGAAACCTATACGGTTAAATTGGATGATTCGAAGTTACTTGATTCTAACAATTTAATAAATAAAAAAGAGAATATTTTTACATTTAATACAACCGATTTTTCTTTTAAAATAATGAACAGTGAATTATATCAAAATCCTATTGTTCCTGATGATAAACAAGGTATTTATAGAGTAGAATTTTCTCATCCTGTTGATCCGACAACCTTTGAAAAAAATTTAAAATTATCACTATTTGAAGTAACAATTGGAAGATATGAGCCAAATAAATTTGTCCAAAATGTAAACTTTACAATTAATTATAATAAAGATAAAACAATTGCCTATATAAAAAGTGATAAATTAGAACTTGCTGATGTGAATAGGTATTTATCATTAAAAATTGCAAAGGGGGTAACATCTTCAATGGGAGGATCCCCTACAACCTCAGAAAGTTCGAAAGATATCCGTATACCGAATAAATATAATCTTAGTATCACTTCATCTGATATTTCCCTTGTTGAACTGTCGAATAATGAAATACGTCAGATTATCACAATTAATTTAAGTTATAATGTTAAAGCTAGTGATTTACAGAAAGCATTATCAATCTGGCAGTTACCCGATCCAAACGCCAAATATAGTGAAGAATATTACGATAAAACCGATAACACATACAAAACTAAATATTTTATCGATAAAGCCATCTTAGATAAATCAAAACGATTAACAACTAGATACATTGAGACTGACGACGATAGAACTTATCAAAATCAATTTAGCTTTGAAATAAACGGTGATCAACGTCAACAAATATTTATTACTATTGATCCATCCTTAACGTCCGATGGTGGCTACACATTTAAGAATAGATATGAGAAATTGATGCAAATTAATGAATTTGATAAATTGCTTAATTTCGCTGCTACTGGTTCTCTATTATCGCTGTCAGGTGATAAAAAGATTCCTGTGGTTTCTCGTAATGTTAGTCAAATAAAGTTAGAACTCAAACGTGTTATTCCATCCCAATTACACCATTTGGTCTACGATAATGACAGTGATTTTAGTTCAATGAGCTTTGAATATTATAAAAGTGATAATTTTGTTGAAAAATATTCAATTATAAAAGATGTTAAGGGTAAATCAGGGGCTATTCATTACTCTGACTTCGATTTAACACCATACCTTAAAAAAGATGTTAAAGAAAACGAAGTTAATCGCGGAGTATTTTTATTAAATCTCTATGCCCAAAATGATGATCTAGTAGAAGGTGAAGAGCCTTACGATTATTTCACTTCTCGATTCATATTAGTGACAGATTTAGGCATTATAAATAAAAAATCACTTGATGGCTCTTATGATCTCTTTGTGCAATCTATCAACAGTGGGGTACCTGTTGCCGGTGCTAAAGTTTCAATACTCGGTGCCAATGGTATTGAAATTACCTCTTCAATCACCGATAACACTGGTCATGTCAAATTCGCACCATTAGCAGATTACTATAAAGGCATTAAACCGTTGTTATTCTTAATTGAAAAAGGTAAAGATATGTCATTTTTGCCAATTTCTAAAGGTTATCGCTATTATGACAGAAAACTTAATTACTCTCGTTTTGATGTTGATGGTCAATATGAAACAGTTGACCGGGGAGAGTTACATGCGCATCTATTTTCTGATAGAGGAATCTATCGACCTGGCGAAACCTTCCACATTGGGATGATCATTAAAGCAGATGATTGGACTAAATCATTGAATGGAATTAAGTTAGTAGCCAACATTTATGATGCTAAAAATAATCTTGTTACGACTAAAAAAATCAAAGTTGATGATTACGGTTTTAATGAGATTTCATTTAAAACGGAAGAAAGTTCCCCAACAGGACAATGGCATGTCTATCTATACATTGAAAATGATGAAAATGATTCGGAGGAGGATGATCAAAATTTCCTAGGTTCTACTTCAGTGACTATTCGAGAATTTGAACCAGATAAAACTAAAGTTACCGCACAAATAGTAACTGAAAACAAACAAGGATGGATTAATCAATCGAATATAATTGCCAAAGTGACTGCAAAAAATCTCTTTGGAACCCCTGCCCAAGATCGTCGAGTTGAGAGTAAATTATATTTACAACCAACCAGATTTAGCTTTAAAAAATATCAAGATTATCAGTTTTATCGCGTAGGTACTAACCGTAGTAATTTCAAAATTGAACTTGAAGACAATTTTACAAATGAAGAAGGAATTGCTGATATTGATTTGCATATTAAAGACTTTGAAGGTCAATATGTAGCCAAATTCTTGACTGATGTATTTGAACCAAATAGTGGACGTAGTGTTGCAGCAATGGATTCAATTTTGATTTCTGCATCTGATTATCTGGTTGGGGCAAAACCTGATGGTAAGTTAAGTTATATTAAACGGGACAGCAAGCGTTTACTTAATCTTATTGCAATAAATCCAACTCTAGATCAAATTACACTAGATGGACTCAAACTCGTTACCCTTGAGAAAAAATATCTTTCTGTGTTAGTTGAACAATCTTCAGGTGTTTATAAATATGAATCTAAACAAAAAGATGTGGTAATTTCACAAATTCCTTTTGAAATTGATAACAAAGGAACTGTTTACCAGATTCCAACTAAGACCCCTGGTAACTATATTCTTCAATTGTTAAATAACCAAAATGAAGTAATTTATCAAACCGAATACTCGGTAGCAGGATCAGCAAATGTAACACGTTCATTAGATCGTAATAGTGAATTAATGTTAAAAATTGATGCTAATCAATATAAACCGGGTCAAGATATAGAAATTGCAATAACTGCACCTTATACCGGAAGTGGAATTATCACTATCGAAAGGGATAAAGTTTATGCATGGAAATGGTTTAAAACTGATACTACTAGCTCAGTACAAAAAATCACTTTACCTGAAGAAGTGGAAGGAAATGCCTATATCAATGTGCAGTTTATTCGTGATCCAAATTCAGAAGAAATATTCATGAGTCCGCTTAGTTATGGTGTTATTCCATTTAAGGTTTCAGATGATAAATTTATGGAGAAGGTAAAATTAGTAACTCCGAATTTAATCAAACCTGGAGAGACGATTCCAATCACAATTAAAACTAATAGCCAACAACGAGTCGTAGTTTTCGCAGTTGATGAAGGTATCTTACAAGTTGCTGGCTATCAATTAAAAAATCCAATTAAAAACTTTATACGTAAAAAAGCGTTATCAGTAAGAACGGATCAGATTTTAGATCTTATCTTGCCTGAATATAAACGTTTACTAACTTTATCTGCACCAGGAGGTGATCAAGATAGTGATAATAAACTTAATGCTCATTTGAATCCATTTAAACGTAAGACCGATGAGCCTGTTACCTACTGGTCTGGAATTATAGACGTTAATGGTGAAAAACAACTCAATTACAAAGTACCTGAATTTTTCAGTGGAAAAATTAGAGTGATGGCTGTGACAGTCGGTAAGAAAACAATGGGTGTTACCCAAACGTCGACTACAGTTCGTAATGACTTTGTATTAAACCCTAATGTACCTTATTTCGTCACGCCAAACGATGAATTTGAAATAAGTTTATTAGTTGCAAATAACATCACTGAAATCGGTAATGAAGAAATCCCAATTAAGGTTAAGCTAACCACAACGCCACATCTAGCAGTTTTAGATGAGCCAATTAAAACCGTCAACTTAGCGTCAATGAAAGAAGGTACTTTAAGCTTCCGTTTAAAAGCAACCGAACAATTAGGTAGTGGTGATTTACTCTTTACTGCAACTTATAAAGATAAGACGATAACAAGACAAGTAAGTACTTCTGTTCGTCCGATAAATCCTTATCGAATAAAAACAATTATGGGTCGAATGGATGGTAAAACACAAACCTTTGCTGGGTTTAGACATATGTATCCAGAATTTAATGAACAGAATGCTGGCGTCTCTTATTCTCCAATGATCTTAGCTAAAGGTCTTACCGAATATTTAGATAATTATGAATATTTCTGTTCTGAACAGATTGTTAGTCGTGCGTTACCACTGGTGATTGGCAATAAATATCCTGAATTCAATTTAATCACTGATAAAACAATACCATTTACCGGAGTAATGCAAAAACTACAAAGCCGCCAAAATAGTGAAGGCGCGATTGGTTTATGGTATTCAACATATAATGTTGATCCATTTATTACACTTTATACGGTTCACTTTCTACTCGAAGCAAAAGATGCAGGATTAGTAATACCAAAAGATCTACTAGAAAATGCCAATAAATATGTTAAGTTAGTTGCTGCTAGTAGTTTAACTGATCGTTACAACTTGCGATTGCGAGCTTATGCAATTTATTTGCTAACTAGACAAAATATTATTACAACTAATCAAATTGCTTCAGTCATTGAGGATTTAAATCATAATTACCAAACTTGGTCTACTGATCTTACGGCGTTGTATTTAGCATCATCCTACAAAATGCTCAAAATGGACAAACAAGCAGATAATCTTTTAAAACCGATTTGGAAGGATCTGTCCAAAGCCTATGATAAAGCATGGTGGAGTCACAATTATTATGATCCATTAGTCATTGATGCTGGGAAAATCTATTTAATCGCCAAACATTTTGATAATAAAATTAATGATATCCCTGCGCAAGCTCTTGAGAATATGGTGTTAATGCTAAATGAGGAACGTTATACAACTCAATCAGCTGCGATGACTATGTTGGCTTTAGATAGTTATAATTCAGCAATTAAAGCTCACGAGTTAGATGAAAACGATCTTACTGTCACAACAAAATCTAACGATCAACAGGCAAAAATTGCCACTATTGCTAAATTGAAGAACTTGTTAGCCAACGGAAAATTCAATGATTCGGTAGAGTCTATTAGCTTCCATAACGCTAAAAATTTGCCAGCTTGGTATTCAATATCGCAGAAAGGCTTTGATCGTTCAATGCAACAAGAACCAATTAATAGAGGGCTTGAAATTTATCGTGAATTTACAGATAACGATGGTAAGCAAATTGATACCGTGAAATTAGGTGAAACTATCAATGTAACCGTTAGAGTCCGCTCAATATCTGAAGAAGGATTAACCAACATTGCAATTGTTGATATGTTACCAGGTGGTTTTGAAGTTGTTCAACAAAAAGCGGTTAATATTCATGCTGAAACTGAAAACGATAAACAAAGCGACGAAGATGAGGGTGAAAATGATAATTATGATTCTGAACAACAGTGGATATCACCAATTGCCACAGGTAAATATACTTGGTATCCAGACTATACAGATGTTAGAGAAGATCGCGTGATTATTTATGGTTCGACTAAAAGTGATCAGATACAAACATTTAATTATCAGATAAAAGCGACCAATATTGGCCAGTACGCGGTACCTCCAGCTTATGGTGAAGCAATGTATGATCGTGATATTCAAGCTGTATCTAAAGGTGGAAATAAGATTATTATTGAGCCTCGTTAATTAGTTACTGGCAGAGGGTCACGCCTTCCCTCTGCTATTTTGTATTTATTGCATGATTATTAACATTAGTTTTTTAATTTTATATCATCATTGGTGTAACTTAATAAAATGGTAAAAAAATTTAGGTATATTGGGAATATTATTGTTATCTTTATTATTCTTTCTTTAATCGTCATCGCCTTTCGTTTAACCCCTAACCCACCGTTAAACCAATCGCTAAATTTTTCCACTATTTTGTATGATGAAAACGACAAACTATTGCGCATAACTTTAGCAAACGACCAACGATATCGAACATGGACACCTCTGGAAAAAATTTCTCCACACATCATTAATGGCCTTCTATTACATGAAGATCAGTGGTTTTATTATCATTTTGGATTTAATCCGTTTAGTTTGATAAGGGCATTTGGGGCAACTTATATCGGGGGCGGTAATCGACAAGGCGCATCGACCATTACTATGCAACTGGCACGTATGCATTGGAAAATTAATACTAAAACAATAGCTGGTAAATTATTGCAAATATTTAGAGCTATTGAATTAGAGTTAAAATACTCTAAACATGACATTTTAGAAGCCTATCTTAATTATGCCCCTTTCGGTCGCAATATAGAAAGTATCGGAGCGGCATCGTTAATTTATTTTGATAAAACGCCTGATAAGGTTAACTTACCTGAAGCGTTAACATTGACGGTTCTTCCTCAATCACCTACTTATCGTATAGACAAGAAAAAAGGCATTGCAGGTAAAGCATTAGTTAATGCTAGACAACGATTATTTGAACGTTGGCAAGAACACTATGCAACCGAAGATAATATAGCTGCGCTATTTGACTTACCACTAATGATGCGTCAACCTGAGCAATTACCGTTTATCGCCCCCCATTTCACCAACCAAATACTTCAGCAACAAATTCAAAAAACTAATGCTGAACAACAAGTTATTAAAACTACATTAAAAATAGAACTACAAACAATTATTGAACAGCAAGTCAGCGCCTTTATTGAACGCAATAAAATAAAAGGGATTTATAACACATCTGTATTGTTAGTTGATAACAACACAATGGAGGTGAAAGCATTAGTTGGATCTGCCGATTATTTTAATCGTAGCATTCAAGGGCAAGTTAACGGAACTGCTGCTAAACGTTCACCCGGCTCAACACTAAAGCCTTTTATCTATGCTTTGGGTATGGATCAAAGTATTATTCATCCTAGAACAGTATTAAAAGATGTCGCAACAGATTTTGGATTTTATACCCCTGAGAATTTTGATCACCATTTTAAAGGTCCTATCTCTGTTACAGATGCGCTAATTCACAGTCGTAACATTCCTGCGGTATATGTTGCTGGTAAATTAAAAAAACCTTCATTTTATCAATTTTTAAAACAAGCCCATATTCGCGATATGAACACAGAAGATCATTATGGTTTAGCTTTAGTTCTTGGCGGAGGTGAAGTGACAGCCCAAGAATTAGCAACACTATATGCCATGTTAGCTAATCAAGGTATATGGCAACCGTTAAGAATGACAAGAAATACCGATAATCAACCACATTTAACTCAGCGTCTGTTGAGTCCTGAAGCGAGTTTCATGACATTAGATATGTTATTAAAAAACACGCGCAATGAAGATATTTTAGCTAAAAAACAGCAATCTCTAACACCTATCTATTGGAAAACAGGCACATCTTGGGGATTTCGCGATGCTTGGACAGCTGGAGGATTTAATAATTATACTCTTATTGTTTGGATGGGTAATTTTGATGGACATAGCAATAGTGCTTTTATTGGTGCTAATGCCGCAGCTCCCCTATTTTTCAATATTATTGATTCAATAACAGCTTATTATCCAAATCATAAAGGTTATCAAAACGCAATTCCACCTAACTTAACACAAGTGGATATTTGTTTACCTAGTGGGAATTTAGTTACGCAGTGGTGTAAGATAAAGGGTAAAACATGGTTTATACCAGGTGTATCACCGATTAATATTGATACAGTTTATCGCCCTGTTGTGATTGATAATAAAACCAATAAAGTTGCTTGTCCTCCTTTCAATCCGAAAGATACACATGTAGAAGTTTATGAATATTGGTCTTCAGACTTAGTTAAAGTATTTGCTAAAGCAGGAATTCCCAAAAAAACACCTCCTAATAGTGCGCATTGCGAAACAACGCAAAATTATATAGGTTCTCCTCCACGGATTACTTCACCATTAAAAAACGTTGTTTACAAAGTAAGGTTAAGTAATAAAGAGAATGAGAAAATTACGTTAGATGCCATTGCTGATGGTGAGGTTAAGAAATTATATTGGTTTGTCGATAAAAATTTTCTTGGGAGTAGTTCAGTTGAAAACACACTGAATTGGGTTCCTAACAAAAGTGGTATTTACAAAATATCTGTAATCGATGATCTAGGGCGAAGCGACAGCAGAAAATTAAAAGTGGATTTAATTGATTAAAACAAGACTAATACTCTTTCTAACGCTATAACTACGTGATGTAGAACGTTAAAAAATATAATTTACCAACTTGATATTAGTCGAAATCATTAAACACATTAAAATATATTATGTCCTTTAATTATTGCTTTTGTTTAAATTATCCCAACAAGAATCCAAGATCATCATAAAACTAATCGATTATGTTCAATATGCTAATTTAAGTCCATTTGAGTTAAAAGATAACTTAATTAAACAGGCGCAGTGCCATACTGACCGAATTATGTTGAACTCAGGCCGTGGTACTTCTAATTTCATCGCCACTTAGCCTAGACAGCATTTCTTTCAACTCGGATTTTTTGCTATTGCAGCGCCTGAAATATCCTATTGTTATTCAAATGGTTGTTTAAAAACTACACCTATGAGGAGGACTATAGCAGATTAGATTTATGTCATGACCAGAAAAAGATGAATCAATAAAGTCTATTACTGGGCACTCTTTCCCCCCCTTTGAGAAAACCCCAAACACGACTAATGGTTTATTTTTGAATAACTTTCCCGTCCATTGCTTTTTGTATTCATGATCTTTATCTTTGCCATTTAAAGGTAGACGGCCGTATAACAAACTTGAAGCATGGTCATCATTACGTAAGATTTTATTCTTCTCATTCTTAATTAATAAACTCCCACAAACAGGGTAATTGCTGTGAAAAGGAGGTTGCTTTAAATAGTAATGTAATCCATGTGCTTGGGCTAAATAATCATACTTTTTATCGCTAATTTTTTGCCAGTTTAATAAAGTTAGCTGCTGTTGAGCAAAAGGACTTTCCTTGCCAATATGAACAAACGTTGTATCATTAGGATCGTAATTTTGAGGTAGTTGGCTCAACGTTAATTCAAATCCAAAGTGATAATATGTTTCATCAATAGGAAAACAATCATCCTTTAATGCAAATATATCTAATTTACTAATGGGAAAACTATACAATTTATTATATTCATAATTATATACGAATAAGTTATCGGTTTCAGATATACCACTGGCAGTCAAAAAATTTTGTCGATATTTTTGAGGTAATTGATATTTATAGTTATTATAACCATCGTCTATATCAGAAAATATTGGTTGAATAGATTGTTTTTTATAGCCTTCTTCGTCATAAATAACAATATGACTGCCCCAGAGTACCGATACAAAATAGAATTTTGGCTCGCTATCATCAACAAGATTAAGTTTAAATATCGCTAATCGCTCTTGTGTATTGCCAATTGCATAAAAGCTACAACTTAATAAGAGCAATATACACATCGGTATTATTCTCTTTATTTGCATTTTATTCACTTCCCTATGTATTAATTCATCAATATCTGGCTATTAAGGCGAATCAAAACCAAATATCACTAAAGTTTGAATCATTTACTATAAGTAAAATAATGTAAATGAACGTGTAGTGGTGCATTAAGTTATCCATCGCTATAATGTTGGTGGCGGTAACTTATACTCTAAACCAAATTCATTACGCTTTTTTGCTTGTTGATAACGCTTTACTATCTGTTGTTTAAAATCTCAAGTATGGACTCGTCTTTATCGTCGTTTTATTTTCTTCGTTTTTACCATTTTTAAGAATAATTTATCTTACTCCTTAAAAAAGTTGTTCTTAATTAATATTATTTACATCTATAATATACAAAACGAGAATCGCAGCGTAGTCTTATATCATAACTAGGAAAAGATGAATCAATAAAGTCTATCACTGGGCACTTTTCCGCCCCCTCAAAGAAAAAGCCAAAAACGACTGACGGTTTGTTTTTAAACAATTTTCCCGTCCATTGCTTTTTGTATTCATGGTCTTTATCTTTGCCATTTAAAGGTAGACTGCCGTATAACGAACTGAAAACATAGTTATCATCACGTAAGATTTTATTCTTCTCATTCTTAATCACTAATCTGCCACATTTAGGATAATCATCGCGGTGAGAAGGATATTGCTTTAAATAGTAATGTAATCCATTAGTTTGAGCTAAATAATTATAACCTTTATCGCTAAAATAGTAATGATCAAATCCATGAGCTTGTGCTAAATAATTATCCTCTTCATCCTCTTTATCGCTAATTTTTTGCCAGTTTAATAAAGTTAGTTGCTCTTGAGCAAAAGGACTTTCCTTGCCAATATAAACAAACGTTGTATCATTAGGATCGTAATCTTGAGGTAGTTGATTCAACGCTAATGCAAATCCAAATTGATAATTTGTTTCATCAGTAGGTAAACAATCGCTCTTTATTGCAAATACCTCTAATTTACTAATGGGAAAACTATACAATTTATTATATTCATAATTATATACGAATAAGTTATCCGTTTCGGATATGCCACTTGCAGTCAAAAAACTTTGTCGATATTTTTGAGGTAATTGATATTTATTTTTTTTATAATCATCCTCTATATCAGGAAATATTGGTTGAATAGATTGTTTTTTATTGCCATCTTTATCATAAATAACAATATGGCTACCTTGGAGTAAATTAACAAAATAGAATTTTGGCTCGCTATTATCAACAAGATTAAGTTCAAATATCTCTAATTGCTCTCGTGTATTGCCAATTGCATAAAAGCTACAACTTAATAAGAGCAATATACACATCGGTATTATTCTCTTTATTTGCATTTTATTCACTTCCCTATGTATTAATTCATCAATATCTGGCTATTATGGCGAATCAAAACCAAATATGACTAAAGTTTGAATCATTTAATGTAGACAATGTAAATGAAGGTGTAATGGTGCATTAAGTTATCCATCGCTATAATATTGGTGGCGTTAACTTATACTCTAAACCAAATTCATTACGCGTTTTTACTTGTTGATAACGCCTTACCATCTGTTGTTCAAAATCTTCAGTATAGGCTCGTCTTTATCGTCGTTTTATTTTGTTCGTTTTTGCCATTTTTAAGAATAATTTACAACTATAATATACAAAACGAGAATCGCAGCGTAGTCTTATATCATAACTAGGAAAAGATGAATCAATAAAGTCTATCACTGGACAACCCATTCTTGAGAAAAACCCAAACACGACTAATGGTTTATTTTTAAATAATTTTCCCGTCCATTGCTTTTTGTATTCATGATCTTTATCTTTGCCATTTAAAGGTAGAGAGCTGTATGCCTGAGTTAAAACTTCATCAAGTAAGATTTTATTCTTATCATTCTTAACCACTAAACCCTCACATTTAGGGTAATAATCTGGGTCCCAAGAAGATTTCCCTGATGTCCATAAATAGTAATGTAATCCATGAGCTTGTGCTAAATAATTATGCTCTTTATCGCTAATTTTTTGCCAGTTTAATAAAGTTAGTTGCTCTTGAGCAAAAGGACTTTCCTTGCCAATATAAACAAACGTTGTATCATTAGGATCGTAATCTTGAGGTAGTTGATTCAACTCTAATCCAAATCCAAATTGATAATTTTTTTCATCAGTAGGTAAACAGTCGCTCTTTATTGCAAATACCTCTAATTTACTAATGGGAAAACTATACAATTTATTATATTCATAATTATATACGAATAAGTTATCCGTTTCGGATATGCCACTTGCAGTCAAAAAACTTTGTCGATATTTTTGAGGTAATTGATATTTATTTTTTTTATAATCATCCTCTAAATCAGGAAATATTGGTTGAATAGATTGTTTTTTATTGCCATCTTTGTCATAAATAACAATATGACTACCTTGGAGTAACTTAACAAAATAGAATTTTGGCTCGCTATCATCAACAAGATTAAGTTTAAATATCGCTAATTGCTCTTGTGTATTGCCAATTGCATAAACGCTATAACTTAATATGAACATTAAACAAACTGGTACTATTTTTAATATTATCATTCTTATTCACTGCATGTTGTTTGTGTTCAATAAGTTAACTCATCATATCAATCTTTTTTTAATGATTAATTTAATGGCGATTATCACATTTTATCGTGATGCTTTTATAAGATGGTTCAATAAAGTCTATTGTTGGACAGCCAAAAACCACATCTACAAAGCCAATTACGACTAACGGTTTATTTTTAAAGAGTTTTCCTGACCATTGTATCTTATATTCATGATTTTTATCTTTGCCATTTAAAGGGGGTAGATGTACATCCCCATTTTGATAATCATGGTCAAATAAAATGTTGTTCGTCTTATTTTTTACTACCAATCTACCACAAACAGGATAATCAAATGGTGCAAAACATTCTGTTAAGTAATAATTTAATCCATAAGCTTGAGCTAAATAGTCATAAGTTTTATCATTACTTTCTTGCCAATTTAATAAAGTAAGTTGTCGTTGAGCAAAGGGATTGGTTTTGCCAATATAAACAAACGCAGTTTTATAAGGATCGAAATCTAGTGGAAATTGGTTAGCTGTTATTGCAAAGCCAAAATTATATTCAGTCTCATCTATTCCACCAGAATAATCATCTTTTATTGCAAATGCCGCTAATTGGTTAATCGGAAAACTATACAATTGATTATGAACATAATCATATACGAATAAGGTGTCTGTTTCTGATATTTTACTTGCAGCCAAAAACCGCTGTCGATATTTTTTAGTTAATGGATATTGCTCTTTTTGGTAATTATCAGTTGGGTCTGGTTCAAAAATATTAGTTTTTCTTTTACCATTTTCGTCATAAGAATTAAAAGTAATGTTTTCCGATACGGATGTAAAATAAAATTTCTTCCCCATATGTTCTAGAGGAAAAAGATTAAATATATCTAATGTTTCTTGTGTATTACCAATTGCATAAAAGCTACAACTTAATAAGAAAAATAAACATATCGCTACTATTTTTTTGATTCGCATTTGATTATTTTTCCAGTTGTTTTAACCATGCTATCTCTTGCGCCCAAATATCTGGGTTAATAGTTTCAAGAATAAGTGGAATTTCATCAATTCGTGAGTCTTGCATAATAAATTTAAATGCAGCTTCACCAATGGTGCCTTTGCCTAAACTGTCATGGCGGTCAACATGACTGGCAAGTTCGCTTTTAGCATCGTTTAAATGCATACCTCGTAAATATTTAAAACCGACAATTTTTTCAAATTCATCAAAGGTCTCTTTGCAGGCTTTTTCGCTGCGTAAGTCATAACCTGCAGCAAAGGCATGACAGGTATCAATACAGACACCAACACGGCTTTTATCCTCTACTTTGTCGATGATTTGTGCCAGATGTTCAAATTTATAACCTAGGTTAGATCCTTGTCCTGCTGTGTTTTCTATCACAGCGACGACACTTTTGGTTTTATCTAGTGTGATATTTATCGATTCGGCAATACGCGCTAAACAATCATCAACCGATATTTTTTGTAGATGACTACCAGGATGAAAGTTTAGCAAGGTTAAGCCTAATTGTTCACAACGTTGCATTTCGTCCAGAAACGCGGTGCGTGATTTTTCAAGTTGTTCACTATCAGGGCTACCTAAGTTAATAAGATAACTATCATGCGGTAGGATTTGTTTACTAGTAAATCCATAGCGTTCACAACGTTTTTTGAAACTATCAATCACTGCTGTTTCAAGCGGTTTTGCATGCCATTGTCGTTGATTTTTGGTGAATAAAGCAAAAGCGGTTGCACCAATTTGATAAGCATTAATAGGAGCATTATCGACACCGCCAGCAGCACTCACATGTGCGCCAATATATTTCATAGTCTTTTCCTAGTTTGAGCCACTGTTTCGTTGAAGTTGATCACGCAAATTAGGTGGTACACCTTTAATCACTAGTGAGTCAGTTTGCGGATCCCATTTGATACGTTCACCTAATAGATCGGAATCAAAGCTTAAGGTTAATCCCCCACCGCTACCCGAGAATTTTTTGAGTTGACGTAGTGAACTACGGTCGACAGGGAAAGTGTCTTCTAGATCATATTCACTATTTTTGACAAATTCCATAAAATTATTTTCGGCAGTAGTTGGCAGTTCGTTGGCAAGATTTTTCAGTTCAATTTCTTCGCCTGCTTGCAACTGAGCTTGGCAATAATTATAAACATTTTCACGAGCAGTAGTTTTATCCTGCTTGTCAAATTGCATCTCTTGGCAATAGTCATCCACCGCTTTCACTAAGGTTTTGTTTTGTGCTTTGGCATCTAGCCCTTCACTCGCCCCTAAGTAATCCATAAAGAAATCGGATACTTTTCGTCCTACTCGACCTTTTAAGAAGGTCAAATAGCGTTTTGAGTCTGGAGCCGTTTGCCACTCAGTGATATCTATACGTGCAATGATATCCGCATGATCAATATCCAAATATTGGGTTTCTGATATGTTGAGTTGTTCATTGACTAACATACTTAAACAACTATTTAACACGGCAATAATAAGATATTCAACAGCCAAATATCGGTAATGGCAAAAGATAACTGTACCACCTTCAGCAAATGGATATTTGGCTAATTCATTACGCAGCTGTTTGGTTGATTCTTGACTAAAATTAAGAAAATCTTGATTACCTACCCGTAACTCTTTTAATGATTGTTCAAAAAGGCTCTCACTATTAAATAATCCGTAAGCTTTGCTTTTGTTGTTGTAAATGCGATTAATATCTTCAATTAAGTTGGCTACCGACTGTTCATTGCTGAGTAGTGAGTCACGAAGTTGTAATTCGATATCCGTATCGCTTTTTCTTATTAATTTATGTAAAACAACGTTTTCTATTTGTACGCTCATGAAGATTCCTAATTAGCTTGACGATTTAATAGCGTCTATTTTATCAAAGCACTAAAAAAGTGCTATCATCAATTCTTATCTCTGTTAAACTAGACAGGATTATTCTAGTCAAGTTTATACTTTTACGTATAGTGATTCTAAAAATTCTTAACAACTTTTAACCTTTATCAATGTGAATAAAATGACAAACTCACGCGATATTTATGATGATTTTAGACATAAAAAAATTAGTCTAATATTTTGGCAATATGCACTCCCTTCAATTATTGGGACGACGGTAAATACACTTTATAATATTATTGATGGAATTTTTATTGGTCATTGGATTGGTCGTGAAGCGTTAAGTGGCGCGGGTATAATTTTGCCAGTGATGAATCTTGCTGCCGGTATTGGTATGCTGGTGGGTATTGGTTCGGCAAGTCGTATTTCAATATTTTTAGGTCGTGGCGAGGTTGACAAGGCAGAAAAGGTTGCAGGGACCTCATTTATGTTAACCGCGGTACTTAGCGGTATTACTTTAGCGTTGTTACTTTATTTTATCGATCCGGTTTTACACTTTATCGGCTCAAGCCCTACCAATCATGTTTATGCCCGTGAGTTTTTAGAGGTGTTTTTACCGGGCAGTATATTTATCACCTTAACATTCAATTACAATAATATGATGCGCGCCAGTGGCTATCCGTTTAAAGCCATGGTGAACATGTTTATTAGTGTGATTGCTAATATTATTCTTGCACCTATATTTATTATTGCTTTAGGTTGGGGAATGCGCGGAGCTGCTTTTGCAACTACCCTCTCAATGTTTATTAGCTTTCTGTTTGTGATGCAGCACTTTATCAGCAAAAACAGTAATATTAAATTATACCGTCGCAACTTTAAGCTCGATTTTACTTACATTAAGTCTATTTTGTCGATTGGTATGTCACCATTTGCTATGCAAGTGGCGGCATCGGTTGTGGTGGTCTTTATTAACTGGCAGTTAACACGTTATGCCCCAATATCGCATGTTTCAAGTGATGATGCGATCGCCGGTTATTCTAACGCTAACCGATTAATTACGCTGATTATCATGATTGTTATCGGCGTTAACCAAGGTATGCAACCTATTATTGGTTATAATTACGGCTCTAAAAATTATGCCCGCGTGAAGGAAACCTTTATCTACGCAGTTAAAATTGCAACCATAATTACCAGTGTTGGCTTTATATTAGGTTGCTTTATGCCTGATGTATTGGTTAGAGCATTTAGTTCTGATGTGGATTTAGTGGCAATATCCGCGATTGCACTACGTTATACTACGTTTTCATTTGCGTTTGTCGGTTTCCAAATGGTAACAACCAGCTTTTTCCAATGTATTGGTATGGCGAGAGTCTCTATTTTGTTAAGCCTTTCAAGACAACTTTTAATTCTGTTACCAACGCTCTACATTTTACCACTATTCTTCGATTTAAATGGCGTTTGGGCATCATCACCAACCGCTGATTTCCTATCAACCGGTATCGCTTACGCTACGTTATATTGGTATTTTAAATCGATTAAGCGAAGGCATTATCCAAAACATGCCTAACATTCTTTAATAAAAAAGGGACATCATGACTAATGCTTGTCAATTAAATTTATGATAAGCATTAGGACTAAATGCCCCTTTAAAATTAAATTGTTAAATCGCTTACTTAATTCACATTTTACTCATTCATGAACTTTAGACAAATTTCATGTTGGATACCCGCTTCACAACCTTTTTTAAACAATTCTATGGCTTTTTTAGAATCTTTTTTTAGACCACCATCGCCATTTCGATAAAGCACGCCCAAATTAAACAGAGCTTCTGGTTGACCTTGTGCAGCAGCTTTTTCATACCAGTATCGAGCTTTGAAATGATCCTCTTTAGTGCCTTCGCCAGTGAAATACATATCTCCTACATAATATTGCACATCTGCATTACCCTGTTCGGCCACTTTTTCATACCAATATAGCGCTTTAGTCAGATCTTTTTCAATACCTTCGCCATCTTCATACATTTTAGCCAAATTAAACTGAGCCTTTGGTTGACCTTGTTCCGCGGCTTTTTCAAACCAATATACTGCCTTAGTGAGATCTAATTCAACACCTTCACCAACTAAATACATGCATCCCAAATAATATTGGGCTACTGCTTGACCTTGATCGGCGGCCTTTTCATACCAATATAGCGCTTTAACAAGATCTTTGCTTACCCCTTCAGCAAAGAAATAAATGTTTCCTAAACGAACTTGTGCGTCAGCAAAACCTTGTTCAGCTAACTTTTCAAACAATTCTTTCGCTTTTGCTAGGTTTTTAGTAACTCCTTTTCCTTCTTTATATATATCGGCTAAATTATATAGGGCAACTTGATCATTCTTTGCTGCTGCTTTTTCAAACCACTCTTTAGCTTTAGCATAGTCTTGTGGAACACCTATACCCAGAGTATACATATTGCCTAAATTAAATTCAGCCCCTGTATCACCTTGTGCAGCGGCTTTTTCAAACCATTCTTTCGCTTTCAGGGGATCTTGTTGAACCCCTTTACCTTGCACCAGTCTATAACCTAACTCATTTTGTGCATTCGGATCATTTTCTTCAGTTGCTAGTTTCAGTACTTCATCATAGGATAAATTATTTAATAATTGTGCATTAGCAAATCCAACTAAACATAGAATTAATAATCCAAAAGTAAGTATTTTCTTCATATTCATTGTTCCTTTTCATCCATTAAAATTTAGCTATATTTATAATAAAAGAGGCACTACCTTACTAGCATTATCTATTTTATTTACTAGTAGAAACAAATTTTATAGTTTAGCGTTTTTTTAACCGTTCAAAATAGGTTTGCGGATAACTAGTTTCGTTAAACTATTTTATTATCTTGAGATATTCAAGATAATATTAGCTATATTAAAAAATTAATAGGTAACAATATTAAAATAGAGTAAAACGAAAATCTGTCTAACCTGTCACAAAACAGAGATATTGTCTTCATTGGTAGAAAAATATAATCAGCTATATTTCATTCCAACCGAATAATGATAAATTTTCAGAGACAATTAATACTGTCAAAATTGCTACCACTACCGACCTTAATAGTGTCAAAACAATGGCTATATATAGGCAGAAATTGATAATTTATACCATAAGTTAACTAATCGACAACCATCAGAATCATTGCGATATAATTGCATATTAAGCTAATGCTAACCAACTAATTACGCTGATTATTATTGCTATCGGCATTAACCAAGGTATGCAATCTATTATTGGTTATAATTATGGCTCTAATAATTATGTCAGCATGAAGAAAGCCTTTATCTACCTAGTTAAAATTGCTAGCGTAATTAGCAGTGTTGGCTTTATATTAGGTTGTTTTATGCCTGATGTATTGATTAGAGCATTTAGTTATGATGTGGATTTAGTGGCAATATCCGCCATTGTATTAGGTTATACGAAGTCTTCATTTGTCTTTGTAGGCTAGCAAATGGCAACAACTAGTCTCTTCCAATTTTTTGCTATAGCGAGATTCTCTATTTTGCTAAACCTAACAAGACAACTCTTAAGGTTATTACCATCGATTTATATTCTACCACGATTCTTCAACTTGAATGACTTGAGAGATCATTAACTGCTGTTGATTTTGGAGTAACCAACATTGTTTAGGCAATGTTATATTGATAGCTTAAAGCAAACATAAATCGACATTCGCCAAACAATAAAAACGGGGCATTACGCCCCCTATAAAGTCATTTGGATTGATAATATGCTGCTATTTGCTGTACAAATAATGCATCGGTTTTATTATCAATATAAGCATTTTCAACCAATATACCCTTTCTAAAAAGCTTAAACTCCTGCCCTTTTTTTCCTTTTTCCAATAAGTTCTTATATATGCTAAGTATACTTTTTTGCTGACATTTCGGACATTTGCTATAATGATGAACTAAAATATCTAGGCTATCAGCTGATTGATCGACTTGGCTAGCAAACCCTTTTTTAGCCGAAAAGAAAGTCAGTTGTGACAACACATCTGCATAACTGCCAGTTATATTATTAGTGATATTAGATTCTAAATTTTGAATGCTTGATGAAAAAAAACGATATTTTTGATACCAAACCTGACAATCTTCACAATAATAATCATCAATTTTCAGTACAACAATTAAGGGACAGAAGAAGAGGAGAAATTCGATAAAATACAATATTGCCAAAACGAAACAAGAAATATTACTTGTCGTTGAGCCTTTGGTGATGGCTATTTCACGGTTTGGAAGAATAACATTAAACATAATGTCAAACACTGAGAACGGTGACAAAAACAGTTCAACATAATCTAGTGGATCGCCAGATAAAAGGCTAATTTCAAAAGCACATACACTTGAATAATAAGCAAATAAACAGAAAAAAAATCCCATGACGAATTTGACAACGGTATTTCTTACTTTGGCTAATTTTGCAAACTGAGTAGTAATAATACCTAGTGCCAATCCCAGACCAACAACTATAACGATATTAAGTAAAATTATGGGTGAATAATAAGAGATAACTGAATAGATAATGCCCAAAATTATCGCAGCAATAATACCCACTAAGAAAAAACCTAAGGTTAAAACTAAATTAAATTTTTGTGATGATTGATAATGACTAACGGTAAAGCTCATGTTTTATTCCTTATTACTCCTTTAAAAACAGATGAAACATAAAAACTTAATTTTTAGTTAACGTAAAATGATCGTTGTCAATTCCTTTAGTTTTCCTATAAAAGTAGGAAATATCTTATTAATTTGACGTGTGCATTTTAGACTGACTTACGGAAAAGTAAACGATGATGAATAAATTGAATTAAAACGATTTTTTATTTAGATTTGATGTGATAACCATTATTAGACAGAGAAAAATCAGTAATATGCCAAGCCAACTGATTAAGGATAAATCTTCCCCAACAATCAATATCGCGAGGATTGTCGCCACAACCGGTTCTAATAGCGTGATGGTAATAGCCATACTGGCCGATATTTTTGATAATCCATAGCCATAACATAAATAACCCAAAAACATTGGAATCAATGCCATATAAAATCCAACTGCTATATTATTCCATGTTGTCAAAAAAGCCGAGCCGGTAATGACCATCACTGGGATTAATAATAATCCACCTCCACCAAAAGTCGCCCCCATTGCTGCTTTACTATTCATCCCTTTTAACATTAATTGCCGTGCTGACCATGAGTAAAGCGCATAAGTAAGGCCAGCAACTAACCCTAATAAAATCCCCCAACTGAGATGACTGTATTGCGTTGCCTCATTTCCCGAAAAAGCCAGCATACTCATACCGATAATCCCCAATAAGGCGCCAATCGCCCACTGTTTGCTGAACTGGAAATCACGACTTAAATATTCAATAATTGCTGACAAGATTGGTGCTGAGCCTATCGAAACAACGGTACCTATACTAACGCCTGATAAGCGCATAGATGAATAAAAAGCTAAGGGATAAATAGCAACCGCTAATGCACCAACAATCAAATAACGATAATGCAATCTGAGTAACGATTGCGCTTGGATGATGCTAGGTATTGCCAATCCGCACTGCAATATTCCACCAATACCCATAGCAAATGCGCCAATAAATAAAGGCGATAAAGAGGGAGCAAACGTGGCAGCTGTGCCCGTTGTGCCCCATAATAGCGAGGCTAAGATAACCGCTAAAATACCGAAGTACTTGCTCATTAAATTATTCGATATTTTGTACTTGCTCGCGGATTTGTTCAATCAAGACCTTAAGTTCGATGGCGCTTGCAGTAACATCCGCATTGATTGATTTTGAAGCAATGGTATTTGATTCACGATTAAACTCTTGCATCATAAAATCAAGTCGACGCCCTACTGCTTCGTTTTTCTTTAGGATTGAATAGGTTTCTTTGACATGAGTCATTAAACGATCTAACTCTTCAGCTACATCGATTTTTTGTGCAACCATCACTATTTCTTGTTCAAGACGTGAGCTATCAAGTTCAATATTAGCTTCTGCTATTTTGCTTTTTAAGCGTTCTTTTTGCCACTCTAAAATTTGCGGCATCCAATTTCGAATTTTATCAACTTCAACCGTGATGGCTGCTAAACGTTGAGTGATTAATTCACTTAAAGCTTGACCTTCACGTTCGCGAACTGCGATAAATTCATCGATTGCCGTTTCAAGTAAAACTAAAATTTCTTGTGATATCGCATCCAAATCCTGTTCTTTACTTGACATCACACCCGGCCAACGCAAAACATCAAGTGGATTGATTGCCCCTGTTTGGTATTCGTGTTTAATCCAATCACCGGCGGTTAATATCTGTTTAGCGAGCTCTATATTTAATGATAACTCTTGGTGCTGCGCGGCTGGATCAAGTTCAAAGCGTAAATTACATTCAACTTTACCGCGAGTTAATCGAGCACGAAGACGTTCACGAACAATCGGTTCGAGTGAACGAAACTGTTCGGGTAAACGAATATAGGTTTCTAAGTAGCGTTGATTCACCGAACGCAACTCCCAAGACGCACTACCCCATGTTCGGTTTACCTCTTTTCTTGCATACGCAGTCATACTCGAAATCATAATAGCTTCCTAAATTTATAAAAACTTAGTATGCATTGTAACACAAATTCTGTATAATGTGCCCTTAGCTTAGGCTAAACATCAGCGTTTTCCTGTTGATGTCCTCCTAAAAAAATTAGCTCGAAAATAATTGTTAAATAAAACTGCTGGAGAATTGCATGCGCCCGTCTGGTCGATCCGCGGAACAAGTCCGCCCAATCAAAATTACCCGTCATTACACTAAGCATGCAGAAGGTTCTGTATTAGTCGAGTTTGGTGAAACCAAAGTACTTTGTAATGCAACAATTGATGAATCTGTACCCCGTTTTTTAAAAGGTCAAAATCAAGGTTGGGTAACTGCTGAATATGGCATGTTACCTCGTGCAACCAATTCAAGAACACAACGCGAAGCAGCAAAAGGCAAACAAACCGGCCGTACGATGGAAATTCAACGCCTGATTGCCCGTTCACTCCGCGCTATGATTGATCTTAAATTATTAGGTGAATATACCATAACGCTAGATTGTGATGTTATCCAAGCTGATGGTGGCACAAGAACCGCATCGATTACCGGTGCTTGTGTTGCACTGGTTGATGCGGTAAACACCTTATTAGCTAATGGTAAAATTAAGCAAAACCCAATTAAATCTTTAGTGGCTGCGGTATCGGTAGGTATTGTTAATGGTGAAGCAGTGTGCGACTTAGAATACATTGAAGATTCTAATGCTGAAACTGATATGAATGTAGTAATGACTGACGATGGTCGTATCATCGAAGTGCAAGGTACCGCCGAAGGTGAACCTTTTAGCCATGAAGAATTATTAACCCTATTAGAACTAGCCCAAAATGGTATTACTACCATTACTGAAGCACAAAAACAAGCTTTAACAGCTTAATTGGAGAGGATAGATGAAATCATATAAAAGTGAATTTATTGAATTTGCTTTAGATAGGCAAGCCCTAAAATTTGGTGAGTTTACCCTAAAATCAGGTCGAAAAAGTCCTTACTTTTTTAATGCAGGATTATTTAATACCGGTAAGGATTTAGCGTTATTAGGTCGTTTTTATGCCGCTGCCTTGATGGATGCCAATTTAAAATATGATGTCATCTTTGGTCCTGCCTACAAAGGTATTCCAATTGTTTCATCAACCGTTGTTGCCCTATCTGAACACCACAATGTTGATGTTCCTTATTGCTTTAACCGCAAAGAAGCCAAAGATCACGGTGAAGGTGGTAACTTAGTCGGTAGTTCAATTTATCAGCAACGCGTTATGTTGGTTGATGATGTAATTACTGCCGGTACTGCCATTCGCGAATCAATGCGAATTTTGGAAGATAATCAATCTAAACTTGCAGGCGTTTTAATTTGTCTAGATCGCCAAGAAAAAGGCCGCGGTGATTTATCGGCTATTCAAGAAATCAAACAAACTTATCATTGCGATGTGATTTCAATTATTACTTTAGATGATCTAATCCATTATCTTTATCAAGAGCCATCACGCAAAGATCAAGTCTCCCAAGTGGAAGCTTATCGTGCTGAATATGGAATTAAATAATCAAGCGTCGTAAGACGCTTTTTTTATATTTGAATGTTTTTACATTTTTTTGCTTAAATTAATTACCATATATCACATCTTTCTAAATTAAATCTACTTTGCTAGCCCATTTAACAACACTGAATTAAGGAAATAAAATGAAAAGAAAAATTATATTAATTCTTTTACTCAATATAAGCGCCATATTTTCATCTGAGGCAAAATATAACGAGTTAAACGTCAGTAATTCTTATTTAGAACTACAACAATTAAAATATGGCAAGAATCTCATACCAGTAGGAGAAATTACCTCAAGTATTATCGATAGCATTAAACTAAAACCTGATACCGTCGAATTTTCTATCACGTTAGAAACAGAGGGGGCAACTCCAACTGAAGCTTCAGATCTTAACGTTAACACAATGAAGAAATTAAAAAGCTACCTAAGCACACTGAATATCACTGACGATAATCTAGTCACTATAGACTACAAAAATAGTGTCAAAACTATTGAAAAAGAAGACGATCAAGAAAATACCAATTATCAGGCTACTCTTAATGTCGTATTAAATATTGATAATAATGACAGTTTTATCAATCTAAATAAAACCCTTGATAAATATAATATAAATAATATTTCTCCGTTTGAAACGGATAAGTTAACTAACTATTATCTATTTCAAATTGTTTCCGTAGGTAATAGTGAAAGCAAAACAAAAGAAGATCTGTACCAAAAATATACTAGCATTACAAATGAATTAAAAAAAATTGGATTAACTAACTTTTCAATTAAAAGTTCATCTGTCTCCCCAATTGATAAAGATACAATTAATGAGCAACGCTATTTTGTTAATAACACTTTAAAGATAAAAATAAATAAACTCGATCTTATCGGTAAAATTATTGCCAAAGCACAAGAGTTAAAAATGCAAGTCAATAATGATATCTCTTACAGCGTATCACCAGAAGCAATTCAAACCGCAGTAAAAGAGCATGAAACTCTTTTATTAAACCAATTAACCTCTAAAGTTGAGCGCTTAGTAACTCAAAAATATGTCGTTGGTGCACCTATTTCACTTGAACTTCAATCAAGATATCCTGAAACAATTTATCAAAGAAATAACTTTAGCAGTAATTCAACGATGTTCAAAATGGTTTCAATGAACTATAGTGATGTTGATATTTATACCCCACCTGAATATGAAATCACCCTAACCTTATCAGGTTCATTCGAAACCCTTAAAAAGGTCGAGCATAACTGATTAGATGCAAGTCTATATAAGGTAATTAAGATTGATTAGATTTCATTTGGTTAATAATTTATTAACGAAATGAAATCTTGCTGACTATTTCGAATGACTTTGCACATAGAATTGTGCGTTGTCGTAGTGGTAAATAATTTGTGAAAAATCGAAGGGTTCACCAGCGGTAGTATAGAAGATCTCTTCCACACATAAAGCGGGATCGCCAGGATTTAATCCTAAATAAGGGGCGATCTCTTCATCTAATTTTATAGCTTTAAAATATTTGTCTGAAAAACCAATATTGATTTTACAAATATCTTTTACATAGCTAAAAATGGAATTTTCAGCAATTTCGCGATTAAGATATGTGACAATTTTTTTGCGATAATAAGATTGCTCAAAACCATATACCTTACCTTCAACCAATCGTAATCGTTTTATATAATAGACCTGTTCATCATCTTCACAGTGCAAATTTTCTCTAACTTTGGCACTAGGTTGGACAACATCAACATTAAATACTTGTGAGGCGCCCGGTAAGTCATTTAAGTCAACAGTAAACCCATGGCTCTCTAAAAAATTGAGATAACCGCGTTTTTTCGGCTGCCTAACAAATATACCGCTGCCTTGTATTTGATAAATGACCCCGTGTCTTTCAAGACGATTTAGTGCTTTGATAATTGTACTACGGCTAACTTGATATTGTTGAATTAGTCCCTCAATATTAGGCAATTGCGTATCTTTGGGCAGATTATGTTCATAAATTGCCTGCTGAATTTTAGTTGCCACTTCTTGGTATTTTAACATTGGTAGTTCTTTAATATTTATCTAAATTATTTGCATTTTATACTTTTTGTGAAATAAATAAATCAAAATTGCAAAAACGAGATCTAGATCACAAACAATAAAATTGGTCATTAACAATTTTTAATTTAAGGATAATATAGGTTCTCTTACCTGTTGAAAGGAGCTTAGTTAATGTCATCTAAAATTAGAGATTATAATAAATTAGCAGTTGATATCCTAAATGAGTTAGGCGGTGAAGATAATATTGTTTCTGCCGCTCGTTGCGCAACTCGCTTACGTGTCGTGACGCAATCCACCCCTGAAAATGCCAAAGAAAAAATTGCCAGTTTTCCCGGTGTTATCACGGTGGTTGAAAAAGGTGGACAGATTCAAGTTGTTATCGGCACCAATGTTGATAAAGTCTATAGCGCATTTACTCAACTGATGAGCGGTAATAATAAGATTGATGCAAATAGCAAAAGTAGTATTTTGAATCGAATTATCGCGACAATGTCAGCGGTTTTTGCACCATTCGTTTATGTATTAGCCGGAGCCGGGATATTACAAGGGATCTTGATTTTAATTAAGTTAGCCTTTCCAGAATTTGAACAGACTGGTACTTGCCAAGTATTTAGCTTTATCTCTTGGGCACCATTTGTCTTTTTACCGATCTTTATTGCTATTACCGCATCGCAACATTTCCGTTGTAACATCTACATTGCGGTAGCGTGTTGTGCAGCACTGCTGTCACCAACATGGGCTGAGATTGCTAAATTGATTAAGGAAGGAGGCACATTTGATTTATTCGGTTTACCACTATCTGAAACCACTTATATGTCAACCGTATTACCACCACTATTTTTAGTCTGGTTACTTTCTTATTTAGAACGCCTTTTAGAGCCTCGCTTACATAGCATTATCAAACCGTTAGTAATGCCATTGATTTGTCTAGTTATTATGGTACCACTAACTTTATTAGTGATTGGCCCGATTACTGCTAGCGCAGCACACTATCTAGCAAGTGGTTACAATTGGATTGTCAATCTTGCGCCATGGATAGCCGGTGCAATTATCGGTGCTTTTTGGCAAGTTCTTGTTATTTTCGGTGTCCATTGGGGTATTACACCAGTTATTATTGAAAATATTCATACATATGGTAAAGATTCCTTCCAAGCCTACCAAACTATTGCGGTAATTGGTCAAGTCGGTGCGGCATTAGGATTCTACCTCAAAACACGTTCTAAAGAGATGAAGGGAATATCAATCTCAGCTTTTGTGACAGGTCTATTTGGTATCACTGAACCGGCGATTTATGGGGTTAACCTACGCTTTAAAACACCATTTATTTATGGTTGTGTCTGTGCTGCAATTGGTGGTATGGTCGCCGGTTTCTTTACACCTTACTACTATACCTATGCCGCATTACCCGGACCTTTAACCATTGTAAATGCGATTAATCCAGAACATTATGGTTCAATCATCGGTGTAGCAATTGGTTCAGCAATAGCATTATTTGGACCTGTTATTCTTCTGCAAATTTTGGGTACTAACGAAAACAAGCTAAATAATGAAAAAATTGAAAACGACACACCAAAAGTTGTGATTGATAAAATCAATATTACTAGCCCAATGATCGGTAAAGCATTGCCTCTGAGCGAAGTACCCGATCCAGCATTTGCCCAAAAATTAATGGGTGAAGGGATTGCCATCGAACCAACTGATAATCATGTTTACGCACCATTTGATGGCGTCGTTAGTGCAGTGTTTGAAAGTTCAAAACACGCGATCGGATTGGTTCTCGATAACGGTGTAGAATTATTAATTCACGTTGGTATTGATACCGTTAATCTAACTAATAATGAATTTAATTATCATATCACTAAGGGACAGCAAGTTAACCAAGGTGATTTATTAATCAGCTTCGATCCTCAAGCGATCAAACAAGCGGGTTATCCTTTAATTACCCCGATAATTATTGTTAACACCGATCAATACCAATTGATCACATTAACTGAAAATAAAGATGTAAATCTTGACGATATCATATTCGAAATTAAGCAATAACAAGGAACCAAAAATGACTAAAAAACCATTTTTATGGGGCGGCGCATTAGCTGCTCACCAATTCGAAGGCGGCTGGAATGAAGGGGGCAAAGGACCAAGTGTGGTTGATGTCATGACCGCTGGCGCGCATGGTGTTGCAAGACAAATCACTCAAGATATCGAAGCCGGTAAATTTTACCCAAATCATACCGCAATCGACTTTTATCATCATTATAAAGAAGATATCAAACTGTTTGCTGAACTTGGTCTTAAATGTCTCCGTACCTCAATTGCTTGGACACGAATCTTTCCGAAAGGTGATGAACTAGAACCAAATGAAGCGGGTCTACAATTTTATGATGACGTGTTTGATGAACTCATTGCCAATGGCATTGAGCCAGTTATTACTCTCTCTCACTTTGAAATTCCATTACATATCGCTCGCCAATATGGTGGATTTAGAAATCGTAAAACAGTAGAGTTCTTTGAACGTTTTGCCATTAGTTGTTTTGAACGTTATAAAAACAAAGTCAAATATTGGATGACCTTCAACGAAATCAACAACCAAATGGATACCAGTAACCCAATTTTCTTTTGGACTAACTCTGGTGTACAAGTTAAACCGGGAGAAAATCCACAAGAAGTACTTTATCAAGTGGCACACTACGAATTACTAGCCAGCGCTAAAGCGGTTATTGCTGGTAAAAAAATTAATCCTAATTTTGAAATTGGATGTATGATTTCTCACGTGCCTATTTACCCATACTCTTGTAATCCAGAAGATATGATGGCATCAGAAATCGCTATGCACCAACGCTTCTTCTTCCCTGATGTACATGTTCGTGGCTATTATCCATCATATGCATTAAAAGAGTTTGAACGTGAAGGCTACCAACTTGATATCACCGAAGAAGACTTAGCTTGCTTGAAGCAAGGTACCGTTGATTACATTGGTTTTAGTTACTATATGTCAACTGTGGTAAAAGCAGATGTTAACAACGACAACCGCGACAATATCGTCAATGGGGCATTACCAAATGCGGTTGAAAATCCATACATTAAAAGTAGTGACTGGGGTTGGCCGATCGATCCAGAAGGTTTACGTTATACACTTAATCGCTTATACGATCGTTATCAACTGCCACTATTTATTGTTGAAAATGGTTTTGGTGCAATTGATGAACTTGAGCACGACAACCAAATTCACGATAAACCACGTATCGAATACCTAGGCGCGCATATTAAAGCGATGCAAAAAGCGATGAATTACGATGGTGTTGACGTAATTGGTTACACCGCTTGGGGTATTATCGACGTGGTATCATTCACGACTGGCGAAATGAAAAAACGCTATGGTGTGATTTATGTTGATCGTGACAACGAAGGTAACGGCAGCATGAAACGCTATAAAAAAGAGTCGTTTGAGTGGTATAAAAATGTGATTAAGACCAATGGTCAAAGCTTAAAATAGCTAGTTAGTCACAATAAGAACAAAGGATCTGATTTTAATGTTCTAAACAGATCCTTTCTTAATAACTACCCCTCGCTAAACAAAGCGCCCTATCAGAAGTTAAAAATTAATTGCTTTTCAACTTGTGGGTCAATCAACGTCACATGAAAACCAATTAACCTAACGCCTCGATCATTGCGTCTTTCTAACCAAACTTTATGAGCTTGTTCAATCAGATCAGTTTTATCTAACTTTGACCACACATGCTCTTGTGTAGTGAGCTGAAAATCATCAAACTTAAATTTCACCCCTTGTCGAGCAATAGAGAGATCGGAACGAACTTTGCTTAACCGCTTCTCCAACTCGTCAAACAGCGGATCAAATTGCGCTAAACACTCATCCCAACTGTGAATATCATCGACCAAAGTACGCTCTACGCCAACCGACTTACGTTGCCGATCGTTACAGACTTCGCGTTCATCAATCCCTTGGCAACGTTCGTATAAAATACGTCCAAACTTACCAAACTGATTAAGTAATTTGGTTAGATCATAATTAACCACATCTTGGCAAGTATACAGGCCCAATTCGGCTAATTTCTTCTCGGTCACTTTACCGACTCCGGGGATCTTTTTAAGTGGGAGCTTTTTAATAAACGCTTCAACCTGATCAGGCGTAATCACATATTGGCCATTTGGCTTATTCATATCAGATGCTATTTTAGCCAAAAACTTAAGTGGTGCCACGCCTGCCGAAGCGGTTAATTCAAGCTCCTTATAAATCGCTTGGCGAATATCTTGGGCGATTAACGTAGCTGAACCATGACAAAGCTTACAGTCAGTCACATCCAAATAAGCCTCATCGAGCGAAAGAGTTTCAATGGTTTGGGTATAACGCCTAAATATTTGATGAATTTGATTGGAGACTTCTTTGTAAACCGCATGACGCCCAGGAATAACCTTCAGATTTGGGCACAGCTTAATTGCCTGTGCCATTGACATCGCACTATGCACGCCGTATTGACGAGCGATATAATTAGCGGTTGCTACCACGCCCCGCTTACGCGGATCGCCACCTACGGCTATCGGCACATTGCGATAACGAGGATTGTCTCGCATTTCGACAGCGGCATAAAAACAATCCATATCGACATGAATAATTTTTCGCATAAAGGGAGCAATAACATCTGAAAATAACTGTATAAATATACAATATCATACCTTTATCTTATCTGTAAATCACTATTTAGCCAACTTATCAAAATCGGTTAACCCCTTTTTATCATGAGGATCGCCAATCCAACGAATTGGTTGCACAAAGTCCTTATTCACAATACTTCTTTGCGGTTGATAATCATTAAAGCTAAGGCCTGCCAAATCTGACCAAGTATGAATTAAATCCTGAGTGCTAAATTTTCTATTTACATAAGATTGGAAATCATTAGGATGATTTGCCAACCATTTAGGTGATTGCCATAGCATAAATGGAACGGTATACATCACCCTCGTTGGTGCCTTCTCATTACGACCTAAAACTTCATGTGGCGCAGTTTGATAGACATCCTCACCATGATCAGAAAAATACAACATAAAGCCATTAGGATCATTTTCCTTAAACAGATTAAATAATTTGGTAGTAACAAAATCATTAAATGCAACTGCATTATCATAACTGTTATAAACCGCTAACTTATCGTCATCCAAATCAAAAGTTAAACCTGATTTGTCATTAAAACGTTGATACTCATCACCTTCAGGATAGCGCAGCTCATATTTAATATGTGTACCGAGTAGATGGATAATAATAAATTTCTTTTCAGCTGGATCGTCAAGTACATTTCTAAACGGTACAAAAACTGAAGAATCATATTGCCTTGAATTCTGATTACGATCATTATTCATATAATACTGCTCATCCGCTTGCTGAGAAAACATCGTTAGCATTGTATTACGTTTTGTCATGGTTTGTTGATTGGTGATCCAAAACGTCTTATAACCAGCCTGCTTCATCAAATGAATTAATGAGGGTTTAGTAAGATATAAATCAGGATGTTGCTCATCGGCCAAGGTTAGTGCTTGTTGCAATATCTCGATCGTATAAGGCCGTGAAGAAACTACATCATTGAACACTACAAAATCGGGATTATTCTTTTTAAATTGCTCAATTAACGGTGTCGTATTACGTTCATAACCATAAATCCCCATCCGATTACGCGTGGTCGACTCTCCAATGACCAGCACTAAGGTTCTTGGAGTATTACCATTGGCATCAGTTAAATTTTCAAATTTAGGTAAGGTTTGTAGGTGATTTAAGATATCTTCCATATTAGACAATTGCGAACGATAGGCAAGATAACTAGTAACTAATTGCCATGGAACTGTAGTTTCCATCCGAAGTAGCAAATGCTCTGTTGCACGTTCCAACGACGTCTTCTTGATCACTAAACTAATAAACAGCGGCATCAATGCATATACGACAATCACTATCGACACTAGCCATTTAGTTCTTTTTCTGACATAAATGGGTTTAACTTTAAACCATAATAACATCCCAACTAAACTATAAATCAATAGCACCGCGATTAACTTAATACTCAAATATTGGGTAATAAATTCATGTGATTCATTGAAATTCGACTCCGCCATCACAAAAAAGACACTTTGTGAAAATTCTTGTCGATAAATAGTAAAATAACCAATGGAAATCAATGACAATCCACCAATGACAAGGCCATATATAGCGGCATATTTTTTGGTAATATTAGGGAAAAATAGTATCGGCACCAACCAAATTAAACTATAAATTATCGAATCCCGCAAACCGCTAAAATTAGCATGTCCCGACAGTGCAATATAAAGTTGCAACGCACTTGAAAAGTAACAAAAATACAAAATAACATAAACTAACGAACACCAATTAAAATTCCTAGAGTTATCTAACTTTTGCATAGCTACAATTAATCACAATTAAAAAGTGTCACTAAACTAACAAAAGCAGATTAACAAAACCTTAAGAGCCAGTTAATAAAGATCATTTATTTTTTTTGAAAAATTAGTGAGATACGGACAAAAGTGCATTCCTCAATTTGTTTGAGGTTTGATGTCCCCCCTTTGCAGCACAAGACTAATACATTGAATTATTTGCTCTTATTAGTTAAATTATCTATGACTGTAAATTAACCTATTTAGGAGCATGACTTTATTCATCTATTGTTTAAAGGTCGTCTTTCTCGTCGTTTTATTTTCATCGTATTTTCTTTTTTTTAGGGTAGCTTATCTTATCCCTTAAAAAAGTTGTACGAATTAATGTAGCCTATCCAATGAATTAGTCTAGTTTATCCAAATTTTGGAGGTTCAAAAATCTTTTAATAATTTAACATCAAGAATGATAGGTTTAATGAATTACTAGCAGTAAAAACACGTTCCTTAGATAGTTTTAATGTAAAAAACTCCATTCCTCAAAAATAAAATCCGCCCAATTTGAGCGGATGGTTAACACTAAAGTCATAAAATCACTCTTTATCGCCCTCTTGATCAGCGCCATTGCCTTGACAAAACAGTTATTTTTTAGCTTTCTAACTCTACTTAACCTATTCCTAGCTTCCTTACCCAAGGAGTAATAATAAGTGCTAAGGATAGACGCAAATCCCGTGCCATTTTTGCCAAATAGCATTAATCAGAACTATGCTGCCCCGAAACGAAACGACATACTGATCGTTTTGATTCGTGCCATTATCCACCCAATAATAAAAGTCATGTCCGTTGAAATTAAGGTAATCAACCAGACTCCCCCACTCCGTAAAAAATCCAGCACCAATATGACGCTGATAATTATCATTGGTCGATGCAGGTGTAGCACCGCTGATATTGCCTTTAACTGCGTTGGTTAAATCTTTTACCATAGGGAACCGATATCCAATTTTAGTACACCAAGATGATGTATTAGTATAAGAGAATTTATCAGTATTTATTCGATCACCACGGGTGGCGAACCACTGCTTTAACACAAAACCATACTTGACGACTTCGTTATTATTATTATCAAGGCCAACTAACTCAAATACCTGAGGAAAAGATGGCTTACCGATACTATCCGGATTACTTGAACCCCATTGCGCAGAGTCAGTAACGGCAGGACCTTTCAGGGTGACCCGAACGCTGGTATTTGTTGAATTAGTCATCGTCGCCTTAATATCACCATTAGGTGAAACCTCTTTCCACGTTAAAGGTTGAGCAACACCAGCTATCTCTAAATCAAAATATAAACCATTAGCTCCCGTAGTAGGAAAATTTGAACCATAAGACGACGGCGTAACCGACTGAACAAGAAATCCCTTATCAGGGTTCCAAATGGTAGCAGGGCCACTATGCTGATGAGGATAATAATTTGTACCACCGTATCTCATGTTAGGTTTTGCAAAACAAATCACTGGTGCGGCCTTAGGATTAATATAATAACTGACATTACTTGCGCTAAAATGACTTTCATTCGGTACACCATAACGAGTTGTTAATGTACCTTCAGTACTAGATAACGTTAATTTATACGGCGCATTACAAACAGTAAGCACTTCATTACGGCCAACTGGTTGGTTATTTTTATCAACAATGGATAAACTTAAACTACCTGTAACAGTTATACCATTCCCCCCCTGACCATCGCCATCATCATCACCCCAATAATTATAGGGCGAACCAATAAGTGAACCTAATGTAATAGAATCTGTATTGGTTGGTACTAACATACCAATATCAGCAAAACTCTGACCTGCAACAGGTAAAACGATAGGATCGTCTCTTGAATTAGGAGTTGCGGGAGTGAATATGCTACCATCAGAAAGAGATATTCCAAGTAACTCGTCAATGTTGGTTGCCTGAGAGCGACCGCCGTCAAAGGTTAAATATGGGGCACGACCATTAATTATATTTGACGTTTTAGAGGTTAATGCCAGACTAGAATAGGAAGTTATTAACGGCAAAACAAACATTAACCCTAAAAGCAACTGCCCAGATAAAAAGGAACATTGCAAGGATTGCGATAAAACTCGCGCAATTTCATGCAATTTCGATAAACAATAGATTTTAGCGAAATATAAAGTTTGCGAGCTTAACTTTAACGAAGTTGAGTTATAGGTTATCCATATTGTGCTTTTAAAATTATAATTCATTTCGACATCCATGTCATTTAACTTTATGTTTTATTTGATGTTTTATTTGATGTTTTATTTGATGTTTTATTTGATTTTTAATTAAAATGGTGGGCTATTAACCTTTGAGGAGTAAGAAGTATAATGATTTTAAGCAACTATGCAACTTTTTTATAAAATTAAATTATTGAGTTAATGAAGATTTTTGTGAAAATTAATCATTTAATATTGGCTATAACTAAAAAATTTTTCATTTTTAAGCCTTAATATTCGGCTTTTGATATTACGTTTTATAAAAGCTACATACACTTTTAAAAGCTAAAACATTAAAGATTTGTCGGGAAAATTTCGAGATATAACTTGAAAGATTACTTAAGATTAATTGGTGTCATAAATGCAAGCTCAGCTATATAAAAAGATGAAAGTATTGGTGTAAAATTATTTTTTACTAAGTTAATATCAACCAATTGATATAAGTTATTTTTTCATTATTCCAATTAGTTAATCTGTCTATTAAAGTCTTTAAGTTATGAAATGACTTGACTTTTAATAATCTAAACAAGGTTATTAGTATCATCTAAAACCCAATAACCTTGCAATCCTCTGATTTTCGTTTTGTTTCAGATGATTCGGTGCTGCATTAAAAATAATCTTTCCATTTTCAATAACTAAGCAGCGTGAGAAGTGGTTAAGAGAATCATCCAAGTAGTGAGAGACCATCATTAAGGTAAGATTAAATTCTGAGCAAACTTGATTGACCAAGGCTAACATTTCAAAACGTAATGCTTGGTCAAGGGCGGAAAATGGTTCATCTAATAATAATATAGGACGATGTTGTATTAGACAACGTGCCAATGCTACTCGTTGACGTTGCCCTCCTGATAGTTGTTCCGGATAGCGTTGATTAAAGCCCTCTAGTCCTATGCGAATTAAAATATCGTCAATAGTGGTTTGTTCGGTTCGACTAAGTTTTAATGCGGGTTTGATGCCTAAGGCTATATTTTGTTCAACAGTAAGATGGCTAAATAAATTATTATGTTGAAATAGCATTGATACAGGACGTTTGCCAGGTAAAGTTGTGGTAACATTCTGCTGATTTAGAATTATTTGCCCTGAGTTAGGAAAAATAAATCCAGCAATTAAACTGAGTAAAGTGCTTTTACCTGCCCCACTTGGACCAACAATAACAACTCGTTCTTTAGCGGCAATATTTAGCGCAAAGTGCATTTTGAAGTCATTATAATGATATTCAATTTTTTGAAGTTCGATCATAATCCATCACAACTAATAAACTAAATGATAAAAGTAATAAAATCGTTGCTGTTACTATACTTTCTTGGTAATGATAATGCGATATCTGTTGATAAAGATAATAAGGTAACGTGGCAACTGACTGCCCACCAAATAGTGCTATTACTCCAAAATCACCCAATGATAACACTGCAGCAAAAGCAAAACTCATTAACATTTTACTTTTCAATCCTTTAAAGTCCACTAAATAAAAATGGGCTACACCATTAATATTCAATGACTGAGTTAACTGCCAATAACGCGCTGTGATGTCATACAATGGCATGGCTAAATTTTTTAGAATAAAAGGTAAGGCGATTAATCCATTACATAACATAATTAATAAACAGATAAAAACCGTGTTATTGCTATAACCAAATAGCAATAAAAATAGTCCAGATGCCAATACCATGCTCGGTATGGCTAAGATAAGTGAGGCTATCAGCATCAATCGATTGCTTATTTGACGCTGCTGATTGATTAACAGTCGACTATTTGTCCACAGCAACAACAAACCAAGTAGCATCGCAATCATGGCAGAGCCAAAAGCGATAACGATTGAAAACAGTAACGCTTGTAGTAACATGAATGTTAACAATGAAATTCGGAAAAAAAAGATACCTTGAATCAATATGGTGAGCATTGGTAAAAAGATAAATAGTCCACCGCTGATGATAACAAACATACTGATAACTTTTAGCCAATTGGCTGTCGGTAATCGATAGTTTGTGTCACTAAATGTGACACTAAATTTTGTTCCAGTTTTGTTGATTTTTTGCATTAAACCGATAAAAGCCAAACAGCAAAGCAACTGTACACAAGCAAGTAATGCGGCTTGTAATAGGTCAAAGTCACGCACGGCTTGGTAGATAGCTACTTCTAGCGTAGTATATTTGGGACCTCCACCGAGAGCGAGGACAATGGCAAAACTCGAAAAGCAGAGCATAAAAATAAGAGCTGCCATAGGCAATATTTGTCTACGAAGTAAAGGCCACTCGAGTAATTTAAAAAAGGTAAAGGTTGAAAAGTTAAGTTGTGCAGCCAGCTGTCTTTGTTCAATAGGAACACTGTTTAGCGTTTGATAAAATAGCGCGCATGCGTAAGGAAAATTTAAAAAAACATGCGCCAATAAAATACCTTTTAATCCATAAATTGAAAATGAGAATGGGATATGCAGTAGTTGGCACAAGTAAGCCAGTACCCCTTGTTGACCGTACACCGATAATAATCCGGTCACCACCACTAAGGCCGGCAGAATAAAGGTAACTGGCATTAACTTTATCAATAATCGTTTACCTTTAAACTCAATTAAGGAGAGAGCTTTAGCCATTAGGATTGCCGATGTAAGCGAAAGTATTGTCGATAATAAAGCTTGATAAAAGGTGATCCAAACGATATGCAGTACATAGCTATCAAGATAGATCGCTACATTGCCTGATTGTAAGGCAAATCGCCAGATAGCAATGAGTGCTGAGCCTAAAATAATAAGAATTAAGCTAGCAGCACTGATTCCCGGTAGTAACGATTTAAATTTTAACATTGGTAGTACAGTTCTAAGGCAAAACTATTTACTAATTGCCGATTGCCACTCTCGAATCCAAGCCTTTTGATGTTTTTCGATCTCTTCTGGTTTAAATTCTAGCGATCTATTTACCGAATTAATTTGTGCAAAGGCATTAGGGATATCGGTTTTAATAATTGGATACATCACATTTTTTTCAGCAAATTGGCGTTGCACTTCTGGCGTAAGTAAATAGCGTAAAAATTGTCGAGCTAAGTCGACCTCTTGACTATATTTTATGATACCTGCCACCTCTACTTGACGATAATGTCCTTCATCAAAAATAGCCGCTTGATAATGGCGATCATTTTCGTTCATGATATGCGCCACCGGAGAGGTATTATAGCTGAGTACAAAATCGGCCTCACCTTTTAAGAACATGCCATAAGCTTCACTCCAACCTTTAGTAACAGTTACGGTGTTTTTAGCCACTTGTTGCCATGCATTTGCGGCATTGTCACCATACACTTTTTTCATCCAAAAAAGTAAACCAAGTCCTGGCGTACTAGTTCTTGGATCTTGATAGATGATCTTCCAACCAGCTTTATTGTCGACCAGTTCATGTAAAGAGTGTGGTGGATTTTTGACTTTGTCTATATTATAGATAAAAGCAAAATATCCAAAATCATAAGGCATAAAGCTATCGTCCCACCAATTGGTATTAAGATTATCCGGTTTAGCGATTTGATGCGGAATAAGCAGATTGGCTTGTTTTGCCTGTTCTAACAAGTTATTATCGAGTCCTAAAATAACATCGGCATTAGTTTTATCACCTTCAAGGCGAATACGATTTAATACCGAAACCCCATCACCTAAAGTGACAACATCAAGCTGGCAGTTGCACTGCGCTTCAAACCCTTTTTTAATCACCTCACCCGGCCCCCATTGTGACATAAATGAGTTATAGCTATATACGGTTAAGGTAGGAAGTTCAGCATTGGCTAATTGGCTAAACAGTGATAAGGAAAAAATAACAGATAGTAAAAAGTTTTTACGAAACATTTTGCCTCCAAAGTAATTAGTAAAAGACAAAAGGTTTGAGCAGATATAATAACTCAAATCCCTCCGCTGGCATTATCCAGTTCAGGTTCGACGAGTTATGTCAGTCACTCTGACACTCTCAGCCCTCCAGGGCACCCCGTTGAGAACAATAAATAGTTTAGTGTGAGCAAGTAGAATTGTAAACAAGCGTTTTGTCGATAGCCAGATAATTGCGCAATAGATGTTAGATATCAGCCAATCAGTGACAATTGTTACGTTTGTCGGTATTATATGCCTCATTTATTTCTTATCGATTAGGTATAGTGTGAATATTCAACAATTACTAACGCAACGAGTTTCCCAAGCAATGATTATGGCAGGTGCCGATAAAAATTGTGATGCTTTAATCAAGCAATCAGCTAAAGTTCAATTTGGTGACTATCAAGCTAATGGTATCATGTCTACCGCTAAAAAATTGGCTATGCCACCACGAGCATTGGCAGAGAAGGTTTTGCAACATCTTGATATTGATGATATTGCCGATAAAGTGGAAATTGCAGGTCCCGGTTTTATTAATATCTTTTTAAAAGATAGTTGGATTGCCGATCAGAACGAATTGGCTTTAAGTAGTGATAAACTGAATATTACCTTACCAGCCAAACCGCAAACCATTGTGGTTGATTACTCTGCACCAAACGTTGCCAAAGAGATGCACGTTGGTCATTTACGCTCAACCATTATTGGTGATGCCAGTGTGCGGGTATTATCTTTCTTAGGTCACAATGTTATTCGAGCTAACCATGTTGGTGATTGGGGTACTCAATTTGGTATGTTGATTGCTTATCTGGAAAAGATGCAAAATGAACATGCCAACGATATGCAACTGTCGGATTTAGAATCTTTCTATCGTGCTGCTAAAAAACATTATGATGAAGATGAAGTCTTTGCTGAAAAAGCACGAAATTATGTAGTTAAACTCCAAGGTGGCGATGAGTATTGTCGTGATATGTGGCGTAAGCTTGTTGATATTACCATGACACAAAACATCGCAACTTATAAACGATTAAATGTAACATTAACAGTTGAAGATACCATGGGCGAAAGCATTTATAACAGTATGCTACCGGGTATTGTTGCCGATTTAAAACAGAAAAAATTAGCCGTTGAGAGTGAAGGCGCCATTGTGGTATTTTTAGATGAGTATAAAAATAAAGAAGGCGAACCGATGGGCGTTATCATCCAAAAACGTGATGGTGGCTACCTATATGCAACAACCGATATCGCTTGTGCTAAATACCGTTATGAAACGTTACACGCTGATCGTATTCTTTATTATACTGATTCTCGTCAACATCAACATTTAGAACAAGTTTGGACGATTGTCCATAAAGCTAAATATGTTCCAGAATCGTTGAAACTAGAACACCATATGTTTGGGATGATGCTTGGTAAAGATGGCAAACCGTTTAAAACTCGTTCAGGTGATACCGTTAAATTAAATGATCTACTTGATGAGGCAACTGAACGTGCAGAAGCCTTAATTAAAAGTAAGAATCCTGAGCTTTCTACAACGGAACTGGCTCAAGTGGTTGATGCTGTGGCAATTGGTGCCGTGAAATATGCTGATCTATCGAAAAATCGTACCACCGATTATGTATTTGATTGGGATAATATGTTGTCATTTGAAGGCAATACCGCGCCTTATTTGCAATATGCTTATACTCGTGTACTTTCGGTATTTAGAAAATCTAATATCAGTGAAAATAGCTTAACAGGTAATATCAATTTAAGTACCGACAAAGAGCGTGCCTTAGCCATTCGATTAATTCAATTTGATGAAACGATTTCCAACGTCGCCGCAGAGGGAACTCCACATGTGCTTTGTGCTTATTTGTATGATATAGCGACTCTATTCTCCAGTTTCTATGAGCACTGCCCTATTTTAGCGGCTGAAAATGAAGAGTTGAAACTGAGCCGTTTAAAACTGGCCTCTTTAACCGCGAAAACGCTTAAGACCGGTTTGGATATGCTTGGTATCAAAACGGTTGATAAGATGTAATATGATAAGCCACCGACACTTTTGAGTGTCGGTGATTTTACCTATTAGATGTCGACCTGTTTAGCGACTGAAATCGATAATCCATCAACATGATCCTTTGCAAAATTGGCGAATTCAACAAAATGCGCAGTGGTATTGTGTAAGTCGATCGCCTGCTGTGATAGCCACCTTTCTACTACAATATAAACATTCGGATTTTCAATACTTTGATTAAGCTCATAACGCAAGCAACCTGCTTCAGCTCGACTACCAGTAACTAATCGTTTAAAAATAGGGGTAAATGCCTCTTGAAATTCTGGTTTAACCGTAATTGTGGCTATAATATTGAGTGGTGTCATATATTTTCCTTTAGAACAAATTAATTTATGATTCACACTATAATTAATAAATCATTTTTATGCTAATCTCATTTTTTCGACCACGATACTTAGTATTAAATAATAAGTTAGAGTGGTAAAATTTAATAATTGCCCATCGCTGAGCGCAAAAAACTATTTTGCTGTTAAATAATCTCAAAAATAATACTTTAACCATTTCATTTATTTAGATATTTTTAAAATTAAAGTACTTGATCTTATCAATAAAAACATTAGAATTCTCGACAACTTATTAGAACTTAGCAATAAATATTCTATGAAAAATAATAATTTAGTCATCGCAAACAATAACCCGTGTAAGTCATTTTGATCCTCCTTTTTGGAGGATTTTTTTTGTCGATTTAAATCTTAATAGTAACTGAATTGTAGAGGCACATTATGACCGATAATAAAACCATGTTATCAACCAGTCGAGACCAAAGTTTAAAAGCATATTTGATGAATAAAATTAAGCAAAATGGTGGTTGGGTTAATTCACATATGCATGCTGATCGTGCTTTTACAATCACTGTCGATAGTTTTGATGTCTATCAAAAACAAACTCTGATTGAAAAATGGGATACGCTGGATAAAGTCAAAGCGGCAATGACCGAAGATGATTATTACCGGCATTTTAGCATGGCGGTTGAGCGTATGATTGAACAAGGTGTAACTGCCATGGGGTCGTTTGTCGATATCGACCCGATTGCTGAAGAGCGCGCAATTCGAGGAGCGCTGCGAGCGCGTGAGACCTATAAAAGTGACATTATCATTAAATTAGTCAACCAAACCCTTAAAGGGGTAATTGATAAAGAAGCACGTTATTGGTTTGATAAAGGCGCTGATTTAGTCGATATTATCGGTGGCTTACCTCGTCGTGATGAACGCGATCATGGTGAAGGAATGGGACTTAAACATTTAGATGTGTTAATGCAGACCGGTAAATCATTAGGCAAGATGGTGCATGTGCATGTTGACCAATTTAATTCATCAGATGAGATCGAAACCGAACAATTAACTGATAAAACCATTGAGCATAATATGCATGGTCGAGTGGTGGCCATTCACAGTATTTCGATTACTGCTCATAGTTTGCAATATCGTCAAAAACTCTACCAAAAAATGAAAGAAGCTAAAATGATGGTAATTGCTTGCCCATTTGCTTGGATCGATAGCCCACGCCGTGAAGAACATGGCCCAACCCGCAATTCATTAACGCCAGTCGATGAACTTGCTGCCGCCGGAATACCTGTGGCAATTGGGACTGATAACGTCAGTGATTATATGTTACCTTTTTCAACCGGTAATATGTGGGAAGAACTTAAATTATTAGTCACTGGCTGTCGTTATACAGATTTAGATAATGTGGTAAATGTTGCCACCAAAAATGGGCGAATGGTATTAGGCATTGAATAATTGTTTGATTAAAAATTTAACTGAGATTTAGTCATCTTTAAAAATAAAAATCCCACCTAGAGAATAACTGAGTGGGATTATATTTATTGATTGTTATTTATAATTGATGAATTGCTGAAGAAAGCCTAGAAAGGTAATTGCTAAAACTTGATTTTATATCATCTTCTGCTTGTTGTCTTAATTCACTACGAGAATAGTAATTACCGTCTGTACTATCAAATTCGTAACTAGGTTTATCACCAGTGTAGGTATACTTAACTTGTCTCGAACTTTTTTCAGCTGAAAATCTGTCATAATAACCACTTAATCCAGAAATATTTACGCTAAGGTTTAAACTATAATTACTTACTAATGTTTCAGTTCTTAAGTTATATTCTTTTTCACCATTCTTTTTAGTGTCATTTGTTACTGAACCGCCATCATCCGAATATCGCTCATCTTCACTAAGATTAATAGTAATGTCACTACCACTACTGTTGTAAACTAATATAATAGCATCATCATTTTTGAAATAATCTTCTACAAAATTAGAAAATGAATTTGTATTACCTGTCACATATAGTCTTATTTTACCTTGGTCAGCATAACTTATTGCTTTTTGTTGCGAATCTCGATAATTACCATACTTTGCATAAATATTTGTTGCTACCTGTCGATATTAATAATGTCGTATCGCATCTTTAGCTGTATTTTCACCTTGTGAATATCAATTATAAGCTTAACGTTTGATCATTTTTTTTTCATAGTAATTAGTTAATTCTTTAGTGTCTTTGTAATGACCTAAAGGCTTATAAATATCGATAATCGTTCTAAAACAAGTTACCGCTGTACTATAATCTCCTAATTGTATTTGTTGTTTGGCAAGTTTGTATAATACTTCTGCCTCAAGTTGCCGGTATCTAGTATCAGAGTAAATATAAGCTTTTTCGATATCTTTATCATAATACCAATCTAATGATTTTTTATATAAAATTGCTCTTTTCTCATAATCTCCAGGATATATAGCGGGGATAGCGTTTGCTTGTTCAATATAAATATTAGCTAATTTTTGTTTTAAACCTTCACTTGAATATTTATCCAAAAAGAAGGCTAATTGCGGACTATAATAATGATTAGTCAAACGCAGGGACATCTCTAATAATTTTTGATAGATTTCAATGCGGTTTTCATAATCAGATTTAATGGTATTCGCTAATTCAGTCTCATATTTATTCATCATTTCAGCCACTAACTGACGCAGTTTTTCTACATCAGTTTGCTTAAAATTTCCTTCACTCTTTTCTTCTATTGTTCCCGCTAAAAGATTGATGCTTTGCAGAAAGTTTCCTTCTTCATAAGCATCTTGATATGTGCGTTGGTGGGCACAAGCAACTAATAGAAATATTGATAAAGAGGCCAAAATAATTTTCATTAATTTTTTAATTTTCATAAAGTTGTCCTTTATAGGTATGAAAGATCTTTAACAATACTTTCAATTATTGATCTTAATTGACTGCTTTGTTCGCTTTTAGCTCTTTGTTCTAATTCATCTGGAGATTCTAAAACACCTTCGTTATAGTCATGTACATGTGAAGGTACATCTCCACCCCAATAATTAACCTCATATTTTTCTGAAGATTTTTCTATAGTAAATGAGCTACTTGAACTAATAAGTCCTCTAACGCTTACTTCAGTCGATAATGTTAAGCTATTGCGATAAGTTCTGGTTGACTCGCTGTAAGACACTTCTTTAAAAGTTTCGACCTGAGTTGTATGCCCTTGATCATCGGTCTGTTCTACATATTTATCAAATACTTTTTCGCGTTTTATTTCCGTGTTATACGATTGTTGAGGGGAGTAATAACGGCTATTACAAGTCACACTAACCATGACATCTGCCCTAGATAAAGAACTGACAAAGTAGAGATAATCAGCAGAAAAAGCTGAGCCTACATCAGAACAGAGATCGTCAGAATGAAAATAAACCGATATTAAACCTTTATTATGATACTTTTCAGCTAAAGAAGCTGCATCTTTATAACGTCCAAAACGACTATATACGTCTGCGGCTTGCCTATAATATTCGCCAACTGAACGAAAAGTTGAGCGGCTGTCAGCGCCTTTTGCCAGTTTTTTACCTTTTTGATAAGCCTCTTCGGCCATTAAAGTAGCGTGTTTTTTAGCATTATCATAAGCGCGTTTATCACTGTCTTTATATTTACCTAGTGGTTGATATACTGATGATGCTTGACTAAATGCCTCAGACGCAGCGTTATAATCTTTCTGTTTTTCGAAATTTCTACCTTGATCATAGAAATCTTTAGCGGCAATCTGCATATATTTGGTATTAGCATTTTTATATAAAGTAGCAATATTTTTATAACTGTAGTAAGACAAACCACTTTTATATAACTCAGCTTTTGTATGATAACTGTCAGAATCAGTACCAGTGATTGAATTACCATAGTCATAGAAATCTTTAGCAATAATTTGCCTCAAGTCTTCATCAGAATATTTATCAAAAAAGAATACCAATTCAGCACTGTAAAAACGGTTACTTAAGCGTTGGTTAATCTCGAATAACTTTTCATAAACATCAATACGTTTTTTATAATCAGTCTTATCGGTGCTAGTTAATTCATCCTCATATTTGTTCATCACATCAGTTACTAACTTACTGAGTTTTTCGGCATCAGTTTGCTTAAAGTTTTCTTCACTTTTTTCCTCTATTTTTGCCGCTAATAGATTGATACTTTCAACATAGTTTCCCTCAGCATAAGCATCTTGAGATGTGCGTTCGTGAGTACAACTCACTAATAAAAACATTAATAAACTTGCAATAATAATTCTCATCATATTTTTCCTTATTAAAAATTGTCCATTAAAGGGAAGAAAGTTTTTGAGCAATACTTTCTAGCAATGATCTTAATTTAGTGATCTGTTCTCTTTTTGCTACTGGTAGTAAATCATCATCATTTTCATAATAGCTTGAAGTTATTGCATACATAGTGTCAGAAAAGTCAATAAGTCCTTTCATCATTACTACAGTCTTTAGGCTTAAAATATTGTTAGTAGTATCCAATTTCGTATAGTAAGTTTCATCTTTTAACGTTGGGATTTGAATGCTATTCCCTTGAGCATCGATATGTTCTATGTATTTATCAAATACTTTTCGGGTGTTTGGCATGTCAATCTGTGTGTTTGTTACTTTATATTCTTTATCAGAAGTTATTTTAATTTTGAGATCAGCGTCAATAGGAGAAGTAACAAAAGTGATATAATCTTTATTTAGAGCCAATTTTATGTCAGAAAAGTATTCAGAACCATAGCCATAAACTTTTATTATTCCTTTGCGTTTATAAGTGTTAGCTAAAGAAGCCGCATCTTTATAATGTCCATAATGACGATATGCATTTACGGCTTGCTCATAATATTTGGCGACTTGACGATATTCTAGGCGTAGGGTTGCGTTTTTCGAAAGCATTTTTGCTTGCTGATAAGCCTCTTCGGCCATTAAAGTAGCGTGTTTTTTAGCATTATCATAAGCGCGTTTATCACTGTCTTTATATTTACTTAGTGGTTGATATATTGATGATGCTTGACTAAATGCCTCAGCTGCAGCTTTATAGTCGTTTTGGGTTTCGAAATTTACCCCTTGGTCATAGAAATCTTTAGCAATGTTCTGTCGCAAATTTTCATCAGGATATTTATCGAAAAAGTTCACTAATTCCGCACTGTAAAAACGATTACTTAAACGCTTGTTCATCTCTAACAGTTTTTGATAGATTTCAATGCGCTTTTTATAATCTGTGTTATTGGTGCTGGCTAATTCATCTTCATATTTGTTCATTACATCAGTCACTAACTGACGCAGCTGTGCGGCATCAGTTTTCTTAAAGTTTGCTTCACTTTTTCCTTCTATTGTAGTAGCTAACAAATTGATGTTTTCAAGATAATTTCTTTCCGCATAAACATCTCGATATGTCCGTTGATGTGTACAACCAATTAATAAAAACATCATTAAAAAAGTGGTAATAATTCTCATCATATTTTTCCTTATTAAAAATTGTCCATTAAAGGTAAGAAAGATCTTTGGCTATATCGTCTAATCTTGAGTTTAGCTCGGATAATAAATCTCTTTTGGCTTGAGTGTATAAATCATCTTTCGATTTTAAGCGACCATCACTGTGATTATGAAATTTGGCAGGTACATTACCACTATAAATATAGTCATGTTTAACTGAGGATTCTTCAATTTTAAATGATTTGCTATAACTATAGATACCGTGAACCTCAATGCTAGCCGTTAAGGTTAATTTGTTACTATGAGTTACTGTTTGTAAGTTATATCGTTGATCTTTGTAAGTTTTGATTTGAGTTGTATTACCGTTTTTATCTTTTGCTTCAATATATTTATCAAAGACTTGCTCAATCTTAGTTTCATTGGTTACTGATTTATCTAGATCGACAAAATCACTTTTAAAGTCAATTCGAATATCTATCTCTGCACTACTCGAGTAATTGGCAAATTGAATATAATTTGCACTTAATTTATCTCTTATTTCATCGGTGAAACTTGAACCATAGTAATAAACTTTAATTATGCCTTTTTTAGCATAAGTATCAGCTAATGAACTGGCGTCAAAATATTGTCCATATGGCCGATATATAGATGCTGCTTGCGCATAATACTTGGCAACTTCTCGATATTCATAACGCTTTGTCGCATTCATTGCCAGTTGTTTAGCTTGTTGATAAGCCTCTTGAGCCTGCTGGGTAGCATATTTTTTGTCATTATCTTTCGCAAGTTTATCACTATCTTTATATTTACCTAGTGGTTTGTATATCGATGAAGCCTGACTAAAAGCTTGAGCAGCAGCTTTATAATTTCCCTGTTGTTCGAATTGTTTACCTTGGTCATAGTAATTTTTGGCTGCCATCTGCATATATTTAGTATTGGCATTTTTATATAAAGTAGCGGCATTTTTATAATTGTCGTATGACAAACTATTTTTAAATAATTCGGCTTTTGTTCGATAACTTTCACTGTCAGTGCCAGTGATGTAATTACCATAATCATAATACTCTTTAGCAAGAGTTTGCTTTAATTGACTAGTGTCATATTTATCATTGAAAAAACTGATGTGATCAGAATAAAAGCGATGACTTAATATCTCTTTCATAGTTAATAAATGCTTATATGCATCTATTTTTTGAGGATAATCATATTGATGGAAGTAATTAAGGTCTTTTTCGTAAAACTGCATTACATTACTAACAATAGTTTGTAGGCGCTTAGCGTCCTGTTGATCAAACTTTGCTGGCCCTTTTTCATCCAAACTGGCAGCTAAAAGATTGATACTTTCTATATAGCGACCTTCCTTAAATGCATCTTCAGCGGTTCGCGTATGGCATGCCGTTAATAAAAATATACAAAAAATAGCAATAATCGTGCGCATAAACTTCCTTTCTTTACTTCTTTTTTCTACTAGTTATTTCAAGTATTTCATATCCATTTTTTTGATATGTTTATATAAAAATGGCTATTTTTATCAGTTTATTAAAAAACTGTTGGTTGAGTTTATGCTAAACTTTTAGCTAATTATTAACTTTTATTGCTACTTTTTTTACATTTTGTTATTAATTATTAACAATAAATGCTATTAGTGGTTTTGGTAAATGTTTAAAATTAATTGGCGGGATGATGTTACCCTTAAATAAAATAGTCATTTTTATTTAAGGGTTAGCAAGATTTTACATTCGTGTCGGTTTTTTATTCACTTTTTGACGAGTAGATCTGCTTGTCTGATTAAGTTTCAGTCGTTTCGGTTTGGCAATGCGTTTGTCGGAAGATGACTTAGTGGTAAAGCTTTTGACTTCAGCAGGTAAGCCGACTAATTGGCGTAAATAATTAACTGAATCAATACCCAGTTCCATCCATGTACCTCGCGATAAACCTTTTGGTAACGTGATATTACCATAGCGAATACGAAGTAAGCGACTAACTTGAACATCAATGGCTTCCCACATACGACGAACTTCTCGATTACGACCTTCGGTAATAACCACATTAAACCACTGATTTAGTCCATCACCGCCTTGTGGTTTGATGGAGTTAAATGCAGCAGGACCATCTTCTAACTGAACGCCTTTGCGAAGTTGATTAAGTTGTTGGTCAGTAATATTACCAAATACGCGAACGGCGTATTCACGTTCAATTTCATGCCTTGGATGCATAAGGCGATTAGCTAGTTCACCATCTGTTGTGAATAGCAATAAACCCGATGTATTTATATCAAGTCGACCAATATTGATCCAACGAGCATTTTTTAAGCGTGGTAATCGTTCAAATACGTTGGCACGACCTTGCGGATCATGGCGAGAGCAGATCTCGCCTTCTGGCTTGTAATAAGCGAGTACTCGACAGACCTCTTTTTCTTTACTTCTTAATTGCACCAAGTGGCCATTAATACGAATTTTAGGGTTGGCATTAACATCGACCCGGTCACCTAATGTTGCAATTTTACCGTCAACACTAATTTTGCCCGCAACGATCATCGCTTCAATTTCACGACGTGAGCCATTGCCTAAATTGGCTAACACTTTTTGTAATTTTTCAGAATTCAATTTTTTCATTTTGCCTCGCTACCTTCACAGGTATCTCTATTTAAGGATGATTTATTTTACCTTAGGTAAAAAACTAATATCGACATAATAGCGTTTTGCATTTACTACATCAATATAGACGGTTATGGTCTCTCTATTAATGAAAGGCGTCGGATCAAACCAAATATTTTCACTTTTAAAAATATATATATCATCAGGGGTTAATTTATCTTGCCACTGACTGTAAATGACATAAGGGGAGCGACCTTGAATAACTATGGCTGTATTAACCTCAATCGAAGTTATTTGTGCTTCAACTTGTCGACCATTGGTTAGCATTTTACGCTTAAATCGGTTTTTTCTAACATTAAAATAAAAATAACTCCCGCTAATTAAAAATAGGACAATTGCCAATATCCCAATAATAATTTCAGTAAACCACAAGGTGAAAAGGTTATTAATTTTTGCATGGTCAGGATTTTCAGGATTGTAGATAATCTCAACCACCTCTCCTTTGCGATAAGTGGGCGGATTACTACCGACATCTGATTGAAGCTTTCTTACTCGTTGGTGGTTATCTACAAATAAGAAGATAGGATGATAAGATAATGATCGTGTACCATCAGAGTTTCTTATATAGGACACTTCTAAGTCAACCACAGTGCCGGTAGTTATTAGTGATGAATTAATAAAATTTATCTGTTTGATAGAGAAAAATCCTAACAATAACATTAATCCAATACTAAGCACTAAAATAACCGACATTATTTTCTTCATTTTATTTTTTCTTGTTAATTGCTCAATTTTATTTATTCAAAAGGTGTTATATCACCACTGCCTTTTCGAATAATATCTGGATAATCATGGGTCAAATCAATAACCGTCGTTGGTTGTTCGCTAATGTAACCGCCATGAACGATAGCATCGAGTTGGTGACCGATTTTATCTTCAATCTCTTCAGGATCGGATTGGGCTTCATTTTCATCAGGTAAAATGAGAGTTGTGGTCATTAAAGGTTGCCCTAACAATTCAAGAAGCGCTAAATCAATCTTGTTATCCGGAATACGCAATCCGATTGTTTTGCGTTTTTCGTTCATTAATCGTCGTGGTACTTCTTTGCTGGCTTGCAAAATAAAGACATATTTACCTGGCGTATTATTTTTCAATAACCGAAAGGTGGTGTTATCGACATATGCATAAGATGAGAGTTCCGATAGATCGCGACACATTAATGTGAAGTTATGGTGCTTATCCAGATTTCGGATTTGACAAATACGATCTACGCCATATTTGTTATCAAGTAAACAGCCTAGTGAGTAACCTGAATCAGTAGGAAATGCTATCACTCCACCGTCATTTAATATTTTGACAACTTGATCCAATAATCTGGTTTGTGGATTATCCGGGTGTATATAAAAGGTCTGGCTCATAATAATCTTCTTTCATAATTGCTGATTAAAAAATGTAAGGAACGAATTTTTTGTCATGGTTTAACAAATTAAATGCGTGATCTAATATCAGCGCCAATCAGACCAAATTGGCGTAACACTGCCCGGTAATGGCGCTGTTTTACCTAAATCAAGATAATTTACCAAATCATGAAAATCCGAACCTTGTGAGGCCAACAATTCAAATTCATTAGCCAATTTGGCTAGTTGCTGTAGATCTTCTTGAGTTTGTCGACTTTGTGAAACTTCAATGGCATCACCACCATAGGTTTTAAATTCATTAATTAATAATTTTAATTTAGTCAAGGTTAAATCATAACGAGATGGGTGAGCTAAAACCGCTTGTCCACCAGCGGCATGGATCACCTTAACCGCATCGGCAATGCTACAACAGTTTGCCGGAACATATGCATAACCACTTTTGCCTAAATATTTTTTAAACGCTTGTTTGATATCTTGCACATAACCACTCGCCACTAAAAAACGAGCAAAATGGGAGCGCGAAACAATATCGCCTTTGGAGAATTGTTGAGCCTGCTCATAAGCGTCATGGATGCTCACTTTAGCCAATTTTTCACTAATGCTAATTGCCCTATCAATTCTCCCTTGCTCTTGAGCTAATAACAGTTCAAGCAACTGCAAATTTTCAATATCGACATTCAAGCCAACAATATGAATTTCGTTATTTTTCCATATGGTTGAAACTTCTACGCCATAAATTAATTTTACTGGTAGGTTTTCACGCACGATGGTCTCTTTTGCTTCTGGCAAACCTTTGACTGTATCGTGATCAGTAATTGCTAACATACTGATTTGATTATCAGCAGCTCTTCTAACTAGTTCACTTGGGGTTAAAATACCATCTGATGCAGTAGTGTGCGAATGTAAGTCGACGATCACTTTTTTCTCGAAAATTATTTTTAAAAGTGTAATATACCACACAATTTGCACGACCACTAAAAGGTATATTATGAAAGATCAAATTCAACTTGCTCAGCAAGACACGCTAGCTATTATTCAAGAACTTTTAGAAGACGGTAGTGATCCGCATGCGCTCTACATTATTGAACATCATATTTCATCACAAAACTTTGATAAGTTAGAAAAAGTAGCAGTCGAGGCTTATAAATTAGGCTACGAGGCAACTGATCCAGATGAAGATGTTGATGATACAGGTAATTTTGTTATCGGTTTTGACATTATTACTGAAAGTCCATTAGATGCTGAGTTAATAAATGCGCAAATTGCCGAAATCATTACACTGGCAAACCAATTTAACGTTAATTATGACGGTTGGGGAACCTATTTCGAAGATGGTAGTGATGACGAATTTGATGATGAAGCTAATGAAACCATTCATTAATGAATGATGGCTTTTTAATTAAGACTATTCCTATCCGCCAGTAAACGGATAGGAATAGCTAAAATGTTTATTTCAGCTGTTCAACACGACTTGTTCTTTTATTATCAGCCGAGACACTGCGGATCGAAACCGCGCCATTTACCGCTACCGGGCCGTTGTAAGCCTGCCAATTTTCGCCTTTATCGGTTGAATATTCGATAGTTAAGCCAGGAAAAGCAACATTAGCAACTAATTTGCCATCTTCAATCTTCGCTCCAGGAACAGGAAGACGATAGTTAATTGAAGCAAGATCTAATTTAGCTAATTCTCGTTGACCAATTAAGTTAGCAAAGTGATTCCAATCGTTGTGCAGTTGTTGTTGATCAACATATTGCGTTTTGCCTTGTTGGAATTCACGATCTTTTTGATAGTCGGTTTCCCATTCAGCTTTATGCCATGCCCGCTCAGCAACACTCAATAGTCGAGGATAAGCCATGTAGGCCAATTTATCGTCGGTGCGAATATTTTCCGTCCAGATTTGTGCTGATAAGCCATAGGCGCCTGGCCAATTCATGGTACCTTTAGCGGCAAATACATCACCATTACGATCGAATGAGGTTTCCGCATTTTGTGGTAAATTATCCGGTGCAAAACTGAATATTTTGCGTTCATCATTAAAGCGTGAAGCCCAATAGTAACCACTTTCTTTTGGATTAACTTCATAAGGCATATCTAAATAAACATAATCAGGGTTAGATACGATGACTTTATAGCCTTTATTGGCAAACTCATTGACTGAGTCATACCCGCCCCAATATAAGTTATCCCAAAAATTGACCACCACTTCATCGGTAGCAAAAGCTTTGGCATTAGTGGCAAATTTTACCCCATCTTGCCAAGCCTGCATGCGATTAATTCCATTATTTTTTATGATTTTACTCACTTCAACCGCAAAATAACTTGGTAAATGTTCAATATTTTTTACTATGCCTTGCTTGACGAAGGTTTGGCATGCTGGTGATTTTGCCCATGGATGATCTTCGACACTTTGATCGATTAAACCTTTACCAGCCTCTTTTTGCGCGGCATGAATATCTTGGTAACCATTGCCGAAGTGAATGTTTTTAGCCTCATCACCACCAAAATGCCATGTTGAAATCGGTTGTCCAGCTTCAACGTGCATTTTGGCTATTTCGCTAATTACTTTATCAGCAAATTTTTTCGAAGAGTCTAAACATGGGTTTAGGTAACTCTGCCGATTATAGAATTGTACTGTGGTGGTATTGGAGGTATCACTTGGGTCAAGTAATCGATATTCATTAGCCTCATTTGGTTTTCCTTGATCCATAAGGCGTTGATATCTCACTTCCATTGACATGATAGCTGCTCTGGCATGGGCTGGCATGTCGATTTCTGGAATAACTTCAATAAATCGCGCATTGGCATATTTAACGATTTCGATATAATCTGCGCGGGTAAAGTAGCCACTGCCATTATTATCACTGTTTGGCCCAGATCCAAGTTGTGGTAATAGACACTGTTTTTCAGTTAAATCATGACAACGTTTACTGCCAAAATCAGTGAGTTCTGGTAGGCCGGGGATCTCAATTCGCCACCCTTCATCATCACTTAAGTGGAAGTGGAATTTATTCATCTTATATTTTGACATCATATCAAGTAACTGTAATACCGCTTTTTTGCTTTTGAAATTTCGACCGGTATCAAGCATCATTCCACGATATTCAAAACGAGGCGCATCTTCAACTGAAAGTGTATTAATGATTGACGATTTGCCAATTGACGAGAGAATCGATTCTACAGCATAAAAAATACCACTCTCATCAAAGGCGACAATAGTAGCGCCTTCTGAGGTTATATCAAGCTTATAACTGCCATTAACACCTTTTTCAAAGGCTGTTTTGTCAATCGATGCTTTGACTTTATACCCTTGCTTTGTCACAGCAATATTTAATTGTTTAAAATGACTTTCTAACACTGATTGGCTAGCTTGTGCTAAGCCATTAAGCATTAAATTAACACCGTTTTGATTGAGGGTAATGGTCTCTTTGCCAACCGTAAGTTTAACTGGGGTTGGTAAAATTTGGCCTTGCAATAAATCTGTTGCAATTTTTTTAATGTCACTATTGCGTTGGTAACGGCTTTCAGGGGTCATTAAAATATTATGATCGTTAGGTGATATCTTCCATTGTTCACCTAGTGGAGCCACAAATGCCGACAAATTATCAGAATCAGTATTGGTGTTGGCAATTATTTTAGGTTTAGCATCCGTTGAAGTTACATACCAGCGAGGCATCACATCACTTTCACTTATTTGCCAATATTCACCAATAACTGGGATAGTTACCTGTGCGTTAGCAGGAATATTGGTAAATTTTTCTGTCGGTTCTAATTTATGTAAATCACCGGTTACATGAGTAATTTTATACTGATCATTATTAACCGCTAAAATCATGCGAATATTATGGAAGTAGATAGCCCAATCTTTACTGGTTATTGCTGGTCCTGTGTTTTTAAGCGTTAAGGTCACTTTGTTACAAGAAGCCCAATCTGCGCCTAATGCTGCACAATCTACCCCTGCGTTTACGGCGTTGTTATCGACTATTTGATAATTTAAGCGGAGCTGTGAACTCATCGTATCAACTATTTGTTGTGACGCATTAACCGATTGACTGGCTCCTAGAGTTAATAATGATGTGATCGAAGTAGCAAGTATAGCTGATTTAAACTTTTTCATATCGGTTACCTATTTTTGTTTAGCATTGAAAATGGTGAAAGGGAAAGTAACAATAAATTTAATATCACGTTCATCTTGGAAAATATTGCCATAACCTTTTTCCCAGTCTGGGATATTGGTGTGATTGTTATATTTGGTGAAATGAAGTTGTAAAGAGGTATCTTTTATCCAACCATTTTGTACGGTATAACCCAAATCAAAGTTATAAGCTGATTCAATTAAACGTTTTTTCTGATTAAATTGTTTATTTGTGCTTGGTTTGGCATCCCAACCATAAGCATAAGATGCACCGGTTTTCCAACCCGTTAAGTAATGGTTTAAATGACCTAAATCATAGGTGACCTCAAAAAATGCGGCTTTTTCGCCATTGGCATTAAAGTCAGAACGAGAATTCCACCAAACATCTAATCTTCCATTAGATGATGCATAATCAGGCGTCATACGTTGCAAGAAGAACCCTTGCTCCCCTTCTGCTTTTACCGAAACCCCTTCAAGTCGTAAACCAACAGGACCAACTTGGTAACCTAAAGTCGCTGCTTGCAACCACGCTAAACCATCATAAACATTGGCACCTTTATGAGATTGATCTTTAGCGCCATAAAACTGATAACTCATGGTTAATGGATTATTTAACACATCTGTTTTATAAGAAGCTTTCGCAAAAAATTGATTCATATAATTCTGAGCTTGGCCAAAGGCGCTTTCGAGTACAAGATCATTCTTAAAATCATATTTCATACCGGCTGAGTGTAAAAAATCGATTTTTTTGCCTTTTCGCCAGCGTTTGAATTCATAGAGGCGTTTATACCAAGGCGCTTTGTATTTATCTGTCCACATATAGGACATAGATAAAGCGCCAGCAGCATCAAAATCAAGTACGGTGCCTACTTCTGCTCCACGATAAGTACCAGGTAATAAACTCCAATGCGGTGCTAATAAAGTTTGCCCTGAAGGTTGAATATAACCGGCCTTGATCCAAAACAACTCATCAAGTTTAAAATTAAGTTGTGCTTTATAAAAACTTAAGCCACTGACATCTTTTTTCCAATCTTCATTCCAACGAGTATTAGCACCACTAAAACCAATCTCATTCGGATGCCCTTTACCGCCATTACTGACTTCCCATGCGCCATAACCACCCAATTCAATAGCTAGCCGATCAGCAATATAACCTGACTTAAAATCTAAATTGGTATTAAATGATGAATGTCTAAGATTTTTCTCATATTTATGAACTTCAATATTTTTTCTTTCCCGATCACGATTCCAGAAAAATACATTACCAGTTAGTGAAGCATCATCGACAAAATCACTAGCATACTCAGCTTGCGCTGGACATATACTGGTTAACACGGTGATAGATAAAATAAGTTTAGTAAAAAGATTTAAACGACAGGGTAATAATTCATTATTATTCATAGTTGCTTCCCTAAAATTAGGCTGTGTAAACGAGCATTAAAATTGCCAACTTTTGATTGGTTTTTATAAATTAAACTAAATTTTCAACTGCTTTTAATTGTTGTTTAGACAATATTTACTGAACATATTTAAAGTGTAGATAAGGTAAATATGCATTTTTATAATACATAAACATATTTTAGTCCGCGAATTAAATGATCTTAATTCGTGATCTAAATCACCAAAAAATTAAAAATTTGGCTTTTTTTTGTGAAATTCGCCACACTTTTTTTACCGAATAAATTAATTGATTATTTTTTCTAAATTTTGCGGTGAAGATATGGCGATGACATTAAGAAAGGAAATATCTAAGAATAATAATTAAAAACAAGTCGCTAATAAAAAAACAGGCAATAAAAAAGAGAAATGCATAGCATTTCTCTTAATTATTAGTCATTTTGAACTTAAATTAGTTTTCAGTATCAAGCTCTGCAAAGCTTTTAACGAGTTCATCAATGGCTTTCATCTGTTGTAAGAATGGTTCAAGTTTGGCTAATGGCAATGCTGATGGACCATCACATTTTGCATGGCTTGGATCAGGATGTGATTCTAAAAATAATCCCGCAATCCCCACTGCCATACCGGAACGAGCTAATTCAGTAACTTGACCACGACGACCGCCTGAGGCTGCCCCCATTGGATCACGGCATTGTAATGCATGAGTTACATCGAAAATCACCGGCGATCCATTGCTAACTTTCTTCATGATATTAAAGCCAAGCATATCAACCACTAAGTTATCATAACCAAAGCAGCTACCACGATCACAAAGAATTACTTGATCATTACCTGCTTCTTCAAATTTTTCGACAATGTTGCCCATTTGACCTGGGCTCACAAACTGTGGTTTTTTAACATTAATTACGGCACCAGTTTTCGCCATTGCTACAACTAAATCGGTTTGTCTTGCTAAAAAGGCTGGTAATTGAATAACGTCAACCACATCAGCAACTGGTTGACACTGCTCTTCAGTGTGCACATCAGTAATAATTTTCACGCCGAACTGTTGTTTCAATTCTTGGAAGATTTTCATTCCTTCTTCTAATCCTGGTCCGCGATAAGAGTGAACCGATGAGCGATTAGCTTTGTCAAAAGACGCTTTGAAAATATAAGGAATATTGAGTTTGTCGGTTACCGTGACATAATGTTCACAAATTTTCATTGCTAAATCACGCGATTCAAGCACATTCATGCCACCAAATAAGACAAATGGTAAATCATTGGCGACCGTGATATTACCGACTTTTACTTTTTTTTGTTTAATCATAAACTTATTCCTAGTTAAGGTTTAAACCAACGACCAAGGGTGACTCTATCATTGCCACTGTAGTCAGTGATGGTTTCGACTAATTGAAATCCGTGTTGTTTAAAAATTGTTTGGACTACTGAGCCTTGTTTCCAACCATGTTCGATAAGCAACCAGCCATATTGGTTCAAATGTTTGGTTGCACCTTGGACAATAACTTTAATATCGGCAAGGCCATTATCTTCAGCCACTAAAGCGCTGCGCGGTTCATAACGCACATCGCCTTGTGATAGATGAATATCAGTTGGGTCGATATAAGGCGGGTTACTGGTAATCATTGAAAATTTGCGATTTTTAATCGGCTTATACCAATCACCTTGTAAAAAGTAAACATTGTTGACACCAATTTGATTGGCATTTTGCTGGGCTAATATCAAGGCATCTTTATTCTTTTCAATTGCCGTAAATAAGCAGTCAGGACGTTCAGTCGCCATGGCAATCGCTATCGCCCCAGTACCTGTGCCCAAATCTAATACTTCACAAGGTACTTTTGGCAAATAATCTAAACCAAGCTCGACCAGTTTTTCAGTGTCAGGTCGAGGTATTAAGGTCGAATTAGAAACATTAAATTTTAATGACCAAAATTCTTTTTCACCGGTGATATACGCTATTGGTTCACCGTCTTGACGCCGTTTTAAATTACCATCTAAAGCAATGAGTTCATCATCAGTTAATAACGTTTCACTAAATGCCATTAAAAAGGTGCGCGTCCTATGCGTAACAAAACTTAATAAAATTTCAGCATCACGCTTAGGACTTTCACTTTCGGTCAAGGTTTGCGACGCAAATTTAAGCCAATCTAAATAGGTCATTCATCCTGTTCCGATAACGCTGCAAGCTGATCTGCTTGGTATTCTTGAACAATTGGTTCGATTAACATATCCAACTTACCTTCCATCACTTCATCCAAACGATAAATGGTAAGATTGATACGATGATCTGTCACACGACCTTGAGGATAGTTATAAGTTCGGATACGGTCTGAACGATCACCAGAACCTAATAAATTACGTCGGGTTGACGCTTCCTCTTGTTGGCGTTTACGCATTTCAGCATCTTGAATACGCGCGGCTAACACTGACATGGCTTTCGCTTTATTTTTGTGTTGGGAACGCTCATCTTGACACTCAACCACAATCCCGGTTGGCAAATGGGTAATACGAATTGCCGAATCCGTGGTATTAACATGCTGACCACCGGCACCTGATGAACGATAGGTGTCAATTTTTAAATCAGCAGGATTAATCTCTGGCATTTCAGCTTCAGGAATCTCAGGTAAAACCGCCACAGTACAAGCGGAAGTGTGAATACGCCCTTGTGATTCGGTTTCAGGTACGCGTTGAACACGATGTCCACCTGATTCAAATTTTAAGTGCCCATAAACACCATCACCACTTACTAACAAGATCACTTCTTTATAACCGCCATGTTCTCCATCATTAGAGCTCATGATTTCAACACGCCAATTGCGAGATTCGGCATAGCGAGTATACATTCTGGCTAAATCACCAGCAAAGATGGCCGCTTCATCGCCACCAGTACCAGCTCGAACTTCGACAAAACAGTTATAGTCATCATTTGGATCTTTCGGTAATAAAAGTACTTGCAACTGTTTTTCTTGTTGTTCGACTTGACTTAATGCTTGGTTTAACTCTTCTTGAGCCATTTCACTCATTTCAGGATCGGCAAGCATCATTTTAGCTGTTTCAATATCTTCTTGTGTTTGCTGCCAATTGGCAAAACACTTAACCACATCGGTTAATTGTGCATATTCTTTTGAAAGGGTACGAAATCGGTTTTGATCGGCAATAACCGTTGCATCGGATAGTAATGCTTGAACCTCTTCATAACGCTCTTGCAACGTTTCCAATTTACTGATAATTGAAGGTTTCATAACTCTATATATTTGATAATGATTAAATGAATTTGCTCGGCATTATATACTCAATTGCCTTTAAAATACAGTTTCTGCTTACTTATAGTAAAGTTAAATAACATTGTTAATTACATCATATTAATAATAAATAATTAATCGATTCACCTAAAAATGTTACCTGTGTCACAAATTTTGATTTTGCTCATTTTAAAACATCGTCACTACATATAACATTTTATGTAAACGATGTCATCACGAATCCATAAGCATTTCTTTAAAATTGCACCACCGTTATTTGTTAAATATTGTTATCGCATACATAAGTATTGTTAAATATTATAACTATTCAAGGAGTTAATTTTATGAAGAAGATGTTTATATGTAGTCTAGTTGGATTAAGTTCAATGGCAAATGCGGCTATTGAGTGGGATACGCCACAAGGACAGTTAAAGTTATATGGAGACGTCGAATTTAACGTTGATGCCGCTAGTAGTAAACAGCAACTTAGTTCTTTAAAAGAGACTGCGGATAAAAAAAATAAACCGGCTGATAAGGATCGTTGGGATATCAATGGACGTATATTAATCGGTTTAGATGGCTATCGTGAAATTAACGACAAGAATTTTGCTGGTTTCGTAGTGCAGCCATTAGCGGATTTAAGTGGTGATATGAATCTAGATGATGCAGCATTTTATTTTGGTCAGAAACAAGAGTGGAATATTAAAATTGGGCGTTATGAAGCTTATGATATGTTTCCGCTTGGACAAGACACCTTTATCGAATATTCAGGCAATACTGCCAATGATTTATATGAAGACGGCTTTGGTTATATTTATATGATGAAAGAAGGCCGAGGTCGGAGTAAAAATGGTGGTAGTATTCAATTAAATAAACCGCTATTTAATCATATGAATTTCGAATTAAATGCCTTAATCAATAATGGCGAAAAAATGTTTAATAAATCGACCTATCATGGTTATCAAATTGATAAAAAGAAAAATGTGGTCTATCTACGTCCGGTACTATCTTGGAAGAATGACAGTTTTTCAACCGCCATTGCAGCCGAAACCAATGTGGTTAAAAACGCTTACGGTTATTATGATGATAACGGTAAATTTCGCGATCAGTCAAAAAGAACTGGATATGGCGCAACTTTTTCATGGAATAGCGAAGATGATTGGGACGCTGCCAACAAAGGTTTTAAAATCAATACCAGCTTTGCCTATATGGATGCTAAAGATGAAAAAGATATGACTATTGGTACCGATATTGTGTGGGAAAAAATCGGTTTAGGATACTACTTTGCAAATAACGATATTAAAAAATTTAATCCAGATAATCGGATTAAAGATGGTCATATCAATAATAAAGGAAAATATAAAATTCATACAGTTAATACATCTTATTTAATTGATAATGTTTTAGATATGGATAATTTTAATATCTATTTAGGTGCTTATTGGTCGTTACTTGATAGAAATAAATCACATGGCGATAATACCGATGATCGTTATGGTGCTCGGGTAAGATTTAAATACTTTTATTAATTAACCTGACTAAATAGTCAACTAAGCCAGTTTAATCTCTAAGTTAAACTGGCTTTTTTATCATTTATTGCAGATAATTATGGCAGTAGTATATTTATCACATAACTTATCGATATTGATGAGTCAAATAGTTTAAAGGATGTAAATATGAGTCAAACTATATGGAAACTTGAAAATACCACCAAGCATTATGATTGGGGCAGTATTGATGGGATAACCAATTTCTTTGGTATTGCAAATCCAACGTCACAACCAATGGCGGAAATCTGGATGGGGGCTCATCCACTGGGGTGTTCTTTAGTTTTTGACGCTAAGCAAGGAAAAATCAGGCTAGATAAATTAATTCAAGAGAACCCAGAACAAATGTTAGGCGCTAAAACTTATCAAAATTTTGCCTCACTTCCTTTCTTATTTAAAATTCTTTCCGCTAACAAAGCTTTATCTATTCAAGTTCATCCAACTCTTGAAAATGCAAAACTTGGTTTTGCTAAAGAGAACCAACTAGGTATTGCACTTGACGCAGCAAATCGAAATTATAAAGATCCTAATCATAAACCTGAACTTATATATGCATTAACACCATATAAAGCTATGCGTTCCTTCCGTCAAATTGAAGAAATTGTCACGCTTTTTGAAACAGTAGCGATACCTGATTTAATTGAACCAATATCACAATTAGCAAGCAACCCGCATCCAGATCAATTAAAACATTTTTTTGCCTACCTATTAAACCTCTCTGAGTCGGTAAAAAACTCGTTGATTGAACAGCTATTATTGAAAATTAGCTCATTTGAAGAAGAACCATATTTGACCATTAAAACCTTAGCTAACGATTATCCTAACGATATTGGTTTATTTATGCCGTTGCTATTAAATGTCATCGAACTTCAGCCTGGACAAGCGATGTTTTTATCTGCCAAAACCCCACATGCTTACCTGTCTGGTACTGGGCTGGAAATTATGGCTAATTCAGACAATGTACTCAGAGCAGGTTTAACACACAAATATATAGATAGTTCAGAGCTTATTAATAATACTGATTTTACTAGCCTAGCACTAAATCAATTGTTAACTAAACCTATCGTGAAGGACAATAAAATTGATTTCCCTGTACCTGTCAATGATTTTAAGTTTGAAATTATCCAAAGTGATGAAAACATACGTAATGAAAAAGTCGATAGTGCACAGATTTTGTTGTGTCTTGATGGTAAAGTCACATTATCGACCGACACTGAATCACTAACATTGCAGAAAGGTGAATCAGCGTTTATTGCTTATCAAACTGGTCTTTACAGTTATACCGGAGTAGGCGTTTTAGCTAAAGCGTTTGATTAATTTTTTGTAATAGGGTAAAAATTATTATTTTTTAATAGGTTAAATACGTCTGTTTTACACAATAAAACGAATATATTAATATGTTAAAACATAATAATTAACAATTGTCATCATGGTTTCAGATAATAAAATTCCACGTCATTTGTTTATACAGCAAGATTTATTAAAAAAAATCCAATCGGGGGAGTATGCTCAAGGCCAACTAATCCCTAAAGAGTCTGAATTAACTGATATCTATCAAGTCAGTCGCCCTACCGTCCGTCAAGCTATTCAGTTTTTGGTTAATGATGGATTCCTTGAGCGCCGAAAACGTCGTGGAACGATAGTTAAACAACAAAAAATTAATCAAGAATTTACCCATATAATTGAAAGTTATGATTCAGAAATGAATCGTAAAGGACTTCATCCAACCACTAAAGTTCTAACTTTCAAAGTGGATAAAGCAACCAGTGAAATTGCAAACAATTTAGCTATTAATGAATTAGATGCTATATATAAATTAGTTCGACTACGTTATGCGGAAAACAAACCAATAGTGCTCGTGACCACTTATTTACCGGTAAAATTATTACCTAATTTTTTACATAATGATTTTAAACACCAAAAGCTTTATTCAGTCTTAGAAAAGATGAATTTGCCTATTGTCCAAATACGGCGAAAATTAGATGTTTTAAAAGCTGACGAAACCACCAGTGATTTATTAGATATTGAAGAAGGTGATCCTATTTTTTATTTCCACTCTGTTGGCTATAGTCACGATCGAACGCCAATTGAATATTCAATATCAAAATATCGTGGTGATATTAATTCATTTGTGTTTGAGCTAAATCATTCTAGCTAATTTTGAAAAAATATACCCACTGATAGTGGGTATATAATTAATTGCTTAAATTTCGATTGTCTGTTTTTGTTTTGCTTGTAAATCTTTTTTAAGTTCCTCAATAATTGCGATCCCGGCACTGGTTCCAATACGCTCTGCCCCTGCAGCAATCATCTTTATAAATGTATCAGCATTACGAATACCACCAGCTGCTTTAACTTTTACTGCATCGCCTACCTGTGTCTTCATTAATTTAACATCTTCAAGTGTTGCCCCTGATGGGCCAAAACCAGTCGAGGTTTTGATAAAGTCTGGCTTAACTTTAACTGCAATTTTGCAAAGTGCTATTTTTTCCTCATCAGTTAAATAACAATTTTCAAAAATCACCTTTGAAATAACATTATGTTGGCGGCAAATTTTAACAATTTCAGACATTTCCTGCTCAATATATTTTAAATTTCCCGCCTTTAATTCAGAAATATTAATCACATAATCAATTTCCGTCGCACCAATTTCAATGGCATTTTTAGTCTCAAAACATTTGGCTTCAATTGTTGTTTGACCTAAAGGAAATGCAATAGCTGCGCCGATATCGACATCGGTACCTTTTAATAGTTCAGCGCACAATTTTGATTGCACCTGATTGATTGCGACCATCTTGAAGTGATAGTCACTCGCTTCCTTACATAGTTTTTCCATCATAGCAACGGTTGCATCTGGTTTTAAATTGGTGTGATCGATAAGTCGACTTAAATCACCTAAAGAATAGTTTTTCATGTTTCTTCCTTAATACAATATGTAAATACATATATTAAAAATAATTAACTTTTTGTCAATAAAAAGCCTGATGAAAATGTGATAAACCTCTCAGTTCATGAAAAATAACTCATAATATATTTTTTTAAAAAAATAAATATGTAAATATATATTTAAATAATGTTCAAAGGAGGTTGGTCGAAATGAAAATCGTGGTTACGTCACATGGTGATTTGTGCGAAGGCATTTTATCTAGTTACCAAATGATTGCCGGTGATATATCGCCATTTATCGCTGTCAAACTTGATGATAAAGGAATTAGTGACTTTTCATCACGCTTAACAGCAGTTTTAGATGAACAAATTATAAAAAATGGTGTGGTGATTGTCATAAGTGACATTACTGGGGGGACACCTTACAACGAAACTTTCCGTTATATGTTAGCTCATCCGAATAAGGTCTATTTATTAGCAGGGCTAAATTTACCTATGTTGATCCAAGCTGGAGCACTGATAGACCAAGATGATATTCATGAAACGCTTGATTCAATTTTAGAAGCAGGACAAACCTCGGTATCAATGGCACCAATTAGCGAAAATAACAATCAAGATATAGATTTTTAATTGAACGATAGGAGTGAACAATTATGGCAATTACATTAACCAGAGTCGACGACCGTGTGATTCATGGTCAAATCATGACTCGTTGGACCAAAGTCAGACCTGTCGATGGCATTCTAGTCGTGGGTGACAATATCGCGTCAGACGATTTGCGTAAACGGGTATTAAAAGCAGCAGCAGGAACATTAAAAATTGGCATTTACACCGTACAACAAGGGGTCGAAAAAATAAAACAAGGAATAGAATCAAGTAAAAATTTTTTCTTAATCAGTGATTCACCACAGACATTTGAAAAATTATTACAGGCAGGTGCTAAATTACCGCCAACATTAAATATCGGTTGTATGAATACTCGGGCAGGAGCAAAAGTATTAGGACGCACAGTTGCCATTGATGAAAACGATTATAAAGCATTTGATTACATTGAAAGCCAAGGAATCAAGATCGAATTTCAATTACTACCGGATGATGAAGCTAAAAGTTGGGATGTAATGAAAAAGAAATACGACACTTTATAACTTGCATATTTAGAGGGAAAAATTATGGAAACAACGCTTTTTATTCCCGCTTTATTAACAGGGATATTTTGTTATTTAGGCGCGATTGAATCACCATGGCTGTTTGGTATGTCAGGTGGATTTTATATAATGGGTAGGCCATTAGTTGCGGGTTTATTAGTTGGTTTAGCCTTTGGCGATGTACAAGCTGGGGTATTGTGCGGCTTAGCCGTTCAAGCAGTTTTTATTGCCAATTTATCAACTGGTGGAGCAACCAATAGTGAAATCACTTATGCAGCTTATGGTGGCATTGGCTTAGCCCTTGCTACCACCAAAGAACCTGCGGTAGCCGTCACACTTTCCGTTTTATTAGGTCAGACTTTCGGCTTGATATTCTATAATACTCGAATGGCATTATACTCATTTTGGAATAATAAAGCACAGCATGCAGCTGAAACTAATAATACCCGGGGTATCGTGTTAAATCACCTATTTTATCCACAAATCACCACCTTTTTATTACGCGCTGTTCCAGTCTTTTTAGCTATCTATTATGGTTCTGGTTTGGTGGAGTGGTTATTAGCTAATGTCCCAGAAGTCATAACTAAAATCATCTCAGTATTAGGTGGTGTATTGCCGGCATTAGGTATCGCAATGCTTATGAATATTGTGATTAAATCAAAAATTCAGTTAATCTTTTTCTTCGCAGGTTTCGTGTTATTAGCTTTTGCAGGCTTAAGCATGATAGCTCTAGTATTCATCTCCGCTTTAGTTGCTTACTTATATTTTATTGCAAGCAATAAATCGGCAGCAACACCAATTAAAGAGACAAATTCATCAAATTCAGATGTGTTTGAAGATGAAGATTTGTTCTAAAAAGGAGAATAAAAATGGATAAATTAATTGAAGAACAACGTTTAACCAAACGAGAGCTACGTCAAATTTGGTATCGATGGGGTTTTACCCACCTATCATCAATGAGTTACGAAAAATTACAAGCACATGCTTGGGCTTTTTCCTATATTCCTTTTGCAGAAAAGTATTATAAAAATGATCCCGAAGCAAAACGTCGCTTATTAGTCAGACACTCCATGTTTTATAATACCGAACCGCAAACTGGTCAAATCATCAACGGTATTGTTGCGTCAATGGAAGAGGAGATCGCCTTAGGTAAAAATGTACCGGAAGAATTACCAGTAAACATTAAAGCTACCTTAATGGGTCCTTTAGCTGGGATTGGAGACTCACTTATTCAAGGGATAATCGTACCAATTTTATTATCAATAGCCATGGGAATGGCTGCCGATGGTAATGCTATCGGACCGATTTTCTATATTTTAGCTTATGGTATTTTAGGACCTTTGATCTCTTATCTCAGCTTCCATTACGGCTATAAATTGGGGGTTAATGCGATTGATAATATTATTGGTGATAACGTCAAACGTATTACCGATGCGTTTAACATACTTGGTATCATGGTAGTCGGAGGCTTAGCCGCAGGTAATATTGTGCTTAATTCATCTTTAGAAATTCCAATGGGCGAAAAAATCCGATCATTACAAAGTGTACTAGATGACATATTCCCAAAAATACTACCATTATCTATGGTGCTATTGGCGTGGTGGTTGGTCTCAGCAAAACAGATGACTGCAACCAAAGTTATATTAATTTTGACTGCTATTACAACGGTTGGTGTAGTTATCGGCGTATTTTAATTTAAGCAATTTTATGTATTAAAGGTTTAATGGCGATCTTAATTGAACTGACTAAGTATAAAGTTAAGGGAATTTTTATTAATTCCCTTAACCACTATTTGAATCCCTCCAGAATTGCCGCTTTTTAAGTTAGTTGCTAATCAACAATTAGAAAAGTCTTTAATATTTTCAAAGGAGAATGGCAATACCATAGGGGGTAATATAATTGGATTAGCAATTTTGCCGTACTAATAACGAGTTTAAATGTAGTTTAAGTAAAATTATCTAATAAATTAATCGATGAAAAAATATAACCATCAAAATCAATGGAAGTTTTATCCGACAAGTTCATCAAAATATTTTTTTCGTTTTCAATATGTTGCCACATCGCTTTATAAGCCCCTACGCTGTCACGACGACATAAAGCGGCTAAAATTTGTTGATGGTCAGCATGCCACTGTAATCGATAACCTTTGGTATTGGTATGCTCTACTAGCTGCTGCCAATTAAATGATTTTTGTTTATGTTCCCATAAATTTTTTAATGAATTGACTAACATCTGATTTTGCGTTGCTTGGGCGATATTGAGATGAAAGTTAAAATCATTGTTGTTATCAAACTCATTATTCATGGTGGCATGCAACTCTTGCTCTAAGATTTTTTTTAAACTTTCAATATTAGCAATTGTTATCATTTGCGAAGCAAACGAAGCAATATTGGTTTCAATAAGCTGACTAGCTTGTAATAGCTCAAATGGTCCAAGAATTCGACAATAATTTGCATCCGGTTTATTAATCACATAAATACCCGAACTTTGCTTAATTGAAACAAAACCTTTTACTTCCAAAGCGATTAACGCTTCACGTACAATCGTTCGACTAACACCATAGGCATCGGCAATAGTTCTTTCCGGCGGTAATTTAGAACCTAAGGGATATTCGTTCTGGTTAATTTTTTCCAGCAAAATTTCGGCAATTTCTTGATATTGTTTTTTAGAATATTGAGTTGATAAATTATTGTCAGTTAACATTCACCGGTTCCTGCTAAAATACCAACCTTAGCATTAACTTTGCTAAGATTGGTATTGATTATTATGCTTTGATCATTTGCAAAATTTGATCTAATACTTTACTTGCGTTCATTGTACCATAAGCAACAGGATCAATAATGTCAATCGGTATACCAAATTTTTCCGTTTGCTTTTTACTTTCATCGAGAGCAAATCTCATCTGAGGTCCTAACAATACCGCAATAATATTATCACTATCACTATTAAGATGCTGATACAACAGTTGTTCGCTTATAGCGATAAAATCAAAGTCTAGCGATCGTTCGAGTGCTTCTTTTCTAATTTTATTGACTAATAATGAGGTTGACATGCCACCTGCACAGGCAAAAATAACTTGTTTCATCTTTTGCTCCTTATTTATCTTCGCCATCTAAATTTACGGTTAGTTGACGTGTTTTAATTAAATTTTCAAACCATAATGCAGATTTTTTCAATCTTCTGTTGCGATTTTGCTCAAGATCTATTTCTATCAATCCATAACGATTTTTAAATGCATTCATTGGTGAAACATTATCAGTAAATGCCCATAACATATAACCACCACAATTAGCGCCATCCTCAATGGCTTTAAGAGTCCAATAAAGATGCTGTGAAATAAAATCAATTCGATAATCGTCTTGAATCATACCTTGATTATTTTTAAATCGCTTTTCATCTTCAATTCCCATGCCATTTTCACAGATAAACCATGATTGATTGTTATATTCTTGTTTTACTCGCATGGCAAAATCGTAAACAATTTTAGGATAAATTTCCCAACCTCTCGATTTGTTCATTTTTCTTCCAGGTAACTCGAAGGATTCATAATAAAAAGCCGGATGAAATGCGGCATCCTTGTGCCATTGTTTGGTTGGTGCTTTAACTCGATGAGGAAAATATAAATTAATTGCGACTTCATCGACTCGAAATTGTTTAATGATTTCAAGTTCTTGTTCATTATAGTCCCACTGAACTTGATGTTTAGCCAATAAATCAATAAGTTCTTGAGGATATTGACCGTTAAATGCAGGATCAAGAAACACTCGATTATAAAAAAGATCATACATTTTAGCGGCTTGTAGATCGTCTTTAGATGAAGAGCGAGGATAGGTAACCTCCGGATTTAATATTGTGCCAACACTACCTTCATAATTTTTTTGACGAAATAGCTGAACAACTTTGGCAGTAGCTAAATTTTTATGGTGATTCCACTGCATCCACTTATTGGTATTTTGTTCATAAGGCCAACGTTCAGCATCTAAATACACTCTGGTTTGAATGACGATGGGTTCATTGAAAACAAACCACCGTTTTACCACATGGTGGTAACGTTCAAAGACTTTTTCGGCAAATTTAACAAAAAGTTCGACGACATGTTTCGAATTCCAGCCACCATATTGATTAAATAATTCAGCAGGAACTTCATAATGTTCTAAACAGAGCATTGGAACGATGCCATTTTCAACAATTTGGTTGAGGAAATTATCATAGTATTTGGCATAGTCTTCATCGACAATGGCATTCTCATAGTCAGTCAAGAAACGCGACCAGTTGATTGAAGTTCGATAGTGAGTGATCCCTATTTGCTTCATTAATTCAACTTCTTCTTGATAACGATTGATTAAATCGGTGGCAACCGCAGGACCATACCCATCATGCCAAACGTTACGATCATTTTTATACCAAATATCTAAAAATGAATCCTGATTCTCTCTCTTTCCACACCAGCCTTCAGTTTGCCATGCAGAAGTTGAAGCACCTAAAATAAAATTTTTCGGGATATCCATCGTTAATTTACTCATGATTGTACTCCTTGAATATTTATCCTAATTAGGATTGAAGTTTAGACCGTTTTGCCGCTATTTTTAGGAAAGGTAGATAGATCAAAATAGCGATAAGAATGCAGAATATTTGTGTCACCACCGCACCTAGCGATCCAGCGGTTGAGAGATAAGCACTGATAATTGGCGGTGTAGTCCAAGGAACCATCACCACAGCTTTACCAGCAAAACCGATACTGGTAGCGATATAGCCAATTGTGCCGGTAACTAGTGGAGTAATAATAAAAGGAATGGCCAAAATCGGATTTAACATTATTGGTAAACCAAAAATAACGGGCTCATTAATATTAAAAATGCCAGGGCCAAGCGATAATTTAGCGATTTCTCTCATCTCTTTGCGTTTTATAGCAATAAAAATAGCGATAAGTAACCCAAAGGTACAACCTGATCCACCAATGCTCATATAAACATCCCAAAACGGCATGGTAATAATATTCGTGGGTTCAATTCCCTGTTCAAAATCGCTCATGTTAACCATAATTGCACCGAGTAATAACGGTTCTCGAATCGGTTTTATCATTTGATTACCATGAATCCCTATCACCCAAAATATTTGTGCCACAAACATTAATAACAATAAGCCCGGCAAACTTTGCATGACTGACTCTAGCGGTTGTTGAACAACTTTATAGATGGCGTCATATAGGAACATGCCAGTTAATTTGTAAAAAACAAAACCGAAAGCGGCGACCAATGAAGTCGTCAATATTGCGGGAATGAGTGCAGAAAATGAAGCAGAAACATTAGATGGCACACTATCTGGCATTTTTACTGTTAATTTATCTACTTTTAATAATTTCGAGTATATTTCTACAGAGATAATAGCGATAAACATACCAAGAAAAAGACTTTTGGTATCGGTAAACTGCCGAGCTAACACATTAGTGACTTGAAATTTTTGCCCTTCAACAACTACTTCTGTGAATGTTGGTTGCACAGAAATAAAACAAATTATTGCCAGCAATCCAGGAAATAAGGTTTTATTACCATTTATCCGCCCTAATTCAATGGCTATCAAAAATACTGCCCCAATGGTTAGAAAATTTAACGTTGCATAATTTAAATTACTAGCTATAGGTTTGAGTATCGCTAAAAAAGATAAGCAGTCAAAATAGGCTAATCCATTTTGTCTATCAAATACAATATTGGACATCAATACTGCAAATGCACCGACAATAATCACTGGCATTAAGGTAATAAATGCAGCTTTAATTGCCATTATATATCTTAAACTATTAAATTTATTAGCAAATTTTCCTAGCTTATCAATAACTTCATTTACTCTAGACATATTTACTATCTCCAATTTGAGGGATGGATGAGATTCACTGACAAGCAAAAAATAATACTTATAAGTGAGTGAATCTGTGATCACTCTCACAACACACCAAATTGGAATCCCACTAATTTCTAAAAATGTGACAAATATCATTTATTGGCATACCAAATTTAAAAATAAATGGTTAAAACGGCGATTAATTATTTTTAATATAGGGAAATTATTAAATTTTGGTATGACAATATATTCAATCTTTTGAATTTGATAGCTTAATAGCGGAATAATCGTTAATATAAGGTTATTTTTTTATATTTATCTTAAAATTAGTGGGTTATTTTTATTTAAAAACGCCCCTTTCTCACATTTTTTTATTAAGATTAACTGAGTTTTTGAATCAACCATAAACGATAATTTTATGAATAATCAAAGAATAAGTTAGCGCTTTAGCAAGATGATTATTGAAATTGAAAGTTATTACGGAAATACACTTATTTCCGGTAAAGTTAGAAATATTGGCCAACTAAAAAATCGCATGATGAAGATTATTAAGGAGTTTGGTACTGATAATTTCGTAGATTTCTTTTGTGTTCAATTTGGCTTCAATGTTTATCCCTATGATGAATATATCATAGCTGATTATGTTATTGATTTAGACACCTATCAAGTTTATAAACCAACATATTAATTTTAATGAATATTTTAATTTTTTGATAATTTTGATTAGCAAAATAAAATGCCGTTAGCAAAATAAAATGCCGTTAGCAAACTAACGGCATTATTGTATTAATAACAATAAAATAAATAGTCTCTATTTTTTAACTGCTTTCGCATTCGGCAAATCAGTTACCGATCCTTCATAAATTTCTGACGCGAGGCCAATTGATTCATGTAAGGTTGGATGTGCATGAATGGTGAGTGCAATATCTTCTGCATCACAACCCATTTCAACGGCCAGAGTAATTTCCCCAAGTAGTTCTCCACCATTGGCTCCCACTACTGCCCCACCTAGAAGACGATTATCCGCTTTATTGAAAATTAGTTTAGTCATCCCCTGTGAACAATCAGATGCAATCGCTCGCCCTGATGCTGCCCATGGGAATATAGCTACCTCATAATCTATGCCTTTTGCCTTGGCTTCTTTTTCGGTTAACCCTACCCATGCAACTTCTGGTTCGGTATAAGCAATTGATGGTATAGTTTTCGGATCGAAGAAATGGTTTTTACCAGCTATGACTTCAGCTGCAACATGACCTTCATGAACACCTTTATGAGCCAGCATTGGTTGCCCGACAATATCACCAATGGCGTAAATATGAGGTACATTAGTTCGCATTTGCTTATCTACTTCAATAAAACCGCGGTCGGTCACATTAACCCCCGCTTTTTCAGCGCTGATAAGTTTGCCATTTGGCGCACGACCTATTGCTACCAGTACTGCATCGTAAGTATGCGTTTCGATGGTTCCATCTTTCTTCTCCATGGTGACGTAGATAGCATCATGTTTAGCTTCAACAGTACTCACTTTAGTTTCTAAACGTAAAGTGAACTTTTGTTGAATTTGTTTGCTAAAGACTTTCACCACATCTTTATCCGCAGCGGGGATCACCTGATCTAGCATTTCAACAACATCTACTTCTGAACCCAATGCATGATAAACCGTTCCCATTTCGAGACCGATAATACCGCCACCCATTAAGAGTAATTTTTTAGGGATGGTGGTTAATGCTAGCGCATCTGTTGAATCCCAAATACGCGGATCGTCATGAGGAATAAATGGTAAGGTTATTGGCCTTGAACCAGCAGCAATAATCGCATTGTCAAAGGTAATTTTGGTGATGCCTTTTGCCGATGTCACCTCCATTGTGTGACTACCAGTAAATTGCGCTTCACCCTGTATAACATTGACTTTACGCATTTTGGCCATGCCAGCAAGTCCGTTGGTCAGCTGGTTGATAACCTTTTCTTTCCATTCACGAACTTTGTCGAGTTCCAGTTTTGGTGTACCAAAATGGATGCCATGCTCAGTGAGAGATTTTGCTTCATCCATCACTTTAGCAACATGAAGTAATGCTTTAGAGGGAATGCACCCGACATTGAGACAAACACCACCTAAAGTAGAATAACGTTCGACCAATGTTACTTCCAATCCAAGATCAGCAGCACGGAAGGCAGCGGAGTAACCGGCTGGCCCGGCACCTAATACAACGAGTTGTGTTTTAACGTCTTGACTCATATCGATTTCCTCCACTACATCACTAGTCGACGTAAGTCGGATAAAACATTAACAATATGGCTTAAGAAGCGAGCACCATCTGCGCCATCAATCACACGATGATCAAAGGATAATGATAAAGGTAACATTAGGCGTGGTGTAAATTCTTTACCATTCCAAACAGGTTTCATAGTTGAACGAGATACACCGAGAATACCCACTTCTGGCGCATTAACAATTGGGGTAAATGCGGTCGTTCCGATGCCACCAAGGCTGGAAATAGTGAAACAGCCACCTTGCATATCACTACCGGTGAGTTTACCGTCACGTGCTTTCTTGGAGATTTCCGCAAGCTCTTTCGAGAGTTCCACAATACCTTTTTTGTTCACATCTTTAAATACTGGCACAACTAAGCCATTTGGCGTGTCAACTGCTACGCCAATGTTGATATATTTTTTGACGATAAGGGTTTGTGCATCTTCTGATAGCGAGCTATTAAAACGCGGATAAGCAGTTAACGCACTGGCTACAGCTTTCATGATAAACACTAATGGGGTAATTTTGAGATCGAGTTTTTTCTTTTCTGCCTCAGCATTTTGCTGCTTACGGAAAGCTTCTAGTTCAGTGATGTCAGTTTCATCAAACTCAGTAACATGTGGAATCATTACCCAGTTACGATGTAAGTTGGCACCTGATACTTTTTGGATCTTGGTTAATGGTAAGGATTCAACTTCACCAAACTTACTAAAATCGACTTTCGGCCAAGGTAATAAACCTGGTAATGCTCCACCAGTTCCGCCATTTTCGGATTGTTTTACCGCATTTTTTACGTAATTTTGAATATCTTCACGTAATACACGATGTTTAGGGCCAGTTGGTTGTACTTTGGCAAGATTAATACCAAACTCGCGCGCTAATCGGCGGATTGAAGGTGTGGCATGGGCATAAGCATCATTTTCTACAAATTCATTGGTAGCTGACACGGGTGCCGAAGCATTATTGCTACTGTTGTTATTGTTACTACTGTTATTATTGGCTATCGAAGCTGGAGCAACCGGTTTTTCAGCCACTACAGGAGCTGAATCGGCTTTCGCCGGCGCACTACTAGCCGCTGTTTCAAACTCCATTATTTTAGATCCAGTTTTGACTTTGTCGCCAATTTTTACAACGATATTTTTTACCGTACCCGCCATTGTTGCCGGTACTTCCATCGAGGCTTTGTCACCTTCCACCGTAATTAGTGAATCATCAACCGAAACTGAATCACCAACTTTAACTAAAATTTCGGTCACTTCGACTTCATCACCACCTATGTCTGGGACATTAACATCAACAATTTGTCCACTGCTCGACGCGGATGCTGGAGCGGGAGCCGGAGCTGTCGTTGAAGTAGCTGTTGAAACCGTTGGTGTTGGATCTGTTGACGCAGTCGAACCGATTTCGTCAAATTGCATAATACTCACACCGGTTGTCACTTTGTCGCCAACTTTTACGATGATCGACTTTACAATCCCTGCTTGTGGTGCCGGTATTTCCATCGATGCTTTATCACCTTCGACGGTCAATAACGATTGATCTACATCCACTTTGTCGCCGACTTTAACCAGAATTTCAGTTACTTCAACTTCATCACTTCCGATATCGGGTAATTTTATTTCAATACTCATTATTTTTACCTCTTATGCAATACGTGGATTGAGTTTGTCTGCATTGATTTCGAACTTTTTAATCGCGTCTTCAACAATACTTGCTTGAATATCACCACGTTTAGCTAGTTCTCCTAATGCGGCAATCACCACATAAGATGCATCGACTTCAAAATGATGACGTAAATTTTCCCGACTATCACTACGACCGAATCCATCGGTGCCTAGTACCCGGTAGCTTTCTGCTGGTACAAATCCACGAATTTGTTCGGCATAAAGTTTCATATAATCAGTTGAAACAACAGCAGGGTTGTTATTCATTATTTGAGCAACATAAGGCACTTTGGCTGGTTCACTTGGATGTAACATGTTGTAACGCTCACAATCTTGACCATCACGAGCCAGTAGCGTAAATGAAGTGACACTGTAAACATCTGAGCTAACACCATAGTTTTTAGCCAAAATATCCGCCGCTTCACGAACATGTCGCAGCATTGACCCCGAGCCTAATAATTGTACAGTTGGTTTCCCTTGTTGCCCCTCTACTGTATCGAGTTTGTAGATACCACGACAAATCCCCTCTTGCGCACCTTCAGGCATTGCCGGTTGGGCATAGTTTTCATTAAGGGTGGTAATGTAATAGTAAACATTTTCCTGTTCACCATACATACGACGTAAGCCATCTTGCATAATAACTGCCACTTCATAAGCATAGGCTGGATCGTATGATAAACAGTTCGGAATGGTTAATGCTTGGATATGGCTATGACCATCTTGGTGTTGTAAACCTTCACCGTTTAATGTTGTCCGACCTGAAGTCCCACCAATCATAAAGCCACGCGCTTGTTGATCGCCTGCTGCCCACATTAAATCACCAACACGTTGGAAACCAAACATCGAGTAATAAATGTAAAAAGGAATCATCGGGAAATCATTATTACTGTAGGATGTCGCCGCCGCTAGCCATGATGCTGTTGCACCACACTCGTTGATACCTTCTTGCAGAATTTGTCCTTTCTCGTCTTCACGATAGTAAGCAACCTGCTCTTTATCTTGTGGGGTATACTGTTGACCATGTGGGTTATAAATACCAATTTGGCGGAATAGACCTTCCATACCAAAAGTACGTGCTTCATCAGCCAGAATTGGCACTAATCGCGGTGCTAAATCCTTATCTTTTAGCATGATGTTAAGCGCCCGCACAAAAGCGATAGTGGTTGAAATTTCTTTGGATTGAGCTTCAAGTAACGGAGCAAATTCGCTTAATGGAGGAATCGAAACTGTTCCTGAGAATTTGGTTAATCTTGAAGGTACATAACCATGTAATGCTTGACGACGTTCATGAATATATTTGTATTCTGGAGTATGTTCTTCAAATTTGATATAAGGTAATTTTTCAAGTGCTTCATCAGTTACCGGAATATTAAAGAAGTCACGAACATGACGAACACCATCCATATTCATTTTTTTGACTTGGTGGGCAATGTTTTTCGCTTCTGCGGCTTCGCCCATACCATAACCTTTAATAGTGTGAGCTAAAATTACAGTTGGTCGACCTTTGGTCTCTTTTGCTCTGGCAAAGGCGGCAAACATTTTTTCTGGATCTTGACCACCACGGTTAAGTCTAAAGATTTCGGCATCAGACATATCTTTGACTAATTCAGCGGTTTCCGGATATTTACCAAAGAAATGTTCACGCACATAAGCACCATCTTTGGATTTGAAAGTTTGATAATCGCCATCGAGGGTTTCATTCATTAAACGAATTAATTTACCTGATTTATCTTTTTGTAATAATTTATCCCAGCGATCACCCCAAAGTACTTTAATCACGTTCCAACCTGCACCGGCAAATACCCCTTCAAGTTCATTAACTATTTTGCCATTACCGGTTACTGGGCCATCAAGGCGTTGTAAATTACAGTTGATAACAAAGACTAAATTATCGAGTTTTTCACGTGTTGCAACGGTAATGGCACCTTTTGCTTCTGGCTCATCCATTTCACCATCACCTAAGAAGGCATAAACGGTTTGTTCGGTGGTATCTTTTAAACCACGATGGTTTAAATATTTTAAAAAGCGAGCTTGGAAGATAGCGCTGATAGGACCTAATCCCATTGAAACGGTTGGGAATTGCCAGAACTCCGGCATTAATTTTGGATGAGGATAAGATGATAAGCCTTTTCCATGAACTTCCTGTCTGAAATTATCAAGTTGCTCTTCTGTTAAACGACCTTCAATAAAAGCACGCGAGTAGATACCCGGTGAAATATGACCTTGGAAGTAGATTAAATCACCGCCATCTTTTGCATTACGTGCGCGAAAAAAATGGTTAAAACAGACTTCATAAAATGTCGCTGCCGATTGGAATGATGCCATATGACCGCCAAGCTCTAAATCTTTTTTAGAAGCGCGTAGTACCATCATAATAGCATTCCAACGAACAATAGAACGGATGCGTCTTTCAATTTCCCAATCACCGGGATAAGCCGGCTGATCTTCTACCGGGATAGTGTTTATATAATTACTGGTTGAAGAACCAAAGAGTAAAGGAACGCCACCATCTCTAGCTTTATTGACAATTTGCTCAATAATATATTGGGCACGTTCGACGCCTTCTTCACGAATAATCGAATCTAAACTTTCCAGCCAATCTTTTGTTTCAACTGGATCGATATCATTCATTTGCATGTCCGACATATAAAAACCTCTTTTTTGTTTTAAAAAATGCAGTTTTTGCTATCCTTAGCTATAACAGACGCCATAACTAAAATTACAAGCTCCAACTTTTGCATTACGGATGCTTTAATGATATCAGTCTGCCATTTTCCATTAAAAAGTAAAGCAAACTACTGTCTAGAAAAGAATGTTAATTCCTATTAAAACAATCAACTATTTCAATCATTAATTTAGATAAATAGATAATTATTTGATATAAGTCAATTTAACTCATGAGATTGGAAAGAATATTACTCTGTGAGTTATACCTTGAATACTTAGCGGTTGTCAAGTTATAGTAAAATCTGTTATATAGTTGTTAATTTATTGATAAATGAAGACTGAATAAACGCAAACTATGCCAAATAACAACGTGATTATTAAACAGTTGGGTACAGTGCCCTATTTGTCAACTTATCAAGCTATGCATGATTTTACCCAACAGCGTAATAAACAAACGCTAGACGAAATTTGGCTAGTTGAACACCCAGCCGTTTTTACCCAAGGCAAGGTTGGTAAACCTGAGCATCTACTCACCCAAACGGCTATCCCCGTTGTGCAAACTGATCGAGGTGGACAAATTACTTATCATGGTCCCGGACAGCAAGTTATGTATATCTTAGTTGATTTAAAAAGGCGTAAAATAGGTATTCGTGATGTCGTCAATTATCTTGAAAATAGTGTTATTCAAACATTAAAACACTTTGGCATTACCGCCTATTCAAAACAGGACGCCCCTGGCGTTTATATCAATCAACAGAAGATCTGTTCTCTTGGATTACATATTCAGAATGGCTGCACGCTACATGGACTAGCGCTTAATATCGATATGGATCTGACACCGTTTAATTATATTAATCCATGTGGCTATGCTGGATTAGAAATGACACAAATGAAACAGCATATTGCTGAGATAGACCGCCAAGAGATTAATCATTTATTAACTGAACATTTTATTGCGCAGTTACCAAACTATTAAGAAGTTAATTATGCAAACTAATGAAAACTTAATCCGCAGTTCAAAATATCGTGATGCCGATAAAACTCGTCTTATTCCATCTATCACTTTAGAGGAGGTTGCCCCTTTAAAAAAACCAGAGTGGATGAGAATTAAGTTGTCGGCAAATACTGATAATATTACACATATCAAAAATACTATGCGTAAACATGGCTTACATTCGGTTTGTGAGGAAGCATCGTGCCCTAACTTGGCTGAGTGTTTTAATCATGGTACCGCTACTTTTATGATCTTAGGCGATATTTGTACGCGTCGATGTCCTTTCTGTGATGTGGCTCATGGTCGCCCTTTACCACCCGACCGAGAAGAGCCAAGTAAACTCGCACAAACCATTCAAGAGATGAAATTACGTTATGTGGTGATCACCTCTGTTGATCGTGATGATTTGAAAGATGGTGGAGCCAGTCACTTTGCCTCTTGTACCCAAGAGATTCGTTCATTAAGTCCAACTATCAAAATTGAAACCTTAACGCCCGATTTTCGTGGTTGCATTGACGAAGCTGTTGCGGTTTTAAGTGAAAATCCACCAGATGTATTTAATCACAATCTAGAAAATATTCCTCGTTTATATAAAAAGATACGCCCTGGCGCGAGTTATGAAGGATCATTAAAATTACTTGAAGCCTTTAAACACCAGCATCCAGAAATTCCAACAAAATCGGGGTTAATGGTGGGATTAGGTGAAACCAATGAAGAACTTATTCAGGTTTTGAAAGATTTACGTAGTCATGGTGTAACCATGTTAACTTTAGGTCAATATTTACAACCAAGTAAGTATCATTTGCCAGTAGAACGTTATGTTTCACCAGAAGAATTTAATGAGTTAAAACAGACTGCTTTGGCAATGGGCTTTACCCACGCAGCTTGTGGCCCATTTGTGCGTTCGTCTTACCATGCCGATCTGCAAGCGATGGGAAAAGAGGTGAAATAAATTTCACCTCTTTTTCGCTGTTATTGCTTAATTATCCACTACGATAAAACGACGATTCTCGGTAACAATCTGTAAGAACGTCGGTAAGCTGATCTTTTCATTTTTCAATTGGTTGCCGTTTAGATCATAAATTTTAGAACGTCCATAGGCATCAATCACCACGGTTTTATTATCATAAAGCGCGGCAACTTGATTTTCACTACCCGCTACAATCCATTGACGAGCTCGTTGGTCAAATAAATTTTGTCCTTGGCTATACTGTTGTGCTGGAGTGGTAACATTGAATGCATCTTGCATTAATGTTCTTAAAATATCTGCTTCTGAAGTTATATAACTAACTTCTTTTGCCTCTTTACCCGGCCATGAAATGATTAATGGTACTTTTAAGGCGTCTCGCTTAAAGCTGATTTCACCACTAGGTAAAGCAACTTTTTTGGCCTCATCAATTTTTAAGTTATTAGAGCCGGTAATAATGATTATGCTATTTTCATAAGCATTAGATAATCTTAAATAAGCAATTAATGACTCTAAATATTGGTCTAGTTTTTTCGCTTCTGCCTCTAATTCAGCTATTGGGATTTTTTTGTTTTTTACGCCAAGTGAATATTGAATAACCGAAAATAGCGGAGCATGGTTTTCCAATTTATTCTGTTCATCATGCCATACCATCCAATTATCCGTTGTCTGTTTATTGGAGATTTTTTTACCATCCGGTGTGGTAAAATTAGACAATAACGCGTAGCGATAAAGCGGCTCAGAAAAACCATTAGCAGAAAATAGTCCAACGTTATAATGTTGTTTAGTGACAGTTTCCAATAATACCGATGGTTTATGCCCAGCGAGGATACTATTGTAATAATTAGGATCGAGCCCATAAAATAATGAAAAATTGTTTAAATAGGCTTGATTACTCGAACCATAATGGTTGGTAAACTGTATATTTTGGCCAGCGAATTCTTTAAGCCAAGGCATGTTGTTAGCTAATAGTTGGTTATTCCAACCATTAATGTCAATTATCAAAATATTAGGTTTACTTTGTTTTTCGTCGAAAGTAATTCGATCGAGTGGATATTCAATGGCAATTGCAAATGGATTACCTTCTTGAATTGCTCGATTACGATAACCATTCTCTTCAATAAATCCATAACGTTCAAGAAAATGCCTCGCAGTGAGTGGATACGAAAGCGGTAAACTTGAGCGTTGCATAGTGATTGGACGATAAAAATTAGCATCCGCCCAAATATGAATTAGGTGAGATGAAATAAAACATAGGATAAAACCAATTACCACCGGTCTTGCAAAACGTTTGCGTTTACTTAAGCTACGTAATTTTTTCCAACTCCAAATAGCGAATAATATCTCTATCAAAAGGATAAATGGAATTGAAATAAATGCCCTATTTAGAAAAGAGGTTTTATCCGAGGTAAAGAGTTGCCAGATAGATAAATTGAGATGCATTCTGAAATGCGAAAAGACCTCAACATCAATCAGCAATAAGCTAATTCCTAGTGTTGCAATAATCGTTGCAATAGTTCTTTGCCAGCGCGAAGAGTGAATAAAAAAACTTAGTGGAAATAGTAATATTAAATAAACAATGAATGCGAGAAAACTAAAATGGCCTATCGCACTAATGATTGCGTAAAAACGCCCCATAAACGTTCGAGGCCAATCGGCAATAAGTAAATATTGGCCACCGAGTACAATAACAACTAAAATATTAAATAGTGTAAACCAATGCCCCCAACTGACTATCTGCGAGGTTTTATCGTCTTTAATATGATTATTTTTGAGTTTGAGCATATTTAATTGTTGTTAGTCGTAATAACCTAGGAAAATTAACTAGAATTTACCTTACAGTTTAACTGATTTTTAAAAATCTTTCTGTAATTTTTTTATTTGTTAGCACTCAGATTTAGGTTATTTGTTGGCGTTGTAATCGATACTTGTTATAATTCGAGTCAATAATATAGCTAATAGAAAAGACATTAACTTTGGCAATCAAACAACTCAACTCTCAACAAGTCCAACCTGACATAAATTACATTATCAATAATAGTGATATTCAAACAAATTTATACAGTGATGGATTAACCAATTTATTATCGTGGCAACCTCGTGTTGCTGCTGCTGTGTCACTATTATGCAAAAATAGTAAGGCACATTATCGTCCTCGCTTTATGCTATTAAAAGCATCAGAAAGTGAGTTTTTTTTTGATTTATTGAAGCAATCTGTAAAAACCAATCTAGCAAATTCAGATTTAGGTTATAGCTACTATTTTAGTGATAATAAAATCACCTTAAGCAAAGCTAAAAGTAAACAAGATAATTTTGCTGTTCAAGATAGTTGTTTATCGGCAACCGTAGTTGATATGGAAAAGCTTTTTGGTTGTGTAAGACAACCTGAAAATAACCCGATTAAATTACAAGCTGGTTTAGTTCATCATGCTAATGGTGGGGTTTTAATTTTAGGTTTACGTTCACTGCTTGCTCAGCCTATTGTTTGGACTAAATTAAAACAGATGGTGGTATCGCAAACCTTTGAATGGTTTTCAGCTGATGATTCACATCCTTTACCATTATCCATTCCGACTATGCCGTTAGATTTGCGCATTATTTTAGTTGGTGACAGGTTATCTTTAGCTGAATTACAGGAATTTGAACCTGAATTTTATTCATCATCTATTTATGCTGAATTTGAAAGTGAACTGTCTATAACTGATTCTCAGCAATTTAATGCTTGGATGAATTATTTACAATTTATCAGTCACCAACTAGCCTTACCGAAAATTGCAAAATCTGCTTTTGCTACAATTTATAAGCAGGCAACAAGATATACCGGTGATCAATATTATCTACCACTTAGCATAGAGTGGATTCAATCGTTACTGTTAAATTCCTCTTATTTTATCGAAAATGGGGAAATTGACGCATCAGCTGTCTGCAAAGCGTTTGAACAAAAAACATGGCGCGAAAATTATTTAACTGAACGTTTTCATGATGAATTTTTCACTAATCAAATTGTGATTGATACTAAGACACAAGTAGTTGGCCAGATCAATGGATTGTCGGTTATTGAATACCCTGGTTATCCAAAGGCAATTGGCGAACCAACACGCTTAAGCTGTCTGGTCCATTTTGGTGATGGTGAATTGATTGATATTGAACGAAAAACCGACCTTGCTGGTAATATTCATTCGAAAGGAATGATGATTATGCAAGCATTTATTATGTCGGAATTTGCGATTAATCATCAATTACCATTTTCCACCTCTTTAGTATTTGAACAATCTTATAATGAAATTGATGGCGATAGTGCGTCACTGGCCGGTATGTGTGCACTCATTAGTGCTTTATCCAATCAACCTATCGATCAACAATTAGCTGTCACAGGTTCGGTTGACCAATTTGGTCATGTTCAATCTATTGGTGGCGTTAATGAGAAAATTGAAGGATTTTTTGCGGTTTGCCAGCACCAAGGTTTAACCGGTCAGCAAGGTGTCATTATTCCTGCTAGCAATCAACGCCATTTGAGTTTGAGCGACGAGGTTATTGATGCAATTAGTAGTGATAAATTTTCAATTTGGACCGTTGAACATGTCGCTGACGCACTCTATTTATTAACCGGCATTCCTTATAAAGATGAAAACAATATCAGTCTTTATAAATTGATTCATGCCCGTATGCAATCAATATTAATGCAAGATAGAAAGCATGAAGGTTGGCTCAGTCGCTGGAAAAAAATTGCAAAAAGTACAAATACACAATAAACTTGAGACTAACATTTCATTGAGATGATTGATGAAATAATTTGGCAATATTTTATAGTTTAGAATGATTGGTTGTTTTGTATTAAATAGTGATTTTATAAGCAATCAAATAATGACAACGAAATAAAAGGTTTTTTTATGACATTTGAACGTAAATCTTCGTATGATAAAGCAGATCTAATTAAATCTGGTAATAGTGAATTATTTGGTCATGATGGACCACCGTTACCGTCAGATTTGATGCTAATGATGGATCGCGTTATCGAAATGAATGAAGACGGTGGTAGTTTCGGTAAAGGCTATGTTGAAGCCGAGTTAGATATTAATCCTGATTTATGGTTTTTTAAATGTCATTTCAAAAATGATCCAGTAATGCCTGGTTGCCTTGGTCTTGATGCGTTATGGCAATTAGTCGGTTTTTATTTAGGTTGGATTGGCGGCAAAGGTAAAGGTCGTGCGCTGGGTGTTGGTGAGTTAAAATTAAAAGGCCAAATATTACCAAATAATAAAAAAGTTACTTATAAAATTAATTTCAAACGCGTTATTAATCGTAAGTTAATCATGGGAATTGGCGACGGTGAAGTTTACGTAGATGGTAAATTAATTTATGAAGCAACTGATCTTAAAGTTGGTTTATTCAAAGACACTTCACAATTTAATTAATATAGCTTGATACTCCTTGCCCACTATTAGTTGAACACTGATAATTAGCAAGGAGTTTTTATATTCACCCTACTATTTTAAGAATTATCTACAATGCATTTTTTTAGAACATTTTTCCTTTCAATTGCCCTCTTCTTTATTGTAATTAACCAAGCACACGCTGACTTTAATGGTAAGGTTGTCAAAGTCATTGATGGCGATACAGTTGATATTTTAACGCCGAAAAAACAAAAAATTCGGGTTCGTTTGTTAGATATTGATGCTCCAGAAAGTCGACAAGCATATGGTAATGCTTCAAAAAAATACTTAGCGTCATTAATCGCCGGTAAAAGTGTTTTTGTCAAAGAAAATAAAAAAGATATCTATCAACGTACATTAGGCACAATTTTTCTAAATAAAATCAATGTTAATGCTAAAATGGTGGAAAGTGGCTATGCTTGGGCATATCGAGTTAAAGGTGTTGCAAAAAATAAAAATATGGTCAATCTAGAAGCAAAAGCTAAACAGAAGCAAAAAGGGTTATGGAAAGATAAATATCCAATTGCTCCTTGGGATTTTCGCAATCGTAACAAAAAATAACGATTAAACTAATCGTTATTTTTAGTCGTTATTTTTAGTCCTTATTATTTAGCTTTTAAAATAGCTTGGTATTGCTTTAAACCTACTATTGCTTGTTTACAGCCTTCTTCTTGGTTCTCTTTAGGCATAGCAGAAATTTGTTGTTTAGTTAATTTTAAATTTTGTTTAATCATTTCTGCTTGTTGTTTAGTCGCGACATCATTAGGAATGTTATTAACTAAACTATCAACCTGTTGAAAAAAAACTTTACAAGATGCCGATAAATCCGCCATCGCGACAGAAGATAAACCTAATAGAATGATAGACAAGGCCATTTTTTTCATTATTGCTTTCCTTAAAAGTATAAATTTTGGTAATTTAAAACTAGTCTATAACTTAGACACTAAGAGAAATGATATAAAATTGGAGGTGAAAAGTCTATTAATAAAGGAGGAAACATCTTATCAGCAATTAAATACTGATAAGATAATAGTAATCATTTAGATGATTGCAACTTCAACCGCAGCTGGACCACGAGGACTATCTTGGATAGCGAATTCAACTTGTTGACCTTCGCCTAGAGTTTTAAAGCCATTACCAGTGATTGCAGAGAAATGAACGAACACATCTTTACTGCCATCAGCCGGTGAAATAAAACCAAAACCTTTACTTTCATTGAACCATTTAACTTGACCAGTTTTTTTAGACATAATAATCTTCCTATAAATAAATTAATCTTCGCCGACAAGGGCGATACTATAGAACATAAAACCTAGACTACTTATTAACAAAGAGAAGAGAAGACTGAAGAAAACTAATACAAATGTGAAAAAAGTAAACTACAAACTGCATGAATCTAAATGTTACAAAATATATCTGCATGTAATATGCTGGCGACTATTAACTCATAAATGGCTGATAAACACAAGCAATGTTTTTACTTAATTTTAGAATTAAATTTAAATGAACAATAACTAATTGTTATTGTTCATATTTAATAATCATTATTTTTCTGATAAATCTTTAGATTTTTTAATTGCCGCCTCTACAGCATCAAGAATAGCGGCCCTAAACCCTTTTTCCTCAAGCATTTGCACGCCTTCAATTGTCGTACCAGCTGGGGAACAGACCATATCTTTTAATTCACCCGGATGTTTACCCGTCTCCAGCAATAATTTAGCTGACCCCAATACCGCTTGCGCGGCAAATTTGTAAGCTTGTTTTCTAGCTAAACCACCTTTAACGGCTCCATCAGCCAGAGCTTCAATAAACATAAACACAAAAGCCGGAGAAGAGCCACTAGCCCCCACAACAGCATCAATTAAATACTCTGGTACAATCTCTGTTGCGCCAATACAATTTAATAAGCTTTCAACAATAGTTAACTCTTCATCCGTAACTTCAGTATTTGGTGTTATTGAGCACATTGCAGCATTAACTAATGCCGGGGTATTTGGCATAACTCTGACTATCTTTTGTTCATAGCCCACACATTTGGCAATAGTTTTAATGGTTACACCTGCCGCAATCGAGATAACAATCGTATTCTTTTTTAACTCTTTTTGAATATCGTTTAATACATCTACAATAATGTTTGGCTTAACAGCGATAAAAACAATATCTGATTCTCGAGCAACATCTCTTGCGGATTCTAAATTATTTATGGAGTAAGATTGATTGAGTGCTTGGCCTTTGTCAAGTTGAGGATCATAAACGTAAATCTGCGTTCCAGGCACAATATTACTTGCCAAAATACCTTGTAATATGGCGTTGCCCATATTACCTATACCGATAAAACCTATACGCTGTTCCATTTGTTTATCCCTTTATAAATAAAATACGCTAAAGATTATAGAATAAATTTTAAAATAAAACTTAAAAATTTATTTAGCTTGGCAAGCAGTGATTTTTCACGATACGTTATAAATTAATTAGCCATCAGTTGCATACCATATTGTTTTCCTGTTTGCATTATGGATAATATTTGCTTGGTTTTGCCTTCACTAATTAAATTACTGACAGCAGAAGTGTTGATTAGAACTTCATATATCGCTTTACGACTTTCATTATAAGGAACCAATTTTTGACAAATGATGGCTTTTAAACTATTTGAGAGTTGGTTACGAATTACCGCTCGAGAGCCCTCATCAAATAGATCAATAATACGATTAATAGTTTGTATGGCTGAACTGGTATGTAATGTAGCCAGAACTAAATGCCCGGTTTCAGCAATGGTTAATGCCGCTTGGATGGTGTGTTGGTTACGTAATTCACCTAGTAGAATAATATCTGGATCTTGTCTTAATATGCTGTCAATTGCATTGCCAAAGTGAGTAAGTTCTCGTTGTTGGATAAGTGATTTATCGTTTTGATAAATGAACTCTATAGGATCTTCTAAGGTGATAATGTGTTTAGCTTGGGTTTGATTGATATGTTGAATTAAGGCTGCTAAAGTTGTCGATTTACCGCTACCTGTTGCACCCGTCACTAAAATAATGCCTGATTCTGCTTTTGCGAGTTCATTTAATACGTTGGGAGCCTCAATCTCAGTTAAGCTGGGGATCTGTTGTTTGATTATTCGAAATATTGCTGAAATACCGCGTTGTTGATAAAAAATATTTACACGAAAACGACCAACATTCTCAACATGATATGCAAAATCAATCTGCTGATGCTGTTGCAATATTGCTTTTTGCTCCATATTTAATAGATTAAATAAATCAATTTTAAGTTTCTGGGGTAATAATTTATCCGCGGAGAGGCGTTTTAGGTCACCATTAACGCGAATACAAGGTTTTTCGCCACTTGAAAGATGCAAATCAGAAGCTTTTTGCGTTACACTAAAAGCCAACATTGAATTTATCATTTTAGGTCACTATCCATTTTTTTATTGGGAATTAATATGAATACAGTACATGACAATTTAATTACGATTAAAAATGAAATACACAAAATTGCTTTAGATTGCGATCGAGATCCCAATACAATTGAGCTTATTGCAGTTAGTAAAACCAAACCGGTAACCTTAATCGCTCAGGCAATTGAAGCTGGTCAATTATCTTTTGGTGAAAATTATGTTCAAGAAGGTGTTGAGAAGATTGCCTACTTTAAACAAAATATGCCTGATACCCCGATTACTTGGCATTTTATCGGCCCGCTACAATCAAACAAAAGCAGATTAGTGGCCGAAAATTTTGATTGGATGCATACCATTGACCGTTTTAAAATTGCCCAACGTCTGGATGCACAGCGCCCAGCGAATATGGATAAATTAAATGTGCTTATTCAGGTAAATATTAGCAATGAAGAAAGTAAATCGGGAGTTCAAGCAGATGAAGTCGTTGATTTGATAGACCAGATTATTACATTACCCAATTTACGGCTACGCGGCCTAATGGCGATTCCTGAAATAGAAAATGATTTTGCCAAACAACTTGAGGTATTCAAGCGGATGTCTGAGCTATTAGCATCGTTGAAAACAGATTATCCTTTTTTAGATACACTATCAATGGGCATGTCAGGTGATATGCCTGCAGCTATTGTTGCAGGTAGCACAATGGTTCGTATTGGTAGCGCGATTTTTGGTGCACGGCAATATGTGTGATATATTGCCAAGTATATTTTATTTCAGGAGTATCAAATGATTTCGTTAATCTTCTTAGGAAGAGCTATTTTTACTATTAGCTTGTACGTACTGATTCTTCGTTTGTGGATGCAGCATGCGAGGGTAAATTTTCATAATCCTTTTACCCAATTTATTGTACGTATTACCCAACCGATTATTGGTCCAATGCGAAGAGTAATTCCTTCTATTAGGCGTATCGATACCGCAACTTGGATGCTGTTTTATGGAGTAGCTTTACTTAAAATTATCTTTATTTCCCGTTTTCAGCTAATTAATGCACCACTGTTTACCCCTTATTACCTGCTATTCGCTTTGGCTGCAATGGTGCATGCCATCGGGCATCTAATATTTTGGTTACTATTATTTAGAGCGATTTTAAGCTGGGTTAGCCGGGGACAATCGGTTACTGATGAATTACTTGCGCAATTAACTGAGCCACTTATTGCACCGATTCGCCGTATCGTACCACCAATAGGTATGATTGATATTTCATTTATGATTTTTGTTTTTATATTGATGTTTCTAAATTTACTAGCTATCGATTTTCTTGGCAATTTGTGGTTAATGTTATAAAACATAAAAGAGAGCCTAGACTCTCTTTTAAATAATATGATCTTCCCAACAAATGACATCTTTTTCATAAACAATTCGGTTTTTAACCGATATTTTCAATTTATGCATCATTTTTTTATTACCAACTATTAATGGGTGCCATTCGGGTAATTGTCCTGTATCTGAAAAATAACGATAAGTGCAAGTCAATGGTAACCATTCAATTGTTAGTAAATTTTCACGGGTTAACTTGATACAATCAGGCTCATAATCAAAACGATTATGATAATGTCGGCATTGGCAGGTATTTGAATCGAGTAAATTACACGCCACATTGGTATAGAGGATTTCGTCGGTATCTTCATCCATTAATTTATTTAGGCAACATTGACCACAACCATCACAGAGTTGTTCCCACTCGTCATCGCTCATTTGATCTAACGTTTTATATTCCCAAAATGGTTCAATCATACTTTAAAATCATCTTCTTTTAACATTTGTAAGAAAAATCCATCCGCTTTTATCTTCTCCTCTATTTCCTGTGCGGTTCCGACAACAAAACGTCGTTTACCGTCAAGCAATACTTTCATCACAAAAGCTGGTGTACCAAAAATTTTCATGATTTTTTCCGGAATATGGGAGAAGTCGTTCTCTTGCTCCATGTAAAGATAACAATTTTCTTTTTTGGTACTTCTATAAATATAACACCACATCATAAAATTAAATTTTACTCCTCAATTATTTCAGGCTATTTTGTAAATAAACACCTGCACCAAATAACCCCGGATCTTTATGAATAATCACATAAACAGGAATTTTTTTAACTAAAAAAGACATTCGTCCTTTATATTCAAATGCTTCTCTAAATGGTGATGATTTAAAGAATTCAATAAATCTAGGTACAATGCCACCAGCAATATACACACCACCTTGAGTATTAAGCGTCAACGCTAAATTGCCACCAAATCGCCCCATAAAAGTACAAAAATGCGTTAAAGTTGCTAAACAGATCGGACAGCTATTTGATAATGCTTTATTGACAATAATATCTGGCGTGATCTCTTCAATTGGTTGATTGTTGATCTGTAATAATGCTTGATAAATATTAACAATACCATTACCCGATAAAAATCGTTCGCAAGAGACTCGACCAAATTTTTTACGTAATTGGGCTAAAATTCGATCTTCTTCTTCATTAACCATAGGTAGTTCGGTATGGCCACCTTCACCGGATAAACTGATCCAGTTTTCGTTGACTTTTACTAAATGAGAAACGCCTAAACCAGTTCCAGCACCATAAATTGCAATTGGATAATTGAGATTAGGTTCTTCACCCCCAATTTTAATGACATCGTTCGCTGATAGTCGAGGGATAGATGTTGAAACTGCCGTAAAGTCATTAATGACTTCTAATTTAGTTAACTTAAGCTCTTTAATCAGTTCAGAACGAGAAAATGATAAATTATTATTGGTCATTTCAATCAGATCACCCTCATCGATTGGGCAAGCTATAGCAATGCAAGCCATATCAACAGTTTCTGATTGTGAGTTTAAGTAGGATTTAATTAATTCGAGTAATACATCATCTTTTGATATGAGAACTTTAGTTATTGCAGATAATTCATTAGTGACTAAATCATAAAGTGCAAAACGGGCATTGGTTCCACCAATGTCGGTAACTAGTGCATATTGACTCATGTTATTCCCTTTTTTAAAAAATAAAATCTTTCTATATGAACTTTAGTTCAATAAATATTCAAACAACATTAGTAATATTATGGACTATTTGAAATGATTTAACTAGTTTGCTTTAAATGAATTTGCTTGCCCAATTACCGCTAACTAAAGGCTAGCGGATAATATTTGAAGTGTTGAACGACAAACTATCAACTACAACCATCAACTACAACCATTTTTTGAGTTTGAAGTAAATATAAGGTGCAACACCAGCTAGTAACATCAACAATAAGGATAAAGGATAGCCATATTCCCATTTCAGCTCAGGCATGTGTTCAAAGTTCATACCATACGCTGACGCCACCACTGTAGGCGGTAAAAATACCACTGAGACAACCGAGAAAATCTTAATGATTCTGCTTTGCTCTATATTGATAAAACTAGTAGCCGCTTGCATTAAAAAGTTAACTTTTTGGAATAGTGACTCATTATGTGGCACCAATGATTCAATATCTCGAATAACTTCACGCGCCTGCTCTAATTGTTCAACCGGCATCTTTGCACGACGAACTAAATAGTTGACCGCACGTTGACTATCCATTAAACAAAGACGCACTTTCCAAGCCGTATCTTCAAGTTCAGCTAAGGAAGTAATCGCTTCATCATAATGCTCCTGAGAAGAGCGATCCATAATTATCAAACTTAACTCTTCAAGCTCACTATAAATATTTTCGATTTGATCGGCTAACTGTTCAACTTTGACTTCAAATAAATCTAATAAAACTTCATAAGGATTTCCATCGTTCATCCCCTGATAACGAGAGCGCATTCTGTATAGACGAAATGCTGGTAAATCGCGTTCACGCAGGGTGAATAAACGCCCATTGTGCACAGTAAAAGCGACAGTTGAGTTACCAGCTCGGTCTTCAGCATCTTCATAAAAAAAGAAGGAGTGAACATGTAGTCCTTCATTATCTTCGAAAAAACGAGCTGATGCCTCAATATCATCTAATTCAATACTTGTTGCTAAATTCTGACCTAAGTTTGTCAGAATGAATTCACGATCCGCTTCTTCTGGTTCAATCAAGTCAATCCAGGTCGCATTCTTAATATCGCCTTCATTAATTTTCACTAATTGTTTGTTCTTCAGTCCAAACGCATTAATCATAAGGCCTCCAGCAGGAAAAATGTTTAAGATATAACATCTACAAATGGTTGGCATTATACTCGTTATAGGCAAAAATTCCTATGTCTAAGCCAATCTTTCTCTATTTTAATAATTTGGATACAAAGTTCCAATTTTGGATTAAATTCGATGATGTTATTGCTGTCTCATGTTACAATAGTCCAATTATATATCTATGCAATTGTTAGGAGTCTATAATGGCAAACCGAGGAATTAATAAAGTCATTTTAGTTGGTAATTTAGGTCAAGATCCAGAAATTCGTTACATGCCAAATGGTAACGCTGTTGCAAATTTTAGTGTTGCAACATCAGAAAGTTGGAAAGATAAACAAACTGGAGAGAACCGCGATAAAACTGAATGGCATCGAATTGTCGTATTTGGTAAATTAGCTGAGATTACAGGTGAATACATTAAAAAAGGTACACTTGTTTATATTGAAGGACAATTACAAACTCGTAAGTGGCAGGATCAATCAGGCCAAGATCGTTATACGACTGAAGTTGTTATCAACCCTATTGGTGGTACATTACAAATTTTAGGAAGCCGCTCTGGTGGCGATGCTTACACTGAAGGTTCAAAAAGTTGGGGACAAAGTGCCAATAATACCTCCTCGGCACCGGCTATGCCTGCCACTCAACGTGCTTCATCAGCTAACCAAACACCAGCAAGTCAACCAACTATGCCTGAACCACCAATGGATTTCGATGACGACATTCCATTTTAATGGCTATTTATTCAATTCTATATTATATAGGCGTATTAATTACGCCTTTTTCAATTCATATTCTTACAATGCATATTCTTACAATACTTATCTAAAATAACGACAACTTATTGCGTTTAACTTTTTTTAAAACCGGTGTTAGAACGGTAAAGATCAGGTGTAACCCCTGAGATATTTTTAAACATAGTAATAAAAGCGGATACTGAAGTATAACCCACCGAAAAAGCGATATCTTGTATCGATTTACCTTGTTCTAGAAGGGAGATACTATATAAAAATCTTAACCGTTGGCGCCACAGCCTAAATGACATACCTAATTCTTGTTGGCAACGTCGCGCAAGGGTTCGTTCGGTGGTAAATACAGTCTGAGCCCACTGTTCAAGAGTCTTATTATTAGCCGGATTTAATTCTAACTCTTTTAAAATAGGGGCTAAATATTTATCGTTAGAACTTGGCAAATAGAGAGTAAGGTTAGATTCCACTAAGAGCTGATCGATTAACACTTGTGCTAAACGCAGATCTTGTTCACTCTCTGGCTCCAGAATGTTTCGCTCAAAGAAAGAATCGATAATAGCATGGCTGATTTTATTTAAACCAAACAAGCAGGTGTAATTAGGCATAACTTGACAATCAGTAATATTAATTGTCCGAAACCTTGTTAATTGTTGGTTGTAACATGCGTGTTCAGTATATGGCGGGATCCATAATGCAAATCCTGAAGGAGCCAAATATCTTTGTCCTTGAACGTTTAAGACAAAAATACCTGATTTGACGCAGATAATTTGCCCCCAATTATGCTGATGAGAAGAATATTCAGTATCTGCATTAAATGCTTCATCATGAAGGAACATAAATCTTTTAGATTGCTTATCATTTAAATTCGTTTGAAATTTTAAATTCATGGTAATTAGATAGTATTAAGATTGTCTTATAATAGCTCTTTTTGTCTGATTCTAGTGATGTTTATAAATTAAGACAAGTTAAACTACAGCGAATTATTTATTACTATTGTTTACATAAGAAAATATATGGCTTATTTATACCCATTGATGGCAGTATTAATTTGGGCTGGCAATCAAGTTGTCAATAAATTATCGGTCGGTGCAATTGAACCTGAGGTTATCTCTTTTTACCGTTGGCTTTTGGCACTTATTTTATTAACCCCATTTTTTTTAAAAGGAATTATTAAGAACTTACGGCAAATCTATCCTCAAGTTCTAAAATTGATGGTGCTTAGCTTACTTGGTATGGCTTTATATCAATGCCTTGCTTATTATGCCGCAGCAACAATTAGTGTGTTAACGATGGGGATTATTATGTCTATTATTCCTTTGTTAACTATCCTATTAAGTATATTCATTTTAAAAACACCACCCACTCAAGGGGTGTTAATTGGCAGTATTTTATCTTTTATTGGTTTAATCTGGCTGATTAGTGGTGGTGAGCCAACTAGACTGCTCGAACTTGGAATTGGTAAAGGTGAGATTTTAATGTTAACGGCAGCCTTGTCTTATGCGCTTTATGGGGTATTAACCAAAAAATGGACAATGAAAATCACAAATTGGCACTCAGTCTATGTTCAAATTTTATTTGGTACATTAATGTTATTGCCCGGCTTTTTAATGAGTAATGATTTAACTATAAATTCTGACAATGTTTGGCTGGTACTTTATGCGGGTATTCCGGCTTCAATCATTGCGCCATTTGTTTGGATTATAGCGATAAAAAAATTGGGTGCCAATAAAACCGCCCTTTTCTTAAATTTAACCCCGGTTATCACTGCTATAATCTCAATACTATTTTTGCATGAAACACTGTGTAGTTACCATTTAATTGGCGGTGGTATGTCATTTATCGGCGTAATATTGGCACAAAACTTAAAAACACCGTTGTTTAAAATGAAAGCTTCAGATAAAGATGCATAACTAACCACTATTGCGCTAATATTTATTTAGTTTTAACCTAACAGTTAATGTATCTTTTTTATATATTTCATATATACTTAATTAAAACTACTGTGATAATTTAGATTTGATATATGTTAGAACTTATACAAACTGTCGGGTTTGGTTTAATCTTGTTTATACCATTAACTAATCCTTTGACTACGGTTGTACTGTTATTAGGTCTATCAGGCGATATGACCAATGAAGAGCGTAATTACCAGTCAAAAATGACCTGTATTTATGTTTTTATCATTATGATTGTCTCATTTTATTGCGGACAGTTAGTCATGAGTACCTTCGGTATTTCGATTCCTGGATTACGTATCGCTGGCGGAATGATTGTTGGTACTATCGGTTTTAGAATGTTATTTCCACAACAACCTTCGCACAAAACCCTAGAAGCGGATGAGAAAAAGAAAGAAATATCAAATAATATCGCGTTTGTGCCACTCGCTATGCCCAGCACCGCCGGTCCGGGTACCATTGCGATGATCATCAGTATGGCTTCAACCGTAAAAAGTGGTGGATATAACGTATCAACTTGGGTGGTTTATACATCATCAATCCTTGTCCCGTTATTATTATGTATTATTTTATGGTTCTGTATGCGTAGCGCAGGTAGTATTATGCGCTTTATGGGGAAAAGTGGCATTGAAGCCACTTCTAGAATTATGGGATTTTTATTGGTTTGTGTCGGCACCCAGTTTGTAATAAATGGCGTTAAAGAGTTAGTTTTAAACTTTCCAAATATTTAAAAAAATTTTTTCTAGTCTAAGTTTTTAATATATGTTTTACCCATGATTTTTAACTCTATTATCATTACAATTTGGGAATATTTTTTATCATTTCGACCCGCATTAAATAATCATATAGTGGTACCAATTGTTTAAAACCTTTAGCAAGTATATCCGGTAAATCGCCGGTTAAGACATCTTCAATATGCTGATTGGTTACCATCACAGCAAGATTTTTTCGATTGTACCATGTCGATATTTTTTCATCTTGTTCTTTGATTAATGGTCTTTTATAACTCTCGCCAACTAATTCAAATGGCTTTTTCACACAACGAATTACTTTCAGGAATTTCTCGCTATCGTTTAATATTTCTTCTCGAAAGATATCCATAGTCTGTTTGGAGGCACAATAATAACCCAATCCATAGCAATAGCTATCAGGACTAATTTCAAAAAAATAGGCTGGTGCTTCTTGCCAATCACGATTAGGGCGTTTAAAAGTCAACCACAAGCGACTACGATACAATGATTTATCTTTCGAAAATCGGGTGTCACGATGAATGCGCGATATAGTTTTACCGATTGCTGGACGTGTCTCTAACCACTCATCAATTTTAAGCATGGTTGGTGTTAACTGTTCGACTAATAACCTAAAAGGTTTGATCAAATCATTATCATAAATAGCGCGATGCTCATCAAACCAAACCTTACTATTATTAATCCAGGCATCTTGTAAAAAATTTAAGCCTGCTTGAGTAAAACCAGTAAAATTTGCCATCCTCTACTCCTTAAATAATGCTCTTACTTTTTGTAAATCTTCTTGGGTATCAACACCAATTGCTGGAGGTTGTTTGGCCACCGCAACATGAATTTTTTCGCCATACCATAGCACTCGCAATTGTTCTAACATCTCAATTTGCTCTAAAGCTGAAGGTGTCCATTGAATATATTGTCGAATGAAACCAGCTCGATATGCATAGATCCCAATATGCCGTAAATAGAAATCGCCAATTTCATCTATCTTGCCCTGTTCATTTAATTTCGCAAAACGATCACGCTCCCAAGGAATAGTCGCCCTTGAAAAGTATAGTGCATAACCATCTTTATCCATTACTACTTTTACAGCTCCGGTATTAAACGCCTCTTCAATGCTGTTAATTGGTACTGCTAAAGTTGCCATGCCGGTTTTATAATTCACTAAGTTCTCAGCAACTTGATCGATAATAATTGGCGGAATTAATGGCTCATCACCTTGAACATTAACTATCACTTCATCATCTGCAAATTTATAAGTATCAATGACTTCTGCCAATCGTTCTGTACCTGAATTATGCTTATCGCTAGTGAGTATTACCTCACCGCCGTAGCTTTTCACAATATCAAAAACTTGTTGATGATCAGTTGCAATGATTACTCGATTAGCCGACGACTTTTGTGCTTGTTCCATAACCCGAATTATCATTGGTTTGCCGTGAATATCAGCAAGTGGTTTTCCTGGTAGACGACTTGAAGCATATCTTGCAGGAATAATTACCGTAAAACTCATAAAATTACCTCTAAACTTTGTCTATTCTTTTAATCACTATTAGATTGATTTAATGGCTTTGCCTCACTGGCTAATAACACCGGAATACCATCTTTAATCGGGTAAGCCAACTGATCTTTTTGACAATTTAATTGTTGATGTTGCTTATCATATTCCAATTGACCATGACATTTAGGACAGGCAATAGCAGTTAATAGAAGCTGTTTCATTTTTTTTCTCTTTGTGATTTTTTTTCTTTAAATAGGGAGTAAATCTTCTCAATGGCTTGATCTGGTATTGTCGCATCAATCGGTAAATACCACCAGTTAGCTAACGCAAATTCCCGACATTTTACTGCATCTTTTTCAGTCATTAAGAGAGTTTGATTATTGCCAACCACTTTCTCTAATAACGGCAAACTAAAATTTTGATGATCAGCAAAAGATTCGGTATGCAGCAAATCTGCTTTCATTGCGATTAACATATCAAAGAAACGCTTTGGATTACTGATACCAGCGATAGCACAAATATGACGTAAGGCCGATAATTCACATTGCTGATTGGTAGCAAGGTTGACTACATGACCGGGGGTTAATTGCATGGTGTAAGTTTTATCTGGATATTGATTGACTAAATCCCGCGAACTGTCACCATTGATAATGATTAAATCAACCGATTTTAAACGACTACTTCTTTCTCGCATTGGTCCAGCGGGTATCCACCAACCATTGCCAAATTGGCGCTTACCATCGACTACCACAATTTCAATATCACGCGCCAAAGCGTAATGTTGTAAACCATCATCGGTTAAGATCACATCTAATTGATGTGAATCTAATAATGCTTTTACTGCATCAACCCGTTTTGGTGCAACAGCAACTGGGACATGTGTTCGTTGATAAATTAACACGGGTTCATCACCGGCTTGCTTGGTGCTAGTATTTTCATCTAAGAGCAACGGATAGTGATCGGCCTTTCCGCCATAACCGCGTGAAACAAGTCCGACTTTTAACCCTTTAGCCTTCAACGCTTCAATTAGACTAATCGCTAGTGGTGTTTTACCATTACCACCCGCCGATAAATTTCCAATGACAATAATCGGTACTGGAGATTGCCATGATTTAAAAATACCTAGTTTATATAGCAGACGGCGAAAAAAAGCAATCAACCCATATAACAATGAAAAGGGCAACAGCAACCAAAATGATCTATTCTTACCATACCATAGTTTTTCAATCATAATCTCGCTCGTTAATCTTTATCATCTTATACCCATATATAATCGCACTGTAGTTGGGTTATTTTACTCATAAAACGGTAAACTACCAAACCAATCATGATACCATCTTGGATAAAGATCGTGGCGCATGGTTTTTTGTTGCCATGATGTAGGATAAAAAAATAGACTTATCTGCCCCTCTTTTGCCGTAACATAGTAATTAATATCTAGCTCTTTATAGCGATCAGTGATTTTATTGGCAGGAAGGTGCCACGGGTTATAGCGTGAAGTTGAAGTTAAGGCATTAACTGGATTAACGTAGGTTATAAATGGATAACTCGATGAAGTATTACTACCATGATGCGGAGTCTGTAATATAGTTGAGGATAGTGCTTGCTTATGTTGTAACACTAAATCATACTCTTGCTTGCGTTCCAAATCGCCAGTTAACAATACTGAAAATCGACCATCAGTAATCTGAATTACACATGAATCGGCATTATCGGGGTTATTGACTAATTTCGTTGGCCATAACACTTTAAATTGCAAATTTTTCCAATACAAATAACGATTAGCTAGACAATCATAATTATTTTGCAAACTTGAAGATGAGCTCATAAGCCAAGCATTAGGATAACGTTGTTGTAAATAGCTTAATCCCCCAATATGATCATTGTGGCTATGGCTGATAATAATCCCCTCAACTTGCAGATTATGCCATAGCAGAAAAGGTATAATCACTTGTTCTGCCGCTGAGTTATTTACCCATTTGGCACCGGTATCGTATAAAACAGCTGATTGACCATTGTGGATCACAATGGCCAGACCATGGCCTACATCCAACATATCCATACGCCATAAATATTCAGGTTGTTTATAAAATGGTGAAAGAGCAATAACTAAAATACTCAAAAGAGTAAAACTAAAGCGTCGCCAAACAGCTGTTCTTATTACTATTAATGTTAACCAGCCGAATAAACTGAGAAAGTAAAAATCCATTGAGATATTTAGCCACATAAGATTTAAATAATCTAAGCAATAAAACAACCATTCAAGTGAAGTTTGAGCAATGAACCATAACCACAAGGTAATATAAAAGCAGTTTGTTAAACTAAATAATAGTGCTAATAAAATTGATGGAAAAGTAATTATACAGATAATAGGGATGGCAATTAAGTTACTAACTAATGAAACAGCACTGATGCCATGAAAGACATATAATTGGATAGGTAGTAATAATAGCGTCAAACCAAATTGTAAATGTAATAACCGAATTAGATACCAGCGTTTTTTACTTTTTACTGTTTTAGGTAGCGGTAGCCAATCAAACAAGAAAATTAAGCTGATGACAGCATAACAAGACAACCAAAAACTTTCTGACAGTATCATTAACGGATCAATAATTAACAGTAACGCAATGATACGATTAATTTTTTGCCAAGCACTTATCTGATTATTTTTATAACGTAAATATATCCACATCGATAAAGCCAAAATGGCGCGAAGCGCTGGTGGATTAAATCCGGTTAACCAAGTGTAACTTAGACTAACTAACCATCCGATGATGATGGGTAGTAAAAAGTAGTTAAAGCGCTGCGGCAAACAAAAAACTAACCCTTTGGTTAATATATAGCTAATAGAGAAGACTAATAGAATATGCATTCCGGAGATCGCCATTAAATGAGCAACACCAGTTTGCATCATAATTATTCGATGATTCATTTCCATTTGCGAACGATCACCAAAACCTAGCGCTAATAAAATATCGCGATAACTGAATAAATCTATATAGAATAGACATTTATCGACTATAATTTGTCGAAGAGCGGTCTTATCTGTGAGTAGAACTGCTTTGCTAACTTTAGCTTTTAATATTGATTTATTTGCTATAGCAAAACGTTGATTATCAAATCCACCTTCATTTAAATAGCTATGCACAGCTTTAGTTTTTATGGTTAATTGCCAAATTTGGCCGGCTTTAATTAATTCCGGTTGATCCCAATAGATTGCCACCGGTATTGGCGACAACAAAGGTTGTTCGGTAATACTGATAATTGAAAATTTGACATAATGGGGATTAATGGGATCAGTTTTGAACTGCGAAGAAATTTGCGTATTAATACCTTCAACTTTCGCAGTAACCGCTAATGTTTGATCAATATACGGCTCAATTGAACTAAGATAATGCTTTGCTGTAGCTGTCGACCAAACAAAGCTTAGTGCAAACATCGCAACGACAATAAAATAACCCTTAAATTTTACCGCGAAAATAATGGCAATCGAAGCTACAGTAAACCAACATATATCACTCGGTAACCATGGCAAAAACATTAATGGCAAGCATCCTAATGAAACAGCTATTGCCATCAAATCTATTGAACAACCATGTCGCATTAACGTCTACATCTACCATTAACTATATGGTCAATCTAGCATAGATAGATTTTTTACAACTTAATTTAGCGCTAATTTTAGAGCTCTATTCCAATTTAAAAATTATCCTTTCATTTTTATTTGAAAAATTGATTTATAAAATCATCACCAACAAAAAAGCCTTTGAATTTACTCAAAGGCTTTTTGGTTATAACTAAATTTAAATTAAGCTTTAGCCGCATTATTTACGCGTTCACGTAGCTCTTTCCCTGGTTTGAAGTGAGGAATATATTTGTGTTTAACTTCAACATTCCCACCTGTTCTAGGATTTCTTGCTTTACGTGGCGCACGATAATTTAAGCTGAAACTACCAAATCCGCGAATTTCAACACGATCGTTACTTTCCATCGCTAATGCGATTTGCTCAATAATATCTCTAACAGCATCATCTACTAGTTGCACTGGAAGGTGTGCCCGCCAGTTGACTATTTTTTCTGCTAAATCGGATCTGTTCATGGTCACTCCTAATTTAATTTACGTAGTATATAATTTATTCATTTTATACCACAAAAGAAAAAGAGGGCAAGCCCTCTTTACTCTTTCAATAAATATTTTTTACTCAGTTTTTGATGCAGCTTTGAATGCTTCTGCCATTGCGTTAGTAAATGATGCATCTTCTGGAGTTGCAGTGTTATTTACAGCAGCAAGTGCTTCTTTCTCATCAGCTTCATCTTTAGCACGTACAGATAAAGAAATTGCACGAGTTTTACGATCGATATTAACAATCTTCGCTTCAACTTCATCACCAACGTTTAATGCAGTAGTTGCATCTTCAATACGTTCACGAGCAATATCTTGTGCTTTTAAGTAACCTTCGATACCTTCGGCAATTTCGATTGTTGCACCTTTAGCATCAACTGCAGTTACTTTACCTTTAACAATTGAGCCTTTTTTGAAGTTAGATGCAAAGCTATTAAATGGATCATCTTCAAGTTGTTTGATACCTAATGAGATACGTTCACGTTCTGCATCAACTTGTAAAACAACAGCTTCGATATCATCACCTTTCTTATAAGCTTTAACCGCTTCTTCACCTGGCATATTCCAAGAGATATCAGAAAGATGAACTAAACCATCAATACCACCATCTAAACCAATGAAGATACCAAAATCAGTGATTGATTTGATCTTACCACTAACTTTATCACCTTTATTGTGTGATTCAGCAAATTGTAACCATGGATTTGGTTTACATTGTTTAAGACCTAGAGAGATACGACGACGTTCTTCATCAATTTCAAGAACTACAACTTCAACTTCATCACCTAAGCTAACCACTTTAGATGGGTGAATATTTTTGTTAGTCCAATCCATTTCAGAAACATGAACTAAACCTTCAACGCCAGTTTCGATTTCAACGAAACAACCGTAATCAGTTAAGTTAGTTACTTTACCAGTTACTTTAGTACCTTCTGGGTAACGTTTAGCGATTGAAACCCATGGATCTTCGCCTAATTGTTTTAAGCCAAGAGAAACACGTGAACGGTCTTTATCGAATTTAAGTACTTTAACAAGTAATTCTTGACCAACTTCAACCACTTCACTTGGGTGTTTAACACGTTTCCAAGCCATATCAGTGATATGTAGTAAACCATCAACCCCACCAAGATCAACGAATGCACCGTAATCAGTAAGATTTTTGATAATACCTTTAACTTCAGAACCTTCTTGTAGATTTTCAAGAAGTTGTTCTCTTTCTGCGCTATTTTCAGATTCAATTACTGCACGACGAGAAACTACTACGTTGTTACGTTTTTGATCTAATTTAATAACTTTTAATTCGATTTCTCTATTTTCAATATGAGAAGTATCGCGTAATGGACGAACATCAACAAGCGAACCTGGTAGGAACGCACGAACGCCATTAAGATCAACCGTAAAGCCACCTTTAACTTTACCATTGATAACACCTAAAACTGTTGCAGCATCTTCAACTGCTTTTTCTAATGTTAGCCACGCTTCATGGCGTTTAGCTTTTTCACGAGATAAAATTGTTTCACCAAAGCCATCTTCAATTGAGTCAAGCACAACGTCAACAACGTCGCCAACTTGAACTTCTAATTCGCCTTGGGCATTTTTAAACTGCTCTACTGGAATTGCTGATTCAGATTTCAAACCAGCATCAACTAAAACAACATCTTTGTCGATTGCAACGACAGTACCATGGATCATATTACCAGAACGAGTGTCTAGTTGATTTAAAGACTCTTCAAAGAGTTGAGCAAAAGATTCAGTCATATTTTTATTTACTTAAGTTAAATTTAACGTCCACATTACATCCTGTCCTGTGGGGTTGTTTATAATACTCCACTCATCCTTGCAATGGAGCTTGGTTCACGTAGCAAGTTTTAATAGATACTCACAACGCAAGTTTTTCTTTTATATACATAATAGATTGATTAAAAACATCTTGAATTGAAAGTGATGTGGTATCAATTATTAATGCATCAACCGCAGGTTTTAACGGCGCAACAGCACGATTACGATCGCGTTCATCACGGGCAGTTATCTCCTGCAAAATTTCGCCGAATTTAGCATGAATTTGCTTATCTTGCAACTGTTTCATTCTTCTTTCTGCTCTTGATTGGGCACTAGCATCAAGAAATATTTTAACTGGGGCGTCAGTAAACACCACTGTACCCATATCCCGACCATCAGCAACCAGTCCCGGTAACTGTCTAAAATCACGTTGTCGCTGCAACAAAGCTACTCTTACTTCATTGATTGACGCAACTTTTGAAGCGGCTCCACCGGTCTCCTCGGTACGTATGTCACGTGATACATCCATCCCATCTAATAATACTTTGACATCATCACTATTGCTATCAAACGTAAGTGGCAAGCCTAGTGCTAATGTTGCTAACTGTTTTGTATCATCTAAAGCGATATTTTGTTGTAAAGCAGAAAGTGCCAGTACGCGATAAATCGCACCTGAATCTAAAAGGTGCCAATTAAGATGATTAGCTAACGCTTGACACAAAGTACCCTTTCCAACACCACTTGGTCCATCAACAGCAATAACTGGAATATTATTCGTCATGTTATATTTCGCTTAATCGTTTAAATTGTTCAAAATAGTCAGGGAATGTTTTCATCGTACATTTTGGATCCAAAATGGTAACTGGCGTATCAGAAAGTGCAACTAATGAAAAACACATGGCCATACGATGATCATTATAAGTTTTAATATCAGCATGGTTGAGTGTAGTCGGAGGAATAATCGTAATATAATCCTCGCCTTCGTCAACAGTTGCCCCAACTTTACGTAGCTCAGTTGCCATAGCTGATAAGCGATCAGTCTCTTTAACTCGCCAATTGTAAATATTGCGAATAGTGGTAGGACCTTTAGCAAATAACGCAGTAGTTGCTATCGTCATTGCCGCATCAGGAATGTGATTCATATCCATATCAATGCCATTTAATTCGCCACGCGTACATTCAATATAATCATCGGCCCAAGTAATTTTGGCGCCCATTTTTTCTAGCACATGGGCAAATTGGGTATCACCTTGCAGACTCTTTTTACCAATTCCGGTTACACGCACCGTTCCGCCTTTAATTGCCGCTGCGGCTAAAAAATATGAGGCAGAAGAGGCATCACCTTCAACCAAATAGTGCCCCGGAGATTGATAAGTTTGATTGGCTTTAATGATAAATTTTTGATAGTGATCATTGCTAACTGACACACCAAACATCGCCATCATCTTAATTGTGATATCAATATAAGGTTTAGATACCAGATCACCAATAATGGTAATTTCAGTATCATTGGCAGCTAACGGTGCTGCCATTAAAAGTGCGGTTAAAAATTGACTTGATACTGAACCATTAACCGCAATCTTACCACCTGTAAAACCACCATGAATATGCAGTGGGGGGTAGCCGTCATTTTCAAGATAATCAATCTTAGCGCCCCCTTGACGCAACGCATCGACCAAATGACCAATTGGGCGCTCTTTCATACGTGGTTCGCCAGTTAACACAATATTGTTATCCGCTAAACAAAGTGCCGCAGCTAACGGACGCATCGCCGTTCCTGCATTACCTAAAAATAGTTCTAACGGATGAGCAGAATGTAATTTGCCACCTACTCCTTCAATGTCACAAATTGTTCGATCACTTGATAGTTGATATTTAACATCCAACGCTTTTAAAGCATCAAGCATATAGCGCACATCGTCACTATCAAGTAAATTAGTTAATCGCGTTTTACCCTGACTAAGTGCAGACAAAAGTAATGCACGATTTGAAACACTTTTCGAACCAGGTAAATTAATCGTACCAGAAAATTTTTTTATCGGTTGTAATGTTAAAGATAACATAGTAACTCTCTTTAGTAATTTCAATATTCTTTAGAATTTATCTAAGGTGGCTTTTAGTAAATCTATCGCTTGCTGATCTTTAGCACTATCTTGCCACAACTTATCAAATAAATGACGATAACGCTTAATCGCATCTTCTGATGATGTAATTGAAGCGATACCCGTAGTCACATTAGGTAACTCACCTAATCTAAACGGGCTCATAGCCAATGCTAACGCATTATCATGTTGGTAAAATATTTGGAAAGCAATAGATGGAATAGCTTGTTGAGTTATTGCAATTGTTGGCGCATAGGCTTGATCTTCAATTAATTTGATTAAATGATAGACCTCTTTTCGGGCCAACACCATTCTTTCCGACTTTCTGCCCGGCGAAATAGTTAGATTACCTACCAAACCGATATGCAAAAAGCGTTCAACATTACGTAAGCTAATTAAATTGATAACTTTGGGGACAGATTGATAAAATTGGCTTTTACGTTCATTTAAAATAGCTAAAGTAGTCGCATATTTGTGTGCTTCAATGTTTTCGCTTGATTCGTTTAACATCATCCCCAAATGAGACAAATAATCGGGGGAAGTTAACAAAAAAGAAAAAGGGTCAAAATGCGAATAAATATGGGTGGATTGCTCTTCGAGTTGACGCATTCGCTCAAAAAAACCATCACCACTTGAATAATATTCGGTATCAATGCCAAGTAAACTAGCAAATGATGTATCTAATAACGAAGCTAATCGTTCAAGTGTTTCAATTTTGACGATCTCGCCTTTTTCTAAACGGTAAACCGCAGCTCTTGAGATCCTAAGACTTTCAGCAACCTCTTCAGCTCTAAGAGAGGCAGCGATGCGATAAGCTCGCAATCGCTGTCCGATAGCACAATAATCAATCGATCCAGTAATCATAATATACTCAAACTATTGGGATTTTGGCAGTGTACCATATGGTGAGTACAATGCCAATTCCATGTAATGATATTTCAGGTTGAATCTATGTTTGAGTATCTTATTTCAACAATTCATCTTGCAATGATGAAGCATTGTTGAATTCAGTAAAATCAGTAATCGCTTCAGGTTGTTTTTTACCTTCCTCGGGTTGGCCTAAAACTTGCGATGCGATTACCAAACCTTTTTGATCAATAACCGAACTTTTATAAAAATCGACCAAATCTTCTTTAGTAAGCTGCTTAAGTTGCGCTATTTTCTTATCACGCGAATCGAATTGGAAACGAGATAAACGATAGTCTGATATTAAACGTTCAAACTCTTCATCTAACGATTGTGGCGGCATAGTCTGCTCTTCGATAATGCTTCTTTTATACTGCTCAATATCATCATTAGATAATGCTTCTAATTTAGTTAACATCGTTGGAAAATATGCTTGATAACGTTTTAATAGATAGTCTGGATCATACTGATTACTCTGAACTGCAAAGCCTAATCCTACTGATTCACTGATATAAAATGGAAAAACACCAACGATATAACCTAATTGCTCATGGCTACGCAGTTGATCAAAAAACCAAGGTGACATAATGTTAGCTAAAGTATAGCCAACCATTTGACCTTTAATTGGATCATAATTAGTTGGAAAATAGCTCATCAACAAGGCATTATCGGTACTTTTTGCTTGTTGGGTTATTCTCGCACTAAATGTAGTTTTAAGTTTGATATCATCAAACGGCGTAAACTCGACATCACGTCTTAAGGTCTTTTGCACAGCATGGTAAAGATCTAATGAGTCTTCATTTGAAAGATTACCCAAACTAATCATATAAGGAATTGATTGCGTCATCAAATTATCGCGATAAGCTTGAACATCACTTACCGTAATATTATGAGTAATTTGTCGTCTATCATCTCGTTCAAAATAGTGTGGCATTTTGGATAATGCAAGCACTGGCTCTGTTGCTAAACGTATACTTTCAAAATGGTCTGCTCCATCAAGACGTTGCAAATACCATGATTTAGCTAACTCTAGATTTTGTTCATCGATAGTCACTTGGCGATAACTATTAAGGATGGCTAAAACCATTTCCGGTAAATGTTGATTAAAACCATTTGCGGTAATCATCAAACCATTATCACGCCCAGTTGATAACGACATCCCTGCATTACCCGCTTGAAATTGTAACTGGGTTAAATCACGACTCACAATGTAATCAAGCAACTCAAAAGCTACTGATGTTTTTGCATCTTTAAACGCTTGATTATTACGTAACGAAACTGCAATCACAGCCTTAGGGTCTTGACTAAAATGACGACTAACAAAATGGATATGATTACCTCGTTTACTAAATGTCGCGGGTTGAGTCTGATCATCGTTTTGTTTAACAATACTAAAATTATCAGGAATATACGGGTTCAACTCTGGCAAACTAAATGAAAAGGCTTTACCCAAATCTGTCCAAGTTGTTTTTAATTCATCGGTGATATTAGCAACTTTATAAGGTGCATTAAGAAAATAAGCGATTTTATCAGTGGTTTGATTTGGCGCAATCAACCAAATTCGAGCATTTTCCGGAGTAAAACTCTGAATACGCTTGATGATTGCTTCTTTATTCAAATGATCAGCAACATAATCAGAATCTAAAACATTTTTAACTGGATAAAGTAGCATCTGATCAGATAACCACTCTACATAAGACATATCACGGTTAACATCTTTATACTTAAAAGATAAAGCAAAAATTTTCTTTATTTCGTCGTAATAAGCATCTGAAACACCCTGCTTTTCAATTAATTGTAAATAATTAAATATAGCGGCTATCACCATATCTTTTTTTGCCAAGCCTTCATCAGTTAAAATGACATTAATATTAAAGGTGCCGCTATTACCATAATATTGACTATCACTCGTTGCTTGAATAGCTTCAACCAAACCTTGTTTTTGTAACTGATCAGCTAAGGTATTTTTACTATTATTACTTATTAGATAGATCAAGTACTCATTGGTCTTATCAGAAAATTTATTGATATCATTTTCAATCGGAAATTTTAAAGACAACATCTTTCTCGGTTGGGCTGGTACTATCGTAATTTCTTTCCCAGTATATTCCTGAGTAATGGCTGGTTGAGTAATTGGCGTAACAACTATATTTTTATTCGGAATTTTACCATAAGTAGCTTCCGCCAACTTCTGCAACTTTTTGATAGATTGATTACTATAAATCACCCCAACCATAATGTTGGCGGAATAATATTTATCATGAAAATTAACTAGCTCATCTTGTAGTTTACTATTATCTTTATCTCGTAACGTTTCTAAATTACCACCAGAAAATTGAGATGAAGGGTGATTAGGGTTAATCGTTTCAGAATCAACTTGTTGAATTCGAAAACCGTCACTTGAGCGATACAACGTCATCTCTGCATTAACCGCATTACGCTCTTTATCAGCAAATTGAGGGTCAAAAATTGGCTCGGCAATCGCATCTGCTAAATAATCTAACGCAGTATTAATTACCCCATTTTCAACTTCAAAGAAAAATGCGGTGCGATTACCGCTAGTAGACGCGTTATAGTTACCAGCATGTCGAGCTAGAAATTCGGTAAAACTGGATGGTTGAGGATACTTTTTCGATCCCATAAGCACCATATGTTCAGTATAATGGGCTAAGCCTTGTTGCAGGACAGGATCATATAACGAACCAACTGGCAAGGCGATAGAACCGAGTGATTTAGTTGCTTTGGGATCAGAAACTAATAAAACGCGCATTTTGTTATCAAGTTCAATCACTTCATATTGACGATCGTCTCGTTCGCTTTGGTGTACTTTATCCAATAAAACAGCATGTTCATGATTATTTTCAATAGCTAATGAAGTATTGATAGTGAAAAGGGTTAATGCGGTAAAAAATAGTGTTCTTGTTTTCATATTATTCATAGAATTCTCGCCTAATTTGAAAGACAGTATAATATAAATATGATGTAAAAAGAATAAGTTATTATTTTGATTACAAAATTATAGTCAAAATCTAAGAATATTAAGATATGTTGAAGAATGATTATTTACAGCTTTATTAATTGAAGAGATTATTACAGCAAGAACCGATTTTAAGTTAAAATCAGCCATCAAAAGATACAATTAAACTAACATTATCGGTCTAAAAAAACAACTAATTAATAAAATAAAAAAAGAGTTATTAAAATAACTCTTTTTTATAATCACTTAGATGATAGTATTTAAACGGTTAGAGGTGAATATTGATTCACCAATGATTAATTAATGCTCCCGTGTCTTTCTAAACTCAATATCAGGATAACGTTCTTGGGTTAAATTAAGATTAACCATACTCGGTGCGATATAAGATAGATTATCTCCTCCATCTAATGCCAAGTTTTGTTCACATTTTCGTTTAAAGTCTTCAAGTTTCTTAACGTCGCTACATTCGACCCAACGCGCTGTAGTTACATTTACCGGCTCATAAATCGCTTCAACATTGTATTCAGATTTCAAACGAGCAACGACCACGTCAAACTGTAACACCCCTACTGCACCAACGATTAAATCATTATTGGCAATAGGACGAAATACTTGTACTGCCCCCTCTTCTGAAAGCTGAACTAACCCTTTTAATAATTGCTTTTGTTTAAGTGGATCTTTTAAACGAATACGACGAAAGAGTTCGGGTGCAAAGTTAGGAATACCGGTAAATTTAAGTTCTTCACCTTGGGTAAAAGTATCACCAATTTGAATAGTACCATGATTGTGTAAACCAATAATATCGCCGGCATAAGCTTGCTCAACATGATCACGATCGCCGGCCATAAAGGTTAAGGCATCGGAAATATTCACATCTTTAGCTATACGAACATGACGCAATTTCATGCCTTTTTCATATTTACCGGAAACAATACGCATAAATGCAACTCGGTCACGATGTTTAGGATCCATATTGGCTTGGATCTTAAATACAAAACCAGAGAATTTTTCTTCGCTTGCTTCAACTTCACGTTTATCTGTTTGTCTAGGCTGAGGAGCCGGTGCCCAAGCAGTTAAACCATCAAGCATATGATCAACACCAAAATTACCAAGTGCTGTACCAAAAAATACTGGCGTTAAATCACCGGCTAAAAACGCCTCTAAGTCAAACTCATTTGAAGCACCTTGAACTAATTCAAGTTCATCACGAAGTTGCTGGGCTAAATCATCACCTATGGTGCTATCTAATTCTGGATTATCTAAACCTTTGATAATACGAACTTCTTGAATGGTATGCCCTTTACCTGTTTGATATAGATAGGTTTCATCTTTGGCTAAATGATAGACGCCTTTAAATAACTTACCGCAACCAATTGGCCAAGTAATAGGGGCACACATAATATTGAGCTCGTTTTCAACTTCATCAAGCAACTCCAGCGGATCACGGATGTCACGGTCAAGTTTATTCATAAAAGTTAAAATTGGTGTATTACGTAAACGTGTGACTTCCATCAATTTACGGGTTCTATCTTCAACACCTTTTGCCGCATCAATTACCATCAAACAGCTATCAACAGCGGTTAATGTTCGATAAGTATCTTCTGAAAAGTCTTCATGCCCTGGGGTATCGAGTAAGTTGACTAAGCAATCGTTATAAGGAAATTGCATAACCGACGTGGTAATCGAAATACCACGCTGCTTTTCCATCTCCATCCAGTCTGATTTAGCATGTTGCGCATTGGCACCTCGCCCTTTCACGGTTCCGGCGGTTTGAATAGCTTGTCCAAATAACAATACCTTTTCGGTAATCGTTGTTTTACCCGCATCGGGGTGAGAGATGATTGCAAAAGTACGACGAGCATTCACTTCGTCTAAATAAGCTTGTTGTGTCATAAAATTAATTAATTTAGCTGAGCCAAAAATGATGGCGTATTCTAGCAGGTCTGTTGTTATATTGCCATTGATGAACGCTATTTTGCAATTTGTCTGTTATCTATACATAATAGCGGCAAATTATATCGAAGATGCTATAATCAACTTTTGATAAGGCGATCTAAGTAAAATATCTCAAGAAATAAATATGAATATTCGTGACTTAAAATTATTTTTACATCTATGTGATACCTGTCATTTTGGAATGAGTGCGGATGCGATGCATGTAAGCCCTTCCACACTATCAAGGCAGATACAACGTCTTGAAGAGCAATTTGGTCACCCGTTATTTATTCGAGACAACCGGCAAGTGCAAATTACCTATGAAGGTGAAAAAGTAAAACGCTTTGCCCAACAAGTGGTCAATTTACATCAACAATTAAAACATGAATTAGACCAAGCTGATCAACAATTAGTCGGTGAATTAACCCTATTTTGCTCGGTCACCGCTGCTTATAGCCATCTACCAGAAATACTCGATCGCTTCCGCATCCACTATCCACTAGTAGAAATTAAACTCTCCACAGGCGATGCCGCCGATGCAGTTGAAAAAATTCAATCTCATCAGGCTGATCTAGCGATTGCCGGCAAACCTAAACAGCTGCCATCAGGAGTTGAATTTATTAAGTTAGGTGAGATTGAAATGGTACTACTCATCCCTAAACTCAATAGTTCATTCAGTGACAAATTGCATCAAAAAACGCCAGATTGGCATAATATTCCGTTTATCTTGCCAGAACACGGCCCAAGCCGACAACGAATAGATTTATGGTTTAAACAACAAAAAATTACTAACCCGAAAATTTATGCCACCGTTGCCGGACACGAAGCAATAGTATCCATGGTTGCTTTAGGTTGTGGAGTGGCTTTATTACCTAAAGTAGTTATGGAAAACAGCCCTGAAAGAGTAAGAGAACGTATAACCGAATGGTCTACAAACTTGATGGAACCATTTGATATTGGTATATGCGTACAAAAAAGACGATTATCCGAAAAAATCATTTCAGCATTTTGGGCACTGGGCAACCGAAATTTACCAATTCATTAATATATTATATAATTAATTTATTGATAATAATTCGAAAGTATTTGCTAACTGAATGTAGGGAATAATTGTAATGTCCATAAAAATGAAAAATATCAGTCGATCAGTATCTTTACTCCTTTTAACTCTACTTGCAATCCCTACTATTGGTCATGCCGCATCGGATGAGCCGGCAAAAACCAATCCATTAAATCCTAAACCTTCTTGGTTAGCTATTCATAGTATCAACTACTATGATGGCGATAGTGATGATCTGGTTACCGCGGGCGTGGGTTTTACCCCTTTATCCAATGAGATCCCAAAAATTGAATATGCCAATCGCGCTAATCCAACCGCACAAGAATTGCGCCGTGCAAAACTGAGTCGATTTATCGACACTAAAACCGGTGAAGGTGAGCTATTTGGCTTTAAAAAGAAAGATTTGACCCCTTTGTTTGATGGCAAAATAGCCGGCACAGAAATTTTAGCCAGCATAAAAGATGAAGGGGTAGGTCTGTTATTACAAATCCCTTTAGATTTTGACAAAAAAAGACCTTGTATTGTTGTGGTACCCGCTTCCGGTTCGGATGGATTATATAATGCCAAAGATGTGCAGATCCGTGGATTATGGGGGCTGAAACATAATTGCGCAGTAGTTTATAATGATAAAGGTTTAGGTAATGGTATTTATGATATCACTAATGAACAAGGCTTTACTATCGATGGCAAAGTAGCAAAAGATAATCTATTGTTTAAACCTTCAATTGCCGACAAAAAAAGATTTATTTTAAGATTTCCTCACCGTTATGCGGTAAAACAGCTTCATTCAAAACAAAATCCAGAAAGACTATGGTCTTCTTATGTCTTTTATTCAATTAATTTTGCTTTATATGAATTGAATGAGCTATTCTCAAGCAAAGATAGACTTGATTTCGTTAATTCAAATACATTGATATTAATTTATGGCGCGGAAGAAGGCGCGACAGCTGCACTGAAAACTGCTGAAGCAGATGTGACAGGTAAAATTAACGGTATCGTTGCAGTTAACCCACAAATTCAACCAAATTCACAGGATATCCCATTAACCGTTGAGACAAAAAAATCTACTGATAACCTGTCATACCATTCACTACCTGATTACAGTACTTATGCGGCACTTTATATACCTTGTGCTATACCGGCAATTAAACCAGATCAAGATCTAGATGATGAAGATAAAAGAAATGATTCTGTTCCTTATGCTTCTAATTTCCTCTTTTCAGAAAATCGTTGTAGAGCTTTAAGGCGCGCCAAATTATTAACTAATACCTCACCTGAGGAGGCTTTAAATAAGCTTCATGAATATGGTTGGAAACCAGAAATGGATATCCAATTACCCTATTTTTATTTCAATGAATCAATCGCCTTTCCTTATAAATTTATTAGTTCCTATGGTCGATTTGACGTAACAGAAAACATGTGCGACTTTTCCGTGGCGAGTACCCAACAAGACCCATTGTTCAATAGTGGCGAAGTAAAACCTCTTAAAGAGGTTAATTTCGCCGAAATTTGGGCATTATCAAAAGGCAATTTACCAATTTGGGCTAACAATGATGCGACAGCTATTGATCTTGTGGAAAATAAAGATTTAATATCGCCAAGACGTGAGTTTTATTCAAGTTCAATTGCTAAAAATCAAATTGATTATGGTACGCAAGGCGCTGTTTGTTTAAGAGAAAAAATAAACGAAGAACGGGTAATTGACGGTTTAAAAGAAGTACAAGCCACCGGTAACTTAAATAAAATTAAAACTTTTATTATTCACGGCAGAAACAATGTTAAACAACTTATCGATCATACTTCCCGACCTTATGTTGCGTTAAATAGTGCGGTTGAAGGTCAAGAGTCTCAACTCCGTTATATCGAAGTTGAAAATGCAAGTTATCTTGATGGTAAGGCGCCTTTCGATAATACTTTATTGCCAATTGACTATTATGGTGAAGATGCAATGGAGTGGTTATGGGCCAATCTAACTAATAATACAACCTTACCAAATAGCCAAGTCATTCGGACTAAAGCTAGAGGTGGTAATAGTGGACGCGCACCGCAGGCAACGGCAGCAAACCTTGTTCCTATTTCACAAGTTCCGAATAAAGACAACCTAATCGAGGTTGATAATGGCAAAATTAAACTACCTGATTAAATCTAAGTTGTAGTTTAAATGACTATCGAAAAAAGCCACTATGTAATAGTGCAAGTACAAATTAAAATTCGATAGTCATTCAATCATTAATTGATGATAATTCAATGAGTGCACACATTTTTGGATAGAGCTGAAAAAACAATGTAGTTAATATTGTATAATTTTGCTCAAAATCTACCAAGGTTTCGCTTAATAAATAGAGTTTAGGTCTTCGTTTTGCCATGCCATTTAATACTTTACCGACAAAATCTAGCGATGCATAATTTTCAAGCCATTTGCCTTGCCACATTGCCCCCATAAAATCCTGATAATCAATCGGATAATCGGCGATATAAGGTTGAATTTGTTGCTTGGTCGATGCATTAAATAATGCAAGAGATTGGTGAGAATTAAATTCCGTCCAATATTTGGATAAAAAATGGTCCCAAACTATATCAAGCGTAATGGAAGCAACACGTTGATGGGATTGTCGAAAAAGCAATTTAGCTTGCTTAACTTCGGCAAAACCATCAATTAAACGATCAATCTTACGATGCAACATAATCCCATCAGCTATTTCGCTCGGATATTGCCGATAAGGATCGCCTTTGACAAAATCAGCAACCGTATTACCAATCAAGGAACTATTAGCAATCGTCGCCAGATGTAAATGCGCAAGAATATTCATGATCGTCTACCGTCGGTTAATCACGATGTTTAAACTCACCTTCCGCCAAACCTTCTCGCCAATAGCTAGTAATTTGGATCGCATTCGGCGCCAGATTAACATATTTATCTTTAAGGGCATGACGTAATTGCTGAGCCAAGGAGCCCTCTAATCCCCCCCAAAACAGTAGATTATCGTGTTGACTAAAATCCCAATTCATTAGCGTATCAACCAATTGATTAGGATAGTTAGCATCTTTAATCATCCATTTAACCGATAAATGTTTTGGCAGATCTACAATATCAGTCTTATGATTAACCTCAATAAAGGCAATTGCTTGGTGATCGGCTGGTAAATGTGCAAGAGTATAACAAATGGCCGGAAGAGCTGAAACATCCCCCATCAAAATCAAATACTGATTAGCAAACTCTAGCTTACCTGCTGGTCCAACAAAACCAACTTGATCGCCAACTTTAGCCTGCTGAGACCAAACTGTCGCTAAACCACTGGCATGAATAGCAAAATCAATCACAATGTGATTGTTCCGCTCATCATAATCGCGAATACTATAACTACGGGCAAATTGACGAACCCTATCACTTACCGAAATTTTATTATTTTCATCTAAAAGCGGAAAAGCGATTTCCCCTGTTAAGGGATCAGCAAATAACAATTTCAAATGAGGGCAGATCCAACGCGGATTCACCACCAAAGGTTTATCACAACTAAAATGTAATCGCCAATAACTCTCTGACGGCCTTTCGATCTTAACAACAGTTAGTGAAGCATTGATAATGTTTTTTTTCTCGTGCATTTGCTGATCCCTTATATTACCTCAATATTGCTTCACTATCATACAGCATAAAATGGTTCAAAAAAGGATATTTTTTTCAATTGACGATAGATAAAAAAAACCACCCAAAATGGGTGGAATAGAAATTAATAAAAAGTTGAGTAGATTAATAACGTAAAGCCCCAAATGCCCCACACCAATCTTGGTCAAATTTTGCCACCGCGGCATCAACAGCTGGATCGGCAATAAACAATTCAGCCACATCTACCGGCAAGGTAATTGACTGGCAACCGGCAAGCATACAATCTAATGCTTGTCTTGGCGTTCTGAAACTTGCGGCTAACACCATTGATTCAGGGCAATGCAAATCTAATAGCGTTTGGAGCTCGTAAACCGTCTCTTTACTATTACCACCTTGGGCATCAATACGATTTACATAAGGGGCGATATATTTTGCACCAGCTAGCGCTGCCAAAAAGCCCTGACCAGCACCATAAACAGCTGTACCTAAAGTCGGAATACCTTGCTTGGTCAACTCTTTAATCGCTATCAAACCTTCAGCATTAACTGGGATTTTAGTCACAATCGACGGCACAACTTTACGAAGTTGTTCCGCTTCCTTAATCATCTCTTTAGCGGTATGAGAAAGCACTTGTGCAAACAGTAATTTATCGGCACCAAGCAAATCTTGTAGTTCTGCCAACAAATCAAAAATTGGTTTGCCAGATTTAGCCACAATACTTGGATTTGTGGTCACCCCTTTTATCGGTAAAATTGCTGCTAAACGCTTAATCGCTGCCACATCAGCTGTATCTAAATATAATTCCATACTAATCTCCTATTCAAAATGATCTGTACAAATTTTTAAAAGTAATACTACATATTTCAAACTTTACTACCCACCGTTAACTACGCTATAACCATGATTTTCGATCAATTTTTTGATTTCATCAATTTCTTTAGGTGATGGTTCAGCAATATCTTTCATTTCATAATTTTGCTGAATTAGTTCATATTTGGATTCACCAAACTTATGAAATGGTAAAATATGAATAACTTTGATTCGATTAAATTCTTTTAAAAAAGATAATATTTTCATAACATTATCTTCAAATAATGTATATTGAGGAATTAAAGGTAATCGAGGAATCAAATTAATATTGTGATGATAAAGTTGTCTAAAATTATTTAATACTCGATCTAAATGAAGATTAATCGTTTTCATCGCTTTTTCTTGATCCATAATTTTAAAATCAAACAATACTTCGTCACACTGAGAAGCCACGCTTAAAAACTCGGAAAACCTTATATCACCAGCAGTTTCAATCGCAGTATTAATGCCTAACTGTTTTAATCTTTTTAGCAATTGATATGCAAATTTTGCTTGTAACAGAACCTCTCCTCCCGATAAAGTCACTCCGCCGCCAGAAGTTCTAAAAAAAATTTCATCTTTTAAAATTTGGTTAATTAATTCATCTATATGAATATCATATCCTATTTTTTCTAAAGCTTTGCTTGGACATTCATCAGCATCATTACAACAAAATTTACATTTAATACATTTAGATTTACGTTTTACTACGATGCTATGACGAGAAATAGACTCAGGGTTGGCACACCAAGGACAATGATGAGGACAACCTTTGAAAAATACGACGGTACGAATACCATTACCATCATTCAAAGAATAACGTTGAATATTGAAAATTCTCGCCACACAACTTTCACTCATCTGAATAATTTCAGATGAGTGCTTTTGATGAAGATCGAGGTTAAAACAACTCGACTTATCACTACAATTGATGAGCGGTTCGTCGGATGATATCATCCTGAATCTCCTTTGATAACTCAACAAAAAATGCGCTATAACCGGCAACTCTAACCACTAACCCGGCATAATCTTGAGGCCTTTGTTGGGCTGCTTTTAAAGTTTCAGCGTTAACAACATTAAACTGAATATGTTGTAATTTCAATTTACTGAAAGCCTGCAAAAAATTAGCTAATTTATGTAAACCACTGTCATTTTCAAGAGTACTTGGCGTGAATTTCACATTTAATAATGTTCCATTTGATAATAAATAATTATCTAATTTACTGACTGATTTTAATACAGCTGTTGGTCCTTTCATATCTTGTCCTAACATAGGTGACAAACCACCATCAGCTAGCTGTTCTCCCGAATAACGCCCATCTGGTGTTGCCCCAACAACAGCACCTAAAGGAACATGAGCAGAAACAGTATAGGAACCTGGAACAAAATGACCATTTCTTGGATTAGAGTATTTTTCAACTTCTTTACAATACTCTCGAAGCAACTCCACACTAATGTTATCAACTTCATCAATATCATTACCATATTTACTAAAACGATTTATCAAACGAGCTCGAAGTTTTTGGCCTTCCTCACCATTGAAATTACTCTTTAATACTTGCAATAGTTGTTTAAACGACACTCGTTTTTCATCAAAGACCACGCCTTTCAAGGCAAATAAGGAATCACTCAAATTAGCTATACCTATACCTTGAACACCGGAAAAATTGTAACGAGCACCACCTTCGGTAATATCTTTTCCTTTTTCAATACAGTCAAGAACAAAAGAAGATAAGAAAGGAACAGGAGCCCAATTTCGATGACCTAAATCACAGATATTACTACCATCAATCATCAATTTAACGTAATAACGAATATTTGCTTTAATTTGTTCAAACAGACTCTCATAAGTTACATTTGGATTGTGTTCATTTTCATATAAAGTAATTTCCATTACTTTAAGAAGATTAAACATCGCTATATCATGTAAGCCATAGGTTCGCCCTGGAATTGAAAGCTCGACACAACCAACAACTGAATAATCTCTTGCATCTTCTAAAGATACTCCTCGATTTAAAAATGCAGGAACAATAACCTCATCATTAAAGATTTGAGGGATCCCCGTTCCCAGACGAATAGTTTCAGCCGTTTTTTGTAAGAATTGCGGATCAATTAATTCATTCACTCTAACACCTAGATTGGGTTGAGGAAGACAAACTTCTTGATAAGCATTTAAACACAATGTTGAAAGATTATTAACCGCGCTATGTCCAATGGTATTTAAGCCACCTAATAAAATGGTATACCCTGAAGGAAATCCAGCAAAATATCTTGCACTGGATGTTGAACGTAATAAAACAATATCATTACATTTAATCCAGAGCGATGCTAAAAGCGTTTTCAAAAATGCCGGATCTTCGCCTTTTGCTAATGACAATTGATAAAATGGCCACATGTATTGATCAAAACGACCTAATGAGATTGAGCTGGCATTTGATTCATATTGTAAAATAATATTTATATACCAAAACAATTGACATGCTTCATAAAAATCTGTTGGTTTATGGTGAGCAATATTTCGGGATATTGCTGAGATTTTTTCTAATTCTTTTTTACGTTCTACATTTTGGCTATTCTTAGCCATATCCTCGGCCAAATCAGCATAGCGTAAAATATGTAATTGTGATGCTTCTAACACAATTTTAGCTGCCAGGTAAAAATGATTATCGGGATGTTCTTTCACTAAATTGCTTAACTGGATAATTAAATTATCTATACCATTTTCTAATAATCTCGGGTAGTCAATTATGATATGACCTTGCCCTTTATCTGTTTGGTTGATACTAAAAATTGCTTTACTTTCGGCATCTTTGACTATTGAAGGGATCTCTTTGTTAATAAAATCCTTCATTGAACGTTTTTGCCAATATGGGTAAAGTTCATTAAGATAAATTTGTTTGTCTTCTTCAGAAATATTAAAACGGTCTTGAGGTCGAGTAGGAAAATCATCTAACTCTTTCAAAATCCAATAGGGATCCATTTCTGGTGAGATAATCCCTGAACGAGGTTTTATGGTTCGATTTCCAGCAATTAATTCGCCATCTCGTATAGAAATATTAACTTTATTTAGGATATTTGCGGTAGCTTTTGCTCGCCTTATAATGATTGGCTCACCTTCGGTTTGCTTATGACTCTCGGTATAAAGTAAAGCTCTTTCTAACGAAATTTCTCTTGTTTTTGCAAACAAATCTCTTTTTAATTGTTCAATTCGAGTAACCATAACATAACCTCTTTATAAATAGGTTATAGCATTTACCGCTATAACCTTTTTGATTAAATCACTACTAATAAAAATTTATTTATTTAAATTTTCTTCAATTTTTTTCAAAATCAAATCTGCTTTCTTCACCGCATCACTAATTGCAATTCGAGCAATGGGTTTATTTTTGAAGCGTTCCTGATTTTTTATACCTATATCATTTGTTAATATAATGAAATCAGCATTAGCGACATCTTCCGGCGTAAGCTCATTTTCAATACCTATTGAACCTTGAGTCTCAACTTTACATTGCCATCCTTTCTCTTTTGCCGCTTTTTCTAAAGATTCCGCTGCCATGTAAGTATGGGCAACACCTGAAGGGCAAGCAGTTACTGCGATAATATTAACCATTTTTTTCTCCTTTAATTCTCAATATGCTTAACCAATGTCGAAAGAAATATCAATGTCTTCGTCATTAGATTCTTCCTTATTAATTTTAACTTTTGAAGTGATAAACTTTTTCAGAAAAACAATTGCTAATGCACAAGTTAGCGAGCCGACCGCAATAGCAAATATGAAACTTAGCTTTCCAGTTACCACAGGTAATACAATTAGCCCGCCCCATCCTGCATAACACTCAGCACCTAATAGCGCGGCAACCGCACCACCAACAGCAGAACCTAACATAGTAGAAGGTATTATTTTTAAAGGATCGGCTGCTGCAAAAGGAATTGCACCTTCAGTTACCCCCACCAATCCCATAACAATTGCTGCTTTACCTGTCTCTTTTTCTTCTTTACTAAATACATTTTTACCAATTAGTGTTGCTAAACCAGTACCAATTGAAGGCACGGCAATACCAACTGCCGCGATGGCAACAATAGTGTAAATACCTTCACCGACACAAATTAACATAAAGGCATAAGCTACTTTATTTACCGGTCCACCCAAATCAAAGCCCAACATTGCTCCCATAATTAAAGCAAGAATAACAATGCTGCCATCTTGCATACTACGCAACCATGATGTTAATGATGTTGTTAATAAACCAACTGGTTCCCCAAGTACCCACATCATGATGCCTGCGGTCAAAAATGTTCCGACTATAGGAATAATAAATATCGGCATAACAGATCTAAGGATAGGTGGAACCTTAATTCGTTTAAGATAAAAAACGATGATTCCGCCAATGAGTCCAGCGATTAAAGCGCCAAAAAAACCGGCGCCAAAAGTTGTTCCAACCCAAGCGCTAATTGCACAAGGTGCCAATGCAGCTCTCTCAGAAATTGAATAGCCAACATATGCAGCCAAAAAAGGAATCATTAACGTTAAACCAGCGGCACCTATTTGAAACAGTTTATTTAAAAAAGGGTCATTGACTGGATCCGGCACACCGCCCTGTCCTAATAGCATCACAGAGACGGCCAATAAAATACCACCAGATACCACAAATGGAATCATATGAGAAACGCCGGTCATCAAATGCTGACGCGTGTTTTTCAAAATTAATAGTAAATCGCTCATACTTAATACCTCATTTTTTAATTTTTTTATTTTTTTTAAAACATTTTTATAGTAGAAAATGTTTATTAATAACCACAGAGTAAATAAATCATATTTACTGGATTTTTGTACTGTCTATTTAAAAATGAGATATAGCTCAAAAAAATTAAATTTTTTTCATGAATATTGGCAGGAGTTAAAACGTGATAAAGATCACATATTTATTTATATATTACTTTTGTCCAGTTATTCATGGATTTTTCGTATAGTTTAATTTTAATAGTTATTTATTCTTTTAATTATTGATGATGACTAAAGTTATAAAAACACCAAAATTAATTGGGAGAATAAATATGTCGAAAAAAATTGAATTTATTTGCACGCTACCTAATGGTATACATGCTCGACCGGCTAGCACGATTAAAGCCATCTGTGACCAATTTAGGAGCAATTTTGAATGGCATAATTTGCGCACAAATGCTAAAGGTGATGCTAAAAGCACCTTATCACTAATAAGCACCAATACTTTATTAAATGATGCCTGTCATTTATTCATATCGGGAGATGATGAAGAGCAGGCTTATCTACGGTTGGTTACATTTATTGACAAAGAATTACCGTTTTGTGATGAAGAGTTAATAAAAAATGCTTCTGATGAAATAATACCGTTACCACGCTCCTTAAAAAATTTAAATCCTAATATTATTACCGCTAAAACTGTATGTAATGGCGTGGCAAATGGCAAGTTGCAAAAAATTGATTATATTGATTTAACTAAATTTAATGATTTCCCTTCTGCCAACTCAAGTAAATCTGAAAAAGAGCTAGTTAAACAAGCAATCACTAAGTTAAGAAAATTAATATCATTACAAATTGATTGTTCAGCAGATACCTCTAAAGACATTCTTAGTGCACATTTGGCAATCCTAGAAGATCCCTCTTTTTATGAACAAATCGAATTAAATATAACACAAAACTTGTCGGCTGGTTCAGCAATAGTAAATACAGCTAAATTTTTTAGTGAGCAATTAATTCAATCAGGCAGTGACTATTTAAAAGAACGAGAACTCGACATTCGTGATGTGTGCTATCAATTATTACAGCAAACATATGGCGATAAAAATTTGCAATTTAACAATAAATTAACCGAGCCATCAATTTGTATTGCTGATGAACTTACTCCAAGTCAATTTTTAGAATTAGATAAAAAATATTTAAAAGGTTTACTGTTAGTCAAAGGAGGAACTACATCACACACAGTAATATTAGCGAGATCTTTTAATATTCCAACATTAGTTAGTGTTAACATGGAGATATTAGAAAATTATCTTAATCAACAAATCCAAATTGATGGAGATTTAGGTCTTGTTGCCTATGATTTATCACCAGAAGTTATTCGTTATTACCAATCAGAATATGCTCTTAATAACCGTTTAAAAGATAAAGAAAAAATCTTTATTGATATTCCTGGTTCGACTGCTGATGGCATAAAACTTGAAATAGCAGCCAATATTGCTCACCCATTAGAAGCGCAAACTGCTTTTGATCATGGAGCTGAATCAATTGGTCTATTTCGTACCGAGATGCTGTATATGGATCGCCACTGCGAACCATCCGAAGACGAACTCTATAATACTTTTTGCCAAGCAATTGAAGCAGCAAAGCAACGTACAATCATTATTAGAACATTTGATATTGGTGGCGACAAACCAGTAAATTATTTAAATATTCCCAGTGAAAACAATCCATTTTTAGGTTATCGAGCTGTTCGCATCTATCAAGAGTTTTTAACTTTATTTCGAACTCAATTAAGAGCGATATTACGAGCTTCGGCACATGGTAAATTAAAAATCATGATTCCGATGATCTCATCAATGGAAGAAATATTATGGATTAAGGAAGAATTGACCATCATAAAACAATCTTTACGTAATGAGAAAATCCCTTTTGATGAAAAAATCCCACTCGGTATTATGCTAGAAGTTCCTTCCATGATGTTTATCATTGATCAATGTTGTGAAGAAATTGATTTTTTCAGTATTGGTAGTAACGATTTAACCCAATATTTATTAGCTGTAGATCGAGATAATGAAAAAGTCACCAAGCATTATAATAGTTTAAATCCAGCTTTTTTAAGAGGATTAGATCACATAGTAAAAGAAGTACATCATTATGGTAAATGGATAGGTATCTGTGGCGAACTTGCCAGCAAAGGTTCTGTTTTACCATTATTAGTTGGATTAGGGTTTGATGAATTGAGCATGAGTTCACCTAACTTGCTTTCAACCAAAGCTCGTCTTAAAAAATTAAACCGTTCAGATTGTCGAATATTACTCAATAAAGCAATGAATTGCCGAACATCACTTGAAGTCGAGCATTTACTTGCTCAATTCCGTATGGAGCAAGCAGATATACCTTTAATCACTCAAGAAACCATTACAATAAATCCAAATTGGATAAGTAAAGAGGAAGTCATCAAAGGAATGACTGATAATTTATTGATTGCAGAAAGGTGTCGTTATCCTAAAAAATTAGAAGAAGACATCTGGTTGCGTGAAGATGTATTTTCTACAACCTTAGGTTTTGGGTTTGCTATCCCTCACACCAAATCTGAGCATATAGAACAATCAACTATTAGTGTAACTAAACTTGCAGATCCAATATTATGGGGAGATGAACAGGTAAATATCGTAATTATGTTGACCCTAAACAAACACACAGCTGGCGATCAACATATGAGAATATTTTCAAAATTAGCTCGCCGTATAATGCATGAGGAGTTTAGAACATCTTTACTAAACAGTAAAACCGCACAAGAAATTGAAGAGATTCTAAAAAAAGAATTAGAAATAGCCTAAACTTTCTTAAAACTTCATTCCGTTAATACCAATCATTGACGGAATGAAACTTTATAGTTTTATACAAGCTCCATAAGGTGATTTAGACGCTCGATTTATAACATTCAATAATTTACTACTATCCAATAAAAACTGGCTAATATCCATTTCAATACAACGTGACTTATTGAAACGCTCTCTATTTTTGATATTGACATTACTAATAATAATTACCACATCAGCAACCTCAATGTCATGAGGTTCAATAACACTATCAATTCCTAATGCACCTTGTGTTTCTATTTTGATTAGCCAATTTTCCTGCTTAGCTAATTTAGCTAAACGTTCGGCAGCCATGTAAGTATGAGCAACCCCGCCAACACATGAAGTAATAGCTAATACATTTAATTTTGTCATTTAACAACACTCTTTATTCAACATAATGGTTATTATTGTGCATTAAAAATGTTAAATCAATAATCAAATTATATACATACAGATAATTATTATGTGAATAGTTTAGCTATCTTAAACTCATGACAGAAAATTAGACTCGATATATAATCTATTGGTTATTTGTAAGCTTAAAGGATGGAATTAGATGGAACTATCAATTGAACAAACCATCAAAAATTATTTAGACAAAGCTAACAATTTCAAAAATATTTTTTTCTCTAATAGTCGTAACTCAGCCCCTTCTCTCGCTTATCAAGTAGACTTTCCTAGATTAGAAATCATTCTAGAGGGAAACTTAAAGATGCAATGGGGCAATGACGAAACTAATTTAGTGGAAAAAGAATTAGCTACAGATGATTTACTTTACATCACTGCCAACAGTTGGAATAAACCTATTTGGACAACGCCTTCAACATCGTTAAGTATTTTATTTGGTAAACAACAAATTGGCATTAGCGTTTTACACTGGGATGGTTCACAATTAATTCCTAAAGGGCAAATTAGCACCCCAAGACGAGGGCCGCGTGTTGGAACCTTTATTATTCAAGCATTATCCGAGTTAACTTGGCAAAACCAATCCCAAAACCAAACCGGCTATTATTTGATACAGAGCCTGCTTAGTAACACTCTTGATTTACTTAATACCGACATAAAAACCGCATCCAAAACCACCAGCTTATTCGAAGCAATACGTCAATATATCGACACCCATTTTCGAGAAGATATCAGTCGCGAATTTTTAGCTAAAATGTTCTATATCTCACCCAATTATTTATCTTACCTATTCCAGAATGAAGGCAAAATTGGCCTAAACGAATACCTTAATCACATTCGTCTAGAGTACGCCAAATCACTACTTAAAGGTTACGCGTTAAACGTCAAAGAAATCGCCCTTGATGCAGGCTTTAAAGATAGTAACTACTTTTGCCGCATCTTTAGAAAAAAAACCGAACGAACCCCAACAGAGTATCGGCGGCAATATCATAGTAAGTTAATGGAAAAGTAAACCAATTGTATTGAGTCTAACAACGGATTTTTGTTTGTTGGGGAATTAAGGGGGTCCCCACCTGTTCCTCAATTTTTTTTGGAAAATAGGATACGGCCTAAACGGCATTAAACATTTTACGTTTTAATGCAGCGATGGCTTCCGCTTTCTAAACTACCTACACGGCATTAAACTCCAAAAAGCGAAAATATCAATATAAACCGTTTTTCTAAACTACCTACACGGCATTAAACGAGATGACGCACCCGAAAGAGTCATGAACGAATTTCTAAACTACCTACACGGCATTAAACGAAAAAATCCTACACTGCTACGTGGGGGGAGGTTTCTAAACTACCTACACGGCATTAAACTAGAACAAAACATACTATAAACATTGTTTGCTAAAAGGCAAAGGGCAATTTTGATTTTAAAAACCCTTTTTTTAAGCTGATTTTTAATATAATGATTTTTATTGATTTTATTTTAGGCTAAAAAAAAGGGTTCGCGATGATGGATTTTGATTTTTTAAAAAACTACTTCTCACTAATTTTTTGGACTTCACGAAGTGCGTTGCTCAACTCTTTGAATCTGCATTTCTCGCTCTTTTGGATTGAAAAACGTCCAGGCGACAAAACGACTGATTTTTTGGCCTTGTGCCATCGCGACAATTTTGTATTCAGTTACCGCTACATTTTTCAGTTGTTTTTTTATAATACTCAGCGACTCTTTTTTTGATACTAACGAGGTAAACCATAGGCACTGCGTTTTATATTTAACGCTCTCTGTTATCATTCGGGCAATAAATGCACTTTCACCCCCTTTGCACCAAAGTTCAGCATGTTGCCCACCAAAATTAAGGATAACTTTATCCTTAGTAGAGTTCACTTTACCTAACTTTTGTAGCTTGGTGTAAGCCGTTGCATGGGCTTCTTGTTCAGAGCGATGGAAAGGTGGATTGCATACGCTAGCTAGATAAAACTCATTGGGTTGAATGATATTTTCAAAAATAGCTTCGCTGTTAAGTTGTAAGCGACATTGGAGGGTATTTTTTAATAGATCATTGGATTTTGTTATTAACGACGCAACTTTGATGGATGTAGGATTAATATCACTACCCACAAAAGACCAACCATACTCGGCACAACCAATAATCGGATAAATTATATTTGCGCCAACGCCAATATCTAATATGCGAACTTGCTTACCGATAGGCGTCTGATTTTGATTATCTTGAGCCAATAGATCGGCCAAATAGTGAATATAATCTGCTCGTCCCGGAATTGGCGGGCAGAGATAATTGTCGGGAATATCCCAATAGGAGAGTTGATAATAGTGCAATAACAGTGCTTTGTTGAGCGTTTTGACCGCAAGAGGATCGGCAAAATCAATCGTCACCCGACCAAATTGGTTAGGTTTAACAAAATTTGCTAGCTCGGGTAATGTTTTAATAAGTAAATCAAATGGATAACCATTAATATGTTTATTGCGGTGATGTAAAACGGTTTTTTTGACTGATTGCATATATGATCCAAAATAAAGAATTACTAGTTATTATAGCGTTTTTCAGTAAATTTGTGAAAAAAGCTCGCCGTTTATCCGTCAAAAAAAAACAGTTGCTCAACTTGCTCTATAACCATTATCGCCAGATGAATTATTCGAAAATTAAATTGGGATTTGCTATAATCTGCCACTTTCAATTCATACAGTAACCTAATGAAACGTCTAAAAGATTTTTCGATATTACCGTTTTTTAGTTTAATGCTAATGTCTTTTGATTCACATGCCAGCGAGTTTAATGGACAAGCGTTATCATTATATTGGGCAATTCCGTTTGTTGGAATTTTATTATCCATCGCCTTATGCCCGCTGTTTTTAGCCCGTTTATGGCATCATCATTATGGCAAAATCGTTGCTATTTGGACGTTTTTATTTTTAGGCTCTGCATTATTCTCTTTTGGATTAACCACCACGATCGAGTTAACGGTACATGCCATTATTGAGGAGTATATTCCTTTTATATTGCTACTTTTGACGCTGTTCACGGTTTCTGGTGGTATTCTTATTAAGAGTGATAAGATCAGTACTCCAAAATCAAATGTTATTTTATTGGCGGTCGGTGTGGTTTTTGCCTCTATTATGGGAACGACTGGCGCTGCGATGTTGATGATTCGACCATTACTGCGAGCTAATCGCCAGCGACAATATGCAGTGCATACCGTGATCTTCTTTATCTTTTTAGTTGCCAATATTGGTGGCGGATTAACCCCTTTAGGCGATCCACCGTTATTTATTGGTTTTTTAAAAGGCGTCGATTTTTTCTGGACCGTTAAGCATATGTTATTGCCTGTTGTGCTGACATCAGGTCTACTGCTAATCATCTATTATTTTATCGATAGGTACTATTACGCTAAGCAATATGGTGCCATTAACAACACAATTAGCGCCGAACCCGTTAAGCTATATGGCCTAAAAAATCTTGTGCTATTAGTCGCTATTATTGCTAGTGTGCTGTTGTCTGGCGTATGGCATTCGTCGCTATATTTTACGCTGTTAGGATCACAAATAGCATTACAAAATCTTGTTCGTGATGCTCTTTTTATTGCAATTACGCTTATCTCTATTGTGATGACGCCGAAACAAGTCCGAGCTGGTAACGAATTTAATTGGGATCCGATAAAAGAGGTGGCTAAATTATTTATCGGTATTTTTATTACTATTGTGCCTGTGTTAGCGATTTTACGTGCAGGTGATCTGGGTGCTTTGGCTTCAGTGGTTTCGATGGTGACAAGTGAACACGGTACACCAATAAATAGCATGTATTTTTGGTTATCTGGATTACTATCCGGATTTTTAGATAATGCACCAACTTATCTGGTCTTTTTTAATCTAGCATCCGGTAATGCCGCCAGCTTAATGACCACCTTTGAAAACACGTTACTGGCCATTTCAATGGGCTCGGTATTTATGGGCGCTCTAAGTTATATTGGTAATGCACCTAACTTTATGGTGAAAACCATCGCTTGCCAACATAAAATCACTATGCCAAGCTTTTTCGGTTATATGAAATGGTCAATTGCCATTTTGATCCCGGTTTTTATTATTGATAATTTGGTGTTTTTTGTGCTCTTTTAATGCGTGACGCTGTTTAGCATCCCCCCAAGTAAAGTGAGTTTGCTTTTTACTTGGGGTGGAATTTTAATTTAATTAGTATTAATTAGAAGAAATATTTAAAGCGAACCCTTACCCCATAACGATTGTCATTACCACCGCCTTGTTTTTCATCACGTTCCAGTCTAGATAAATACGTACCTAAGTAGATATTAAAGTTATCCATATCCATCACATTCGGAATTAAGTATGAAGCATTGATAGTATGTAATTTATATTTACCTTTAGCGTAAATTTCACCATCGCCATGGTAATTGGTATTGAAGGCTTTAATATCATTGGCAGCATAAATATAACCTAGACCAAGCCCTTGCCAAATACCGTTTATACCTGCTGTGAAATCTTTTTCTTGTTCAGCATCTAAATACGAAATACTACTATTGAGAAGTAATCCATCGAATGATTTATCGAAATCTCCTTCACTATTCCAGCTCATGGTAAAGCCATAGCCATGGCGTTTTGACTGATCATGCCATTTATCATTTTTATCATGATAGCCATAAGCATTATTAACCACATTGCGCTCCATGGCGATGGCTACAGAGAGATCATTAGTTTGGTAGGAAATAATTGGACGTAGGTAAACGACGTTTTTATCTTTATGCAATTTATAACCATGATAACGGTTATTAGCAAATAAGGAGGTTCCATCTTTTACCATTGCATTAACTTGTAAATTCACCGCACCTAATTCTTTAGTTAATTCGATTGCACCGCCGTTACTACTGCGCCCTCTACCCTCTTTGAGCATATAAATGTAACCAAAGCCATCGTTATAGAGATCGTTTGCGGTGTTACCGGAGTATTCGATAAAGGTATCTTGCCCAAGTGGGAACATGTCATAAGCTTCATAACGGCCGATTCTTAAACGCCAATCATCTTTTCTGCCAAAATAAAAACTCGCATCATCTAAATTAACTTTACCGCTCAAATCAGCCAGTGGTTGTACCGAGAATCCAGCATAATTTCGATTATCTAATTCTCTTTTTCCATCCATGCCGAATAAAATGCGACCATTGATATCCCACTGTTCTGTATCGCTAGCATCAAAATCTTTATTTGCCGATGTCCTAAGTGAGGTTAACTGCTTTTTTTTGCTTGCAGCATCTATATTGAATTCCACATCGCCATAAAATTTAAGTGTACCTTGTTCGGTCTGCCATTCAATTGATGCTGATACTGATAAAGAATAGAAACAGCAGACTCCGGCTATTATTTTTAATTTCATTGTTATTTCCTTTTAAAGTAGAGTTAATCAGCTTATTTGTCATCACTAGGATTTTGGCTTCTGACATCAAGCTCCGCTCGAATTGATGCATAACTATCATCAAGTTTGTAGAACTTAGCGATCCAAAACATCGATGCGATAATTAGAATAGCCGGTAGATATAAATAGCAGAGTTTAATTGCAAAAAGTGCACTCGGAACTTGTACCGCATTAGCAACATAACCACCGGATGAGAGTAAGAAACCAGTAATCGCCCCCGCACCCGCCATTGCGACTTTACCTAAAAAGCCATTGATTGAAGTTAGGATCCCAGCTGTATTAATACCTGTCTTCCACACTCCATAATCAACAGGATCGGCCTGCATAGAAAAGTAGATAGCCAGACGTTGACCTGCGCCTAAAGATAAGATAACTGCCCCGATGATAAGGCCAGTATGGTTAACACCCGATAACATCATTATTCCCATTCCAATTAGGTTGATAGTGCTTGAGAATAGGTAAACATGACGTTTTTTCATATAATTGGCTAACAATGGAACGGTAAGCGTACCAATTAAGGGGACGAAAGTTGATATTCCCGCAATAATGGCAGTAAGGTTTTCACTTTCAACGTAATAGTTGAAAAAATAGACCAATGATCCCGTTTGTAAAAAAAATGCCCCCCACATTAGAAAGATATTGGTTGCGAAGATTTTCCACGGCGTATTGTCTTTTAACCCTTTCCATGCTCGCGTTAAAGTCATTCGCTCTTGTTGTATGGTTATTTTCTCTTCAACATTTTTAAAACTTACAATTAAAAAGAAAGTAGCAATAATCCCAAAAATAATAGCCGTAAATAAAAAGCCATGCGTTTGGTCACCGTTACCTAAGGTCGCAACCAAAGGCAATGTTGCAACAGCGACAATAGTTGATCCTAAGGAGCCTAACAAAATTCTTACAGATGATAAGGTTGTGCGTTCTAATGAATCTGCGGTTAAAAATGGCAACATGGCACTGAAAGGAATGTTGACGATAGTATAGATAAATGAGAGACATAGATAGGTGATAAAGGCATAGATTAATTTACCTATTGTGCCAAAATCAGGGACATAGAAGACTAAAATACATAATATGCCAAATGGAATTGCCCCGATTAATAACCATGGACGACAACGCCCCCAACGTGTTGAGGTATTATCGATAACTAAACCCATTAATACATCAGCAACACCGTCAACCAGACGAGTGACCAAAAACATGATGCCTACATAGTAAGCTGGAAGCCCCATTACATCCGTATAAAAATACATCAGATACAATGAGATTAATTGCCAAACTAAGTTACAAGATAAATCGGCAATCCCATAACCTATACGTTGTCGCCAAAGCGAAAATAATGAATTGACCATTTTTTATTCCTTATAAATTTTTCAGTTAAAGTTTATTTTGTCGAATAAACCAAGCGGGAGTGCAACTCCATGCATGACAGTAGCTATTGATGATTTTGCTGCCATACGGTGAGTAATTAAGGTTGTTTGGATCGAACAATTCCCAAAACGTGTCGGCACCAAATTCAACCATTTTTCCCCAATATGCTTTAATCTCATCGATGGCTTGTTGTTTCATGCCTACTTTGAATAGCGCTAAGATATAGTGATGACGTAAGTAAGGGGTGTTCATGCCTATCTCTGGTGGTGTGGTTTTTAATTGAGATAATAATTTTTGTTGATGGGCTAAATCGCCAATATCCGCTAAAATCATCCAGATTTGCGTGGCATAACTAATTTGTTTTTGTTTACCACTGAGGTAAAAACCGGTTTCCTCATCCCATAATGTGTATGCTGCTCGTTTAACCAAAGCTAATTTTTGGCTCAGTTGTTCGCTTATGTCGGGTTGAAAATGGTGTGAAAGTTGGCAGGCTTTGTCTAAACAGTAGATTAACACACCTTGAGAAGCGCCTTGTTTATTGAGTTTTTCGTGCCAATCAATAAATGACCACCAATCATCACTATCAGTGACTAATCCTTGTGAATCACAGCGGTTTAGGTTTATTGCAATTTGCTGTAAAGCGATAGGCCAAAGATCTTTAACAGTTTGCACATCATTTGTTTGATTAAAGTAGTCATAAAGCACATCGACAAAAAAGAGCGAGTAATCAAATAAGAAAGTATCATCAGCAATGATATCGGGTTTTATAAATATATTAGCTGAGACCATGCCATCTTCACGACGATGGCTTGCAAAGAGATATAAGCAGCGACGAACTAAATCGTAGTGTTGAAACGTAACATTGTTAACGAGGGCTTGTAAACGCAGGTCGCCTAACCATAATCTTCGATCTCTTTTTGGACCATCTTCAAAGACGTCTTGCATACAATTTCGCAGTGTATGTATGGATACCTGATCTATCTTAGCTAATTGCGGATCTTGTGATTGATAAGTTAGACAGTTTTCCGGTGCCGAACTAACTGTGTTAAAGGTTATCTCTTTAAATAAGATCCGATATTTAGGCGAAAGCGAGACAACGTCGATTTTTAAATAACGAAAACAGTAGCGTCGAGTTAAATTAATTTTAGCGGGTAAAACATCAATATATTCGTCATGCTGTTGCAACCAGCTTTTACTAAGCCAGCCTTGGTATTGATCAAATGGCTCTGCCATTTCGCAGAGTGTTTCACCAAAAGTTAATTTTATATGCGCTGGCGCATCGGGTGGGCTACCGATAGATTCGCATAAGAAAGAGAGATACCCAACATTGTGCTGGCCAAAATCAATGATAAAACTATCGCCAGAATGAAAACTTTGATGTAAATAATGCTCTGCATCACTAACAACTTGTGATGAGCAGTTATGAATAGCGCTCGGATCATTAATCAGAGAGATGATATTTTGGGGGGTAATTTTTTTTTGATAGATTACTGGTTGTAATTGCTCAGCTTTTAGAATGAATGCATTATTTTTTATCATAGTTGCATTAGCGTTGTTTTGAATTGCTTGTGCCATATTCTTCTCCTATAAAAAACGTCTAGGAGTATAGCTAGGCAAAACAGAGGCTTGCTACCAAGATACTGCCAGATTGCATCTATAAATGGCAATATTAAAAAGCTTAGACCGAGCGAGTTCACATTTCTGAGAATATTATTTTTTATCTCATGTTTAATTACTTTATTTTGTTTATAGGTTAGATAAAAAATCTTTTATTTTGTGCAAGATCTTAATCAGTTGCAGTTGTAAGGATCGATAAATATGAATACGTTGAAAATTGATACTTATTTTAATCATAAATCAGATAAATTAGCGCTGTATAAAAGCGATCCTGAGAATAACGGTAGTGAACATAATCATGAATTTGATGAATTAGTGATTGTTGAACATGGTCATGGACTACATGTTATTAATGGCAAGCCGTTATTTATTCAACAAGGTGATGTTTTTTTAGTTAGAGGCCATGATTACCATTTTTATGATGACCTTGGCACATTAAAGTTAACTAATATTCTAATCAATCCTAATCGGCATTTTACATTTTTAAAAAATATGGAGGAGTTGTTAAAACCGATTTCAGCCAGTGATTTAGGTTCTTATATTTGGTTAGCACCGAGCATTCGCCAAGAGTGTAATCTCATTATTGAGCAATTATTTAATTTAGATAACACAATCGGCCATCGTGAGTATCTATTTTTTAAATTACTTATTATCATCAAACAATACAAGCGACAATCGCCAAAAAATAATACTCGTTATAAACTCCATCTTTTACTTAATCATCTTCAAGAAAACTGTTTTGATGAATATGATTGGCATAATATAGCGCAAAGGTTTCATTTAACTACGCGGACAATGTTTAGGCATATTAAACAAGCGACTGGCTTAACCCCGGAAAATTACATTAAACGATTGAGGTTATTGTCAGCCAGATTAAAGATTAGAGAAAGTGATATGACTGTTACCGAGATATCATTGTTATGTGGTTTTATTAACAGTAATCATTTTACCACCCTGTATAAAAAGACTTTTGGCATCACACCAACAGAAGAGCGAAAAGTTAATTAGTTGTTTAAATAAGGAGGCCGTTGAATTTTGCTTAACACTTAAATATTTCTAGCTACGTTGGGGATTTCCTAAGTGTTTTCATCGAATCAGGAAACTGGGATATACGTGAAATCATAAACGGGTTTATCAGGTTTATTGTCAGTTAAAACTCAACATTCGCTCTAAACGAAATAAACGATTGACCCAACGTTATCCACAACCTAGCTTGATGTTATATTGATAATTTGATTGCATTCAAGGTAGATGGTTTTATAGGTAAGCTATAGTTCTAATTATCCTAGGCTGGGCAGAAACTGATTTACACTATAAATATTTTTTGATTTAACATAACTTAGTCACAACCAAAAATATCAGACTTCAGTGCATTCCGGTCAGTGAACAGAACCGGTATTTGCTAAACATTAAATCAATTATGTATATGCCCGTCTAGTACTGAAAAAACTATGTCATCAGCTAGCGGAGATTGGTGCCCTCGGATCTTTCTTAAACTAACCGTTTTTCTTTGCTGTTGGTACCAATATGTTCAGTAATTTTTTTAAAGTATCGTAATCGTTTACCTTGAGATTTCGAGGAGAAACGTTATCCAGCACTTTTGGTTTTTGATTTTCTACGGGATTGATATAAGTATAAACTTTTTTACCATCTGTAAAAAAGTAATAATAATCCTGTTTTGAACGGTATTCGTAGCCGCAAGCTGGAAGTATAATTTCCACACATGGACTTATAATATCGACAATTGATCCCAGAAAAATCGGAGCATCTTGAAATTTATCGGTATTGAGTTGTTGCCCGTCAATAAAAATTCGCTTCTTTCTGATTTCAATATCATCTTTTGTAGTAAGTAGTTTGAGATAGACAGAAGACTCCTTTTTTTCTAGTCTTCGTGAATTTTCTTCAAGACTATAGTATTGTTGATTGTCAAAGAACACTGAACCTGATGAAATTGCGTGTAATTCACCAGGATTTTTGACATTTGATATATCAATTGATCCATCTCTATAGCTCGGATCAGAAGGATCAGCTTCATGGTGTGCAAACCAATTAAGATAATCATTGTAATTAAATACTTTGTCATGATACACATATAAATCTTTGTACGCATTCAGATAGGTCGCTTTAACTGGTTTAAAAGAATTAAATATTTTAATCCATATCAGCCCATCCTTTGTATCCATAGAATCACCTGACCAATTAGTGTGCATCTCTGCTTTAGTAAACCCATTATATTTACCTTGCAGATTGAACTCTTCGGTAATGTCTGTGTATTTAAAGTCTATATCAATCAGATAAAATGTATCATCGTCATACAAGTAGTAAATTTTTGGATAAGAATGATGTGTCTGAAAAAGATATGTTTGTGAAGGTGTGAGATGAGGAATTTTTTCAAGTTTATTCTTACTTATATCGTAGACATACACAGCATTATTATCTTTTAATAAAACTACATTATCATTTAAATATTTGTAACTATCAGCAATGATTTCTAAATTTCCTTTGAGCTCAGGTATTTTGTGTTTATCGGATTCCCCCTTAAACGTATAAGAGACATAATACCAATGGTTAGAAATTAGAAAGAATTTGTTAGAAACAATTTTGCTAACCTCATTTTCATTAAATAATGGGGTAATTTCATATTTGCTGATGTCTCTTCTATATAAGGGTTTAGGTATAAAATAGTATTTTGCATTAAATAATACAAGTATCTTGTTACCATCATCAGAAATAATCCGAGCACTCTTATCTGTAATGTCCGTTAAGCGTACTTTTGATTGAGATATGTAACTAATTTTGTTCTTAGCTTTCACTGTTTCTTGCAGATATATGCCGTCCTTTTCAACCAACAAATCATAATAAGGAGAATCGGTGTGACAAATACTTTCTTGACTTGCTTGTACAAAGTCAATGAATACCAGGTAGAAAGTGAGTAATATGATCCGTTGTATAAGATGTTTCATTGTCAATAATTTTTAAAATTATTAATATTAAATTAAATCATAGCAAAATAAGATAAGAATATAAAAGACAGTTTTTTATCTTAGCTTTAAAAATATACAAAATAGCTTGATGTTATATTGATAATTTGATTGTATTCAAGGTAGATGGTTTATAGGTAAGCTATAGTTCTAATTATCCTAAGCTGGGCAGAAACTGATTTACGCTATAAATATTTATTGATTTAACATAACTTAGTCACAACCGAAAATATCAGACTTCAGTGTGTAACTATCCCCCAAAATAATGCATCAAAGGCAGATATTTTCACAATGGCAGTTTGAGCAGAATAAATCCCCAAGTAGTACCCAAGCGATATTTTTGTTCTCTTTTATCTGAGAATTTAGTATCACTGTCTAAACTATTCCAACAAAACATATTTTGTTCAGCAATAATAAGTCCGGCAGAAAGTGCATTTTGCTGGTCTACAGTGACTTTTTCGGTAGCTTTAAAAATGTGAAGCTTCGCACATTTTTAATAAAAAGTTCCAGATAGCTATAATTTATCGCCAAAATATTATGTTAGCTGTCCAAATATTAAAGGTGAGATTTCAATTTACTTTTTAGAATGTGGTGGTAAGTTTTAAAAAGATATGAGGTTCAAAATGATTGAAATGTTACTTGATAAAGATTTTTTTTCTTCTAGCGATCAAAATATTACCGTTGAGCCTCGGGCACCGCAACCTGTCTATCCAGAACATACCCATAATTTTAATGAGATTGTTATTGTGACCAGCGGATATGGCAAACACATTTTAAATGGGCGACTGTTTGATTTGTATCCAGGTATGATGTTTTACATTAAGGCTACCGATTGTCATTTATACGATAACGTACATGATTTGCATTTGACCAATATTTTGTTTAGAGACCCTGATAAATTTCGTTTTATTAATGGGAATGGAATAAATCAATTAATCCCAAATTCTGATCCAACTCAGTCGCACTACTTTTTTGACAAAAAATCTAATGAACATATTCAATCGATTATTAAGCAGATGACACCCAATCAATCCAATGCAATTCAGGAGAGTCTTTTTTTACAGTTGTTATTGATTTTTAGTAATAATATTTATGTTAATCAGGGTTCTGGTTCATGTGATAATCGCGTTAAACAACTGCTAAGTTGGTTACAAATCAATTTTAAGGAACAAATTGATTGGCAACAGTTAACCGCACAATTTTCATTGTCGTTACGCTCTTTTCATCGTCATATGAAAAATGAAATTGGTATCACACCACAAAAATATCTAACGAAGTTACGGTTAGCTTATGCTTACACCCATTTAATATATAGCAATAAATCCATTACCACCATCGCACAAGAATGTGGTTTTAATGATAGTGCTTATTTTTCCACCTGCTTTAAACAAGAGTTTACGTTTTCACCACAAATATTACGTAATAATCCTGATAAACCTCATCATTAACTAATGAGGAACAGTTTATGGAGAGATGTTTGCGTTTATATAAACAAGATTATTTTATTTCGGAGATGAATACTGTTACTGTCGAAAAACGTGATCATCAACAACCCTTTCCTTTGCACGATCACGATTTTAATGAAATTGTGATCGTTTGTTCTGGTAATGGTCTGCATCATTGGAATAATTATGTTTATCCAATTACCAGTGGCGATATTTTATATATTAATCCGAAAGATGTGCATGGCTATGAATCAGTTAATAACCTTAGATTGGATAATATCTTATATTTACGAGAGTCACTTTTTTTATCATCTACGATTGAGTTTTATCTACCTAAAGTGACGGCCAAACATAATGAACGTTTTTGGCGAATTCAACCGTCCTATCTTAAACTTTTAGCGCCGCTTATTGAGCAATTAGACGTTGAATCTAAGAAAAATAATTTAGCTTCCGTGCATCTATCCGAGGCTCTGTTTTTACAGTTGGTTATTTGGTTAGATCGGATTAAGCAAGCACCAAAGGTAGCTCTGCCTACCGCGACTCATCAGTTAGATCTATTATTTACCGCGCTGCATAACAGTATTGCAACGCCATTTAATATCGATGTTTTTTGCAAAGAAAATCATATTGCCAGTCGTTCACTTAGTCGTTTATTTAAAAGTCAAACAGGGATGACTATTAGCGGTTATTTACAAAAAAGACGCTTATGTGATGCGATGTCTTTACTTCGAACTACTAATTATTCGATTAGCATGATAGCCGCTGAGTGTGGCTATGATGATAGTAACTATTTTTCATCAGTGTTTAAAAAGCTAACCGAGCAAACTCCTTCCCAATATCGAGCTAAATTTAATGATAAAAAGGGGTAATTAAGGGCGTTAAAACAATCGGTATATTGAATTTACTCTCTTTCAGATGGCTAAAAGAGAGTAATATTTTATGCTAAATAAAAGACTTCGGTTAATGGTTCACTAATCGGACTGTTGTCAGGATTGCTTGGCATGATGTCTTGCATAAATGCCCACCATTTTTGACAAGCAGCTGTTTTAGCAACCGCATCCCAACGCGCTTCTGATTCAATTTCAACATAAGCAAACAGTAGATTTCGTTTGCTGTCTAAAAAGATTGAGTAATTGTGAGCACCATGGGCTTTAAGTTCTTTTACTAGATCAGGAAAGATTTCGTCATGCCGTTTTTTATATTCAGCATGTTTGTCAGGGTGTACCTGCATAATACTCGCTTTTCTTATCATAGTGATCCCTTTTCCTATGAAATAGGCTAATTTGTAATTAACCTATTTCATTTCATTGTGCGATTTTTATTAGTAAATAGCGTGATATAGTTGCTCAATTTCTGTTACGTTAGTGTCACGTGGATTGCCACCGGTACAAACATCGTCAAAAGCAGCTTGAGCCAGCGCAGGAATATCTTCTAATTTTACGCCAATCTCTTTTAATGTAGGTGGAATACCGACATCAGCATTAAGTTGTTTAACGGCATCAACAGCAGCTTTTCTTGCCTGTTCGGTAGTCATGGTTTCCGTCGCAGTTACCCCCATCGCTTTGGCGATATCACGGTATTTGTCGCCGGTAAATTCGGCATTGTAAGCCATGATATGCGGTAACAGCACCGCATTAGCCACACCGTGAGGTGTGCCATAAAATGCACCGAGTGGATGAGCCATGCCATGAACTAATCCTAACCCGACATTTGAGAAGCCCATGCCTGCAATATATTGCCCTAATGCCATATCTTCACAACCTTTGGCAATTCCTTTTACCGAGTCACGTAATGAACGAGAGATAACTTCGATTGCTTTGAGATGAAACATATCTGATAGTTCCCAAGCGCCTTTAGTTATATAACCTTCAATCGCGTGAGTTAAAGCGTCAACGCCCGTTGCAGCTTTTAAACTTGCCGGCATACTGGTCATCATGTCTGAATCAATAATCGCAACGACAGGGATATCATGTGGGTCAACACAGACAAATTTGCGCTTGTTCTCCTCGTCTGTGATTACGTAGTTAATCGTCACTTCGGCAGCCGTACCTGCTGTGGTTGGAATTGCAATCGTTGGAACCGCCGGTTTTTTAGTTGGCGCAACGCCTTCAAGACTACGTACGTCAGCAAATTCTGGATTGTTAATGATAATCCCGATAGCTTTTGCGGTATCTTGTGGTGAACCACCACCAATCGCAATCAGGTAGTCGGCACCAGATTGTTTAAATACTTCAACCCCTTTTTGTACAATACCAATGGTTGGATTTGGCATAACTTCATCAAAAACTTGATAAACTAAACCATTGCTATCGAGTAACTGGGTTACTTTAGTGGCAACATTGAATTTGATTAGGTCTTTATCAGTAACTACTAACGCTTTTTTAAAACCACGTTTTTTTACTTCATCTACGATTTGAGTGATTGAACCTGCCCCAAAATATGATGTTTCATTTAGAATCATTCTATAAGCCATAATGTTTTCCTTTTAATTAGTCATTCCTAAACCGACAATATTGGCAGCGACAATAATTACTAAGCAACCAATACAAAGTATACGTACAGGTTTTTTGCCGGTACCAAACCACTCTTTGAGTGCTAAACCAACAATACCACCACAAAGTACATAGAAACTCATATGTAGCATCCAACTCATAAAGCCATATTCAGTCGGAATATTTGCATGGCCCCAAGCATAGAAGAAGAATTGGAAATACCACATTGCACCACCTAAGATAGCAAAGAGGATATTGCTAATCAGTAGGGATTTGGCAACTGAAATATCTTTTTTAAATGATAGTTCTTTTTTAGCGCAGAGTCGACTAATACAGAAGCCGAGATTAATAATTGCCCCACCACCCATGATAATGACATAACTTGGCAGTGCTACATATAGATGATCTACGCCAAGCTCAGCCGCTTTTTCGTGCATAGGTACTGCGACGCTCATGGCAAATGACATACCCGCAGAGAAAATACCACACATGATGGCAAGTAGAAGGCCTTTCTTTAAATTAAAATCTTCAACTTGTACACCTAATGTTTTTTCTTTCAATAAACCGGCATAAGTCACAATAGCAACCCCAATAACCGCAATGACTACGCCTAATAATGTCATTTTACCGCCAGTCGATGCCAGTAATTCACCAAATTTACCTTGTAATATTGGTGTCATAAGAGTACCGACGATTAAGGTTATGCCAATAGCAATTCCAATGCCCATCGACATACCTAAATAACGCATTGTTAGACCATAACCAATATTACCAACGCCCCACATTGCGCCAAATAAAAAGACTGGCATTAAGATGTCTGCACCAAACGAAGCGTAATAAGCCCAAAAATCGGGTAATAAGAAATAACTAATTGACCATGGTAAAATGATCCATGAAAACAGTCCGGCGATTGACCACATGGTTTCCCATGACCAATTTTTTACTTTTTTAAGTGGTGCATAAAAACAAGCGGCAGAGGCAGCACCAACAAAGTGCCAAAATATGCCTAAAATAATTGAACTACCCATATACTTATCCTTATATTTTCAAAATATAATTTGCTCTATTGTTATTAGCAACTTTTACTATTTAAGTGTCTCATTACGCTTATCCTAGCCTTTTAACCACATGTCATAAGTAGCTTTGATCATCCCTTTTATAAACCAAGAGCAAAAAATCTGTTGCATTTGTGTTCCTTATGATCGTTTAGTTAAAACTGTTTTTTCATATTGACGAACTTCATCTAACCAGCGACTGCCAACAGGGACTTCATTCAATAAACAGTACTGATCCCAAACTGCTTGCCAAGGTAGTGATTTCTGTTCTTCTAGTAATGCTAATCGTGAGGTAAAGTCACGATCGTGTTCATATTTTTTTAATTTTTCGGTTGGTTCTAATAATGCTTTTAATAGGCATTTTTTCATATTGCGCGTACCAATTACCCATGCCGCAATACGGTTAATGGAGGCATCAAAGAAATCTAGACCGATATGCACGCGATCAAATAGTTTGTTTCGAATGATTTCACTGGCAATATTTTGCGTTTCATCATCGAAAAGTACCACATGATCGCTATCCCAACGTACAGGACGGCTAACATGCAGTAATAGATGTTCAACAAATGGCATAACGGCAGAAATTTTGTCGGAAATCACTTCAGTTGGATGGAAATGTCCAGCATCTAGACATAGTGCAGTTTTACGTGATGTCGCATAAGCTAGATAAAATTCATTTGAACCAGCGGTATAAGATTCGAGACCAATACCAAACAATTTACTTTCAACCGCATCAATATGATATTTAGGATCGATTTTTTCGTGGATAATTTGATCCAATGATTCAACTAAATGTTGTCTAGGACTAAATTTGTCGACAGTAATATCTTTCATACCATCAGGTAGCCAGATATTCATAACAGAAGGTGTACCTAATTCTTTACCAAAATATTCTGATACTTTACGACATGCTTTGCCGTGTTCTATCCAGAATTGTCGAATTTCTGGATTAACATGGGTTAAAGTGCCTTCATTACTTAAAGGATGTGAAAAATAAGTTGGATTGAAATCTAAACCAATTTGGTGTTGTTTAGCCCAATTGACCCAATTGGCAAAATGTTCAGGTTTAACTTCATTTCGATCGACTTTTTGCTCAGATTCTAAATATGAAGCATGTAGATTTAGTCGTTTCGGGCCAGGAATAAGACTAAAAGCTTTATCTAAATCTGATCTTAATTCATCGGCAGTGCGAGCTTTACCCGGATAATTACCGGTTGCTTGGATCCCCCCTGTTAATTCGCCCTCTTGCATTTCAAAACCGGCAACATCATCTCCTTGCCAACAGTGCACTGAGATCGGTAATTTTGCCATTGCGAATATTGCTGCATCGGTATCTACCCCGATTTCAGCAAATCTTGCTTTGGCGATCTGATAGGCATTTTCAATTGTGCTCATGGAATACTCCTTACTAAATATAAAATTTTTTCAATTAATTGGTTAATTACTTATTGGTTGATAATATTTGTTGTCAAAATTCTGGGAAATTAGCTGTCTTAATGCGTTAACATCAGCAACTTCACCTAAGGAAATTAACTGATAACCGACATTACCTAATGCTGATGATTCAATCGGACCGGCACTAACATTGACATTGCATAAGTCCGCACATAACTGGTTTAAAAAAGCGTTTTGACAACCTCCCCCAACAATGTGTAATGTGTTGATTGATTTACCACTGAGTGTCGATAACTCGTGTAATACGTCTCGATATAAGTGAGCGAGACTGTCAAAAATACATCTGACTAACTGGGATAAGGTTTTAGGAACTTGACCGCTGTTTTCTAAACAGACTTGTTTAATGGTTTCTGTCATCACGTCTGGATTTAAAAACCTTGGATCATTAGGATTAATCAGAAAAACAGAAGGTAGTTCTTGTTTTGCTGATGCGATTAAATCAGTAATATCTTTGATGTTATTTTCAGCACAAACACGTTGGAATAGCCACAATCCCATAATGTTTTTTAATACTCGATAATTACCTTCTACCCCACCTTCATTAGTAATATTGGCTTTTAATGCTTGTTCGCCTGTCAGTGGTTGTTTCGCCTCCAATCCCATTAATGACCAAGTACCTGAACATAAATAAGCACTATGTTCATCCATCATTGGCGTAGCAATAACTGCACTAGCGGTATCATGGCTAGCAACGGCAATTACCGGTATACGATCGCCTTTGGCACTTTGCCAATAACCAACTTGATTTCCGGGCATACTGATATCACCAAACCATTTACGCGGTATACCGAGATAATCGAGCAGATCTTTGTCCCAATCCTGAGTGGCAACATTGACCAGTTGAGTGGTGGTTGCATTGGTGTATTCACGATTTAATACCCCAGTTAAGCGATAAATTAAATAATCAGCAACCATGACAAAATCCGTCACTTGTGATAACCATTGCGGTGATTCAAGCATCATGGCTTTGAGTTGATAAAGTGTATTGAAGGTTAAAAATTGGATACCAGTTTTTTGATAAATATTTTCTAAGCCAATGTCAGCTTGTACTTTTGACATAATATTGTCAGTACGATGATCACGATAAGAGTATGTAGGACCAACGATTTGGCCTTGCTTATCAAGCAACACATAATCAACGCCCCAAGTATCAATACCAATACTGTCGAGTTTGATACCTTGTTGGCTAATTTTGTTTAATCCTGTAATGATTTCTTGTTCTAAGTAAAGCAAATCCCAACAGAAGTTTTTACCATCACTTTTATATCCATTACTGAATCGATGTATCTCAATTAGGGTTAATTTTGCCGTTTGAGATTGATAACTCGATAACATGACTCGGCCGCTGGATGCGCCTAAATCGATTGCAGCAATATATCTATCTGCCATTGTAACTATCCTCACTTTTGCTAATGAGGACAGTCTAGTGAACTAACCGAATAGATACTTTAAATTGACTGCCATTGTTAAATAAGTGTGGCAAAATTTTTAAAATGCTAGTGATCTTTGCCACAAAATGAGAATAAGGTTGGGTTGTTTATACTTTCAGACTAAATATTGATATAATGCCTTATTTAGAAAATAAATTGAGAGCTATCTATGTTAAATCAGTTAAAAGCAATTATTCAGTATCTTCTTCCGAAACAGTTATTAACTAGCCTATTCGGTTGGTTAGCTAATAAACGTTTGGGCAGAGTCACAACTTGGATGATTATCGGTTTTTGTAAATTATATAAAATCGATTTGAACGAAGCTAAGTTAACCGATGCTAAAGAGTATAAGACGTTTAATGACTTTTTTGCTCGTGAGCTAAAAGCTGATGCGCGTCCAATTGATGACGCGGCAAATAGTATCGTAATGCCGGCAGATGGCGTACTTAGTCAATTTGGTCATATTCAGGATAATCTACTTTTACAAGCTAAAGGGCATTTTTACTCACTAGAAGCGCTGCTTGCTTGCCATCCAGATATGATTAAATTTTTTAAAGATGGATCTTTTGCGACCACCTATTTATCACCGAAAAATTATCATCGTTTTCATATGCCATGCGATGGTATATTGCGGGAAATGATTTATGTTCCTGGTTCGTTATTTTCGGTTAATAAAGCAACTACCGAAAGTATACCTAATATTTTTGCCAGAAATGAACGGGTAATTTGTCTATTTGAAACTGCATTTGGCCCAATGGTGCAAATTATGGTTGGGGCAACCATCGTGGGGAGTATTGAATTAAAATGGGAAGGTGTTATTACTCCACCTCGTGACGGTGTGATGAAGCGTTGGACTTATGCAGGTAATGTCAAATTAGCTAAAGGTGAAGATATGGGTTGCTTTAAATTAGGGTCAACCGTTATTACGTTGTTTGCTTCAAATGCAATTGAATTTGATAACCATCTTAAACTTGGTGACGTTACTCGTGTAGGTCAAAAATTAGCTGAAAGGATCTAACTTTATGTTGTTGCGCGGTTATTTGGCTGGGATATTACTACTCCTGTCTTGCTTTGCTTTTGCTGAAGAGTCAATTCTCAACATTGATAATGAAGACCAGCTTACCGAAGCCATTACTAAGCTGAATGAGAAAAATGAAGATCTGCGTCAAAATATGGAGTATCAAAAAGCTCATTTAACCAGCATCGTTAATGAACAAAATAATATTAATACCCAAATTTCACATGTTCAAAATACACTCGCAACACTTGCTGAGCAAGGCGAGTGGTTGAGTTTTTCAACTGCTTTAGGCGAAACCCTGCGCCAACAGTTATTACGCTTACCAGAAAAACCCAAATCCCAACCACTCGATGCTGAAATTGCCGAAGCCAAAGTCCAACAACTTAATTACTCCAATACCTTAGCAGGTTTAGACAATTACCCCGTATTATCTGGTAATTTGAATAATTTAAAAACCGCTAGTCAATATCGACGCTTAATAAGAGAACAAGGTGAGCTACTCAAAACATTGATTTCGGGTATTGATACCACCATTCTTGAGCTAACTAAATTAAAAATATCTAATAAGCAATTAACCAATGCAATTGATGAGGTTAATGATGCTGCGCACCGTTACTTTTTCTGGGTGGCGGATGTTAATCCGATTTCACTAAGCTTCCTGTTAGATTTGGTCAAGGATGTAGTTTACGTCACATTTTCAATCGATACGCTATCGCAACTTTATAATGCTGGCGTTGAAGTGCTTAGTGCGCCAAAACCGCTATTTTTCTTAGTACTCTCATTATTGTTTGTCTTTGTACAATTAAAAATGCGCGGCAAATATAATGCTTTCTTAAATAAATCCGCTACTCGAGTCGGTAAAGTCACCCAAGATAGCTATGCACTTACCTTGAAAGTAATTATTTTTTCATTAATCATGGCTTTACCCGTTCCTATTTTATGGGCAGCATTAGGATTTGCGCTACAAATTAACTGGGATTATCCGGTCGCCGTGGCGTTAGGCTACGGCGTTAATGCCGCAGCACCAGTTTTATGGGTTTTTATTATCACGGCACATTTTGCTTCACAAAACGGGTTATTTATTACTCATTTTGGTTGGTCAAAGCAAAACGTTCGCCAAGCCATGAAATATTATCGATTGTCGGTTTGGGTGGTAATTCCTTTAGTCGTGGTGGTGATGAGCTTTGATCAGTTCAATAATCGGCAATTTGCCGCCACTATAGGCAGAGCTGCATTTATTGTTCTCTGTTTTGCGTTGGTATTTATGACTAACTCAATTCATCGTGCCGGTGTGCCACTTTATATTGATAAAAAAGGCTCCGGTGATAATTTATTAAGTCATATTCTCTGGTTTGTATTGTTAAGTGCCCCTTGGTTAGCGATTATTGCTGCTTGTTTAGGGTATTTGTCGACAGCTGAAGTCTTATTAGGAAGATTAGAGGCTTCGGTCGTTATCTGGTTTGGTTTGTTAGTCATTTATTTTATGATACGTCGTTGGATGTGGATACAAAAACGACGAATTGAATTTGAACGAACTAAACAACGCCGATTAGAACGTATGCAGCGCGCTAAAGGAATTGAAGAAGATCTCACATCCATGAACGAAAATGTGGATGAGCCAGTTATCGATTTAGATGTCATTAGTGCTCAGTCATTACAATTAGTCCGATCAATTATTATGCTAATTGCGTTAATTAGTATGATTTTACTTTGGTCTGAACTTCATTCCGCTTTTGCCTTTATGAATAACATTAAGCTTTGGGGAACAAGTACTATCATTAATGGTAATGAGATTGAACAACATATTACCCTTGGATCTGTCTGTATTGCTATTTTAGTTATGACTATCACGATTCAGTTAGTAAAAAACTTGCCGGCGCTACTTGAATTAGGCATTTTACAACATTTAGACTTAGCACATGGTACCGGCTATGCCATTTCAACGGTTTCTAAATACATTATATTAATGATAGGTTGTATGATTGCTTTTTCGTTTATTGGTATTGATTGGGCGAAAATTCAATGGTTAATTGCAGCGTTAGGTGTTGGCTTGGGTTTTGGTTTACAAGAGATTTTTGCTAACTTTATTTCTGGTTTAATTATCTTATTTGAAAAACCAGTTAGGATTGGTGATACCGTCACCATTCGCGACTTAACCGGTAACATTACCAAAATTAATACTCGGGCAATAACTATTGTTGATTGGGACAGAAAAGAAATTGTCATGCCAAATAAAGCGTTTATTACTGAACAATTAGTAAACTGGTCGCTATCCGACTCAATCACTCGTATTGTGTTAACGATACCCGCTACAATTGATGCCGATAGTGAATTGGTGATAAAACTATTGCAACAAGCGTCTCAGGAGTGTGAATATGTTCTTAGCGATCCGGAACCGCAAGTCTTTTTAGTTGATATTCAAGAAGGTATCCAACTATTTGAACTGCGATTATTTGCCGCCGAAATGGGACATCGTATGAAACTACGTAGTGCAATACATAAATTGATTCTTGATGCTTATCGTCAACATGATTTGACGTTGCCATTCCCACCTTTACAAACCAATTTAGAAGCACTGGGGCGTAAAAGTGGGCGTCGTAGTTATACCATTGGTACCATTTAACCAAATAAGGTTTCTAACCATGGCACTCCAAATGCACCGGGTGCCAATAATACAAATGCCCAGATTGGTGCTGAAGCAATATTAGCTAGATTGAATTTTGTTGTCGGCATATGCATCGCACCAGCAATTAATGGCACAACTGCTCGCAAAGGTCCGAAGAATCGGCCAATAAACACGCCGAATGTACCATATCGCTGGAAGAATTGTTCTGCACGAAATATCATTTTAGGATATTTATTTAAAGGCCAGGAAGAGATTACCTGTTGGTGATAATGTTTACCTAACCAATATGAGAGAAAATCACCAATAATTGCACCTAATGATGCGGCAATCAAAACTGGAATAAACGAGATCACCCCTGTTCCCACCAATGCCCCAGCCGCCAATATAATTGCGGTGGCAGGAACTAATAATGAGATGATTGCCAATGATTCGCCAAATGCTAATAAAAAAATAATTGGCAATGCCCACGCTTGATGGTGTTCAATAAATTGCATAATAGTATGCGTGATTTCATTTAATGACATAAATTTGCTTGCTGTTATCTTTTTAGAATAGCTCATTCTAACACAACAACTGCCGTATAGTTCTAACCTGCCTAATCATTGGTAGAAACTAACAAAAGTAATAAGTCTACATGTTAGGCTTTTTATTAATACTAACCTCAGTTAATATACTGAAAATTAAGTCAGTTAATAGCTAAGAGATAAATCATGACTGTAGGGATTGAAAAATGTAATGTGCATAAATTTAGACATGGTCAGTTACAACCATTACAAGAAGATACTGTCGCAATCGAAAGACCAGTTGCACTAATTTATAACGGTGTTTCTCACGTGGTGATGATGGCAACCCCTAAAGATCTTAATTATTTCGCTATTGGTTTTTCGTTAACTGAAAATATTATCGAGTCGGTTAACGAAATTTATGGCATTGATATTATCGATGGTGAACAAGGCATTGAAGTGCATATTGAACTCTCTTCGCGACGTTTTATGCAATTAAAAGAAAAACGCCGAAATTTAACTGGTAGAACCGGCTGTGGTATTTGTGGTAGCCAACAGATTGAGCAAGTTTGTCAGTTTATTCCTCCGCTGGCATTAAGCGATAAAATTCAGCTATCTGATTTTCATCAATCACTTAATTATTTAACCCAAGTCCAGATGGTAGGCGGACAAACTGGTTGTACGCATGCTGCCGTATGGTTAGATTTAAACGGTAATTTTATTGCTGGATTTGAAGATGTGGGTAGGCATGTCGCTTTAGATAAATTATTAGGTTATCGCGCCGAGTTACAACAAAAACTTAATCAAAATATAAAAGGTATCATTCTGGTTTCAAGTAGAGCTAGCTATGAAATGGTGCAAAAAACGGCTCGTTGCGGTGTCGAAATACTCTTTGCGGTTTCAGCAGCAACTTCAATGGCGATTGAACAAGCTAAACAGAGCCAATTAACATTAGTGGGATTTTTTAGAGGTACTCAAGGAGTTATTTATTCGAATGGTGAACGTATTGTCGAATAATAAGCGATTTTTCAGTTAAATTAGTCAAAAAATGGTTGAAATAATTTATTGATTATTTTAATAAAAACAATACATTACCTTATTTCATCTAAGATATCTCATCTCACGTCTTTCTTTATTGGTCGAAGATCATCATAATATACGCCCAAAATAAGAACAACTTTGTTTTTATTATATATTATGTGATCTTTTTCTAATTATGATCAATTAAGTTTTTACTAAAATTTGAAAGGATAGCGTCATGCATCATACAGCCGATATACAACAAGCAGTGAACTATATTCAACAACAAACCGACAAAAAACCGACAATCGGGATTATACTTGGATCAGGATTGGGCCCTTTCGCCGATACTCTTGAAGACGCAGTTCATATTCCTTATGACAATATTCCTCACTTTGCCAAATCCGCTGCGGTTGGCCATGCGAATGAATTAGTGATTGGTCAATCTGGTGATAAAACAGTCGTCGCGATGAAAGGTCGTTTCCATTATTATGAAGGTTTTTCATTAGATCAAGTTACCTTCCCGGTGCGAGTGATGAAAATGCTTGGTGTTGAAAAACTCATCATTACCAATGCCTGTGGTGCAGTCAACACTAGTTTTAAACCAGGTGATTTAATGATTATTACCGATCACATTAATTTAACCGCTAATAACCCATTAATGGGACCGAATAATCCGGAATTAGGCGTACGCTTTTTGGACGTAAGTGAAGTTTATAATAAACCATTAAGAGCAATTGTTAGCGAAGTGGCTAAAGAGCTCAACATCACTTTACAACAAGGTGTTTATGCTTGGTGGACTGGCCCAACTTATGAAACTCCAGCTGAAATTAGAATGATCCGTACTTTAGGTGCTGACGCAGTTGGTATGTCTACTGTTCCTGAGGCCATTATTGCTCATCATTCTGGCATCAAAACTATTGGTATTTCGTGTCTGACTAATATGGCTTGCGGCATTTTAGATCAACCATTAGGGCATGAAGAAGTGATTGAAACAGCTGAGCGTGTTAAATCAACCTTCTTAAAATTGATTACTAAAACAATTGCCCGTTTTTAATTGGTAATTTTTTAAAATTTCATCTAAACAGTTCACGTTATTTTGGATATAAATAATGAACATGAAACATAGATTACAAGTCATGATGTTTTTCCAATATTTTATCTGGGGAAGCTGGCTGACGACGTTTGGTATTTATTTAATTAATACGTTGCATTTTTCTGGCGCCGAAGTCGGATTAGTGTATAGTACAAAAGGTTTTGCAGCATTAGTTATGCCGTTTATTATCGGCATTATTGCGGATAAATTTATTCCACCCAAATATCTGTTTATGCTTTGTCATGCTGTTTGTGCTATTGCACTGTTTTATGCAGCCTCCGCAACCACACCTAATCATTTATATTGGTTGATGTTAATCAATGCGATGGCATTTATGCCAACCATTGCTTTATCTAATTCAATAAGCTATCACTGTTTGGAACATAGTCATTTAGACTCTGTTAGCGTTTTTCCAAAAATTCGGGTATTTGGAACAGTCGGCTTTATTATCGCTATGTGGACGATCAGCTTACTTAAATTCGATATAAGCAATGCCCAACTCTATATTGCTTGTGGTGCGTCGGTAATTTTGGTTATCTATAGTGCAACCTTACCTGACATTAAAATAAACCGCAATCAACAGCAATCATGGATCTCACGTTTAGGCTTAGATGCGCTTGTATTATTTAAAAAGCCGGTAATGTCGATATTTTTTCTCTTTTCGATGTTATTAGGTGCCATATTACAAATCACCAATACCTTCGGTGGTGCATTTTTAAAAGATTTTGGTAAGATTCCCGAATTTCAAGATAGTATCATTGTGCAACATCCAGCGATATTATTATCTGTCTCCCAAATGGCTGAAGTTGCCTTCATTTTGACAATCCCATTTTTTCTCAAAAAATTTGGCATTAAAAAGGTCATAATGATAAGCTTAATAGCTTGGACACTGAGATTTGGCTTTTTTGCCTATGGTGATCCAACTCCATTTGGTTTTGTATTATTGATGTTATCAATGATTGTTTATGGTTGTGCTTTTGACTTCTTTAATATTTCAGGTTCTATTTTTATCGAAAAAGAAGTAAGTGCTAATATTCGTGCCAGTGCCCAAGGGCTATTTATGACGATGGTTAATGGCATTGGAGCAATTATTGGTTCATTTATTAGTGGTTTTGTAGTTGATTTCAATACCCATGAAGGCTTAAAAGATTGGCAGTCGATTTGGTTAATTTTTGCGGCTTACGCGTTAATTTTAGGTTTGGTTTTTTATTTTACCTTTAATTATAAACAATCTACAAAGTAACAACTTATCAATATAACTAAGGGATAAATTATCCCTTAGTTATCCTCTGTTTTTTTGAGTATTACCATACCGTAAAAAATAGTGACATAAAGCCACAAGTTATTGGTTATGATTTTTTATGCGCCATTATTTGGTGAAAAATATAGTTTTAAACGTAATGAGATTTTAAGTATGAAAGAAAAATTTTTCGGTGGTTTATTAGTTTTTTTAGGCGCGTGCAGTTTTGGCGTGCTCTCCTCAATTGTAAAAACTGCTTATAAATCTGGTTATACCCTTGGTCAAGTAACTGGTGTTCAGTGTTTTTTAGGCATGATAATATTATGGGGGATCCATTTTCTGGTAAAAACGCTTAATAAAAGCAAGGTAACTATGGCAAATAAAACGCCATTAACTAAAAAATGGCAGGTATGTGCCGTGGGAATATTTCCTGGGTTAGTCGGCATTTGCTATTATCAATGCGTGCAGTTAGTGCCAGCATCAATCGCCATTATTTTGCTTATGCAATATCTATGGATTAGTGTGATTATTGATTTCGTTATTTTTAAAAATAAACCAACACCGATACAATTAGTCACGGTAGTGACGATTATTGTCGGAAGCTCTTTAGCTGCAGGCATTTTTAATCAAGCTATTGAATTGAACTTAACAGGTTGTTTCTTTGGTTTTTTAGCGGCATTAATGTATTCACTTTTTATTACCACCAGTAGCAATATTGGTAATGAATTACCAAAATTAGAAAAGAGTGCCTTGATGATAACCGGTGCCTGTATTGTAACTTTTGTTATTTTTCCGCCACTGTTCTTCTTCGAACTTAGTATTGACGATAAAATCTATCAACTAGGTTTTTTATTAGCCTTATTGGGCACGGTTTTACCACCTTTTTTATTTTCCGTCGGTATGCCTAAAATTGGTATCTCACTAAGTGCAATTTTATCGGCTGCAGAACTGCCTGTTGCGGTAACTTGCTCTTATTTCTATTTAAGAGAATCAGTCTACATAAATCAATGGATTGGTGTCGTCATTATTTTGTTTGCCATTGCCTTACCGAATCTAAAACATTTAAAAAAATAATCTTCAATAAATTAAGTGTGGTGAGCCACACTTAATTAGGCAAATTTTATTAGCAAACTTATTATACATAACTTTTTAACCACTGGATAAAAATATCCGCTTTAGGGTTATATTTTTCTAGTGATTTACAAATATAATAACGCTGAGTGCATGGAGCTTCTAAATCAGCAAAAGGGGCGACCAGTTGCCCAGAATCCAAATATTTAGCGATAATCTGTTTTCTCCCTATAGCAATGCCGGCGTTATTGATTGCCGCAGTAACCGAATGATCAGAGCGGTCAAATAACATATTTTGTATTTTGTTAAAATCAATAGATAGAGAAAAATGGTTAGCCCATGACTGCCATTCATCAAAACCAAAATCTAAAAGTTTATTGTGGTTATGGTGTAATAAGACACAGTTTTTTAAATTTTCCGGGTTGTTATAAAGATTATACTGGTGAGCATAACTTGGTGTACAAACCGGTAAAATTGTTTCACTAATTAAATGTTCACACGCTAATTCATCATAATGTAATGAATCATAATAAATTGCTAAATCAATAGGATATTGACTAAAATTGATTGCTTTATTCCCCGATATAATATTTAAAGTGATATAGGGATAATAATCAGTAAATTGCGATAATTTTGGAATCAAAAACTCTTGAATAAAAGATGGGCATGAATAAATAGTAAGTCCACCTGCAACATCTTTATTTTTAATATCCAAAATTTCTTGATTCAAAATATTAAGTGATTTTTTAACCACTGTGAATAAATTCTTGCCATCATGGGTCAAAGTAATTCGTCGATGAAAGCGTTCAAATAATTTAAAATTAAGCTCTTCTTCAAGTTTATTGATTTGATGACTTACCGCACTAGGACTAATGCAGAGCTCTTCTGCAGCTAATGCAAAGGATAGATGACGAGCCGCTGACTCAAAGGTATGCAACTTTGATAATTGGTAACGATTTATAAATTCATTTTTATTAGCTAGAATCTCTTCACTGTTCATTTATTATTCCCTATAAACCATTTTATAAAATGGAGAGGATATAATCTAATCTATTCCTATTGATAATGCCAATAGATATTTCGCCATTAACCTATCTAATAATTCACTAAAATGATGCATATCACACTTTTGCAATAATCTAGCTCACCTAAAGTTAACAATAGATCATTTATCAAATAGTAGACAAAAATAATAAAAATCATTAGTATTTAACAATTAAAATTTGCAATATTATTTGTAAAGTTAAGTTAAATAAGTTATATTCTTTTAAGTTTTGCATCTATAAAGTAATACCTTTACCGTAGTTGATACATTTTGTTATTCGTTTTATTTAGTAAAATAAAAAAAGATTGAGTAATGTTATCTAATGGTATTGAAATATCCACTAATCGTACCAATATATAGATATTTTCTATTCTTTAGAATAAATAAGATTGCTTCATCAAAAGTTAATAGTTTTCTGAAAAATATTTTTAGTAGAGTAATAACAAAAGAGTTAAGTCCGATATAAGATAAATTTGCAGTAGAGTTTATCCCTTTTATTATCAACATTTTCAAGAAGATTTGATACTTCTTAAATGGACTTACATTAACCAATGATTGGATTGAGGTGTCAATATATCCCTAATCTTAATCAAGATTCTATGACAAATATTTTATCAAAAGGAAAGCTTAACAGCGTGATAAATGTTTAGTTGCAAGAAGTCTAACTTACCTTTATCCAATAAAAAGTAGTTTATTTATTCGGTTACTTTCTGAATGGTAAACTTAAATTATATTTAAAATATTTAATCATTTTATATAACTAATATTTTAACAACATTATGGGGGGCACTTAAAAGATAGTCGGTTTAAAGCATGCTATTAATTAGCCTGTTAGTCTTATTGTAATGGTAACAAAATGGTTTTCGATAAAAACCATTAGTTTTAATAGTCAGTCGTAAATAGCAAAATATTAAAAATCTTAATTGATTTTTATGGGTAAACATTAGGTTATACAGACATACCTTGACAATATAAATCGCCGTTTATGTTTATTGTCAAATTTATTATTCTATTTTATCCTGAATTAAAAGGAAGTTACAGAATGAAGACATATAAAAAGCCATTATTTACCTTAGTGCACAGTAATGATGCAATTCCTGAACATAACACCTTAGCTTATCTAGATTCAACTTTAAATGATTATACTGATCATATTGATGAGATTATTGGGTTACGTATCAAGGGATTAAAACTTCACCATTCTGAATATAGGGAACATCATAATGATAACTATACCAATAATAAATCGGGTTTTTCATTTGTTTTTCCAGAGATATATGAGTCAGAGCATCATAAGAAACAGATTGGGATGTTAAAAGAGGAAATGTTAATCGCTAAAGAATCACACCGAGTAATGGAGTTACTTAATGTCCGTTTAAAGGAATTTGCCAAGTTTTATCCTGAAATACAGTTTAATTTGAACAATGTACAATTATTACCAACGAAATTTAAAGAGTACCTTTTTGCTCCACCTTTAGTCCTGACCCAAGATAATGCAATTATGCTATGGGATGACTAGAAAAAAACTTAACAATAATTAATAAGTCAAAAATCTACAGTACTCACCTACTGTAGATTTTTTTATATATAATTTTTAACAATGATATGTATAACTTAACTTTTCTTACTTAATTATTGAAAGCACTTTCACCATGGCTGTTAATGTCAAGACCTTCACGTTCATACTCTTCAGATACTCGCAAACCAACACTTAGATCGGCAATTTTATACGCAATATAAGCAATAATTGCTGTCCAGACTACACAAGTGATGACACTCATTAACTGTATACCTACTTGACTCACCATTGTGATACCATCGGCGTAACCGGTTCCGCCTAATGACTCAGATGCAAATACTCCAGTTAATAGACAACCTACAATACCACACACACCATGAACACCAAATACATCACAGGTATCATCGACTTTTAGAATCCTTTTTAAAGATGAAACTCCCCAAACACCGGCAAATCCACAAATAAGACCAATTAACATCGCACCGCCGACACCGACAAAACCTGCTGCCGGGGTTATACCAACTAAGCCAGCAATCACGCCTGAGGCTGCGCCTAAACATGATGGTTTACCACGTAATAACCATTCAGCTATAGTCCAAGAGAGTACCGCTGCTGCTGTTGCTGCAACTGTATTGATAAATGCGAGGCCTGCGATTTCGTCCGCGTGAGTTGAAGATCCGGCATTGAAGCCAAACCAACCAATGTATAATATTGCTGCACCTAGATAAACATACGGTAAGTTGAATGGTTTTAACGGCTCACGGTTATAACCAATACGGCTTTTAAGCAAGTAAGCACCTAATAGGCCAGCAACAGCAGCATTAATATGCACCACAGTACCACCGGCAAAATCCAATGCGCCTTCATCACCAAGGATTCCGCCCCCCCAAACCATATGCGCCATCGGAATATAGGAGAAAGTAAACCATAACACCATAAAGATCAGGACGGCTGAAAAACGAATTCTTTCGGCAAAAGCCCCTAAAATCAAACAACATGTGATACAAGCAAATGAACCTTGAAAGGCAATCCAAATCATTTCATAAATCGATCCTGAAATATTAGTAATACCAACATTAACTAACAAAAATTGGTCAAAATTACCGAAAAACCAATTACCCTCACCAAATGCTAATGAATAGCCATAAACAATCCATAATACAGCTATTAATGAAAAAGTCACTAATACTTGTGATAACATGGAGAGTACATTTTTAGATCTTAATAAGCCACCATAAAAAAAGGCGATACCCGGCACAGACATAAATAGCACTAATGCGGTACAAATCATCATAAAACCGTTATCGGCTTTATCAACAATTGCTACTTCTTCGGCAAAGACCGGGCAGGTTAAAAGCAAGCCTAAAGAGAAAATAATTTTTTTCAACATAATGATATCCTTATTGATAGTTATAGTGCTGACTCATCAGTCTCGCCGGTACGAATTCGCACGACATGTTCTAACGACGTAACAAATATTTTGCCATCGCCTATTTTTCCGGTATAAGCGGCTTTAGTAATAGTACTAATTACTTCATCAAGTAATTCATCACTGATCGCTAGCTCTATTTTTACTTTTGGCAAAAAATTAACATTGTATTCTGCACCTCGATACAATTCAGCATGACCTTTTTGCCGACCAAAACCTTTAACTTCAGTAACAGTTAACCCCGTAACACCTATATTGGATAATGACTCTCTGACCTCTTCTAATTTAAAAGGTTTGATAACTACAGTGACAAATTTCATCCATTACTCCTCATAACTATTAATGTTATTCGAGATAATGCAAAGGCCGTGCCAAAATTAATAATTGTTTGAATTAGATTAAAATACCTAAAAATATTAGGGTTTATTGATTGTTACTTTTTTAAAAAAAGTTGAGAAACGGAGCTTTAGGAGGAAAAAAATAACCTTATCATCGCACCAATATGGTGCTTGTGCTTATTTTTGGTGCTATTGGTAATGTTAAAAATCAGAATGTTACCATTAATTTGCGATATTCATCATAAGCAAAGTGGTCGGTCATGCCACTAATGTAATCCTGAATCAAACGACAACGATAATAAAATTCCCAACAATTAAATTGTTGATCATTTAACTGCTCAAGTGCTTGTTGATAAGCCACACAATGTTTTGCCGATAATTTATGGTAGAGTCGAGTTTCAATAGGATATTTTTTATGATTACCGGTTTTGACTAATTTTATGAAGTCGTCAGTAGGCATATTTAAAAGTGGGCTATAAATATCCAGTAATCCAGTAATAATTCGGTAGCCTTGAAGTTCTACATTTTCAACAGTCTCATGGTTAAAAATATGTTCAAATCCTACTGTTTTGAAGATGTTAAGTAATTTATATTCCGCATCATGATCTTCAAGTAGCGCGTGATTAAAAGAGCCATGGTAGATTGCTTCGATATTTTCAATAAATCGTTCTGCAGCATGAGGTACCAGATGACTTATAGTATTTACCCGCAAATACATAAAGAACTGGTCGATACCTATTGCTTCAAATTCATTTTTTTTCAAATTATCATAAGGTCGATTGACAACTTCATCAAAGAGATCACCTTTCTTAACTGGTCCCCATGCTTCTTTTAGATAATGATAAAGTTGTTGTACCGTTAAAATTTTCTTTTCAACTGCATCTTCAAGATCGGCAATGCAATAAGAAATATCATCGGCCGCTTCCATAATATAAGTAAGTGGATAGCGGTGGAAAGGTTGAATATCTAGTTGCTCTGACATCGTTTTAACAAAAGATTCCTCGGATAGATAATATCCAGGCTTCTTCATTAAATAATTAAATTCATCAGGTATAGGATCCGACCAATAAGCTGGTTTAGAATATTTAAAAATTGACGCAATCTGCGAGTAGGTTAAATTGAGCCGTAAGATTGTATGCACTAATCGAATCGCTTGTGCATTACCTTCAAAATTAGCCAGATCTTGGCGTATTTTTAATTTTAAAGATTTAGTCGAATCATCATCAGCATCATTAATATTCAGCACTGGGTAAATTGATGTGGTGTCAATGCCTAAACGCTGAGCAAACCAATGATTGATTGCCGCCTCACCAAAATGGCCAAATGGTGGATTACCAATATCATGCATTAAGCAAGCCATTTCGACAAGGCTTTCAATGGACATGACTGAATTTTCCAAGCCAAATGTTTTTAATTTTCCTGATTTATTCAGTCGATTGACAATCTCTTTTACAATATAACGACCAACTTGTTGTACTTCCATTGAATGAGTAAGTCGGGTTCGAACCACAGAATTACGTTCTAAAGGAAATACCTGAGTTTTTTGCTGTAAGCGCCTGATAGCGGCAGAATTAAGAATGCGTCCACGGTCGCTTTCAAAAAAACGTAAAATAGAATATTCATCAGATGCTTCACGTTGTTTACTGGCGTAGCGTTGATAATTAATTTTTTTACTAAAATCGATCATATCGCAATCTCTTGATTTAATCAGCTATAACTTCTGTATTGCCCACGTTATTGGTTGACTATATTCAGTCGGTAATAAAGCAGATAATTGACTTAATGCTTCAATCAATTCTGGACGATGTTGATGACTTAAATTGATATGTCCCACTTTACGCCCGACTCTAACTTCTTTTTCATACCAGTGTAGATGCGCTAAATTAACTGATAGCCAATTGAGATTAAAATCTGTGCCAATTAAATTTACCATTACCGCTGGACAAAAGACATCTGGTTTAGGTAGCGGTAAACCTAAGATAGCGCGTAAATGCAATTCAAATTGGCTGATAGAGGCACCATTTTGTGTCCAATGTCCACTATTATGTACTCTTGGTGCTAATTCATTAATAAGTAAGTTATCACCAACAACAAAACATTCCATCGCCATAACGCCTACATAATTAAGCTTATGCATTATGCTTGAAAGCATCTGCTCAGCCTTTGTCTGTAAGCTATTATTTTCATATGGAATGGTAACACTCATTTTTAAAATGCCATCTTGGTGCAAATTATTGGTCAAAGGATAAAACACTGTCTCACCATTAGCATTTCTAGCGCCAACCAGTGATAGCTCTTTTTCAAAAGGAATAGCTTGTTCAACAATAGTATTTTGACAAGCCTCATCTGGAATCTGATCATCAACAGTTAGGCGCCATTGACCTCGTCCATCATAACCACCGATTCGACGTTTAACGATCAACCGATCACCTAACTTTTCAAAAAAACTTGACCACTCATGCTCATCATTAACTGGATACCATTTAGCCGTAGGCAAATTAAGTTGATCAAGTAGCTGTTTTTGGCTTAAACGATCGGCAATGATCGGAAATACATCTCGATTAACAAAATGCGGATGGCTAGCTAATATTTGGGTGAAAGGTGTTTGCGGCCAACGTTCTATTTCGGCTGTTATAACTGAATTTTGGTAAGGGATGGTTGCTGGGTCAACATCCAAACCAACCGGATAGACATGAATACCTAAAGGCTCACCGGCCTGTCTTAACATACGCCCTAACTGGCCATTTCCTAAAACACAAACTGTTTGAATTGTCATATTAGATGTCGACTCTTGGATCAGGATTATTTAAAACTTCATCGGTTTGACTTAATCGCCAATTTGATAAAAGTTGATAGATATCTTGATTATGCAATGCCAAAATTTGTGCGGCTAATAACGCGGCATTTGCCGCTCCAGCTTTACCTATGGCTAAGGTCCCGACAGGAATACCTTTCGGCATTTGCACGATGGAATAAAGACTATCCACACCACTGAGTGCGGCACTTTGTACTGGAACACCCAATACTGGAATTAACGTTTTCGCGGCTAACATCCCAGGTAAATGCGCAGCCCCCCCTGCTCCAGCGATAATCACATCAAAACCTCGTGATTTGGCAGTTTGCGCAAATTCAAATAGTTTATCTGGTGTTCGATGTGCGGAAACAATTTCGACGTGATAAGCGATGGTTAAGGTATCTAAGATATCGGCTGCGTGCTGCATAGTGGCCCAATCACTTTTTGATCCCATCACAATGGCAATTTTAGGTTGAGTTTGCATAGACAATTTAAGCGAGAGATAAAATATTAAGTGCCCAAAGTATACACTAAAATTAAATGATTGGGCTAGCAAGAAGTAAGGTTAATTATCAATAAGTTAAATTGCTAGATTAAGCAAATAAAATCCGCCAAAATATGGCGGATTAGCGTGATACTATGGATTGACTGCAGCAATGATTTTTATTTCAACCAAATATTCTTGTTTCATTAATCCCGCATTAACGGTACAACGAACTGGGGCTTTTCCTTTGGCGACCCATTCGTCCCAAGCTCGGTTCATGGCGCTAAAATCGCTTTTATTTACTAAAAATAATGTAGCATCTAAAATGCGAGTTTTATCACTATTTGCCCTTGCTAAAATTTGATCTATCTCAGCTAAGGCACTTTTCGTTTGTAGATAAGCATCATCGCTCAAATCAGTAGGTACACTAGTGTAGTAAATTACATTGTTATGAATTACCGCTTCTGACCATCTTTCTGCCGGATCTATTCGAGTTATTGTCATTCTATTTTCCTTGAAAACTTCTTATTAAGATACTTTTATAAAATCTGAACGTAATTTTTTAATCTCATCACGTAATACCCCCGCTTTTTCAAACTCCAGATTTTGGGCAGCTTCGTACATCATAGCTTCAAGCTCTTTGACTCTGGCTTGAACCTCTTTTATTGAAACATAATTATACTGACCACCTGGTTCAAACGCTTGAATTTTAGCTGTGGCTTTTTTAGTGCTTAAACCTGCATCTAAAATATCTTTGATCTCTTTGCGCACTGATTTCGGCATAATACCATGTGCTTGGTTAAAATCTTCCTGTTTTTTACGACGCCTTGCAGTTTCATCAATCGTCAGCTGCATGGCTGGAGTAATTTTATCTGCATACAATATTGCTTTTCCATTAACGTTGCGCGCAGCACGGCCAACTGTTTGGATTAATGAACTTTCCGAGCGTAAAAAACCTTCACGGTCAGCATCTAAAATCGCGACTAATGATACTTCTGGAATATCTAATCCTTCTCGTAATAAGTTAATACCAACTAATACATCAATCTTACCTAAACGAAGATCACGGATAATTTCCATTCGTTCCACAGTGTTGATATCGGAATGCAAATATTTAACATTAACATTATGTTCAGATAAATAGTCAGTTAAATTTTCCGCCATACGTTTAGTTAATGTGGTGACTAAAACGCGTTCATCTTGATTTATGCGTAATTTAATCTCAGACAATAAATCATCGACTTGGGTTGCCACCGGCCTAACTTCAATGATTGGATCTAATAATCCTGTTGGCCTTACCACTTGCTCAATAATTTCACTACCTGATTTTTCTATTTCATATTTAGCTGGGGTTGCTGAAACATAAATCGTTTGTGGCATAATATTTTCGAATTCAGCAAATTTTAATGGCCGATTATCCAAGGCTGAAGGTAACCGAAAACCGTACTCGACAAGATTCAATTTTCGCGATCTATCGCCATTATACATTGCTCCCAATTGAGGGATCGCCACATGAGATTCATCAATAAACAATAAACCATCAGCGGGTAAATAATCAAATAATGTTGCAGGTGGATCACCGGCCTTGCGCTGTGCTAAATAACGAGAGTAGTTCTCAATACCTGAACAGTAGCCGAGTTCAGTCATCATCTCTATATCAAATAGGGTTCGTTGCGTTAAACGTTGCTCTTCTAAAAGACGGTTATTATCCAATAAGGCTCTTTGGCGCTCTTGGAGCTCTTGCTTAATTTCAACAATCGCATTATCCATGATATTTCTTGGGGTGACATAGTGTGTTTTTGGATAAATGGTTATCCGTGGCACATCATTAATCGCATTACCTGTTAATGGATCAAATATCACAATTCTTTCAACTTCATCATCAAAAAGCTCAACACGTACAGCATGCTCATCAGAATCAGCAGGAAAAATATCAATAACATCACCACGAACCCGAAAAGTACCACGATTAAAGCCAATCTCATTACGAGTATATTGTAATTCAGCTAAACGCTGTAAGATTGCTCGTTGATCAGTAATAGTCCCTCTTGCCAAATGTAATATCATTGACATGTAGGTTTCTGGTGCACCCAATCCATAAATAGCTGATACCGAGGCAACAATGACTACATCACGACGCTCTAATAACGATTTAGTTGCTGACAGTCGCATTTGCTCAATGTGTTCGTTAATCGATGCATCTTTCTCTATAAATGTGTCAGTTGAAGGCACATAAGATTCTGGCTGATAATAATCATAATACGAAACAAAATATTCTACCGCATTATCAGGAAAGAAGGCTTTCATCTCACCATACAATTGCGCGGCCAAAGTTTTATTTGGCGCTAAAATAATAGTTGGGCGATTATGCTTAGCAATAACATTAGCCATGGTAAAAGTTTTACCGGAACCTGTCACGCCTAATAGTGTTTGATGTGCAATTCCATCATCAAGATTTTGATTAATACGTTCAATCGCTGCAGGTTGATCTCCCGCTGGTTTAAAATCAGAACATAATTTAAATTTTCTCATTACATCGCAACCTAAAATTTTACCTATTAATAAAAATTATCCCCAAAAACACTTGACCTTCAAAAATGTTATATTTTTTGTTCAGTTAAGTTAAAAGTATGTAAAGATATGTAAAAAAAAGAACCTTGATTTATGATAACATATTGATAAATATATATAATTATATTCATGCTTAACTTGTAATCAAATTAAATAAAAACCTGATAGGCATTGAAGTTAGCTCACTTTTCAATTAACTATTCACAGACTTATCCACAGGCAACGGGGATAACTTGCTAAGTATAATCAATATAAACTTTTTTGAAGTTTTAGGCTAATAAATAGCCGCTAGAAAAAAGTTTTTATATCGATTATTCCTATTTTTAAGTCATGTTTTAATAGTTTTTATCTAATACTTTATTTAATACTCTCTATTTTGTATTGATAGCCAACAGTCTCATTAGGCACAAATGTTAATCGATGAGTGATGCATTTTGGCGCATCTTCTGCATGATGTGAAACAAACAACAATTGCGTATCACCTTTATCAATTAAATTATCTATCCAACTTTTGACCAATTCTCTGTTTAGCTGATCCAGTCCTTGTAACGGTTCATCTAAGATAAGTAAAGTTGGATGTTTAACTAACGCCCTAGCAATCAGTATTAATCGCTGTTGCCCCCACGATAACGAGTGAAAAGGTTTTTCGGCTAAATCGGTTAAATCTAGTAATTGCAACCACTGCTTAACTAATTTTGACTGCTTATCACTAATCGCTTGGTAGACGCCAATTGAATCAAAGTAACCTGATATCAATACATTTTCTACACTCAAGCTAACTCGATAATCAAGATGAAAACTACTACTGACGTAACCAATATGGCGTTTAATGTCCCATATTGTTTCACCAGAACCTCGTTTACGGCCAAACAGTGTCAAATCGTTACTATATCCCTGAGGATGATCACCCGTTATTAGACTCAATAATGTCGATTTTCCTGCCCCATTTGGCCCAACTATTTGCCAATTTTCATTTGCTTTTACTAACCAATTTAGTCCATTAATAATTGCTTTACCATCATATTGAACATAACCATTATTTAAAATAATGCGATCCAACGTATCGGGTAGTTGAATTGGAGTTTCATCCGGTTCGGGTAAAGTAAAGTTTGATAATTGTTCTAAATTTGCCAGTTGCTTGATGGCTACGTCATCTAATATGGTGTCTTTAGGTCCAAATTTCAATAGTTGACAATTAGCCAGTAAACCAATATTTTTTACAAATGGTGGGATTTCATTAAAACGATTTAATACCATTATAATCGTAATAGTTTGTGCAGATAACTGGCTTAGTTTTTCAGCTAAATTAGCTCGAGATGCCACATCTAAACCATCAAAAGGTTCATCTAATATTAATAGATCTGGTTGACTCATCAAGGTACGGCAGATCAATGTCTTTCGAGTTTCGCCAGTAGAGAGATATTTAAAACGACGCTCTAAGAGATGTTCAATACCAAATTGCTGCGCTAAGTGTTTACAAAGTTCTGCGTCTTGATGCGTTTCTTGAATGATTTCAGCAGTCGTTAGCCCGGTATCATATTCATTGTCGCTAAGCATATCGGTGTTATTACGTTTCCATTCATCGTCTATTATTTTTTGTAGATGTTCAAATGAGATATGGGCTATTGATTTAAATTGATTAATTACTTCCCCTGACAATAACGGTTGATCACCAGCTAATGCTTTAGCTAATACCGATTTACCCGATCCATTTCGTCCAACAAAAGCCACAATATCACCATCATTAATGGTTAATGATTCAATAGTAAATATGCGGAAATCACTTATTTTAAATACTGCATTTTTAATTTGTAACATAAATAATACCTCAAACAGCTAGACTAATGTCGCAACTATAATGTGCTGGGGATGAATGGATATGGTCGTTAGTTGACCTTCAGTTAATTTTAGTTGATTAACCTCATTAGTTGCTTTACTCGCATAAAGCATTATTCCGGATGGCAATGAAAATGAGATTTCAGATAGTTGACCATCAGTGACTATTTTTTCCACTTTAACTATCAACTGATTCTCATTTTTGTTATTCAGTTCAATCAATGGCGCTTTAATCAGTAACAGAACCGTTTTATCAATGTTCAGTTTTAAACGTTCAATACTTTGTTGCGTAATATACGCTTTTAATTCGGTTTGATTGTCATTTAATTTTACTTTAACCAAACCAGCAATATGAGTTGCTTCAATGCTTGAGACGCTACCATAGATTTGATTACGAGCACTAGTCTGTAAGGATAATTTAGCGGTTATTTTTAAAATATCATCAAGCGGTATATTGTCATCATTTAGAATATTAAAGGCTTTATATTGTAATTGGGTTAATAGGTCATAAAGCTGAATGAACCTTACCGCATAAGCACTGAGTTTGGTACCTCCGCCATTTTTACCCCCGGTTGCGGTAATTAAAAAAGGTTTAGGTGCTAACTGGTTGATTTCATTTATCGCATCCCAAGCTGTTTTATAACTAATCCCTATTTGCTTTGCCGCTTGACTAAGTGAACCACTCTGTTCTATTGCTCTTAATAAGTCAATTCGTTTTGGATCAGTAAATAATTGCTGATTGATATTCAAAGTTAATAATATGTCAGGTGACAGCATTACGTTATGCCTTAATTAATTAAAAAAGCTACTTTTAGTAGCAAAGTCATTCTATTGTAGACGCTTTTCTCTTTTCCTTCAAAAAATGTACTCAGCAAAATTGATTAAAAGTAGTGGAATCTGCAAAGTTTAATTGTACTTTATAAATAAATTTTGATAGCATCGCTATATATTAAATTACATAACGATTGTGAGGAGTAAAATGAAAAAAATCATTGGAGTATTATTATCTTTAGCCACTTTATTTGCTAGTTTATCAACATCTGCTAGCCAAAAAATTACAGTATTTGCAGCTGCATCACTGACTAATGCAATGCAAGAGATTGCAACTTCCTACCAAACAGAACATCAAGATTGTGAAATTGTTTTCTCATTTGCTTCATCTTCTGTATTAGCCAAACAGATTGAACAAGGTGCACCTGCTGATATTTTTATGTCAGCCGATCAAAAGTGGATGGATTACCTTATTGAACACAAAGTTGCAACAGATAAACAAAATTTGTTAAAAAACGGTTTGGTATTAATTGCCCCTAAACAATCTAAATTAGAAAATGTGGAAATCAATGCCAATACCAATTGGCAAACGATTTTACCTAAAGGAGAAAGATTAGCGGTTGGTGATCCTGACCATGTTCCAGCAGGTCTCTATGCTAAAGAGTCTTTAACCAATTTAGGGGTATTTGATAAATTATTACCGCAAATGGCACCAGCAAGCAATGTTCGTGATGCATTAATGTTAGTTGAACGCAATGAAGCCGCCTTAGGTATTGTTTACAGCACTGATGCGAAAGTAAGTGACAAAGTGAAAATAATTGGTAGCTTCCCAGCTGATACATTTAAATCTATTGAATATCCAATTACATTACTCAAAGCTGATGCAAAAGAATTTTACCAATATTTAAATTCAGAAAAAGCCAAAACTATTTTTCAAAAATATGGATTCATAACTGACTAGTATTTAGATAAGATGATATTAACTGAGTTTGAATGGCAAACATTGCTGCTAAGCTTAAAAATAGCCGGTGCAGCAATTATCTTCAGTCTTCCAGTAGGAATTTTGACCGCTTGGATTTTAGCGAGATGTCAATTTATTGGCAAATCACTCTTTGATAGTATTGTTCATCTCCCTTTAGTATTGCCTCCTGTGGTTTTAGGTTATCTACTACTTTTAACCATGGGACGCCATGGTTTTATTGGTGAATGGTTAGATAAGTGCTTTCATTTAAGTTTTAGCTTCAATTGGCAAGGTGCCGCGTTAGCTTCTGCGGTGGTTGCCTTTCCCCTTATGGTGCGATCGATCCGATTAGCGATTGAGTCCATTGATTGCCGGCTAGAAAACGTAGCTCGAACCCTTGGTGCTAAGCCATTTCGGGTCTTTATGACAATCACTTTACCGTTAGCTTTTCCGGGTATTTTAATGGGAATCGTACTCGGCTTTGCTCGTTGCTTAGGTGAATTTGGCGCCACAATTACCTTTGTATCAAATATTCAAGGTGAAACGCGTACTTTACCGTTAGCGATGTATACCCTATTACAGATCCCAGACGGCGAGTCAGCTGCATTACGACTTTGTATTATTTCGATTATTTTATCGTTAGTCGCCTTATTCCTTTCAGAAATGTTAAATCGTTGGCATAAAAAGAAATTAACAGGATCGAAATAATGTTAAATATTAATGTAAGCAAAAAACTCGCTTCGTTTGTTTTTGAGTTTAAGCATGAAATTAATTGCCAAGGTGTAACGGCTATCCTTGGGGTTTCTGGTTCAGGAAAATCAACACTCATTAATCTTATTAATGGTTTGATTAAACCTGATATTGGTTATATCAATCTAAATCAAGAAACGTTAGTAAATACCGAAAAACATGTTTGTATCGCCCCAGAAAAAAGACAAATTGGTACCGTTTTTCAAGATGCGCTCCTCTTCCCACATTATAGAGTGATTAAAAACTTAACCTATGGGGCAAAATCGCTAAATTCTGAAAGATTTGATGAGATTGTAACAGTGCTTAATATCGGCTCCCTCCTTAATCGTTATCCTGCTATGCTCTCAGGTGGTGAAAAACAGCGGGTTGCCATTGGTCGAGCTTTATTAACTAATCCGCAACTATTACTGATGGATGAACCTTTATCAGCTTTAGATATGCCTCGTAAAAAAGAGTTGTTAAGTTATATTGATAAACTTGTCAGTGATTTAAATATACCTATTATCTATGTCACTCATAATATCAATGAGGTAAAACGTATCGCACAACATGTAGCCGTTTTGGAGCAGGGAAAATTAATCGACTATGGCTCGACCGAGCAAATATTACAAAGTAATTATTTAAAAGAGTGGTTATAGAGCTTTAACGTAGCACTATTAGCTTCTTGTTTTATATAACTAACACCATCATGCCAAGCACCAAGTACCAATCTGGTTATTGATTCACCATTAATAATAAGATGATGGGTAGCCGGTTTATGGGTATGCCCATGAACCATAATATTGGCATTATGCTCTATCATCATATCAATCACTGCTTGTTGATTTACATCCATGATAGTTTCAGGTTTTATTTGATTATGCTGATTACTTTCTTTTCGTAATTTGCTAGCGATTTTTAAGCGAATAAACAGTGGCATTAATAAAAATAACTTTTGTAACCACTTTTTATGCATGATTTTTCGAAATTTTTGATATTGAGGATCATCAATACAAAGCAAATCACCATGTAAAAAAACAATGTTTTTATCCTGATTTGCTAAACAATTTATATCCCCTAATAGCGTCATATCACACCGCTTAGCGTACTGCTTGCCAATCAGAAAATCACGATTACCGTGAACAAAAAACTTTTTAATTTGCCTTGAGGATAACGCATTTAAAGCGTCTGAAATTTGATTGTGTAGTGTTGAACGAACATCATCCCCTACCCAATAATCAAACAAATCGCCTAGAATATAGAGTTCACATTGATTAGGTAGTTGTTCAAGGAAAGATAAAAAGCCTGCTGTAATATCAAAGTGATGTGCAGCAGGCTCATTTTCACCGAGATGAATATCGGCGATAAAAAAGCGAACAGGATTATTCAACCGTCACACTCTTAATAATAACATCTTCGACTGGCACATCAGAATGCATTCCGTTACGCCCAGTTTTGACCGCTTTGATCTTATCAACCACATCCATACCATCTACCACTTCGGCAAACACACAGTAACCAAAGCCATTGATATCAGAAGAACGATAATTTAAATAATCGTTATCCACAACATTGATAAAAAATTGAGCAGTCGCAGAATGTGGATCGGTTGTACGCGCCATAGCTAAAGTACCACGACTATTTTTTAAACCATTAGCCGCCTCATTTTTAATTGGGGCTTTAGTTTTTTTCTGGTTCATACCCGGCTCGAATCCACCACCTTGGATCATAAAATTGTCGATCACTCGGTGAAAAATGGTATTGTCATAAAAACCTTCTTGGCAATATTCAATAAAGTTTTTGACTGTTTCTGGAGCTTTGTCATCAAAAGTATTAATCTTGATATCACCTAAAGAAGTATGAAATATAATCATAAAATGTCCCTTATTTTCATTTTATTAATACATAAAATTTGAAAAAAATAAGCCTTTTAATAATGGCTTACTCACTAAATCTTTCACATGCTTCTAATGTATTGCTCATTAACATTGCAACGGTCATTGGGCCTACACCACCGGGAACAGGGGTGATCCAGCCTGCATATTGGCTAGCAACGTCGAATTCAACATCACCAACGAGTTTGCCATCAGGTAAACGGTTTATACCAACATCAATCACGATGGCACCGGGTTTTATCCATTCCCCTTTAACGTAATTGGGAATCCCAACACCAGCAACAACAATATCAGCATTACGAACATGTTTTTCTAAATCAACAGTTCGGCTATGAGTTATTGTCGTAGTACAGCCTAATAGCAGTAATTCTAATGCCATTGGTCGACCAACAATACTCGATGCACCAACAACAGTGGCATTCAAGCCGGATAAATTAATACCTGTTGATTCTAACATTTTAACCACACCATAAGGTGTACATGGGCGTAAAATTGGATCGCGTTGTAACAAGTGGCCAATGTTATAAGGATGAAAGCCATCAACATCTTTACGCGGATCGATACGTTCTAGCACTTTTGTCTTATCAATATTATCCGGTAGGGGAAGCTGAACTAAGATACCATGCACGTCAGCACGTTGATTCAATTCATCAATTAACGCTAATAGTTCCTCTGTAGTTGAGGAAGGATAATCATAAGCAAAAGAAGCAAATCCCACATCATCACAAGCTTTCTGCTTATTTTTAACATAAATTTTTGAGGCCGGATCTGAGCCGACTTGTATAACAGCTAATCCAGGAACCGATAAACCTTGTTCAGTACGTGATGCTACCTTTTTGGCAATTTCGTTACGTATTTGTTGTGCTAACGCTTTACCATCAATTATTTTTGCAGTCATAAGCGATTACTTCTTTTACCTATTCATTGTGAATGAGGTATTCTCGCAAAAGTTTTTATTGTTGTCTATTCACTTGTCGATTGATTGGTGAAGTTCTGTCAAAATCTGTTGATATTGTTGATCTACATCAGTAATTACCGAACAGATATGCGCATCAAATGCCTTAAGTTTTGGTTTTTGAGTTTTCCATTCATTTTTTGAAATATCTTTGATAGCACCGAAGTTTTTAAAAAAGTTAAATTCTACAATACTCCCTCCAACTACGTTATAAAAAATGCGTTCACCAATATCCTCCCCATCTTTTTTTATATTATTAAAGTTTTGATAGTAAAACGTTGTAGTGCCATTTTCTGTATTAATTGAACGATGCAATAATTTAACTAACCGTTTATAAAGTTTATTTAATTCACTATGTAGTTCACGATCATCACTCAATTTTCTGGTTATTGCTTGATCAAAAGCAACTTTAACCTCCAACAATAAATTTAATGATTGCTGTTCTAGCTGTGGTAATTGTAAACGCAGACTTTTTTGAAATTCATTAAGTTTTTTACGTAACGACTTATTCACTGATACCGTTTTTGCATTTAATACCACTTGTCCATCACTCATAATGGATAGATCATTTGCTTTATTAACGATATGGATGTTGTTTTTATTTATCACAATATCGTAACTTGGTTTGACCGGACACTCTTTTTTAGCGGCAAACGCCGTTATTGATAATGTTAATGAAAAAAGAAATAGTATTTTTTTTAGCATGCTGACATCCATTTAATGGTTGAAATTAAAATTATAGCGAGTAATATCAAATTAGCACTAAATTTAAAACTTAAAAAACCCCCATTCTTCAACTTTTTGGGAAAAAAATTGATAAAATATTCGATTAATTATCCAAATGATTAAAACCCATACCTAACTCGCTATGCAAGTGGAGGATCAATAGATATAATCTATTATATTAACTAAGTTTAACTACTTTTTTTTATTTGAAACTAAAGTATAGTAAATCCATTAAGCAAATTTAACTTATTCGAGGTGAAATATGTATGCTGTAATTTTCGGACGTCAAGGATGTCCATATTGTGTGCGAGCTAAAGAGCTTGCTGAAAAGTTATCTCAAGAACGCGATGATTTTTCTTATCGTTATGTTGATATCAATGCTGAAGGCATTACCAAAGAAGATCTCTCAAAAAGTGTCGGTAAACCGGTAGAAACCGTACCACAAATTTTTATCGATGAAAAACCAATTGGTGGTTGCACTGACTTTGAAGCCTATGCCAAAGCTAATTTGGGATTATTTCAAGGATAAATATTCTGCATAATAAATACAGATAAACCACCTCGGTGGTTTATCTGATCTTAACGGCCCGGTAATTTTTGCCAAGTCACTTCATTACGTAAATAAGTTGGTTCAACATCTTCAACTTTAACAACGTCATTTTTCAACCATTTCTGATGGGCGATAACGACTAAATCTTGTGCTTCTGGTAACCAAACTTCACTTTGTTTAATCTCTGCTAACATATCAGGATAAGTTTGCCAACCGGTGCCAGCCAAATAATAGTTATTATCAATATGCTGAATTTTTGATTTCACATCTTCAGGTTTGATAACGCATTCTGCAATAATCGCTTGCCACTCCTGATTTTGATATTGATATTGCCCCAAATAGACCTCACCCATTCTAGCATCTATCGCCGGAATAACTTTAGTTGCTCTGGTTGTTCGGTAGCAACCTTGCGCCAAAGTCATCAAGGTGGAAACACCTATCATCGGTTTATCAATGCCCAATGCTAATCCTTGCGCAACCCCTATACCAATTCTCACGCCAGTAAAACTACCAGGACCTTGCGCAAAAGCAATGGCATCGAGTTGTGAAAGTGTACAGCCTGATTGATTTAAAATATTATCAACCATTGGTAAGATCTTTTTAGTATGATCTCGCGCCGAAATCATGAAATCGTGGGTGATTTCATTTCGATATAATAGTGCTACGGAACAAGCTTCTGTTGAAGTATCAATGGCTAAAATAGTACTCATTTGTTTTCCAAATTATCAGGTTCATTGTTAGATAATAAAAAATCGATTACCTTGTTAACATCTCGGGTTCTTGGTGATGGCGGTAAACTATTAATAAACGTTGCGCCATAAGGGCGCATAACTAATCGATTATCACAAATTATAATCGCACCACGATCATTATGATGACGGATCAATCGCCCCACCCCCTGTTTTAGGGTAATAACAGCTTCAGGTAATTGCACTTCATTAAAGGCATCACCACCTTGCATTTGGCAATCCTCCATACGAGCTTTCATTAAAGGATCATCCGGTGAGGTAAACGGTAACTTATCTATAATAACACAAGATAAAGTATCGCCCCTAACATCAATCCCTTCCCAAAAACTACTGGTTGCGATTAATAGTGCATTACCGCTTTCAATAAATTGTTCAAGAAGTTTTGTTTTGCTAGTTTCACCTTGAACTAACACCGGTAATTTGGTAAGCAAACGAAATTTTTCAGCTAATGCATTCATCATTGCATAAGATGTACAAAGAAAAAAACAACGACCATTATTAGCCTCAATAACCGGTAATAAAATATCAACGAGTTTTTCTGCATTGCCTCGTTCATTTGGTGATGGTAGATAGCGCGGTACACACAAAATCGTCTGATTGATATAGTCAAATGGGCTTTCTAAAATTAAAGATTCAGCGTTGGTTAGCCCCAAACGTTTAGTAAAATAATCTAATTGATTATCGACTGATAATGTTGCTGAGGTAAATATCCAGCTACCTTCTCGCTGGGTTAACAATTCTTCAAATTTTTCCGTTACCGATAATGGTGTTAATGCAAAGAGAAAAGAACTATAGGTGCTTTCATACCAATAGCTATAACCAGGTACATGAGTTTCTGTCAACTTTTTTAACAATTGCTGGTACTGATTAACCCGGTCATAACAATTATCTAATGTGGTAGATCGACCTATGGCTAACAATAAAACTTCTTTACAAAAATCAAGAGCATCAAACAGATAAAATAATTCTTGTTTGATACTGGATTGATTAAATAGATAACGAAGATTACCTTTGTTATTCTGCTGACTGATTAATATTCGCAAATCTTGAGTACATTTTTGCAGTTTATCAGCGCACTGCTGTAACTGAGACATATCTTTAACTTCGGTTCGATAAGCCAAATTTATCTCTTTAGCTAAGTCAAATAGTTGTCGACTCGTTAACTGCTCGCCAAAATAGTGACAGGCAAGATCGGGAAGTTGATGAGCTTCATCAAATATCATTACATTAGCTTTAGGAATTAGCTCGCCAAATCCGGTATCTTTAACCACTACATCAGCCAAAAATAGATGATGATTAACCACCACAATATCGGCATTTAACGCCCGTTTACGTGCTTTAACCACATAACAATCATTATAATGCTCACAATCACTGCCTAAACAATTATCGTTAGTACTGGTTAAGATTGGCCAAATTGGATTGTCTTCAGTCACCGTAGTACATTTACTGATATCACCATCTTTAGTTTTGATTGACCAGTTTTTTACCCGAACTAAATCTGTACGTAAACTCTTATCTAAATCTCCTGCTGCCGCATATTGGTGATACATACGCTCTAAACAAAGATAATTGGCTCGCCCTTTAAGAAGTGAAATTTTACCCGTATAGTCCAGCGCTTTTTTGATAATGGGTAAGTCTTTACTATACAACTGTTCTTGTAAATTTTTAGAACCCGTCGAGATAATTACTTTTTTATCACTACGTAATGCAGGAACCAAATATGCAAAGGTTTTACCTGTTCCTGTTCCAGCTTCCACTACCAGCGAATGTTGGGCGTTGATTGCTTCAGTGACTTTATTTGCCATACGCTTTTGTGGTTCTCGTGCAACAAAACCATCTATAGCCGTCGCAAGCAAACCATTTTCTGCAAAATCATCAATCACTTAAAATGCACCTAATTAAAAGATAAGCCTAATTTGTCTATCCACACTAGAAAATATATTTAATAAATAAGCTAACGTTAGAAAAAAACAATTATATATTAGAAATGAAATTATTATCCTGAAATTGAACAATTAACTATCAAAATAACGATTTATAATATAGCAATAACTTAAGCAAAAATATAGACAAGAATAATCACTATAAAGAAAAAGCTTAGTTAGAAACTAATTAATTTTTTTAAATCTACAATCTAAATAAGCTCATAAAAATAAAATTATTTACCCATTATTACTTTTTCAATTTAGTTTTTAAATAAATAAGATAGTGTTTTATTCCAGATAGATATTTTTTTTGTCTAAACATCAATTTTGAATAAGCGCGAATTGAAGAGGTCTTTTTAGGACTATATAATGGTAAACAATCATTTCGCCATGGTGATTTTTCTAAATAAGAATCAAATAATATAGATCGATAAGGTTCATGCCAAGGTTTATTCTTAGTTATGTAATGAATAAAGACTGTTTCATCGGGAATTTTCGCATCTTCATTACCATTAATTGATAATGCCAATAAATTATTAAATTTTCTTGGTAATATTAGCCTTTTTTCACCGACACAAATATTTAAAACATCTTGATCCGGATATTGATATTTTTCACCACCATTTAATAGTTTCAACGTCTTATCAGTAATTTTATCTTCGCACCAAAGTGGAATGTTAATGAGCATAACACCAGAATTAAAATAAGTTCCTTCAATAACACCATATTTGGTACATTGAGATTGTTGCATATATGGTTCGTCAGCAACAGCAGCAAGTATAATGCCAGTAAGATCAATATTATTAATATCTGATAAGCTATTCGTACATAAGGTATCACTATCAACATAAAGTAACTTATCAGTGGTATTTTTTAGTATTATTGGCGCTATTAGGCGCACACAAGCTGAAAGCGGAAACTGTTCGGTATTTTGCTCATCGACTTTGAACTGATCATTAATAACATATTCAGTTATTGATATATTATTGAATTTAATTTCTCCAAATTTACGTCTATTCTCATCAGAAAGATTATGGGTAAATAAATGAAAATGAATCGGCATTACAGCATTATTTTTTAAAACAGAGAAAATATTTATACCTGCTGATAACGCATAATTATCATCAAAACATAATAAAATATGTATGACCGACTGATTATTGTCAAAATTATGTGACAGTAATTCATTCCTTTTATTAATAAATCTATCAACTTGAATCACGATTTACATCCTTATCGCTTTTTAAAAGCTTTATGCTTGAGATAAAGTAAATAATATTTGAACGCCGAAAAATATTTTTTTTGACTTACTAACAATTTCGCATAACGTCTGGTTGTTGAGGGTGCATGTTCATTAGCTAATGACAATTTTTGATTAGCCCATGGCGAAGAAGCAATATAACGTTGATAAAGTGGGGTTAAATATAGCTGATACCATGGTTTATTGCCGGTAACGTAATGAATTATAACAGTGTCATCACTTAATAAGCTATCTTCATTACCACCAACTGAGAGTGAAGTAAGTTGGTTAAAATTTTTAGGAAGAAACAGAGTGTTACCTTGCATTAGAATATTCAAAACGTCTTGATCGGCAAATTTATAAACTTTACCGCTATTAATCATTGCAAAAGCTTTTTCTGTTAAGTTATTAGCTACCCACATGTCAGTATTAATATAAATCATTCCTGCATTAAAATATTCACCATACGAAATATTGCAATCTGGGCATTGTTTTTCTTGAGTTTTATCTACATCTGCAACTACAGCAGCATATTTGTCAGTTAAATCTTTATTGATTAAATCATCCAGTTTATTAGTACAAAGGATATCACAATCTAAATATAACACCCTCGAAGCTACTTTATTTAGCAATTGTGGCACAATAAAACGTAAACACGTTGATGCCGAAACATGTAGTACTAAAGTATCAGGATTTATCGAGAAATCATCGCTCACTTCATAACAAATTATCGAGGTATTATTCTGACTAAGTTGATTAAAGTCTTCAATTTTTTTATTAGATACTTTATTAGCAAATAAATGAAAAAACAGATTTTTATCGGGGTTGTTGATAATAATTGATGACATAGCAATACCTGCTGGCATTGCATAATTATCATCGAAACAAAATGCAATATGCACTGTTTCTTGTGATTCAATAATATGACTAAATAAAGTAGTAATCTTACTAATGAAAAGATTTTCTGTTAACATGTTCTAGTAATACCGACAATTTGAAATTTGTTTTATTGTAACATAACTAATTATTATAAAAAAATTAACTATCCATTTCATATTTATTTAACTATTTTGTAATACATGAATAGCTATGATATATTTAAAACATTGTATTAATGAGTGTTTGAAATGAATAATAGTATTATTAATATTGTATATTGTACAGATTCCAATTATCTAGAACATGTTGGTGTTTCTATTACTTCGATCATACTCAATAATAAAAGTAATAATATTCATTTTCATATTTTTTTGTATGATGTTTCAGACGAAGAAAAAAATAAGCTAAAAGAAATTAGCTCCGCAATTACGCTTTATTCAATTCCTATTGATGAGCTAAATAAATACATTGACATTAAGAATGAAAAAGTAAAACATATCAATCGTTCAATGTATATTCGCTTATCTGTTCCAAGATTATTACCTGATTATATTGATAAGTTTATTTACTTAGATGCTGATATCTTATGCTTTGGCGATATTTCTCCTGTTTTAAATATCAATATTGATTCAGTAGTTTGTGCGGTAACAGCTGATTCTTTAAATGATGATAATCTTTTAGCAAATGCAAATCGCTTATCGTTAGGAAATAAAAAATACTTTAATTCAGGTTTTTTATATATTAACAGTCAGAACTGGAAAAAATTTGACACAGAAAATAAAGCCAACCAAATATTATTATCACCAGAGAATTATAATTTAATCTACCCAGACCAAGATGCTTTAAATATTGTTTTGCAAGAACGTGTTGTTTTTGTTGATGTTAAATGGAATTATTTATTTACTTGGATGAATGATGAAGAAAAGGAATCTTTCTTTCATCATAAAAAATCGTTACCTTATTTTGTGCATTTTACAGGTCCAAGAAAAATATGGTACGCAGAACATAAAGGTTTAGCCCAAGATTTATACATTTTTTATAAACATTTTACCCCTTGGAGCGATGTAGTATTGAAATCTTACCAAAGCAAAATGAGACCAGTTGATTATAGGGTATATGCAAAACAATTCTTAAAAAAAGGCCACATAATTCAAGCAATAAAATACTACATAACTTACTTAATAAAATAATATTATTTTTTTTTAATATTAGATATAATTTATTGAAACTCCTTAAATTTGATTTATATGTTTAGAGCTAATGATTTTATCAGTAAAATAGAAAATATTTGTAATAATAGTTGTTGTCAATTTCCAACCTTACATATTGCCTTGGGTTTCGATAATAATTATGCATTGCCAGCTGGGGTAACAATTTCTTCAGTAATTAAAAACACGCCCAATTATAATCTTCATTTCCATTTATTTATTGATAATGTTTCCGAAGAAAATAAATCCAAATTCAAACTATTAAGTGCTGAAAATATCTCTATTACCTTATATAATCTTAATGATTCTTTTACCATTAATAAAGATACTCTAGTTCTGCATATTGACTCTGTATCAACATGTATACGTTTAATTATCCCAGAAATATTAGAACCTTTAACTGATAAGTTTGTTTATCTTGATAGTGATGTTCTTTGCTTAAACTCACTAAGTTCAATTTTGGATTATGACATTGATAATTATGTTGCAGGTGTTATATCCGATACAAAAGATATGCAGCAAACCATAAGCGAAATGTATAATATTGATTATAAAAAATATTTTAACGCTGGCGTTTTATTTATTAATACTAAAAAATGGTGCGAATTGCAATTATCTGAACAAGCAATAAACTTGATCAATGATGGAAAAATATATAAATTTGCAGATCAAGATGTTCTAAATATCTTGTTAGAAAATAAGACATTATTATTGCCTATAAAATATAATACTAAAATAAAAATCTCTATAGATGCACATGAAGAAAAGAGTATAAAACCCTATACTGTTATTTTACATTATATTTCTCTCAATAAGCCTTGGTTTCAAGTTTATCTTTCAAACTTATATTCTTTCTATTTAAACCAATCTCCATGGAAGGATGACCTTTGTCCTTTAACTGGTAATAGTTCTTCAATAAGAAATTATTCCAAGTATTTATTCAAAAATAAATATTATTTTAAAGCTATTTCTAATTATTTTCTTTATTTGAAATATAAATTGATACTAAAAAAATAGCTTATGTGTTAATAACATATCAATATTTAATGATGCAGGTAATTACATTTTTGTAACACCTGCTAGATCAAGTTTAACCCATAATATTTCTTTCCTAAGCATTCTCCCCACCAGTTAATTTTCTTTTATCTTTTTTTCTCTTCCTACCTGTTTAGTTCAGATAAACCAGTCTATTAATTCACTATCCTTGCTTTTCTGATAAATATTAATTATTAAAATATATTTCAATAAAAACTGATGATAAATTTATTTATATAGGCATACTAATTGATTAATATTTAAGTTATACTTAGAAAACAATAAAAATTTTATTACATCAAGAATGATATTTGTTTCTCTTCCTGTTCATGAAAACCCACGGGTTATAATTAATCAATTAAAAAATTTCAGACAATTTATGATTGATGCAATTATTGTTTTGCATATTTCAAAACAAGCATCTTTCTTGAAAGAAGACTTAGTATCCTTATTAAAAATTAATAATATAGATAATGCAATAATTAATCCTAATTCATTAGATACATCTTGGGGTAATATTATTAAAGCACACATATCTAATATAAAATTTATACAATCAATATCAATAAATCCTGACGATAAAATTATATTTCATGCATCCAATGATATGTTAATAAAACCAGGGTTAAATAACTTTTTATCTACAAAATTAAATTTATTTCATACTCGAATTTATAAATGTGATGGTTATTGGTGGCCAGCCAATATAGCAAGAAATGCAGATAAAAGTTTCATGCGCCAATTATCTTATATTGGTTTGAATGATAATTTTATTGTTGGTTCTCAGATTGAGGGCTCAATGTACAAATTAGAAATATTAATGGAAATAATAAAAATTATTGAAAATAAGAATTTATTAGATAATATTGATATAAATTATCCTAGAGAAGAAATATATTTTCCGTCTTTTGCTTATGGATTTGGTGTTAAACCTGATCATGTTCCATATGTTTATTCAGAAATCCATTATCTTGAGATGAAATTTTGGGCATTTTCAAAAAAATTAGATAGTTTTTGGTGGATCCCAAAAAAGAAAAAAATTAAGCGAATAGTAAGAAAAAAATTAATTAATAATAAAAATTTTCAAATAAACAAGCAAATAGTTGATGATATTTTAAAATCAAAATTGAAGGAAATTTCAATAGAGGATGGAGGATTCGTTTGGCAACCATATCCTCAACCCTGTAATTTATTTGGTGTAAAAAGGATCAATCGAGATATTGATGATCCTATGAGAGTTTATATAAATTCATTAAATTAAAATTTAAAAAATGTTTAATTATTAAATTCTCTATTGTAAAGAGAAGCATATATTTTATTTTCTTTTAATAAATCTAAGTGAGTACCTTTTTCTACAATTTTACCATCGTCAATTACTAATATTTCATTGGCAGATTCAATAGTAGATAAACGATGAGCTATAACAATTGAAGTTCGTCCCTTTCTCAAGTCATTCATTGCTAATTGTATAGCTTGTTCCGATTCTGTATCTAGAGCTGAGGTTGCTTCATCCAAAATTAATATTGGTGTATTACGTAATAACACTCTAGCTATCGCGATTCGTTGTCGTTGTCCGCCAGAAAGCAATATTCCACTTTCTCCAACTATCGTATCAAATCCATTTTCAAAATTTTTTATAAAATCATAAGCATATGCTTTTTTTGCTGCATCTTCTATTTGTTCTTGAGAATATTCACCTATACGTCCATAAGCAATATTATTTGCTATTGTATCATTGAATAAATGTACATTTTGAGAAATTAAGCCAATTTGATTACGTAAGCTATATAATGTTAAATCTTGAATATTATAATTATCAATGAGTATTTGTCCTTCATTTATTTCATAAAGACGAGGGATCAAACTCGCAATAGTTGTTTTTCCTGAACCAGAACGACCTACTAAAGCGATTGTTTCACCTTGATTAACTTTAAAATTAATATTTTTTAATACCTTTTCTTTTCTTGTTTCATAATTAAAGGTAACATTCTTAAACTCTATGTTACCTTTAACATGTTCAATATGAATTTTTCCGTTATCTTTTTCAATTGGTTGTTCAAATATAGCGAATAAAGTCTGACATGCAGCCATCCCTTTTTGGAAATCAGCATTAACACTCGTTAAACTTTTTATCGGCTGCATTAATGCAACAAGTGAAGAAAATACTACGGTAAATTGACCTGGGGTTATACTTAATTCAGGATTACTTGCCATTAATAATACAAAAGCAATAGCAAATGATACCACCAATTGAACAATTGGAGTCGATAAAGCTGAAATTGATACCAATCTCATTGTATCATGCCTAAATTTGTTGTTAACTTTATTAAAGTTTCGAGATTCTTCCTCTTGAGCACCAAAGACTAAAATTTCTCGATAGCCTTTTAACATCTGTTCAACAGACATTGTGACATCACCCATTGAATTTTGCATATTCTTTGCTAGTTTCCTAAATTTTATCGAAACAAAGCTAATTAAACCAACTACAATAGGTGTCACTATGATCAATGATAATGATAATTGCCAGCTATTACTGATCATTGTATAAAATAAACCACAAATAAACGCTGTTTCGCGAATAATGGTAATTAAAGTATCAGATGAAGATGAGGCAACTTGATCACAATCATAGGTAATACGCGATAATAATTTTCCTGTGGAATTTTGATCATAATAACTAACTGTAGCATCAATATAATGATTAAATAAGCGTTGGCGAATCTTTAATACAATATCTGAGGAAATCAATGTTAAAAAAAACGCATATCCATAATTTGATATTCCACGAACAAATACTAAACCAAAAATATAAAAAGGAGACATCAATAAAAAATTTTGATCATTAGCGACAAAACCTCGATCAAGCAATGGTTGTAATATAGCAATAAGGGAAGTATCCACAAAAGCACTTATTATTAACAATAAAATCGATAAAAAGAGTACAAGTTTATGTTCAAAAATATACGGTAATAGTTTAGAAAAAGTTTTCCATGTAGATGAATCGTGTTCAATAGCATTAGTTAATGTTTGATTATTTTTATTTGGCATATCTATAAGATCACTATGAATTAAATTGAATATGATGCATATTAGCGTATTGACCGTTTTCTAATAGCAACGATTGATGAGACCCTTCTTCAACAAGTTTACCTTCATCAATAACTAAAATTCGATCTACTCGTTTAATAGTTGTCAATCTATGAGCAATAATGATTGAAGTTCGATTCTTTTGTAAATATTCTATTGCTTGTTGTACTAAAAGTTCAGATTCATTATCTAAAGCAGAGGTAGCTTCATCAAAAATTAGAATTGGGTTATCACGTAATAAAACTCTAGCAATTGCAATTCGTTGACGCTGACCACCAGATAATAAAACGCCATTATCACCAACGATGGTATCTATACCATGCTCTAATTTATCAATAAACTCGATAGCATTTGCCTGCGTTGCCGCTTTTATGATGTCTTGCTTACTATATTTATCTTTTTCACCGTAGGCAATATTGTCGGCTATTGTCCCATTGAACAAATGGACATGCTGAGAGACATAGCCAATCTGATTTCTTAATGACTTCAACGTATAATTTTTTATATTAATTGAGTCTATAAATATTTCACCTACAGAAATATCATAAAATCTTGGTAACAAACTAACGATGGTTGATTTACCAGAGCCAGAACGACCAACTAGTGCAACTGTTTCACCTTTGTTAATTTGAAAACTTATATTATTAAGTGCTGGATTATTTCTTGACGGATAGGTAAAAGTTACATTTCTAAATTCTATATTTCCAATTGCTGGTTCTTTAAATTCTATAGTTCCATTGTCATCCTCCAATGGTGAATTTAAAAGTTCAAATAATGATTGACACGCTACACTACCTTTTTGTAATTCTAAATGAACCGAAGTTAACTCTCTTAAAGGCCTCATTATAGCCAGCATAGCAGAAAATACTACTGTAAAAGAACCTGGGGTAATATCTAATGTTTGACTAGCGACAAGATATAGAATAAAACCTAAAGCTAAAGTGGCAATTAATTGAATAATAGGTGTAGAAAGACCTGCTACTAGTGCAATTTTTAAAACACCTTTTCTAAAAATTTTATTAATTGAATGAAAATTATTTTTTTCGTATTTTTGACTATTAAAAAGTAAAATTTCTTTATGGCCTTTAAGCATTTCATCAGCAGCTATAGCTATATTTCCCATACCCTTTTGCATAGAAACTAAAGAATGACGAAATTTTTTCGCAATTACTTGAGCAACAAAAATAACTATAGGAACAACTATGATTAATACAAGTGCTAATTTCCAATTCCCATAAAACATTACAATAAATAAGCCGATAGAATACGCAATTTCTCGGACCAAGATTATTAATGCATCTGACGATGCTTTCGATAGTAACTGAGTATTAAATGTAATTATTGTTACTAATTCTCCAATTGGATTTTTATTGTGGAAACTAACTGGACTCTTAAGTAAATGATCAAATATTAATTGTCTAAATTTAGCTATCACTTTACTTGATAACCAAGAAAGACAATAGGTATAAGTATAATTTGAAAGCCCTCTTAAAGTAATTAAACCAATTATAGCAACAGCAATGATCGTCAATAAATAATAATTTTTGTCCATTAAACCATTATCAAGTAGTGGTTTAGTTAAGGAAATTAATATTGCATCAGTTGCTGCATTTAGTACTAAAGCCAGAATAGCAATAATCAGAGCTTTCTTATGTGGAGAAATAAAAGGTAATAATAACTTAATTGTAGTCCACGAATTATATTTTTGAGACATAATGTATAACGTATAATTTATAATATATTTTGTATATTATACTACAAATGAACTAATTTAGTTAGTTTAATAGCCATTTGTTAAAAAAGTCTATTATATGTACCATACAAAACAATACTAGATATATATTTAATATTAACTAATATAATTTATTATATAATCACTAAACTTTAATCACTGAAAATCAACTTAAACTTTTTTAATAGGCCGTATAAGGAAACTAATGAATATACTATTACTAACACAATTGGTTTAATAAACCATTTATATATGTTAGTAAACGGTCTCAAAACAATTGATATTGGTTTAAAAAACAATGATAGATTTCTCTTTAGCATAAGAAAGTTAGAGCTTTCCAAGAAGATAACTCTAAATTTATTTTTAACAGTGTTATTGATACCAAAAAGATGAAATTGCGATGCTGCTAAAATATTAGGTTTTATATAAGAAATAAATTGTTTTTGCAAAGCGTAATTAGACGCAGTTGTACATTCACAACGCATTATATTAATTTCTAAATTTTTGAATAACTGTGACATCCCTGCAACGTTTCTTTTTGTCAGTAATTGAGATGTATACTCTATTAATCCCCCACCGCCATGACGCTTATGTGCGAATTTATTTACATATTTTTCTGATTGTTCAGTACCTAAATTTTTCTCCACTTCCTCGTCAACATTTATTATATGGTAATTATATTTATCATTATTTTTATATATATAGTTTTGATACAAAGTTATTTCAAAAACAGCCTGCATTAAATGTTTACGGATACAGAATTTATAATTTTTTTCAATTAAGTTAATAGGACTTCCTAATTCATTAAATAAATCATTTAAAATTTGTTTATCATAAAACCACATGAAATTTTCTAAGAAAAATTTATCTGATTTGAAACTGGTTAACATATCTGTTGTTTTTAATACCGCTTCTAGAAGGTCGCATGTTTTTAACCTATTTTTAAGTATAGATCCCATTAATACGGGGTTCTTATAGTAATTGTCAAATAATTCTGCCAAATTAGTTGGATTAATAAACATACTTTCAGAATCGAGAATTAAAAATTTTTCAGCATCTAAATACATCATAGCATATAGCTTTTTTAATGTCTGAAATGAAAATTTTCCATATTTATGAATTAACTCTTCAGGTTCCTTATTCACATTATAATGCTCAAGAATATCCTCAAAGTTGAGAGTTAATATATTAAGATCTGGAAAAAGTTTTACGATTTTTTTGAATTCATAGGATTCAATTTTGGATATAATGAAAGCAAATGTAATATTTGATTTATCAATAAGATATTTATCGGCACTTTTTAAATAGTTTTTAATAAAACCGAAGTGCTCTACGAAAGTTGGGGTAACAACCATATACTTATACATTAAAAATCCTTAAATAAGTCTTAAAATTGCTATTTAGATAAATTGTTAACATAACATTTTAACTGAGCTGGTGTTCCCACACAATTCCAGTCATTAGCACTAATGTTATATGTACCTATTTTTAATCCGGCATTCACAACATAATTGAAAACATTTGACATATAAAATTCGTTATTTGTCTTGTTTCCATATATTATATTTTCAATAGCATATTTAACAAACGTTGAACCTCTTGAGAAAAAATAAGCGCCAGCTATAGCCTGATTTGATATAGCCACTTTTTCTTTTGTCTCAATTACATATCCAGCCTGATCTATCCTGACAAAAGAATAACAATCATCAGAGGTTGTAAATGTTAATAAACTACCATCCAGCTTTTCTTCTAAAGCTTCATTAATGAATGAGTTAAATTGTTTATTATCAAATATGTTATCAGAATCAACAAATACGACAGGATTATTATTATTTATTATCTCATGAGTTGCTAAAGCCGTGCAACAAGCACCTTGAGTTAATGAATCAACAACAACCAATCCAACTTTATATTTTTCTATCAAAAATTCTAATTCTTTTTTTTGCTCAAATAAAAATTTTCTTTGAATGACTAATGTATAATGAGCATTAAAAACGTTTACACCGTCAAGCACATGCTCGATCATCATTTTATCATTAATTAGTATAAAAGGTTTAGGTACAGTATAACCTTCCTTTTGAAAGCGAGAACCCGCACCAGCCATAGGTATGACAACATTAATCATTTATTTACTCTTAGCTAATTCAATAAGTTTATTTTCAGAGATATCATCCCAATCATCATTAAAACGAAGAACTCTATCATCAATTGTTATATCTGCATTGGGTTTGCCAAAAAATATCTCATCATATTCAATATTATTTTCTTCTAACCAATCTAACGTTATTTTACCTACATTCCTAACAACTTTACCAACATTATGACCTGTTGTGGCCATATTTCGAGCTGTATTGATAATTATTGTATGTCCTTCTGCCCTTAGACTATTTATTTTTTCTCTAGCACCAGGTTTTACTTTTACATCACTATAAGACTGCCCATTTTTTCTGATTTCACAAATTGTTCCATCTAAATCTATACAAATTCTTAATTTTTTTTTATCCATTATATAAAACCTCATTAATCTTTCGAATTGCAGTTAGATAGAAACATTTTTGTCTTGTCGGTGCGTCAGAATGCAATGGAATCATAGTTAAAAATAATAATGCTTCGATCATTCTTATATCTTGAGAATTATAACCATAATTAATAACCAGCTCATCGAAGAATATTTCTAACTTAGAAGTTGAACTTGGCGCTAATATATGGAAGTCATAATTATTTATTTCTATTTCATCTAATTGAAATAATCCAGCTACAATAAAATCGTATAATCCTACAACACTATGACGAAGTTTTGCAATATCATAACGAGGATCACCATAAATGGTTTGTGTTTTAAATCTGCCTCTAGGATCAATTAACTTAAAGATATAATGCATTGGATCAAACAAAATGTTAGAAAAACAGTAATCCCCATGAACAATGCTTCCATTAGAATAATCTTGTAATTTTTCTAAATAATTAAATAGGTCATTTTTTACAACGTTAAAATTTTTATAATGTATATTGTTAATGACAATATAATCATCTACCATCATATTCTTAATATATGGTATTGACTCATCAATTTCATTTAAACGCTGGATAGTTTTTTTAACATAAATTTCTTCGATTTCTTCAGGATCTAATTCAATGGTATATTGTTCAAAAACTTGATGGACTTTTAACAATGAGTCAATAATATGATACCAATCTTCTAAATTATTAGATCCATAAATAAAAATTTCAGCTAAATTTGCATAACCATAAAGCTCCATTTCTAAAGAAACTGTTTCTTCATCTTCAATCACATTGAAAACTCGCGGAGCGAAACAAGAAATTTCTTTAGGCAAAGAGTTATACCAATTTGCTTCATCAAGTAATTTCTGTTTTTTCTTAGATGACTTTATAATCGTTCCTTTGACAGAATCAACTTTAATATTATTAAACTCTCGTGCATTAAACAGTTCAAGACGAGCTTGAACTGTACCACTAACATGACCAAAATCGAACCAATTATTTGTTGTCTTAACTATTATAGGAATCTGTTTGTTGTATATTGCAAATACTTTAAGGAAGTCATCTTCATTTTTTTCTTTAACTTCATCCGTTATTTTTTTTAATAATTTCGTATTAGATATTTTATAATAACCAACTAAAGCCTCTTTATTTGCTAAAGATATATCCTTTTCTTTATTATAAATTTTCTTTATATGCATATTATCATCTTTAGAAATCAGGCACCATTGACTTGATGTTCTAACATTAGGCGACGACAAAAAGACATCATCTTCAACAGGAAAAGGTTCATTTATTAGTGTATCACCCAATATAATCTGTGTTGGCAGATTTTCGTCACAATGAGTTAATACGCTACTTAATGAATGGAACAGGTTTTCATGATCACCAACAAATATTTGTTGTATAGTAGGATAATTGAAACTTAAAAAGTTGCTTAGCCGACTATTATTTTTTCTAAGAACAACTTTAACATTTTTAAACCCTTTAGCTAATACATCATCTATACACCAATTAATAGCAGCCTTTCCTCTTATTGGCAAAAGTCCCTGCTCATTAATCATGCCCATAGATATATTTTTAGGGTTAAATTTACCCGCACTTAAAATTATCGTATTCAATTGTATCACCATTCCAAAATTTCTTTATCATTTTAAACAATTCGATTAAAAATATCTAGTATGAAATTACGTTTAACATACTATAACATTTGAAATATTAAAGTTCTATGAATCTGATTCTATAAATTAGTTATCTTGTAAATAACATTATTTTTTAATCACAGGTATCCTTGTATTGTACTGCATAATACTATAACAAAACTATCCAATATTTTGAAAACAAATCTAATCTAATTTATTCTCAATAACATTTAATACCGTTTTTGTGTTGGTAAAAATTCATCAAGAATTGAAATTATTTTTTTAACTAAATCAAGATTGCTAATTTCAGTCCTGAGATCGATGTTATATGTTACGAAAAATTACTATTATTTAAAATAAAATATGAAACTCTTTCAGTTTCTCAAATTGCCTATTTGCAACCCCTTACCATAAAATCCAATTATTTTAACTACTAAAGCATTAGTAATTTATAATAGCTAATAGTATTCATTTTTTCCATACCGATAAAATCCATAATTATGAAAATTATATTTTATAACATAAGTAAAACACTATGCTGAACCAAAATGATTTTATGAAACTCTAGATGTCGAATAAAAGCTACTTGGTACATAACATGAAGATTCATTAAACAATGTGTTTTCCTATGTACCTTGCCTATAAAGACATAAATAAAACTATAACCATTTTAAATCTCTTTGAATAAGTAGATCAAATAATTTCTGGTAACTTCAAGTAATGTAAAAGTGTTCAAAATATTGCTTTTTATAAAAACTGATGGACAAACTATTGAACGATCAACATGACTTTCTGCAGCTAAGTGAATCACTGCGTTTGGGTGATGTAACTTAAATACACGATCTAAATCTTGTTGACTACAAATATCGACTTTTTCAAAAATATATTTCTCACTATTTGAAATATTTTCGAGCGCTTGGGGATTTGCCGCATAAGTCAATTTATCAATATTTATTACATAATGTGAAGTATGTTTAATAATATATCGAACTACTGCCGAGCCAATAAAACCCGCACCACCTGTAACTAAAATCTTCATGGAGTTTTTAATGAATCCCTTAATTCACCGCCCCACCCCATAATCCCTAAGCTTATTAGCAATTGCGGTATGTGATACACCTAATCTTTTTGCGAGTTTTCTAGAGCTTGGATAGTCGATATACAAGCTTTTTAAAACTTCCTTTTCAAATTGTTTGGTCATTTCATCAAGGGTTTTATTTTCGATATTATTGATCCATGATATTTGAGTCGACGTTATCGCTGGTAGAACAATATCTTTTACCGTCAATTGTGATGATGTCAACTGAGCTAATGCGGAATAAAGTACATTTTTAAGTTGTCTTACATTACCTGGCCAAGAGTATTGAGTTAAATAAGCAATAACATCTTGACTCACGGTAGGCGCATTAATACCCTGCTTATTAGCAAATTCATTAATAAAGATATTTGTCAATAGAGCAATGTCATCCTGGCGTTCTTGTAATGAAGGCAAATTTAAAGATAATACATTTAAGCGATAATAAAGATCTTTCCTAAATTTCCCTTGTTCCACTAACTCAGCTAAATCCACTTTAGTCGCACAGATGATTCTAACATCAACATAAACTTCGTTATCATCACCTACTCGGCGAAAATATCCGTCATTAATAAATCGTAATAATTTGGTTTGCATTTGGAATGACATTTCATCGATGCCATCAAGCAAAACAGAACCGCCATTGGCTTGTTCAAAAAAGCCTTTTTTACTTTCTAGTGCGCCTGGATAAGCGCCAGCAGCATGACCATAAAGCTCACTTTCAACCACATCATCAGGCATCGCGGCGCAATTTAGACCTAAGAAAGTTTGCTCACCTCTGGGGCTATATTGATGACATGCAGTAGCCAGCAAATCTTTACCTGTCCCTGTTTCACCAGTGATGAGTAATGGCTCTCGTTGCAGGGAAAATGCTTTAGCTTGAGCAATCAATTTTTGCATTGGTTGACTTTGGGTAGCAAAAATATCAAAAGCATGACTGTCAACGATATTGATTTTTGATAATCGTCTTTTTAAATATTCAACCGGCTGCAAAATAAAAATAATTTTGAATGATTCACTAACTTTTTGCAATAAAAAATATTGCGAATTTATAACAATAATCGAGTCAACATCGGCGGTTAAATTAAATGTTGCATCCAAATTAAGTACATTTTGAAAATCAAATTTTTGGTTTAACTGAAGTAAATTAGTAGGAAATAACGCTTTTGCTGCATTATTATAAGCTAGCAATTGTGAATTATTATCGATTTCAATGATGGCCACTTGCATGATAATCTTCCCACTTTTCATTTAATTTCATTAAATTGTTATGACGAATTTGCCACTCATTACTGTTTATTAACTCGGTATAACTAATTTTAGTGCTTGCCAATAACTGTTTTACCTTACCTGTTAATAACAATTGTTTTTCATTTAAGATAGACAAGGCCTCTAAAATAGTTAATGTGCCTGCACGATTGTTACAGGCTAATAATAGGTCACAACCGGCATTAAGGGCTGCTTCTGCTCGCTGAGCATGATTACCTAGAATTGCAGCACCTTCCATCGATAAGTCATCAGAAAATATAACACCATCAAAATGCAATTGTTTGCGTAATACGTTTTTAAGCCAAAAAGCTGAACCGCTGGCTGGTTGATCATCAAATTCTGGATAGATAACATGAGCGGGCATAATTGCATCAAGTTTTTTCTCAGCAATCAATTTGGTAAAGATCTGCATATCACTTTCAATAAGTGCTTTCGAGCGATGATCAACTGGCGTTTCTTTATGAGAATCAGCAATAACATGGCCATGACCAGGAAAATGTTTACCGGTGGTTTTCATGCCTGCTGAATGCATACCATCAATCATAGATGAAGCAACTTGATAAGCAATATTAATATCGGCATGAAAGGAACGACTGCCAATCGCTAAACAATCGTGACCTAAATCCAATACTGGCGCATAACTGAGATCAATATCAAAGGCCATCAATTCCATAGCCAGCAACCAACCCGCATCAAATGCCAACGATTTAGCCTGTTGCAGATCATTGAGCAACGCAAAAGATTGAGCCGGCGGGATAAGGGTAAAGCCTTGTTTAAACCGTTGAACCCGTCCCCCTTCATGATCGACTGAAATTAATAAACGATCTGCTGTTGCTGCGCGAATTTGTTTTATTAATTCGGTTAATTGTTGAGGAGATTGGTAATTACGACTAAATAAGATAACACCAGCCACCAACGGATTTTGTAACAGCAAGACATCATCATTAGTTAACGACGTACCTTGCACATCAATCAATAAAGGTCCCATTACTTGTCAGACCCTTGACTATTGTCAGAATCAGTTGCCTCTTGGGGTTGAACATCTTTTGATGTTACCCGTTGTAATATTTCACCTGTTTGTGTTGAAAGCAGTTCCATAGAGAGATCGGCAACGTCATTTTCTGATGGTGATTTATAAAGCGTAGTAAAAAGCACATATCCAGCATTCATGGTTTTAGCCAGACCAATCATTTTACTTCGTGAAACAAGTTTATCATCTACAGAAATACCTAACGCTTGTTTTGCTTGGATAATAGACTGTCTATCTGCGACAGCAAAAAGATTCTGATTATTCATTAAACTATGTAACGTCTGATCAACCTGATTAGTCGCCAAATAATCACCGCTACGATTTTGAATATCACTAATCAGTAAAACTTTATTGCCTTCAACAGAAGTTGAAGATTGCAATATTTTATTCACCAGCGGTGATAAAATAGAACTCCAATCAATTGTTTTTACAATTTGTGGAGGAGTTTCAACCACGCCTATATCATCGGGAGGTTCTATTGGCGGATTAACCTCAACTTTTTGATTATTTCCAAGAAGTTGACAGCCAACTAAGCCAAAAGCCAACATGCTAATTACCACGGTACGTTTAAATTGTTTCATATAAATTAACCTATTAATCGACCTAAATTCTTACCGCCTAATAAATGCATATGAATATGAAAGACCTCTTGTCCAGCATCTTTATTACAGTTCATAATTAAACGGTAACCACTTTCATCAATGCCTTCTTGTTTGGCAATTTTAGCTGCCACCACCACCATGTGACCGAGTAAAGCTTCATCAGATTCTTCAATATGATTTATGGTAGGAATCAATTTGTTGGGAATAATTAAAATATGAATTGGTGCTTGCGGAGAGATATCTCGAAAAGCAGTAACTTTATCATCTTGAAAGACAATATCAGAAGGAATTTCACGGCGAATAATTTTACTAAAAATGGTCTCTTCAGCCATACAAACACTCCTTTAAAATAGCTTTAAACCGTAAATTTTTATTTTGCTAAGGATAGCATACTTTAATGACAAAAATGTATAGATATCGTTACATTTTTACATTTAGATCGGGTTTTCTGATGAAAATCTGATAAAAAAGTTAAAAATAGGATTTTTGATGATTAAGTTTACTTTTTGCTTATAAAACACTATAGGCTATTTTTATAATTTATTCATTTGTTAAAGTCGTAATTTTAATATATAATGCGCCGTCGATTTCAACCGCTCAATTTTCATGTTCCTTGCTTTCAATGGGTTGCGGTTGCCCCGACAGAAAGCTGATTAATCCGTAGGGAGCGATAATGCGTCATTACGAAATTGTATTTATGGTTCACCCAGATCAAAGTGAACAAGTACCTGGTATGATTGAACGTTATACTGGTACGTTAACCACTGATGGTGGAAAAATCCATCGTTTAGAAGATTGGGGTCGTCGCCAATTAGCCTATCCTATCGAAAAACTGCACAAAGCACACTATGTGTTAATGAATGTAGAAGCAACTCAAGAAGCAGTAAATGAACTTGAAGATAACTTCCGTTTTAATGATGCAGTAATTCGCAGTTTAATTATGCGTACCAAACACGCTGTAACTGAAACATCACCTATGCTAAAAGCTAAAGATGAACGTCGTAGTTCTGAAGAAGATTATAGCGATGTAAACATGGACGATGATTCAGAAGAATAATCGTTTAGTTTTATCGGGATTGGTTACCAAAACCCCGATAAAAAAAATGAGTCCCAGTGGGATTTCACACTGCCAGTTTTATTTAGAACACGTTTCCGAACAATTCGAAGCAGGATTCCCCAGACAAGCATGGTGCACCTTGCCCGTTATTGTCAGTGGACAACAAGATTTAAGTTACAGTATTAAAAAAGGCAGCAAAGTATTAGTAAGTGGCTTTATTAGCACACATACTAAACGAGATAAAACCAGTCAATTAGTTTTACATGCTGACCAAATTAAACTATTAGGAGAATAGCCAAATGGCACGTTATTTCCGTCGTCGCAAATTCTGCCGTTTTACTGCAGAAGGCGTTAAAGAAATTGATTATAAAGATGTTTCTTTATTAAAAAGCTATATCACAGAAAGTGGTAAAATCGTACCAAGCCGTATTACTGGTACAAGCGCAAAATATCAACGTCAACTAGCTCGCGCTATTAAACGCGCTCGTTACTTGGCATTATTACCATATACTGACAACCATCAGTAATTAGCAACAGAGGGAACATATAATGCAAATTATTCTACTCGATAAAGTTGCTAATTTAGGCAGCTTAGGTGATCAAGTTAATGTTAAAGCGGGTTATGCTCGTAACTTTTTGATTCCACAAGGTAAAGCAGTACCTGCGACTAAAAAGAATATTGAATTCTTCGAAGCGCGCCGTGCTGAATTAGAAGCAAAACTAGCAGAAACATTGAAAGCCGCTGAAGAGCGTGTATCTGAAATCAATGCATTAGGTAAAGTAACTATTACTTCTAAAGCAGGTGATGAAGGTCGTCTATTTGGTTCAATTGGTACTCGTGATATCGCAGATGCTGTTAAAGCTCGTGGTATTCAAGTATCAAAAAGCGAAGTTCGTTTACCTAATGGTGTATTGCGTACTACTGGTGAACACGAAGTGTTATTCCAAGTACACAGCGAAGCTTTTGCAAAAGTTATTGTTGATATTATTCCTGAATAATCATCAAATAAATAGCAGTAAAAAACCCGTTTTTATAACGGGTTTTTTATTACCTCAAGAATCTATTATGTTTACTATTTTTTGCCTCAATAAGAATAGATTCGAAACCAACCTACAATTTATTCCTCTGTTTGACTTTTGCTTTCAGATTTTGCTTGTTCTTCTTTATAAAGTTTATTGTCATAAATTTTGACAAATGGTAGGTAAATCAACAATGCTAAAATTGCTGAAAGGATCGCAACAAACATAGCGCGATAATCACCACCTGTTCCTATAAATGCCCCCAATCCCATTGGTGATGGCCAAGGTATTAGGGCAATAATTGGATTCATAAATCCAGTACTAATAGCAAAATAACCTAAGGTACCACATGCCATTGGCGCTAATAGGAATGGCAAGGCAAGATATGGATTATAAACTATCGGCATACCAAAAATAATTGGCTCATTAATATTAAAGATTGCCGGAACAGCTGATGCTCGCCCTAAAATTTTTAATTGACTCGATTTAGCGCAAAAGGCAATAAAGAAAGTCATTAACAATGTTGAACCTGAACCACCTAATATAACCAAGGAATTATTAAACTCACCAGCAAATGGAATATGTGCGCCACCAACGTTTTCATTCATATTGGTAAGCATAATCGGGGTGATAAAAGCACCAATGATACTTGCACCATGAATACCCACCACCCAAAGTGCATGAATTAAAAAGAGAATCACCATGATACCAAGCCAACTTTTAGTTAAATTGGTTACAAAGGTAAACGGAACACCAATAATATCAAAAATGTCAGTACCAAAATAGACTAAAATGCCATTTAGAATGATAATTGTGAAAGCGATAACAAAGGTAGGTATTAATGCGGTAAATGAGCGTGAAACACCTAATGGCACAGTTTCAGGCATTTTAACTACCCAATTACGGCGTACACAAAGGAAGTAAAGTTGAGTTGCCACAATGGCCATCACAATACCGATGAAGATACCTGAAGTTCCTAATCGTAACACAAACGGGTTTAAGCGTAATCCATTAAAAACTAATTCGCTTTGATCACTTAGTAAGACCATCTTACCATTTTGCATAACCAATTCAGGTAATGTCATAATAAAAGCGAAAACAGATAACATTGCCCCATTAAGTGCATTAACTTTTAAACCTGTCTCTTCTTCCTCTATTTTGGTTAATTCATAACCGACAACAATATTAAAATAGAGCGCCAAAATTCCCATTGTCGCCGTATTGGCTATCATATAAAGATCGCTAACTTTAAAAATAGTATTTTGAAAAAGGGTTTCTAAACCAGTAAAGGTCATTGGTAGAGTATTAAACACCAAAAACATCGATCCAACGATACAAAAAGGCACAGATGCCATCCCTGCCGCCATTACTGCCCGAACAATCTTAAACTGCGATATTTTAGCCATCGGAGTCATCAAATACTTTTGTAACAACACAAATCCGGTATTCATTTTGTTTTCCTCATTTAATTAATGATTTCTTGATAAGCTTGAATTCTTTTAAAATGTTTATCCTCATTACGCTCAATTTTCTTCAGTTTTATTAGTATAAGAATTGTAAAAAATAAACTTACTGACAAAATTCCTAATAATATATTTATCGCCTCTGGTGAATTTTTTAAAAATGGAAAAAAGAAGTGAAATAACGGAGTGAATATCGAAATGATTAACACTGTGATAGCTATCAACATTATTCGATAAAACAAACTCGCATAACGCAAATGGTTTTTATGATTACGATAGAGCTTTATTTGCTCAAAACTGGTTAACGTAGCAAGCACAATGAGCACCAGTGGTAGCGCAAAAGCTATTGATAAGCTACCTAGCAAAAAAACCGCCCAGTAAAGGTTAATAAACAGAAAAAATGCTGTGATATAACGTACCGCTAAAAAACGATTAAAATAGAGATTAGTCAAGCTGACTTTTTTGTGCATCTTAAGTTGGCTTTCTAGTGGAGTATTCATAACTAACCTCTTTATTCATTTGCTAACTTGTAGGTTTGCTGATAAAGATGCGACATCTCAATAGCAATTTCTCTTAATGTCATTGTGTTCATCAAATGATCTTGAGCATGAACCATAATGATCTCCATCTCAATTTTAGTGCCGCTCGCATAGGATTGAAGTAATTCGGTTTGCGATTTATGTGCTTCTAAAATCTCTTGATTTGCCTCTTCAAGTAATTGCGTTGCTAGTTCAAATTCAGCTTCCCTCATTGCTTTAAATGCAAGGTGAATTTTGGTTTTAGCATTACCACTATGCAAAATAATATTGAAAGCGGTAATTTGAATATCCTCCGAGCTCATTATGTCAGTCATTGCTACGCTCCTTTTTCAATTAGTTGGATAAAAAGTGATTTAAACTGATTAAAATCTGAAATTTTTAACATCGCTTGTTGAATAGCCAAATCGTCAATTAAATTAACAATCGCTTTAGTCATCATCGCTAAGTTGGAATTTTGATAAATGGATGGTGAAATCATAAAAACAAACTTGATATCTTGATAATGTTCATCCCAAATTAAACCTTCAGGAATAACCGCAATAGCGATTTTAGCGATCTTACCTACTGGAATCGCCGGGTGTGGAACCACAATGGTTGGGCTAAAGATTATTTCACCAATAGCCTGCCTTTTTTCCATCTGTTTGTTCATCTCCTGCTTGAAGTTTTTTGCTTCATTGACAGATAATAAATTGAGTAAATGATCTATGACGGCTTGTTTAGTTGGCTTTTGTTGACACAAATAAAAATAATCGGCAGCAATTTCATCAAATAGTTGCGCAATATATTTTGCATGATTCTGTTTTTTATCATCAGATACCAGCGGCAAAGCATTTTTAGGTAATGAATTGGGAGATTGTCGATGAGAGAGATATCGACGAATTGCTTGCACATCTTCTTCACAAAAGAAGACTGATACATGAAACACGGGTACTTTAAACACCTTGGACGATAGATCAACTGAGGAAATAATAAAATCGATTTCATTTAACATCGCTGGCTCTATCTCATAATAACCACGTGTCGCTACAATTTTCACTCGCTCATCAAATTCACGTTCCACACGATTTTTAAGTAGTTGAGCACTACCCAATCCTGTTGCACAAATAATCAGCACTTTAGCTTTTTGGTCATTTTTTAATTTTTCTAGGGATGCCAAAAAGTGCAGGGCCAAATATCCCCATTCATCATCATTAACATCATAGTTATTTAAATTAGGTAGTTGATTAAAATAGTGTTTAACTAACCGAAAAACTTCAGCATATTGGTTTTTTATTTCATCTATTAGCGGATTTTCTAACTTTATATTCTGTTGCAAACGCACCAACATCGGCTTTAAGTGCTGAATTAATCCATTTTTTAACTGTTCATCGTGCCAAAAAGGATAGCCCGTTTCCTGTTGTATTTTCGCAAGTAAATTAGCTAATGAGCCACCAAGCTCCTCATCTAAATTATTTTGGATTAAATTCGATTTACTCATTAAATGTAGCGTAAGGTACATCTGCTCTTCTTTAGGAAAATGAAAACCAATTATTGACTCAATACGAGCAATGATTCGTTTGGCGACTTGGTATTCGAGGGTTGAATCAGTCGACAGGGGGAGATCAAGATTTTGTATCGAAAGCCCTGATTGTAAACGCTTAATGCTTAAAGACAGATGCAGCACAATATTTTGAATCATGACATCTGACAATTTGATATTGGCTTCACGGCATTCATCTAAAATGATGATAGTTAAGGTATCAAAACTAATCGCTTCACAGGTTTGGTTAAAATAGCTTAAGTGGTGTAAAAAATTAATCGACTCTTCATGAAAAAAGTAACTCATAATAAAATGACGTTTGGCTTTTTCCTCTCCATCAACATAAATTAACGAATGACTTTTTTTAAGGGTAAGCTCATAAGATTGTAATTGCGACTTTATTTCTGCAATATCTTTATTTAATTGCGATGAACTAATAAAAAGCTGTTCAGATAACGTTTCAACATCAATTTTCTGACTTTCAAGTAATAATAAATTAAGAATATAGTGTTTTCGTTCACTCGCTTCCCGACATTGAGATTGCTCAATATTTTTATCTAATAAATGATGTTCAATTAAAAATAAATTAAAGCTAGTACGATCTAAAATTTCAAGTTGAAAACCATAACCTTGTTTACTAACAATATTGCCACCATTGCTTTCAATTAATGCTTTTAAATCCTTAAGATAAGTACGAACCGTACGATCTGATAACGATAATTCCGCAGCGAGTTCTTGACTACTTTTATAGCCATTTTTAGAACGAACTAATAAACTAATAAGTTCTCGTTGTTTTTGTTTTATCATTATCTACTACACCTTAACTATTAATGAAAATTATCCCAAAGGGTCAAGTCGTTAAAACATAAATCTCGTTTATGATGCGATTATTTATCTAACAACCGCATCACATTAAGAATGGTAGAACTGAAATTTTTTTATATTTTAATTAATATTGTCCTCAACTAATTTTGCTAATTGTTCAATACCTGATTGAATCGGAATATATGCCTGAAAAGGAATACTGACAACAGGTTTACCCACTTCATCGCCTAATGCTTTCAATTTATCAAACATCATCATAGTTTGTGGACTAACCAAAAACAGTGAGAAATCACTATTTTTAATCTTATTACTGCCTTCTGTTGCAGATACCGCATCAAGCTCAATCGCTATATTTTTGTTTGCAAAAAATTCAGTTACCTTTTTAGCCATAAGCGATGATGACATGCCTGCAGCACAAATAATTAACGCCTTTTTCATAACTTCTCCTAATGAATTTAAATCGTTATAAAGTTTCACCATTTGACTCAATGACTTTTTTATACCAAGCAAATGAATCTTTACGACTACGTTTTAAGGTTCCGTTGCCCTTATTGTCTTTATCGACATAGATAAAACCGTAACGTTTTTCCATTTCACCGGTACCGGCTGAAACTAAATCAATACAGCCCCAAGGGGTATATCCCATTAAATCAACGCCATCTTCTTCAACCGCTAACTTCATCTGTTTGATATGTTCACGTAGATATTCAATTCGATAACTATCATGAACACTACCATCCGCCTCAACTTTGTCATAAGCACCAAAACCATTTTCAACAATGAAAAGCGGCAAGCGATAGGTATCGGTAAGCCAATTTAATGTGTAACGCAAGCCTTCAGGGTCAATTTGCCAACCCCAATCGGATTTTTTGACATATTGATTACCAACTAAATCGGTTTTTTCATTATAATCATAATGATCATTACCCTTATTGTGTCTAACTACATTCGACATGTAATAGCTGAATCCAATATAATCAACCGTTCCTTTAGTTAATACTTCTAAATCTTGCGGGGTAATATCGAGTTTGATATTCTTACGTTGCCAATATTTTTGAATGTAATTTGGGTATTTGCCATGAACATGCACATCAGTAAAGAAGTACTTACGTTCCATCACTTTTTGCGCCATTAAAATATCGCTTGGTTTGCAAGTTTCAGGATAAATTGGCACTAAAGCAATCATACAGCCAATTTCAAAATCTGGATTAATCGCATGGCCAATTTGAACCGCTTTTGCGCTAGCTACTAATTCATAATGCGCAGCTTGATACATGATTTCTTCACGATTATCGCCTGGTTTATAATAAATACCTGAGTTAGTAAAAGGTGCAAAATCTTCATTAAAATTAGCTTGGTTATTGATCTCATTAAAGGTCATCCAATATTTCACTTTACTTTTATAACGATCAAAACAGACCGCAGCAAAGCGAACAAAGAAATCAATTAGTTTGCGATTACGGAAGCCACCATATTCGGTAACTAAATAATAAGGTAGCTCAAAGTGTGAAAGGGTAACAACTGGCTCAATATTATATTTTAAACATTCATCAAAAAGATCATCATAGAACTTCAACCCCTCTTCATTTGGTTCAAGTTCATCACCTTTTGGAAAGATTCGCGTCCAAGCAATCGATGTTCGAAAACACTTAAACCCCATTTCAGCGAACAATTTAATATCTTCCTTATAGTGGTGATAAAAATCGATTGCCTCGTGATTAGGGTAATATTCACCAGGAATAATACCTTCGGTGATTTTCCGATAACTTTTAGGCGATCCAACAGTCATCACATCAGCAACACTAGGCCCCTTACCACCAGCTTGCCAACCACCTTCCAATTGATGAGCGGCAACTGCTCCTCCCCATAAAAAACCTTTTGGTAAACCTTTATTATTCATAATCAAGTACCTATGTTTATTGACGATTCAAATTTAGTATAAAAGGAAAAATGAATAATTACTAACCAACTTTTTCCGTATTGATAAGGAAAAAATCGGCACAATACGGAAATCTTTCTTATAAAAAAGAGAGGATTGAGGAAGGGAAAAGCAAAAATTAGTTAATTAAATTGGAAAACAGTTAAATTGATAATTAATCCTTTAACTAATTAATTACCAATTTGTAATATTCTAATAGTAATAAATTAACTATGCGCCTGTTCAGACAAGCGCATAGCTAATAGACCATGAGCCATGGTTGCGCCTGCTCTTACTGAGGCAGAAATAGCAATCAGTTCAGCCAACTCTTCTGAATTAGCTCCGGCCTTTTTTGCCCCTTTGACATGAACGTCAATACAATAAGCACATTGCGTGGTAAGTGCTATCGCTAATGCAATTAACTCTCTCGTTTTTGTTGGAATAACCCCATTAGTTCGCTTAATCGTTTGATGGTCAAAATCAATAAATGCTTGTGTCTCATTAGGCGCATACTTCAATAAAGACGTGAGATATTTAAAATCATCTCTTGATTGATAATTCCCCATATTATTCTCCCTTGTTAGTTTGTAGTTTATTAATCAAGTTTAAAAACCAGCATGCCGGACAACCTCGCAACAAAAAAAATGCGCAAATAACAAATAATAGTTTAATGAAAAGTGATAGTTGAAATACAAAGACACCTATAATCAACATTAGTGCGCTTAAACCTCTGATTAAATGTCGCGTTATTGAATTATGACAATACATATTACTCTCCTATATATGCTTTAAATATCAGCAATTTTTGGTGTTTTAATTTGTTGTTTTATAATTGTTCTAGCGCGGTGTAATCTGCTTTTTACCGCTTCAACAGTGATCCCTAATTTGGCAGCAACCTCTGGAGATGAATATTCTTCAACATCTTTTAAAATAAATACTTGCCGATAAATTAATGGCAAAGCAGTAATTGCATTAATTAAGTCAATTTTTAGATCGATATTGGAATATGTTGCAGGTAAATCATCGAGTTGAAACTCGGCATTAATTTTATTCGCTTGCCTAATTCTAAATAATCGATAACATTCTCGTTCGACAATACGAAATAACCAACTAGTAAAAGTGGCTACCGTTTTTAACATTCCTATTTTTCGATATAACTGCCATAAGGCAATTTGCACAGCATCCTCAATATCTTCTGAAGTTGAGCATGTTCGTCGCGCGAATCGTTTAATATCGGGTTGACAAATCAACAATAACTTTTCAAGTGCTTGTTTATCGCCCTGACAAGCTAATTTGATTAGTTGTTCTTTGTTTTTGCCCATATTTTTTATCTCTATCTAATCTATTCAAAAAAGAAACTTAAATTTAAATAAATTTAAGATAATTTTATTTATTGAATCACCTATTTATATAGAGGTTTGAAAAGTTAAAAAGGATTCAAACAAATTTATTAATTTTGTTGATGTGAGGATTTAATGATCAGATTGATTAAATAACTCAATATAATTTGCCAGCGAGTGATGGTTAACACGATGTTTAGTTGATAACTAAATCTAAATTAGCAACAAATAACCAAAATTTAAATTTTTCCGCTTTAATGATAAAATTTTTAATCTTCAACGACTATTTACAGGAATATATCAAATCCTTCTGCATATTTAGTAGGAATAAACTCAATCACTTCATATTTGGCAATTTGATGAATATAGAATGGATCTTCCTGAATAATTGTCATAGCTTGGTCATAACTATCAGCACGACAAAGAATGACACCACCTATGCGCGGTACTTTACGTCCTGAGCTGATAAAATGACCTGATTGATAATAACGATCCAAATAATCGATATGTTGTGGTAAATGTTTTTCAACTTCGTTAATAGGTTTAAGATAAGTAAGAGAAAAAATAAACATTTCATTCCTTGATTTTTGTCTAAATAAGCCAACCTTAAATGTTGGCTTAGATTTTAGACTAAGTGACTAATACTTTTAATACTAGCACTATCACATATTAAAACAAACTTTGATTACTATTTGTGGCGTTATTTTGTCACCCATTTACCATCTTCACCTTTGCGATACACTTTTTCAACTGCCGCCCAAGCCACTCGAAAAGCAACTTGTTCCGGATTACTGTTATCGCGTCGTTTTTTGGGATCTTGATACTCTTTTATGGCGCTATTAAAAGCCTCTTTAAAAATATCTTGAGCATGAGCAGGTAAGACATGTCGCACTGATTCTGGTAGGTCATCTCGTGTTTGATAAGGCATATCACATTCCCCTTTAAATTAATCATTCAATATGGATAATTCTAACGGTCATTGCGAACTTTACTTTAAAAACAACTGAACTTGAATTTAGTCTGATTTTGCGGGAAATACAAGAACTATTAGACAATAATTTGTCATTTAGATATAAAAGTGAATAAAGCGATGATAAATTACATCGCTTTATTGGTGATTTAGTTACTTATTCACATCAACCACAAAACGACCTTTAATTTTACCAGCGATCATTTCAGCGGCAACATCGGTACATTCATTTAAGGTGATGGTGTTAGCTATATGCGAATATAGCTGTTCATCCATGTTTTGCGCAATTAGTTGCCAAGCCGCAATCCGTTTATCATAACTAGCCATTACACTATCAACACCGGCTAATGTTACTCCGCGTAAAATAAATGGTGCAACCGTGGCCGGTAAATCCATACCTTGAGCAAGACCACAGCAGGCGACAATACCACCATATTGGGTTTGAGCACAAATATTGGCTAAAGTGTAAGAACCTACCACATCGATCGCTGCTGACCATAACTCTTTTTGTAATGGTCGATTAGGCTCTTTCAAAGATTGACCATTAATAATTTCAACAGCACCGAGTTTATGCAGATAATCTTCATCAGTCACTTTCCCCGTAGAAGCGGTTACCTGATAGCCTAATTTACTCAGTAGCGCAACCGCAACCGAACCAACACCACCTGTTGCACCAGTAACTAAAACCTTACCATCTTCTGGTTTAACACCAAAATCAACTATACGCTTAACACATAAAGCTGCCGTATATCCCGCAGTACCGATAATCATCGATTGATAAGGGGTAAGATTTTTGGGTAAAGGAATTAACCAATCCGCTTTCAAATAGGCATATTGAGCATAACATCCCCAATGCGTTTCACCACATCCCCAACCATTCAAGATAACTAAATCACCGGCTTGATAACGACCATTTTGACATTCAATAACGGTACCTACTCCGTCAATTCCGGGAACCATTGGCCATTGTCTAACAATAGGACTTTTATTGGTCAATGCTAACGCATCTTTATAATTGATACTTGAATATTGAATTTGAACTAAAGTATCACCTTGTTGTTGTAATAATTGTTGTTTGGTTAAGGTTTTTAATGAATGTGAAAACCCATTAACCTCATCTTTTTCTAAAATAAGAGCCTTGAATGACATATATAATATTCCCTATTGTTCAATGGATATTTAACCGATTAACGATCGCTGAACTGAATTGGTTAGGATGCCAGTTAACTAATGTAATCATTATTAATAGACGATCGGTCTAAAAAATTATAGACCGATCGTCTAGTTAAAAGCAATAAATTATCTAAAGGTGATGATAAAAAAATAAAAATTTAAATAAATTAAATTGATAGTTACTTTTTACTGACCATATTGATAAAGGTGTTTATGAATAGATCTAAGGGATCAGATTTTTTCACCAATTTACTGCGCGTTACAGCACCTTCCCAGCCTAACCAAAAGAACGCTGCTAATAATTTACAATCTATATCTGAACCAATTTCATTTAGATTTTTGGCTAGCAAAAGACAATTTTCAATTTTTACCTGCCAATTTTGTAAGACCTGTTCAAGCAACTCGGCGTACCCTTCGGGTAATAAGGATTCCTCTTGTATTAACTCACCAATTAAACATCCGCGATTATAATCATATTTTGCCATACCTTGCTTTGCATCTTCATAAAAGGCGGTAATTCTCGCCAAGGGGGATTTAATCGACGCATTAGCTAAATGTTTATCTAATTTATGAGCAAAAAAACTGTCATAGCTAGCAATAATCGTTTTGCCAAACTCTTCTTTACTTTTAAAGTAATAATAAAATGACCCTTTAGGTACACCAACTTGCTTTAAAATACTTTCAATATTCGACGAGATATATCCGTAAGTGGTCATCAACTCTACCCCACTACGGATCAATGCCGCTCTTGTCTCATTACCTTTTTTGGAAAGTGTTGATGCAGAAATATTAACTGGCATAAGATTCCACAATATTGTTTGAATATAAATAATTTATTATTTAGTCATGATAAATAGTCAAATCAGCAAATGCAATAATTTGCGGTTAATCAGGTTGTTCAATTAATAAAAAAGCCTGATAGTTATCAGGCTAAATAGTAAAGCTTCGCCAGTTTAGGCATAAGACCGAATTATTGTGTTTTTCGGCGTTTTACTTTTTCGGAAACTGCACCAATAAAGACAACATCACTAGATGAATTAAGTGCGGTTTCAACCGAGTCTTGAATGACGCCAATCGCAATACCGATACCAATAACTTTTGCTGAAATTTCGTTAGGTATACCAAACATACTACAAGCTACTGGAATAAGTAGTAACGAACCACCGGCAATACCCGATGCACCACAAGCACAAACACTGGCAACAATACACAGTAACACCGCAGAAAGAATATCAATACTCATTCCCATCGAGTAAACTGTCGCTAAGGTTAAAACGGTAATAGTAACTGCAGCGCCAGACATATTGATGGTCGCGCCTAATGGTACCGCCACCGAATAAGTATCTTCATCCATTTTTAATTTTCGACAAATTTCCATGTTAACTGGAATATTGGCAGCCGAACTTCGAGTGAAAAAGGCTGGAATAGCACTCTCTTTTAATGAGGTAAAGACTAATGGATATGGATTTTTACGCATTACTAAAAATGCTAATAGTGGATTAATAATTAATGCGACTATCAACATACATGAAACTAACACGACCAATAAATGTGCATACTTAGCCAGCTCACCAAAGCCAGTTTCAGCCAATGTTGAAGCAACTAAACCAAATACCCCAATTGGCGCAAAACGAATAATAATTTTAACAATAAATGAAATCGCCAAAGAGAGATCGTTCATCATCGTTTTGGTGGTTTCGCTTGAATGTCTTAATGCAATCCCAATACCTACTCCCCAAATAATAAGGCCGATATAGTTAGCATTAACTAGTGCATTGATCGGATTGTCGATCATCTTATCTAATAACGTTTTTAATACTTCAATTACACTACCCGGCGGGGTTAATTTACTTTTATCAATTGAATCCCCCAACGAAATTTGCGAAGGAAAAATAAAACTGGCTACTGTTGCCAATAGTGCAGCCAACATCATACCGGCAAAATAAAGTGCAAGTAATTCGCTCATATTGGCACGTTTGCCATGTTGGTGATTAGAAATTGAAGCAATAACTAAAATAAGGACTAAAATTGGTGCTACTGATTTTAAGGCATTAATGAAAAGGGATCCAATAAAGGACATATCTAATGCGACTTCTCTGGAAATTGCGGCTAACGCAATCCCTAAGAGTAAACCTAAAACAATTTGAGGTATTAATCCTACTTTAAAATAAAAACGAACCAAAGGGTTAGTTGAATGAGCCATGAAATTTCCTTATAGAACAATATAACGGCTAAACATTACCATAAATAAAACTAAAAACTATAAAAAAATTATTATGATAACTATTTTTTATATGGCATTATTCAATTATTAAGATTAATTATTCTCTTAATTAAGGATTTTTGTTTGCTGTCATAACTCGGGCAATTATGTAGATAAGCGACATTAATTCTTATAATTTTTTAAGCAATGCTAATTTGATGCAATTAACGCTAGTTTTTTACAAAAAATATCCGCTAACGTTATAGGCTTGTTGATAATTTTACAAAAATAACAATTACCAGGTTTTAAAAAAGTCAGTTGTATCGCGTTACCCCTTTTGTTGCTACCTATTTTAACCAATGGTTGAACTAATCTTAAGAAACCACACTCTTGTTAGATACTTTTATGCCTGCTTTATTTAATAAAACTTTTTCTTTAATTATTTTGTAGGAAAAAATTTAAGTCAGGCTGATTTGATATAGTTAACACGAGGTTTTACTGAAAAATATCCGCTGAAGGTATAAACTTCTCGATTATTTTGATAACAGATAACAATAAATGATTATAAAAAGTATTGTTGATTAGGATAGTTGTATCTACCTATTTCTTCCTGAGTAAGTAGGGGTAAAAAATAGGTAGATAAATAGTAGTTATAATGTTTTAACCTGCATTGATAAACGTTTTATAATGCCTCTCTAACTAATGTAGCAATTTTTTCAACTTTAGGTCCATAAATTACTTGTACGTGAGTATCACTGTTTATTACCACACCAAGTGCACCCGTTGTTTTTAATACCTCTTGATCGATAATTGAAACATTTTTAAGATCCACGCGTAATCTGGTTAGACAATTATTTACCACCTCAATATTTTCTTTACCACCTAAAGCATTAATAATCCTCACTTCTAATGAATTTTCATCAGCGGTTAGTTTATCGTCGGTATTTGCATTATTAGCGGTGTCTAAAAATTCATCACTGGTGTCAATTGAGATTTTTTTACGGCTTAAATACCATTTGAAAACATAATAATAAATTGGGGCATAAAAGATTCCAACAACAATTTCCATATACCATTTAGAATTTTCAACTAAAACTCCATAAAGAATGAAATCAATAAATCCTCCACTGGTATTACCAATACCGACATCGAATGCACTCATTAAAAAGAAGCCTAAACCAGCCATAAAAGCATGAAATAAATATAAGATCGGAGCAATAAAGAGGAATGAAAACTCTAATGGTTCAGTAATACCTGTTACAAATGCCGCGGCTGCGCCAGCAATCATTAGTGCTTTAACTTTAGTTTTTTTCTCTTGTGGTGTTGTTTTATAAATCGCATATGCAGCAGCAGGTAAACCATACATCATAAATGGCATTTTGCCTTGACCAAGATAACGAGTAAACGGCTTTAATTGTTCAATATCGACATGCCCAAAATAGTGCATGAACACATTTAATGTTCCATCAATACCACCTAATGAACCACCGACAACCGTTGTTCTAAATAATTGATTGATAATATGATGTAATCCAGTAGGAATCAGTAATCTTTCTAGAAAACCAAATAAAAATACCCCAACGCCACCTAATGCGCTAATAGATGTTCCGATTACTTCTATGCCGGCCGCGATTGGTCCCCAAATCAATGGCATAATTTGCCCTAAAATTGAAGTCCAAAAGATAACAGCGATTGAAACAAATCGTTTGCCACCAAAAAAAGCAATAGCTACTGGAAATTGAATTTTATAAAATTTATTATGCAAGTAAGCACTGATAACACCGGTTATCATCCCTGCTACCGCGCCCATTTGTAGAGTATTTTCTATGCCGAGGATATTCGCTAATATTGACTTATCAATATCAACTAAACCTGACTTAATCATTATTGAGGCACTAAATAACATCATATAGTACCCCATAAAGCCGGCTAAAGCGGCAATTTCTTTCTCTTGTTTAGCTAAACCAAATGAAACTGAAATTGAAAACATAACAGGGATTAGTTCAAAAGCCTTACCTGATATGAAACGAATAGTTGTAATAATATAAATGGCAATGTCACTTTTTAGAAATGGTAATAGATCTTGTATTTGTGCTCTTAATAATGCCGCAGATAGACCTAAAAGTAATCCAGTCAAGGCTAAAATGGCAATAGGTAAAAGTAAACTACGACCAAAATCAGAAAAGAAATCCATAATCTTTAATCTGCTAAATTTTTGCATCTTTTGCTCCTAAGATAATACGTCTTGGCTTCCAATATAAATAGAGGGGGGTTGGCTCCCCTAATTGTTATTTGAGTTCTGGCCAATAGTCTTTATTAGCCTCAATTAAGGCATCAAGAATGATTCTGGCTTTTTTAGCATCGTTTACTGTGCGATTGATCGTTAATGATTCAAGCGCTTTTTGATAGGAACCTTCATAATAGGCATCAATAGCAAGTTTTTCGGAAGCAAGTTGATTTTCTAATAATCCTTTATAGAAAGTAGGAATATTACCTACCCGCATTGGTTTTGGTCCATTACTGCCCAATTCGGCAACAACTTCAACCATTCCGTCATCCGGTAGATTATTAATTGCACCATAGTTCTCAACAATGATAATAAACCGATCGTTTTTGTTATATGCAATTGACATCGCTACCTCAATCATAAATTCAGCATGGGCATCTTCATGAATATTGATATAACCCTTTGTCGTACCAGCATTAATAATCACTTTACACTCTTCAAAGACTCGTTTTTCACGACTTGCCATCACTTCATTGGCGCGCGTAAAATTCGGATCTAAATGCTTGGCTTTATAATCAGGATAAAGATAATATTGGTTATATGTATTAGGTAGATAATCCGGAAAATCTTCCATAAGTTGTTTAACCATGCCATAAGTTTCTAGCCATGATTTATCTCGTTGCTCAGCATCTTGAGGTAAAAACCCTCGTTCAGCAATTAACGCTCTTAATTTAGGTAATAGATCTTCACCGGTTTTCTTATTATAAATATGAGTAAACCAACCATAGTGATTAAGACCAAAGTAAACGGGATCAAGCTCTTTAAAATGACAACCTAATAAACGGCTACATGAACGCACAACATTTTCCGGTTGGTCACAAATATTAAGAATTTTTTTATCATTCGGAAATTCACGGCGTAAAGCTTCAGCAACAATTGCTGCCGGATTTGAGTAGTTGAGTATCCAAGCATTAGGGGAATACTGACGTATATCATAAATCGCTTTTATCATCTCTTTGGTTGAACGCAAACCATAAGCAAAACCACCTGGACCACAAGTCTCTTGACCAATTATTCCATGTTGCAAAGGGATTTTTTCATCCAGCTCACGCATTTTATAACCACCAACACGCATCTGCATAAAAACAAAATCCATATCTTGATATGCCTCGGCAATATCAGTGGTATAATGAAATACCGCTTCAGGATATAACTCTTTAAATAAAATTTTACCAAATTCTCCAATTACCGATTGACGTTCAGCATCTATATCAAATAAAACCAGTTTACCTAAAGGAAATTGCTCCTTCATATGGCAAAATGATTTCAAAAAACCTGGAGTAAAAGTACTACCGCCACCAACGATAACTAAATTATATTTTTTCATGTTAATTCCTTTTTTTGAATTAGATTAATGTGTTACAACAAATACACTATAAAGAGAGGAAAATTGCGAAAATATAAGATGACCAATGAATTGTGATCTTTATCACATTGTGATTATTTTTGACTTATTTAATATGGTTAGCATTATTTACATATGTTAAATTTAATTATTAAATATTAACAAGTTAACATTTTTTATTGGTATGAAAGTTGTATATTTAAAAATTGCTGAAAAGATTCGTAATCAAATTAATGACAACTATTACCCAATTAATAGCTTCTTACCGAGTGAAAAAAAACTGGCTAAGGAGTATCAGGTTTGTTCATCTACTATTCGCCGAGCACTAAAACAACTAATAGATGAAAAAGTGATAGCAGCCAAACAGGGGAAAGGATATTTAGTTATAAAAAAAACCAATTATAAAAATAGACCTTTAACAGGCTTTTATAAGGTAATGGAAAATGCGGGCGAGAAGAATATTATCAATCTAGTCACTCAATTTACTGTAATTTCCGCTAATAAAGATATAGCTGATAAGCTTAATATTCCTCTTAATAGCCAAGTTTATGCTATTCAACGATTGCGTTTACTTAACGATATGCCAATTTTATTAGAAAATAGCTTTTTAGCTGTTAGTTTATTACCTCATTTAACTATCACGCATCTTGAAAAATCAAAATTTAAGTATATTAGAGAAGAGTGTAACATCCCTATATTAGACGGTTATCGGACTTTTTTGCCCTATTTAGCTGATGAAGGGGTAGCAAATTTGCTTAAAGTGACGGTTGAGCAACCATTGTTACTCATGAAAACCACGGTGTTTTCAGAAAATAGTCAACCTATTGAATATTCTGAACAATTCCTAGTTACCGATCGTTACAATACCCAGCATTATTTTAAAGCATAGTTAACATTCACTATTAGCTCTCATCATTAAAACGTAATGTAAAATGATGATTATTTTTTTCACAACAATATGAGGTGATTGAGTAATTGATACCTAAACCTTGTTTATTCGTTACCAATAAAATCTGCTGCTGAAGTAATTTTCCTTTATCAATATTCAAAGCATTGGCTGTAATTGAATCTGCAATACAAGGAGTAAAATATAGATAACTATTAATATCAGCTAATGATATATATTTTTTTATTATCTCAAAAGTAGGGTGAAGCACATCATCATAACAAAGTTCAGGGAAAAACTTTACCGGTAAAAAACTTTCTTGAATTTGTTGTGGTTGATTATCAAAATAGACAAGCCTTTGGACATAATAAGCCCTATCATTAATAGACAAATTGAGTTTATGAGCAATGGTAGCCGGGATAGTAACTAACTGATAATGCAATATTTTAATAGTAATATTGTCATTATTTGCTGTATAAGCTTCTATAAAAAGGTTAGTCGTTGGACTAGGTTTATTTTTAACAAAACACCCTTTTCCTTGATAGCTAATAACAATATCTTGCTCTATTAATTGCTTAATTACTTTTCGTAAGGTTGATCTGGCTACATTAAATTGTAATGATAATGCATTTTCAGTGGGTAAACGGTCACCAATAGCATATTGACGATTAATTAAATCACAAAGTTTTTTATAGACTAAATCAACTTTCATTATCTCTTTTCTAAATATGACGTTCTAATCAAAGTATATCGCTGCAAAACTACAATATCAAATCTAATACGATGATAATTATCGTTTATAATATCTTAAATAATATAGCTATTTTCTCTCAATGGTTAGATAAGAAAAGAGTAATCAATTCAAATTAGAGTCTAGTTTTATTAAAGTTAATTTACTAATCCATGTTTTCCCCCTCCTAATTATAATATTAGCTAATTATCAAAAAGTTGAAATATGATTTTTTTAAAGGTAAAAATAGGACTAAATCACTAAAAAGGTAATAAATTGGTTTTAGGTGACCTCACTATTAAACAGATGCTTTTAACTTTACTAAATAAAATGATTAATAATTAATCCTAAACAAGATAATAACACCAGTTATTTTCAATTAACTTTTATGCTAGAGGTGCTTATGATGAAAAGGATAAAATTAAATAATGGTATTGAAATGCCTATTGTTGGATTTGGAGTATATCAAATTGATGAAAAGCAGTGTCAGCAAGCGGTATTGGATGCAATTGATGTTGGTTATCGTCTGATTGATACCGCAACGGCCTATCAAAATGAACGCCAAGTAGGCGATGCGATTAGAGTTAGTGGAATTAACCGAGATGAGCTGTTTATCACCACCAAACTTTGGTTAAATCGGGCTAGTTATGAAGGTGCTAAAATCCAATTTGAGCAATCCTTAAATTTATTACAAGTAGACTATATTGATCTGTATTTAATCCACCAACCTTTTGGTGATATTTTTGGCGCTTGGCATGCGATGGAAGAACTTTATGAGCAAGGTAAAATCAAAGCAATAGGTGTCAGTAATTTTAGGCCGGATCGTTTAGCCGATTTAATGGCATTTAATAAAATAAAACCGGCCGTAAATCAAATTGAAGTTAACCCTTTTAATCAACAATTACAAGCAGCACCTTGGATGCAAAGTAAGACTATTCAGCCGGAAGCATGGGCGCCATTTGCTGAAGGAAAGAATGATATCTTCAATCATCCAATTTTAACCGCAATTGGACAAAAATATAATAAGTCGGTTGGGCAAATTATTTTACGTTGGTTAATTCAACGGCAAATTGTCTGTTTGGCTAAATCAGTTAGAAAAGAACGTATGATGGAAAACTTTAATCTATTTGATTTTCAACTATCAGATAAGGATATGATCGATATTACCGCAATTGATACAGCAACTAGTGCGTTTTTTTCACATAGCGATCCGGCCATTGTAGAGTGGTTGACTCAACGCCGACCAAATATTTAGTTTTAGAATATTTACTATATGCAGAAAAAGTTAGAAAAAGCCGATATTTAACATACAATATCGGCTTTGCAACTTTATTGAGATTTTTTTACATTTACCATTTAGCTCGTATGCCGACAGAAGCACTAACAGGAGCTTTCACTCTGGCATCACCACCATGAGTCCAGGTATGCCCTATTTCGCTATATACATTGATTTGATTATTGATTTCATAACTGCCACCAATTGCTAATTCCGAACTTAAAGATTTACCCCCATTACTAAATTCGCTACTAGCATTTTTACAATCAAATTTAACATGATCCGCACCATTTGGAGAATAGAACAGGTTTACTCGTGCGTAAGGGCGCAATAAAGTATCTTCAGTTTTATAATTACCTTCTAACCTTGCCCCCAAACGGAATAACCAACTATTATTATCACTATGTTTTACAGTGGTTTTACCACTGATATGACTATCTTTTAAATCAAGCCATTGGTGGGTTATTTGTGCTTGAGGCTCTAGCTTCCAATTGCTCTCCATTAAAACAAAGGGTTTGCCTGTTTCAATCGATGCGCTCAAACCTTTACCTTTTTGTTTACTATTTTTATTTCCATTTGGATTGAGATCAACTCGATGACGAACTCCTTGTAAAACCATATCAAAATAACTACCATCATTCTGCATATAGGTACTATATGCAGCTAAAAAGTAGGAGTTTATCTCATTTTTACCCACTCGTTTATATTTACCACTAGCGAAACCATCAACACTTAAATCACCATTTAAGTAACCAAAATAAGCCCCAATTCGCCAATCATCATTCTGCCAAATATCACTGCCTAATTGGAAACCGCTATAGTTTCCTTTGCTATGCGCATTAACGATGCCATTTTGTTTTAAATTCACTCGCTTGGTTATAATTCGCCCCCAACTTATTGGTGAATTCAACAATGGCACATTACCGATGCGTTGGTGCAGATTGCTCTGCATAAGATTATCTGCAAGACGAAGCTGTGCAGCAACAGCCCCAAACAATGGAACCTCTTTACGATAGGTTATCTGAGGTACCGGTTTGCCTGGTTCAGGGTCAATAGTTGGATTCGTTGGATTCGTTGGATTCGTTGGGTTTGTTGGGTTAGTTGGATTGGTCGGATCCGTTGGGCTCGTTGGATTAGTCGGATCCGTTGGATTCGTTGGGTTAGTTGGATTGGTCGGATCCGTTGGATTCGTTGGATTGGTCGGATCCGTCGGGTTAGTTGGATTCGTTGGATTCGTCGGGTTAGTTGGATTCGTTGGGTTAGTTGGATCCGTTGGATTCGTTGGATTGGTCGGATCCGTTGGATTCGTTGGATTGGTCGGATCCGTCGGGTTAGTTGGATTCGTTGGGTTATGCGGTAAGTAAGAACGCAAATACCAGTTATTATTTTGGTTATTAATATCACCTTTATGTAAATAATATTCATAAGCACCGGCATCTAAATGTTCTGCTTGCATTTTAAAGGCATCATCACTACTGGTACCGCCAACATGGATTAATTCAATACCATCGGTATTACCTGTATCAGCACCTAAACCATTAATATCATTGATTTGTATCCATGTGTTGCCTGAAACATTACCATTTACCAATAGGCGATCGGTAGCACTATCACTATCTTGAAGGACTGTATCAAAAATTATTTTACCGCCATTGCCTATATAATCGCCTGTAACCGTTAAACGGTCACCTGTAAAAGCATTATTAAGATTAATTGAACCAGCGTTATTGACGCTACCAGTAATTATAGATTGGTGCAGACCTGATTGCAGTTCAACTATTGCGCCAGAATCAAGCGTCAAATTATCAGTATTTAAATTACCGGTTAACGTTAGTTTACCGCTACCGCTCAAATTAATATTTTCCCAACCCCAAATAGCCACATTATTTAGCGAACCATCAGAGGTGGATGATCCAATAAGATGCGTATTTAAGTTTAAGGTATCATTATCAGAAGAGCCTGCAACACGAGTAAATTTATTACCGCCATCAACCATAATCAGTTGCGATATATCTGCACCTTCATTAATAAATAAGGTATCATTACCCGTTCCAAGTACAATTTTTCCACTGATTTTTGCACCATCATTTAAAGAGATTATAGAATCTGTTTTATCATTTTTAATCGCAATACCGCTAGCCGATGAAACATCTGCACCTTGATTCAGATTTATATAGGTTTTAATTCCTTCTCTACCATTACTATTTATGGCTATTCCGGATGTACTATTGTTGGCGATTACTTTACTTGATATATCGATTTTGGTGTTACCACTAGCATTATTGAATACAGAAATCCCCTTATCAAAGCCACTAATAACCCCATTTGTTTGTTGCAATAATAGATCCTGTGCGTTACCATAATTAGCGGCATCAATTCCAGAACCACCTATACCAGAGACATCACCATCAATAAAAATCTCGGTCGAGCGCTGACCTCGATTTACCAAATTTACACCATTATTTCCACCTTGAATAACACTATTAGCAGTTTGCTTAAATATTAACTCACTAGTGTTAAACTCATTACCCGCCATAACGGCATCTAAATTTCGGCTCGTAACTTTACCCGCAATTTTAATAGTAGTTACACCTTGTCCACTATTAGTAAGATTAAAACCACTAGTTTGCCCAATAATCTCACTATCTTCAGTTTGATCGACAATTAAATCAGAGCTAGATGAGCGATTATTCACCCAAACACTGTCATTATTACTTACAACTTTACCCGCTAAACTAATTAGTGTTGAACGTTGCCCATCATTAGATACATTGATTCCATAATTATTGGCATTGATTTCACCTCCTGCTTGAATAATATTAATCTCCTTACCATTGCCTCTAATTTCCGCGGTAATCCCATCTTTCTCCTCAGCGACTATTTTACTTTTTGTAGTGATATTCGTTGCACCTTGACCTGTACTGATTATATTTATTCCATTTTGCTTTCCTTGAATATTACCAATTATTTGATCAATTTTGATATCATTTGTATTTTCATAATTTATTACAGTTATTCCATCATACTGTGAACCAATAACGTTACCAGAAACACTTACCGACGTAGTACTTTTACCACTATTAAACAAAATCATCCCATAATCGCTACCTTTAATATTGCCACTGTTCTGAGAAACCGTAATACCTTGACTATTTTCGCCATTAACTACTGTAATACCATTATTTTGACTGCCTATAATGTCGCCATCTGCTGTTATTGCCGTGGTATTAACTCCATCATTATCAATATTTATTCCGTCTAATTTACCTTGAATACTTCCTCCAGACTGAGTAACACTTGCTTCTTGGCTATGTCTATAGTTGTTAATATAGATACCATAATGCTGACCACCAATAACATCACCATTGGTATCAACAGTGGTTGACCCTGTGCCATAATTTGTTAAAGAAATTCCATTTAGACCACCTTGGATACGCCCTGATTCTTGTTTAGCTATAATATTTTGGGTATTTGTTTGAATCGTGGCATTGATACCATTACCATTTTCACCAATCACGCTGCCTGTGGTAGAGATAATTGTTGAACCTGTTCCATTGTGGTTAACATTAATACCATCTGTATTACCATGAATTTCACCTGATGCTTGAGAAATAGTAATATCCTTGGTATTAGTGTCAGTAGCAGCTATAATGCCAGAATTAATATTGCCAGTAACATTACCTTTGATAGTTACATTAGAAGAACCAGTACCTCTATGGGTAATATTGATACCAGCGTTTTGACCATAAATCGCGCCACCATTTTGATTGACAATGAGATCACGAGTATTAGTTTCATTGATTATACGAAGCCCATCATCCCCAGAACCTGTCACTGTACCATTAGTGTTAATTTCACTTGAACCATTACCTTGATTAGTTAGAATCATGCCATAACTTAACCCTCTGATATTACCATTTGACTGTTCAACCTTTAAACCAGTCGTGTTTACCCCACTAAATACAGACATACCTTTTTGTTGTTGGCCTTCAATATCACCCATAATAGAAATGGACGTTGTTTCATTGCCATTATTAATAATATCAACACCAGATCCTTTTCCTATAATGGAACCTGCTACCTGATTAAAGGTTAATTTGTGAGTATTCGCAAAATTAGTAATAGATACCCCAGAACTTTGATTAGCCACTATCTTACCGGACGTTGTGACTATCGTTGAACCATTGCCACTATTAACAGCATTGATGCCGTTTGCCAAACCATTGATCTCGCCTGATTTCTGACTGATGGTTAAATCATGAGTGTTGGAATTGTTATTGGCAAAAAGACCGTCATTTTGTTTACCGACAACTTTTCCAGCTACCGTGATAGTAGTTGAACCATTACCAAAATTATTTGCTTTGATTCCATTAAGTGCACCTGAAATTAAACCACGATCTTGCAAAATAGTTAAATCGCCTGCATTTTGTTCATTAGTTGCATTAATCCCTTCTTTCTCATCACCAATGACATTGTCATTAGTTTCAATATTTAATTTGCCTTTTCCTTTATTATCAGCATTAATACCATTTTTTTTGCCATGAATATCACCCGATGATTGAATTATATTTAATCCCTGAGTATCTCCATCATTCACCGCCAAAATACCATCAAGATCATCACCAACCACAGAGCCAATGGTCGATATCGTTGTGGTACCATGACCATAATTAACCGCATTAATTCCATTTGATTTTCCATGGATACTGGCATCAATAAGCTCCATGATATTCAAATCATGAGTGTTATTTGAGTTTACCACATGTAAACCATCGTTTTGCTTACCCGTAACATCACCCGAAATATTAATCGTTGTAGAGCCAGAACCATTATGGCCAAGGTTGATTCCATTTTTACCACCAATGACCTCTCCATCAGACTGATTTAAATTGATATCATTGATATCATTAGCACTCATATAGTTATAACCATCGTCATTGGACTCAACATGGTTAGATATAGGTAAATCGACAGAATTGCTAAAGTTAGTCATTGCCAAAAATTGACTTATAAAAGTTGGTGATTGTTTGCCAACAGAATTTTTGTTCGGGTATTGATTAATAATATTTTTTCCACAATATTTGTAGAGCGATGAACTATCACATTGGGCATAACTGAAAGGGATCATGGCTAATGATAAACCGGCAACTGATAATAAATTAATAAAGAATAATTTACCTTTAGATTGCGATTTTTCTGATGTCACTATATAGGCTTGACGTCGGACACTCCAAACTAACTTATATACTTTATTCATTATTTTCTCTCCCGAAATAAATCTATGCTGGTCAAACAACATCTTCATTGGAAAAATTAGATAAATAATTAATACACAGTACTAATAAGTCCTAGTCCATTTGGGAATTTAAGGTTAGAAAAATCATTACTAATTGTAGAACTGCCAAGAATCTTAAATAACTATAAGATTCAATTTATAAAAACATGAGTAAATTGAAAAATAATTTAAAGCAGAAAAAAGATATGTTTTTGATGAGTTTAAATTTACATATAAAAAAACAATATTAGTTCTCTCTTTTTACCACATAGTATAAATCTTAGCAATCAAAAGAACAAAATATATCGATGCGAATTAAAAAATCCAAATGTGCTTATATAGTTATACTATTTTTTTATACTTATGGTTTATCGATAGTTTTTTTGCAAGATCCATAGGTATTGCTACATAAATAAACTTAAAATCTAACTAAACGATTTTAACCAATATTTACCGTTGAGGACCAATTGCAAGATTACCTTTCCACATTGTACAGATAATATCCTCATGATGTTGCCCATAATTCTCAACATCTTCTACGCGGTAATAAAATAAATAGTGAAAAAAGACAATTTAGAAAAATTGTTGTAAAGAATATATTAAGATATAATTCAATAAATTCGCAGATGCGATAAATAAAATTATAAAGGATTTAGAAATGTCTAGTCAGGTTATATCTTACGTTGATAGAGCGGTTCAATTATTAAATAAAATCGGAATTATTATTAAACCACAAGCCGATGCACCGATTTTAAAGTTATTGGATAATGTTGCTGAGATTGATAAAAATCGAGTTATTACAATAGCTCGAACTTTACAACAACAAAGCGCGTTCAACCAAGTGGTTCGCGAGCAAATTGATGGTGTTGAAGTTTCACAACGTTATACCCAAATTGTTAATCATTTTGATAGCATCCGAACGGATATGGAAAAGATGTTAGGTTGGCTTGATGATGGTAAATTAGATTTTTTTGAAAGAATCAAAATTGGTTGGATGAAACTGCAACGAGGTTCTATTCCCGACCGATTTAATCTTATAAAAAAGACCTATTTACAAGTATCGCAAGAAACCGGCAATCAAATTGAGCGTGAACATACTATTTTAAATGCTTATCAAGATTTTCGATTTGGATTGAAACAAGCACAAATCATTGCTCAGGAATTAGTGCAAATAGCAACAGATCGCCTTGAAGAATGTAAAGTTAAATTAGCCTCTGCCATTGCTGACGTAGATAATTTTAATGAAGATGATCATGTGGCAAAAGCACGTTTAGAGCTTATCCGCGACGAGGCATTACGTAATGTGCAACAAGAAGACAGCCGTTATCAAATTATTTTGGATTTAGCCAATAATTTAACCGTTTCTTATAATTCAGCCGAAGCCGTTTTTGCCCGTATACAACAAACAACTTCCGTGAAAGAAAGAGTTTATCAACAAAGTGTTAGCTTTTTTTCTACCAATGAAATTGTCTTTACGGCATTAAGTGCTTCAATCACCTCTTTGACTGGTTTAAGCGAAAGCACTAAGACATTAGAAGCAATGAAAGATGGCATGAATAAAGGTATTGAAAGCATTGCATCTGCTGGTAATAAGCAATTAGAAGAAAGTCTACGTGCTGGATATGGTTCAACCATTAAAGCCGATTCTCTACGTGCTTTAGTGGAAGCGATTGTCAATTATCAAGAATCAAGTCAACAATTAATTGCCGAGCTGCGTAATGAATCGATTGATAATGCCAAAGAGATAGATCGTATCGTTGAAGATGGCAAACAACGCTTTAATAATATTATTTTTAAGGTTAATAATTAATGTCGAATATTAAGCTTAGTGAACAACTAGGTGCAATGGCAATCATTGACGAACTTTATCAAAAACAACAATTGTTACTTGAGCACCTAAATTATGACGCTTTGCGTAGTAAATTAGCCGAAAATATAAAGAATTATTATCAAGTTAAAGGGCAAATTGTTAACGACGAAATCATTGAGAAAGGAATTAATCTTTGGTTCAGCCAAAGATTACAATTTGTTGCGCCTAAACATAATTGGTTAATCCGTTTTTTTGCTTTTTGTTACGTAAAAAGAGTAAAATTTTATCCATTTATTGCTGGGATCTTATGTATTCTATTGTGGCTAAATTGTAACGAATTCAAAAAAATTTTTGAACTCAACAACAAAATCGATAAAACTTATCGTCATATTTTAATTGAAAAAAAAATCTTAACTGACCTAAACAGAGAATTTTTGCCGCTTGATAAGCTTCCGGTATATAATGCACAAGTGCCTGTAAAAGATTTAAAAACCTCAATCAGTTATATACTCAACCAAGAGTTTAATCTTCCTTTTTCAGAATCTTCAAAGAATTCATCGCCAACTTTTAATTATGATCAAGAAACACTTTATAAACTAGAAGAAATTGATTTTTCAATCACTACAATTTCATCTCAAGCTGCCAGAGAAATATCAAAATTAAGTGAATTGCTTGAGGAGGATAAAAAACTCAATAATTTAATTAAAAGTGATGAATTTATACAGGCTAAAAAAATATATCCTATTTTACAAATTTCAGTTGATAAAGCGCTTGATAGGCTTAATCAAGGGCAACAGGATATTGATCTTGAATCAATCGAATCACTTTATAATTCTGTTGGGCGTGCAGAAACGCTTGAAAATAAAATTCAATCTGACTTGAAACAGTTACAAGCATTAAATGTGCCTAACTCTGATATGAGTGAGGTTATTGCCTTGCAAAATGCTTTAAGTGCTGATTTAAAAAATTTGAATTTTAAGCATGTCGAGCATTATCAAGAAATGATGGCTTACTATATAAAACTGGCTCAAACCAATTTAACGTTAACGATTGTTGATCACCCAAATTATAAATCAGGAGTTGAGCGTACTCATGACAATACTAATGGTAAATCTTGGTACTTAATCGTCAGACCGATGACAACAACCAACAATCCAGATTCATTATGGGTAAAAAGTATTGAAACAGGGGAATCAAAATTGGTGGATACATTTGGTCAACAAGTCACTTTAGAACAATATAACAGTGTTAAAGCCGATAAAATGCAAGATGGGCATATTGATAACAATAAACTTTGTACCAAACCACAGGGAAGATTAATATTCAATTGTCCAAAATCAGTTAAATCAGGTCGGATTTTGGAGTGGTAAACCATGCAACCGAAAAACATTGAAAAGAAAATTTGTGCTGAGGCAGAAAAAATTAAAGCCTCGTTAGATATAGCTTATCAAAAAAGACAAGATATCCTTGTTGATATTTTAAATTTAAAGAATGAGCAAGCTAGTATATATCAAAAAATTGCCACCATTTATTTAAAAGAATCACCCCATAATGATAATTTTCAAATACAAAATATTATTAAGCAATTACAAGGATTATCTAGTGACTTAACTAGCAAAGTTAGTCATTTAGATAAAGTAATAGCTCAATTTCAACAGGAATTGCAAGATATTCATGCAAAAATAGATGAACTCACTACCCAAAAGGTGCTGCAACTTGAAAGCGATCCTGAATATGTCGCATTGTGTAATCTGTTTACAAACGAAAAAGGATTTTTAGAAAAAATAACAAAAGATTATGAACTATGCCAAGAAGAGTTCACCAAAAAATTAGCAGAGTACAGTAAAAATTGTTATTACAATTATTTGCGCAAAAGAAACTATGGTGAAGATAATTATAAAGGTCGTTGGATTTTTAGAAATCTAGATGAAACGATAGCTGGATTTATTCATTTTAATGAAAATTATAACAATCAAAAAATACTCGAATCATTAATAAAAGAATCGCAAATAAAATACGAAAATCAACAAAAATCATATGAGTTAGCCATAGATCAAAAGTTTGATAAAGAACAATTAGTTGAAAAAAGTTTGAATCTACCGCAACTAAAATCTCAATTGGTAAACATTGAATATGATTTGGAAGATGCACAACGACAAAGGAAAAAGGCTTATGACTCCTTAAATGGCACACAAACAGGACAAAGTGATCAATTTAAACGGCTATCAACGCAATTGGCAAAATTATTAGAAAATCAGTCAATTAAACAACTTGAGTGGCTAACCTCACAAACAGAATCTAAGGAGGATGATTTCTTACTTAAAAGAATTCCTGAAATAGATGATCAAATAAATCAACTTGAAGAACGTATACCACATGTTCAAGAATCAATTAATAATCAGGAAAAGATTTATATTCGCTTTAATCAGACGCTGAAGCTATTTAGACAAAATAATGTTCCTAGCTCTTTTTATGAATATAATATCTCTTCATACACTCTCGATGACCTATTAGAAAGCTTAAAAAATCATGGTTATTCTCCTGAAAAAATAGTCATGGAGCTTCTAACTTGTCGCGTCCTAAAAAATAATACAACTTCAACAAATACCAAGACCAAGAGTGTCTGGTCGGTATTATGTAGCCTAAGTTCATCGTCTAATTATTCAAGTCGATCATCGAGTAGTGATCGTTATTCATCAAGTTCCTCATCCAGTAGTGATCGTTATTCATCAAGTTCCTCATCGAATAGTGATCGTTATTCATCGAGCTCCTCATCGAGTAGTGATCGTTATTCGTCGAGTTCCTCATCGAGTAGTAATGGTTATTCGTCGAGTTCCTCATCGAGTAGTAATGGTTATTCGTCGAGTTCCTCATCGAGTAGTAATGGTTTTTCATCGAGTTCTTCGTCTGGTGGAGGCGGATATCGTACTACGGATAGTTTTTAACTATACAAATAATAAAGATATTATGGTTATAAAAAGATTTTATTGATGAAATAATATAAACAAATTAGTAGATATTTAAAGATAGAAAAAACTATTTTATAGATAAGTTAATTTTTATATAAGTAAAATTAGTTTTATGCGAGTAAGTTTTTTAGTATTCACTAAATAATTCGACAGTAGGTGCATTAAATGCAACCTACTTTTACCCTATCAGCTCAGATAATTTAAACTCAATGAGTTAATAAGTTAGGCGAGATTTTATTTGCATGAAATAGGGTAAATTCTAAATCAACCAAGTCATAAACACAAAATGGATCTAATTTCATAATATTTTTAACTTCTTCAAGTGAATCACTCATTACTACAATAATAGCACCTGTTTTATTCTCTAAAGGACCAGACGCGATAAACTTATTGTTGGCAAAATACTCATCTAAAAATTTGTTATGTTCTTCAAATTTAGCTAATAGTTCTTCCAAAGGTCTTTTAAACTTAAATGTTACAATTATCATTATACATTCCTTATATATTTTAAATTAGTTACTTAAATCTTTAGCTAAATCTTGCTAGCTAAAAAATCTTGCTTATTATGCTGTCTGTTGTCATACAAAAAAGAGTTAAAAAAGTTAACTGTCCGATTAAAAATCAATCCTGATTTACCAATACATTTATTTTTTAGCGTTAAGATTTCTCAAAAGTCTATTGACAATAAATGGATGTAGAACAGAAACTGGCACCATATATAACTTGCCAATTAAATTATGATTTTTGACAGAAGTTATTACATATAATTTATTTTGTTTATCACTATCATCAATTAAACGAAGATGTAAACAAACATCTAGATGATGATCTTTAATGATTAAGCTTAATTTATCTTTTTCTAATTCAAAAACAGTAAAAAAATGTACTAAATCGCCAATATTAGGTATATCCTCAGTTAATTGATTAAAACCTTTAATTGTTCTAATTCCTACCATTCTGCCTAAAAAATCTCTCATCTGAAACAATATTTTAAGCCATTTAGGTTGAGATTGAGTCATTATTCTATAAGCGTCATAAGCAGAAATATCTTGAGGAAGAGAAACAGTTTGGTAACTTAAATAATCAATATCTTCTGCAACTAAGGTAAGCTGATTTAATAGCCCATTTAATTTATCGATAACAAGCTTAGTTTTAGAATTCATAACACACTCAACAGCTTTTTTATTTTATTTATCAATTAGATTGTTAGCTTAAAAATAGAGTTTCAACTTAATTTTATAGGATAACTTATTAAATTTATTAATAAATTTTTAACTGCTATTTATATCTATAAATTATGAATAAAGGTTTATCGATTAGCAAGAGTAAATTAACCGTTTTTTCATCCTGAGCAACGCTATTTGCGGACAAAAAATGATAGTCCTGTTATTCAATAGGCAAGTACACCACTGCAATATCACCCCAGTGGTTAATTATTGTTATTTTTTTAAATAAGCGCACCTAAAATGGTACACTTTTCATCAATATTTACCAGTAAGAGCAAGACCTATCAGCGGTTGGTAAATGATTTAGTATTCAATTTAGCTAATAAGGTTTTATAAGAACCAGTAGCCAGAATTACGCCACCAATAACAATTAATGCGCCACTGATTTGTACTGGATTAGGCTCTAATCCAGTAAATAAGGCTAAGATCATCGTAAATATAGGGACTAAGTTGAAAAATACTGCAGTATTGGCCGCCCCGATTTTTTTGATACCCAGATTCCAAAATAAATATGCCAATACCGTACCACATACCGCCATATAGACTAATAATAAATGATTTTTTATGGTTATATTATTTATTGAGATAAGTAAATTATTATTATAAATGGTAAATAATATGATGCCGATGGTACCAAATAACATGGTATAAGTTGTAGTTTGTAATGGTGTTGAGTTAGATATATATTTTCTTGAACCAACCGTGTAAGTCGCCCAGGCCAAATTACCCATCATAATAATGAGATCACCAGAACTAAAACTTAGCGAAACTAAATTGATTATTGACCCATTGCTGACGATCATAACCACGCCAAAGAAACTTATTAACATTCCGACAGTTTGGACCAACGTAATTTTATGTTTATCGATAATTGCCGCCAACAATGCTGTTGTTAGTGGCGATGTTGCCATTATCAATGCGCCATTGATAGCTGATGTTGTTTTTAACCCAATAAAAAAAGCCAAATTAAAGCCAGTGATACCTAATAATCCGAGAACTATAAATGCAATCCAGTTCTTTTGTAATGTCGTAATATTATTTCTATCTTTGGCTAACATAAAAATCAAGATAATTATCGTCGCAATAGTAAACCTTTCGGTTGCGACCACGTAAGGAGATGACTGAGCAACGACTGACGCACCAACATTAAAATTAGATCCCCAAAAGAAAGTTGAGAGAGTAACAACCAGCAACACTAAATATCTATTTTTCGCCATGATCGCTAACTCCATAAAATGCATCGTGCGTTACCAAAGAAACCATTAGATTTTGCGCATTATTTAACTGATAACAGGCTGATTTATTGACAACTGAAAGTTTAACCATAAGATTTTTTTGATCATCAAAAAAGCGTTGGTATTCTGTGATAGTGCCTCTAAAATCGCGGTCAACTTTCTCCAAAATAATATCAGTAACCTTGATACTCTTTGGAGCACAAAATTCTGGTAAATAATTACTAACGCCTTGAACAGCAAATTTTAATAGAGAACAAGAAAACTTGTTTGTACTTCCTTGCCGTAATAATCTACAAGCTATTTGATTACCGATGCCAATTTCAGGGGCGGTTATAGATATATTCATAGATAATATTCTTAGATAAATAATATGATTGGGTAAAATAATGTTATTATTATCCCATTTATAATACAATGAATGTATTTTAAATACAGAATTTCAAAAATGAAAAAATCAATCTCCTTAAATGACCTCAACCTTTTTATCAATGTGGTTCTGGCCGGAAGTCTGACTAAAGCGTCAGAAAATCTTTCTATCCCTATGGCTACTATTAGCCGGCGTTTAACTCAATTGGAGGAATCAATAGGGGAACATCTGTTAAACCGTAGCACCAGATCGGTTTCATTAACTACATTAGGGCAGATGTATTTTGATCAGTGTGTCAATCCTCTAACAGAGTGTATGATGGCCGTTAAACATTTAAATAACAGCCACTATCAGTTATCAGGAACCATAAAAGTAACGGCACCGATTAATTTAACGCATCAATGGCTAGCGAACTGTATCTTTTCTTTTATGCAACAATATCCTGATATCAAAATTGATTTAATGGTTACTAACCGAATTGTGGACTTAACCGCGTCGAGTATTGATATTGCCATTCGAGTGGGAAATTTGGATGATAGCAATTGGGTAGCCAAAAAATTGTTCATCTCAAAAAATATTTTATGTGCCTCTTCTAAATATTTAGCATCAAATTCGTTACCTTTACATCCAGTTGATTTGAAAAACCATCGATTAATTTGTTCTAACCACAGTAATGAATGGACGTTGAAAAATATTAATACACAAGAATTATATGTTACAGATATAACATCTCATTTTATAGTTGATGATACTCAGTTGATGATAAATGCCGCTAAACAGGATTTAGGTATCTGTTTTGTTCCTGAGCAATTTGTTGAATCTGATATTAAGAATAGTAAGTTAATCAGAATTTTACCCGAGTGGATTAGCATCCCTCGTCCAGTTTATGTAATGGTTAGAGATCGAAACTATATTCCCAATAGAGTGAAAATATTTAAAGAATATATAGAGCAATATCTTCAAGATGAAAAAGTGAATTATTAAATTTAACCTCATAAATTGAACCATATGACAGCTGAATTAATCGCTCTAATTGCAGTGGGTTATTTATAGACTCAATTTACATTATCTGATTATTACCCAAGTGGAATTAGCAGGTATAAATCCAAATTACTGTATAGTAGAAAATATCAATAAATATGAGTCTATTTTTGGGGAACCGCTGGGTTACAAGGTTTTATGTAGGCAAGTAAAACCCTATAGTTTATTGTGAAAACAATATGTGAGAGATTTTAATAACTTTGATAGTTCGATAGTTCGATAGTTCGATAGTTCGATAGTTCGATAGTTCGATAGTTCGATAGTTGAGTATAAATTGGAGCGAAAACACAATTCAAACAAGAAAGCTAATTTATTGAAAAATAAATAACTATTCAGTAAATTAATATTTACTATACCTAATTATCTTTTTACTTTGAGTGGTATGCAATAGTTGTTAGCCCTTGTTATTAAGCATAGATTGCTTTTTTGGCTTTAACTGCTTAGAATAGATCAAGTCTTTTTTTAGACTTTATTTAGTCTTAACAATATGAGGTATACATGCGCTATTCTCAGCAGATAAAACCAATCAGTTACTTAAAAGCTAATGCCGCCGAGGTAATGAACAATTTAACTAGATCAAGAGAGCCATTAATTATCACTCAAAACGGCGAAGCCAAAGCAGTCATTCAAGATATTGCCTCCTATGAAGAAACGCAAGAAAAGCTAGCATTACTTAAAATTCTGGCATTAGGTCAAAAACAGGGAGAGGCGGGACAAATTACCGATGTAAATGAGGTGGTTAACCGTCTAAAAAATAAAAGGAAAAAGCTTAATGCTTGCGCATAAAGTCGTCTTAACGCAGGATGCAGAGGCAGACTTAGAAGCCATTTATGACTATATAGCAGAGTATGACTGCGCTGAAAAAGCCGATTACGTATTAGATGAACTGCTAAAAACTGCTAATAATTTAAGCCATTTTCCTAAAAAAGGCAGTATCCCTAAAGAGTTACTAGATTTAGGCAATCGCGATTATCGTCAAACTTTTTTTAAATCCTACCGGCTTATCTACAAAATCATCGACCAACAGGTCGTTATCTTTTTAATTACCGATGGCCGACGTGATATGCAAGCATTATTAGCGCGGCGTTTATTAAAGTAGCGCGTATTACAAGCTAGCGGCTATAAGGCTAATAAGGCTAATAAGGCTAATAAGGCTAATAATTAGCCATTATTGCTATACTATCAATGGCTTTTGAATTTATGGAATTATGTTATATTGATAGCATTAACAAACTCATTCTTATACAGTGTACCTCATAATGGATATAAAACTCGCTAAAAACGATAAACGTTATATAGAAGGCACGGATGATGTCTATAATATCATGAAGAATGTGCTATTACGTGACAACAAAATAGACCAAGAAAAAGAACATTTCTGGATTGTTGGCATGAACCTAGCTGGTTACATTCTGTATATTGAACTCATTGCCTTAGGGTCTTATAAATCGGTAGATGTTGAGCCAATGAATGTGTTTCGTGTAGCTGTCATGAAAAATGCTTCACGAGTGATTGCTGTACATAATCATCCTTTCGGAAGATTGTCACCCTCCGTAACTGATAAAGATATCACAGATCGATTAATCCAAGTGGGACGAATCTTAAATATAGAATTTATAGACCATTTGATAATATCCCCTTTGTCTTATATTAGTTTTAGGTCGATTGGTTTAATGGATGAGTTGGAAAAAAGCCTTAAATATGTACCAACTTATCAGGTGGTTGAGCAGATTAGGAAGGAAGAGCAGAGGATTGCTAGGGATAAGATAAAATTTGCTCAGGATAAAGCTAATGCTGAAAAGAAAGTACTTATAAATGCTTTATTAGAAAAACAAGTTTCTATTGAAAATATTGCTAAAATATTAGAGGTTACTCCCAAGCAAGTCAGTAAAATTATTAATATGCAATAAGAAAATATTAATTAATGATTACTTGTAATCAGGAGAATTTTGACTCAATTTATAGGAGTAATAATGGATAGTTACCAAAATCCTAAGATAGGTAAAACTTATATTAGCCCTGCGTTATCAGACTTCCATAATAAAGAAAAAAGATCAGAATTGCTACTAAAGCCTTATTGTCAACAGGAGGTTGGGAATATGCAAAAGAGCATGATGAAATCATATTACGTAAAAAAACTGATGCTGCAACTTGTATTAAAGCAAAATTTTTAGAGGATAATAGGCAAACATTTGTACTCACAATACAGAAATTTATAATTAATGATGAAGATACAGGTACTCCTTATGGCTCAGGATTTTCTTTTGTTGGAGATGAAATAGATAAATTTTGCGAGTTCTTGCATCATATTCAATCAATAAAACTTAAAACGAATAATTCTATTAATATTTCAGACGAAGAATTAAGAAAATTAACGTTAACTTCTAGTCAAGCAGAAAATTTAATTTCATACAATGAAGAACTATTTGCAGAAGTAATTCGCCATGCCATAACTAAAAAAGATATCGTTACCATTGCATATAGGAAAAAACAATTAGAAACGTTTAGAAAACTACTGGAAGATCAAGAGTACTTTAATAACGTTAAAATTAGAAAAAATTGTAAAGATGAAGCGCTTTGGCAAATGTTTTTTGAAAAAAACCCATGGATATTTGGATATGGTTTAGATTATATTTACACCTCTAATTTAGATGATAAGCGCCTTGAACAAGTTGTACATGGCTATCAAGTTTCACAACATGGGAAAAGGGTTGATGCATTATTAAAAACAAGGGCATTCATTTCTACTTTATGTTTTGTTGAAATCAAAACACATAGAACACAACTGCTTCACAATATACCTTATCGTTCGGGTTGTTGGGCTCCATCAAACGAATTAACAGGAGCTATCGCACAAATACAAGGAACGATTTCCTATGCACAAGAATCTATTTTTGGAAAACTGACCTTAACAGATCAAAATGGTTTTCCTACTAAAGAAGATGTATTTAATTTTCGACCTAGAGCTTTTATTGTTATTGGTAACCTTGAGCAATTTAATGGTGAATACGGAATAAATCAAGAGCATATCCGAAGTTTTGAGTTATATCGTCAAAATATTTTTCAACCAGAAATAATAACTTTTGATGAACTATACGAACGGGCAAAATACATTATTGCAACAAGTGAATAATTTATTCACTTGTTATTTCAGCCTCTTTTGTAATATATTTATGTAACCATATAAATTGCTTAATAAAAAGAGTACTTTTTTCTTTAATATCATCATAATCTCGGGGAAAATCATCTTCAATTGACTCGAAGAAAGAAGGAAAATATTTCTCCAGATTTTCTATGATAATTTTTGTATCTAATACCTCAGCTAAATGATTATACTGTTCTCTCTTAAAATTTGATTTATGGGGAAGTCCTGACTCCATTTCCCATGATGTGGGTACGTAAGACTCAAGGATGCGAACAAGCACCAAGTCATCTTTTAAAATTTGTTTTGTTATATAATCATTAGCAAAATTATGATTAACATACTTATTCAAAATATAAAATATATAAGAAACTAAATTAGGATAAACTAATGTAATATCTGTATCTCCAAGTTCTTCTATAATGCTATTCCCTAAATGCTTTCCTATTATATTAATAGATTCATCTGAAAACGCTTCTTGCTCTGGTTTATCGTCATCCTTTCTTTTTAGCCATTGGAAAATTTCAAGTTTAAAATCAAGAGACGGTGAATTATCAATACAATCACAAGCTAATTTTTCTCGATTATTAATTGATTGATTTTGAATTAAACTACTAATAAGCATAGCTGCTTGAGCAAAAGGATTTAAAAATCTGTATAAAGTGTCTGGATTAGGAAATAACTGATTTTTCTGGGCTATAGCAATAGCTAGTGAGTAGGATGAAGCCTCATTTAAATCTACATCTCTTTGTCTCAACTTTCTTATTAATGTTCCAGCATTATCAGTATTTAGAATATCATTGAAAGGGTTTTCACTTTCATCAAAAGACAAATTAAAATTTTCACATTTATATATCAATTTGTCTATTAACTTATCAGAAACATCATTTCTAGGAATAGAATAAGTAAAATACCTAGAAAAATAGTGTTCTGAACAAATCCGTTGAGCATTATTCCAATTTTTGTACCAATCAGAACCATAATTACTATTTCCATAAACAGCTTCTAATTTAGGAAATAGTTTTTTTAGTAAATATATAAAACTTTCCTTATTTATATTTTGTGCTTTATCAAGTGTCCTATCAATAATTTTTTTAATATGGTCTTTTTCCTGTTCATTATTACTATAAATATTACTCGTGAATGTTCCAGTAAAAAGTTTCTTATTTGTTCTCAATAACTCATATAGTAATGGACAAAATACTCTAATACCCTCTATTAACATTAAATCAACTGGATTAACTTCATCTTTTAGAATCGGAAGTGCAAATAATAAAATATTTCCATAAAGTTTAGCTTTTCTTGGGGTAGTCAGACAATCATCAAAAGCATAGCTAAAACTATTTGCGAAATCTTGTATTTGTACTTGTGAGAGATCAATCTCTGCGAGTCTTACTGCTTCATCTATACCTTGAAAGCAAAATTCACGTAATACTTGTTTTTCAATACTTGGTAAATGAAGTGGTATTTGAATAATTTTTTCTAAAAATGCTTCTCCTGCATTATGTTTAGTACTGGAATATCTATCTTGCAACGATGTAGCTACTACGTCTTTATCAAAAGCTAGAATATACGAAGTATATTTAAAATCTGCAATCAATTTAACAATTTTAAAAAGAATATGAATTTCGTTTTTTTCAAGACGATCTACATCGTCTATTAAAACTAATATTCTTTTTTTTGCATTTTGAAGTTCTTTTTCAACTCTTTTTCTAAGTTCATTTATATCTATAGTAGAGATAAATGAACTCACAATGTTGCCAATACCTTCAACACCAGCTAATGAAGTAACATCTGATGCTGTTCTTTTTACAAAAGCCTTAAATTTATCACCTGTTTTCACTAGTTCAGTATCTAATGCATCGGCAATAGTAAAAAAGAATCCGGTTAATAATTCTTCTTCCGTACCAAATCTCCAAGGGTTAAATTTCATACAAATGACATTGTCATTTTTTTCAAGAGATTTCTCAATAAAGTTGAGTACAGATGTTTTACCATCTCCCCATATTCCATAAAGTCCAATAACTATACTGCTCGGGTCGGTTCTTTTAGATATAACTTGAGCAACTCGCTCTGAAAATGCCCAACGAGAAAATCTGTCTTGCTCTTTTGCAAAAACAGGTGAGTCAGAAGAATAGTTTGTACTGTCCATATTTCATTTATATCCTCTTAATTTAATATAAATAGTTTTATTTACATTACAAAACAAAAAATACTTTTTTAATATTCAGTAAATTCATATGAATTAGTATAAACCATCTTTTCAATATAAAGTATATAAATAATATTATTCTAGTTTTTGTAGTTATCTTGACCATAGACTTATTTTACATTCTTTCCCTTACTATCCCACGCCCAAATCCATAGTTTTTTTTTGATAAAACTTTGTTAGATGCAGTATTAAGTTATGCCCTATCAGACTATGGGGTGAGATTTTGCCGGTTAAGCCAAATGCCTTTGTTTGGTTACGCCAGTAGCTCATGGCTTGTTTTAGATTAGGTTTGTTGATAAGTTAACCGTTTTGTTGGGCTATTATGTCAGGCTTTGTTGATGATGGTGAGTGCTTATTGTCGGATGATGATATGGACTTGTTACGGTCTACTGCCTTTAGTGTCAAACACAACCTTGATGGAAATTGCACTGTTATTAAGTACGCTTTGCCATATTTTCAAGGATTGACAGCTTTGTACGGCTACTTCACTTGAAATGTCTACCCTTTTTTATACAACAAAATTAAGAGGTAACTGTTTATTAAATGCCATCGGTGTTAAACTTTTCAAATAACATAACTTCATGATTTTTAATCGACAAACTTGCCAGACTTTCAATTAAATCACTGGTAGTAAAACTGAACAGTGTTATAGAAATATTTTTAACAGTTCTACGAATTAGTGTAGTCTATCCAGATGATATTTAGCATATTGCTCATAATTTATCTAAATAAGCACAGCCTTCAAAAATTTCACCTTTATAGTTTATAAAAATTTCATATATTGAATCAGGTTCAGCAATATCGAGTTCACATTTAGACGATTTATCAAGATTTCGGATTAATCCAAACACACCATTTTTTGAGTGAAAAAAAGCGACAAAATCATATGTTACATTAGAGTTTTTTATATCGATTTTTATTGCTATGTTCTCTTTTTTCGAATTAGTAAACTGTAATCTATTTTTAGTTATTTTGGCAAACCAATGTGGTTCATAGCCACTGGCATAAAACCCGATTGAATTATTGGTAAGTTTATTCCAAAATTCTGTTGGTGATAGCATACCTATCTGTTGCATTTGTTCTAATTTGGCATTATCTTTATCTATCCAATCTATCGCTCCTGTTTTTAAATCCATAAAACTCTGTTTATTATCTTGTGTACTTCCTAAAGATAAATATTCTTTATTTGCAGAGTCAATAAATACCTCTTGCGCTAATAGTAATTTAGGGAAAATCAATAAAATTAAAATTAAAAATCTCATAGATGGATAGGCTACACTAATTTGTACAACTTTTTAAGGGATAAGATAAATTACCATAAAATATGAAAGTACGATAAAAATAAAATGACAAGACAGACGAACCGATACAGATGATTTTAAACAGCTGATGGTAACGCTATATCAACAAGGTAAAACCTACAATAAATGAGTTTTACCGTATGAATTAACGTCATCAACGTTAGATATGAACTTAGACAATGAACTAAGACAAAATTTTCTGCTTATGCATATTGGTACTACAACAATCGGCTGCATTCATCATTAGGTTATTTGACGCCGATAGCATTTTATAAACAGTTATCCTTTAATTTTGTTGTATGAAAAAGTATAGACATTCCACTCATAAAATTCATAAGGATGAGAACAACTTTGGGGAAGTATCTCAAGTTTTTTAATAGTCTCTCTAAGCTGATTAAATACATATCTAGCATTTTCGATACAATCATATTTTTTAATATATTGATAAATCTGGTGGATATCTTTACTGGCAATATCAACGATTTCAACTCTATATTTAACCGTCATGATTAACTTTCGTTATCTTTACTTAGAATCTCATCTAATACCTCATCGACTGAACGACTTTGGCCTTTTTGTCGTTGTTGACCTGAGATAACAAGTCGCTTTAACATAGCAATCGTATTCATTTGCCTATCATACTCACTTACTTCCAATAAAACGGCTGTAGCTTCACCGTTTTGGGTAATAACTAACGGCTGTCTATCTTCAGCTAATTTGCTCATAACTTCACCCGTATTGTTTTTTAAGTAGGTAATAGATTTTACTTGTCCGCTTAAATTCATAATAGGCTCCTTAATAACACTTTTTAATGATTTAATTAAATACCTAATTAGGTTTTACAAAAGAATTAAATATTTTTTCTAAACACCTAGTTACATTTTCTTGATGCGTTGATTGATAAACTAGCTCATTCCACACCGATTAAAATTGTGGTCAATCTTGCTAAATCTCTTGAAAGGAGGTTCAACAAAACCAACCTCTGGATTGTCCATTTGCTTATATTTAGGATTACTTTCCTGCACCTGAATGTTTTTGGATTCGTGATGCACCTTTCAACAATATTTGACACCATCAAGAATTGAGTAGTTTTTTTCAGGTTTTAATCGTTCGACCATTAAATTTGTTAATGCCATAGAGATAAAGACTCATTATTTCAATGAAATAATTTTACACTGAAGTTTTAAGCCAGTGTACTGCCTGGCTTCCGAGGTACTAGATCAAGTACACAGTACTCATAACTAAATGATATCTTACGTTGCAAACGATAGATATAAATAAGTTTTTAACCTAAAATATGAATTTCATAAGGGCTTATGGGATAAGCTTTATATAATATATAAAATCAAAATATTACAGGTCTTTATCTGAAGTACTAACTAGTTTCTGATGTACTAAATTCGGTACCACTTATGCTTGGTTGGAGTGGGTATAAAAAGAGGGGGGAAACTATATTTATTATTAATATCAATAATTTAAATGCAAAAGAGAAATATTTATACAACTTGAACTGATATTACTACTAATTGATTTAATTGATTTAATTGATTTTTTTGAATTGGAGCGGGAAACGAGGTTCGAACTCGCGACCTCAACCTTGGCAAGGTTGCGCTCTACCAACTGAGCTATTCCCGCATATTGAATACTTCGAAAGAAGTGGTGAGCATTATACAAAAATATTCGTGTATGGCAACCTTTTTTGTCTTTTATTTTTTATTTTTCCAGCTAAGTGTTTCAAAAACACCAAAAATAAAAAGTTTAAGTGCTTTAAATTTATCCTGCTCTTTTTCTTGGTTAGTCATTGTTGATTGTAGCATCCAAGCTTGTAGCCCATGAGTAAGGACAAAAGCAGCTAAGCCAACGTAAGCAACAATATTCGCTGGTTTTGGGAAAGGATGAACAAGATTAAATAATAAAAATAACCAGATAAATGAATAGACTAGTTTACCTAAAAGTATGAACATTATCTCTCTTCTCGTATAAATAGGTAGCTATGAACTTGCCCTGCGATTTTTTCTCGATGTAAAAACCAATTGGTTGGAATATAACCGGTTAAATCATGCTCTAGCTCAGACTCAATATAAATATAAGCTGACGGACTTAACCAATGGTTATTTTCAAGGAGTTGCACTGTTTTTTCAATCAATGAATGATGAAAAGGCGGATCGATAAACGCAATATCGAACTGTTTTTCAGCCGGTTTATCAAGCCATTGAAATGTATCGATTGAATAGATTTCGACATTATCACATGCAATTAACTGTTTATTTTTCTTTAACTGATTAGCAACTTGTTTGTCTTTTTCTAATAGTGTGACATTTTGAGCACCGCGGGATGCAGCTTCAAAACCTAAAGATCCACTACCGGAAAAGCAATCCAGACAACGACTATTGGCTATAACTGGCATTAACCAGTTATATAAAGTCTCTTTAACTCGATCGGTTGTCGGGCGCAAACCTTGTTTATCGAGTACCGATAATTTTCGTCCACGCCACTTACCACCGATAATTCTTATTGAACCATTCATATAACTATTAAATTTTACTTAGAATATTTCTTGGGAAACACCTTCTGAATTGGTCACTCTGGTACCAACTTCTTGTGAACTATAGCTAGTTGGTTCCGTTCCTTTAATAAAGTATTCAGACATGGATTTAGATCCATAGCCAGCTAACTTTCCTGTTCGTTGGTCAATTTTCAGCGAAATAACATTATCAGGTTTTACATCTTCTTTTTCTGGAACATTTTCAAGAGCAACTTTCATATAGTCAACCCAGAGAGGATTCGCGGTAACGGCCCCTGCTTCGGCACGGTTAGTTCGTCCTAAAGCACGACGGTGGTCATCAAAGCCCATCCAAACTGAGGTGACAATGTTACCACCAAATCCGGAAAACCAAACATCTTTCGATAAGTTAGTCGTACCAGTTTTACCACCAACGTCTCTACGACCTAGTGCTTTTACTCGCCAAGCGGTACCTTGCCAATCGGAACCACCAAATACGATACTTCGAAGGCCATCTTTCATGATAAAAGCAATACCACTATCAACTGTATGTGGTGCATATTTAGGTGAAACATCTGTCGTTTTATTGTCAGCACTAATATCAGGTAAAATTAAATTATCTTCTGATTTAAGATTTGCCACTTCTGGCTCTTCATTACCTGCGTCGTTTATCTCGTTTTCAACGTTATCTAACGACAATGAAACCGAATCAAATTTCACCACTTCACCTTTGCAGTTTTTGCAAGCAATCAGTGGTTGATGTTGATAAATTACGCCACTATCATTGTCATATTCGATTTTTTCGATTAGATAAGGGGTAATCAAATAACCACCATTAACAATAACCGAATACGCACGAGCAACTTGCAATGGTGTAAATGACGCCGCTCCTAAAGCAAGTGATTCATTATGCGAAATATTCTCTTTAGGGAATCCAAAACGCTCTAAATACTCAGCCACATAATCAATACCAATTGCACGTAGTGCCCTTACCATCATAACATTTTTAGACATACCTAAACCAACTCGCATACGTAAAGGACCAGCATAAGTTGGCGGAGAATTTTTAGGACGCCAAATTACACTCCCTGTTTTGCGTACAATAGGTGCATCGTTTAGCAGGGTTGCCATAGTTAGTCCTTTTTCTAACGTGGCCGTATAAACAAATGGTTTAATATTTGAACCTAATTGACGTAATGCTTGAGTTGCACGATTAAATTTGCTTAAGTTAAAGTCATACCCGCCAACAATAGCCTTAATAGCCCCATTATTTGAGTCTAAAGAAACCAGTGCCCCATTTACTGCAGGTATTTGTGCTAGCGTCCAGTTATCGCCCGATTTTTTAACCCAAATTAGTTGGCCAGGATTTAAGGTATCATTTACTTTTTTCGGGAAAGCACCTTGTCTATCATCATTAATAAATTTTCTTGCCCATTTCATATCTTGAAAGGTAATCTTAATATTTGTATTATCAGATAACACAGCTTTAGCTACCTTGTCAGAAGATTCTAAAACCACGGCAGGACACATACCGCTATAACAAATATATTTATGTAAAGCTTCTTGAATTTGTTTGGCGTTTAATGGTTTTTCATTGTTTTTCCATAACACTTTTTCCGGTCCACGATAACCATGCCGAATATCATAATCAATAATATGTTTTTGCACTGCTTCTGTTGCCGCTAACTGATCGGTTTTAGAAATAGTGGTATAAACTTTATAACCATCGGTATAGGCATTTTCGCCAAATTTGTCGTACATAAACTGTCTGGCCATTTCAGCAACGTATGGTGCTGAAAATTCGATTTTTTGCGTATGATAACTGGCATTTAATGGTTTTTTTATTGCTTCGTTAAATTGGGCTTGCGTTATATAAGATTGATCTAACATTCGCCCTAACACCCAATTGCGTCTTATTAGCGCTTTTTCTGGATGAGATATTGGATTATAGGCTGATGGTGCATTTGGTAAACCTGCCAGTAATGCGGCTTCATCAATGGTTAACTGATCTGGCGTTTTGCCAAAGAAAGTATATGATGCAGCAGCCACCCCATAAGCACGCGATCCAAAGTTGATCATATTGAGATATAATGCCATTATCTCATCTTTAGATAACTCTCGCTCCATTCGAATGGCGATAATCATCTCTTTTACTTTACGGGTTATGCTTTTTTCTGGTGTTAAGAAAAAGTTTTTAGCCACTTGCTGTGTGATGGTACTACCACCTTGTGAAAAGCTTTTTTCCTTAACCCCTATATACATGGCTCGCATAATACCAATAGGATCAATCCCAAAATGTTCATAAAAACGCGCATCTTCGGTCGCGATAACCGCATTGACAACAATTTGGGGAATTTCATCATATTTTAATGGAATTCGGTGACGCTCGCCAAAAATCGCAATTAATTCACCGTCCTTACTATAAACCTGCATTGGCGTTTGCAAACGAACATCTTTCAATGTTGCCACGTCTGGCAAATCTTGAGCAAAATGGTCGTAAGTAGCCATACAAAGCAATAAGCCATAAAGCGCTAGACCGGTGAAGAGTTTAACACCATATTTTAATAGTTTTAATATTATCACAAATCATTCCTATCCAATTGATTGAAAATCAAAAAAGATAATAAATTTATTTTTTACTTATTGATTTCAATCTATTTTTAGCAGACGAGTATACTACTTACTTGAAGAGACTCAAAATAAAAAACGCTTTTTTATCTATGTCTAGTTAATTGCTTAATTGACTATTTAAATTAATTAAACTAATCAATGCATTATATTTATACGGAAATTGATTATTCATGTTATTTACACGATGAAATTTGATAATTAATAAGTTTAATTGTTGTTAAACACTTAATTAAAAAAGTTATAAATAAAATGCCATATAACTAAGATATGGGTAAACAATTAATAGATTTTAAGATCCCTATTAGTAAATTATTAAATAATATTGCGTATTATCTCACAATTTTTTCATATTTTTAAATAAAAATGATAGAGCAATTAGAGAATTGTGATTTATTCTCTATTTAAAGATATTGATATGTGGAGTACAAATCTTACCCCTTCATTACTACACTTTCTTAGTGCTAGCTGCTTCTACCTAATTTTACTTATAAGCTGTTTAATTCAATTAGCGCATACCTCGTTAAATTGCTATACCTTTATCTTAAATTTGATATTAATTATTGAATGGTGGCGAAGTATTTGTTATTTCAAAACCATTAAGGGCGAATTGGCGCTATTTGAGAGCATACACCAAATTTATTGGCACAAACAACGTTGGTACCTAATGCGAAAACCATTATTGTTACGTTATATGATGATTATCAATTTAAAATCACGACATAATGGTAAAAAACAAGTGCTGTTTTTGATGATAGATAACCTTGCGCCTAATGATTGGCGCACACTTCGTTATCATTTTAAAAACATTGATTTATCGAAATAGTTCATTAATAGTTCATTAAAGATGACTTAACATATAGTATTAATGCACATATGGTATTAATACAAACATAACATTAATGCAAACATAGTCACAATAAAGACATAATATTAATAAAAACTATTTTTAATAAAAAATAGTTTTAATAAAAACATATTATTTATAACAATATAATATTAATGCGATTTTCTAATCCAATACTCAAATGGAACGGATTCAATCTGTGAGTTAACTAACTCGTGATCCATGTGACGACAAAAGCTAGGAATATCGCGGGTTGTGGCCAAATCATCAGCAACCACGTGCAATATTTGGCCAACGGATAATTCCCTAATCGCTTTTCGCACAAGCATAATCGGCTCAGGACAACGCAAGCCAAGCGTATTTAATTCTTTATCACCAATCATAATTATCGTTAATAAAAATAATTAAAGTAACAAATTAGCTAAATAGTGAGGAACCGCATCATCAGCATTAGAGCCAATAACTTCCAGTTCAGGTAGCAATGCTTTAAGCTCAGGACTCGCATCTTTCATAATACAACCCTTACCTGCCATTTTTAGCATCTCATAATCATTCATACCATCACCAAAGGCGATACTGTCTTTAAGCTGATAACCTAAACTTTCAACGACTAACTTTAATGCACTACCCTTGGTCACGTTTTCGGCCATAACTTCGAGGCAATTTGCGGTTGAAAACGCGATGCTCACTCTATTACCGAACTGCTTTTCAATTTGATGTTTCAATTCTACTAAATGATGGTTATGGGCAACATCAGAAGTTGTAAAATAAATTTTCGCAATATCATCCGTTTCAAAATCAGTCGGCTCGAAAAATTGATATTTAAATTGCGTATCAACAAAAAAGCTAAGTGAATAGGCATCTGGCTTATTAATTAACCAATCATCTCCACGAAATACATGTGTATAAATATATGGATTATCTCTGCAAATTTGCGCCAACTCACTAGCCGTATTAGGCTCGAAGCTACGGCTAAAGACTAAATTACCTCTACTATCGTGAACTCTTGCACCATTTGAGGTGATCATAAAAGCATCGATTTCCAAATTGTCACGCATTTGAGCGACGTCAATATGATGTCGACCAGTGGCAAAAGCAAAGTGAATTCCCATTTCACGTAATGCTTGAAGAATTTTTTTAGTAAATGGTGATAAGCTATGTTCGGTGTTTAATAAAGTACCATCCAGATCAGAAGCGACAAAATGAAACATGATATTCTCAACTTTTATAATAATTGGTGATTCGAGTGACTACACTTTGCCATGAGTTAATCAACTCAATACAAAGTCATAAAATATGGTAGCGTATGATACAACTCCCTCGCTATTTACTCAACTAATTGCGGAGTAATAAAAATCACTAATTCACGTTTTTGATGTTTTTTTGCGTTATGTTTAAAAGCATTACCTATAATCGGCAGCGACGAAAAACCGGGTACTTTGTTCTTTTCATTGTTATTAACTTGCTGAAAAATGCCACCCAATACTACAGTTTCTCCACTTTTAACTTTTACTTGCGTTTTAATTTCTTGCGTTTCAATAGCTAAAGCTTCGCCACCATCACGGCGTTTTATTGAACGACCAGTGGTGTTTTGAGTGATATAGAGATCCAATATCATTTGATTTTCGGCAACGATTTTCGGCGTAACTTCCAACCCCAGCACAGCTTGTTTGAATTCAATGGATGTCGAACCATTACCGCCATTCGATACCTCGTAAGGAATTTCTGTTCCTTGCTTTATCGACGCCATATTTTGATTGGCAGTTAATAAATTGGGGCTAGCAATAATTTCGAGCTGATTTTCCGATTCTAGTGCCGAAAGTTCCAAATTTAACAAACTGCCGGGACGTTTAGCTAAATTAAAACCGACAGAAGACGACGGCTGAGCAACACCAAGATCAATATCCAACTGATTAAAAAATTGTGAAGATTTACCGGAATATCCCCATTTGATTCCTAATTCCTGCATACTCTCATCACTCATCGTTACAATATGGGCCGAAATATGGACTTGTGGAATGGGTTGATCTAAAGTTTTAACTAACTTTTTAATATCAGCAAATTGCTTGGTTACATCGGTAATCAGTATTGAATTGGTTCGCTTATCAACCATCACCTTTCCTCGACCAGATAACAATCCTTGCTGTTGAATAGTTTCGATTAAATTATTAGGATCGGCATGATTGATCGGAATTGTTAACAAGTTTAACGGTTGATTCAACTCCTGTCCCTGCTGTTCTAATAACTCTTTTTGCGCCAACTGTTCCGGGGCAACATATTTAGAAACAAATAAAATATTGTCTTCAGTTTCGGCTTGTAAATTTGCAGAGTTTAATACAATGTTTAATGCTTTTTGCCAATCGACATTCTGGAGCTTAATGGTTTGCCTAGTCGATATATCATCCTTCATTACCAAATTCATCTGCTTATTATCAGCTAGCGCCTGCAAAATAATCGTGACATCGGTTTGATAAAAATTCATTGAAATAAGATTATCTGATTCATTCGTTGCTGAAGCAGTAGGAGCAGCTAAGCAAGGCATGGCGAGAAAGATAAGAATACGCAAAATCATCAACCTTAGTTGTCTCACTTTTTTTACTAATTGGTTGACTAATTGACTAGATAGTTGGTTGGCCTGATTCATTAATTACCACCTTAAATATATTTAAATCTCATTTAGTTAATGGCATGGTCCATAACACTTTATGATTGCAATACTCTGGTAGATTTGCTTGCCATAAAATCTTATCGCTTAATACAGCTTGAATTGTCCACGGAAACAAAATGTGTGGCAGGTTATTATCGGTAATCGCTAACCAATCCCTATCGGTCGAAAGCCATATTTGCTGATAACCACTATTAACGCCCTGAATGGTGCCTTTAAATTGCCATACTTGGATCTGCTTAGTTAGAAGATCGATCTGCTCTTGACAATTAAGCTCTATCGTCGGCAAAAAAGGATCGCGCCTAATAATCTGATCAGCATGAATTTTGCAATAACAGATCATTAATAATGTAAGTGCAATTAAGTGGCGATTCATTGCATATCCTCTTCTTTAAACAGTAAACTAAATCTAATTTGCAAATAAGTATCCTGTTTAGCAATAGACAGATTTTGAAAGTTCAAATAATAAAAATTGTGGTTAAAATCGGCTATAAATTGCATAAAATTGACAAACTGACCATTCAGTTCCACTTCCCAATAAGTTGCCAAATCACTTTTTTGATGTTTGAACGAGGTCAACCTTAACTGATTGCGATCAATAGCTTTAGCGAGCTCATGCTCAGTTATCAACGTTAAGGAACTGTTTTGAGCCATCTGATAACGTTCAATTTTTGCTTGAAGAATTTTGATTTCAGCGTTTTTTTCTTCATACAAGAGCATTTGCTGATCGGCTTGTTGCTTTAAATCTCGAATAACAAATTGATAACCAATAAAAAACAGCGTTGACGTTAACAACACGCAAATTAAGTATTGTTGCCAAATAGGTATATTAAAGAAAGTGCTATTCATTCAACTCAATATCCATCTGAAACAATAAACTTTCATGACTGTTTTCAATATTTTTTACTTGGCTTTTCTTTACTGCATGATTTGCGGAAAGTAGCTGGTTAAAGTTGATAATATCGACATAATTGATACTACCTCCAGTAATCTTTATTTTTGGCGGTTCATATGAGTACAAATTTAACCAAATCGTTGCCGGCAGTTTGTCTGAGAACAACTGTAGCGATTGTTCGATCTGTTTCTGGCTTGGAGAAGGATTAGGAATATAACCGGCTAATTTTAACGTCAACTCTTGTTGCAATGCTTGTTGCTCTGATAATTGTTGAGAATAGTGATCAAAGTCTGATTGAGCGTTTATCAATAGATAAATAAAATAACATGTCATCATACCAATCAAACTAACTACAAAAATAAGTATTTGGAATTGGTGCTGTTTCGCCTTTTGCGCACGCCAAGGTAAAAAGTTAAATGAATTATTTTCAAAGTGACTGCCCACAAATAATAGAGTCAATCCATATTTTCGCGACAAATCTAACCAATAATTGACAATATCTCGCTCACAAACCGCGACCATCAGAGCCTTAGGCGAACTGAGTAATGAAACAAAATCGAAAAAAAGGAGATTATCAGACTGTTGAAAGAGTTTATAAAGAGAGGCTTGAACATATGTGACTAATTCGGTTGCCGTCAATTCGATATCCGGGTACGCAATTTTCTGATACCTTACTAAATTATCACTTAACTTTAGTTCAATTGCGGTTAATCTAGGCACTTGTTGTTTTAGATTTTCTATAAATCGATCGATATCAGCTAAATCTTGATAAGCAATATCAATAAAATTTTTATTGTGACTTTCTTCTTTGCGCGTTTTTGCTTCTATTATTTGATAGCGCAATTGGTTTGGCTCAAGAAAAATCACTACCCGACTGTTATTAAAAACCATCATTTTTAGCTTAAATTGATTGATTGGTAATATCGCCCAATCTTAGGCATAAATATTGCGATATAAACCAACAAATGCCATTTTTGTGAGTTATTATCCAAAAAACGACTAAAATTAAACCGAACAGAGCTAAATTTTGGGAAAATTAAAAAAAAAGGTTGACTCAAATAAGACACGCCTTATAATGCACATCCACACGGTAAGGGTGATTAGCTCAGTTGGGAGAGCACCTCCCTTACAAGGAGGGGGTCACTGGTTCGAACCCGGTATCACCCACCAATTCTTACCGTGAAGTTTTTCGAAAGAAACACTTGGGGTGATTAGCTCAGTTGGGAGAGCACCTCCCTTACAAGGAGGGGGTCACTGGTTCGAACCCGGTATCACCCACCACTTACTACTTATTTTATGGGTTGTTAGCTCAGTCGGTAGAGCAGCGGACTTTTAATCCGTTTGTCGAGCGTTCGAATCGCTCACGACCCACCATTTTCTCTCTCTTTCAAAAATCTAAAACTGAAATGTCTTCTGTTCTTATACAATAAGATCAAGGGATAAGCTTTGATTAAAGTAATCAGTGTCAAATAATCTAATAGTAAAAGTAAGCTTTTGTTGTTATATTCAAGTATATAGGTAGTAACTCTGCCATAAATAACAACCACGTCTGCCTCTGTATTTTGCGTTAAAGCAACTTTATACACAAGCCTCAAAATACACAAGCCTCAAACTTTTTTCTTTTAACCTCTTTAATGGTTAACTGTCACATTTACATTGGTAACTTGACCTGCAGCAACCTCTTTATAAACTAATACCAACATTTTGAATAATAATACTATTTTTTGCGTTTCTTCATATTCACTAAATCAATATATAAAGCAGACAAAAAACAAAATTTAAACTTACAGAACACCAATTTATTGATTCTCGACCTATAAATAATTTAATCAATATTAAGTGAAGGCCACCTATTTGTGTGTTAAGCCAAAAGTTTACTAACCGTTATTTGAAAAATATTATTAGAAAAAAGCATAAATCGATTGCAAATTTCCTTAGCATTGTATTGCTTAAACAATAATAAATTTATAATTAGCCAAAACCAACATCATCTAAGGTTGAGATCAATGAACAACCACAAGCTGTTTTATGTCCATCTAAAGCAATTTTTTTACCTTCATCCAGCAAATTAGCTTCCCCTTCAACTATCGGGTTCACACCATGCCCAGGAATAGGACATGACACTAAGTCACCAACACGCGCAACGGGTTTAGTTTTAATAAAAGTATGCGACGATGCGGTGATAACTTTACCACCGTGACTTGTTGGATCACCAAGTCGAATTATGCCCCTCATGGTTATTATCTCCTAAAAAATTTAATCTTATGTCATTAGTGTTAATACTGCATATCGTTAACTTTTTTTATCTTAATAACAAGTGTTTTTTTAATATTATTAAATCATGATATCTGCCAAATAAATCTATTTTTACTTTTTCTCTATTGATCTTTTTATTAATAAACATTATCCCTTGAGGATATTTACTTATTCGGTGTTCTTAGATCATTTTATTAGTGTTAAACAAGAAACTGATATTATATAAATTCAGAACAATATCATGAAAAATATAATCTTTTTTTATTAAGCTAGAAAGAAATTAGCTTAAAAAAATTTTTTTTTAATATTAGTAAATATTATAGTTTTTTTTATCGTAAACCATGTATAATATGCCTAGTTGTACATATTTAATATTAGCAGGAAGTAAAGTTTACAATCATGATAATCGTTTTATAGGAGAACAACTATGCCTACTCCATGTTATATTTCCATTGAAGGAAAAACACAAGGAAACATCACTGCAGGTGCATTTACTGCTGAATCAGTCGGTAACATCTATGTTAATGGTCACGAAGATGAAATGTTGGTTCAAGAGTTTTTACATAATATAACCGTACCAACTGATCCTCAATCTGGTCAACCTTCAGGTCAGCGCGCACATAAGCCTTTTCAATTCGTTGTCGCTTTAAATAAAGCCGTTCCCTTACTATATAATGCATTAGCCTCAGGTGAAATGTTAACTAAAGTGGAATTAAAATGGTATAGAACCTCTATTGAAGGTAAACAAGAGCACTTTTTTACAACAACCCTTGAGGATGCAACTATTGTAGATATGGATCTGCATATGCCTCATTGCCAATCAGCAAATGATAAAGAATATACTCAGCTTTTAAAAGTATCTTTAGCATATCGAAAAATTGATTGGGAACACACTGTAGCGGGAACTTCAGGTACTGATGACTGGAGAGCTCCAATCGAGTCTTAATTAGTTTGAATTCAATGATTGAAAGGCAGATGCCTTTTAATCATTGATATTATGTTGGCATTTCAATTTACATTCATTTAGCAATCTCGTTTATCCAGTTAATATTTTTACCATCTTCGCTAGCTATTGTCAGTTTGAATTATTTTGTCAGTTACATTCTCAAAGCCTATCATCATATTAGCTAATCCATTCAATACCACAAATGGTGAGTGTTGAACATAATCTTTGCTATTGATGCTGATAATAATTCATATTTTGCCAGTAATTGAGTTACACTCTAACAATAATATCTTTGAAATTTCACAATAACTATTTTCACAATAACTATTCGATTATTAGAAATAATATTAATGCATTTTTTCTCCATAGCGAATAAATTTGTAGTTATAAAATACTAAGATAAATTAATAGCAGATTTTTTTATTTCACACTTATCATAACGACAAGCGTCTGTGGCTATTTTGATAATTTAAATATAATTTTTTAATGATAATAAGATTCTAAAAAGCAGATCCTTTAATAAAAAGGATCTGCATAATTTTAATAAAGTGTCTCGGAAAGTTTAAATTGACTAAATAATCCACCAGCAAATGGATTTTCTGCACTATCAACACTAATCCGATAAAGAATATATCCGCCATCAATATCATATCGTACATCAAATGATGACTCGGTAATATTGGTCAATTTACCCATACCAAATAATTTGAATTGCCCCCAAGAGCCAGAACGGGTTAAACTTCGCGAACTCTGATTACTATTAGAAATAAGTGTTAACTTACTTTCTATTTCTTCTCGCATGGTATTTGGCCATATTAATTGAGTTTTAATACTTTTGCCATGGCTATAATCGATTAATTGACCATCTAGATTCAAGAGACTTCGGCGTTTATTACCTGACATAGACACAGGTTCAATAGTATATTGAACAATCAAAGCATTTTGCGCATCAAAAAAAGTTCGACGAATTTTATCGGCTGCCTTCAACTGTGCTAACACATCAGGTCTGATCAGTAATTTATCATTTGAATCTTTAAACAGATTATTATCAATAAATACTTTCAAATTTTCTTGATAAAAACTATCAATAACGCCATTGTTTTTAAAAAATCTCTGAAACTCACTAAGTGAAACATCTCGATTAGATGATGGATTAAATGGATAACGATCAGCTATATTCAAATTAAAATCTTTGACAACTTTTTCATTCCATTCCACTTCTAAAGAACGAATCGCTTCTCTAATAATCACATCCCAAATTTGGTCCGCCAACTCATTCAACCAACGTCCTAACGGTTCAGGTACTGTTTTAGCCAATTGTTGAATTTCAATAATTGGATCACTACTGTTTTGATTAACATGTAATTGTACAGCTTTTAGAGCAGATTTACCTGGGGATGGTGAATTTTGTATCATAAGTAAGTAACGATGAAGATCACTTAATTTCTGCGATGCATTTTGGATAGCACTTAATTGCTCATTATTATCTTGTAAAACAGAAACCTCTTTTGCAAACTCTCGATGAATATGGTTAATCAGCGTTCTTTCTTCATCAGTAAATGTTATTTTTGGTTCATCTTTACTAGTCGTATCGGATAAAGTCACTACCTGAGAATTATCTTTAATTAGTAAAATCGCTTTTTTTAAAGGTTGCTCACTATTATTGATAGTTTCTAAAGTTACAATCGCACTAGCAATACTGTCAAAATCTTTTATCATCAAATTATCAATAGCTTTATGCCATGTATTAATATAATCACTCATATAAAGGTCAATAATATGGCGCTTGATATTTGCCCTATCTGTATCGGTATATTTTACATTCTTGGTAATATCTAAAACCCAACTATCTAGTGCAGTTAAATCTATTAGTTGTTCATCTTGTTTTAAGAAGTAATTGACTAGTCCTTCATAAGTTAGAAATTGAGGGATAACCAATAATTTCTCATTATTGACTTTAAAAACTGAATCAAATGATGCCCCAATTTGGGTTTTAACATTCAGATCTATTGGTAATACATGTACAGATTTAATTAATGAGCTTTGATAGACTCGTTGGAAAATAGATAGCTTTCTTAATTCAACTTGGGCTAGTTGGATTGGCTGCTTAAACGGTAAAAATGCCTCAATAGCCATTTTATCACCATCATCACGTTCTTTTTTCCATTGATTGTGGTTCATTGCATATTCTAAATGCTGGGCAAGTTGGTATTGTTTATCTTGTTGACCAACAAATAGATCACTCCAACGGTGGCGCATATAATTCATTACCAGATCAGTATCTCTTCCAGACTCATCCTCAATCATACGCATCACACGTAATATTTCTAATTTTTGTTCACTTTCTTTTGCTGCATGCTCAAGCTCAACCGTTAATCCTCGCAAAATAGCTGGCAAGTATTTTTGTTGTAATAATGTTAAATAGGTTGATTCAATTGACGGTGCTATTTTATAGCCTTGATAAAAGCCGAAATTAGAGATAAAGCGGTTATATTCATGATAATTTCCATAAGCAAACATTGCTTCACGGAGTGGATTTAGAGTCGGTAATTCTGAGTCACCATAGATATCATCTTCATTGCTGGCTGAAGTTCCCATATACTGTTTGACTTGCTCTAAAACATATTCACCTGATTTATGATTTTTCTCATAGAAGTAGTGACAGACACTAATCAAACCAATTGAACATAATGCTCCAATACCTGCAAATATTTTAACTTTATGCCAATATTGCTGCTCTGCCTTTTGATTATAACCGGCAATATTTGGTTCTGATAATAATACCTCTTTAAATAGCTGAGTAGAAAAATAAGGGCTTGTCTGCGAAATCGGCCAGGTTGGATAAGGTTGAATGCTTAAATGATATTGTTGTGCGGTTGTCTTAACAAAAATATCGTCTATTTGCCCTTTTTGTGTAGATGAGACTAAATATAGGCCTCGAAGAATAAATGTTTGCTTATCTTGATTGAGCAATAAATAGTTAACAATATACTTCATGTAATCTTCAATACCATTCATCTGCCGACTAAATGAAAAAAGTGCACTTCTTTGTATACTATCTACACCGTTAAGCATCATATCAGGTATAGCTCGATTCATCCCTTCAATCCAATTAGACCAAAAAACGTTGAATTCTTCAGCCCATTTATCTTCATTGTCAAATGTCACACCTAAAATGCTATCGCGCTGATGTTTATCAAGCTTCTGATACATTGCATCAAAACCATAAAATAGATCAAGCTTGGTGAAAACAATATAAACAGGTAATTTACATTGCAATGTTTTATAAATATCTAATATTCTTTGATGTAAACTAGACAAAATTTCATCTTGTCGCCTCTTATTTGAAGAGACAAAATCATGCAAATCAAGGGTTAAAATAAGACCATTTAAAGGTTGTTTATTGCGCACTTGTAATAACCAATCTAAAAATGAAAACCATAATCTGTTATATAATTTAGGTTTTCCTTGATCATCTGTATGTGGTTGTTCGATTAATAAACCATCGACATCAAAAATGACCGCTTGTTCACCTAACAACGCATTGATAAGAGAAGATTTTTGTTCTTTTGACTCTTCGGAGTAAAGCGATGTAAAAGGATAACCTTCTGCCAAAAGTGTACTTTTACCACTTTTTTGTGCGCCTACAACAAGATACCAAGGCAGTTGATAAACAGTATCACGATCATTATTGAAATGTTCTTTTAGCTTTACAATCCAATGTTTTAAATATCGATTCTGTATATCGATATCCTCTTTGATCGGATCCCTTGCTTTTGATTTTGTCTCTTTTTGCTTCTGCTCATATTTTTGAAGTTTTTTAAAAATAAAATAAAAACCCCATCCCAAATAAATAATAATGTAAAATGCCGTGATCAGTAGCCGAGTTCCAAAGGAAGAAAAAGGTTTATAGTCGGCAAATGTCCATTCAGAACCCCATATCCATAACCAAACAAGTGATACAATAGTGAAAAGAAATATCAATAATGTTATTGACGGTTTTAATTTAGGCAACGAGGGTCTAATTAATTGTAATATAGCAGGTAACTTCATTGCATATCGTCCTATTTTACTGAATTATTAATCCTAGTTATTTGAGTTAATGCCTCAATGAAAGAAGGCTCCCACTCTGACAACGTCATATTTTCACAAGCCATTAAAATACTTAATGCTTGTTGCTTAGCTACAGCTTTAAATCCTGCATGTTTTAAAAGTTGGGCGTTGATTTTTTGACAATAATAATTATCTCTCATATCTTGAGAACGACAATGTTCTTCAAGCATCTTAACGGCAACCTCTAGACCATTTTTATCAAAACAATCGAAAACTAATTCTTCTAATTTTTCAGGCTCATTTGGTGATGATTGATTTTTGGGTTTCAACCATTTTTTCATGTCAGCACTAATAAAAGGGGTAAGATCACTATATTTTAAATCGTATAATTTAGGTATGCGATTTAATAAAACTTGTACTTCATCTAAGATAGCTTCAGCAACCAAATCAAAACCTAAATTTGACGCCACAGCAGCTGAAATATAGTGGCCTTCAAGCCAGAATGGCATTAAAGTTAACTCATTTTCGATTTTTATCCACTCTTCAATTGTTATGTTTTTAATATTAGATTTATATTCATTAACACGATCGATATGAGCAGACATCAACTCTGTAACATTATTATTATTAATTGGTTCAGAAAGAGAAGAAAAAATAGCATGTCTTCTTAAACGGGCACCAATAGGTGCACTTGGATTTCGTTCCATTAAAAGTTCTGCAACCTTGATGAGAGTTCTTTTCCACTCTACCTCTGTGTTATGATTTATCGTGATAGTTTGAAAAGCAGTGTGCGCCGCTTGTTGCGGTTGATTTTTAACTTCATTACCATCAACAGTTGCAGTTTTAACCTTAGATGGAGTCTCATGATCAATAGTATTTTCATCGACACTTGAGATAGATGATTGAGCAGAAAATCGCTCATATGCCGTGATAAGTTGCAAAAAATCATCATCAATTGTTTGATTATTCTCTTCAAAAAATTTTTTAATTATGCCTAAGTATTCAAATGCTAGCTTTTTTTCTATAGCGGTTGCTTCTAAATCAAAATTTTTATTCGCTTGCAAAAATCGCTGAATAACTTGCCTAAATAATTTTTTTTTCAATTGAGGTTGTGGTGCAGAAACCAACCAATATTTAGGGATATAGGCGGAAAATAAGTAAATAGCTAACAAAATATTTTGCGGTTTTTTTGCGTGCTGTAATGTCCTTAATAGATGAGTAATTACCCGCATATCTTTTGTTTGTTTCAATAACTGCAATGCATTTTGTTGCAACTTATCAAAATCGATTTGACTATGGTTTATCGTTCCGATAATCGTTATTGAACTATCAATATAATCCCATAGTGGATTTTCATCATCAACAGGTAATGTCGGATCATCTATTTCACTCAATATAACGGCCAACCAAGGATGATTTTCTAATTCTGTCATCATTATTCCTTATATTATTACCAGTGACAGGATGTTCTTAATGGCTTTATAGCTGTCTCTAATCCTGTTAAATTAAAGACTAAACCATTTAGAATCGGTTCATCCGACTTCAGGGTTAATGACTTTGCATCGAGCAGACGCTTAATTTGTTCAATACCTAATAAACCACGACTGGATTCAAAAATAAAACCGTTTTCTCTAACAAACCAATTAGCGCTCAAAGAACTTTTATCTGTCTCTAATTTTATTGGTGTATTCTTATTGTTCATTGGATTAAATAAAACAATTTGCATCCGTGTAATATTATCGACACAACTAAAGGCCAAAATAGGCCTCGGCGGTTGATGACCTATTGCTGGAGTGGTTAACAAAACACGATCTCCTTTATCAAATAGGTTAACAATAATTTCAGTGTTATTTTCAATACGCTGTTTTTCCTGATCAACAATCCACGACCAAATAGCGCTATGTTGTTGATTATCAGACTTAAACCCCATATTAGGACGTAAAATTTTATCGTAACATTCTAACCTAGTCAGTGCTGATTCTTCATTAGCACAATTATTTAACATATTGAATTTGCTTTCATTATTTAATTCAGCATCGGCAATATTTATAAAACTCATGCTTAATAAGAGACACAAGGAAAATGCAATATAAACAAGATTACAATAGAGAATTTTACGCATATATTAGCTCACCTCTGCCGTAAATTGATGATTATCAACACTAAAATTAATCTGTGTTATTGTTTCATTAGCTGATATTTTCTTTAATAGCAATAAAGAAACAGGTGGTAATAAGTACCCGTCTATAATCGACTCTAACATACGGGCTCCATTCTCATTTCGTGTTGCTCTATTTATAATTTCTTCTGCTACCGCAGGATCAAAAATAACCTCAGCTTTAAAACGAGAATGAAGTACATTTTGCAACCGTTCCAACTTGTCAGCAATAATAGATTTAAGCGTTTCAGTTGATAATGGTAAATAAGGAATCACTTCCATTCTAGCGAGAAGGGCTGGTTTGAAAAAATTAGCCAATTCTTGGTATAACTTATCAAGAAGGTCACTAGGTTGATCAGCATTTTGTACAATAGTTTGATAACCCAAATTGGAAGTTAAAAAGAAAGCTACATTTTTACAATCAATAATGCGTCCTTCACCATCTGCAAGCTCCCCTTTATCAAAAGCTTGGTAAAATAAATTAAGTACGTCAGGATGGGCTTTTTCAACCTCATCTAATAACACCACTGAATAAGGTTTCTTACGGATTGCTTCAGTTAATATTCCCCCTTCTCCATAACCGACATAACCAGGAGGAGAACCAATTAAACGAGAAACTGTATGCTTTTCCTGAAATTCAGACATATTAATTGTCGTCAAATATTGATTGCCACCAAATAATAACTCAGCAATCTGTAGAACAGTTTCCGTCTTACCGACACCACTTGGACCAACAAGTAAAAAAGATCCTAATGGTCTACCTTGTCTTCTAAGATCTGCCCTTGATGTTAATAAATGCTTATGTAAATGAGCAATCGCGAGTTCTTGACCTTTTATTGTCTTATTCAAGTAAGTCGGTAATTCAGTCACAACTCTTAGTTCATCTTGTGAAATCTGTTTGAGCGGAACTCCTGTCCATTCAGCAATAACATTCGCTATTTGAGACTTGTCGACATGCGGAGAGACTAGACGTTCTTTTTTCTGTAACTGATCTAATTGCTGCATTAATTGTTTAAGCTGATCAATCAACTCTATTTTAGAGATCTCTGCTGATTCATCCGTTACACTTTTCTCATTATTAGCATTTTCATCTAATTGCAATAACTGGGTTCTCAAATCAATCACTTGAAGAACCAAATTTTGCTGTTGTTGCCAAAGTGTTTCCATTTGTTGAAGATCATTTTCTATTGAAACATTTTTTTCATTTAATTCAGCTAAACGTTCAGTATGATCGCCTAATCCTAAACATTGTTGACGTTGTAGTAACTCCATTTCAGCTTTATGTTGATGTAATAAATTTTGTAACGCCGAAATTTGCCTTGGTGGCGTGGTTAAATTAATCGCAACCCGCGCACAAGCTGTGTCTAATACATCAATTGCTTTATCTGGTAACTGTCTTCCAGATAAATAGCGGTCACTTAATACTGCCGCAGCTTGTAATGCATCATCATCAATTAAAACACCATGTGAATGTTCATAGATAGATCTCAATCCTCGAAGAATAATCACAGCTTCTTTAGCGCTTGGCTCATCGACTTTTACCAGTTGAAATCGCCTAGATAACGCAGCATCTTTTTCAAAATATTTTTTATACTCACCCCATGTTGTTGCAGCAATGGTTTTTAATTCGCCTCTCGCCAATGCGGGCTTTAATAAATTGGAGATATCTAATCCCCCGGCATTATTACCTGCACCAATTAATGTGTGTGCTTCATCAATAAACAGAATAATTGGTGTTGGTGATTCAATCACTTCGGACATAATACCTTTGAAACGTTTTTCAAATTCACCTTTTACTGACGCACCAGCTTGCAGTGCCCCTAAATCAAGGTTCATTAACTCCGTTCCTTTTAACTTATCAGGTACTTGATTATCAATAATTCGTAATGCCAATCCCTCAATAAGTGCACTTTTACCCACACCAGCCTCACCGACAACAATCGGGTTGTTTTTGCGGCGACGGCATAAAATATCGATCATAAGATCAATTTCTTCATCACGGCATAAAACAGGATCAAGCTTGGAATTTCTTGCTAATTCAGTAACATTTGTGGCATAACGATCTAACAAAGTTAAATCGCCGGTTGACTTAGCGAGCCTAGATTGTGAACTTTCATCTTCAGTAATATTTTCTGCCGAACCTTCTGTCCATAATGCAAACTGATCTTTTAGTAACTCTTGGTTAATTGGCTTAAGATATTGAGCAATTTGTACAGAAACATAACGAGTTGGGTTATGAAGTAAAGCAAGTAACATTGCACCAGTTCGAATCTGATGCTGTTTTAATTCGACTTGAGAAATTAATAATGCGTCCTGAAACCATTCAATCAGTAGCGGAGAAAAAGGCGGCATATCATCCCATTCGGCATGAATAATAGCACTTTCATCTAACAACTTTTGTAATAATTTATAATCAATTTTAGCTTTATCCAAAATAACTCTGATATCATTTAATGGAACTTCTAAACATTGTAATAAATAATGCGATACTGTAATTTCAGGTTGCTTTTTACTGACACATAGTGAAGCTGTAGTTTCCAAAATTTGTCGGCTAGTCGGATGTAATTGTGCAACAAGTTTCGGCAAATCGACTCTAATCATATAGTTATCCTAATATTAACGTAACAATTGATTTAACTGTTCTATAATTCCCTGAGTTTGACTATTCAATTTTAGAGCGTAAATGAGATAAATAATCATAAAAGAGGTAATCAACCATACACATAGAGCCCTGATTGATACTTTCTTCTTCACTTTATAGATGCTCTTCAGGCTTTTCCCTTGAGATAATACGGTATTACCATATTCTTCTTGCATGGAGATAACCAGATTATGTAATTGGCGAAAAATCTTATTAAACTCTTCTGTATGTCCAATACCCACTTTATAACGACCACGAAAACCAAGGCAGAAACAGAGATAAATAAATTCGAGAAGATCTTTATACTTTTTAGGTTCACTCATTAGACGTTCAAGCAATAAGTAAACGCGTTCACCGCCCCATGATTCATTATGAAAACGCACAAGTAGCGAATGTTTACCCCAATTATTTTGGGTATTCCATGGATGTTGCATTGCTAACTCATCAATAAAGGTACAAAGTACATAGCGGAAAGAGACAATCGCACCAGGTTCATACCCTTTGGTTTGTAAAATATGCTCAATAGCTAAAATATCATTCACCACCTGTTTATAAACTTCTTCGGCATTATCTAAAATTGTCACATCTCTTAACCTTTGAGTCATACCAAGCAAAGGGGTTGCGGCATCAATCATTGGGTTAATACTATTACCGCGCAAGATAAACTCTTGTTGAATGCTTTCTTCATTCTGAAATGTTGTATTTTGCATGACTATTTACCTCTTATAGCCCAAAATTGCATATCAAGTTCAGGGAAATCACCTGATACATGGAATGCAATAGCGCCATTTTTCACAATTTCTTCCCAAGCGCTCACATTAGTATCTAATTGAAAATAAGTATAACCAGAGTGATGTGGTAACTGTGACGGCGCGGCGCTAAGTGCTTTAAGTGGCACACCAGGTATTTGAACACTCACAAGCTCACGAATTCTATTAGGTGTTGCGACTTTAGTTTGTTGAACAAACAATCGTAATAAGATCTCTTGTGGAACTTGAGCTTTAACCGCGAGAATAAAGTCGGCGGTACGTAATAAGGTCTTATCATGAATTACGCCATCTAAAATACCATGAGACCGTTTAGTTAATTGAATTGATACCGCTCTTGGGGTCAATACAGTACTTAATGCTCGCCGAGTGATTAACATTAAGTCATAAAAAGTCATGGTAAGATCATCATGATTATAGTTTTCAAAAAGCGGGGCAACTCGAGATTCATCGGTGAACGTCATTAACTCGCCACAAAGTGAGACTAATTGATGATAAAGCACCTCTGGATGAACACTCGTCTGTTTAGATAGATGTAAAAAGACAGGTTTTGCTCGATTAAATAGTTGTAACATCATAAATTCAGCGACATCAGCAACACCTTGTTGGCCTGGAGCACTGATCCTTTGTGACAACTGCTTCCCTCGTTCGGCAATTAATCCCGCCACTTCACCCAAGAAGTCATAAAGTAGATATGACACATTAATTGAATTACAGGTAGGAATAAAATTTTCATCCAATACAATTGTACCATCTGCTTTCTTTTCTTTAATTCGACAAACAGGCAACACAGTGTAAGCACTGAGATCTTCTGACCCCTGCATTAGTCTTGGAGAGAATTTAGCGATTGGCACGTCTCGCACTTCACCATTTTTACCAAACACATCACGAACAGGGATCTCATCTTGTACATATCGAGTATTTCCTAACTTAGTGGTTCCGTTTATTGATTCAATGTTTGTGACAGAATCATTTCGATTAGGTAATACAAGATAAATATTATGACTTTCAGCAGAATCCAATTTTTTAATTTCAATCGGTTCAGGTAACTTATCTTGGAAAGGCAAGTCAAATAAAGTACCATCAGGCATCAAACCTAATGCTGAGGCTAAACCGATTCGACCTAATCGCAAAAACTCACGATTTAGTTCTAGGATACTAAATCCATAAAAATAGTGATTCATTAGATTTAAATGGTGACTTAACAAATAATCATAATAACGCTGTTGTTGCTGAAAATTCTGTGGTCGAACAGCACCATTTACCCAAATAACATTACTATGTGTACCCATTATTTTTCTTCCTTCTTAATTAAAACTTCATCTGCTTTTATATGAATAATGAGCGTTGTTTTCTTACCCACTGCTTCAACATCAACAATATCAGCCCAATAAGATTCATTGATATCAGCATAATGAGCAATAACGCCGACAAAACGGGTTTTTGAATCAAGCTTTAATGGAGGTAAAACCTTATACTGATCGGGCGAGATAATATAGTCTTGATGATCAACATAATTCTTACTAAATGTCTTCTCTGGTCCATTGATCAATACTTGATCATAATCCACACTCAAGAAATAGGAATCTTCATTGAGATAAATAACTTGTATCTCGATAGGTGTTGCATCGCCATCTAGATTCTCGTTGATATTATCATCAGACAGAAAAGTCAATACCAACTCAGTTGGATTATCCGAAGGATAACCAACCGGTATATTTGGATCGCTGATCACCTCGTAAATCTTTTTAGATGTCTCACAGCCAAACAACGTCAGCGAGATTAAAACTAAAAAAGAGAATCTAAGTAAACGATTACACATTTCTTTGTTGCTCCTGATTAAGTAATCGCAATTGTCGATCATACTCTTGCTCATAATGTTCCCAGAACAATTTTTCAAAGCCTTGCTGGCGATTTGACGATAGCTCTTTATAATAACTGCAATACATGTTCCAAAACCATGTACCATCATGCTCTTTCACTCTACGGCTATTACGATAAATTTCAAATCTGTTAGTTAATTGTTCTGGGGAAAAAGCATCTAACATGGCCGAAAGTGCAAATTTCGTCGCAACTTCACTTGCTTGATTATGAATAGCTACATTTTCTAGTGACTCTTTTACTGCAGCAGGGGCAGATAGATAAACAGTACAAGGTTGCTCTGAAAACAAGAGATCCATCGTATCCGCATAATTTTGATTTAACCTTAAGGGATTATCTTCAATCGGTCGCAAATTTTTATTTTTTAAGACTGCTTTTGAATGGTTTAATTTCAATAATCCTTCAACAGTTGCTTTTAATGTTTCTCCTAACTCCTCCAAAAGTAAGTTAGCTTCATCGGTGTTACTAATGTCTAATCCGATACCTAATCCACGAAGAAAAGGGACTAAACTCAAATTTATTTTTTCCATACTAAAGGTATTGTCATCATATAATTTTGACTCAAATCGCGGAACATCAATAAAAGAGTTATCTAACACATTACCTTGTTCAGCGTTGGCATTATAGTCAGTTAATGAAGATGTTCTGGTTAATACTTGCTGTTGATTATTTGGAATACTGTTATAAAAGCGAGTTAATTCATCTTGAGAATCTTTTTCTATTGCTTTAAGTGGATCAATCACTTCATTGGCTTGTGATGCAGATAGATCATCATCAAAGTGGTATGAGGCCTCATTTGGATTATCGGTTTTTAACATATCATTCACTGAAATTTCCCTCATTGATATTATTTGTTCAGGTGATTTATCCAAAGGGTCATCTAACAAAAACTCAAGACTATCAGCAATCCTGACTAGTATGACCAAGTTACCTACTCTTATTTCATCACCATGTTGTAATTTTACAGATTTGCTATTTAGGCTAATTTCAGAACGATTGATAAATAACTTATCACCCAATGGTTTAATAAAATATTCACTATCGTTATATTCTATCTGCGCATGTACTGCTGATACACTTTTATACAGATCCTGAATCTGCCATTCAGCATTTTGATTACTACCTAACGTACCGCCTAATCGTTCAAACACATGATCCCTAGTATTACCACTTTGAAGGGCTTCTGTATTTCTGATTTTTAATTGTAAAACTTTTGGGGAGTTTGTTTGATCCATATTTTTATTCTCTCATACAAATGGTAACACTTGGATAATCTGGCATTTCACCAATAAAAGTAGTCCAACCTAATAAACAACTAATGTCATCACCTAACGTCATTTCAGTTAATTGATTTTTAGCTAGGGAAAGTTTGACATCAAAGGCAAACTGATCACGTAAAATAAATGACACAAACGTTTTCAATGGTTCAAACGTATCACCGGAAGGTAAAAAAGAGAGATAACGTTTAACCGTCAAATTACCTAAACATAAAATAAATTTTCCATTACAATCATCAACACAATCACCAATAACAAAATTTTCACCTAGCTCACTATTTTTTTCACCCAAGTTAGTCTGTTGATCTTCTGGAATAGGTACTAGCCTCTCTTGCCATGAAATAATCGAAACATCATCTAAATCAAAGCAATGAGCAATTAAGCCACTAATTACTTCGGGAGAACGTGTAGAATCAGAAAGTAATCCTACATAAGATAACATTTTGCTGTGATTAATTTTTAATGCTTGCCTTATCATTGGATTTTCTAAACCAGCGAATGCAAACATTCTTTGGGAAAAAGAATCTTTTCCGTCTTTATAAGAAATATAATAACGATATTTCCGCCAAATACGGTGAATAAGCGTCGTGAAACGATGATTGAATAAATCAAGAAAATTGTTCATACCTGGTTCATCTTGGGCATAACTCCAAGCTAACTCTTCCAGATAAAAACTTGGCAAAGGAGACTGACTACCTTGAAGCCCTAAAAAGGTGGTTTCTAAAAGATAATGTCCATCTTTATCCTTTTTTAAATCAGCAATATCACTTTTAGGAAAAGCTAAGGTACCACTTGACTTAAAGCGAACTAATTCATCTTCAGGAAAAATATCCTTATTTAAATCATCCTGCCGATCGTATATTTTATAAATTAACTCTAGCAGTTGATAAAAACTATATGTTTTCGGGTCTATATCAGCAAGTGCTGCCCGATTTTCACTGGCCATGTGTAGTGCTCCTGATTATCAACATTGATCACATTTAACAAATGAAATGAATTTAATGCGGCTTGTTGAGCAAAAAAGTGAGCCAATACAGTACTCCATACATAAAGGTCACCTTCGGATTTAAAGACTGATTGACTTAAATATAAGTAAGTTTCAACTCCTCTAACAATAAGACCATTTTTCAATTTACGTTCGACTTGCTTTGAATCAATTTCCACAATACCACTAATGACTTTTAATAAACTTTTTTCTTCTTGTCTGTTATGCATTGCAGGAAAATGATAGCTTTGAAAAAGTTGCTTCAAGATATCTTTTTGTAATAATGAATTATAATTTTTTGCTAAATTTGAAATTGTTGTCCAATATTGAGTTTCATCAATCATTGGCACTAATTGCAAGGTGGGACGAATAATATTAGTTAAATATACCTGTATATGATTTTCCAATGAAATAACTTGTTTTAATTCTCCAATTTTTAAGTTAGAGGGTTTATCTTTATTTGAGCATAATAAGGTGACAGAGATTGTTTCAATCTTATTGATCCAATTCTCTTCGTCTCCACGTATAAAAGAGAGCCAGTGACGAATTGCTAACGTACGTTTATCTTGCGTTTCTACGACATTATAAAAGAGTTTGTCTCTACCTTTATCAAATTGATGTTGATGATCAAAACTATTAAAATCAACATATTCAGCTCTCTTTTTACCGTTCTTATTTCGCCTTGAACCACTTTCAACTTTTGTTACAGTAAAAATTTCGAATTGGTCACTATTTTGATAGCTAGCTACTAATGGATATTTCTCTTTTTTGCCATCGAGAAGAATCGGTTCACTATCATGAGAAAATAAATTTATCGCCGGCACACAATTAAGCTTAATCATGTTCTTACGTAATTTAATTCGAGAATCAAACATGTGACTAAAGGAGATCTTTAATTGAAACTCTGAATAATCAATGCTATCAGGTAGTATATGATCATCTTGATGAGAAAGCTGCAAAAAAAGGAAGGCTTCAGGAAAAGCAAAATATTCATGAAGAATTCTAAATCCTTTATTGGTGTTCTCTGCGTAAGGCAATAGAGATTGTTCACGACTAAAACCAATTGGACTAAATTGTAAATTAGTGAGGGGCAATTCAACACCATTAATTACAATACAACCAGATTCTACATAATTCATTAGCATCATATACAAAATCGAACCGACATAACTATCTTCACCAAGATAAAATTGAAGATCATTAAGATTACGAGGTTTAAAGTTAGTATCCAACTTAAAATGAATAATCAGCGAATCATTTTGTAACTGACGTGAGAGTTGTAAATCACTAATAATCAATGGAGTAACTATCAAATCACGACAAGTTTGGAAAGTATAAGGAAATAAAGTTTGAGTTTGATAATAGACATTATTTCCTCTAGGCAACATCACTTGTTGGGTTTCATCGTTGATTGATGCTTCAAGAATAGTTAGGCTCGGAATCGGTTTTAAATAGTTTGGCCACAGTAAAACCAAAAGCGATTGGATTAATTCAGGAAAATCATGTTTTAGCTTTAATTTAAGCGTACTTGTAATATAAGCAAGCCCTTCAATAAGCCTTTCGACATCGGGATCTGTCTCTTCCTCAATTATAAACTGAAGTAATTGAGGATTAACTTTAGCAAAATCACGCACTACATTTCGAACAAATGTGATTTCATCCTGAAATTGTTCTGCAACTAACGACATAAGGTCAATCCTGAATTAATCAAAAAAGTAATGTTGCCTATTATCAATATACATTCTGAACGTTACGTTATCCGTACCCAGCTCATCTTTCACAACCGCTAGGATTTCGAATTGCATTGTCAATGCATCATCTTCATTTGTTCGAGAAACCACCGTGACTTCAACAATGCGTGGTTCATATTGCATTATACAGTCTTTGATAGCCCGACAAACTTCAGCTCTAATTTCTGATGCACTTATAGTTGCATCATTTAAATCAACAACACCGATAGATTTTGCACTTTGACAACCACCTGGACGGCTGTTAAGAATTCTAGATAAATTATACTTAATCGAATCCAATCGATTTTTATCTACTCGATAATCATCTCGATTGGACTCAGTATTTATACGATCAAACAAGCTTTGCTGTTGATCGTTCTTCCATCTTAACAAGGCTGCCATAACAAATTTTATTCTTTGTCTAAGCGGCCAACTAATGATAATTCAAAATTAGCACCCATGTATTTAAAATGTGGGCGAACTAATAATTCTACTTGATACCAACCTGGATCGCCTTCAACATCAGAAACAGCAACTTGCGCCGCACGTAATGGTTTACGACTACGAACATCTGCAGGAGGATTTTCTTGATCAGCCACATATTGTTTAAGCCAAACATTTAAACCGCGTTCTATATCAGCTCGTTCCTTCCAAGAACCAATTTGTTCACGTTGTAACACTTTAATATAATGTGCTAATCGATTAATGATAAACATATAAGGCAACTGTGTACCTAGTTTATAGTTAGTTTCAGCATTTTTTCCTTCTTTCGTATTTGCGAATCGTTTAGGCATTTGTACTGAATTTGCGGAGAAAAATGCTGCATTATCCGAACCTTTTCTCATCGTTAAAGCAATAAAGCCTTGTTCCGATAATTCAAATTCACGTCGATCAGAAATAAGTGTTTCTGTAGGAATTTTTGCTTGAAGTTCACCCATTGACTCATATAAATGGACAGGCAAATCTTCAACTGCCCCACCACTTTGAGGACCAATAATATTGGCGCAAAAACGATATTTGGCAAAACTTTCAGTAATACGTGATGCAAAAGTAAACGCTGAATTGGCCCATAAGAAGTGATTATGATTATCGTCTACTTGTTCATTATAATTAAACGTTTTAATAGGATTGTCTGAAATCGAATAAGGTAAGCGAGCAAGATAATTACCTGCTAATAAACCACAATATCGAGCATCTTCAGACTCTCTGAATGAACGCCATTTGGCATAAGCTGGGCTTTCAAAAATTGAACTAAGTTCTTTAATTGACGAAAGTTCAGTGTAACTATCCACGCCAAAAAACTTAGGAGACACAGCTGAAATAAATGGAGCATGAGCCATCGCACCAACAGATGTCGCATATTGCAATAATTTAATATCATGAGCGCCTGCGGTAAAAGCATAGTTACCAATAATGGCAGCAACAGGCTCACCACCAAATTGCCCATATTCAGCTGAGTAAATGTGTTTAAAAAAGCCACTTTGCACTATCTCAGGTGAATATTCAAAATCTTCCAATAACTCTTCTTTGGTTGCATGCATCAATTGAATTTTAATATTTTCACGAAAATCTGTTCTATCAACCAATAATTTTATTCCACGCCAAGCACTTTCAACTTGTTGGAATTTTTCATGATGCAAAATTTCATCCATTTGTGCAGATATTTTTTTATCCACCTCGGCAATCATTTGATCAACAAGTATCTTATTAATCGGTTCTTCTTTATTGTCGCTTTCTAACATTTTAGCGATGAAGGCAGCTACACCTTTTTTAGCGGTTTCATAACCTTCTTCTGACGGCTCTAGGCGAGATTTCGACATGATTTGATCAAGTAGGCTACTTTCTTGAACTACTGTTGATTCTTGAAGAGCATTAGATTCTGCTTTAGACATATACCAGATTCCTTATTTAATTTATTATTAATCCCATAATTACTATATATACAAGAAAGTTATTCGTTCTCAGAAAGTTTTAACTCATCTAATAAATTTTTTCTTGATACTTCATCAGTCAATACATTAGCAATCGCCTCTCTAAAAGCTTTGATATTTCCCATAGGACCTTTTAGAGCAGTGAGTGCTTCGCGCAATTGGATTAAATTATTGATTTCTGGTACTTGTTGTGCAATGTTATCAGGATTAAAAGAAGAAAGATTTTTGATATCAAGATTGATTGACAATTCATCATCTGAATTATCTTCCAGCTTATTTGGCACGTTAAATGACAAATTTATTGCTGATTTTTCCATTACATCATTGAAGTTATTTTTGTTTATAGAGACTAGCTGACGTTCTTCGATCGATTTATCTTCAGCTCTACCTTTGTGATCACCAACAACAACTAGGTTTAGAGGTAATTCCTTTTCTTCAACCTGATCGCCTGTTGCCGGCACGTACTTAATATTGATTCTCTCTTTTGGAGCAACACTGGTACTTTTACTCATAGATACACCACCTTTACATAAATTAAACAACCATTACTATTACCTAACTACTATTTAAATTAAAAAAGTTCTGTTATTCTACTTCTAGTGTAAAACTAATACTAACATAATATACACAATATCGCAGTAAAAAACTATTTTTTATGATACAAAACAGAATATATTATGCTATTTGCATGATATTTATAACTTTTTTTCCTGAATTAACAATCGATTTATTGCTTTGATATGCGTTTTTAGAACAATTTTTCAACAACGTTATAGTGTTGGATTTTTAGAAGTGAGTTTCAACGATAATAACAGTAAAATAGCATTCCTTAGTTGGCAGATATTTACTGTAATAAAAATTAATATCTATTTATTATTTAAATATAACTTTACAATAAAATCCCTCCCTATCATCAATTGCGGTAACTAACTCATATATGATAGTGTTATCTAATAAATTCCGTTGATAATAAGTAAAACGAGAATATTGAATAAAGGATATCAGAGACATAAATAACTCGCTCGCTATTGTTCTCGAAGGTTGATTCAATTCAACTTCCACAAAATATTTACTATCTTTAGTTGAAACTTCATAATCAAAAACACACTCCTTATCTCGAAAAAAAACATCTATTTCAGACGAAATACCGGGATCTGTAATCAACTTAATACTGCTTATAATACTTTCAATCATGACTATATCTATTGTTTTCGCTATTTGGGATTTAGACCTAAAATTTAATACTGGTGCTTGGCTGCTAAATTTAATATTACCTTAAAAAGTTTAATTGATATTTTCGTTCTACAACCAAGCTCTCAACGGAATATACTATCGTTTTTTCGGTTGAGTTTAACATAATATAACTGACCAATTAGTAAAACGGAGTAAAAGAACAGCTATTTTCTCTGTTATTTCTAATCAGTCATTTATATATTCAAAACAGAATTTTTCTACTTCCTACCCAATTAATATTTTGTTAATAAACTTTTATCTCTGTTTTCACTAATAATCGCTTTTAGCCTTTTAGTCCAATTAAGCGCGATAAATTATCAAATTCTGCGGTAATTTGTTTATTACCTTTGGTTGCGATCAGCTTTGAACCATCATCAAAGGTTATTTGATAATTTTTAGCTAGCAAATAGTGTTTTATTGCAGCATAGTGATTAACGTCATAATTGGCAATTAATTGCGGGATTACGCTAGCAACGCGGTTATGAGTGTCGTTCTTTTTATGAATTTGGTCAATTTCCTTATTGTTAAAGGTTAGCACCAGTGTACCTGAACCAAAGTTAGCGACATAATAACCACTTGAGTTAAACATACCACTAGCAATAAGTCCAAATATAGGGAGATCGTCTTCGGTGGCATCAAATTTAGCCTTTTTAAATAAATCAATATTGTTCTTTTCACCATATTTTTTAAGTTCAAAAGACTGCTCGATCACATCTATAGGAAGATCTGATTGTTCATTTGCCCAAGCCCAAAGCCAAGTTTTGGTCGAATGCGAAAAGGTTCCCAATAACTGAAAAGAACATAATAAATCATCATCAAAAACAAGTTCCTGTTCATCCATATCAATTTGCCAAGGCTTACCGACAATAAGATCTTCTAAATCCATTTGTTTTTCAAAACTACTCCCTCCATATTGTTCAATAAGGGCTTGTAATGGGTGTTTTCCTTGATATTGTTCGGTATTAAGATTAGTTAAAATTACGCCATTGTCGCGTTGTGACTCTTTAATGTCTCTAGACAAACGACCATCAGGCTCGCTACTAACATAAAAGAGTGTGTTAAATTGGGCAGGAACTTCTGTTTCATTTTGCAACTGAGAACCATAACTAGTTAGTGATATTGTCAATAACATCAGTAAAACTAAATATTTTTTCATTGGTATTACCTCCTTTATCTCAATTATTCAATAATATTAACTTACTACCAGATTCAATAATTTACCTGGTAGATAAATAACTTTGCGAATTATAGTAGCGGTTAAGTATTTTTGAATATTGGGATCTTGTTTCGCTTGCTCTACAACAAATTGGTCAAATTTTTTAATTTTTGATAATAATTTTTTCCATAATTTCATATCGTCCTTCCTTTTAGATCTAAATATTACTCATTATTTTAAATAATTTAATTTTTATAAATTCACCCAATAAATTTTTTAAGATGATGTTATCAATTTGCTAGTTGCTATTTCAGCGATTAAGTAAGAAAAATAACCTAAAAGCTTTTTATCATGACTCACTTCCGGTTTTGCATGCTCAATTATTAAGCAAACGATTGATACAGTCAAGTTAACTATTCTTATGTAAAATCATAGAGATTGAGATAGATAAAATCTATTAACGTTTTCGCTACCTTTTGGTGAACTGCCGTTATAACACTGGTTTAATTTTCGCTTGATATGTCGCTTCGCGATATCGAACTTATGATAATACTTACTCAATTTATTAGTCATAACGGCTATTACGGTTGGGATAAATTAGCAATGAATACAGTAAATGGTGTTTGCGTGATTTAATTTCATGTCAATTACGTCGTTTATCAAACAAATCGCCTAAACTGCGGTTAGGATAGATTAGAAATAAATGCAAAAAATCACAGTCTACCTGATTTGATTAATGGTGATTAACTAGTTACCAAAAACAGAGGAGGAATACGGCTATACCGCTAATAATCAATTTTACAAAAAGCCGGATGGCTATCCGGCGTTTAACTGTTCTTAATATTGTGGTATATGGGTTTCATAAATCGGTACAAAATCAGTTAAAACCAATCCCCACCGATAATCAACTAACGCGAGTAATTCATCAATTTTTTGAAAATAATAGCGCTCATAAGAATTTATACTGTCAATGAATAAATCACGTTTCTCTAGGTTAGGATCCGCATAATAAGATTCAATCTTATACAAATAAAAAACATTATAACTATCAGTAATTGGTCTATTTAACCGTTCGATATAAATTTCACTTAAAGAGTATTTATATGAATCATCTTCTATTGACGATTTAATTTTTTCCTCATCATATTTGATTGAATCAAGCTCAAAAAAACGAGTTTTATCATTCTATTGCTTTTCTGCAAATTGCCCGCGCATTTCATATGGATATGGATGATAAGGATTATTATATGTTGTCTTTGTCATACTTATAAAATTTCCTTATGTTTATTCCTTTTAATCTATCGAGCTGAAACTATCACGGCAAATAATAGCGCCAGATTAAAGCAAACATAAGAATCCTCCTTAGAGCATATACAACTATATGAGCATTCTTATGGCATATAACATAAATGTTTAGTTATTTTCTACCTAATTAATATTTTGTTAATAAACTTTTATCTATGTTCTCACTAATAATCGCTTTTAACCTTTTAGTCCAATTAAGCGCGATGAATTATCAAATTCTGCACTGATTTGGTTTTCCCCTTTGGTTGCGATCAATTTTAAACCATCATCAAAGGTTATTTGATAATTTTTAGCCAGCAAATAGTGTTTTATTGCAGCATAGTGATTAACGTCATAATTGGCAATTAATTGCGGGATTACGCTAGCAACGCGGTTATGAGTGTCGTTCTTTTTATGAATTTGTTCAATATCTTCATTATTAAAAGTTAACACCAATGTACCTTGACCATAATCAGCAACATAATAACCACTTGAATTAAACATACCACTAGCAATAATTCCAAATAAATGTAGATCGTCTTCGGTGGCATCAAATTTGGGAAATTTTAATAATTCAATATTGTTCTTTTCACCAATTTTTTTAAGCTCAAGAGACTGCTCGATAATATTTTTCGGAAGTTGTGATTGTTCATTACCCCAAGCCCAAAGCCAAGTCTCGGATGAATGCGAAAAGGTTCCCAATAGCTGAAAAGAACAATATAAATCATCGCCAAAAACAAGTTGCTGTTTGGCCATATCAATTTGCCAAGGCTTACCGTAAATAATATCTTCAAGATCCATTTGCTTTTCAAAAGCAAGTCCAATATATTGTTCGATAAGATCTTCAAATGTTTGCTTTTCTTGATTTTCTCCAGATTGGTCAAGTTTTTTATTTTTAGCAAATAAATTTTTATAAAAATTCATATATCATCCTTATTTAGTTATAAATATAACCTATTTTAATATACTTGATTATTAAGCAAATAAGTCACGTGGTCAAGTTAACCTTCTTATGCAAAATCATTGAACTGAAACTAGATAAAATATATTAACATTATCGTTTCCTAACTTTCAGCACTGGTTAGTATATCAAGCTTAATTTTCGTTTTACATTTAGCTAGTATGATATTTAACTTATAATGCTTTTTATTACTTAAACTATATTTAAAACTGCGATTTAAAAGCTTACTACACTTACTGCAAATTAAAATCGTTAAGCCTTAATTTAACTATCCTCTACAGAATCCACCTTTCCCATTTATCGTCTTTGTCATCATAAGCTTCTTTTTTATCGATTCGCCACTCTTTATTTTTATAGTGAAGCGTATAACGATAGCGATATTCCAAGATAGAATGATCTTGGGTTTCAATGGCAATTTTATTTTTCTTTAACACTTCGGTTGCCAGTATTTCTTCATCAGGAGAATATTCTGGTGGATATCTAGTATTTAACGCAGCTTGCCTACCATATTTCCGCTCTCTTAAAGTAAGATAAGTATTATATATTGCATCAAGCTCCTCTCCCTTTTTGGGGTCCAAGGATTCTAACTTTTCATATTCACCTTTGTCTACGTAGTCCATAGTTAAATTACCATAATATACTTCCCATTTATTCATTGCGATAATAAATTTCTTTAGTACGGCTACTGCTTCTTGTATATTGGGTTCCATAATGCATCCTTCCATTTACTAACCAGCTAATTTATCAATACCATTACAGATAATAACGCTACCATAGTTTAAGCACAAGTATATTAATCCGGTTATGCAAATCAATGTAAATATTTAGATTATCTAACACTTTTTTAAATTAGGATAGATTAGAAATAGATGAAGAAAATAGTGGTTTGGGTGATTTAACTTCATGTCAATTATGCCGTTTATCAAACAACTTGCCTAAACTGCAGTTAGGATAAATTAGAAATAGATGCATAAAATAGTGGTTTGGGTGATTTAACTTCATGTCAATTACGTAGTTTATCAAACAAATTTCCTAAACTACGGTTAGGATAGATTAGAAATAGATGCAAAAAATAACGGTCTACCTGATTTGATTAATGGTGATTAACTAGTACCAAAACATAAGTGGAATAAGGCTATGTAACTAATAATTAATTTTATAAAAAGCCGGATGGCTATCCGGCTGTTAACTGTTTTTAATATGATGGTATATGAGTTTTATGTTTCTGTACAAAATCACTTAAAACCAATCCCCACTTATGATTAGCAAATTCGAGTAATTCATCAATGTTTTGAAAATAATAACGTTCATGACAATAAGTGCTTTCATTAAATAATTCAGGATCGTCTTGATTAGGATCCGCATAATAAGTTTTAATATAATACAAATAAAAAACAATATCACTATCAGTAATTGGTCTATTTAACCGTTCGATATATGTGTCATATCCAGAGTGTTCAAACATATCATTTTCTTTTAACCATTTAATTTCTTCTTCATCATATTTAAATGAATGAACCTCAAAAAAACGAGTCTTATCTTTCTCCTGTTTTTCTGCAAATTGTCCGCGCATCTCATATGGATATGGATGATAAGGATTATTATATGTTGTCTTTGTCATGATTATACAATTTCCTTATGGTTATTTCCTTTAATCTAGGGAACTGGAACTATCATAGTAAACAATAGCGCTAGATTAAAATATGCACAAGTATGTTTATCAACTTTTGCTAACCAATATACTTATTTAGATTATCTACCCCCCTTCTAGGTTAGGCTAGTCTCATAAGTTAACTGTCAGAATAAATTGGAAATAAATACAGAATCAAGTAAATCGTCTAAATTAACGGTTAGGATAGATTAGAAATAGATGAAGAAAATAGTGGTTTGGGTGATTTAACTTCATGTCAATTATGTCGTTTATCAAGCAACTTGCCTAAACTACGGTTAGAATAGATTAGAAATAGATGAAGAAAATAGTGGTTTACATGATTTTATTTCATGTCAATTACGCCGTTTATTAGGCTAGTCTTCTAGTATCTGTATTTTAAATAGGCAAAATATGAAGGTTCAGTTAAAACCTGACCGGTTTTAACTGATTGAAGATGGCAACGATGTATATTAAGAGTGAACTATATTTAAAACCGCGATTTAAAAGTTTGCTGCACTTACTGCAAATTAATATCGCTAAACTTTAATTTAACTACCCACTATAATGGCAATATTTCCCATTTATCGTCTTCGTCTCTATAGACTTCTTTTTTATCGATTCGCCACTCTTTATTTTTATAGTGAAGTGTATAACGATAGCGATATTCGAAGATAGAATGATCTTGGGTTTCAATGGCAATTTTATTCTTCTTTAACACTTCGGTTGCCAGTATTTCTTCATCGGGAGAATATTCTGGTGGATATCCTACATTTAAAGCAGATTGCCTACCATATTTCCGCTCTCTTAAAGTAAGATAAGTATTATATATTGCATTAAGCTCCTCTCTCTTTTTGGGGCTCAGGGGAGTTAACTTTTTACCTTGGTCCATGTAGTCCATAGTTAAATTATAATAATATACTTCCCATTTATTCATTGCGATAATAAATTTTTTTAGTACTGCTACTGCTTCTTGTATATTAGGTTCCATAATGCATCCTTCCATTTACTAACCAGCTAATTTATCAATACCATTACAGATAATAACGCTGCCATAGTTTAAGTGCAAGTATATTAATCCGGTTATGCAAACCAATGTAAATATTTAGATTATCTAACACTTTTTTAAATTAGGATAGGTTAGAAATAGATGAAGAAAATAGTGGTTTACATGATTTGATTTCATGTCAATTATGTCGTTTATCAAACAAATCGCCTAAACTGCGGTTAGGATAGATTAGAGATAGATGAAGAAAATAGTGGTTTACATGATTTGATTTCATGTCAATTACCCCGTTTATCAAGCAACTTGCCTAAACTGCGGTTAGGATAAATTAGAAGATGAAGAAAATAGTGGTTTACATGATTTGATTTCATGTCAATTACCCCGTTTATCAAGCAACTTGCCTAAACTGCGGTTAGGGTAGATTAGAAATAGATGAAGAAAATAGTGGTTTACATGATTTTATTTCATGTCAATTACGCCGTTTATTAGGCTAGTCTTCTAGTATCTGTATTTTAAATAGGCAAAATATGAAGGTTCAGTTAAAACCTGACCGGTTTTAACTGATTGAAGATGGCAACGATGTATATTAAGAGTGAACTATATTTAAAACTGCGATTTAAAAGTTTGCTGCACTTACTGCAAATTAATATCGTTAAACTTTAATTTAACTACCCACTATAATGACAATTTTTCCCATTTATCGTTTCTGCGTCTATAGACTTCTTTTTTATCGATTCGCCACTCTTTATTTTTATAGTGAAGCGTATAACGATAGCGATATTTCATAACGGAATGCTCTTGGGTTTCAATGGTAATTTTATTCTTCTTTAACACTTCGGTTGCCAGTATTTCTTCATCGGGAGAATATTCTGGTGGATATTGAGTATCTAAAGCCGCTTGCCTACCGTATTTTCGCTCTTTTAAGGTACAGTAAGTGTTAAATATTGCATTAAGCTCCTCTCCTTTTTTGGCGTCCAAGGGTGCTAACTTTTCATATTCACCTTTGTCAACGTATTCCATAGTTAAAGTATGATAATATACTTCCCATTTATTCATTGCGATAATAAATTTTTTTAGTACTGCTACTGCTTCTTGTATATTAAGTTCCATAATGCGTCCCTCCGTTTTCTAACCAGCTAATTTATCAATACCATTACAGATAATAACGCTGCCATGGTTTAAGCACAAGTATATTAATCCGGTTATGCAAACCAATGTAAATATTTAGATTATCTAACACTTTTTTAAATTAGAATAGATTAGAGATAGATGAAGAAAATAGTGGTTTGGGTGATTTGATTTCATGTCAACTACGCCGTTTATCAAGCAACTTGCCTAAACTGCGGTTAGGATAAATTAGAAATAGATGAAGAAAATGGTGGTTCACATGATTTAACTTCATGTCAACTACGCCGTTTATCAAACAACTTGCCTAAACTGCGGTTAGGATAGATTAGAGATAGATGAAGAAAATAGTGGTTTGGGTGATTTTATTTCATGTCAATTATTTCGTTTATCAAGCAACTTGCCTAAACTGCGGTTAGGATAAATTAGAAATAGATGAAGAAAATGATGGTTTACATGATTTAACTTCATGTCAATTATGCCGTTTATCAAACAACTTGCCTAAACTGCGGTTAGAATAGATTAGAAATAGATGAAGAAAATAGTGGTTCACATGATTTAACTTCATGTCAACTACGCCGTTTATCAAGCAACTTGCCTAAACTGCGGTTAGGATAAATTAGAAATAGATGAAGAAAATGATGGTTTACATGATTTAACTTCATGTCAACTACGCCGTTTATCAAGCAACTTGCCTAAACTGCGGTTAGGATAAATTAGAAATAGATGAAGAAAATAGTGGTTTACATGATTTGATTTCATGTCAATTACCCCGTTTATCAAACAACTTGCCTAAACTGCGGTTAGGGTAGATTAGAAATAGATGAAGAAAATAGTGGTTTACATGATTTTATTTCATGTTAATTACGCCGTTTATTAGGCTAGTCTTCTAGTATCTGTATTTTAAATAGGTAAAATATGAAGGTTCAGTTAAAACCTGACCGGTTTTAACTGATTGAAGATGGCAACGATGTATATTAAGAGTGAACTATATTTAAAACTGCGATTTAAAAGTTTGCTGCACTTACTGCAAATTAATATCGCTAAACTTTAATTTAACTACCCACTATAATGGCAATATTTCCCATTTATCGTCTTCGTCTCTATAGACTTCTTTTTTATCGATTCGCCACTCTTTATTTTTATAGTGAAGTGTATAACGATAGCGATATTCCAAGATAGAATGATCTTGGGTTTCAATAGCAATTTTATTCTTCTTTAACACTTCGGTTGCCAGTATTTCTTCATCGGGAGAATATTCTGCTGGATATCCTACTCTTAAAGAAGATTGCCTACCATATTTCCGCTCTCTTAAAGTAAGATAAGTATTATATATTGCATTAAGCTCCTCTCTCTTTTTGGGGCGCAGGGAATTTAACTTTTCATATTCACCTTTGTCAACGTAGTCCATGCTTAAAGTACAATAATATACTTCCCATTTATTCATTGCGATAATAAATTTTTTTAGTACTGCTACTGCTTCTTGTATATTAGGTTCCATAATGCATCCTCTATTAATTGTCGAACTCTTCATATAACACCACCCTACCTCCTTGTTTAACGGTATAAGTAATCTGGGTAGGTCGCGTTCCACCGTTTGCGTATACAAATTTCCACTCTAAATTTACTGTTCCATGTTTGTTTATATAGTTTCTAATTTTACCTTCAAAAACCCGATAATCACCACGATTTATCTTCTTTAATTGAGGGAATATGTTATCTGTATCAGTGCCTGAACCACCTAAAAGCGCACCTAATATATGGCCTGCATCATCTTTTTGGGTACCACCTCTCGAACGGGCCCAATCACGTGCTTTCTGGTTAGTTGGCGTTCCTGTTCCTATATCAGCTTTCGTAACTATTGCGGATGCTGAAGTTATTTGATTCTGTCCATTTACTTCTATTTTAGGTACTTTCGCTAATCCCAATGGGTCAATCCATGCGAGGGGATCAAACACATAAGCATAGGTATTTTCGCCACCATATAGCCCTATCGGATCTTGGCTAAAATAGCGACCACAATAGGGATCATAGTAACGGTTAAAATTATAGTGTAATCCCGACTCTTGATCAAAATACTGTCCCTGAAATCGTAGATTCTGGGCGGTTGTGCCGGCGGCTATAGCAATTTGACCGTAGGATTTGTAAATACCACTCCAGACGATATCTCCATTGGCGCTGATTAGCTCTTGCGGTGTGCCTAGTTGATCGGTTAGGTAGTAGTAGATCTGACCACCGCGCCCCCGCCCCTGTAACTGCGCCAGGGGAATAAAACTATCCTCACTCGGCTCGTAAATATAGCTGCAACAGCGGTAGTCTTCCGCTTTGCTCCCCTGATTGCGAACCGCCGATGGACTAAAATCGGCATCGTCGGCATGACATTCAGTAATTAATTTATTCCCCTGCCAAAAAAACAGGGTTTTATCCCCGGTTTGCTTATCCGTTTTACTGATACGCCGTCCAAAGGCATCGTAAGTATAAGTGTGTACGGTTTCTACCGCTTGATGAAAATCATTATCCCGATAGTGGCGAATTTTTT